>NZ_JBXSOV010000004.1:0-326377 GCF_057784355.1 Martinezella sp. CNPSo 3959
AATTGGATACGCCTGAAGGCCTAGTGTGCCGACGACACACCCTGCGGTAGAAGTCCAACCGTCGAAAGAGCATGATGCTGGTTGATTACAATTCCCTGCTTCTGGCCCTCGGCGTTTCCGCATCTTGCCTTGCGGTCACGTTGGTCGGGAGCTGGTTTTCGCGCCGGCCCGATACCTTCCTCCTGACGTGTTCTGCCGGCCTTGTGCCTATCGTCGGCGGCATCTTCGTCTACGGCGCCTATGTCGACCATCCCAAGCCGATTTTTGCCATTTTGACGTTCGTCTTGTTCTTCCTTGGCTTCGCGACGATCTGGGTGGCCGGTTATCAGTTTCGCACGGGTCGCCTTTCCAGCATCCGCTTTGCCCTCGGTTGCTTGCCGGGCATGTCAGCATCGATCGGACCGATGCTTGCCGGCTACGACGGGCTGGCTTTCATCGCCGATAACCTTGTCATCTGCGTGCTCCTGCTTCTGACGGCGCGCGAATATTGGCTCAGCCGGCGCGAGGCACCGACGCCGCTCTATGGCATTACGGCGCTTTACACGCTGACGGCCATTTCCTTTGCCTTATGCGCGGCAGTGCTGATCGCCGATGGCAAGCTCGTACTCGGTCATGCGCCGGACAACTGGGCGGAGGATGTCAGCCTCGCCGTCTGCATCGCCGGAATGACCGGGATCGGGGCGCTGTCCCTTGCTTTGCACCAGTGGCGCCAAGCTGCATTTCATCGTCAGGAGGCGATCACCGACGCCCTGACCGGGCTGCTTAATCGCCGCGCGCTGTTCGATCTTTACGGCCGCCGGTCCTTCGGCCCTTCGATGGCCGTCATCATCTTTGACATCGACCGTTTCAAGGCGATCAACGATCAGCACGGCCATGCCGCCGGCGATCTCGTGCTCAAGCTTTTCGGCCAGGAACTCGCCTTCGGTTTGCGGCCTTCCGACACGGTGGCGCGTCTGGGAGGCGAGGAATTTGCGCTTGTTCTCGACAACGCGCTGCCGGGTCGCGCGGAGCAGGTCGCAGAGCGGGTGCGTGATGCCTTTGCGGCACGGGCGATCAGCATCGAAGGCAAATCTTTCGCCTGCACCGTCAGTGCTGGGATCGCGACCGGTACCGCCAAAGGGCTCGGCTTCGATGATGTGCTTCGCGCCGCCGACAAGGCGCTTTATGAGGCAAAGCGAAATGGCCGCAACCGTGTAGAGGTCGCGGCCTATCTGCGGGCTGTCTAGCCGGCCGTTTTCGGCTGACCGTCTCTCGTCACAGGCTGTCAGAACAGGGCCTTCACGAAGGCGCATGCGGCCAGTAGCGAGGCGACCGTGCGCACATGGTTCCAGCGTGTCCAGTCGCTGAGATAGGTGGACCATAGCTGCATCGACTCAGCGGAATGGCCGTCCACTTTATCGAGTGCGTCGTTCAGGGGCACATTGAAGACCATGGTCGAAAGCAGGCTCGCGACGATATAGAGCGCTGCACCCGTCAGCATCAGAACGCTGGTGCCGCCTCGCCAGTAAAGGATGGCCATCACTGCGATGAAGATCGAGAGCGCTGCCGTCAGCAGGAACAGCACGATGAAGGGCGAACGCACGATCGTCGTGTTGATCGATTGCATCGCGGCAATCCCCTGATCGACCGGGAGGCGGGCGAAAGCTTGCATGATGAACGTCGAGAAGGCGAAATAGACGCCGGCGAGAAGCCCGCTGCTGAGCGCGGCGATGATGAGAGCGATATTCGTGATCGGAAAGGTCATGACTGAGCACTCCAGATGCCGGTTGCGGCGGTTTGTCGGGCATAATCGAAAAAATCTTTCGGCTGCCTGCGGAGGATCCGGCCGATGCCGTTCATGACAGGCGAGTTGCGGCCGTCGAGACGCTCGACGACGCGGTCGCCGATTTTTCCCAATCCGCCGATGACGGCAATTGTCGAGATCTGCATTTCAAGCTCCTCCAGCATAAAATGTGATAAATTCTTTCATTTGCAAATGTGATAAACTCTCTTATATTGCTTGTCAACGGTGATAGGCAGGGATGGAATGGCACGGGAACCGATAGCGAGACGCAGGCGCAGCAAGGACGAGGCGGGGACGCCGCGGCGCATACCCAGCCAGCAACGCGGTCGCGAGCGCGTGGATCTGATCCTTTCTGTGGCATCCGAGCTGATTGCGAAAAACGGCAGCGATGCGCTGCGCATGGGCGAGATCGTCGAAAAGGCGGGCGTTTCCTTCGGCTCGCTCTACCAATATTTCCCCGACAAGACGGCGATCATCCGCGTGCTGGCCGAGCGCTTCAACGAGCAGGGCCGGCAATGCGTCGAAGACGAACTGATGGCGATCAAAAGCCGCGATCAGCTGCAGCCCGCTCTCGGCCGCATCGTCGATGGCTACTACGCCATGTTTCTGGAAGAGCCAGTCATGCGCGACATCTGGCACGCGACCCATGCCGATAAGCTGCTGCAGCAGGTCGATGCCGAGGATATGGAATGGCATTCGCAGGCGTTTCTGACCGTCCTAAAGCGCCTCTGGCCGGGGCGCGATGATTCCGAACTTGCAAGAACAGCCCGATTGACCATGCAGCTTGTCGCGGCTGCGGTGCGCTATGCGATTTCGATCGAACGGAAAGAAGGCGACAAGGTCATCGCGCTGTTCAAGGCCATGCTCCCTGCCGATCTTGGAGCGCTGCGCTGATTGCTTCCGGTCGCCCTGCAGACGGCGACCGAGGGATATCCGCAAAAGCTTTCATATGTCTGGAAACTCGGCCCGCTTGCTGCTATTGCCGCTGGAACATTAGCGCTCGCCAAGGAGGCCTTGCATGACCCAGATGATATTCACCGATCGCACTGTCATGGCCGAGCTGATGGCCAGGATGCTTTGGGAGATCAAGGCGGTCCACTTCAATGCCGACAAGCCCTACAAATTTGCGTCCGGCATGGCGAGCCCGGTCTATATCGATTGCCGAAAGCTGATCTCCTATCCGCGCATCCGCTCGACGGTCATGGATTTTGCAGCCAGCATCATCGTGCGCAATGTCGGCTTCGAGCAGTTCGATTGCGTCGCCGGCGGCGAGACGGCGGGCATTCCCTTCGCCGCCTTCCTGGCCGAGCGCCTGAACCTGCCGATGATCTATGTGCGCAAGCAGCCGAAGGGTCATGGTCGCAACGCCCAGATCGAAGGCGATATGAAGGACGGCGCACGCGTGCTCGTCATTGAGGATCTGACGACGGCCGGCGGCAGCATGTTCACCTTCATCGACGCGATCCGTGCAGCCGGCGGCATTGTCGATCATGGCATGGCGCTGTTCTATTACGGCATCTTCCCCGAGGCGGTCGAACGCTTTGCCAACCGGAAAGTCAGCCTGCAATACATCACGACCTGGCGCGAAGTGCTCGCCGTCGCCAAGGAGCAGAAGCTGTTCGACGACAAGACGCTCGAGGAAGTCGAGGCCTTTCTCAATGCGCCGCTCGCCTGGTCCGGCTGGAATGGCGGCATTTCGGAGCTGCCCACAAACTGACGCTTTGCTTTTGCATTGAATCTATCTAATCGATTTATGTAATGGACACGATGGACGCGCTCTTTGGGAGGCCGGAATGATTTTGTGCTGTGGCGAAGCTTTGATCGACATGCTGCCGCGGGATACGACGCTGGGTGAAAAGGGCTTTGCCCCCTATGCCGGCGGTGCGATCTTCAACACCGCGATCGCGCTCGGTCGCCTCGGCATTCCCACGGGCTTTTTCACCGGCATCGCCGATGACATGATGGGCGAAATCCTGCGCGACACGCTCTCGGCGTCCAAGGTCGATTTCAGCTATTGCGCCATCACACCCCGTCCGAGCACGATCGCCTTCGTCAAGCTCGTCAACGGTCAGGCGACCTATGCCTTCTACGACGAAGGCACGGCTGGCCGCATGATCACCGAAGCGGATCTCCCGACGCTCGGCGATGATTGCGAAGCGCTGCACTTCGGCGCGATCAGCCTGATCCCCGATCCATGTGGCGGAACCTACGAGGCGCTGATGAAGCGTGAGCATCAGAGCCGGGTCATCTCGCTCGACCCGAACATCCGCCCGGGCTTCATCAAGGACAAGGTAGCCCATATGGGCCGCATCAGCCGGATGGCTGCCATGTCCGACATTCTCAAATTCTCCGATGAGGATCTGGAATGGTTCGGCATTGCTGGGAATCACGATGAGCTGGCCGCCCATTGGCTTAACCAGGGCGCCAAGCTCGTCGTCATCACCAAGGGTGCGGAAGGCGCAACCGGCTACACCAAGTCGCTGAAAGTCTCGGTGCCAAGCGAGCGCGTCACCGTTGTCGATACCGTGGGTGCCGGCGATACCTTTGATGCCGGCATTCTGGCATCGCTGAAGATGAACAACCTTTTGACCAAGGCACAGGTGGCTTCGCTGAACGAAAAGGCGCTGCAGGATGCGCTGGCTCTGGGCGCGAAGGCTGCGGCCGTCACGGTCTCCCGCGCCGGAGCCAATCCGCCCTGGGCAAGTGAGATCGGGCTGTAATCCTTCATCGGCCTTCGCGAGTGGGGAGAGTGTGTACCCCCCTCTGTCCCTTTCGGGACATCTCCCCCACATGGGGGGAGATTGGTAGCTTGTGGCACTCCATCGCCCCAAGCCGATATCGCATCTGCTGAGACTGTATCTGTTGCATCTGAGGAAGGTGCGGCAGCCTCCCAACGATCTCCCCCCCATGTGGGGGAGATGTCACGATAGTGACAGAGGGGGGCGCACCCTCCATTTACTGATGCGATGAGATCGCGCAACGCTTAATCCCCCTTGAGGGGGAGGTGGGTGAGCGGGTTACTTCGCGCGGCTCGCCAGCGCAGCCACCAGCCCTTGCGTCGAAGAATCGTGGCCGGCAGCACTTTCCTTGCCTTCGATAACCGGAAGTAGGCCCGTTGCCAGTTCCTTGCCGAGCTCGACGCCCCACTGGTCGAAGGAGTTGATGCGGAAGAGTACGCCTTCGACGAAGACGCGGTGTTCGTAGAGCGCGATCAGGCGGCCGAGTGCAAAGGGCGTCAGCTTGTCATAGACGAAAGTGATCGACGGGCGGTTGCCTGTGAAGACGCGATGCGGCGCGATGAAATCGGCCTTCTTGTCGTCCATGCCTTTGGAGGTGAGCTGGGCCTTGGCCTCTTCGAAGGTGCGGCCCTTCATCAGCGCTTCCGACTGCGCCAGGCAATTGGCCATCAGAAGGTCGTGCTGGTGGCGTAGCTCCGGCTCGAAGCCGTTGGCGGCGATCATGAATTCGGCCGGGATGATGCTCGTGCCCTGGTGGATGAGCTGATAGAAGGCGTGCTGGCCGTTGGTGCCGGGCTCGCCCCAGACGACGGGACCGGAATTGCCCTCGACCGGGGTGCCGTCGATGGTAACGCCCTTGCCGTTCGATTCCATGTCCAGCTGCTGCAGGTAGGCCGGGAAGCGTGACAGGCGCTGATCATAGGGCAGGATCGCGCGCGTGGGATAGCCGAGCACGTTGCGGTGATAAAAGCCGATGAGGCCGAGCAGCATCGGTAGGTTTTCCTTGAACGGCGCCTGGCGGAAATGGTTGTCCATCGCATGCGCGCCATCGAGGAACTTGCCGAAGTTTTCCGGGCCGATCGCGATCATCAGCGGCAGGCCGATGGCAGACCAGATCGAGTAGCGGCCGCCGACCCAATCCCAGAAGCCGAAGACGCGCTCGCTGTCGATGCCGAAGGCGGCAACCTTGTCGAGCGCCGTCGAAACGGCCGCGAAGTGATGCTGTACGGCAGCTTCGCCGAGCGCATCGGCGATGAACTTGCGCGCCGTCTGAGCGTTCGTCATCGTCTCGATGGTCGTGAAGGTCTTCGAAGCGACGATGAAGAGCGTCGTTTCCGGCTTAACGAGCTTCAGGATATCGGCGATATGGGCGCCGTCGATGTTGGAGATGAAATGCGAGCGCGGGCCGTCATGGAAGGGGGCGAGCGCCAGCGTCGCCATGACCGGGCCGAGATCGGAGCCGCCGATGCCGATATTGATGACATCGGTGATCGCCTTGCCCGTCGAGCCCTTCAGCGCGCCCGAGCGGATGCCGTCGGCAAACTTGCCCATGGCGGCCAGAACCGCATCGACGTCAGGCATGACATCCTTGCCGTCGACCAGCACCGGCTTGTTCGAGCGGTTGCGCAGCGCGGTGTGCAGCACGGCGCGGTTTTCAGTGAAATTGATGGCGACGCCGGAGAACATTTCCTCGCGCTTGGCGGCAACGCCGCCCTCGGCTGCGAGCTTCTCGAGAAGGGCGAGGATATCGTCGTTAACAGCTGTCTTGGAGTAATCCATCAGCAGGTCGTCGAACGAGGCGCTGAAGCGGGAAAAGCGTTTCGGATCGGCGGCGAAGGCGGCGCGAATATCCGTGGCCTTCGTTGCCGATGCGGTGCTCTTCAGTTGATCGACGAGGGCGTTCATGGGAGGCTCCTTGCGGTTCGCGCTGCTGGCCTTCAAAACCGGGCCAAGCGCTTTGAGTTTGGTCGCGAAAACTATTCCCTATGTAGGGCGTAAATCAAGTTCACCTATCGCCCAAAACGAAAAAAGCCGCTCGTGAAACAAGCACGAGCGGCTTCCTGAATGACATGGAATCATGTCAGCCGCGCAACTCCTTGCGCAGGATCTTGCCGACATTCGATTTCGGCAGTTCGGTGCGGAACTCGATGAAGCGCGGGCGTTTGTAATTGGTAAGATTTTCCGCGCAGTGAGCCTTGACGTCGGCCTCGGTCAAAGCCGGGTCCTTCTTGACGATGAAGAGCTTCACCGCCTCGCCGGAATGCGGATCGGCCACGCCGATCGCAGCTGCTTCCAGAACGCCCGGATGCATGACGGCGACTTCCTCGATCTCGTTCGGATATACGTTGAAGCCCGAGACCAGGATCATATCCTTCTTGCGATCGACGATCTTGGTGTAGCCGCGCTCGTCCATGAAGCCCATGTCGCCGCTGCGGAAGAAGCCGTCCTCCGTCATGACGCGGGCGGTTTCGGCCGGCTGCTTCCAATAGCCTGCCATGACCTGCGGGCCGCGAATGCAGATTTCGCCGACTTCGCCGAGCGGCAGCGAATTGCCGTTCTCGTCGCGAATATCGAAATCGGTGCCCGTGATCGGCAGGCCGATCGTGCCGGTGAATTCCGGGCTGTCGAAACGATTGGCGCTTGCGACCGGCGACGTCTCGGAAAGGCCATAGCCTTCGGTGATCCAGGCGCCCGTCATCTTCTGCCACCGTTCGGCGACGGGCCGCTGCACCGCCATGCCGCCGGCAAGCGTTGCCGTATTGGACAGGTCGAGCTTGCTGAACTCCGGATTGTTCATCAGCGCGTTGAACAGCGTGTTCAGGCCGGGGAACATGTCGAACTTGTATTTGCCGAGTTCCTTGATGAAGGCGGGTATGTCGCGCGGATTGGCAATCAGCACATTGTGGCCGCCGAGCGACATGCCCATCAGTGAATTCACCGTCAGCGCAAAGATATGATAGAGCGGCAGCGCACAGACGAAAGTCAGCTGTTCCGGGCGCGGCTTGTTGATATAGGCGGATTGCAGCCAGAGCAGCAACTGCAGCTGGTTGGCGAGCAGGTTTGAATGCGTGAGGATCGCGCCCTTGGCAACGCCGGTCGTGCCGCCGGTATATTGCAGGAAGGCAATGTCGCTGCCTGTCAGTTCCGATAGCTTCAGGGGCAGACGCGAGCCCTCGGCGATCACGCTCTTGAAGCTGCGGTGGCCGGGAATGGACCAGGCCGGCACGAGCTTCTTCACCTTGCGGACGATCAGGTTGACGATGTGGCCCTTGACGCCCAGCATGTCGCCGAGCGCGGTGACGACCACATGGCGCACATCCGTATGGGCCAGAACCTGCTCGACCGTATGGGCGAAGTTTTCCAGAACGAAAATCGCTTTGGCGCCGCAATCGCGCAACTGGTGCTCAAGCTCGCGCGGCGTGTAGAGCGGGTTGACGTTGACGACGACGAGCCCGGCGCGAAGGATGCCGTAAACCGCAATCGGGTTTTGCAGCACGTTCGGCATCATGACGGCAACGCGATCGCCCTTCTGCAGGCCGAGGCTCTGCAGCCAGGCGGCGATCTTGCGCGTCTGCAGGTCGAGATCGCGATAGGTGATGGATTTGCCCATGCTGGTGAAGGCGAGTCTGTCGGCATAGCGCGCGCAGCTTTCCTCCAGCAGTTCGGCGAGCGAGGCATGCTCCAGCGGCGGCAGCTCCGCCGGTACGATATCCGGGTAAGACGCGAGCCATATTTTCTTGACCTGCGGTTTATCCGAAGGAGCGGAGACTGAATTCATGCGCATTTCCTCCTCTACGCACCATCACCACGCCCGGCCGTCATATGCGGCGGCTATGCAGAGTGTCATTGGACGATCAAAAAGTCTCCCGCTTTTCACATCGCCGTAGTGTTGCTCTCAATTAAATCATTGGAGCATCACGAAAGCTACAATAACCTTGACGTAAACGTCAATATTTGTTGCGTGCTCACGTTTTTTTACAATCCTGAAAAAAGTACTGGAACTTTTATGACAACGGAGCGTTAATAGCGCCATGGGCTTAGACCCATCGGAGCATCGTGCTGCCTCAAAGAGCAGATCGGACGCTCCATGGTTTATGTGACGCGTATCCAAAAGGAGGTGCGCATATGCATAAAGAGAGTGCCGATTTCTCGGGTCGTGACCTTTACATCAAGGACATGTCGATGCTGGTCGCCTGCGATCGCGTCGAAGGGTCCAGGGTATACGGTTCGGACGGCAAGCAGATTGGTCATATCGAGCGGCTGATGATGGAAAAAAGTGATGGACGCATCGCTTTCGTCATTCTGAGCTTCGGCGGTTTCTTCGGCATCGGCCAGGAGCACTACCGGCTGCCGTGGGAGAAGCTGCGCTACGATGCCCGCATTGACGGCTATCGCGTCAGCATGACCAAGAACGATATCGAAAAGGCGTGCCGCTTCGCTGCCAAGGACGATCACGACCATAAGAATCATGGCCACAAGGGCCACGATTATTTTGGCGTGCCTCCCTATTGGATGTGAACGCGCTGGCGGAACTGCCGGAATGCCCCGCCGAGGCGGGGCCGGCGCCTTGTTTGGGCTATTTGAACCGCCCAAGCCTTTGCACGACCTCGATCTTGTAACCATCGGGGTCGGTGACGAAGAACAGCAATGCAAAAAGCTTCCCATCACGATTGAGTTCGACGATCTTGCCCGGGTTGAGCCCGAGCTGGGTCATGCGTGCATGCTCGTCCTTCAATTCCGCAACGGAGACTGCAAGGTGGCCATAGGCATCCCCTTGCGCATAAGGCTCGATGCGGCCCTGGTTAACGGTCAATTCCAGTTCGAATCCGGTCTCGGCATTGCTCAGATAGACCAGGGTGAAGGTCTCGAAGGCAATGCGGTCGGCAACCTTGAGGCCGAAAGCCTTGTCGTAGAATTCGATCGAGCGCGCTTCGTCGAGCACGCGGATCATCGAGTGGATCATCTTGGCCATCGGCGTCTCCATAAATCGTCAGGGCATGTCATTGCAGCCAATGCCATCGGCAGTCGGTGAAGGCAAGCATGGGGAAACTCGCCATATCTCCAGTCGAGTATAGATCCAGGGTTTCCGGATTGCGATCGGTCTGCTTAACTCCCGGCGCTCAACTATGCGGCTCAAGGGGGAGAAACCATGTACTACGCCATTCTGGCCTATCACGAGGAAGGTATCGTCGAATCCTGGAGCAAGGAGGAGGATGCCGCGCTCATGACGGAGCTTTTGGAGATCAATGACCGGCTGGTCGCGCAGAAATCGCTCGGGCCGGCCGCGCGTCTCGGATCGACCCAAAACGCCGTTACCTTGCGGGGGCCAGGCGCGGGAATGGTGATCGATGGACCGTTTGCGGAAACGAAGGAGCAGTTGCTGGGCTTCTACGTCGTCGATTTTCCAACGATAGAAGAGGCAATCGAGGCAGCGCGTGAATTGCGCCGCGTCAATCCGACCGCCGTTTATGAAGTCAGACCGATTTCGCTCTATTTGCCCGGCGCATCCCTGCCGTCAGGCGAAGGCAATTGAGGGCAGGCTGTGATCGCCCTCAATCTCCGTGGGATTGGAGGCCGATTTTGCTCGTGACCGACCGTTCGATCATCTCCATGCCGTCATAGATCAGCACCGCCATCAGGCCGACGATCAGGCCACCCTGCAGGATGAAGGCGGTGTTGTCGTTGATGAGCCCTGCAATGATGACCTCGCCGAGCCCCTTGGCGGCAACGGTGGAGCCGATCGTCGCCGTGCCGATATTGATAACGGTTGCGATCTTCAGCCCCTCGATGATGAGGGGCAGGGCGAGCGGCAGCTCGACGCGGAAGAGGCGCTGCCAGCCGTTCATGCCCATGCCGTCGGCGGCATCGAGCACGGAGGCCGGCACCTGCTGCAGGCCCGCGACCGTGTTCTCGAAAATCGGCAGCAGCGCGTAGAGAAACAGCGCGATAAATGTCGGCACGGCACCGAAGCCGGTGGTCGAGATCGCAAGTGCCAGCACGGCAACGGGCGGGAAGGTCTGGCCGGCATTGGCGATCGCCCGCGACAGCGGCAGGAAATCGGCGCCGATCGGCCGCGTGACGAAGATACCGCCGAGCACCGCCAGAATGCCGCTCGCGGCGATCGAGACAAGGATCAGCTCGAGATGGCTGAGCGCCAGGCTCGGCAGGCTGTTCTGCGTATAGATCGGCGACGCTCCGAATTTGGTCAGCGGCGCAAGCACAGGAATCAGCCATTCCGGACGGAACAGCATGACTAGCAGCAAGGTCAGGGCCAGGACGCGAAAGAGATTGGCGGCCAGAAATCTCATGCTTTGCGGCCCAGCTCGATCAGGTGCTGGATCGAGATCGAGCCGACGGGCACCTTGCGCTCGTCTTCGACCGTCGCCTCGTCCGCGCCCTGCCAGATCAATTCCGCCAATGCGTCGCGCAGATTGAGGGTCTGCGGCAGGCGATGCCCGAGGCCAGGCCGCGGCGGCTGCATGCTTTCCTTCAGCGGCAGCAGCGACATCAATTTCAAGGCGCGGTCCGAGGTGCCGGTCAACTGCTGCACGAAGGGATCGGCCGGCTCTGTCAGGATCTTCTCTGGCTCCGAGCATTGTAAGAGCTTGCCGCCGCTCATGACCGCGATCTTGTCGCCGAGATGAAAGGCCTCGTCCATGTCATGGGTGACGAGGACGATGGTCGTGCCGAACTGCTTCTGAATGGCCAGCAGGTCGTCCTGTGCCTTGCCGCGGATGACCGGATCGAGCGCGCCGAAGGGCTCGTCCATCAACAGCAATTCCGGTTCGGCCGCAAGCGCGCGGGCGACGCCGACGCGCTGCTGCTGGCCGCCGGAAAGCTGGCTCGGATATTTGCCGGCAAAGGTGCTGGGGTCGAGATGGAAGAGATTGAGAAGCTCTTCGACACGGTTGTCGATGCGCGCCTTCTCCCAGCCGAGCAGCTCGGGGACGGTGGCGATATTCTGCGCGACCGTGCGGTGCGGAAAAAGCCCGTGCCCCTGGATGGCATAGCCGATACGGCGGCGAAGCTCGGTCGCCGGCACATTCATGATATCCTCGCCAGCAACGGAGATGTGGCCGGCCGATATCGGCACCAGCCGGTTGATCATGCGCATCAGCGTCGATTTGCCGGAGCCGGACGTACCAACGATGACGGTGATCGTGCCCTTCTCCATGCTCATGCTGACATCGTCGACCACGGTGGCATTGCCATAACGCTTGGTGACGCCCTTGAGCTCGATCATGTTGGTCATGCGCGTTGTCCCCGGATGCTGTCGATGACCGCATCGAGGATGACGGCCGATGAGAAGGCGAGAAAGACCGTCGGCACGGCGCCGAGCAGAACGAGGTCGTTCGCCGTCTGGCCGATACCCTGGAAGATGAAGAGGCCGAAGCCGCCGCCGCCGATGAGGGCTGCGACCGTCACCAGCCCGATCGCCTGCACCAGCACGATCCGTATGCCGGTGAGGATGACCGGAAAGGCAAGCGGCAGGTCGATGCCGGTCAGGATCTGCCGGCGCGTCAGCCCCATGCCGGCAGCGGAATCGCGCACTGAGGGATCGACACCGGCAAGACCGACGACGGTATTGGCAACGATCGGCAGCAGCGAATAGATGATAAGCGCCACCAGCGCCGGCGCCACGCCGATACCCTGAATGCCGATAGCAGCGGCGAAGGGCACATGGGCGGCGATATAGCCGAGCGGCAGCATGAGGATGCCGAACAGCGCCAGGCTCGGAATGGTCTGCACCAGGCTCAACGCCCGCAGCACCACGGCGCGGAGGCGCGGCTGCCAGTAGCAAAAGATACCGAGCGGCAGCGCAAGCACGATGGCGATGGCGACGGAGCCGAGGGAAAGAAAGACGTGACGCAGCGCTTCATGCCAGAACTTGTCGGCGTTGTTGGCGTATTCCTTCATGATCGAAAGATTGTCCAGCAGGCCGGAGCGCAGGACGACGGCAAGCAGCGCGGCATAAACAGCAAGCGCCGCCACCCGCAACCAAGGCGTCAGCCGCAGCTTGACCAGCGCGTCCGAAATCATCAACCCGACGACCCCAAGCAGCACCCAGAAGGATCCGCCGGGCGTAATTCGTGCCACAGTGCTGCCTGCGGGGGTTGCGACGGTCGAGACGAGGCCGAGCGTGACGATCAGCGCAGTGATCGCAAGCGTGGCTATGCCAAGACGGATCACCTGATTGCGAAGGAAAAGCGCGGCAAGCGCCGCGGCAGCGAGAAGGGCGATCAGCATCAGCGCTGCCGGCTGGACAATGAGCTGCGTCAGCAGTTGTGGCTTGCCCGCGGCGATGCGGTTTGCCTTGACGATGATGAACGGCATCCAGGCCATTGCCAGCCCGCCGCCGGCCACCAATACCACTCCGAGACGGTCCACCCTGCGGACCGCTAGCGCATCTTCCATCAGGCAAGCTCCGTCAGCGCATGAGCCCAGAATTCAAGGCGGGTTCGGACAAGATCATGCCCAATTGAAACCCCGCGGCTTCACTCTATCAAAATGAAGCCGCCAGAGCAGCGTCAATGCCTTACTTCAGAAAGCCATTGTCCTTGAGGTAGGATTCGGCAACAGCCTTAGCCGGCTCGCCATCGACCTGGATGCGGCCGTTGAGCTTGCGCAGCACGTCGGCAGTCAGGCCCTTGAAGATCGGCGTTAAAACTTCTTCGATCTTCGGATTGGCCTTCAGCACGGCCTCACGGATGATCGGCGTCGGCGCGTAGACCGGCTGCACGCTCTTGTCGTCCTCAAGGACAGTCAGTTCGGCGGCTTCGATGGCGCCGTCGGTACCGTAGACCATCGCGGTGTTGACGCCGTTGGTCTGGTCGGCCGCAGCTTTGATGGTCGCCGCCGTATCGCCGCCAGAAAGCACGACTTCCTGATCCGGCTTCAGCTTGAAGCTGTAGGTGGTTTCGAAGGCAGGCAGGGCTGCCGGCGAATTGACGAACTCCGAAGAAGCCGCGATCTTGATCGGGCCACCGCCGGCGACCCACTTGCCGAAGTCCGACATGGTCTTCAGCTTGGCTGGGCCGGCGACATCGTTGCGCACGGCGATCGCCCAGGTGTTGTTGGCAGGCGACGGTGTCAACCAGACGATTTTGTTGGCGTCATAATCGAGCTTCTTGGCCAGATCATAGCCCTGCTGCAGGTTCTTCCAGGCGGCATCGTCGGCCTTGTTGAAGAAGAAGCCGGCATTGCCGGTATATTCGGCATAGATGTCGATCTCGCCTGCTGTGAGCGCCTTGCGTACGACCGGCGTCGTGCCGAGCGCGATGCGATCCTGCGCCTTGATGCCGTTGGCGTTGAGCGCCGCGAGGATGATGTTGCCGAGCAGCGTGCCTTCGGTGTCGATCTTCGAGGAGACGACGACGTCGGCGGCGCTGGCGCCGCTGGCAAGGAGGGCCGTCAACGTGGCGGCAAGTGCAAGCTTCTTGAACATGATGTTTCCCTTTGTACCCCGTTAAATCGTTTTTCTGCATGCCCGCGGCGCCTTGAAGGGCCGCAGTCCGGGCAGGCAGGCTTGGAGCGGGCCGGCGGCCCACAAGCGAATTTATGGCTACTTCAGGCAGCTAGCGCTCATCGCGGAAAAGTCGATGCGCTTCCGATACCCGTTGCAGTCGCGCGATTATGACGAGCGTACTCGACATTCGCGCGAAATTGGATTTCTTTTTTCGGGGGCAAGTGCGTTTGTTTTTGTTCCCCTTACCCGTTTGGCGCTGTTCCGATCTCATTTTGTGGCTGGATCAGTGGGGCGACAAAGAAACGATAGCTGTCGCTTTTCGGCTTAGGGATATCTTTTTTTGAGAACACGTCATATTGTCGGGATATCGTTGATATTGCTGCGGTCGAGCCAGGATGCGCGCCGCGGCTGAGAGGGATCTGATTTGTATCTCGGCGCATTGTTCGTAGCCGACATGGTGTTCTCCGTCGGCTCGGTGAGGGAGACCGCGCGGCGGCTATCTTTTTCGGCATCGACCGTCTCCGGTGCCCTGCGGCGGCTCGAAACGGAGCTTGCCATGAAGCTTGTCGAGCGTGCCTCTGGTGAGCTTGCGACCCTTCTGGCGAGTTCCAAGGTTCAGAAGGGGCTGCAGCCCATTCTCGCCGGCATGCGCCAGCTTTCGACCCTGATGAAGGAACCGCCGGCTCCAAAGGACTACGACCAATGGGCCGCACGCCTGCCGCTGAAGATCGCCACCATCGAACGCTTCCTTGAGGTTGCCGATCAGGGCAGCATCAATCGCGCCGCCCGCCGCCTTAGGCTGGGCCAGCCGCAACTTTCTTTGCAGATTGCCAATCTGGAGGAACTGTTCGGCTGCCGCCTGTTCGCCCGGCAGGCGCAGGGTTCCGTGCTGACGGAGGCCGGACAGGAGGTTCATGCTATCCTCTCCGCCATAGCGCAGGCCTGGGACGAGATGAAAGCGGCAGCGGACGAGCGTTTCCAGCGAACCGCCCGCGCGGTGCGCATCGGCTCGATCATTCCCACAGGCTCGGAAAGCTGGGTGGCGCGCTCGCTGGCGAGCCTGGTATCGCGCTGGAACATCGGCGGTAACAGCAACATGCTGTCGCTGCTGCTGATGACGGCTGATGATCTGCGCGAGGCGCTTCGATCTGGCCGCATCGATGTCGCCATTGTCGATTCCGTCTTCGGCCTCGACGCCTTCGAACATGTGGAACTGGTCGCCACGGACATGGTGGCGATCGCCCCGCCCGACAGCACGGAGCAGACCTTCGCCGCGCTCATGGAAAACCATCCGCTCTGCGTGCCGAGCCCGCGCACCGGCATCGGCAATGCCGCAACGGCCTTCGGCTATGACAGCCGCGATCGCCGCCGGTTTCGCGGCCGCGACATCACCTCGGCCGATTCCCTGCCCGTCATCGTCGATCTCGTCGCCAACCACGGCTATGTGTCGTTCCTCGGCCGGGTCAGCGCGCTTCCGATCTCCGACAAGGTTCGCATCGTCGATCCCGATGAGATCTTGCCGCTGTCCTATCATCTCGCCCATAACGGTCGCAAAGCCTCGGTGGAAGCCTGCCGGCTGATCCAGCAGGCGGTTCGTGAACTGATTGGAGAGATGGGGACGGCACGAAAGCGCTCGTCATCCCGCGGGTAGCGGAACAAATGCGGCATCTTCGCGTTTAGGTCGGTTAGGTTAGTCCGGGCGTACGCAGCCGGGGGGCGCGTTCGGCACCCAAGGAGAAACCATACATGAAAATTCTTGCAACGGCGCTTGTCGCATTCGGCATTATTGTTCTGCCCGCTACCTATGCCGAGGCGCGTGATCATCACCATCACCGCTGGCATCAGCACCATCATCGCGACTATCGCCCTCATCATCATGGCTGGCATCGCCATGAAGGCTGGCGGCATGGTCACGGCCATCATCGCTGGCACAGCAAGCCGCATTTCTCGCATGCCTGACCGCTACGGACAGGCATGAAAACGGCGCCTTCGGGCGCCGTTTTTTTGGCCACTGGCCAATTGCGTCCTTCTTCTTCCTGCTTGCTAATATCGGTTGAAGCGCACCGGCCGATGAGCCTGCGATCGTGATCAGGCGGGTCCGAGGGCGATGTCGCGAAAACGCCTGCTCCTCAAGGGATAGCGGAACTTTCAAAGGTGCTATTGCGTTTATTATATCGTCCGGAGGACGCAAGTAATCCGAGTAGCGTTTACGTCCGGCATTCAAGGAGGCTGGAAATGAAAATTCTGGCAACAGCGCTGATTGCGCTAGGTATGGTCGTGTTGCCGGCAACCTATGCCGAAGCGCGTCCTCATCATCATGGACACCACCATCGGGTGTTCGTCCATCGGTATTATCATCACCACTACTATTACCGCCATCACTACTATCGCCCATATTACGGCTATTACGCGCCTTATTATGGCTATGACCGACCCTATTACGGCTATTACCAGCCCTACTATCCCTTGGGCGTATTCGGCGTTTTCGGGGGCTATGGTGGCTATCACCATCACCACGGTTGGTATGGCGGGCGCGGATACCATCATGGCTGGTATGCCGGCGGTCATCACGGATGGCATGGCGGCGGCGGCCATTGGCGCTATTATAGCGAGCCGCATTTCTCGCATAACTGAGGGTCTGTCCGATAGCAGAACGGCGCCTTTCGGCGCCGTGTCAGGATGAGTTTATAAGCTGTCCCGCAGTGTTGATTCACGCCGGGTTCAGGACGTGAACGGCGCGATCGGCCATCAAATGCTTCACCTTCTCGCCATAGGCGGCCATATGCGCGGAGGCGGCATGCGCCTTCAGCGCCGCCAGGCTCTCCCATTTCTCGACCACGACGAAGGTGTCAGGCCCAAAGGCAGGATCGGCCCCTTCGACATCCACAACGGCGGTATATTCGATGCAGCCGTCTTCGGCGTGAACGGCCGGAACATTCGCCTGGAAGGCTTTAAGCACTTCGGCGCGCTTGCCGGGATGGGCGGTGAGGATGGCGAGTACGTGAATCATGGACATGTCCTTGGCAAGATAGCTATACGGATAAACGAGTGGACGCTGCCGAATGCGCGGCCGGTTCACCATTATCACGGAAAGACGCGAGCCGAACGCCGAACGTCCATTTTAATCGCGCTTCGAATCCCGCTGCTTCCGGTGGGTTTACATCCGATTGATGTATTTCGGATCGAGCGATCCGCTCAGGAGGTGGCTGACGGCAAGGAGATTGCCCTGCAGGCGACCGCGCCGGTCGATATAGGGCGGTGGGCTGACCGAGCCGACGACATTCGAGGCGATATTGCCGCCCATCAGCTTCAGCGCCCATTTCAGCGATACCGAGCGCTTCTTGACGAGATAGAGCGGATTGGCGACCTGGGAGTACCCAAGGCGCAGCCCCGATGTGCGGCCGGTCTTGACGCCGAGATGGACGCCACGCAGGCGATTGAACTTGACGATTTTGCCGAAAGGACGCAGCCGCCGGCACAGATCGACATCTTCCTGCCAGGCGTAGAGCGGCAGATCCTCGTCGAAATAGATACCATTTGCCAGCATCGCTTTTCGGCGAAAGATCATGTTGCAGCCGTAAGCGTTATGCGTGGCCTCGATCGTCGGTGCTGGAAAGGGAGTGGCATCGGCTGCGAGTGCGGCATCCGCTTCGTCCGCCGTCAGGCCTGGCCCAAGGATACCGTCACGAACGACTTCGCCTGTCGCCACGACAATATCTTCATCCGCCTCGAATAGGGCTTCCGTCTCGGCAAGATAGTTCGTTGCCGGGAAGAAATCGTCATCGAAGAAAACGACGACATCTATGCCGACAGCCGCATCGATGATGGCATTGCGCTGCGGGCAGCTTCCCTGCGGCGAGGAGAGGATCGTCACCGGAAACGGCGCTGAGCTCAAGCGCGCCATGTCGATATCGTCATCCTTGGTAGGGCAGAGGAAGAGGTGATCCGGCTTGCGCGCCTGTGTCGCGAGCCTGTCGATCATTGAGGCGAGGATCGCCTTGCGACCGCATGTCGCCACGCCAACGGCAATTTTCATGATGCACCCCCAGAATATGATCCCGAGGCGCACGGAACCACCAAAAGCTGAATGTTTGGTTGTGCTAATCGCGTGCATTTAACGGATCGCGCGTGAAAGGCGTTTTGTTGTCAGCGGCCGGTCCGTTACATCTGTCGACGGAGCGTTTCGAACGAGCGCGTCCGTCTCGTAGGTCGGCATTCGTGATCGGCTCGAATGCGTGACGCAAGCCATGAATGCCGAGACTTGCAGCATCTACGGTTCTGAAACAGGTCACCGCGCCGTTCGTTGCCGGGTGAGAAATGACCGCATTGACCGACATTGTCGGCTTAGCAGTTGCTCACGTGGGTTTTAAAGGCGCGGATCATGGAATCGATAAGCTCAATCGTCGAAGATGAATATGTCGCCTTCCTGCAAAGCCGCGATGAAAGCCTCTCTGGCTTTCTCGGCATCAAGCTTGCCCTCATGTGCGTCCAACAGCGCTTTTCTGGCGACCCTGTAGGCTTGTCCGTCCTCAAGCGTCGGCCACTCCTTTGCCATGTATTCCATGGCGCGTTCCGCATTCGATATCACCAGCCGGTCGCCTGTCTTGCGGGTCTCGACGATTACGGGTTTGCTCCACCATTGCGCCATGAAGTTTCTCCTTCCGCGATCAACGTGCCGTTGGTCGAAATGTTCCCGGAGGCACGCCGGGCGAATCCGCACCCTCACGACAACAAGGGAATTCCTGCTTCGGCCGCTGCGGCAATAAAGGCGACGCGCGCTTCTTCCGGCGCTCGCCTGCCGCGTTGGACGTCGATGCAGATAAGCAATGCCGACAGAAAGCAGTCACCTTCCTCCGAAGGCCAGTCATCGAGAAGCGTCTTCCATACTTCCTCCACCGTACCGACGGATTTCGTTTCACCAGATCCGCAGCGAAAGATGCGGATCGGAGGGAAGTGTGGCACGATGTTCATGGTCGAAGACTCCGCCTTGGCGCAGCCGTTTTGGACCTTCTGCCATTGGAGATGCATTTAACTTTGTTAATCCGCCGGCGCCCTTTTAGGCGTTCCGCAATCAATCTCTGGCCTAAGCGGGAAAAATCGGGCTTGGACACAAAGTTCCGTGCTCATTCCAAGCAAGCGGCAGCCTCGTGCCGCGAACGATCTCGATCCGCGTTCGAACATGCGGTTCAATATCACTGGCAAACAGGAAAAATGGATGGTGCCGCTTACGTGACTCGAACACGTGACCCCATCATTACGAATGATGTGCTCTACCGACTGAGCTAAAGCGGCATTCTGCGGGGCATTCGGTTCGGCCCCGCGATTTGCATGGCGCTGATACAGTCTATGCAGTCAGATTTCAAGCGCTCAAATTGCCATTTGGCAAAAAAGCGAGGTGCTTGTGAAAAAAGCCCCGCTTTTCAGCGCCGGTTAAAGCGCCAGCCGCGCCCGTGCGTGCTGGTATTCTCTCTCCAGCCGATCGACGAGAGCGGATACGGGCTGGATGGACCTGACCGCGCCGATGCCCTGGCCGGAACCCCAGATATCCTTCCAGGCCTTCACGCCTGTCGTGGCGGCCTCGAAATCCATTTTGGAAGGGTCGGCCTCGGGCAGCTTGTCCGGATCGAGGCCCGCGGCGCGGATCGAGGGTTTCAGATAATTGCCGTGTACGCCGGTGAAATAATTGGAATAGACGATATCGGCAGCGGTGCCCTCGACGATCGCCTGCTTGTAGGCGTCGGCTGCGCGGGCCTCCTCAGTCGCGATGAAGGGCGAGCCGATATAAGCAAGATCAGCGCCGGCAGCTTGCGCCGCGAGGATCGCGCCGCCGGTGGCGATGGCACCGGCCAGCAGCAACGGTCCATCGAACCATTCGCGGATTTCCTGCACGAGCGCGAAGGGCGAAAGCTGGCCGGCATGGCCGCCGGCGCCGGCAGCGACGGCAATCAGCCCGTCCGCACCCTTGCGGATCGCCGAATTGGCATGCCGGTTGTTGATGATGTCGTGCAGCACGATGCCGCCATAGGAATGCACGGCCGCGTTCACCTCGGGCACGGCGCCGAGCGAGGAAATGACGATCGGCACCTTGTATTTCACACAGAGCATCAGATCGTGTTCCAGGCGTTTGTTTGACGTATGGACGATCTGATTGACTGCAAATGGAGCTGCCGGACGATCCGGATTTGCGGCATTGTAGGCGGCAAGATCCTCGGTGATCATAGCAAGCCATTCGTCGAGCTGGCTTTCCGGGCGCGCGTTCAGCGCCGGAAACGAGCCGACGACACCGGCCTTGCATTGAGCCAGCGTCAAGGCGGGATGAGAGATGATGAAGAGCGGCGAAGCCACGACCGGCAGGCGCAGATGCTCGGTCAGGATCGAGGGGAGGGGCATGAACATCATCCCTTTTGACGTTTACGAAAACGTCAAAAGGGATAGCAGATGTCTGCCGAGAGGGGAAGATGGTGGAGGAGGCAAGCAGAGCAGGAGACAATGGGCAATAGTGCCTGGCCGTCCCGGTCCTATACCTTCGCCTACTGCTGCTGCCTACCGGCACCCCATTTGTGTCGTCTTTGCCATTTATCCCCGCCCGAGTGCCCTTAACCCAAGGCGGAGGCTTGCGTATTGCAGAACGGGGCGTTACCGAATCCGGTTAACGATTGATGAAAATACGGCTGCCTTGCCAGCGGGCTATGCAAGTACGGTGCGAGTGAGCGTAAAGGATCGGATGTGAGCGGATTAGAAACGGCCATCAGAAGCGCGTTGGATCGGTCTGATCGCGCCAATCCGGAAATCCGGGCTCGCATCTATCAGTCGGCACGGCAGGCGCTGGAAGCCGGTCTTCGCAAGCAGGACATTACCGACGTCAATGTCGTAGCCGCCCAGCGCCAGCGTCTTGAGGCGACGATCCGCGAGATCGAGGTCGAGGAGCGCGCCCGCCCCGCGCAGGCGATACCGGTTTCACCGGCGCTGGACGCTCCGCATGTTTCTCCATCCGCACCGCGCTCCGAAGCAAGGCCCGAAACTAGACCCGACACAAGGCAGGCAGCCGCACGGCCGCAGGAGCCCGTCATGAGCGTGCGCGGGGAAACACGCGATCCCCCGATGTCGGCTGGCCCTGCCGTTCCGGTGGAGCCGATGTCGGCCGAGCGGGCAGGACGCGAAGGTGATTTCGGCGATATGCGCGCCGGACCCGCCGATCATCTCGGTGCGGACAGCGATGTGCGTCCGACGGCCGATGCGCGGCCGGCGCGGTCGATGAACTTCAAGCCGGAGCGCGCGGCCGTGCGCCGTAAGCCGCGCAAGTTCTTCTCGCGTCTGCTCGTCTTCTGCATTCTGCTTGCCTTCCTCGGCGTCGGTGCCTGGTGGATCAAGACCTCGGGTGTGCTCATGTCCGCCGCCCAGCGGGATACGAGCGTGCCCAATCCGCCGGCGCATGTCGATTCGCAGGATTTCAGCGGCAACAGCAATGATGAGGACACGTCGGATCAGGATGACAATAGCGGCCCGGTCAATCCGGGCCTTGCCACCATCGATCCGCAGAACAGCTTCTCCGCGGAATGGCTGGAGGTATTGAAGCCCACCGACGCGCCGAAGGTTGCCACCAGCCCGCAATCGAAGGCCGAAAACGTATCGGAGAATGAAGGGCCGGCCGTGAGGCTGACCTCGCTTAGCAGCGGCCCGGACGGCAGCGGCTCGATCGAGGTGCCCGTCAATGTACTGCAGCAGATGGCCGGCAAGGCCTCGACGGTCGCACTGACATTGCAATCCACCTCGGATGCACCGACGCAGATCACGGTGGAGTGCGATTTCGGTTCTCTCGGCCGTTGCGGCCGGCATCGTTTTACCGTCAGCCGGCAAAAGACGGATTCGCTGTTCCAGGTCAAGTTCGATCGCGCTATGGCGCCGACCAGTTCAGGGCGCCTGATCATCAATAGCGATGTCGATGGCAAGGCCCGCGGCGTCAATATCTACGCCATCCGTGTTCTGCCCGGGCAATAGAGCGTTTCCACTTTTCTTTGAATCGCGAAAACGCTCTATGCTCTTATTTCCCAACGCATTCCGGACGGAAAGCCGCTACGCACTTTTCCTGGAAGTGCTTTAGGTCCGGGCCACGCGTCGAACTCGTCAGGCGAGGATATCCGATCCCATCCCGAGGATCTTCTCGTCGATCTTGCCGATGGCTTCCTTGTCCTTGCCGTCATAATCGAGCGTCAGCAGAATGTGACGGATAAGGTTCAGGCGCGCGCGCCGCTTGTCGTTGGCGCGCAGGACGGTCCAGGGAGCGTGGTCCGTATGCGTATCCTTCAGCATGCGGTCGCGCTTTTCGCTGTAGTCCTTCCATTTCGGCAGTGCGGCGATATCCATCGAGGAGAGCTTCCAGACGGCGCGTGGATCGTGGCGCCGGTCGTGGAAACGCTTCAGCTGCATCTCCCGGCCGATATCGAGATAGAATTTGAAGAAATGGATGCCGTCCTGGACGATGAGCTTTTCCATCTGCGGCGCTTGCTTCAGGAACTGCTCGTATTGCTTCGGCGTGCAGAAGCCCATGACCGGCTCCACCCCGGCGCGGTTATACCAGGAGCGGTCGAAGAGCACGAATTCGCCTGCCGTCGGAAACTGGGCGACGTATCGCTGGAAGTACCATTGGCCGCTTTCGCGATCCGTCGGCTTCGTCAGCGCCACGACCCGCGCCAGACGAGGGTTCATATGGGCTGAGGTCGCAGCGATCGAGCCTCCCTTGCCCGCGGCATCGCGTCCCTCGAAGAGCGCCATCACCCGCTTGCCGGTCGCCTGCAGCCAGAACTGCACCTTGATGAGTTCGATCTGCAGCGTCTTCAGCTCATCGAGATATTCTTCTTCCTTCAGCTTCTTCTTGTAGGGATAGCCACCCGAGGTCAGCGCCTCGTCATCGATCCAGCTCGGCAGCACGGGGTTATCGACATCGAATATGCGCTTGATGCCATGAATATCCAGCTCCACCGCCCGGCTTTCTGTCTTCTCCCCCATATGTCGGCTCCTCGGTTGTTTACATGGCGTTAACCCTGCCGCCGCCGGCGGCAAAAAGCTTGGCCAGAAAACTGGGGCATTTATTCAATAGTTTCAAGCCTTTTGCCGCCACCCTCGTTTGCCGGCTACATTTATTTCTGCCAATTGCTGGCTTCTGTGGATAGAGCCGAATACTTCTGTCATGAATCGCAGATAAGACGCGGAATCCAGCGTTCCATGATGGCAGGCGAAGGACGGCGCAGTTGGAAGACGAATGGTCATTTGTCAGGAAGTTGGCGGTGCGGCTGCGGCAGGAGAGTGCCATCCTGGTTCTGGCGACGCTGATTGCCGCGCTCGCCCTCGTCGAAGGCATCAACACCGGCGCCGTATTCTGGATCTGGGCGATCGTCATGATCGTCACGCTCATTCGTCCGCCGCTGGTCGAGCGGGTCGAGGTGCCATCACAAGCCGAACCTGCGCCTGCCGATGCGCAAACCCTGTTGCGCACCGCCTTTGCGGGACTGGCGGCACTCGATATGCCGGTGCTGATCATCGACCGCGAGGCGTCGGTGCTGGTACAGAACATGGCCGTCGAAAAAGCTTTCGGCGCCTTTCCAATCGGCGCACATATTTCCTCCAAGCTGCGCTCGCCGGGTTTGCTCGACATGGTACGCGAGACCATCGCCACCAATGCGCCGAACCAGATCGAGCATTCCGAGCGACTGCCATCGGAGCGGGTCTATGTCGTGCGTATCGCGCCGATCGATCTGCCTGAGATCGACAGGCAGGAAGATGCGCTCTTCCTGCTTTCTTTCCGCGACATATCGGAGTTGCGCCACATCGATCGCATGCGTTCGGACTTCGTTGCCAATGCGAGCCATGAATTGCGCACGCCCCTGGCATCGCTGCGCGGCTTCATCGAGACGATCCAGGGGCCCGCCAAAGCCGATCCGAAAGCGCAGCAGCGTTTCCTCGGCATCATGTTCGATCAGACGACGCGCATGAGCAGGCTGGTGGACGATCTTCTGTCGCTGTCGCGCCTGGAGCTGAAGTCGCATATCGCGCCGGATCAGAAGGTGGATCTCGTCCCCTTGCTCGGTCATGTGCGTGACTCCCTGCTGCCGCTTGCTGGGGATCTCGACGTCACCATCAATCTGCATTTGCCGGTGGGCAAGGTGGAGGTATTGGGGGATCGAGACGAGCTGGTGCAGGTCTTCGAGAACCTGATCGAGAACGCCTGCAAATACGGCCAGGAAGGCAAGTCGGTGGAGGTTTCGCTACTCAGCGGTGCCGGCCAGGCCGTTGAAGTGGTCGTCTCGGACAAGGGGCCGGGCATACCCGCAGAACATGTGCCGCGCCTGACCGAGCGCTTCTATCGCGTTAACGTTGAGGACAGCCGGTCCAAGAAGGGGACCGGTCTCGGGCTTGCCATCGTCAAGCATATCCTGACCCGCCACCGTGCCAGGCTGATCGTAAAGTCGGAAGTCGGAAAAGGAACCGATTTTACGGTTCGCTTCTGAGAAGTACCCCGCATCCTCATTCGGATGGCGATTTACCAGAACAATATCAGATACATAATCTGTCATAATTGTTTCACTCGCCTGACATAAAAGGGCGGTGTTTTCATCAGTAAGAATGGACTGCTGAAAAAGTGGATGTGGCCTCCACCTCGGCGCTCTTCAAAGCTCATCAGGGGGATTCGTTGTGAATGCTTTGAAAATGTCCGTTCTTGCGTTGGTTGCATCGGTTGCCCTTTGCGGCACTGCAACCGCCCGCGATCAAATTCAGATCGCCGGCTCATCGACCGTATTTCCATATGCCAAGATCGTTGCCGAAACCTTCGGCGAGACCTTTGCCGATTTCAAGACTCCTGTGGTCGAGTCTGGCGGCTCCGGAGCCGGCCTGAAGGAATTCTGCAAGGGTGTCGGAACGGATTCCATCGACATCGCCAATTCGTCGCGCCCGATCAAGGACAGCGAAGTCCAAGCCTGCAAGGCCGCCGGCGTCACCGATATCCAGCAGATCAAGATCGGCTATGACGGCATCGTCTTTGCCTTCGACAAGAGCAATCCAGACATCAGGTTCGAGCCCATCGATCTCTATAAGGCGATTGCCGCCGAAGTGGTCGTCGATGGCAAGCTCGTCGCCAACCCCTACAAGAAGTGGTCTGAGATCAATCCATCGCTGCCGGATTTTGAAATCGCTACCTATATTCCGGGTGAGAAGCACGGCACGCGCGAAGTCTTCGAAGAGAAGGTGCTTGCCGCCGGCTGCAAGGCTTCGGGCGCCGCCGATGTGATCAAGGCTGCAGTCTCCGACGCCGCTCAGCAGGCCAAAAAATGCGTTGCCGTGCGTAAGGATGGCGTCGCCGTCGATATAGACGGCGACTATCCCGAAACGCTGGCCCGTATCAATGCCAACAAGCACGGCATCGGTGTGTTCGGCTTGTATTTCTTCCAGAACAACGCCGACAAGCTGAAGGTAGCCACCGTCAACGGCATCGTGCCTTCGGGTCAGACGATTGCCGATGGCACCTATCCGGTATCGCGGCCGCTGTTCTTCTACGTCAAGAAAGCCCATCTGGGTGTCATCCCTGGGCTCAAGGAATATGTCGATTTCTTCACGAGCGATCAGATGATCGGACCTGAGAGCCCGCTAGCGGAATATGGCCTCGTGCCGGCGCCGGATGCTGAGCGCGACCAGATCCGTAAGGATGTCGCGGTCGGGAAGATCATGTGAATGCGGAAGGGTCGGGCACCGGTGCGGCTTTCCGCCACGCCGGGGTTCGCCGGGGAATGGGAATGAGTGTATCGCTGCTGCTGCTCTGCTTGTCGGTCTTCGGCGCCTCCGCTTTCGTGCTGGGGCGGGTGAGGGCGGCTGCGCTGTCGGGTGGCAGGTCCTCGTCCATGCATTCCCGGCTCGGCTATCACGGTGCCTATGCCGCTATCTGGGCGGTGCTTCCGCCCTTAGCGCTCGTCTGCGTCTGGCTGATCGCCGGCCCCATCGTCATCGACCGCCTGGTGACGAAATCTTTCCCGGAGGAGGTTCAGTCTCTGCCGCCGGCTGAACTCAATCTCAGCTACGGCATGGTGCGCAGCATCGCTCGCGGCATGCGCATGCTCGATAGCCAGGAGCTCGCCGATGTCGATGCAGGCAAGGCCGATCTTCAGTTGCTGCTGGCGCAGAAGGGCGTTCCGCTTGCCGTTCGCCCCACGGGCTACATGATCGACGCTGTCAACAAATATAATGGCATGCGCGAAGTGAGCCGCACGGTCATGTCGGCAGTGGCGATCGTTCTGTCGCTGCTTTGCGCAGCCCATGGCCTTCGCGCCATCGCCCCGCGTTTTCGCGCCCGCAATCGTGTGGAACAGGTCATTCTCGGGGCACTGATCGTCGCTTCCTCCATCGCAGTGCTGACGACGGTCGGCATCGTCGTTTCCATGCTTTCGGAAGCGGCACGCTTCTTCGGCATGGTGCCGGCCAGCGAGTTCTTCTTCGGCACGGTCTGGGACCCGCGCTTCGCCGGCGCCGGCACGCAAACTTCAGGCACCTTCGGCCTGATCCCGCTGCTGGCGGGCACGATCTATATCGGGCTCGTCGCCATGCTCTTCGCCGTGCCCATCGGCCTGTTCGCGGCGATCTACATGGCTGAATATGCCTCGGCGCGCGTCCGCTCCATCGCCAAGCCGATGCTGGAGGTCCTAGCCGGCATCCCGACGATCGTCTACGGCTTCTTTGCCCTTGTCACCGTCGGCCCCTTCCTGCGCGATATCTCCGCCGAGATCGACGGTCTGATGACTGGAAACTACAGAAGCTTTATCGAGGCACAGAGCGTTTTGACGGCCGGCTTCGTCATGGGCGTGATGCTCATCCCTTACGTTTCCTCGCTATCGGACGATATCATCATGGCCGTGCCGCGCTCGCTGCGCGACGGTTCTCTTGGCCTCGGCGCCACGCGGTCGGAAACGGTCAAGCGTGTTCTGCTGCCGGCCGCCCTTCCGGGCATCGTCGGCGCACTGCTGATGACTGCGTCGCGGGCGATCGGTGAAACCATGATCGTGGTGCTGGCAGCCGGCGTCGCCGCGCGCATGCAGCTCGATCCCTTCGAGCCGATGACGACGGTCACCGTGAAGATCGTCAACCAGCTGACCGGCGATCTGGAGTTCACTTCGCCGCAAACGCTCGTCGCCTTCGCTCTCGGCATCACGCTGTTCTGCCTGACGCTCTGCCTCAACGTCTACGCGCTCTACATCGTCCGTCGATATAGGGAGCAATACGAATGAGCGGTGTCGTATCCTCCTCTCAGCTCAACATGCCGCGTGACCTGACGCCGGGTGCGTCGGTGCGCCGTGATATCGGTATCAAAAAACGCTATGCTGCCGAGCGCCGCTTTCGCGCCTATGGGATCACGGCTGTCATTTTCGGTCTCGTCTTCCTTATGATCTTGGTCTCGACCGTGGTCCGCACCGGCTACACGGCTTTTGTTCAGACATCGATCACCTTGCCGATCGAATTCACCGAGAAGGTGATCGACCCTGCAGCCAAGCGCGCCAGCGATCCGAAGGTTCTGATCGCTGCCAACTACCCGGTACTGGTGCGCGATGCACTGGTGAAGGCGCTTGGTATCGATCCGGCCAATCGCGCTCTCGTTCGCGAGGCAACGGCGATGGTGTCGGACAGTGCCAGGATCGCGCTGCGCGATAGGGTCGTCGCCAATCCCTCGATCATAGGGACGACGCAGAACGTCACCTTCCTTGCCAGCTCCAATATCGATTCAGCCAACAAGGGCCAGATCGATCTGACGGTCGATGAGAAGGATCGCAAGATATCCGACCGCCAGGTCGCCTGGATGAAGCAACTCAGCGAAAGCGGTGCGCTTTACAAGGCCTTCAACAGCGGTCTCTTCCTGTCGGGCAACTCGAGCCGACCCGAAGCCGCCGGGCTCGGCGTCGCTCTGATCGGCTCGTTCTACCTGATGCTGACCGTTCTCGTGCTTGCCTTGCCGGTCGGCGTCGCCGCCTCGATCTATCTGGAGGAGTTCGCACCGAAGAACCGGCTGACGGACCTGATCGAGGTCAACATCAACAATCTCGCGGCCGTCCCATCGATCGTCTACGGCCTGCTGGGTCTCTCGGTCTTCATCAACATGATGGGACTGCCACGCTCTGCCTCGCTGGTCGGCGGTCTCGTGCTGAGCCTGATGACGCTGCCGATGATCATTATCGCCACACGCTCGGCGCTGCGGGCCGTACCGCCGTCGATCCGCAGCGCGGCGCTCGGTCTTGGTGCATCGCGCATGCAGATGGTCTTCCATCACGTGTTGCCGCTTGCGATGCCGGGCATTCTGACGGGCACGATCCTCGGGCTTGCGCACGCGCTTGGCGAGACTGCGCCGCTGCTTCTGATCGGCATGGTCGCTTTCGTCGCCAACTATCCGGCATCGCCGCTCGAACCTTCGACGGCGCTGCCGGTGCAGATCTACATGTGGGCGAGCGAAGCCGAGCGGGCCTTTGTCGAAAGGACGTCGGGTGCCATCATCGTGCTTCTCTTCTTCCTCGTCGCGATGAACATCGGCGCCATCCTGCTGCGCCGCCGCTTTGAGCGGCGCTGGTAAGGGAGGGCGCACGAAATGAACATGATGACGGAAGCCGCCAGCGAAAAAGCATTGTCCAGGAAGATGATGACGATCCCCTACAAGATGATCGGCCAGGACGTTTCTGTGTTCTACGGCGACAAGCGGGCGCTCTTTGACGTCAATTTGAAGATCCGCGCGAATACGGTTACGGCTTTGATCGGCCCTTCCGGTTGCGGCAAGTCCACCTTCCTGCGCTGCCTCAATCGCATGAACGATACGATCGAGACCTGCCGCGTCACCGGCAAGATCACGCTCGACGATCAGGATGTCTACGACGACAGCATCGACGTGGTGGAGTTGCGCGCCCGCGTCGGCATGGTCTTCCAGAAGCCCAACCCGTTTCCGAAGTCCATCTATGAGAACGTCGCCTACGGCCCGCGCATCCATGGCCTGCATCGCTCAAAGGCCGATCTCGAGCATATCGTCGAGCGCAGTCTTCAGAAGGCCGGTCTCTGGGGCGAGGTGAAGGATCGGCTCCATGATGCCGGCACGAGCCTGTCCGGCGGTCAGCAGCAGCGTCTGTGCATCGCCCGCGCCGTCGCGGTCAGTCCGGAAGTCATCCTGATGGACGAGCCATGCTCGGCGCTCGACCCCATCGCAACCGCCAAGGTTGAGGATCTCATCCACGAACTGCGGGAGAATTTCACCATCGTCATCGTGACGCACTCCATGCAGCAGGCAGCCCGCGTCTCGCAGCGTACCGCAATGTTCCATCTCGGCCACCTGGTCGAGGAGAACGACACCGATAAGATGTTCACCAATCCCGACGATTTCCGCACGCAGGATTACATCATGGGCCGTTTTGGTTGATGATGTCAGGCGCGCGGCTCATTTCACACAGTTCACCTTGAGGATAGAAAAATGGTCTCCACTCACATTCTCTCTGCCTATGACGAAGACCTGAAGTTCCTGACGCGCCGCATTGCTGAAATGGGCGGCCTGGCAGAGCAGATGGTTAGCGACAGCGTACGCGCGCTGGTCAACAGCGACACTGCCCTGGCCCAGAAGGTCATCTCCGACGACGTCGTTCTCGATCATGCCGAGCGCGAAGTCGGCGACAAGGCGATCGTCACCATCGCCCGCCGTCAGCCGATGGCGGCTGACCTGCGTGAAATCATGGGCTCGATCCGCATCGCCTCCGATCTGGAGCGCGTCGGCGATCTCGGCAAGAACACCGCAAAGCGCGTCATCGCCGTCCAGGGCACCGGTGTCCCGCGCCGTCTCGCTCGCGGCATCGAGCATCTCTCCGAACTGGCGCTGAGCCAGCTCAAGGAAGTTCTGGATGTCTACGCGACCCGCTCGCCGGACAAGGCCGTGTCGATCCGCGAACGCGACGAGGAAATCGACGCCATGTACACCTCGCTCTTTCGCGAGATGCTGACCTACATGATGGAAGATCCGCGCAACATCACCACCTGCACGCATCTTCTTTTCTGCGCCAAGAACATCGAGCGCATCGGCGATCATGCCACCAACATCGCCGAGACGATCTATTACATGGCGACGGGCGCGCAGCCGGAAGGCGAGCGCCCGAAGGACGATACCGCCAATACCGTCGGCGCAGTGACGGAATAATCCGAAAGCGAAGAAAGGAGACCATAGGCGCATGGTTCCGAGAGTTGCTGTTGTAGAAGACGAGGAAGCGCTCAGCGTTCTGCTGCGCTACAATCTTGAGGCCGAAGGCTTCGAGGTAGACACGATCCTCAGAGGCGATGAGGCCGAGCTGCGTCTCCAGGAGCGCATCCCCGATCTCCTGATCCTCGACTGGATGCTCCCCGGCGTGTCCGGCATCGAGCTCTGCCGCCGGCTGCGTATGCGGCCGGAGACGGAGCGTCTGCCGATCATCATGCTGACGGCGCGCGGCGAGGAAAGCGAGCGCGTGCGCGGGCTTTCGACCGGCGCGGACGATTATGTCGTCAAGCCGTTCTCGACGCCGGAGCTGATGGCCCGCGTCAAGGCGATGCTGCGGCGTGCCCGCCCGGAGGTTCTCTCCACGGTGCTGCGCTGCGGCGATATCGAGCTGGATCGCGAAACCCATCGCGTCCACCGCAAGAGCCGCGAAGTGCGGCTGGGGCCCACGGAATTCCGCCTGCTGGAGTTCCTGATGTCCTCGCCGGGCCGCGTCTTCTCGCGTTCGCAGCTGCTGGACGGCGTATGGGGTCACGATATCTACGTCGACGAACGCACGGTCGACGTCCATGTCGGCCGCCTGCGCAAGGCGCTCAATTTCTCCAATATGCAGGATGTCATCCGCACCGTTCGCGGCGCGGGCTACTCCATGGAGGCCTGATCGGGTATCCCCGATCAGGCATTCAACATAGCGGCGGAAACAGAAAACAGGCCCCAAGGGCCCGTTTCTTTTATCTCATCGATGGCGCGTCTCAGCCGCGTGGTTGCGCTGGCCGACGGCGTTCATGCACCGGCTGGTAGGCCAGGCGCTGATGGTAGGTGCAGTAAGGCGATGAATCTGGGCTTTCGTTGCCGCAGAAATGGAAATCGTCCTTCAGCGGATCGCCGACCGGCCACTTGCAGGTGCGCTCCGTCAGTTCCGTCAGGCCGAGGCGGCGGGAGATCGGAACGACGACGTTCGATGCCGGGCGATACTGGATTTCATTGACGGAATCGATCTCGATCTCTTCCTTCAGCATGGTTGCGCCCTGCTGGCGGGCAACCACCGTGCGGGTAGCAACGCGCGATCCGTAGGTCGCAGCGCGAGGTGCCGCTGCGCTTCGCTTCGGCGTGCGCGCTGCGGTTGTCGTGCCGCCCGCCTTCGCTCGGCCGGGGAGGTTCAGGCGATGTACCTTGCCGATAACGGCATTACGGCTCACGCCACCGAGCTGCGCAGCGATCTGGCTGGCGCTCAATCCTTCGGACCATAGCTTTTTCAGCTTCTCGACGCGTTCGTCTGTCCAATTCATGCCCTGTCTCCGCTGTCGCGTTTCCGATGGCAGAATCCCTCACCATTGCCTCGCATGGTATCGAGGCGCGAAACGCTCTAAAATTGTGGTGACTAGTTCCGCCGCATGCAGTCTAGCAATTGGTTTTTAACCTAGTGTGAGGCTGACTCCGTGACAAGAGTCGCGGGAATCTTGAGGAATCGATTTCGAGGTTTTCCCCAACTTGCTGTCCGGGCGTGGCATTTCTGCCATAGGCGCCGCCCGATGCATCTCTTTTGCCGGCAAGCGTTTTCTCGCACCTGCTAAAACGGCAGTTTTGTTGACATCGCGGTGCAAAACATCAATAGTGCCCAAGCCGCCGCAAGGCGGCATTTTTGATTTTTTCGGACCCGTTTCATCAAATGGAAGCGATCGGTCCTTAAAGTTGTGATCAGGAGATATGGCCATGGCCGAGACCACGCCGCTTTACGACACCTACTTGCGCGCTCCGCTGCGGTTCGAGCGAGGCGAGGGCGTCTGGCTGGTCACTGAGAATGGCGAACGCTACCTCGATTTCGCAGCCGGCGTCGCGGTCAATTCGCTCGGTCATGCTCATCCCCATCTTGTCGCCGAGCTGAAGGCGCAGGCCGACAAGGTCTGGCACCTGTCCAACCTCTATGAGGTGCCCGGCCAGGAGAAGCTGTCGAAGCGGCTGACGGAGGTGACCTTCGCCGACAAGGTGTTCTTCACCAATTCGGGCGCGGAGGCGCTGGAGTGCGCCATCAAGACTGCGCGGCGCTATCAGTTCGCCAAGGGGCATCCCGAGAAGTTCCATATCATCACCTTCGAAGGCGCCTTCCACGGCCGCACCATCGCAACGATCGCCGCCGGTGGCCAGGAGAAGTATATCGAAGGCTTCGGCCCGAAGGCACCGGGCTTCGACCAGGTGGAGTTCGGCGATCTCGATGCCGTGCGCGCCGCCATCACGGATGCGACGGCTGCGATCCTGATCGAGCCGGTTCAGGGCGAGGGCGGCATCCGCCCGGCGACCAACGAATTCCTGCGGGGGCTGCGGGAGATCTGCGATGAGCACGGCCTGCTTTTGATCCTCGACGAAGTTCAGTGCGGTGTCGGCCGTACCGGCAAGCTCTTTGCCCATGAATGGTCCGGCATCAAGCCTGACATCATGGCGGTCGCCAAGGGTATCGGCGGCGGTTTCCCGCTCGGTGCGTGCCTTGCGACGGCAGAAGCTGCTTCCGGCATGAAGGCCGGCACGCATGGCTCGACCTATGGCGGCAATCCGCTTGCCATGGCAGTCGGCAATGCGGTTCTCGATATCGTGCTTGCCGAAGGCTTCCTGCAGCATGTGCGCGATGTCTCGCTGGTCTTCCGCCAGGGGCTCGCCTCGCTCAAGGATCGTTTTCCTGACATCATCGAGGACGTTCGCGGCGAAGGCCTGATGCTCGGCATCAAGGCGGCCATTCCGCAGGCGGACCTGCTGCAGGCGATCCGTGCCGAGCGTCTGCTCGGCGTTCCGGCCGGCGATAACGTCATCCGCCTGCTGCCGCCGCTGGTCGTCACTGCCGAGGAAGCACGCGAAGGTTTCGCTCGCCTGGAGCGCGCTGCCGAGCGTGCGCGCGCTGCCCGCACCAAGAAATCGGCTTGAATTCAACGCCCGCTGTCGGGGCGTTCCTGCCCCACGCGGGCGTTATTGTTTTTTCTGGAGTACAGGTAAGGACATGGCTTCTCCGAAACACTTTCTCGATCTCTCTGCCGTCCCGGCTGCCGATCTGCGCAACATCATCGATGACGCGATCGTCCGAAAGAGCGCGCAGAAGGCCGGCACGGCCGACAAGCCGCTTGCCGGCAAGATGCTGGCGATGATCTTCGAGAAGCCGTCCACCCGAACCCGCGTCTCCTTCGACGTCGGCATGCGGCAGCTCGGCGGCGAGACGCTGTTCCTCTCCGGCACCGAAATGCAGCTTGGCCGCGCCGAGACGATCGGCGATACGGCGAAAGTGCTGTCGCGCTATGTCGATGCGATCATGATCCGCACGACCGATCATTCCCGCCTGCTGGAGCTGGCGGAACATGCGACCGTTCCGGTCATCAATGCGCTGACCGACGACACGCATCCCTGCCAGATCATGGCCGATATCATGACCTTCGAAGAGCATCGCGGCCCGATCAAGGGCAAGACGCTTGCCTGGACCGGAGACGGCAATAACGTGCTGCATTCGCTGATCGAAGGGGCCGCCCGTTTCGGCTATCGCATGAATATGGCGGTACCCCTTGGTTCCGAGCCGAAGGATCACTATCTGAACTGGGCCCGCAACGAGGGCGCCGAAATCATGCTCTCGCATGATGCAGACCGTGCGGTCGCCGGCGCCGATTGCGTGGTAACCGATACCTGGGTTTCCATGAATCAGGAGCACCGGGCACGCGGTCACAACGTCTTCCAGCCCTATCAGGTCAACAAGGCTTTGATGGCACAGGCCGGCAAAGACGCGTTGTTCATGCATTGCCTGCCCGCCCATCGCGGGGAGGAGGTGACGGACGAGGTGATCGATGGCCCGCAATCCGTTGTCTTTGATGAGGCGGAAAACCGCCTTCATGCGCAAAAGTCGATTCTTGCTTGGTGCCTGGGCGCGATCTGAAGATATCAAGCCGCGTCTCAAGGGCGCGGGCGCAGTAGGAGTAAGCTAATGGCAGAAAATGCCGCCTCGCTGGGTCAGTTCGATTTCGCCGGTGACGATCATGTCGTTCCCTTCCAGGTGGAAGGTTTGGATGTGCGCGGCCGTGCCGTGCAGCTCGGTCCTCTGCTGGACACGATCCTTGCCCGGCACGATTATCCGACGCCGGTTGCGCGGCTTCTCGCCGAGGCCATTGTCCTGACCGTCCTGCTCGGTACGTCGCTGAAATTCGAAGGCAAGTTCACCGTGCAGACCAAGGGCGACGGTCCCGTCGACCTTCTGGTCGCCGATTTCTCGACGCCGGAAAACGTCCGGGCCTATGCGCGTTTCAATGAAGAAGCGCTGGCAAAGGCAGTTGCGGAAGGCAGAACCGAGCCTGAGCAGCTGCTGGGCAAGGGCGTGCTCGCTTTTACCATCGATCAGGGCCGCTTCAGTCAGCCTTATCAGGGCATTGTCGCGCTTGATGGCGCTTCGCTGGAGGAGATTGCCGGCACGTATTTCCGCCAGTCGGAACAGATCCCGACGCGCGTGCGTCTGGGTGCTGCAGAGCTCTTCGATCGCGATGAGAACGGCAAGCCGCGTCACCGCTGGCGTGCCGGCGGCCTGATCGCGCAGTTCTTGCCGGAAGCGCCCGAGCGCATGCGCCAGCCGGACCTGCATGGCGGCGATGGCGATACCGGCGCGCGTAATCATGCCGAGGACGATGCCTGGGCGGAAGCGCGCAGCCTGGTGGAAACCATCGATGCAGATGAGCTGACGGATCCGCAGGTCGGCACCGAGCGGCTTCTCTATCGCCTCTTCCACGAGCGCGGCGTACGCGTCTATGAACCGAAGGCCGTCTATGACCGCTGTTCGTGCTCGCGCGACAAGCTGAAGGGCGTCCTGAAAGGTTTCACAGCCGAGGAGATCGAGGCCAGCCAGGAGAATGGCGAGATCGCCGTCACCTGCGAGTTCTGCTCGACGACCTATCGCTTCGAAGTGTCGGAAATAGAGGTGGCCTGAGGTCGCTCAGTTCAGCGTACGCAGCAGGTTGGGCGTATCCAGTGAAAAGGCGGGGATCTTGACATGGAATTGCTCCCCGCCGTCCGTTTCCATCTGGTAATGACCGAACATCATCCCTGACGGTGTATCCAGTGGGCAGCCCGAGGAATATTCATAGGTATCGCCGGGCTTCAGGTGCGGCTGCTCCCCGACCACGCCGGGGCCTGTCACTTCATCCACGATGCCGTTCATGTCGGTGATGTGCCAATAGCGCGTTACCAGCTTCACGGCTTCCTTCGAGTGGTTGGAAATGACGATGCGGTATCCCCAGACATAACGGTCATCATCCGGATCGGATTGCTCCTCCAGATAAAACGGCTCTACAACCACCTCGATGTCGCGTGTTAGGGCGCGATACATGCCTGACACCTTGCCACTGCCCTGAAACGTCGAGAGCTCCTTGAAGCCGCATCGCCGTTTCAGCATTTTCAAGTTTGCGGCATATTATCCGCTTTCCACCATTCCCGCAAAGTGCAGGATATTTAGCGGTATCCTATAACCGATGCTTTCCGTCAAGGAACGACGTAATGAAATCTTGCGTGAACGGTTGGGACGGTTTCGATTCCAGCTATTGCGGTTCATGTTGAAGGTTAACGAAGTCATCTCCAAGTATCCTAGGTCACCGTGATTTGATCTTATCTGCCGGAGTAGAGGTAGGCGCATCCTCCGTACTCAGGAAACGCTTGCCACGATTGTCCGTGGACTTCTGTGATCGACGGTCAACCTGATCGCCCGGCATCAAAACCTCCGGGCCATATAACCCCCATTCCTTTTATATGTTCCTCTGACAGGGCTTGGATGAGATTTCCCTGCAGGAGGATTTCGGCTATCATCTGATTCTGGCATCGCCCATGCCTCCCCCCTCCGTTCGGGAAAGTATATTTCATGCAGGGCCGTCGATATCCAAACCGACTGTTTGAGCGCCTGGCATAAGGAGGGGTTGCGGTCATTGCTCGCAATAGGAGGTTTATATGAGGCTTTCTGCCCCTGTTTATCATTTGAAACGTAAGGCGAGGCTCCTGTCCCGCCAGCAGAACATCCCCTTGCACGCCGCGCTGGATCGTGTCGCGGCCGTCGAGGGTTTCGGAGGCTGGAGTTTGCTTGCGAGCAAAACGAACTCAGCCGTGCCCGTCGGCGAGCTGTATTCGCGTTTAAGCCCAGGCGATCTGGTGCTGATCGGCGCACGGCGCGGTCACGGCAAGACCCTGATGAGCCTGAGGCTCGCCGTCGAAGCCATGAAGGCTGGCAATCGTGGCATCTTCTTCACGCTGGAAGACACCGAAAAGGTCGTTCTGGACCGTTTTCCGGTCATCGGTGCCGATCATGCGGAATTTGCTGATCTATTCGAGTTCGACAATTCGGATGCCATCAGCGCCAATTATATCGTGGAGAGGCTGACTGCGGCGGCGCCCGGTACATTGGCGGTGGTCGATTTTCTGCAGCTGCTGGATCAGAAGCGGGAGAATCCGGAATTAATGATCCAGGTTCAGATATTGAAGGCGTTTGCGCGCGTCAGAGGCATTATCGTCGTCTTCATCTCGCAGATCGACCGTTCCTACGATCCCGCGTTGAAGCCCGTGCCCGATCTTGCGGATGTTCGCCTGCCGAATCCGCTGGATCTCAAGCTGTTCGACAAGATGGTCTTCCTGAACAACGGCCTGGTGGAATTCAAGGTCGCCATCTGACGGGCTGCCAATTGTCCAAGGGCAATCGAGCCGCCCGGAGAAAATCCGGGCGGCTCGACGGATATCAGGCGGAAACCTGCTCGAGAGCGCGGGCGAAATCCTCGACCAGATCGGCGCTGTCCTCGATGCCGGCGGAGAAGCGCACGGTGCCCGGCGAAATGCCGAGCTCGGCGCGGGCCTCGTCGGTAAGGTTCTTGTGCGTGGTCGTGGCAGGATGCGTGATCAGGCTCTTCGAGTCGCCGAGATTGTTGGAGATCTTCACGATTTCAAGCGCGTTCTGCAGCTTGAAGGCCGCTTCCTTGCCACCCTTCAGCTCGAAGGCGACCAGCGTCGAGCCGCCGCTCATCTGCTTGGCGATGATATCGGCCTGCGGATGGTCCTTGCGGCCTGGATAGATCACGCGGGCGACCTTGTTGGTCTGCTCGGCGAGGAAATCGGCAACCTTGGAGGCATTCGCCGTCTGCTGTGTAACGCGCAGCGGCAGCGTCTCGATGCCCTTCAGCAGCGTCCACGCGGTAAAGGGCGACATGGCCGGTCCGGTATGGCGGAAATAGTCCTGCAGGTTCTCGTCGATCCACTGCTTGTCGGAGAGGATGACGCCGCCGAGCGAACGGCCCTGGCCGTCGATATGCTTGGTGGCGGAATAGACGACGATATGAGCGCCGAGTTCCAGCGGCTTCTGAAAGAGCGGCGTTGCAAAGACGTTGTCGACCACGACCTTGGCGCCGATCTGGTTGGCGAGCTTGGCGACAGCGGCGATATCGACCACTTCCAGCGTCGGGTTGGTCGGGCTTTCGAGGAAGAAGACCTTGGTGTTCGGGCGGATGGCCTTTTCCCAGTTCTCGGTGAAACGGCCATCGACCAGCGTGCATTCGATGCCGTATTTCGGCGCGAGCGTCTCGACCACCCAGCGGCAGGAGCCGAAGAGGGCGCGGGCTGCAACGATATGATCGCCGGCCTTAAGCTGGCAGAGGATGGCGGCCGAGACAGCGGCCATACCCGAAGCGGTGGCGCGGGCGTCTTCAGCGCCTTCCAGAGCGCACATGCGCTTTTCGAACATGTCGTTGGTCGGGCTGCCGTAGCGGGCGTAGATGAACCCATCCGTTTCGCCCTTGAAGCGGGCTTCCGCCGCTTCCGAGGTGTCATAGACGAAGCCCTGGGTCAGATAGATTGCTTCGGAGGTCTCGCCGAATTGCGAGCGGAGTGTTCCGCCGTGAACGAGCTGGGTTGCGGGGCGCCAAGTCTTGCTCATGCCATCACCACTTTCAAAACAAAAAAACCGGTCGCAAAAGCAGACCGGTTCAACCCCGGTCTTTTTAGCCATTTGTTTAACGTGGCTGCAAGCCGACCGGCCAAATCACCACGGGATAAGTTGCAATACTGCCGTTGACGGCTTGCGTCAATTCCCTGAGTTTGGTTTTGTCTGCGGCAAATTATGAGAGAAGCATGATGGCTCGCAATACTGGAATTCTGGCCGACCGGGCCATTGCAGCGCTGTTTGAAACAGGCCGGCTGACGAGCGAGAGAGAACTGGACGTCGATCAGATCCAGCCGGCAAGCCTCGACCTCAGGCTCGGCTCGCATGCATTCCGCGTCCGCGCCAGCTTCATGCCCGGCCCGTCGCATCTGGTCGCCGACAAGCTCGACCGGCTGAAGCTGCATGTCGTCGATCTCTCGGAAGGCGCGGTGCTGGAAACCGGCTGCGTCTATATCGTGCCGTTGATGGAGCGCCTCGACCTGCCCGAAGATATGTCGGCATCGGCCAATCCGAAGAGCTCGACCGGCCGTCTCGACATCTTCACCCGCGTCATCACCGACCGGGCGCAGGAGTTCGACAAGATCCCAGCCGGCTATTCCGGCCCGCTCTATCTCGAAATCAGCCCGCGTACCTTCCCGATCGTCGTGCGCCGCGGCTCGCGCCTGTCGCAGATCCGCTTCCGCGTCGGCCAGGCCCTGCTCACCGAGCCGGAATTGCTGGCGCTGCACGAGAGCGAAACACTGGTTGCCAGCAAGAAGCCGAACATCACCGGCGGCGGCATCGCTCTGTCGATCGACCTTGCCGGCGACAAGGAAGGGCTGATCGGCTATCGCGGCAAGCATCACACGGCCGTCGTCGATGTCGACAAGAAGGCCCAGCACGATATTTTCGATTTCTGGGAGCCGCTCTATAGCCGCGGCCGTACCGAGCTGATCCTCGATCCCGACGAATTCTACATCCTCGTTTCGCGCGAGGCGGTGCATGTTCCCCCGCATTTCGCCGCCGAAATGACGCCGTTCGATCCGCTGGTCGGCGAATTCCGCGTCCACTATGCCGGCTTCTTCGATCCCGGCTTCGGCCATGCGCCGGCCGGCGGCCGCGGCAGCCGCGCCGTGCTCGAAGTGCGCAGCCACGAAGTACCCTTCATTCTGGAAGACGGCCAGATCGTCGGCCGCCTGATCTACGAACACATGCTGGAACAGCCGAGCAGCCTCTACGGCTCCGGCCTCGGCTCGAACTATCAGGCACAGGGCCTGAAGCTCTCGAAGCACTTCCGGCTCTAGTGACCCTTTTTGGGAAAGCGATAGGTGCTGTCTACTGGGACGTCCGATGAATATCAGGCGCCCCTTTTGCTATAATCTCGCGCAAAGAATGTAATGAACTCATCTTGTGGTGGAAGCAGAGCGCCCCCACATCTCGTGGGATAAATTTGTGGCGATAAATGGAAGTCTCAGCTGTCTATTCGGATGGGCGGATATGAAATTACCGAGTGATCCAACCGGCCGGCTCGGGGCGGCATATATGATGCTCGTGTATTTGTTCGCGTATTTGCCGGTTATCGGAGTCGTCAAGATTGCTACGGGTCTCAACATAGACGATCGGCAGGTGGAATGCGCCGCGAGTGCATGGGCTCGCACCGTTGTCATACTATCGATCGCCGTTGTCGCCGTGCTGATACATATGGCAATTGGTTTCTTTTATTTTCAGTCAAATGGTGAAGGCCCGTACGGCCCTCTTCCGAAACCGAGAAGTCGCAAAAAGCCGAAGCGCAAACGTCTTCTGCCATATATTTCGAACGGCGCCTTGTTCGGAACGATGATACTTCCCGCAATGTTTCTTATTCTGCCGCGCCATTGCTAGGAAACGTGTTTTAATGGCCAAGTACATTTCCGATGCCCGTCGGCGGTGATTGATCCATTGAAGACGGGAGAAGCCGGTTCACTGATCTTGACAGGGGCCGCCAACTGTTGGACATCTCAGGGTGTCAGGCGGGCGTAGCTCAATGGCAGAGCAGCAGCTTCCCAAGCTGAATACGAGGGTTCGATTCCCTTCGCCCGCTCCATAATCTTCACGTCAGAAGCGGTTTCTTCGATTTCAGCGCTTCCTTTAGCGCATCTCCAAAGATTGCGATCGGTCGCGCCAGCCGCCCGGCCGGCGGACGATGCACCAGCCAGTTGACGACTTCCGGGCTGAAATCCGGTGCTTCGACGATCTCGACGGCATTGCGCCAGCGGCTGTCCGTCAGTGCGGCCGGCGTCAGGACGCCAATGCCGAGCCCGCGTGCGACCAGCGACATGCGCAGATCGGCGCTCATGGCCTCGACCCCGACATCAAAGGGCAGACGTTCGGCTTCGAAGCGATGCTGAATGAAGGCGCGAAAGCCGCAGCCGCTCTGGTTCATGATCCAGGGAAAACGGGAGAGATCTTCCAGTCTCGGTTGCTTGGGAACGCCGAGCGACGGCGCCGCGACGAGAATGACGGCATGGACTCCGAGCATCTCGCCGACGACATTATCTGGCGGCTGCAACCCTTCCGCCAAGCAGACGGTTGCTGCATCGAGCTGGCTATGAGCGACTTGCTCGATCAGCTGCGGCGACCAGCCGGTGACAATGCGCAGCGTCAATTGCGGAAACTGGCTGCGCAATTCATCAAGCGGAGCGGATAAGGCCGCTTCGGAGAGATAGGGCATGATCCCGAGACGGAATTCGCCGCCGATCGCGCCGCCGGGCGAAACGCCGGCCTTGAGATCGTCGAGCGAGCGCAACACGCGGCGCCCATGCTCATAGGCTTCGCGTCCCGCCGCGGTCGGCCGTAGGGGCTTCGACTGCCGGTCGAGCAAGGCGATGCCGAGGCTGTCTTCCAGGTTCTGTATGCGTCGGGTGATGCCGGGCTGGGTCAGATTGATGCGCGCCGAGGCGGCAACGATCGAACCCGTTTCCACCACGGCGACGAAGGCTTCCAGATCATGAATGTTCATGCCGAACTCGCATAATCATTATTAGTTCATTTCAATTGCTGCATTATGCGACAAAGCGATAAACATGGCTATCTTTATTATCAAGGATTATTGGAGAGCTCATGTCGCAAGTCCCCGAACGCATGACGAGCGAGCCGGAGGGAGAGGTTTCCACAACGGCGGCCGCTCCTTCGACCTTGTTGTTCGCCATCGCTACCGGCGTCATCATCCTCAATCTCTTCGCGCCTCAGACGCTGATCGGCATCATCGGCCCGTCGCTCGGCTTTTCCGAAAGCGGTGCCGGCCTGGTGGCCATGGCCTCGCTGCTCGGCTATGCCGCCGGCCTGTTCTTTCTGGTGCCGCTGGCGGATCTCATGGAAAACCGGCAGCTCGTGCTGCGCATGCTTCTCTCGGCTCTGGTCATGGCTATTGCCGCCGCCTTCGCACCGACGGGCTGGAGCCTTCTGATCTTCCTCTTCCTGCTGGGAGCGGCTTGTTCCGCCATCCAAATCCTCGTGCCGATCGCGGCAGCGATGGCGCCGCCTGAACATCGTGGCCAGGTTATCGGCAATGTCATGAGCGGCGTCATGGTCGGCATTCTTGTCTCGCGCCCTCTGGCGAGCTTGATTGCCGACTTTTGGGGCTGGAGAAGTTTCTATGCTCTGAGTGCCGCAACGCTTGCGCTGCTCGCCGCTGTGCTTGCCTTACGCCTGCCGGAGCGGCGCCCTCTGATCAACGCGAGTTACGGGGCCTTGATCGGTTCGCTCTTCGGGCTCCTGCGGGAGGAGCCGGTGCTGCGGCTGCGTGCCTTCACTGCAGCCTTGATGATGGCGAGTTTCAGCCTGTTCTGGACCTCCGTCGCCCTGCGTCTGGCGCAGCCGCCATTTTCACTCGGCCAGTCCGGCATCGCGCTGTTTGCCCTCGTTGGCGCCGGTGGTGCAGCGGCGACCTCTGTCTTCGGCCGCATGGGCGACAGGGGCTGGACACGGACGGCGACATTGGCGTCGCATCTGATCGTGCTTGCCGCTATGGCGTTGGCTGCCTGGGTGGGTGGAATACGGTCCGGCGACTCTGTGGCACTATTGATCCTTCTGGGCGTCAGCGCGGTCTTGCTCGATGTCGGCGTCACCGGCGATCAGACCCTGGGTCGTCGCGCCGTCAATCTCCTGAAGCCGGAAGCCCGCGGTCGCATCAACGGCCTCTTTGTCGGCATATTCTTTCTCGGCGGCGCGCTGGGATCGGCTCTTGCCGGAACTGCCTGGGATTTCGGCGGCTGGGTTGCCGTCTGTACAGGGGCCGCGGGCTTCGGCGTGATTGCGTTGATCACAGGCCTTGCCGCGCGCATCTGAACAGCACGGGCAATGGGACGGCACTTGTGAATGCACTGCCGCATCGCCATCTGTAGCGCATTCAGGCGGGCGTCAGACAAGCGTGTAAGAACGGGCGCTCCTTGTCAGGAGCGTCGAAATGCGTGGCATTGCATGGTTTTACAGGTTGAGAGCACTCTTTCGAAGCGGTGCGCTGAAGATTGCCCGCAGCACCAAAGTACCTCTCGGCACCAAAATCATCTGGAAGCGGGGCGATGTCCGCATCGGGGAAAGAGTGCATTTCCGCAAGGGCGTCATCATCGATGCGCAAGAAGGCAGCATCGAAATCGGCAATCATGTCTCCTTCAACGACTACAGCATTCTGCTCGGCCGCGGCGGGATTGTGATTGGCAATGATGTGCGCATCGCCGCCCATGCAATGGTCGTCTCCTTCGATCACAATTTCGATGACATCTCGCAGCCGATCCGCCTTCAGGGCGTGACGAAGAAGCCGATCGTCATTGAGGACGATGTCTGGATAGGGGCGGGCGCCAAGATCCTCGGTGGCTCCCATATCGCCAAGGGATGCGTTATCGGCGCCAACGCCGTCGTCAAGGGCCGGACCAAGCCTTACGGCATCTATGTCGGCGCTCCGGCGAGACTGTTGAAGCGGCGCGGAGAAGCTGAAGGCAGCCGGTCGGGAAAGATTGAACGGCTCGTTCTGCCGAAAAAGTAAAAGGCTCCAAAGCCACCCATCCCAGCGCCGTTTCAGTCATCATTAATCGCGCGATATTCCCCCTGCGGCCTGTCTCTGCTACATCGGATTGGTGAATCAGAATGTGCATCCACGACCGGAGGCCGTATCCAGACCATGCGTGTTTGCCTTTCGTCGATCATGTCAGTCGCCCGGCACCTGACGCTTGCGGCCTTGATCGCTCTATCCTGCACCGTGCCGGTTGCCGCTCAGGAGACGAAGCCGCAGAGCCTGCCGATCCTGTTCGATGCGCGTGAGCGCCTGCCGAAGCCGGATCTGTCCTCATTGGTCAGGCTGCGCTTCCTGACGTCGATCGACTTTCCGCCCTTCAACTTCCTCGATCAGAATGGCAAGCTCACCGGCTTCCATGTCGAGCTGACGCGCAAGATCTGCGATGAGCTGGCAATATCGGACAAATGCCAGATCCAGGCCTTGCCCTTCGGCGAATTGCAGGGTGCACTTGCCGCTTCGCAAGGCGATGCCATCATCGCCGGCGTGGCGGTTACGCCCGAGCTGCGCAAGACTTTCGCCTTTTCACGGCCTTTCCTGATGTTGCCGGCCCGCTTCGTGCGCAATCTCAAGGCATCGATCAGCGGCACGACCGCCGCCTCGCTGTCGGGACATCCGGTCGGCGTCGTCAAGGGAACGGTGCATGCGGCGATGCTGGCGGCCTTCTTCCCGGCGATCAAGCCGGTGCCCTTCGATGACAAGGACGGGCTTCTGGCCGCCGTCAAGGACGGCAAGGTCGATGCGGCATTTGCCGATGGCCTGCAGCTTTCCTTCTGGGTCTCGTCGCCGGCGGCGGAAAAATGCTGCGCCCTTTTTGACGGTCCCTACCTGTCGCAGCAATTTCTCGGCGAAGGCATGACCATCATGCTGCGCCAGCAGGATGCCGATCTGACGGCGGCGATCAATCATGCGCTTGCCACCCTCTCACGGGATGGCAGGCTGCAGGAAATCTATCTGCGCTATTTTCCTTACGGGCTTTACTGATTCAGTAATTTCAGGAAACCGCGCAGCGTTTTTCCGTCCGGAATGCGTGATACCTCAGGCCTTGCGATAGCGGGCGATGGCGCTGCGCTCGATGGCCGCACAGGTCAGTTTGTCGAGGCCCAGGCGGTCGCGGAGCAGGCTGAGCAGGCGTAGCTCCTCGGCCTTGACTGACAGGTCGGCCGAAGCGACCTCGACGGCGAGCGCATAGGCCGTGTCGTACAGACGTGCGGGAAGCGTATCGCGCACGGTTTCGAGCACGATGTCCAATCCCTCATTGTTCGAAAGCAGCTTGGCGCAATCGCGGGACACGGAAATCAGCTTCTCGTCGTCGAACCCCTTGAAGACCGGCAGGGCGTGAATGAGCTCTCCGATGCGGCTGAGTTCCCGGTCGTTCATCGTGCGGTCGACGGCCGAGGCCAGTACCATAACGTAGATCAGGGCCTCGTGAGCAGAAAGCGGCTTGTTCATGACAGGCGAAGTCCTTTGAATTTGGCAGACTGAAAAGTCGCGTATCTCATGGCAAAAGCTACTGCATAATTCCTTAAATCGGTACCGATTTAAGGACAAAATTATACAGCCGATTAAAAGTGCTACAGCGCCTGCGCGTCATATATGACGCGCAGGCGCTGTAGTGGCGGAAGCAAGGCGTCAGATGGGATTGAGCGGGTCTTCCTTGGCCGGAGGCGGTGCAAGCGTCGATTTTCCGCCCTTGCGTGGGTCGTCGCCGTAGATGCCGCGCTTCTTTTCCTTGGCTTCATCGACGAGAGCCGCGAGCGGCGAACCAGGCTCCGGATCGGCCCAGCCGAAGCGGACCAGCCAGGCGCTGAGATCGACCCGGACATAGCGGCAGGCGCCCTTGGCCGTGCCTTTCCAATTGGCATCGGGCACGTCGCAATCGATGGAGCGTCCGCGCAGATACATGCGGAATGCCGTGCGTGCTGCCTGGCCGCAGGGCCAGTCCTTTCCGCTCGGGCCGGTACACATCCGATCGACATCGGTCGGAATGATACCGGTGAGCTGCACGCTTCTACCGCCGATAGTCAATATACCAGCCTGATCGGAGAAGGGACGGACGAGTTCGATCGTCGTCGTCTGCTCCTGCGGCTTGGATGCGGGATCAATCGCTGCCTGTTCGGATTGAGGTTGAGGTTCAGACTGAGGCATGGGCTGAGCCTGCTGCTGCGGCGATACCGGCGATAGGGTTCGATGTTCGGCCGCCGCCGTTTGCCTATCGATCTGATCGGCTGGTATCCGGTTGTCCGGAGCAGGATCGGCCTTGGCTTCACCGGAAGATGCTGTGTCCGATGAAGTAACAGCCGTCTTGTCCGGCTTGGCCTCATTTGGCTGCGGTGCAGGGGCGGCAGCGCCCTTGCCGTTCGCGGTATCTGCTGCGGGCGGCGATACTTGTGCTTCCTCTGGCTTCGTCGACATGTCGTTGGAGCGCGCGGGATCGGTAGGAACCTTAATGTCCTGTTGCTTCACCGGCTCGGCCGCTATCTTGGTTTCCTCGACCTTCGCATCGTCGCCGGCACCCGCCGCGGCAGCCGCCGCCATGACAGTGGCAGACAGCTCGGGGCTGCTGTCAGAGCTGCTTGTTGAAGGGGACGCGGTCGCCAGGATCGTTGCCTTATCCTTCGTCGCTTCGGCAGGCTTGGGTGCCTCGATAGCCTTTGGCAACGTGGTTTCGGCCTTGGCGGTGTCGCTCTGCGTCGTCGCGGCTGGCTTGTTGTCTGCAGTCGTGTTGCCACGGCCGTGCAGATCGAAGCCATGCCCCGCGAACTGTACCGCGACCAGGGTCAACCAAGAACCCACGACCGCGCCTGCCACACCTGCGAGCCAAATATCACGACGCATAACGAGAATACTTTCCTATTGGCTGGCCCATATGATCCGGGCAATCCATTCCACATCCGCAAGATCGAAGCTGCGGTTGGGGTGTTCCGGATTGAGCGACAAAAGCTCGATCGACTTGGCGCTCTGCCGCAGCAGGACCTTGGCCATGACTTCGCCCTCTCGGGTCTTCACGACGACGCGGTCGTTCTTTCTGATCTGGGCTCCCGGCTCGACGATCAGAATATCCCCGTCGCGATAAAGCGGCAACATGCTCTCGCCCTGCACCTCCAGCGCATAGGCGCCCGTCCTGTGCCCGGCAGCGACGGGAAATTCCACTATGTCCCAGCCCTGCCCGGCGGGAAAGCCGCCATCATCGAAGAAGCCGCCAGCCCCCGCCTGGGCGAAGCCGATCAGCGGGATGGAGGTGCCGGAGGGCAGGAATCCGTTCGCACGTGCTGCGGTCGGTGGCTCGGCCGGGCGGATAAAGCTCAGGAATTGTTCCAGGCTTGCTCCGGTCGCATCCAGGATCTTGGCGATCGATTCCGTCGAGGGCCAGCGGAGACGTCCGTCCTGGCTAAGCCGCTTCGATTTGTTGAATGAGGTAGCGTCAAGTCCGGCGCGGCGGGCAAGGCCGGAAGGGGTCAAGGCATGCCGCTCGGCAAGCCGGTCGATCGCACCCCATATCTGCTCGTGTGACAGCATCGCCGCTCGGTATCCGCGCCGGCTCGCCCGGCGCTCTGTTCTTTAGAAAAGGTTAACCGAGGCATTTTGGCGAGTAAAGACCGGCATAGGAATAGGGTCCTTTATCCCCGTGCTTTCGCGGCGGCGCCTTTTTAGGCGTCAGGTCTTCTGCGGCTGCGGCTTGACGTCCGGCTGCTCGTTCTGGAATTCCTTCGCCATGCCCATGAAGCCGCGCATGAATTTCTGCATGATGCCGAGCGTGCGGTCGATCTCGGCGTCATCGGGCAGGCTCGATCCCTTGTTTGCGGCAACGGTTTTTTCCAGTTTCGTCACGCGGTCGGAAAGCCGGCCCAGCTCATCGTCATAGGCTGTGCGCTCGTCGGCGGCCATGCGGCAGACGAGATTGCCGCCCTGATCCTGGCAGATCGACATCGCGCCGGTCTGCTTGTCGAGCCGGATGAAGTGATCGCCGCTGCGCTCCAGCTGGAAGCGTTCCGCATCCGGTTCGGCCGACAAAGCCGGTGTGGAGAGAAGAAAAGCAGCAGGCAGAAGCATGGCCGCAAGGCCGATTTTCAGTTCCTTCGTCATGTCATCCTCCGGATTTTCTGCGTTAAACCCCAAATCCATCACGGAAACCGTGGACATCGGCTGATGTTTTCGTGCAAAGCCCTATCAGCACAGCTTTACAGAGGGATGATGATCGCCATGCCAGTGGTTTACAAGATCGTGCCGGATACGCTCTGGCAGCAAGCCAGACAAACCGGCGTTTTTCATGGCGCGGCGATCGATCTGACCGACGGCTACATTCATCTCTCCACCGCGAAGCAGGCAAAGAAAACCGCCGAGCTCTATTTCGCAGGTCAGACCGGGCTGCTGCTCGTCGCGATCGATGGCGATGCGCTTGGCGAGAAGCTGGTTTTCGAACCCTCGCGCGGCGGCGATCTCTTCCCGCATCTCTATGCGCCACTGCCGCTTTCGGCCGTGCTCTGGGAAAAGCCGCTGCCGATTGGCGATGACGGTGCCCACATATTTCCGGAGATGGCGGAATGATCGGCGCCTTTCGCGATCTCGGCCGGCGCGGGCTGTTCCTGTTCGATCCGGAAACCGCTCACAGCATGTCGATAGCGGCGTTGAAATCGGGGCTGGTTCCGGCCTGCCGTATCAGTGCCGATCCTCGCCTGCGCCAGACCGTGGCCGGGCTCGACTTTGCCAACCCCATCGGCATGGCTGCCGGTTATGACAAGAATGCCGAGGTGCCGGAGGCATTGCTGAAGCTCGGCTTCGGCTTTACCGAGATCGGCACGGTGACGCCGAAGGCTCAGTCGGGCAACCCACGTCCGCGCATCTTCCGCCTGATCGAGGACGAAGGCGTCATCAACCGCCTCGGCTTCAACAATGAGGGCCATGAGGCAGCGTTTCAGCGCCTCAAAACCATCCGCGGAAATGGCATCATCGGTGTCAACATCGGCGCCAACAAGGATAGCGCCGACCGCATCGCCGATTACGTCGCCGGCATCCGCCGCTTCTACTCCGTAGCGCGCTATTTCACCGCGAATATCTCCTCGCCGAATACGCCGGGCCTGCGCGATCTGCAGGCGCGCGAAAGCCTGTCGGCCTTGCTATCTGCCGTGCTTGCCGCCCGCGACGAGGAAGCGGAAAAGGCCGGCAATCGCCTTCCCGTCTTTCTCAAGATCGCTCCGGATCTGACCGAGGAAGGCATGGACGATATCGCCGCCGAAGCTTTATCTCACGCGCTTGATGGTCTGATCGTCTCCAACACCACACTATCGCGCGATGGGTTGAAGGATCAGCGTCAGGCCAAGGAGGCTGGCGGACTTTCCGGAAAACCGGTCTTCGAAAAATCGACCGTGGTGCTCGCCAAGATGCGCCGCCGCGTGGGTGCCACATTGCCGATTATCGGCGTCGGTGGCGTATCATCGGCAGAGACGGCGCTGGAGAAGATCAAGGCCGGAGCCGATCTCGTGCAGCTCTATTCCTGCATGGTCTACGAAGGCCCCGGCCTGCCGGCACAGGTCGTCACCGGCCTGTCGAAGCTGCTCGACCGCGAGCGTGCCGGCTCGATCCGCGACCTGCGCGACGCCAAGCTGGATTACTGGGCGAACCGGAACGTCTGATCCGCCCGCTTCTTCAGGCCCATGGCCAGGAAGATGCCACGAAACAGCAGGAAGGCATTCATGGCCATCCATAGGCCGTGATTGCCGAGCGTTGGCACGAGGATGGCGAGCGCTATGAGATAGCCACCGAAGGAGAGCAGCATCTTGTTGCGCATCTCGCGTGACCATGTGGCGCCGATGAAGACCCCGTCCATCAGGAAGGCGAGTGCCCCGGTCAGCCCGGTGATCGCCGCCCAGGGCAGGTAGGTTCCGGCCACAGCGCGAACCTCCTCGGAGGTCGTCAGCAGGCGGATCAAGGCTGGTCCCACAGTGAAGAAGAAGATGGCGGCGGCAAGCGCCAGCCCGAAGGACCAGAGCCCGGTCAGCTTCAAGCCGCGCTCGAAGGCCGGCCGGTAATTGGCGCCGATCGAGCGGCCGGTGATCTGTTCCGCCGCGTTTGCCAGCCCGTCGAGATAATAGCCTGACAGCAGGAAAAAGTTCATCAGTACGGCATTGGCGGCGAGCATGACCGCACCAAAACTGTTGCCGATGCGCGTCATCAGCGTGAAGGCGCCAATCAGAACGAAGGTGCGGATCAGGATATCGCGGTTGAGCGCGAAGAGTTGGGTAAGTTTGGCGCGGGAAAGCAGTTCCGCGCGCGCCGGTCGCTCCTCGCCGGCAAAGCTGCGCAGCACGATAGCAAGGCCGAGCAGCATGCCGCTCGCCTCGCCGATCAGGGTACCCCAGGCAACACCGGCCACACCCCAGCCAAGATAGAGCCCCAGCAGGATGGCGAGCACGATGTTGACGCCGTTGATGACGGTCTGCAGCAAGAGCCCGATGCGGCCTTGGCCGCGGCCAAGCACGAAGCCGAGAAGCGCGTAATTGGCAAGCGCTGCCGGGCCAGAGAGCATGCGGATGGAGAAATAGGTGCGCGTCGCATCCGCGATGCCACCTTCCGGCCCCATCAGCTTGAGGCCGAGCCAAAGCAGCAGGAGCGAGAGCAGGACGATCACGAAGCCGCAGCCGAGCGCCGAGATCAGCGCCCGCCAGAACACGGCCTGCTGTTCGTGCCGGTCGTGACGGCCATAGGCTTGCGCGGTCAGCCCTGTCGTCGAAGCGCGTAGGAAGTTGAAGCTTGAGAAAAGGAGATCGAACAGCACGGCGCCGATCGCAAGCCCTGCTAGCGCGTCCGGCTGGCCCAGATGTCCGACGACGGCGGTATCGACAAGGCCGAGGAGTGGCGTGGTCATGAAGCCGAGCGTCATCGGAATTGCGATCGACAGCACCAGCCGATGTGTTACGTCGAAGGGTAGGACCCTTACGCTCCTCTGCTGAATATCCATGCTGCGTTACGCCTCCTCAGTTCGAGGACAGCACCATGGACCAATAGGGCCTGTCGCCGGAAGAGGGGGTGTAGGCCAGAGCGACACCAAGCCCGTCATATTTGCCGAGCATGTTGTGCAAATGCTTCGGCGAGTTGATCCAGGCCGTCACTGCGGCGCTCACGTCGCGCTGGCCCTCGGCAATGTTTTCTGCCGCGGGCAGCTTGACGCCGCTTGTCTTGACCCGCTTGCCGAAATCGTCGCCGAGGCCGATCAGATGCTCCATCTTGCCGGCATCCGCCATCCGCCTGGCCTGATAGACGGCGGCGGCACTGGCAGCCGCGTCGACCTTCAGCGGTGGCAGGCCGTTCCTGGCGCGCAGTGCATTGACGAGCGGCAGGGCGGAGGCGGTCTGGTCGCTTGCGGGGATATTGGAAACGCGGGCGGGCGGCGTGGCGCAGCTCGCAACGGATGCGGTAAGCGCAAGGGCTGCGAGGCGCAGCGTATCGCGGCGCGTTAAGGTCAGGGTCTGGGAGGTCATGTCAGCTGCGGTAATTGAACAAACGAAGTATGATGAAGATCGGAATGACGATGGATGCGCCGAGCAGCACATAGTCGCCGAACTCGCCAAGCGCAGCGAAGCCGCTGTGCCAGAGATCGAGCAGGAAGCGGCGGACGCCATAGAGGAAGTCGAGTGGCCGCCAGCCGAAGAACTTCATTACGAAGCCGACGACGAGCGACACGATGACGAGCTTCACCAGCGTTCTGCCTGGCGAGTCGCCAAGGAATCTGTTCACCTGATCGGACATACTGACGTCTCCATAATGGCAGTCGGTCGGTGTTGAGATAGGGCCGGCGCTTGCGACTCGCAAGCACTTTTGCCCCAGCTTACACCGTAAACCAGCGTCTGCCTGAAATAGGACTTGAGTTTTTTTATGGCCGCATTCAAAGGCAAGCGTCAAACAGGATGAAACCCATGCTGCCCAGCCAGCTTTCCTCCGGCGATGTCATTGCCGACCGCCGCGCAGACTATGCGAAGATGCTTGCCGAGAGCGGCGAACCCGCCAGCGCTGCCGAGCTAATGGAGCAGGCGCTGGAGCTGGCGCCGCGCTGGGCGGCGGGCTGGTTCTCGCTCGCAACCTATCGCGAGAAGGCCGGCGATGCATCAGGCGCGATCGCGGCGTTGAACGAGGTGCTGACGCTCGATGAGGGGGATGTCTTTGGCGCCCGCCTGAAGCTTGCGGTGCTTGGCGGTGCCGATGTGCCGGACCGGCCGCCGAGCCTCTATGTCGAGCGGCTGTTCGACGACTATGCCGACCGCTTCGAAACCTCGCTGGTCGAGAAGCTCGGATATAGCGTGCCCGGCAAGCTTGCGGCCCTGATTGCCGAAACCGTCGACATCGCGAAACATTTCCGCCTCGCGATCGATCTCGGCTGTGGCACGGGCCTGCTCGGGCCGGAAATCCGTGCTCGCGTCGATCGGCTGGAGGGCTACGACCTGTCGAAGGGCATGCTCGCCAAGGCGGCGGAAAAGCATGTCTACGATTATCTCGGCCAGGCGGATCTGTCGCTGGCACCGGATCTCTCGGGCGTGTTCGATGGCGAGCTTGCCGCCAGCCGGGCGGATCTGGTCACTGCGGCCGACGTGCTGATGTATCTCGGTGATCTGCAAGGTGTGATGGCGATCGTCCGCAAGCTTTCGGTCGGTGGAGCGATCTTCGCCTTTTCCGTCGAGGATGCGCAGCAGGCAGATGGCTATGTGCTGCGCGATTCTCTCCGATTTGCGCACTCCGAAGCCTATGTTCGGGAAATATTGGCCGGTCACGGCTTTACGGTGCTGGATCTCACCCGCAGCATCATTCGCATGGATGGCGGAAAACCGGTCCACGGCATTCTGTTCATTACCCGGAAATCGGCTTGATGATTTCGAATCTTGCGAATTTAAAATAGGTCAGCATTGCTTACGTATTTTTGCTTGATTGTCGCCTGAGCTTCCAGCAAAAAGCCTGGAAACCCAGGGGAAAGCACATGGCAAACGCAAAGAGCGCATTTGGTGTCTGGAAGACGTCCGCGACCCGGCATTCGTGGATTGAGGATGTTCAGGGTATCGTCTCCGGCAGCCTGATTTCGTCGCTGGGGCTGTTCTGCCTTTCGAGCGCCGGCCTTTTGACCGGCAGTACCGCCGGCATCGCTTTCCTGCTGCATTACGCAATCGGCGTGAATTTCGGCCTGGCTTTCTTTGTGGTCAATCTGCCGTTCTTCTATCTATCGCTGAAACAGCTCGGCCCGGCCTTCACCATCAAGACCTTCATCGCCATCGCGCTGACCTCGCTGCTGACCAATCTGCAGCCGGTGCTGTTCAATGTCGCACATATCAATGCACTTTGGTCGGCGCTCCTCGGCGGCATTCTGCTCGGCTTCGGGCTGCTCGCACTCTATCGCCATCGGGCAAGCCTCGGCGGCGTCGGCATTCTGGGGATTTATCTGCAGGAGCGTTTCGGCATCAGGGCAGGGTTGGTGCAGCTTGCAATCGACCTATGCGTGCTCGCGGTCGCTTTTGCCGTGACCACGCCGCCAGTGGTCATCTGCTCCGTGATCGGCGCAATTGTCCTCAACCTTTTCGTTGCGATCAATCATCGCTCAGACCGCTATATAGCGCTGTAAAGCTTATATCTATTGCTTGCGGGTCTCGTCGGATTCGACGATCGCGGCTTCGTGATACCAGCTGTCGAATGCGGCCGTCGCAATAGACGGGCCGATATCCGGGGTGAGGTTCACCTTCGGACGCTGGCTGAGCGCCGTGGGGCGGGCCGTGACGGGAAACTGATAGATCTTTGCGGTTTCGTGCCGAGTACCGATTGCCATTCGTTGTCTCTCCCTTTTTGGTGTTCAAGCGGGCGCGCTTCAAGAGACAACTCATATATAGCAAAGCCCAAGGCAAATATCACCATTCCGCTTAAAAAAAATGCTAAATGATGAAATTATAGGCAATTTGAAGATGAAGTCGTCGATGCCGCTTCTTTGATCTGCCGATTTTCCAATCCATTTTAGGGCCAGTCGAGCCTGCGACACTTTGGCAGCTCGATTGGAACCATGGCGGCGATTTGAAAAGAATCTGATGCTTGGCACCGGGAAATCTTGCCCGAACGCGGCTGAATCATAAAAATCTCGCCTGACGGGTCAGATGTCGATGCGATCTGGCACGGCACATGCATCTCTCTCGACAGCCGTTCGTAGTGAGGAATTTTCCGGCGGGCGCGCCGGGCAAGTTTTCCTACTTCGCCTGATTAACTGTTATGAGGTGCGTAATGACAAAATATAAGCTCGAGTACATCTGGCTCGACGGGTACACCCCGGTACCGAACCTGCGCGGTAAAACGCAGATCAAGGAATTCGACGCATTTCCGACGCTCGAGCAGCTTCCGCTTTGGGGCTTCGATGGTTCGTCGACGATGCAGGCCGAAGGCCGCAGCTCTGATTGCGTGCTGAAGCCCGTCGCCATCTATCCGGACCCGGCCCGTACCAACGGCGCTCTCGTCATGTGCGAAGTCATGATGCCCGACGGCGTCACCCCGCACGAATCCAACAGCCGCGCGACCATCCTCGACGATGAAGACGCATGGTTCGGCTTCGAGCAGGAATACTTCTTCTACAAGGACGGCCGTCCGCTCGGCTTCCCGGAAGCGGGCTATCCGGCTCCGCAGGGTCCGTACTACACCGGCGTCGGCTACAAGAACGTCGGCGATGTCGCTCGCGAAATCGTTGAAGAGCACCTCGACCTTTGCCTCGAAGCAGGCATCAACCACGAAGGCATCAACGCCGAAGTGGCCAAGGGCCAGTGGGAATTCCAGATTTTCGGCAAGGGCTCCAAGAAGGCCGCCGACCAGATCTGGATGGCTCGCTACCTGCTGCTGCGTCTTTGCGAAAAATACGGCATCGACATCGAGTTCCACTGCAAGCCGCTCGGCGATACCGACTGGAACGGCTCGGGCATGCACTGCAACTTCTCGACCAAGTTCATGCGCGAAGTCGGCGGCAAGGCCTATTTCGAAGCGCTCATGGCTCAGTTCGACAAGAACCTCGAAGCCCACATCGCTGTCTACGGCCCGGACAACCATATGCGCCTGACCGGCAAGCATGAAACGGCTCCGTGGAACAAGTTCTCCTACGGCGTTGCCGACCGCGGCGCTTCGATCCGCGTTCCGCACTCGTTCATCAAGAACGATTACAAGGGCTACCTCGAAGATCGTCGTCCGAACTCGCAAGGCGACCCCTACCAGATCGCTTCGCAGGTTCTGAAGACCATCTCGGAAGTTCCGACAGCTGATTTCGGCTCGGTTGCTGCCTAAGCATTGAATATGGCGTCGGTCTTTTGGATCGGCGCCATAATTGTATCTGGGGTATGATTTGAGGATTGGCCGCAGCTTTTGATCTCGTTGCCCGTGCGGCACCCCCCCTCTGTCACTGTCGTGACAGAGGGGGGGAGACTCTCCGGCAATCGCATCTATTTCGTCAAGCAGCCTTGCTTGCCGCATCCACCGGGTGCTGCGAGCGGAAGCCGACGGCGAGGCGGTTCCAAATGTTGATCGTGCCGATCGCGACGGTGATCTTGACGATCTCTTCTTCACTGAAATGCTGTTTCAGCGGCTCGAAATCGGCATCCGGAATACCGGTCTGGGCGATCTTGGTGACGGAATCGACCCAGCGGAGCAAGGCACGCTCGCGATCGTCATAAACAGGCGATTCCCACCAGACGCACATCAGGTTGATCCACTGTTCGCTCAAGCCATCATGGCGGGCTTCCTTCACATGCATGTCGACGCAATAGGCGCAGCCATTGATCTGCGAGGCGCGGAGCTTGATCAGGTGGATGAAGCGGCGATCGAGGCCGCTGCTCTGGACGAAGTTTTCCAGCGCGACGACAGCCTTGTAGGAGTCGGGGGAAGCTTTGGCGAAGTTGAAACGCGGATGCATGGGTCTTCTCCTTGGGTTTAAATTGAGGTTCAGTTTCTGGTCTTGCGTTCATGCAGCTCGAGAAAGGCGCAGCCTCTCGCGGCTATGCCACCGTCCGTGTCCGTCTGCCTGAGATCGGTCAGCACGTCGGCGATCGTTGTCTTTGCCAGTTCGGCCCTATAGACGCGCTCGGCCGCCAGCATGGCGGCATTGATGCCGCAGGGCTTGGCGAAGTAGCGCCCTTCGAGCGGGTTTGGGCCGCGCTGGCGGATTTCTGCACAACGAAAGGCGGGTGCAGGGCCTTCCGCCGCCAGCACGATATCGAGCAGAGTGATCTCCTGCGGCTTGCGCGCCAGCCGGTATCCGCCCTTCGGTCCCGGCACGGTATCGAGAATGCCGGCACCCGAAAGCGCCTGCAGATGCTTCAGAAGATAGCTGACAGAGACACCGTGAAATTCGGCAAGCGCTGCTGCTGACAGCACGCCACCATCGGAAAGGCCAGCCAGCATGCCAACGCAATGGATGGATTGTTCAACGCCGTCTCCGAGCTTCATTTTCGTGCCTCTCTAATCATGGATATTTTTTATCTATGATTATGATGGGAGTCAAGAGCCAGGGAAATGGGACTACGTACAAGCTGCGCTCGGAGTCCGCCGCGCGCCCGATACCCCCCTCTGTCACTTCGTGACATCTCCCCCACAAGTGGGGAGATCGTTTGGAGTGTGCCGCTGCATCTCGGTCAGCATCAGGCTTTGGCGCCGGCGGAGGCGAGGTTTGTTTGTGGCGAGCAAGTGCCACGGATTATCGATCTCCCCCCTTGTGGGGGAGATGTCCCGACAGGGACAGAGGGGGGTGCGTACTTTCCGAAAATGCCAAGGCCAACGAGCCTCCCAGCTTCCTATCCTCCACATTTCAACTACATTCAGCCCGTGGACCAGATCGACGCCGACCGCCTCCTTGCCTTGCCCGCCCCCTTCACCCGCTGGTTTGCGGAAAAGGGCTGGCAGCCGCGCGCCCATCAGCTGGAACTGCTGGCCCGCGCTGAGGCCGGCGAAAGCACGCTGCTGATTGCGCCCACCGGCGCCGGCAAGACGCTTGCCGGTTTCCTGCCGTCGCTGACGGACCTCACCCGGCGCGGCAAGATTCCGCCTGGCTCGGCCTTTACCGGTATCCACACGCTCTACATCTCGCCGCTGAAGGCGCTCGCGGTCGATATCGAGCGCAACCTGATGAAGCCCGTTTCGGAAATGGGCCTGCCTGTTACGGTCGAAAACCGCACGGGCGATACGCCGAGCGGCAAGCGCCAGCGGCAAAAGCTCAATCCGCCCGATATTCTGCTGACGACGCCCGAGCAGGTGGCGCTGTTGCTCGCCAATCGCGAAGCCGAACGCTTCTTCAAGGACCTCAAATACATCGTCTTCGACGAACTGCATTCGCTTGTCACCTCCAAGCGCGGCCATATGCTGTCGCTCGGCCTTGCCCGCATCCGCAAGCTGGCGCCGCGCGTGCAGACTATCGGCCTTTCAGCGACGGTCGCCGACCCCATGGACCTGCAGAAATGGCTGGTGGCGCAGCGGCCGGGAGAAGAGCACCACGCCGGCCTCGTCATCGTCGAGGGTGGCGCCAAGCCCGATATCTCGATCCTTGCGACGGAAGAGCGCATCCCCTGGTCCGGCCACTCAGCCAAATATGCCATCCCCGATATCTATCGCGAGCTGAAGGCGCATCGCACGACGCTGCTCTTCGTCAACACGCGCTCGCAGGCCGAAATGCTGTTTCAGGAGCTGTGGTCGGCCAACGACGACAATCTGCCGATCGCCCTGCATCACGGGTCGCTCGATGTCGGCCAGCGCCGCAAGGTGGAGGCGGCCATGGCGGAAAACCGGCTGCGCGCTGTCGTCGCCACATCGACGCTCGATCTCGGCATAGACTGGGGCGACGTCGATCTTGTCATCCATGTCGGTGCGCCGAAAGGTGCAAGCCGCCTTGCCCAGCGCATCGGCCGCGCCAACCACCGCATGGACGAACCTTCCAAGGCGATCCTGGTGCCGGCCAACCGCTTCGAGGTCATGGAGTGCCAGGGAGCACTTGATGCCAACTATATGGGCGCCCAGGACACGCCGCCCATCGGCGCAGGAGCGCTCGACGTTCTCGCCCAGCATGTGCTCGGCATGGCCTGCGCCGAACCCTTCGACATGCTGGAGCTTTACGACGAGGTGCAGAGCGCCGCTCCTTATGCTGAGCTTTCCTGGGAGACCTTCGAGCGCATCGTAGATTTCGTCGCCACTGGCGGCTATGCGCTCAGAACCTATGAGCGCTATGCCCGCATCCGCAAGATGGCGGATGGCCGCTGGCGCGTCTCCAATCCGCAGGTCGCGCAGCAGTATCGCCTGAATCTCGGCACGATCGTCGAAGAGGCGATGCTGAATATCCGTCTGGTGAAACGCAATGCACTGGGCTCGCTTGGAAGAGGCGGCGCGCCGCTGGGCAAGGTCGAGGAATATTTCGTCGAGCAATTGGCACCGGGCGATACCTTCCTCTTTTCCGGCAAGGTGCTGCGCTTCGAGGGCATCCGCGAAAGCGAATGCCTGGCCTCGCAGGCTTTCTCGCTGGACCCGAAAATCCCCTCTTATGCCGGCGGCAAGTTTCCGCTTTCGACCTATCTCGCCGATCAGGTGCGGGCGATGATTGCCGATCCCGACCGGCGGCACCGCCTGCCGGATCAGGTGCGCGACTGGTTGGAAATTCAAAGCGAGAAATCGCTGCTGCCGAAGCGCGATGAGTTTCTGATTGAGACTTTCCCGCGCGGCAGCCGCGCCTACATGGTCGCCTATCCTTTCGAGGGAAGGCTGGCTCACCAGACGCTCGGCATGCTGCTGACCCGAAGGCTGGAGCGCGCCGGCGCCAAGCCCATGGGCTTCGTCGCGACCGATTATTCTCTCGGCATCTGGGGGCTGGAGGATATGGGGCTGATGATCGCTAACGGGCGCCTCAGCCTCTCCGATCTTTTCGACGAAGATATGCTCGGCGATGATCTCGAAGCCTGGCTCGACGAATCCTTTCTTTTGAAGCGCACCTTCCGCAATTGCGCCGTGATTGCCGGCTTGATCGAGCGCCGGCATCCAGGCAAGGAAAAGACCGGCCGGCAGGTAACGGTTTCTGCGGATCTGATCTATGATGTGCTTCGCAGCCACGAGCCCGATCATATCCTGCTGCAGGCCACGAGGCAGGATGCTGCGACCGGACTTTTGGATATTGGCCGTCTTGCGGATATGCTGAAGCGAATCAAGGGCCACATTACCCATCGCGCGCTGGACCATATTTCCCCGCTCGCCGTGCCGGTGATGCTGGAAATCGGCAAGGTGCCGGTGCCGGGCGAGGCGCACGATTCCCTGCTTGCGGAAGCGGCCGATGACCTGATCCGCGAGGCAATGGAATAAGGATGCCGTAAGGCAGACGACGAAGGTAGATTGTTAAAGTGATGAACCGCCTGGCGCTAGCGCGAGATATGAATGCTCAAGGCAACGGCGCAACCAGTGCGGTGGGCGTCGAGGCCGTCATTCATGGTGTCGCCGCCGTCTGTGATCCGCTCGGCGCGCTCTATCTGCCGGATGCCGGCATTCTCGTCGTCTCCGACCTGCATCTGGAAAAGGGCGCGGCCTTTGCCCGCCGGGGCATGATGCTGCCGCCATACGATACGCTGGCGACGCTGACTGTTCTTTCCGCCGTCATCTCGCGCTACGATCCGAAACTTGTGGTTTCGCTGGGCGACAATTTTCATGATCGCATCGGTTCGCAGCACTTGCCGGACGAGTTTCGTGGCCTGATCGTCAACATGGCCCGCGGCCGCGAATGGATCTGGATCAACGGCAATCACGATCCGGACGGCACGGTCGATCTCCCCGGCCATTCTGTCGACGAGATGCATTATGGCGGCTTGACGTTCCGTCATGAGCCAAAGGCCGGATTGCAGGCCGGCGAGATCGCCGGCCACCTGCATCCCTCGGCCACCGTTCGGCGTCGGGAGAAATCGGTGCGCCGCCCGTGCTTTGCAACGGATGGCGCCCGTCTGCTGATGCCGGCCTTCGGCGTGATGACCGGTGGCCTCGATCTTCGCCACAAGGCCATGGCCGGCCTCTTCGAGCGGGAGAGCCTGATCGCGCACCTGCTCGGGCGCGACCGCATCTATTCCGTGCGGTTCGGCAATCTCTCGGCTTAGAGCAATTCCAGGAAAAGTGCGAAGCGGTTTTCCGCCAGGAATTGTGCAAAAACAAGAAGATAGAGCGTTTTCGCGATTCGAAGAAAAGCGAAAAAGCTCTAGGCCGCGTTCGCTGGCTCATAGCGCAGGATCACCGCGCCCGTCTTCAACGGGCGTGAATCGATGAGCTTCATCGGCCGTTGTTCGGCCGCCGGTTTGAAGTGCGGATTGCCGGCGCCAAGCACGACGGGAACGAGGCAGATCCTGAGCTCATCCACGAGCCCCGCCTTGAGCAATACATCGGCCACTTCAGCACTGCCGAAGACGAACATGGTCTTGCCTGGTTCTTCCTTCAGCTTCTTCACTTCAGCGACAATGTCGCCGACGACGCGGGTATTATTCCAGCCCGCTTTGTCGAGCGTCCGCGAGGCGGCTATCTTGGCGATGCCGTTCATATAGGCGGCGATGTCAGACGTTTCCGTCGCGGTCGGCCAATAGGCGGCCATGCCTTCATAGGTCTTGCGGCCAAAGATCAGCAGATCGCCTTCCTTGCCGAGCTCGGTCGCGTAGTGTTCCAGCTCTTCGCCCCAAGCGAGCATGTGAAAATCGAGGTCCCAGGGCTTGGTTCCCTCGAAATAGCCGTCGAGCGTCATAAGATTCCAGATAACGAGCTTTCTCATCACTTCCTCCATTGTGATAACTGCATCATAATCAAAACTGGTTGCTAAAAGCAAGTAGTTGCAAGCTAGCTAGACTGATGGCAAAATGCAAGTAGTTTTTGGAGATCATTATGGACGCGCTGCATCGTTCTGGCTGCCCGATCAATCTGACGCTGGAAATTCTCGGCGACCGCTGGAGCCTGATCGTCATCCGCGACATCATGTTCGGCAATCGCCGGCATTTTCGTGAGCTACTGCAGAAGTCGCAGGAGGGGATTGCTTCCAATATCCTCGCGGACCGGCTGAAGCGGCTGGTGGAGCGCGGCTTGTTGACCCGCGAGGATGATCCGACGCATAAGCAGAAGGCTATCTACAGCCTGACGGAAATGGCGATAGACCTCGTGCCGCTCTTTGCCCATATGGGTGCCTGGGGCCGCAAGCATCTTCCGGTGTCCGAAGAGCTGTCGATCCGGGCGGAGCTCCTGGAGAATGGTGGCCAGAAGCTTTGGGATGATTTCATGGACGAGCTGCGTGCCAAGCATCTCGGCAAGGTGCTGCCTCCGGGCACGCCCTCGGTGCTTGGTCGGTTGACCGAAGCCTATCTCGAAGTCGCCAATCGCCGGAAAACCGGCTGATCAGTTCTTCCGGAAGATGAAACTTGCGCTCCAGCCGGTGACGAGGGCCAGCAGCACGGAAAAAATGCCATAGGTGATCGGTCGCTGATGCGCCGCATCCGTGATCGTCTGCTCTATTCCCGTCTTGATGACCCGCAACGGTAGCGATTTCTCACTCAGGAACTTGCCGCTCTTGAAGAGATAGGCACGCACCATATGCACACCGTTCGGCACGTCGGCGGGAACCCTAAGCGTTGCCTTGAAGAGCGAGGAGCTGACGAAGCGAACGCCGGCGGGATCGCTTTCATAGAGCCCACCTGTCTTTTGCAGGCGCCGGAAGGCATTACGGAATTCCGGAACATCGCCGACATTGCCGACGAAGCCGAGCGGGGTCAGCGGAATATGATCGACGCCGATACCGCGGTCGCTGAGTTCGAGCGGTGTGGTGATATTGTCGACCGCGCGCGTGCTGGAGAGCGAATAGGCTTCCGGCACATGCTCGAACGTCATCGAGCGGGTGTTGACCCATATGCCGAAGACGCGCTCTTTCCGGCGAACCGTTGCATTCTCGCGTGGGCCCTCCAGCACGACGACGATATCGTATTGGCCGATCGCCAGAAGCAGTTGATCGGTATTGGAGAGCGCGCCGAAAATCGTCAGATCGGCGCCGGTGAAGTCCGAGGTAATGGCAATCTCGCTCGTCGAGGTGCCGATCTCCATCGTCTCCCGCGCCGTGGTCGAGGTCGTCGGCTGATCGAGCAGCACCTGCGCCTGTGTGGTGAACGGAGCGAGCAGCAATGCGGTAGCAAGAAGCAGTCCGAATCCTCTCATCGGCTCACTCCTTCCATGACGACGGAGTAAACGTCAGCCGGCGTCACCACGAGAGTAACGACGAGGCGAAGGCCGACGGCCAGGACGAGCAGGCCAAGGAGCGCGCGCAGTTGCTCGCCGCGCAGTTTCTGGCCGACGCGAACGCCGTATTGCGCGCCGATGACGCCCGCCACCATCAAGAGGAAGGCCAGAATGATATCGACAGAATAGTTCGTCGCGGCCTGAACGATTGTCGTGAAGGCCGTCACGAAAATGACCTGGAACAGCGAGGTGCCGACAACGACGTTGGTGGGCACGCGCAGCAGGTAGATCATGGCGGGCACGAGGATGAAGCCGCCGCCGATACCCATCGGCGTCAGCATACCGACGAAGAAGCCGAGGCCGATGACTGGAATGGCGCTGAGATAGAGCTTGGATTTCTTGAATCGCAGTTTCAACGGCAGCCGCTGCACCCAGTTGTGATGGCGCGGCTTGCCGGTTGTTGGCGGCAGCTTGCCGGCGGCGCGACGCATGGCCCGCACGCTTTCCCACAGCATCAGCGAGCCCACCGTGCCAAGGAGGATCACGTAGATCAGCGAGATGATCAGGTCGATCTGGCCGAGCCTGCGCAACAGCACGAATAGCCAGAGACCGAAGGTCGCCCCCGCCAGACCGCCGGCCAGCAGGATCGAGCCCAGTTTCAGGTCGAGCGAGCCGCGGCGAAAATGGCTGAGTGCGCCCGAGACGGAGGAGGCGACGACCTGATTGGAACCGGTCGCGACGGCAACAATAGGCGGGATATTGTAGAAAATCAGAAGAGGCGTGATGAGAAAACCGCCGCCGACGCCGAACATGCCGGAGAGAAACCCTACGGCTGCCCCCATGCCGAGAATAATGAAAATATTCACCGACAATTCTGCGATCGGCAGATAGATCGTCACGCCTTGTTCCCATTTGCAGACTTTTCGGTGCGGTGACCGAAGCCTATTTCCCCTTAAACGGCAGATTCTAATCCGAAATCATTGCCAGAGCCTTAGGAAAGGCGGCGCTGCCACGGTTTTCGAATGGCCGGATTGTACCCTAACCCGGCTTTTTCCACTTTTCTGTGACGCTGTATAGCGGATTGGCCAACCTCGGCAGAGGGTGCGGCAACGTTGAGCTACCTAAACAAAATGCCGGCGTGCTGACGCCGGCATGTCGTTTGATCGCTTTCGCACGAAATCCCTGACTACTTATTGCGGGCGAGCAGTTCCTTGACCACCTGATCGGTGACCCGTCCATCCGCCGGCAGGCCGACGGATTTCTGGAAGCTCTTCAGGGCGGCGACCGTCTTGTCACCCATGGCGCCGTCGGGCGAACCGGCATCGAAGCCATTCTTGTTGAGAATGGCTTGAATGTTGCGGATCGCCTTCTTCATATCGATCGAGGCCGTATTCACACCCTTGCCGGTAGTCCATTCGTCAGGAATGTTTGTGCCATTGGCCTTCGGATCGGCCGGCTGCACTTTCCAGAGGTCGACCTTGGCGCGGGCGCTTTCCAGATCGGCCGGCTTCATGGCGTTGGCGACTTCATCGCGCTTCTGGGCGGCGTCCTTGTCGCCGCTCTTTGCGGCGATAGCAAACCACTTGTAGGATTCCTGCAGGTCCTGTTTCACGCCGTTGCCGCGTGCATAGAGGATCGCGAGGTTGAATTGGCTGTCGGAGACGCCGAGATCGGCGGCGCGGATAAACCAGTTCGCCGCGCTATCATAATCCTGCGGGCCGGCAGTACCGGAAGCATAGAGAACCGCGAGATTGTGCATGGCGCTGGCGTTGCCCTGATTGGCGGCCTGCTCATAGTATTGCTTGGCCTTGACGAGGTCGCGATCGACGCCATTGCCCTTCTCATACATGCTGGCGAGGCGGTACTGTGCCGGGGCATAACCTTTGTCGGCCGAAAGCTGATACCAGCTCGCAGCCTGATTCATATCGGCAGCAACGCCGTGGCCATCCGTGTAGCGTGCGCCGATTTCGAAGAGCGCGACCGGATCGGCCGATTTTGCGGCAGCGACGAGCGATGGCGGCTGGATGCCGTCGGGCACGGTGATATCAGGCGCTGCCGGCGTGGCGGCGGGAGTTGCGGCGGCCGTATTCTCGGTCTGAGCGAAGGCGGCGGCCTGCTGTGGAGCTGCGTTGGCGGCAGGTGCCAACTCTTCGCTTGCCGTCTGGTTGCCGTCGAGCGGGCTCGCTGCCGTCAGGTGATCGTTGGCTGGCGCGGCGACGGGATCGCTGGCCGTGGGTGCGGGCGGGACTTCGGCCGTCTGCGTCGTGGAAACCGAGGGGGCGGCGGCCTGATTTGCGGCAGGCTGCTGATTGCTGGCGGCCGGATTCGTATTGGCAGCGACGGTATTGGTCGCGGCGCTAGCGGCAGGCGCGACCATCGTCGATACTTGGGCTGGTGCCGGTGCCTTCTGGCCGCGGGTCAGCGTATTCGCCAGCGGATAGGCCATGATGGCGAGCATGACGGCGCCCAATGCAAGCAGGATCGGCCGGCGGAAGCGCGAGAACGCGCCGCCCTTCTTGGCGTCTTTCTTGGAAGCAGGAGCCGAGCGTTGCGTCTGGTCGACTTCCATGGCAGCGGCCTGCGCGGCGCGGCGGGCGGCTGCGATATAGTCGGCCCGTTCGTTTTCGGTCGGCTGACGCGCGTTTCCGCTGCGCGACGTATTTTGGCTGGCGCGCACGCGCTCCAGGATCTTCTTGATATCGGGTGCGCCGGAACCCGGCTCCAGCAGTTCGTTGGCCTCTTCGCCGGGCATCACGTCGGCGGGATCGATCGACGGCGCCTGTTCGATGACCGGACGGTCCGGCAGAAAGATCGGCTCGGCCTTTTCCGGCGTAAAGAAGCGCTTGCCGAGGCTCGCGAACAGGCTCGACTTGCCGCTCTTCTTCACAGCTGCCTTGATTTCGGCCTTCGTATTGGCGTCGATCGCCTGTGCGATGGCGACTTCGCCGGAGACCGAGGATTCTGCTGGCGCAACCGTACGGATGATCGGACCTGCCTTCTGCTGTGCCGCCATGGGCGGCTTCAGGCCCGGAGCATCCGCTTCGGCGAAAACGTCGCTTTCGAACGTTGCGGCCGGCATGGCGGGCGCAGGCTTGCGCTGCTCCATATGGTCGAGACGGTCGGCGATCTGCAGCAGGGTGCCGTGCAAGGCCTCAAAGGTGCGATGCGTCCGTTCGTCGGTGGCGCGGCTGAGGTCCTCAAGATGACGAAGATCGTCCGCAAGAGCCGCCAAAGCCGACATGTCGGCTGCTTGCGAACCGTTCACCATTCCGCCTTCGCGGGAATAGGCCTCGACGACGGTTTCCGCCGCATGGCGGGCCGCTTCGATAATGTATTCATCGTTGGTCGCCATGTAGTCTTCGATCGCGCTCATCCGGCGGTCGAAATCCGGCGGCAGATGATTGGCGACGGCCCGGGGCTCGTTCGTCAGCAATGTCGAGAGATGGGCGATCTGCTCTTCGAGACTGCGCAGTGCCTGCGTATCCGTCGGCGGTGCGGCGGTGCTTGCTTCCAGGCGGGCTGCGATGTCGGAGAGGCGGCCTTCGAGCCGGCGCGCCATGCTGTCGTCGAGGCTTGCTGCCGGAGCGGGCGGATGGAAATCGATCTCGTCGATGCGGCGAGCGAGATAATCCAGCCGATCGGCCAGTACGTTACCGACGGAACCATGTTCCAGCGCATCGATCTTATGGGAGATGTCGGCGAGATAGGTGACGAGTTCGGGCTGTGGCGCGGCCTTTTGCGAACGTTCCATCAAGTGCGAAAGCTGGTCCAGCCGCTCCTCGAGGCGGGCGACGGCCTTGGCGCTGCCGAGCTCGTCGATGCGCATGGCGAGCGCTTCGAGACGGCTGGAAAGATCGTCGGCAGGCTGATGCCGGCCGGCAGCATCGCGGCTCATCAGGTCGATCTGGTCGGCAAGGCCGCTGAGGCGGCCTTCCAGCCGTTGCATGGCCTGGTCCTGCGGCTGCATCATGGAGCCGAGGCTCTCCATCGCGGTCGCGATCGTCAGCAGCTTGTTTTCCAGCGCATGCACGGCCGGGCTGTCGTTCATGCCGCCGAGATGTTGCTTGATGTCATCGAGGCGGTAGGCAAGCGAGACGAGCTCGTCTTGCAGGCCCGACGTGTCGATCGCCTTCACCTGGCGCTCGACGTGATGCAGGGATTCCTCGCGGGCAAGGCCGTCCATCAGAGAGCGCAGCTCGTCGAATTCGGCTTTCAGCCCGGCGGTTTCCGGCTGGCCGGTGAGCTGGTTGATGCTGTCGGCAAGCCTGGCCATGTCCTGGCGGACATCGGCGACAAAATGCTTGTCCTCGGCGTTTTCACGGATATCGCGGATTTCGGCGCGCAGAGCGGTGACTTCGCGGCTCACGCTGTCGGCGATGTCGCGCTTCAGATCCTGGCGGAGGTTGACGAGCGCCTGGGCGATATCGACCGGTGCGTCGGCGGCTGCAGCCCGCATCGGCTGGCGCTGCGCATGGCTGTCGATCGGCCGCCGAGCCGCCTGCGGTTCTGCGTGCGAGATTTCCTCGCGTCTTGGCTGCAGACGTTCGCGGTTTGCTTCCAGCGTGCGTTGGCGTTGACGGATCTCGGCAAGCGGATCCGAGCGGAGATCGCTCTCATGGCGTTCGTTGCGCAGCGGGCGCTCGTAAGCGCGGCTGGCATATTGTTCACGTTCGGGGCGGGGCGGCATCCGCTCCGGGGCGGCTCGTTCGGGGGCAGGCGCATAGCCGGCAGCGACGCGCTGGCGCGTATCGCGCGCGGCGGCGGTTCCCATCAGCCCTTCGATGCGTGCTTCCAGCCCCTCGATCGTGCGGCTCAGAGCATCCAGCGACGTCCAGTCGCCCGTACCGGTAGGATTTGATCGCGATCCGCTCATATCTTTGCTCGCCTTGAACTATGGACCACCCCGGGCCGTCATGCTGACGGAAGAAGACGTTGCTATATCGCCGCGCTGTCTGCATCCGTCGTTCGGAAAGGGATAAATGTATTGGCTTTCCTCAAACAGAGCGGCAAAGACAGCGCGATTTCCAAGCATAAGTTGAAGAAACCCGAAGCACTGCTGCTCAACTCGTACAATTTACGAAACGTGGTAAACAACTCGTTAAGTTTGTCGGAAATCTTAACCTTTTATTTCGGTTCTGCTGTCCCGCGGCCTGATATTCTTGCACGCAGGCAGTGACCGGTTGCTGGGGGGAGGGGCGTATCGACGTTATGCGGAATGCTCTCCCTCACCGGCTTCACCAAAATTTCAACGCGAGACACGAATTTGACGTTTACGCAAACGTCAATATTTTGTAAGAGCATGACGGTGGCCGGAATCTCAAGGTCCGGCGGCGAATTGGAGGAATTCGAGAAATGCCAGTCTACAAGGCCCCGGTGAACGATACGCTCTTCGTCCTGAACGATGTGCTCGGGCTGGAGCGCTACAACAATCTTCCCGGTTATGCCGATGCCACGCCCGACATGATCGAGGCGATCGTCGGCGAGGCGGCCAAGCTGTCAGAGGAAGTGCTTTTCCCGCTCAACTATTCCGGCGATCAGGAAGGCTGCGTGCGCCATGACGATGGCACGGTCTCGACGCCGAAGGGTTTCAAGGAAGCCTATCGCGCCTATCGCGAAGGCGGCTGGCTGGGTCTCGCCGTGCCGGAGGAGTTCGGCGGGCAGGGGCTTCCCTATGTGCTGCACTGCGCCGTCGGCGAATATACCTCGGCCGCCAACATGTCGCTGATGATGTATCCGGGCCTGACCCAGGGCGCGATCGCAGCGATCCTCGTCCATGGCACCGATGCGCAGAAGCAGACTTACTTGCCGAAATTGGTCGAGGGCAGCTGGTCCGGCACCATGAACCTCACCGAACCGCATTGCGGCACCGATCTCGGCCTCTTGCGCACCAAGGCGGTGCCTCAGACTGATGGCAGCTACAAGATCTCAGGCCAGAAGATATTCATCTCGGCCGGCGAGCACGACATGACGGATAATATCGTCCATCTCGTCCTTGCTCGCATCGAAGGTGCGCCTGAGGGAACCAAGGGCATCTCGCTCTTTATCGTGCCAAAATTCCTCGTCAAGGAAGACGGTTCGCTTGGCGCGCGCAACCCGGTGTCCTGCGGCGCGATCGAGCACAAGATGGGCATTCACGGCAACGCCACCTGCGTCATGAATTACGACGAGGCCACGGGCTTCCTGATTGGCACCGAGAACAAAGGCCTCAACGCCATGTTCGTCATGATGAACGAGGCGCGCCTCGGCGTCGGCCTGCAGGGTCTCTCCATCGCCGAGATCGCCTATCAGAATGCCGCCAACTATGCCCGCGAGCGCATCCAGGGCCGCTCGCTTTCCGGCCCGAAGGCACCGGACAAGAAGGCTGACCCGATCATCGTCCATCCGGATATCCGCCGCTCGCTGATGACGATCCGCGCCTTCAACGAAGCCGGCCGCGCCTTCCTGCTCTGGACGGCGCTGAAGTCCGATATCGCCCATCGCTCTCCCGACGAGAAGGACCGCCAGGCAGCCGACGATATCCTTGGCCTCGCAACGCCGATCCTCAAGGGCGTCCTGACCGACAAGGGTTTCGAGCATGCCGTCATGGCGCAGCAGATCTTCGGCGGTCATGGCTATATCGAAGAGCACGGCATGAGCCAGTATGTTCGCGATGCCCGTATCACCATGATCTATGAGGGCGCCAACGGCATTCAGGCGCTTGATCTCGTCGGCCGTAAGCTGGCGCTGAACGGGGGGCGCGCCGTCATGGCGCTGTTCAAGGAAATCGGCGATTTCTGCGAGGAAAACCGTAACGACGAACAGATGGCCTTCTACACCAAGCATCTGAAGAAGGGCTTGAACGACGTGCAGGCCGCGACCATGTGGTTCATGCAGAACGCCATGGCGAAGCCCGACAATGCCGGCGCCGGCTCGACCGACTACATGCACCTCTTCGGCCTCGTCGTCCTCGGCTATATGTGGGCGAAGATGGCGAGAGCGGCTCAAGCAGGCCTTGCGGGCGGCGACAGCGCGCGCGAGGATTATCTGAAGAACAAGCTTGTCACGGCGCGGTTCTACATGGAGCGCATCATGCCGGAAACGGCGCTGCGCAAGGCCCGCATCGAAACCGGCGCCGATACGATGATGGAACTGGCGGCGGAAGCCTTTTGAGCAAGGCGGCGTTAGCTGCTGCAGGGAGATGAGACATGACCGAGGTTTTCATTTACGACCACGTGCGCACGCCGCGCGGGCGCGGCAAGAAGGATGGGTCGCTGCATGAAGTGCCGTCCGTGCGCCTTGCCGCCAAGACGCTCGAGGCGATCCGCGACCGCAACGGCCTCGATACCGCAACGGTTGACGACATCATTATGGGCTGCGTCGATCCGATCATGGAAGCCGGCGCCGTCATCCCGAGGGGTGCTGCCTTCGAGGCCGGCTATTCCACCAAGGCGCCTGGCATGCAGATTTCGCGTTTCTGCGCCTCCGGCCTCGATGCCGTAAATTTTGGTGCGGCGAAGATCGCTCAAGGGGCTGACGATATCGTCATTGCCGGCGGTGTCGAAAGCATGTCGCGCGTCGGCCTGGGCATGTCTGGCGGTGCCTGGTTCATGGATCCCTCCGTCAATTTCCCGGCCTATTTCATGCCGCAGGGCGTGTCGGCCGATCTCATCGCCACCAAATACGGCTTCTCGCGCGATGACGTCGATGCCTATGCCGTCGAGAGCCAGAAGCGTGCCGCCCATGCCTGGGAAAAGGGCTATTTCAAGAATTCGGTCATTCCGGTGAAGGATATCAACGGCATGACCATTCTCGACCGCGACGAGCACATGCGTCCCGGCACCGATATGCAGGCGCTTGCTTCGCTCAATCCGTCCTTCCAGCTCCCGGGCGAAATGGGCGGTTTCGAGGCCGTCGGTATCCAGGCGCATCCGGAAGTCGAACGCATCAACTATGTCCATCATGCCGGCAATTCCTCCGGCATCGTCGATGGCGCCGCTGCCGTGCTGCTCGGCTCCAAGGCGGGCGGTGAGAGCATGGGCTTGAAGCCGCGCGGCCGCATCAAGGCCTTCGCCAATATCGGCTCCGACCCGGCACTGATGCTGACTGGCCCGGTTGACGTCACCGAAAAGCTGTTGAAGCGCAGCGGCCTGACGCTCGCCGATATCGACCTCTTCGAGCTCAACGAAGCTTTCGCCGCTGTGGTGCTGCGCTACATGCAGGCGTTTGACATCTCGCACGACAAGATCAACGTCAATGGCGGTGCGATCGCCATGGGCCATCCGCTCGGCGCGACCGGCGCGATGATCCTCGGCACCGTACTCGACGAGCTGGAACGCCGCGATCTTAACACGGCATTGGTGACGCTCTGCATCGGCGCCGGCATGGGCACCGCCACGATCGTCGAACGTGTCTGAGGAGGGGAAACCAATGGCTTACACGAATTTCACCGTCGAAACCGACGCAGACGGCATCGCGCTCGTCACCTGGGACATGCCCGGCAAGTCCATGAATGTCTTCACCGCCGAGATCCTCGAAGAGCTGAACGCCATCATCGACGCGACCGTCGCCGATGTGGCCGTCAAGGGCGTGGTCTTCACCTCTGGCAAGTCTTCCTTCTCCGGCGGCGCCGATCTTTCGATGATCAAGTCGATGTTCTCCTTCTATCAGGAGGAAAAGGCGAAGGACCCGGCAGCGGCCACGCAGAAGCTCTTCGATCTCGTCGGGCGTATGACAGGCCTGTTCCGCAAGCTCGAAACCTGCGGCAAGCCCTGGGTCTCGGCCATCAACGGCACCTGCATGGGCGGCGCTTTCGAGCTGTCGCTTGCCTGCCACGGCCGCGTCGCGTCGAGCGCCAAGAGCGTCAAGATCGCGCTGCCTGAGGTCAAGGTCGGCATCTTCCCCGGCGCCGGCGGCACACAGCGCATCGCGCGGCTGACGGATGCGCAATCCGCCCTGCAGATGATGACGACAGGCCAGTCGCTGACGGCCGCGCGCGCCAAGGCGATGAACCTCGTGCATCAGGTGGTCGAGCCGGATCAGCTGATCCCCGCCGCCAAGCAGATGATCAAGGATGGTTTGAAGCCGGTGGCACCCTGGGACGAAAAGGGCTTCAAGGCACCGGGCGGCGGCATTTGGACGCCGGCCGCAGCCCAGCTCTGGCCGGCAGCGCCTGCTATCTTGCGTCGCGAGACATCGGGCAACTATCCGGCAGCGCTCGCCATCCTCAAATGCGTCTATGAAGGCCTGCAGGTTCCCTTCGATACCGGCCTGAAGATCGAGCAGCGCTATTTCACGCATGTGCTGCAGACCACCGAAGCCTATTCGATGATCCGTTCGCTGTTCATCTCCATGCAGGAACTCGGCAAGGGCGCCCGCCGTCCGGCCGGACAGCCGAAGACGGAGCTGAAGAAGATCGGCGTCGTCGGCGCCGGTTTCATGGGCGCATCGATTGCCTATGTTACCGCGGCCGCCGGCATTCCCGTCACGCTGATCGACCGCGATATCGAAGCCGCAACCAAGGGCAAGGGCGTCGGCGAGGGGCTGGTCAAGGATTCGATCGGTAAGGGAAGATTAACGCAAGACGAGGGTGCGGCACTGCTCTCGCGCATTACGCCATCGGCCGATTATGCCGACCTGAAGGATGCCGACCTCGTCATCGAGGCAGTGTTCGAAGATCGCGAAGTCAAGAAGGCCGTCATCGAGGCCGTCGAAGCCGTGCTGCCCGCCGGCGCCGTCTTCGCCTCCAACACTTCGACGCTGCCCATCACGGGCCTTGCCAAGAATTCCAAGCGTCCGGCCGATTTTATCGGCGTCCACTTCTTCTCGCCGGTCGAGAAGATGATGCTGACGGAAGTTATTCTCGGCAAGGAAACGGGCGATCATGCGCTCGCTGTCGCACTCGATTACGTCGCCGCTATCAAAAAGACCCCGATCGTCGTCAACGACACGCGCGGCTTCTTCGTCAATCGCTGCGTCTTCCGCTACATCCACGAAGCCTATGACATGCTGATCGAAGGCGTACCCGCTGCCATGATCGAGAATGCCGCCAAGATGGCCGGCATGCCCGTTGGGCCGCTGGCGCTCAACGATGAAGTTGCCATCGATCTCTCCTACAAGATCCTGAAGGCGACGGTTGCCGATCTCGGCGAGAAGGCTGTCGATCCGCGTCACATGCAGCTAGTTAGCGGTCTCGTCGAAGGCGAGGGACGCCTGGGCCGGAAGAACGCCAAGGGCTTCTACGACTATCCGCCGAAGCCGGCGAAGAAGTCGCTCTGGCCAGGCCTTAAGGATCTCTATCCGCAAAAGAAAGCCGACGAGGTCGATGTCAACGTGCTGAAGCAGCGCTTCCTCGTGACCATCGCGCTCGAAGCCGCGCGCACCATGGAAGAGGGCATCGTCACCGATCCGCGCGAGGCCGACGTCGGCTCCATCCTCGGCTTCGGCTTCGCCCCCTATACCGGCGGCGCGCTGTCCTACATCGACGGCATGGGCGTGAAGGCTTTCGTGGAACTCTGCGAAAAGCTCGCTGCCGCCTACGGCTCGCACTTCCAGCCGACAGCGCTGCTGAAGGACATGGCTGCAAAGGGCGAGACCTTCTACGGGCGCTTCGATCCCTACCGCGCCGCGAAAGCCGCGTAAGACAATAGGTTGTTACTGACGACCAATAACGGGCCGCGCCCCTGTCGGGAGCGGCCTTTTTGTTTGCCATTGCGTGCGGCTGATCGGCTGCAATCAGACGATGTCGCGAACCGTTGGAAATCGAACCGGAAGGTCACCTCTTCCAGAGTGATGCTTGAGAGCGCTGAACCGCTCATGGTTGTGGATATCGGCACTGCCGCTACGCAGAGAGGCTGTATTGTCAAGCTCGGCGGCTGGTAGTCTTCATCATCGCAACAATGATAGGTCGATAGATGTCGCTGAAAGCAGTCTGGATGTTTTTGACTGGGCGGTGGGGCCATGTCGCCCTTGCCGTACTGGCATGGCTGGCCTACGGGGCGTTCTTGTCATCGCCGCTCCTGGCTCAGGATGCAGCGGTCGCGCCCTCCAAGCCAGCTGAGCTGAGTGCCGGCGCGCGCCTGCAAGCGATCACCGATGGGCTGATGCGGGCGTTCGACGTCGGCCCGGATTTGAATCCGCAAACCATCTTCAAGATACTGCCCGGCGATTGGGCCAATATACCGCCGGATTTCTATCCCGACGATGTTCCCGCAGACGCTCCGAAAATGCTGTGCGCGGGTATAAGAACGCATTTCAACCAACCTCGCTCGGGCAATTCGATCTTTGACGGCTGGATCGGCCGGGAGGGCTCAAGTCGGTTTGAGCTGCGTCTGACAGGTGGTGGCAATTTCTATTGGATATCCAACGTTCAAGATGAGATGCAACGGCTCGGTCTCGATAAATCCACGGACGCAGCGATGGCACTTCAGCGCGGACTGCTGATGCAAAGGAGCGTTCAAGAGGGAGGCATCTTGCCGCTCAGTAATGATGTCGTCGTCATTACAAACACGGCAGAACCTTCCAGGATGAGTTTCTGGGTGAGATGCCTCAGCGACCCGGAAGATAGCGCGAGAAACGCGCGAAATATTCAGCTCGTGAATACGATGAAGAAAAGAATGACAGCACAGGCCGCGTTTCTATCCTATGGCGCGGATGGATCGGTACCTTTCGTGCAGAAAATGCAAGGTGCTTGGACAATAGTCGACGAACTCTCCCGGTCCGATATCAGGAACAGAACGGTCTCGGATTTCTGCCACATCCGCCGTATCGAAATGAAGGCGGAGCATCAGCCCCTGCCGATCCTGACGGCGCATGTTGCAGATACCTCCTCTTCGGAAGACCGTCCGGTGCCGGCGGCGCAGGATGAATTTGAACTGCGGCTTGCGGGCGATCGCGAGCTTTTGCGCGTACCACTTCACGATCCGATGCTGGACGTGAAGCAGCATGCGGAACGTTTCCATGTTCCGCCTGTCGGTGGGACAAGCGTCATCGCTGAGCGGCAGCGAAAGGAGGCTATCGCGTGGTATCGTCGGGCGGCTTTATCGTCAGCGTTGCCGGTTAATCTTGTTCCCGTTGACGAGGATACTTTGGTGGAAAGCGCAACCAGCGCGTGGGGCAAGACGCGTGAGCCGTACGGCACTGGTATCGAAGTCTTCAAGCGCTACTGGCTGCGTTGCCCGGCTTGACCTCGCTCAACTGCTTTCTCTTGCCCCGCCCTCAACGCAACGACACCCCAGCCGATAAGCAGAAGGATTGCCGCCGCGTAGATGTCGGCGGCTTCGGCAAATCCAAGCGCTTTCGACAGGAAGCCTGCCAGGATGGCGGGGACGCTGAAGGCAAGGTAGCTCTGGATGTAGAAGGCCGAAAGCAGCCCGGCGCGCTCGTCGGGCTTGGCCAGCGGCATGATGCTTCTCACCGTGCCGAGGAAAGCTGCCCCGAAGCCCGAGCCGGCAATCAGAGTTCCGAGCGCGAGGATCGACACTTCGGCCGCATGCATGCCGGCGATGATGGTCAGTATGCCGAGGCTCATGGTCGGTATGCCGAACTTCATGATCACGGTGGCGGATCTCCGGCGCAGCAGGAAGACGGCGGCGGCGCCGCTGATCGTCAAGGCTGCGACCACGGAGCCGCCGACCAGTGGCGCCGTGCTGCCGGTCGTCGCGCTGACCAGCGAAGGCACCAGCGACAGATAGAAGCCGGCAAGCGCCCAGACGGCAATATTGATCGGCGTCAGCGCCAGCAGTGTCCGGCGTGCCTGCTTGGGAACGGCGACTTCCGGCTTCAACGATGCGAATACGCCGGGCCGTCGGCTCGTTGTTTCCGGCACCATCCATAGCAGCGCGGCTTGCAGCGTCAGCAGGGCAAGCGTGACGATATAGACGAGCACGGTCGGGGCCGGCGCGAACTGGATCAGCAGGCTCGTGCCGATCGCGCCGATCGCCATGCCGGCAAGCGGGGCAAGACTGTTGGTGATCGATCCCCTGATCGGATCGAGATCGACAAGGGCGGCGCCGATCGAACTGATGGCGGTGCCCGTCGCAAAGCCCTGCACGATGCGGGCGGCAATAAGCCAATCCGGACCTCGAGCCATTAAAAATAGCGCTGTGGCCACCATATTGAGGAGGATCGATGTGAAGATCACCGGTCGGCGCCCGAGATGGTCCGAAATCGAGCCAACGATGAGCAGTGCGGCGAGAAGGGAGAAGGCATAGACGGCGAAGATCACCGTGAGCAGCACCGGCGAGAAGGCGAAGGCCTGCTGATAAAGGCGGTAGAGAGGCGTCGGTGCGGATGAGGCAGCCAAAAACAAGGCGCTGGTTGCGGCATAATAGTACGGCGCCAGGCGTCTGGCGGGTGAAATCGGAGCGCTGGCGGTGGAATCGAGTTCGGTCATCGACTATATCCTACCTAAAGCTAAAAGATTGCGTTAGGCGGATATAGGGTGCCTGGCGTATAAAAGCAAATAATTTGCGTTAGTGGATGCCTTTGGTCATTCGCGATCCGCAAAAAGGGAAAATTGGCAAGGGCTTATGGGCTATAGAGAAAATCCCCGCCCCGGCGGGCGCAGCGCCAGAGTGCAGGCGGCCGTGCATCAATCCGTCCGCGACATGCTGGCAACCATGGATCGCGCCGATGTAACGATCCCCCTGATCGCGCAGCGCGCCAATGTCACGCCGTCGACGATCTACCGCCGCTGGGGCGACCTTCAAAAGCTTCTGGCGGATGTTGCCGCCTCGCGCCTGCAGCCCGAAGGCGAGCCCGCCAGGATCGGCAGCGCCCGCGAGGATCTGGAAGCCTGGGTCGAGCAATATGCCGATGAAATGGCTTCGGGAGTCGGACGGCAGCTGCTGCGCGATGTTCTCGCGGTGTCCGATAACGCAAACGCCGAAAAATGCTGCACCTATACACGCTGTCAATTGAGCGTGTTCATTGCGCGGGCGGAGGCAGCTGGCGAGCCCTTTCCGGCCCTGGCGGAGCTGATGGATCACGTCATCTCACCGATCATCTATCGCATTCTCTTCGACCAGGCGCCCGATCCCCACTACGTTCGCAAGCTCGTCGCGAAGGTGATGCGGGAGAGTGTGGTCAGCGCTTGAAGCGCGGCCGACAATGCCGAATGACTCACCCGAGATCCCCTGGGGTACATCCAGCGGCTTCGGCTTGGTTGCTCGCAACTGACGAACAAGTTGCAGAATATATGCACCTTTAAGTTGCTTAAGTGGCGAAATTATCATGGGATATGCATGCCTGGGCAAGCTCCCAGGTCAATTTCCTATTGAAAAATAAGGAAAAAGATGGTGCTAATTATTAAGAGCGAATTCAACGGCAACGCGAAGGGGACTGCTCAATGCTTAATGAATTCAAGGCATTTATCGCTAAAGGCAACGTCATGGACCTTGCGGTCGGCGTGATCATCGGCGGCGCTTTCGGCGGCATCGTGAAATCGCTGGTTGACGATATCATCATGCCGATCGTCGGCGCGATTTTCGGCGGCTTCGATTTTTCGAACTACTTCATCGGCCTCGCCTCCGGTGTCAACGCACCGACGCTCGCTGCGGCCCGTGCCCAGGGCGCGGTTCTTGCCTACGGCAGCTTCATCACCGTCCTCATCAATTTCCTCATTCTCGCCTGGATCATCTTCCTGATGGTCAAGGGCGTCAACGCGCTGCGTGCGCAAGTCGAGCGTAAGGATGACAAGGTCGCCGAAGCGGCACCGCCGCCGGCTGATGTCCAGTTGCTGACGGAGATCCGCGACCTTCTCGCCAAGCGCTGACTCGCTTTGCTCGACTCTTTTTGCAAGCCCCGGTCCATGCGAGGACTGGGGCTTTATTCATCACCAAAATCGATTGGTCACTAAGGCAAAGTCATGGGATTTGTCCGCCGCTCTGCTTTATGAAGGCGGAAACCGGAGACTTTGCATGTCGATATTGAATAGCCTCAGCCCGCGCGCGCTTGCAGCGCCCGAAAGCGGGATCGTCGAAGTGGTCAATTATGCCCGTGGCCGTGAGGGCCTGCTGCCGCTCTGGGTCGGCGAGGGCGATCTGCCGACGCCGGATTTCATCAATCGTGCCGCCATGGCCTCGCTCAACGCCGGCGAGACCTTCTACACCTGGCAACGCGGCATTCCGGAACTGCGCCAGGCGCTCGCCGATTATTATGGCCGGCATTTCGGCACCTCGCTGCCGATGGAGAACTTCTATGTCGTCGGCTCCGGCATGCAGGCGATTCAGCTATCCGTGCAGGCCATCACCGCTCCCGGCGACGAGATGGTTTATTTCTCCCCAGCCTGGCCGAACATCGCCGCTGCGCTCGAGATCGCAGGCGCTCGCTCCGTCGCCGTACCCTTACAATTCGACCATGGTAAATGGTCGCTCGATCTCGATCGGTTGGAAGCGGCGATTACGCCGAAGACCAAGGGCCTGTTCATCAATAGCCCATCCAATCCAACAGGCTGGACGGCGACCCATCAGGATCTCAGCGATATTCTCGCCTTAGCGCGCAAGCACGATCTCTGGATCATGGCCGACGAAATCTATGCGCTCTACTACTATGCCGGCGGCCGCGCGCCGAGCTTCCTCGACGTCAAGGAAGCCGACGACAAGATCCTGTTCGTCAATTCCTTCTCGAAGAACTGGTCGATGACCGGTTGGCGTGTTGGCTGGATCGTCGCACCCGCTGAGCTCGGGCAGGTGATCGAAAACCTCGTGCAATATTCGACCTCGGGCGTTGCGCAGTTCATGCAGAGAGGCGCGGTTGCGGCCTTGAACGAGGGCGATGATTTCGTCCGCTCCAATATCGAGAAGGCCACTCGCTCGCGGGATATCCTCTGCGACGCGCTGATCGCCACCAATCGCGTGCAGACGCTGAAGCCGGATGGCGCGCTCTACTCCTTCCTGAAGATCGATGGCGTGACCGACAGCCGCAAGGCCGCCATTGACATCGTCGACAAGACCGGGGTCGGCCTCGCGCCTGGGACGGCTTTCGGGTTAGGCGGCGAGCTCTTCATGCGCGCCTGCTTCCTGCGCGATCCGGTGCAGGTGGCGGATGCTGCGGAGCGGTTGAGCCGGTATATTTTGAGTTTGTAGGAGCGACCTGCGCGCTGCAACTAGCAGCGTTCGCTTTGGCCGGTCCTGATACCCCCCTCTGTCGCTATCGCGACATCTCCCCCACAAGGGGGGAGATTGGAAACTCGCGGTAGCCTCTCACACTCAACCAACATCATATCTGTTGAGCCAAAGCTTTATTGTTCATGCAGAGCGTGCGGCAAACTCCCAACGATCTCCCCCCCTTGTGGGGGAGATGTCACGAAGTGACAGAGGGGGGCGCATTCTCTAAGCGCACCATAGAGCCGATCCATAAAATGCAATCGATCCGCGAAAGCCCCCTCTAACCATTCCCGCAATCTTTCCCAGCAGACCTCCTGCTTTTAACCAATTTCGCAGGGGAAGCGGCCTCATATGGAGGCGGTAAGACTTGGCGGGGACGCGAAGAATGACTGTCTTGGTGACGGGCGGGGCCGGTTATATCGGCAGCCACATGGTGTGGAGATTGCTGGACGCGGGAGAGGACGTTGTTGTCCTCGATCGTCTCTCCACGGGCTTTCGCTGGGCCGTTCCGCCGGCTGCCCGCTTCTATCTCGGCGATATCGCCGATGAAGCGCTCCTGCATCAGATTTTCGCCGAGAATAACATAGAGGCCATCATCCACTTCGCTGGCTCGGCCGTCGTCCCCGTATCGATCGAGGATCCTCTTGCCTATTACGAAAACAACACGGGCAAGACCCGCATCCTCATGAGCGCCGCCATCAGGGCCGACATCCGCCATTTCGTCTTTTCGTCCACCGCCGCTGTTTATGGCCAGCAGCCGGCGGACAGGCCGGTCGGCGAGGATGCGCCGCTGCGGCCTGAATCCCCCTATGGGCAATCCAAGCTGATGTCCGAGCTGATGCTGCGCGATGCCGCTGCTGCCTATGATTTCCGCTATGTGGCGTTGCGTTATTTCAACGTGGCCGGCGCCGATCCCGAGGGAAGGGCGGGTCAGTCGACCAACGGCGCTACCCACCTCATCAAGGTCGCCTGCGAGGCCGCCCTCGGCCGCCGCGGTCAGGTTGATATCTACGGCACCGATTATGCGACGCATGACGGCACCGGCGTTCGCGACTATATCCACGTCAGCGATCTCGTCGAAGCGCATCTGATGGCATTGCGGCATCTGCGCGAAGACGGCCGCTCACTGGTTGCCAATTGCGGCTACGGCCAGGGCTATTCGGTTCTGGATGTGCTCAACATGGTCATGCGCGTCTACGGCCGTGCCTTCCGCATCCACATCGCTCCCCGGCGCGCCGGCGATATGGCCAGTATCGTCGCCGATGCGACGCTTGCTCGTCGCGAATTGGGATGGACGCCGAAATACAATGATCTGGAAATGATCGTGCGCTCGTCGCTTGATTGGGAGTTTCGCCTTGCCGAACGTGCGGGCTTCGACGCGGCGGGCGTCAGCAGGATCTACGCCGCTCCAAGCATGCTGTAACGCGACTGACGATCTCAGCTTTCCGGGCGTCTCCAGGGACCAAGAAAAGCCGGCGCATTCTTGCGCACGGCTTCCGCGAGAAAATCGATGACAGTGCGCACGCGTGGCGATTGGCGCAGGTCGCGGTGGCAGGTGATCCAGTAATGGCGCCTGAGATCCACCTCATGCGGCAGAACCACCTGCAGATCGGGATGCTTGCCGGCGATAAAAAACGGTAGCACGCACAGCCCCTGGCCATTCTTGGTCGCCGTCAGCTGCGCAAAGATGCTTGAGCTTTGGAATTGCGGCCTGATGCGGGGGTGGACGTCATCGAGATAATCCAGGCCGGGCGCAAAAATCATGTCCTCGATATAGCCGATGAAGGCGAAGTCCGGCAGGTCGTCACGGCTTTCGATCGGCGGATGGCGGGCGAGGTAGTTGCGCGATCCGTAGACCTGGAGGTGATAGTCGGTGAGCTTCTCGGTGAAGTAGGGCCCGGCCTTCGGCGGGTCGAGCACCACGACGATATCGGCCTCCTTGCGCGAGAGCGACATGATCTGCTGAATGGTGATCAGCTCGAGCGAAATATTCGGGTGTTTCGCAGTGAATTCCGGCAGGACGCCGGTGAAGAAGAAGTTTGAAAAACCCTCCGGCGCGCTGATGCGCACGACACCCCGTTGTGCTGCCGACCCCGCAGATAGATCGGCGCGGAGACGTTCGGTCTCCTGCTCCATATGCTCGGCCGTATCGACGAAGCGCTGCCCCATGCTGGTCAGCATGTAACCGCGTGGATTGCGCTCGAAGAGCTTGACCTTCAAGGCGAACTCCAGTCGGTCAATGCGCCGCGAGACCGTGGCGTGGCTGCTGCGCAATTGTCGCGCCGCGGTGGAAAGCTGCCCCGTTCGCGCAACGGCGAGGAAAAATTGCAAATCGTCCCAGGTAAAGTGCGGCGTACGCTTCATGCATCCTCCTCTGTTCAAAAATGAACAGACCTTGTTTGGAATTAATTGCAATCGCGACTTGCGTCAACGCGCGAATTCCGTGATCTTGGCGGTGGGAAAAGCCGTTTTGAGGAAAGCGGCTGGCCAATTTTGAACAGATTCGTTTTTGCCAAATCTCTGGGAGGAGAGGATATGCGAAAGAGTCTTATTGCGTCACTTGCATTTCTGCTTGCAGCCAGCACTGCGGCTTTCGCCGCTGGCCCGTCCGATGGTGTCGTCAAGATCGGCATCCTCAACGACCAGTCCGGCGTCTATGCGGATTTCGGTGGGAAATCATCGGTAGCGGCCGCCAAGATGGCCGCGGAGGATTTTGGCGGCAAGGTTCTCGGCGTGCCGATCGAGATCGTCGATGCCGACCACCAGAACAAGCCGGATATCGCCTCCAACATTGCCCGCCAATGGTACGACCAGGACAAGGTCGATGCCATCATGGAGCTGACGACCTCTTCGGTCGCGCTCGCCGTTCAGGCGGTTGGCAAGGAAAAGAAGAAGATCGACATCGTCACAGGTGCTGCGACCACCGATCTTACTGGCAAGCAATGCTCGCCCTATGGCTTCCATTGGGCTTATGACACGCATGCTCTCGCTGTCGGCACCGGCGGCGCGCTCGTCAAGCAGGGCGGCGACACCTGGTTCTTCCTGACGGCAGACTATGCTTTTGGCTATTCGCTCGAGCAGCAGACCGGCGATTTCGTCAAGGCAAGCGGCGGCAAGATCCTGGGCTCCGTCCGCCATCCGCTGTCGACGAATGATTTCTCATCCTTCCTGCTGCAGGCACAGTCGTCTGGCGCCAAGGTGATCGGTCTTGCCAATGCCGGCCTCGATACCTCCAACGCCATCAAGCAGGCCTCCGAATTCGGCATCACCCAGGGTGGCCAGCATCTGGCGGCACTGCTCTTCACGCTCGCAGAAGTTCACGGCCTCGGCCTGCAGGCGGCGCAGGGGCTGACGCTGACGGAAGGCTACTACTGGAACCTCGACGACAAGAGCCGCGAGTTCGGCAAGCGCTTCTTTGCCCGTACCGGCAAAATGCCGAACATGATCCATGCCGGCACTTATTCCGCCGTGATGCAGTATCTAAAGGCCGTGCAGAAGGCCGGCACGGATGATACCGACGCCGTTGCCAAGCAGCTGCACGAAATGCCGGTCGATGATTTCTTCGGCCGCGGCGGCACGGTCGGCGCCAACGGCCGCATGATCCACGACATGTATCTGCTTCAGGTGAAGAAGCCTGAGGAGAGCAAGGAGCCGTGGGATTATTTCAACGTGCTGGCAACGATCCCCGGCAAGGAAGCCTATATCGATCCGGCCAAGAGCGGCTGCGACCTCGTCAAGCAATAGGACACGGACCGGCCCATGGCGATGTCCGCGACACATCTGCATGAAGAGCCCCGGGTGGTTTTGTCCGCCCGGGGACTGCGCCGCGACTTCGGCGGCTTCACCGCCGTCAAGAATGTCGATCTTGACGTACATCATGCCCAGGTCCACGCGCTGATCGGCCCGAACGGCGCCGGCAAGACGACGGTGTTCAACCTTCTCACCAAGTTCCTGCAGCCGACGCATGGGACCATCACACTGCTCGGGACCGATATTACCAAGACGAGACCTGACAAGGTCGCGCGCATGGGCCTCGTGCGCTCCTTCCAGATTTCCGCCGTCTTCCCGCATCTGACGGTGCTGGACAATGTCCGCGTCGCCTTGCAGCGGCCGAGCAATCTCGCCCATCAGTTCTGGCGCCCGCTATCGGCCCTCGACAGCCTCAATGCCCGCGCCGAACAGCTCATTGCCTCCGTCGGCCTTTCGAAGGAGCGCAATGCCGTCGCTGCCGATCTTTCCTATGGCCGCAAGCGCGTGCTGGAGATTGCCACCACGCTCGCGCTCGATCCGAAGGTGCTGCTGCTCGATGAGCCGATGGCCGGCATGGGGCTGGAGGATGTAAACACGGTCTCCGCCATCATCCGCGACGTCGCGCGCGACAGGGCCGTGCTCATGGTGGAGCACAATCTCTCCGTCGTTGCCGATATCTGCCATCATGTCACGGTGCTGCAGCGCGGCGAGATCCTGGCTCAGGGCGATTACGCGACGGTCAGCCGCGATCCGCGCGTCCGCGAAGCTTATATGGGCACGGAGGAGGCTTGACGATGGCGCCGCTTCTCGACGTTCAGGGCCTCAATGCCTGGTATGGCGAAAGCCATATTCTGCACGGTGTCGATATGCGTGTGGGCGAGGGGGAGACCATCACCATCCTCGGCCGCAATGGTGTCGGCAAGACGACGACGCTGCGCACGATCGTCGGCATCGTTCGTGCCCGCAAGGGCAGGATCGCGTTTGCCGGCAAGGACATGATGCAGGTGCCGCTGCACAAGACTGCGCATCAGGGCATCGGCTTCGTGCCGGAAGAACGCGGCATCTTCTCGACGCTCAGCGTCTATGAAAACCTGATGCTGCCGCCGGTCGTCGCAGCAGGCGGTATGACGCTCGATGAGATCTTCGAGCTGTTTCCCAACCTGCATGAGCGGCGCAACAGCGTCGGCACCAGGCTTTCCGGCGGTGAGCAGCAGATGCTCGCCATGGCCCGCATCCTGCGCACCGGCGTCCGCATGCTGCTGCTCGACGAACCCACCGAGGGTCTCGCGCCCGTCATCGTCCAGCGCATCGGCGAAGTCCTGCAGAAGCTGAAAGGCCGCGGCATGACCATCTTGCTCGTCGAGCAGAATTTCCGCTTTGCGAGCCGCATCGCCGATCGCTTCTATGTGATGGATCACGGCCAGATGGTCTCGGAGTTCCCCGTTGGCGAACTCACAGAGCGCATGGATATGCTGCACAAGGTTCTGGGGGTCTGAGCCATGACGACGATATTCGGCATCCCCGCGCAGGCGCTTCTCGGTCAATTGCTGATCGGCCTCATCAACGGCTCCTTCTATGCGTTGCTGAGCCTCGGCCTGGCGATCATCTTCGGCATGTTGCGGGTCATCAATTTCGCCCATGGTGCGCTCTATATGCTCGGTGCCTTCACCGCCTATCTCTTGTTTGCCTATGCCGGCATCGGTTATTGGCCGGCCCTCGTTCTCGCGCCGCTGATCGTCGGCCTGTTCGGCGCTCTGGTCGAGCGGCTCTGCCTGCGCCGGCTCTACAGGATCGATCCGCTCTACGGATTGCTTTTCACCTTCGGCATGGCGCTGACCATCGAAGGAACCTTCCGCTATCTCTACGGCTCCTCCGGCCAGCCCTATGCCGTTCCGACGGAGCTGGCGGGCGCGAAGAATATCGGCTTCATGTTCCTGCCCGTCTATCGCGGCTGGGTGGTCATCGCCTCGCTGGTCGTCTGCATCGGCACCTGGCTGCTGATCGAGAAGACCAAGCTCGGCGCCTATCTGCGCGCGGCGACGGAAAATTCCACACTTGTGCAGGTCTTCGGCGTCAACGTGCCGGTGCTTCTGACGCTCACCTACGGTTTCGGCGTCGCGCTCGCCGCCTTTGCCGGCGTGCTGGCCGCGCCGATCTACCAGGTCTCGCCGCTGATGGGATCGAACATGATCATCATCGTCTTCGCCGTTGTGGTCGTCGGCGGCATGGGCTCGATCATGGGCGCGATCGTCACAGGCTATATGCTTGGGATTGCCGAAGGCCTCACCAAGGTTTTCTATCCTGAAGCCTCGAATATCGTCATCTTCGTGATCATGGCAATTGTGCTGCTTCTGAGGCCTGCAGGTCTCTTCGGTCGGGAGGCGTGATATGGCTGGATTAATCAGCTTGAGTTCCAAGGAGCGTCCGAAGCTTTCCGTGCAGAAGCTGCTTTTGGTTGTCGGCCTCGTCGGCCTGATCTGGGCGCCGTTCTTCATCTACCCGATCTTCGTCATGAAGGTGCTCTGCTTCGCGCTGTTTGCCTGTGCCTTCAATCTGCTGCTCGGCTATGCCGGCCTGCTCTCCTTCGGCCATGCCACCTTCTTCGGCGGCGCGGCCTATTTCACCGCCCACGCCGTGAAGGAATGGGGCCTGCCGCCTGAGCTCGGCATTTTGATCGGCGTTGCCGGGGCCTCGCTGCTCGGTCTTGTCATGGGCTTCGTCGCCATCCGGAGGCAAGGCATCTATTTCGCCATGATCACGCTGGCGCTCTCATACATGTTCTATTTCTTCTGCCTGCAGGCGGCATTTACCCATGGCGAGGACGGCATTCAGTCGGTTCCGCGCGGCTATCTCTTCGGCGTCCTCGACCTCAGCAACTCTTTGAACATGTATTATTTCGTCCTCGCCGTGTTTCTGATCGGCGTGCTGATCATCTGGCGTTTCATCAATTCGCCCTTCGGCATGATCCTGAAGTCGATCCGCGAGAACGAACAGCGGGCGATCTCGCTCGGCTATTCCGTCGCGCATTACAAGCTCGGCGCCTTCGTCATGTCGGCGGCGCTCGCCGGGCTTGCAGGAGCGGTCAAGGCGCTGGTCTTCCAGTTCGCGACGCTCACCGACGTCGCCTGGCAGATGTCCGGTGAAGTCATCCTTATGACGCTCCTCGGCGGCATCGGCACGCTGATCGGCCCGATTTTCGGTGCGGGCTTCGTGGCGACGCTGGAAAACTACCTGGCGACTTCCGAATTCCCCGTCACCATCATCACCGGCATCGTCTTCATGGTCTGCGTCCTGCTCTTCCGCCGCGGCGTCGTTGGCGAATTCTATGCCTCGCGGCTGGGACGGAAGCTGGGGTTCGAATATCGGCGCTAGCGATTTGAGTTTCCTTCTCCCCGCAGGCGGGGAGAAGGTGCCCGAAGGGCGGATGAGGGGCCTGCACTTATTCCTGCGAATACGGAATTTGCCGAGCCTTCCCGCCCCTCACCCTAACCCTCTCCTCGCATGCGGGGAGAGGGGGACGACAGAGTCTCTTGAATGGATCGCTTCGACTACATCATCATCGGTGCCGGCAGTGCCGGATGCGTGCTCGCCAACCGGCTCTCGGCCGACCGCAACAACAGGGTGCTGCTGCTGGAGGCCGGCGGCAACGACAATTACCATTGGATCCACATCCCGGTCGGCTATCTCTATTGCATCAACAATCCCCGCACCGACTGGTGCTTCACCACATCGCCGGAAGCGGGGCTGAATGGCCGGTCGCTGAACTATCCGCGCGGAAAGGTGCTCGGCGGCTGCTCCTCCATCAACGGCATGATCTATATGCGCGGCCAGGCGCGTGACTATGATCTCTGGCGCCAGCTCGGCTGCGCCGGCTGGGGTTGGGACGACGTGCTGCCCTATTTCGTCAAGTCCGAGGATCACTATCGCGGCAAGGACGAGATGCATGGCGCCGGCGGCGAATGGCGGGTGGAGAAGGCGCGCGTGCGCTGGGCCGTGCTCGATGCCTTCCAGGCAGCCGCCAAGGAGGCTGGCATCCCAGAAACGGCTGATTTCAATCGCGGCAACAACGAAGGTTCCGGCTATTTCGACGTCAACCAGCGCTCCGGCATTCGCTGGAACACCACGAAAGCTTTCCTGCGCCCGGCCATGAAGCGCGGCAATCTCACCGTCTATACCAAGGCGCAGGTCCGCCGGTTGATCGTCGAGGGGGATGCCGTGACCGGCGTCGAATTCCAACATGACGGCGTGGCGAAGCGCGTCTATGCCACCAAGGAAACGGTGCTCTCTGCCGGCTCCATCGGCTCGCCGCACATTCTCGAGCTCTCGGGAATCGGCCATGGCGAGGTGTTAAGTAGAGCCGGTATTGAGGTCGTGCGCGAGGTTCGGTCCGTCGGCGAAAACCTGCAGGATCATCTGCAGCTTCGCCTTGCCTACAAGGTGACCGGCGTGCCCACGTTGAACGAGAAGGCGACGAAGCTGTTCGGCAAAGCGGCGATCGGCCTCGAATATCTGGTTCGCCGTTCAGGCCCTATGGCGATGGCGCCGAGCCAGCTCGGTATCTTCACACGCTCCGGGCCGGACAAGGAAACGCCGGACCTGCAATATCACGTGCAGCCGGTCTCGCTCGACAGGTTCGGTGATCCCGTTCATCCCTTTCCAGCGATAACCGCAAGTGTCTGCAATCTCCGCCCTGAAAGCCGCGGCTCGGTGCATGTGCGCAGCCCCGATTTCGCCCTCCAACCGGCCATCAGCCCCAACTATCTTTCCGCAGCTCGCGACCGGGATATCGCCGTGCGCTCCATTCGCCTGACGCGGCGGATCGTGGCGCAGCCCTCCTTCGCCCGGTTCCGCCCGGAGGAGTTCAAGCCGGGGCCGGCCTATGAGACCGATGCCGATCTGGAGCGCGCTGCCGGCGATATCGGCACGACGATTTTCCATCCGGTCGGTACGTGCCGCATGGGCGGCGACGGGCAAAGCGTCGTCGACCCCCGCTTGCGGCTCAGAGCATTGGCAAGGCTGCGTATCGCCGACGCCTCCGTCATGCCGTCGATCACATCGGGCAACACCAATTCACCAACCATCATGATCGCCGAGAAGGCAGCCGAAATGATCCTTGCCGACAACAGATGAAGCCCTATTCATGGCTGGCAGCACGGACAGGAGATTTGCATGGATAGCACGGATGAAGTCATCATCGAGCGGCGCGGATCGGCGGGCATTGTCAGACTTAACCGCCCGAAGGCGCTGAACAGCCTGACATTGCCAATGGTGCGGGTCATTGCGCCGGCCCTGGAGGATTTCGCCGCAGATCCTGCGATCGCCAGCGTCATCGTCCTGGGCGAGGGGGAACGCGGCTTCTGCGCAGGCGGCGATATCCGCCTGCTGCATCGGAGCGGCAAGGAAAGCACCGATGAAGCGGAAATCTTCTGGCGCGAGGAGTTTCTGCTCAACCATGCCATCTCGCGCTATCCCAAACCCTATGTCGTGTTGATGGACGGCATTACCATGGGCGGCGGCGTCGGTCTGTCGGCCCATGGCAGCCATCGCGTCGTCACCGAACGCACGCGCCTTGCCATGCCCGAAACCGGCATCGGCTACTTCCCTGATGTCGGTGCCACTTGGCTCCTGCCGCACGCGCCGGGGGAGGCCGGCACTTGGATGGGTCTGACCGGACAGACCGTCGGCGCAGCCGATGTTATCCACGCCGGTTTTGCCGATCATCGTGTGGCATCCTCCGCATTGCCAGCCCTCATCGATGCGATAGCCGTGCTGCCCGCTGCGGCCTCTGCCGCAGACGTGCACGCCCTCATCAAAACGATGGCTGTAGATGCCGGCGAAAGCCGGCTCGCGGCAAACCGAGAGGTGATCGACCGGGCGTTTTCGGCAGACACGGTGGAGGAAATTCTGAAGGCTTTGGCGGATGAACCGGGAGAATTTGCCGCAGAAGCCGCAAGCGTGATTGCCAGCCGCTCGCCGACCAGCCTGAAGCTGACCTTGCGGCTGCTCAGGGCAGGGCGAACGAGCGTCGATTTGGCCGAATGCCTCAATCGTGAACTCGGCGCCTGCAAGGGCATATTGTATAATCACGATTTCTACGAGGGCGTGCGCGCCGCCGTCATCGACAAGGACCGCAATCCGAAATGGTCTCCGGCGAGCCTTTCCGAAGTGACGGCGGATGCCATCGACCGTTTCTTCATACCGGCGCAGCCACCGCTTTTCGCAAGATAACCGATCATGGGAGGAAAACATCATGACGCGGATCGCATTCATCGGCCTCGGCAATATGGGAGGCCCGATGGCCGCCAATCTGGTCAAGGCGGGCCATGCCGTCACTGGGTTCGACCTCTCGCATGATGTGCTGAAGGCAGCCGAAGCGTCTGGCGTAAAGGCTGCCAGCGTGCTGACAGAGGCCTTGGCCGATGCCGAAGTGGTCGTGACCATGCTGCCGAAAGGCCAGCATGTCCTGACCGTCTGGGCTGACGTGCTGCGCTCCGTGCCCAAGGGAACCTTGCTGATCGACAGCTCCACCATCGATGTCGACAGTGCCCGCAAGGCTCACGCGATGGCGGCTGACGTCGGTTGTCTTTCTCTCGATGCGCCGGTGTCCGGCGGCACCGGAGGTGCCGCGGCCGGAACGTTGACCTTCATGGCTGGCGGCTCGACGGAAAGCTTTGCCGCCGCCAAACCGCTGCTCGAGGTGATGGGCAAGAAGATCGTCCATTGCGGCGATGCCGGCGCCGGCCAGGCCGCGAAGATCTGCAACAACATGATCCTCGGCATCTCCATGATCGGCGTCTGCGAGGCTTTCGTGCTCGGCGAGAAGCTTGGCCTTTCGCACCAGGCCCTCTTCGATGTCGCTTCGACCTCCTCCGGCCAATGCTGGTCGATCAATACCTACTGCCCCGTGCCCGGTCCGGTGCCGACCTCGCCCGCCAACAATGATTACAAGCCCGGCTTTGCGGCGGCGCTGATGCTCAAGGACTTGCGGCTGTCGCAGGAAGCGGCGCTCTCCAGCGGTGCGTCGACGCCTCTGGGCGCGGAGGCGGCGCAGCTCTACGCACTCTTCGAAAAGCTCGGCAATGGCGGACGCGATTTTTCGGCGATCATCGAGATGTTTCGCGAGGCGAAGTGAGGATGGCTGGATAGTTGGCCGGGTGAGGGGCTAGGCGGTAAGAGGCGGCATCAAAGAACATGCCTGACCTGCCGACCTCAATTGCTGCAACTCACCGCCACATGCCCCGCATCCGCGCACCCACATCGACGCGCACCTCTCGCGCCCGAATGGCGGCAGCGCTTTCGGCACGCGCCTGCGGCCAGCCGCAGACCTCGAAAAACTGCAGCAAGGTTGCTGGAATGAAGCGGGTGCGCGAGGCGAAGACATGCTTGTCGCCCTGCGCATGCTGGCCGTGCACGAAGAAGCGCTGCGGAATGACGAGATCGAGATTGTCCTTGGCCCGCGTCATCGCGACATAGAGCAGCCGACGCTCTTCCTCGATTTCGGCGGATGATCCGACGGCGAGGTCGGCGGGGATGCAGCCATCGACGGCATTCAGGATGAAGACCTTCGTCCATTCCTGCCCCTTGGCGGAATGAATGGTCGAGAGGATCAGATAGTCCTCGTCGAGTAGCGGCACACCCGCCTGGTCGCTGGTGGCGTCGGGCGGATCGAGCGTCAGCTCGGTGAGGAAGCGCTCACGCGAGCCGTAGCCAGCGGCAATCTGTTCGAGCTGGACGAGATCCGCCTGGCGGGTCGATGCATCCTCATGTACGCGTTCCAGATGTGGCTCGTACCATTGGCGAACGAGGCCGATTTCCGCCGGCCAGCCGGCCTTCCCGCTTTTGACCTCCCGCATCGTCTCGACAAAGGCGGTCCAATCGTCTCCCGTGCGCGGTGGCGGCGGGAGTTCGGTGAGCGCCGTGATCGGGCTTGCCTCTTCGCCGATCTGGTCGAGTACGCGCTGTGCTGTCGAAGGGCCAACGCCGGGCAGGAGCTGCATCAGGCGGAACCCCGCCACACGGTCGCGCGGGTTCTGGGCGAAGCGCAGCGCCGCAAGCATGTCCTTGACATGAGCACTGTCGAGGAATTTCAATCCACCGAACTTGACGAAGGGAATGTTGCGCCGGGTGAGTTCCACTTCGAGTGGGCCGCTGTGGCTCGAGGTGCGGAAGAGCACGGCCTGCTGCTTGAGCCTTGCGCCACCCTCGCGATTTTCCAGTATTTGATCGGCGATGTAGCGCGCCTGATCGGCCTCATCACGCACGGTCACCAGCCGCGGCCGCTCTACGCTTTGCCGCTCGGTCCGCAGGTTCTTGGTAAAGCGCTCGGAGGCAAGATCGATCACGGCATTGGCGGCGGCCAGGATCGGCTGTGTCGAGCGATAGTTGCGGTCGAGGGTAACGATATCGGCCGAGGGCGTGAAGGCCTTCGGGAAATCGAGAATGTTGCGCACGGTTGCGGCGCGGAAGGAATAGATCGACTGCGCATCGTCGCCGACGACGGTCAATCCGCGCCCATCCGGCTTCAAAGCCAGCAGGATCGAGGACTGCAGCCGGTTCGTATCCTGATATTCGTCGACAAGCACGTGGTCAAAGCGGCTGCCGATATCCTCGGCGATCAGCGGCTCCTGCAGCATATGTGCCCAGTAGAGCAGCAGGTCGTCGTAATCGAGCACGTTCTGCACCTGCTTTGCCTCGACATAGGCAGCGAAAAGATCGCGCAGCTGCTTTTCCCACATGGCGCACCAGGGGAAGAAGTCGCGCAGCACGCCGTCGAGGGGCGCTTCCGCATTGACGGAACGGGAGTAGATGGCAAGGCATGTCGCCTTTGTCGGGAAGCGATTCTCTGTCTTCGAGAAGCCGAGGTCGTGGCGCGCCAGATTCATGAGGTCGGCGCTGTCTTCCCGGTCGTGGATCGTGAAGACGGGATCGATGCCGATCTGTTCTGCATAATCCCGGAGCAGGCGCGCACCGATACCATGGAACGTGCCGGTCCAGGCAAGTGCATCGGCGGTGATGCCGGAATTCGCACCCAGCACCTCGCGGCAGATGCGCTCGACACGGCGGCCCATTTCGGCTGCGGCGCGGCGCGAAAAGGTCATCAGCAGAATACGACGGGGGTCTGCGCCTTTGACGATCAGATGCGCGACGCGATGGGCAAGCGTGTTTGTCTTGCCGGAGCCGGCTCCCGCTATGACGAGCAGCGGCCCGGCAATATGACCGTCGCCCGCAGTCGTGCCGTGTTCCACCGCCAGCCGTTGCTCCGGGTTCAGCTTTTCCAGATAGGCGGCGGTCATCAACTCTCCTGACTATCTCCGGCGGCCGGCACGGAGCGCGATATGCGGCGAATCGCAAACGCGAAAATATAGGAACGTTCTATGGATGTTCCGAATCGCTAAAGCCTGTCAAGATGAGCAGGGCCTGCACGCGGATGTGACCTCTGGCGCAAGAATCTTATCGGGATTTGCATTCGCCCGGCTCGAAAAGGATCTTCGTCATGCTTATGTATCATTTCGGCGCAGCATTTTGAGTTTTTGGGGCTTCGTAATGCGTAGAATGAAGGTTTCAAAACATGAACGAAACGATTGCCACCGGGCTGCGTCTGCCTAGCGGCCTCGTGGCCTTGTCGGACGGCCGCCTCGCGGTCGTAGAAATGGATGCCAGCCGCCGCTGTCTGAAACTTTTCGACGCAAGCGGCGTACCGCAGGAACTTTGCCGGGTCGGCGGCTGGCCGATGGGGATTGCGGCGGATGGTGACGGATGTTTCTGGGTCGCCAATGGCCCGGAGAATTCCCTTGTCAGATTATCGGCGCAAGGCCGCGTCCTGCAGGTCATTGAAGGCAGCGCCGATGGTCCGTTTCTCCATCCGAATGCACTCGCTTTCGGACCTGACGGCCTGCTTTACATGACTGATTCCGGCATCCCTCTTGCCAATCTTCTCGAAGGCGGCCACATCCATCCCGATTTCTTCAAGGCGGCTTATAATGGCTGTGTCTATCAGATCGATCCGGCCGAGGGCCGGGTCATCCGGGTCCTGGCAGCCGGCTTGCTCTTTGCGAGCGGCATTGCCTTCGATGCCGACGGATTGCTCTATTATAGCGAAACGCTGACCGGAAAAATCTATCGGCAGGTCGTGGGCGGCAGGCAGGAAATGTTTGTCCAGTCGATGACATCGCCTGCCGTCAATGCGCTGCGCGGACCGGCAGGCCTCGCTTTTGATCGCAATGGCATGCTGTATTGTGCCATGTACGGCCTGGGTGAAATTTCTATGGTGGACGCCGAGGGAAAAATGGCCGGCCATATCCGCACCGACGGCACAAGGCCAGCCAATATCGCCTTCACCGTGGACGGCAAGCATTTGCTCGTCAGCGAGCAGGAAAACGGTGTTGTGGAAAAGATTACGGCCCCGCGTCCGGGCTTGCCTTTGCATATGCCGCCGATTTCGTAAGCGGCTGGTAGACATGCCCGGAAGCCGGGCATGTCCTCTTTTCATATATTAAGCAGCAGGAATCTGCTTGTTGTCCTTACCGGGCTTGCCGTCTGCCGATGCCGTGTCATTGGCGACCGGCTTGGCATGACGGCGACGCCAGTCGCCGAGGAACAGCAGGATCGGCGCCGCGATGAAGACCGATGAGGCGCCGGCGACGAGGATGCCGAACACCATCGGGATCGCGAAGCTGGAGACGGCGCTGCCGCCCCAGATCGCCATCGGCACCAACGCCAGGAAGGCGGTGGCGTTGGTATAGAGGCTTCGCGCCAGGGTCTCGTTGATCGACTTGTCAATGATGTCGCGCAGCGGCATCGACTTGTAGAGCCGCATGTTTTCACGCATGCGGTCATAGACCACGACCTTGTCGTTCACCGAATATCCCACAAGCGTCAGGATCGCGGCGATGGCCGTCAGGTTGAAATCGAGGCCGGTGATCGCGAAGAAGCCGATCGCCTTGGTCACATCGAGCACCAGCGTGACGATGGCGCCGACCGCGAACGGCCATTCGAACCGCACCCAGATATAGACGAGCATCGCCAGGCTGGCGATTACGACTGACAGGATACCGGCCCAGGCAAGCTCGCCCGAGACCTTAGGGCCGATGACATCGGTGCCTTCGATGGTCGCGCCGGGGTCGATCTTGACGATTTCCGCCTTGAGCTTGGTCACTGCCGCCGTCTGCGCCTCTTCGCCGCCGTCCTGGCGCTGGGCGCGGACAAGAAGGCTATTGTTGTCGCCGAAGGACTGCAGTGCGATTTCGCCGAGGCCGAGCGTGTTCAAGCCCTCGCGGAACGTAGACAGATCGGCTGCGTCCTTGGTCTTGACCGACATCTGGATGCCGCCGCGGAAATCGACGCCGTAGTTGAGGCCCGGATGGATGAACAGAACCACCGAGGCGATCGACAGGATCGCCGAGACGGTGACGCCGAAGAAGCGGGCCTTCATGAACTGGATGTGCTTGTCATAAGGGCTGAAGGGGATCAGCGGCCTGATGTTGATCACCTTCAGCTTGCGGCGACGGGTGATGGCGATCATCACGACGCGCACGAAGGCGACGGAGGTGAACATCGAGATGATGAGGCCGAGACCCATGGTCACGGCAAAGCCGCGAACCGGGCCGGAGCCGAAGTAGAACAGGATGGCGGCGGCGATGAGCGCCGTCATGTTGCCGTCGATGATCGTCGAATATGCCTTCTTGAAGCCATTATCGATGGCGGCGAAGGCGCCGCGGCCCTTGCGGGTTTCTTCGCGGATGCGCTCGTTGATGAGAACGTTGGCATCAACCGCAAGGCCGATGCCAAGGACGATACCGGCGATGCCCGGCAGCGTCAGCGTGGCGCCGACAAGCGTCAGAGCCGAGAAAGTCAGGACCGTGTGGATGAGCAGCGCGACATTGGCGAGAATGCCCCAGGCGCCATAGAGCACGAAGATGAAGGCGGCAACCAAGACGAAGCCGACGAGGCCGCTATAGATGCCCTTCTGGATCGCGTCGCTACCGAGATCGGCGCCGACGGTGCGTTCTTCGATGACGGTGAGCTTGGCGGGCAGAGCGCCGGCGCGCAGCAGGGCTGCAAGCGTGGTGGCGCTGTCGGCGGTGAAATTGCCGGAGATCTGGCCCGAACCGCCGGTGATCGGCTCGCGGATATTCGGTGCGCTCAGCACCTTGTTGTCGAGAACGATTGCAAAGGGCCTGCCGACATTTTCGCGGGTGATTTCGGCAAAGCGGTTGGCGCCGGCGCTGTCGAAGCGGAAGGTGACGAGCGGCTCATGCGTGTTCGGATCGAAGCTGACGCGGGCGTCCGTCAGGCGGTCACCCGACAGTTCGATGCGGTCGAGAACCGGATAGCTGTTGCCCTGCTCGTCCTTCATGATGGTGACGCCGGGGCCGGGATTGTTCGGATCGACATTGCCGGCGAGCAGGTGGAAGGACATCTTCGCGGTCGAGCCGAGAAGCTCGCGCAGATGCGACGGATCCTGTGCACCCGGAAGCTGGACGAGAACGCGGTTCGGGCCGACGCGCTGAATGGTCGGCTCGGCGACGCCCACCTGGTCGACGCGCTTGCGGATGACTTCAAGGCTCTGCTGAACGGCTGAATCCACATTGGCGGAAATGCCGGCTTGCGAGAAGGACATCGCGATCGTCGCGCCATTCGGCGTGATGTTGAGATCGGATTGACCGGCTGAGAGGCCGGATGTGATCGTGTTGGCAAGCGTGCGCAGTTGCGTCACTGCATCGCTGCTCTGCGAGGGATCAGTGAGCGTCACGACGATCTGATCGCCGTTGCGGACGATCGAGCGGGTCTGGATGTTCTTGTCGCGCAGCACGCGACGTGCGTCCTGCTGCAGCGACTGCAGTCGGCCGTTCGTCAGGTCCTTCTCATCGACTTCGAGAACGAGATAGGAACCGCCACGAAGGTCGAGACCGAGCGAAACCTGGCTATGCGGCAGCCAGGACGGAATCTTGTTGAGAACCGACGGCGGCAGCGCGTTCGGCAGGGCGATCAGAAAGCCAATGACGATGACCACTGTATAAAGTGCCACGAGCCATGGTGAGGTACGCATGGGTATTATCCTTGAAAATAGGCCTATGCCGACGGCTTCGCCGCAGGCGGACTTGAGGTCTTGTCGGAAATGCGGCGCATACGCGCCAAACGCTCAGGCGAGCGCGGCTGGAGGTGCGCGAGCGAGATAGGCGCGAAACGCCAGGGATTCGAGCCTTGCGGCATCGTTCGGGCGGTTCGCCTGCCACAAGGTTGCCGGATATCCGAGGGTAGGGAGGGCAGCAAGCGTTGCAGGCCCGATGTCATGCCATGCGGCCTTCGGTGTCACCAGCCGGTCGGCAACGACAATGCCGCGCACCGGATCGCGCAGGGAAAGGTAGAGGGGCTGACTGTCCTTGCCCGACGAGAGGGCTTCGGCATCGGCGCGCGTGGCAAGATTGATGCCGCCGCCGAGCGCCAGTCCGATATAGGCGAAAAACGCGACGAACAGCGAGGCGATCACGCGCGCTCCGGCGCGATGCGTCCTGTCGTCTCTATCTTCGCTGTCGGCGGCGCCGAATTCGAGCGGGCTCAACGGTCCAAAATGCCTTCATTCCTTTGCCGGAGCGAACTCCGGCGGTTCGGTCATGATAACAGGACGCCTAGCGTCTTCCTAGTAGCGGCCTGTCATGATGCAGTTGCACGAGCCGGTCAACAGTTCCGGCTCGATTTCTTAATTTTCCGTTTCAGCCGTGGCTGACGGTTTGGGCGCCAGGCAGGATGCCGGCACGCGATAGGCGTAGAGCGTCTTGCCCTTCATTTCGCCATAGGGCGGCGACCAGCTCTTCAGGAGCTCGGCCTGGCCTTCCGGGCACTCGATCGGATCGTTGTCGACGAACAATACCGGACCGGTCACACTGGCCGGCAGGGAAAAATCCTGCTCATAATAATTGTGGGGGAAGCCGCCGAAAGGGCGGGCATAGATACGGAACGGCTTGCCCTTGAGCGTATAATAGAGATCGGCAAGGATATCGCGATCCTGCGCGGCAATTTCAGTCATCTTCGCCTGCGTGGCGATATCGGCGATTTCTTGACTGATGACGCTGCGGCCGACATAGCGCTTCATGACGAGATTGCCGTTCGGCAGCTTGATGTCATAGGCGAAGACCGTCAGTACCGGGATCACGACGGCGACGACGGCGCCTATGATCAGCGAGGTGCTCAGCCCCTTTTTCGTCAGCCGATAGAGCAGCCAGACGGCAAGAATGGTGCCTGCGGCATAGGCTGAAACGGCCCAGTTGGCATAGGCCTTGGCGAGAAGGGCCTGCAGCGTAATCAGCGCTGCGACAGGCACAGAGAGCCAGAACAGCAGTTTCTCTCGGTCGTCGCTCTGTCCACGGATCAGGCGCCACGTTGCCCACAAGAGCGCAAAGAAGACGACCGGGCCGACTACGCCGAACTGCGCGCCGAAGAAGCTGAGCCCGTTGAGCATGTGCTTCAGCAGAGTGTTGGCGCCGCCGCTCTTGCTCCATTGGGCGATGTTTTCGGTGTGCTTTATGGTCGCCGCATCATGCGTAAGGTTCCACCAGAGATTGGGGGAAACGACGATGGCGCCGACGATGGCGGCAATCACCATATCCCGCCAGGCGATCCGCGCCGAACGCATCGTCAGCATGGCAATGCCGACGCCCGGCAGAAGGAAGAGCACCGAATATTTCGTCAGGAAAGCGCAACCGAGGCTAGCGCCGAGGATGATGGCTTCCAGTATCGAGGAGCGCCTGGTCAGACCGATAAAGGCCCAGATGGCGATCGTCACGAACAGGATCTGGATCGTATCGGTCGACACCAGCACGGCCGAAAGCGAGGCAGCCGGCAGGGTGATGAAGATGACGCCGACCCATGGCGCAATCTCGCGTCCGGTCTCGTCGTCGATCAGCCGCCGCGTGGTGCACATCAGCATCAGGGCTGTGGCAAGATGGAAGAGCGGTGCCGATATGCGGATCCAGAAGGTCGAATCCGAGCCGGAGATCGCATTGAAGAAGCGGATGACCCAGGCAATCATCGGCGGCTTGGAATAATAACCGAAATCGAGATTCTGGCCCCAGAACCAATATTGCGCCTCATCGACGAAGAGGTCCGTCTTGTTGAGGAGCAACATGAGCACGCGCCAGAGCGTCACTCCGAAGATGATCGCGAGGGCGAGCCCCAGCGAAAGTTTCTGGGCGTTTGTTCGGGAATGGGTCGTGTCGAGCATTAAAAGATGGGTCTCGGTGCCTGATCGTGAGGCTTAATACGGAACTATTGAGGCCAAAGCTAGCTCCCTGCCGTCCGTAAGAACAGCAGCGCTCGCCGTCTTGGCCACGAGATGCCATATGTCCGATCTTGGATCTGAGACGTCCGTTACAGCTTTGTCTAGAGAATGCGGCTAGTGGCTTTGCCGCGCACCTCTTCGAGACGATATAGAAGCATGAAGGCCGTAAGCGTCAGGCTGGCCATCAGCGAGGCTGTCAAACCAAGAACAATCATTGCTCTCTCCGTAACGACATCGAAACTGTCTATCCCTTGGGTAGTAAGGGATGAAGCTTGCTCGTGACTTACGATCGATGTTCTTTTCCGGCAACAAAGTAGTCGCTAATTTAGTAGGGATAACTACGAGCTGCGTCTCGTCCGTCATTAACCTTCGGGCAAGGAATTAACCATAAATATTGAACTTGAACGTCGGAATGGGAAAATTGTGACTCGTTCTCACCAGGCATGAAGCCGCCCCGTCGTACCGGGTCCGATCCGGTATCCATGTCATCAAACAGGTCCGCAACAGACTTTGATGAACGAGCGAGCTTCGGTGCCTCGATCAGTCGATCGACGGCTACGGCTGCCTTTTCTCGCCTCCTCATTGCGCCTGGCGCGGATCATCAGCGGTTTCGCCTGCGCTTCAATGCGCGGCAGTTCGGCAGGGGCGACTTTGGCGCAGGATACGCCTTCAGATCAGGCAGGCAGGGCACAGGCTGGCAGCCTTCGCGACCGCTTGCGTTTTGCTGGTCTCGATGCCGGACAATGCGAAACGCTGCGCCGTCACCGGCCAATGCTCGAGGCGCATCTGAAAGCCGGCCTGCGCGATCTTTTCCTCCGTTTCCAGACCTATCCCGACGCTGCGCGCAATTTTTCGAGCGAAAGCCAGCTCCTACGGCTCCAGGATCTGCACTCCTCGCACTGGGATGTGCTGACGGATGCGCGCTTCGACAGCCTCTATGCCGAGCGCGTCAAGGTTCTGTCCGACAGCGAAAGCAAGATGGGACTCGATCCGCGCTGGCATGTTGCGGGCCATGGCGTGATGCTGGAGCATCTTCTTTCCGGCCTGCTCGAAGATATGGGCGGCCGTGCCATTCTGCCGGGAGCCAAGCGACGTGCCCGCGAGCTCAGCGAACTCGTGACATCGGTCGTGCGCCTGGTGATGGTCGATGCCGAGATTGCCGTATCGTTGCGGTTCAACGAATTACGGGTCGGTCATCAGCGGGCGCTGGCCGAACAGCGGGCTGCCGACCGCGCCGAGGCAGCGGCCTTGATTGCCGATCTCGCCAACGGCCTTGCCGCTCGCGATCTCACGACCCGTATGCCGATGGATTGTCCTGAGGCCTATACCGAAGTGGCGGAAGCCTTGAACTCGGCGCTTACTGATATTCAGCAGCAGTTTTCGGCGCTGTCCGGTGGTGTGCAGGCGGCCGAAGCGACGAGCGACGCCATTTCCCGCGCCACAAAATCCCTGGCTGAAAAATCGTCCGAGCAGTCGCGAGGACTTGCGGCCTCTGCAAAGCAGTTAGCGGAACTGGCCGAACAGGTGCGCGGCAATGCAGCCAATACCCGCTCGGCCGAGCGCGTCACCGCATCGACCCGCGTGGCGGCCGAAGACAGCGGCAAGATCGTCGGGCAGGCGATATCGGCCATGGCCGATATCGAAACGTCAGCTGAAAAGATCGGCCAGATCATCGGCGTCATCGATGAGATCGCTTTCCAGACCAATCTTCTTGCGCTGAATGCCGGCATCGAGGCCGCCCGCGCCGGTGATAGCGGCCGCGGCTTTGCCGTCGTTGCGCAGGAAGTCCGCGCGCTTGCCCAGCGTTCCGCCGATGCCGCACGCGAGATCAAGGTTCTGGTGACGGGCACTAAAGCGCAGGTGGATGCCGGCGTGCAGATGGTCGGCCGCACCCAGGAAGCGATCGGCAGCATTGTCCGCCAGGTGACGGATATCAATGAAGCCATTTCCGGAATTGTCGCGGCCAGCGACGAACAAGTCGCCGGCCTCAAGGCACTGACATCAGATATCGGTGGCCACAGCGAGCGTGCGGCCGCTGCCGGCAGCGAGGCCAGCCGCTCCGAGGAAGGTGCCGATCACCTTCATTCCGTCGTCGTCGAACTCGGCCGGACCATCCGCGAATTCCGCATCGAGCGCGAGCGGCGGCATGCGGCCCCTGCCGTCCCGGTCAGGGCCGCGCAGCAACCGCAGCTCCCAGCTCGCGAGGAGTTCGGCATCACGCAGAACGAAGAGGATATGGCCGATTTCGGCTTCCCGCTTCGCAGGGCCGCAGCGGGAGGCGATCGCAATGCCTATTGATCTTTCAGTTTCATGCACATGCGGGCCGACGGGCCTGATTTCAGACAACGAGGAATAACGCGATGCCGAGCAGGAAAGGCGAAAAGACAATCAGTCTGGCCGCAGTGCTGGACCTCAACGAGGCCTCGAGCCTTCGCGGTACACTGATGGGGTTGCGCGGCAGCAATGTCGCGATCGATGCGTCCGGTGTCGAAAGGATCGGGACTTTGTGCGTGCAGGTCATCATGGCTGCCGCCAAGACCTGGGATGAGGACAAACTCTCCTTCACCTTCTCCAAGGTGTCGGATGCATTTCAAAAAACGATGCAGGTGATCGGGGTGGATATCTCCCATCTGCTTGCCAAGGAGATCCGGCAATGAAGAAAAAAGTGCTGACGGTGGATGATTCTCGAACCATCCGAAACATGCTTCTCGTGACCCTCAACAATGCAGGCTTTGAGACCATTCAGGCCGAAGACGGTGTCGAGGGCCTGGAAATTCTGGAAGAAGCCAATCCTGACGTTATCGTCACCGATATCAATATGCCGCGTCTCGACGGCTTCGGCTTTATCGAGGGCGTTCGCCGCAACGACAGATACCGCGCGGTTCCGATCCTCGTGCTGACGACGGAAAGCGACGCGGAAAAGAAGAACCGTGCCCGCCAGGCCGGTGCGACCGGCTGGATCGTCAAGCCGTTCGATCCCGCCAAGCTGATCGATGCCATCGAGCGCGTAACCGCCTAGACAGGATCCATCCCTCATGGACATGAACGAAATCAAAGAGATTTTCTTCCAGGAGTGCGAAGAGCAGCTCGCCGAACTGGAATCCGGTCTCCTGAAAATGAATGATGGCGACCGTGACCCGGAAACCGTCAACGCCGTATTCCGCGCCGTTCATTCCATCAAGGGTGGGGCGGGTGCCTTCGGTCTGGACGATCTGGTCGCCTTCGCTCATGTCTTCGAGACGACGCTCGATTGCGTTCGATCCAACAAGCTGGAGCCGACCCAGGATGTCCTGAAGGTCATGCTCAAGGCCGCCGACGTTCTGGCGGATCTCACCAATGCTGCTCGCGATGGCGGCAGCGTCGATCCGGCGCGCAGCCGTGGCCTTGTCAAGGAACTGGAAGCGCTGGCAAATGGCGATGTTCCCGCGCCGTCGGCAGCGGTGGTTGCCGAAGTTGCTCCGAAGTCCGTCGCGGCCGCGCCTTCGCCGACCGACGAAAGTGGTTTCCAGCCGATCCCCTTCAGCTTCGACGATGATTTCGGCAGCGACGAGCTGGCCGTCGATGCCAGGCCGGAATATGAAGTCAGCTTCAAGCCGCGGTCCGATCTCTACGCCAAGGGCAACGATGCGACGCTGTTGCTGCGCGACCTCTCGCGGCTCGGCGAGATGAACATCTTCTGCGATATGGATGCATTGCCGGGCCTTCCCGACATCGATCCCGAAGGCGCCTATTTCAAGTGGGCAATCTCGATCAAGACGGACAAGGGCGAAGATGCCATTCGTACCGTCTTTGAATTTGCCGAATGGGATTGCGATCTCGATGTCCAGCCGGCCGCAGACGACGGGTCTTCGACCAGCGAAGAGTTGCCGATGGTACCGGTGCCCTTCGATCTTTCGATCCTTGACAATGACGGCGTCGCTCCGGCTGCAGAGGCCGGAAAAGAAATACCGGCGCCCAGAAACGATGTCGCTGCCGCCGTTGCGGCCGCGGAAACCGCAAGCAATGTTACGCTGCTCGCCTCGGCCGCTGCACGCGTCGAGAAGAAAGAGGCCGCCCTTGCCGCAGCTGCCGCTTCCAATGCCGCCGCAGCGCAGAACAATGCCGCCGCAGCCGCCGGCCAGACCATCCGTGTCGATCTCGACCGCGTCGATCGCCTGATCAACCTCGTCGGCGAGCTTGTCATCAACCAGGCAATGCTCTCCCAGAGTGTCATCGAGAATGACAATAATGGCGTGTCCTCGATCAATATGGGTCTCGAGGAGCTGCAGCAGCTCACCCGCGAGATCCAGGACAGCGTCATGGCGATCCGCGCACAGCCGGTGAAGCCCGTCTTCCAGCGGATGTCGCGCATCGTCCGCGAAATCGCCGATATGACCGGCAAGTCGATCCGCCTGATCACCGAGGGCGAAAACACCGAGGTCGACAAGACGGTCATCGACAAGCTTGCAGAACCGCTGACGCACATGATCCGCAATGCCGTCGATCATGGCATCGAAACGCCGGAAAAGCGCTCGACGCTGGGCAAGAACCCGGAAGGCACCGTCCGGCTGACGGCAAAGCATCGTTCCGGCCGCATCCTGATCGAGCTTGCCGACGACGGCGCCGGCATCAATCGCGAGAGAGTGCGCCAGAAGGCCATCGACAACGACCTGATCGCGGCAGACGCCAATCTGTCGGATGAGGAAATCGACAACCTGATCTTCCTGCCGGGCTTCTCGACCGCCGACAAGATTTCGGACATTTCCGGCCGCGGCGTCGGCATGGACGTGGTCAAGCGCTCGATCCAGGCGCTCGGCGGCCGCATCAACATCACCTCCAGGCCGGGGCAGGGCTCGGTCTTCACCATGAGCCTGCCGCTGACGCTGGCCGTTCTCGACGGCATGGTGGTCACGGTTGCCGGCCAGACGCTCGTCGTGCCGCTGACGGCGATCGTCGAGACGCTGCAGCCCGAGGCTTCCGCGATCCACTCCTTCGGCGCCAACCATCGACTGATCTCGATCCGCAACAGCTTCTGCCCGCTGGTTGACGTCGGGCGCATCCTGAACTTCCGCGCCACTCAGGCCAATCCGGTCGACGGCGTCGCACTGCTGGTGGAATCGGAAGGTGGTGGTCAGCGCGCTCTCATGGTCGATGCCATCCAGGGCCAGCGCCAGGTCGTCATCAAGAGCCTCGAGGCCAACTACACGCATGTCCCGGGCATTGCTGCAGCGACCATTCTCGGCGATGGCCGCGTGGCGCTTATCCTGGATGTCGATGCCGTGGTCGGCGCTTCGCGCGGCCAGGCGCTGAAGCCCGAAATGTCTTACGCGGCGGCGGGGTGACTTGATGTCTTATGCCGTCAAGAGCCTGAACCAGGGCAATCGCGAGCTGATCGCCTTTCGCATCGGCGACCAGGAATTCTGCGTTAACATCATGTCGGTTCGGGAAATCCGCGGCTGGACGCCCGCAACGGCCATGCCGCATGCGCCCGGCTATGTGCTCGGGATCGTCAACCTGCGCGGCGCGGTGCTGCCGATCATCGATCTCTCCGCCCGGCTCGGGATGAAGCGGGCGGAACCGACAGTTCGGCATGTGATCATCGTGGCCCAGGCCAAGCGCAAGGCGGTCGGTCTTCTGGTCGATGCGGTTTCGGATATCCTGACCATTACGGACGACAGCATACAGCCGACGCCGGAGGTTTCCTCCGATCACGAACGGCAGTTTGCCCGCGGCATCGTGGCGATCGATCGCCGCATGATCTGCCTGATCGAGCTGGAAGCCCTGTTCCCTGAAAGCGAAAGCGAGGCTGCATGAGCATGATGGGAGCAATGGATTTCAAGGCGTCTCCGGACGAGGTGCTGGCGAGCGGCGAATACCCGCTGACGCGCCGCGACCTCTCGGAAATCGCCGCAATGATCTATGCGGATGCCGGCATTTCTCTCAACGAGAGCAAGGCGTCGCTCGTCTATTCCAGGCTGTCGAAGCATATCCGCGCGCTGGGCCTCGCCGGCTTCCGCGACTACTGCCAGCTCGTGTCGTCGCCGGCGGGAAGTGCGGCGCGTCGCGAGATGCTGTCGCATCTGACGACGAACTTCACCCGCTTTTTCCGCGAAAACCATCATTTCGATCATCTGCGCGACGAGGTTCTGCCTGGCCTGTTGGCGCGCGCCAAGGCCGGCGGCCGGGTGCGCATCTGGTCAGCCGCCTGTTCCGACGGGCAGGAGCCTTACTCGATCGCGCTGACGGTGCTTGCCTTGATGCCGAATGTCGCCGATTTCGATTTCAGGATCCTGGCGACGGATATCGATCCCAAGATCCTCGGGCTTGCCCGCGCCGGCGCCTATGATGAATCTTCGCTCGAAACGGTTTCTCCTGCCATGCGCAAGCACTGGTTCCAGGAAGTCAATGTCCAGGGTCGCCGCAAATTCCAGATCGACGATCGCGTCAAGCGGCTCATCACCTTCAACGAGCTGAACCTCCTCGGGCAGTGGCCCTTCAAGGGCCTGTTCGACGTCATCTTCTGCCGCAACGTCGTTATCTATTTCGACGAGCCGACGCAGACGAAAATCTGGACGCGCTTTGCCGGCCAACTCCAGGATGCCGGCCATCTCTATATCGGCCACTCCGAGCGCGTGGCCGGCGAGGCCAAGCACGTCTTCGACAATATCGGCATCACCACCTATCGCTATCTCGGCAAGACCGCAGGGAGGAAGCCATGAGTTCTCTCGCTCGTGTTCTTGTCGTCGATGACTCCCCGACCATGCGGGGTCTCATCACCGCCGTCTTGCGTGCCGATCCAGAGGTCGACGTCATCGGCCAGGCTGGCGACGCCTTGGAAGCGCGCGCCGCCATCAAGGCGCTCAATCCGGATGTCGTCACCCTCGATATCGAGATGCCGAACATGAACGGCCTCGAATTCCTGGAAAAGATCATGACGCTGAGGCCCATGCCAGTCATCATGGTCTCCACCATGACCCATCGCGGTGCCGACGCGACGCTTGCCGCCCTCGAAATCGGCGCATTCGACTGCGTCGGAAAGCCCTCGCCGGGCGAGCCGCATCCTTTCGGCGATCTGGCGGATAAGGTGAAGGCGGCTGCCCGCTCGCAGCGTCAGTATGTGAAGCCCACCGCTCAGCGCGTGCCGCCGCCGGCCGTCGCGGACTTCCGCGTGGGGCGTAAGATCGTCGCCATCGGTTCTTCCACGGGCGGCGTCGAGGCCCTGATCAATGTACTGCAGAAATTCCCGGCCAATTGTCCGCCGACCGTTATCACGCAGCATATGCCGCCGACCTTTACGCGCAGCTTCGCCGAGCGGCTGAATCGCCTCTGTGCGCCGGTCGTCCAGGAAGCGACCGACGGTGCGCGGCTGGAAATCGGCAAGATCTATCTGGCGCCTGGCGGTGAAAGGCACCTTAGGGTCGCCAATGCGTCCGCGCCTCATTGTCGTCTGGTAGACGGCGGGCCGGTGAACGGCCATCGTCCTTCCGTCGACGTGCTCTTTGACTCGGTTGCCGAACTGGCCGGCCGCAATGCCGTCGGCGTAATCCTGACCGGTATGGGGCGCGACGGCGCCGCCGGTCTCCTCAAGATGCGCCACGCGGGTGCGCGCACCATCGGCCAGAACGAGAAGACCTGCGTGGTCTACGGCATGCCGAGGGTCGCCCACGAGCTTGGTGCAGTCGAACAGCAGTTTCCGCTGAACGCCATTGGCGAGGAAATTTTGAAAGCCACAGCCGCCCGAAAGGAAGGGAGCGAATAATGTCTCTAGCGGAGAAAATCAAAGTTCTGATCGTAGACGATCAGGTCACCAGCCGCCTCCTGCTCAGCGATGCGCTGACGCAGCTCGGCTTCAAGCAGATCACGGCTGCCGGCGATGGCGAGCAGGGGATGAAGATCATGCAGCAGCAGCCGCATCATCTCGTCATCTCCGATTTCAACATGCCGAAGATGGATGGCCTTGGCCTTCTGCAGGCCGTGCGCACCAACCCGGCGACCAAGAAGGCCGCCTTCATCATTCTGACGGCGCAGGGCGACCGCGCGCTGGTTCAGAAGGCGGCGCAGCTCGGGGCCAACAACGTACTCGCCAAGCCCTTCACCATCGAAAAGATGAAGGCAGCCATCGAGGCTGTGTTCGGAGCATTGAAATGATCGTCGAGGGTGCGGCCCGTCGCGTGCATATCATTCAGGGCGAGTACAAGGTTATCAGCGATCCAGAAGTGGTGCTGACGACCATCCTCGGCTCCTGCGTGGCGGCCTGCCTGCGCGATCCCATCGCCGGCGTCGGCGGCATGAACCATTTCCTTCTCCCTGGAATGGCGAACTCGCCGATGAGCGGTGGCGATGCGACGCGTTACGGCGTGCACCTGATGGAACTTCTGATCAACGGTCTGCTGAAGAAGGGCGCAAGGCGCGACCGGCTGGAGGCGAAAGTCTTCGGTGGCGCCAAGACGATCGCGACCTTCTCCAATGTCGGCGAGCAGAACGCGATCTTTGCCATGCAGTTTCTGAAAGACGAGGGTATCCCGGTCGTCAGTTCCAGCACGGGCGGCGAGCACGGGCGCAAGATCGAATATTGGCCGATTTCCGGAAGAGCCAGGCAATATCCGCTGACCGGCGCCGAGACACAGAAGACCGTAGCGCTGGAGCAGCGTCCGGTCGCGGCTCCCAAACCAGTCGACAACACGATCGAATTTTTCTGATCAGCGAGGCAAGTGCATGACCCCCTTTCAGCACGTTGAGACGGCTGCCATCGAGGAGACGCTTCCGGCTATCCTTCTGCGCATCGTTTCCGAATTGCATGACATCGCCTATCTGATCGAACGCGTCGAACCTCAGCTGCTTGACATCAGCGATGCCAATATACTGGCCTCGCCGGAGGCCGTGAAGGTCGTCCAGGGCATCGATCTTGCGGTGCAGAAGACGCGCGGCATCGCCGAATTCATCGATACCATTGCCGGAGCTATGCCCGAGGCCTGGACGGTGGATCTGGCAACGGCGCTGAGCCTCGTCAAGCTCACAGAAATGCAAAGGGCGCTTGGCGGCAGCAGTTTTCATGCGCATTCCCCGTCCATGGCCCAGCCCCTGGTCCAACCCATGGCAAAGGCTGCCGGCGATTTCGACTTCTTCTAGCTGCCGTCGACGATAGATACTGTTTTTCTTATATAATCTTCCGATTCTTTCCGCCTTTTTTCTGGGCTCTTCTGGCCGGACGAAACGCTCGCACAAGTTTCGATTTCTATTTTCGCAGCAGGTTACAAAGCCATCAGGTCTTTGACGAATCGTGCGAGAACAGAATGAATCTGTTAAATCAATTAGTTCCCCTGTTTCGGAATCTGCAGAATCTCGGGAGAACGCGGCTGATGATCATGGGAGGCGTAGGCGCCGCCTCCGTGCTGCTGATCCTTTTGGCGGCCCTCTACGTCAATAAGCCCGCTCAGGAGACGCTGTATGTCGGCCTGGACCCGACGGATCTCAATCAGATCAGCATCGCGCTCGCTGAAGCCAAGATCAATTTCCAGGTCGGTACGGACGGCTCCAGCCTGACCGTTCCGGCAGGCATGACCGGCAAGGCCCGCGCGCTTCTCGCCGAGCGCGGCCTGCCGACGAGCGGCAAAGCCGGCTATGAGCTGTTCGACAATGTTGGTTCGCTCGGTCTGACTTCCTTCATGCAGGAAGTTACCCGCGTGCGTGCTCTCGAGGGTGAAATCAGTCGCACCATCACTTCTATCGCCGGCATCAGCGCTGCCCGCGTCCACATCGTCATGCAGGATGTCGGCAACTTCCGGAAGGCGGATCAGAAGCCGACGGCATCGGTCATGATCCGCGCGAGTGCGGAGGCTGCCCGCAAATCGGCTTCGGCTATCCGCCATCTCGTCGCCTCCGCCGTTCCCGGCCTGGAAGTCGACGACGTCACCATCCTCGATTCCACGGGCCAGCTCCTCGCATCGGGAGACGATCCTGGCAACGGAGCGCTGAGCCGCAATCTCGGCATTGTGCAGAATGTCCAGAGCGAAGTTGAATCCAACATCGACAAAGCCTTGGCGCCCTTCCTCGGCATGGACAATTTCCGTTCCAGTGTGACGGCGCAGCTGAATACCGACAGTCAGCAGGTGCAGGAAACCACCTTCGATCCCGACTCGAAGGTCGAGCGCTCCGTTCGCACAGTTAAGGAAGCGCAGAAGTCGCAGCAAAGCCAGCCGGACACAGCAGCCACCGTGGAGCAGAATATCCCGCAGGCGGCTCCGAAATCCGGTGGCAACTCGCCGACGTCGAACGACCAGTCCGACAAGCGCGAGGAGCAGACCAACTACGAAATCAACAGCAAGACGACGGCCACGACCCGCAACAGCTACAAGATCGAAAAGCTCTCCGTCGCGGTGGTGGTCAACAAGGGTCGCATCGCGCAAATGGTCGGCGAAGGTGCCGACCAGGCGAAGGTCGATGCCTATATCGCCGAGATGCAGAAGATCGTCGCAACAGCAGCGGGCGTCGATCCGGCCCGCGGCGACATCGTCACCGTCAATGCCATGAATTTCCTCGACAGTCAGCTGCTTGAAGATACGTCCTCCAGCTTCAGCATCACCGACATGCTGAGCCGCAACATGGCTGGCATCATCAACTCGCTGGCCTTCGTCGCCGTCGCTGTCCTCATCATCTGGATGGGCTTCCGTCCGCTGATCCGCTCGCTTGGTGGTGCAAATGGCGGCGCAGCGCTGCCGGAAGCGGCCGGCCTCGAGCTGCCGGACTTCGCACCGGCAGTGGGTGGCCCCGGTGCGGCTCTCATGGACGGCTTCGGCTCGGACTTCGGTTTCGACAGCACCGACGATCTGCTGACCATGGGCGACGATGCCGGCACCTTCAACCGCCGCGTCAAGGAAGGGCCGGAGCGCCGCCTGTCCCGCATGGTGGAAATCAGCGAAGAGCGCGCAGCAAAGATCCTCAGAAAATGGGCCGTCGACCAGGCAGCCTGATGAAAGGACCGGGAAATCTCCCGGTCTTTTTTTGTCTCGACAGGTGGCATTGGAGCCTGCCGCGCCGTCGATTTGAACCTGTGATTAATTAGTCGCTATAAGCCGAATTGACGTGTTCGTAAGATGGAATTCAAAGGACATACAGTTGTTGGGTGTGGAGAATCGACTTACAAATACTGTGCTTATTGCGTAATACATGAATAAACGGAACGATTCGGCCCGCTTTTCGGCGTTTCGCATGTCTAAGTTCGTAGAGTTCAAAGCGGAAAGATTTAGTCCATGGTTCGCGGTTTGTGTTTGCGGCGATGTATGCCGACACGATTGCGGATGTCGAATTCAGAGGCGAGCTATGCTCACCTTCCCGAACCCGCCGGGATGTATCTGTGCCGCGGTCGAGAAAGACCGGGCTTCGATGTTTCGTCCAGATACGTCGCCGGTTCTCTGAGGTGAAGGGATTGGGTTCTGACGAAACAATGCTCTCGTTGACGGCCGATCGTCCAACAGCGGCAGGAAATGCAAGTATGGACATGCAGATATCGCAGGTAAGCAAAGGCGATAGGGATGCGCGATCGAGCGTGCCCGCCAGAGCCATCTCGCGCGAGCAACTTGTTCTGCAGCTGGGTGCCGTTTCCGGCCCTGCCTATCTGCAAGCCGGCCTTCATGCCTTGGCGAGCTATGCCGGTGCCTCCCATTATCTTCTGGTTCGATCCGATCTCATCCAGGAAAGCGGCCTCGACTTCGTGATTGCCTCCGATTGGCCCTTCGATCTCGTCCGGCGTCTGGCGACGGAACTGACGAGCGGGTATGGCCGTATCGGCGAGCTGGAAAAATGCATGGCGCTGTTTCAGCCGAGCCTGGCGGCCCTGCCGGATGATATCGCGCTGCCTGAAGGTATAGGCCGTCAGTATCACGCCCTGACGTTCAATGTTGGCCGAACACGCTTCTCGTTGCTGCTGCTGGCGAATGAAGCGGCAGTACTGTCGCCCGAGCGGCTGAGGGACGTCGGCCTCCTGGCCGGCTATCTCGCCAGCTCGACGCGTTGCTTCGAGGGTAAGCTTGAGCGCGATTTCGAGCTGACCGAGCGCGAACTGGAATGCCTGTTCTGGATCGCCGAAGGCAAGACGAGCGACGAGATCGCCATGATTCTCGGGATCTCGCGCAATACCATCAATAACTACATCACCAGTGTAATGCGCAAGACCGCGACCAAGACCCGCTCGGAAGCGATCGCCTTCGCCGTGCGCAACAATCTCGTTTAAGGGCCGACCGGATGCGCTATCAGCCAGACAGGACAATGGGTATGCCGACCGAATCACGGCTTACCCGTTCCGGGCGGATCTCCGGCCGCTCCGACCTGTACCCGAAGCTCGTGTCGATGCAGAAGCTGATCGATGCGCAGCATTTCGCCGTTTATCGGCTGCACGGCTCAGGCCTCCCGCATAAGCAGCGCCTGGTATGCGAGCTCGATAATTGGGGCTCGGCCAACTCGGTCGTCGGCAAATCCTTCGTGGAGGCCTATGGCGAAGCGCTGATCGAGCATATCGACAAATCGCTGCTGCCGCTGATGTGGAACGGGCGCGATAGCGACAGCACGGCCGAGACGCCGGATTTTGCCGCCTTCACGCAGCGCCTGAAGCCGCATCTCCTGCCCTTTGCCGGCGTTGCCTTTCCCGCGCGGCTCGGTGCCGTCGGCAATGGCTATACCGTCTTCACGGCCAAGTTCATGGATCTTTCGAGCGATATGATCGTCGAGCTGCACGGCCGCAGCTGCCAGCTCATGATGGAGCTCCTGTCACTGGATGAACGCCGGTCACAGGCCGCCGAAGCGCTGAGCGAGCGCGAAATCGCCTGTCTGCAGCTTGCCGGCGATGGGCGCATCAGCGAGGAGATTGCCGAGAAGCTGGGATTGTCGGTGCATACGGTCAATGCCTATCTCGGATCGGCGACGATCAAGCTCGATAGCGTCAACCGCATCCAGGCAATCGCAAAGGCGATCCGCTTCGGCTACATAAGCTGACGCTGCGCCGAAACGGATCATCCTCGCAAGTCTTGCAACGCTAAATTTTTCAGACTGCGTGTGCCGCTTCGCCGCGAACGAGATAACGTGCGTCTCTCAGGCTGCGTGCAAGCAGCGCCGTATTTTCGTCCGGGTCGGACGAGGCCTTGTCGAAGGCGATATGGCTGATTTCGATGCCCGCATGATGTTCCGTCAGCGCGAGCTTGGCATAGATGGTGATGCCCCGCGGCTTGATCTCCAGATCGAGTGTCACTTCCGCCGGCCCGCCCCACTCGAGCTTATAGTCGCCGCCGAGCCCGAAGTTGACCGTGCCGGGAAGAAAATAAAGCTCAGCCGCCGAGGCCACGAGATCACCGAGATTGCCATATCGTTCGAAGCGCAGCAGCGAGATCAGATCGGCGGCATCGAGAAGGCGCAGTTCGCTTGCGACCGGGCTAATGGCTTCGGCTAATATTTGTTCGCGTTGGGCAGAGTAGGGGCATTTTTTCATTTGGTTTATCGTACCCGTTTTTTCGTCTGCGCCGCATAGACCCGATGGATGAGCTCTGCGACAGCTTTGTAAAATGCTGATGGTATGACGCTATCAACCGAGACTTGCGCAAACATGGAGCGTGCGAGCGGCGGATCTTCGAAAACGGGAATATTGTTAGCCTCAGCTATCTCCCTGATTTTCAAGGCAATAAGATCCTGGCCCTTGGCAACGACGACGGGCGCGTCGTTTTCCTCGCGCACATAGCGTAGCGCGACGGCAAAGTGGGTCGGGTTGGCGATGATGAGCGTGGCGCGTGGCACCTGTTTCATCATGCGGCGGCGAGCGCGGTCACGCGCGATCGAGCGCTGGCGCGACTTGACGATCGGGTCACCCTGCGACTGCTTGTGTTCGTCCTTGACCTCCTGCTTCGTCATCTTCAATTGGTCGAACCAGTGGTGGCGGCTCCACAGCAGGTCGGCGATGCCAACGACGATGGTCGCCAGCAGCACGATGATCAGGATGCGCTGAACGATCGTCGAGAGCCGCACGAAGATGGTCTGTGGGTCGGACACCATCGAATCGATCGCGTGGAAATACTGGCTGCGCAGCACAAAAAACATGACGATGCTGACAAGCACGATTTTCGCGAGGGATTTGCCGAATTCCACCAGGCCGGTGGCGCTGAAGATGCGCGTGAACCCTTTGGCCGGCGATATGCGGGAAAACTGTGGCCTGATTCGTTCGAGAACGGGGGTCGGCAGGTTCTGGAAGATCGAGGCGCCGATCCCGAAGACGAAGAAGAGCGCCACGGCCGGCAGCACCATGTTGCCGACTTCCCAGCCTATGCGCGTAAACAGCGATATGGCGTCCGGGCCCGTTTCCAGCTGCCATTGATCCGGCTTTTCGAAGAGGTCGCGTAAAACCTCGCCCATGCGGCCCATGCGTTCTGGCAGAAAGAAGGTGACGTAGATGACAGTCGCGAGCATGGAAGCAAAGAGCGTCGCCTCCCTGGAGTGGGGGACATTGCCTTTCTCGATCGTATCGCGGAGTTTTTTCTCCGTCGGTTTTTCTGTTTTACTGTCCTTGTCTTCGTCAGCCAAAGCAGCCGCCCTTTGCGAAACGGAAAGAGGCCGCGCATGATACGCGGCCCTCAGATCATCTGTTTACGATGTTTTGGCTGAGTCGCGCCGCGTTTATGCGGCTTCTTCCACAGGCGTATTTTCCTTGGCCTTGAGCTCGATCTGGCCGGAGTTGGCCAGACGAATGGCTTCCTGGGCGATGGCACGCCGGGCAATGGCGATTTCGCGCGGATTGATGCCGGCATTGCCCATCTGCAGGTCGGATTCGATCATGCGGCGCTGACGCGGGCTGATCGAGGACAGCACGATCTCCCGGATCTCGTTGCCGGATCCCCGCAGCGCCATCGTCAGGATGTCGGCGGCGATGTCGTTGAGCAGCAGGACGCGGCTCGGCTGCGGCATGCGCGTGAGATCGTCGAAGAGGAAGATCTTCGGGCGAACCTTCTCGACCGATTCCTTGTTGATCGATTCCAGCGAGCTCAGCAGGGTATCGACGACCGGCTTGTCGAGTTCGTTCATCAGGTCGGCGACCTTCGTGGAACCGGAGGCGTTGCGCTCTGTGTCGATCTCCGCCATCAGCCCGAGCACGCGGTTTTCGATGATTTGGGCAGCCTTCGGGCTGACATCCTTGATGTTGACCGTGCGGTTCATGATGTCGGCGCGCTGTGCCTCGGGAAGCTGCAGCAGGATCTTGGCACCGAAGGCCGAAGGCATCATGGAGAGCACATAGGCGATCGTCTGAGGATGCTCGCGCAGGAAGAACTTGGCAACGAAGACCGGATCGGCCTCGCCCAGGCGATCCCAGATGGAGGTCTCGTAAGCCTGGAAGGCGGTACGGCGGCCGAGCAGACTGTCGACCTCGTCGGGCGTCAGGCCCTCTTCGAGAATGCTCTCGATGGCCTTGGCGTTATCCATGAGGCCGGCGCCCTCGGTGAAGAGGTCCTCGAATTCCGCCACGAGCTGCGCCAGCTCGTCCGGCGGAATAACTCGCAGTGATTGCGCCGAGGCGATGATCATCTGCAGCTCGTTCTGCGTGAAGTATTTCAGCAGCCGTCCAGCCACTTGCTTGCCCATGGCGAGAAGGACGGCGGCTGCCTTTTCAGTCTGAGATAACGGTTTCTCGGCGATCGCGCCGCTGAAATCGTCAAAGTCCATCATGGTCTTCGTCTCCGTCCCGCAAGGGGGAGTGGGCTCGTCATGAGCAGGGTTCAGCTTTTCTTCGCGTTATAAATTTCAGTGAGCTTGATGCCGAATCTGGTGTCGTCATGTTCCAGAACGGTAATCTCGCCCCGGCCGATTTTGCGGCCGTTCACGGTAATCTCGACCGGCTCGCCGATCTTCTTGTCGAGTGCGATGATGGCGCCTTCAGTCAGGTTCATCAGGCCGGATACCGGCATGCGGCTGCTGCCGAGCACGATCTGGACGTCGATCGGGATGTCCATGATCAGGTCCATATTGGCGGTCAGCGCGCTGCCGGGAGCAGCCGGTGCGGCCGCCGCGGAAGCGACGCCGAACTCGCCGTCATCGAAGGCCGGAGTGGAATTGTCGTCGCTGAAATCGCCGAAGGTGGAAAGGTCCGTGCCCGTTTCGGCGCCGAATGCGTCGGTCTCAAAGTCGGGCAGGCTGCCGTCATTGTCTTTCTTCAGGACGCCCCGCAGACCATCGATGGCCTCGTCCAAGGCGGCATCGCTGTTCGAAATGTCGAGCGATTCCTCGCTGCTTTGCTGTGTCGTCTTCGTAGCCATGAAATCACTATTCCAGTTGAAACTTGCCTCAAGCTGCCGTGAGTGGGCTCACACGCCAGCAGATCAATTCATCAAGTGTCGAAGAAGCTCGTCATCGGAATTGACGTTGTCCTTGACGCGCACGGTATAATTTTCGCCAGAGCGGCCGAATTCGCAAATGTAGAGGTCTTTGCTGTTGGCGCTGACCTCGACCCGGACGTCGCCGCTATGATCCATAAAGGGAATGACATCGCCGACCGCGAGCTTGGAAATGGTATCGAGCGTCAGCGATTCGAGCCGAACTCGCGCCTCGAGCGTTACCTGCGAGCGGCGAACCTGTTCGCTGAGCTGCTCCGCCCATGTCTGGGAAGCGGCCGTCGGGTTCTTGGCGCGAGGCGTGCTGACGACGGTGCGCAGCAGGTCGCGTTGCGGTGCGATGATAACGATCTGCGAAATCGACTTGCCGAGCGAGATCGTCATCGTGATCGCAGCGGCAAACTCGTTACCGTTGTCACCGATGGCCGCCGGGCGGTCCTCGATATTGTAGGGCGGATCGAGGTAGGGCTCGAAACCGCCGGCTGCGTTCACCGCCGAGCGAAGCACTTTGGCGATCTTTTCGAACACCATGACGGAAAGATCGAGTTCGATCACTGAAAGTGGCCGCGCGACCGGCGCTTCCATATCTTCAGCGCGCGCGCCCAGCATATGCTCCATCAGCGTCATGATAAAGCCGGCGCCGCAGCCGAGGATGAAGTTAGGGGCCCAGTTGCGCAACGAACCGTTGACCAGCGCATGATGGCCACCGAGCCCGGCAATCAGCTCGTTCATCGAGCCGGACTGATGGCCGGCATAGGCGATGTTGATGACCAGGCCCGTCTCGGTCTTGATGATGTCGGGCAGGAATTCGGCATAGACCTGGGCGAAGGCGGTGCCGAGTTTCGCAAGCGTCGCCTGATCGCCGAGATTGCCTGTAAGCTTGGCAAAAAGGGTGCGGTCCATCGTCTGTGCTCTGTGCGATGATTGCTGGCTCATATTCGTCAGGCTGCCTTGCTCTCACCACCGGGGTTCATCATTTCCTGCTCGACGGCATCGATCGATGGACGTTCGTAGGAAGAGATGGTCTTGCGGCCGTATTCGAGGGCGACCTGCGGCACCGATCCGTTCATGTAGGCCAGCAGCGTCTGCTTCACGATGACGTAGAGGCGATGCTGCTTGTTGCGCACAACCTTGATCTGGGAAACCAACGGTGCGCAGACGGAATAGGACAGGATAATGCCGAGGAAGGTGCCAACCAGCGCCGAACCGATGAGATGACCGAGCACCTCGGGTGATTCGTTGATGTGGCTCATGGCCTTGATGACGCCGAGAACGGCAGCGACGATACCGATCGCCGGGAAGGAATCGCCCATGATCGTGATCGAATGATAGGGCTTCATCTTGTCGTGCTGCATCGTTTCGAGCTCTTCGTCCATCAGTGCCTCGATCTCGTGCGAGCGGGCATTGCCGATGATGATGAGCCGGACATAGTCGCAGATGAAAGCCGTCAGATCCTTGTTCTTCAATACCGTCGGAGCAGCCTTGAAGATCGCCGATTCATCGGGATTGTCGATATGGGCTTCGATCTCGTTGCGCGACTTGGTGCGCAGGTCGCGCATCAGGGCATAGAGTACCCCGAGCGTATCGAGATAGTCGCGCTCCTTGGGAACCGCGTGGCGGAAGGCCTCTCCGAGCGCTTTGCCGGAATCCTTCACCACCTTCATCGGATTGGCCATGATGAAGCCGCCGAGACCGGCGCCTGCGATAATGACGAATTCGAAAGGCTGGAACAGCGCGCCTACATCTCCGCCCATAGCCATGAAGCTGCCTATGATGCAGCCGCAGGTCACTACAAATCCGATAATAATATTCATCGTCGGTCCACACCTGAACGTTGCTTCATATGATGAACTAGGGGACCTGCCTTGCGTGAGGCTGTTCGATGGGTCTCCGAACATCCTTTTTGCCTTGTCAGCTTCGCACAAGCCAAGCCCTGCAGGATGGCGGGTAAGGGCATCCATGCCCCGCTAACGAAATGTAGGAGCGCCTTCGGCGTTTCCTTTCCCGTTATTCTCCAATGTCCGGAGGGCGTTGAAAATGCAGTCTGGTATTTATGTCGCGCTGTCATCCCAGATGGCGCTCGAGCGGCGTCTGACGACGATCGCCGACAATCTGGCGAACGTGAACACGACGGGCTTCCGTGGCACCGAGGTCAAGTTCGATCAGGTCCTCAGCAATACGGAAAACAAGCTCAACGCCAAGGTCGCCTTCGTCTCTCAGGGCAATGATTATCTCTCTACCGACAATGGCGAACTTCAAAACACCGGCAATCTCTTCGATTTTGCCGTCAAGGGGGATGCCTATTTCGGCATGAATACGCCGGCCGGCCTGGTGCTGACGCGCGACGGCCGCTTCACCATGACCGAAAGCGGCGCGCTGGTTTCCACGCGCGGCTTCCCGGTCCTCGATCCGGGCGGTGCGCCGATCCAGCTCGACCCCGCCGGCGGTCCGCCGAGCGTCGCGTCGAACGGCACGATCACGCAGAATGGCCGGAGCATGGGTCAGATCGGCCTCTATAGCGCCGATGTCAGCAAGGGTTTCCTGCGCTACGAAAACAGCGGCATCCTGCCGACCGATACGCCGCAGCCGGTGATCGATCGCTCGAGCATCGGGATTGCACAGGGCTACCTCGAAAACTCCAACGTCAACGGCATGCGGGAAATGACCAATCTTATCGAGGTCAGCCGTGCCTTCGACAATATCAGCACGCTCACCAGCAGTAGCGAAGGCACGCTCACCGACGCCATCAAAACCCTTGGCGGCAGCCAGTAAAGAGGGCTTGTCATGGCCGAGGATCGGTTGCCGGAGGGCGCGCTGTCGCCGAAGCTTTCGCATATGGCCGTCCTGGCGGGCCAATATGCGCTGGCGGAGAATGCCGTGGCCCATGGCGGTCATGTGCGCACCATCGCCGCTGGACACTATACGGTTGCCGGTCTTTCCAGGCAGGTGCGTCTCGGCGATTTCGTCGCGCATCGGTCGCCGACCGGCGTCCATCTCGGCGAAGTCGTCCGTGTCGAACCGGAACTCACCTATGTCTGTCCGATCGAGCCGGGCGAGCCGATCGGCATCCAGGACACCATCATCCGCAAGGGTGCTTTCCGTATCGCGCCCGACGACAGCTGGTGCGGCCGCACGATCAACTCGCTCGGCGAGCCGATCGATGGCCTTGGTCCCCTGACATCGGGTCTGGAAGCGCGCTCGATCGCGAATACGGCGCCGCCGTCGATGATGCGCAAGCGTGTTGAAACCGGCTTCAAAACCGGCGTTCGCGCTATCGATATCTTCTCGCCGCTCTGCCTCGGCCAGCGCCTCGGCATCTTCGCCGGCTCCGGCGTCGGCAAGTCGACGCTGCTGTCGATGCTGGCGAGGGCCGATGCTTTCGACAAGGTGGTGATCGCGCTCGTCGGCGAACGCGGCCGCGAAGTGCGCGAATTCATCGAGGATACGCTGGGTTCCCACATGCAGAAGTCGGTCGCCGTCGTTGCGACCAGTGACGAAAGTCCGATGCTGCGTAAGATGGCGCCGCTTTCGGCCATCACTATTGCCGAGCATTTCCGCGACAGGGGCGATAACGTTCTCCTGATCGTCGACAGCGTCACCCGCTTCGCCCATGCCATCCGCGAAGTGGCGACTGCTTCCGGCGAGCCGCCGATCGCGCGCGGATATCCGGCATCCGTCTTTACCGAACTGCCACGGCTTCTCGAGCGGGCAGGCCCGGGGCCGGAGGGGACCGGCACCATCACCGCCATCATCTCCATCCTGGTCGATGGCGACAATCATAACGACCCGATCGCAGATTCCACCCGTGGCATCCTCGACGGTCACATCGTGCTGCAGCGTAGCCTCGCCGAAGAGGGACGCTATCCGCCGATCGACCCGCTGGCATCCGTGTCGCGCTTAGCGCGCAAGGCCTGGACTTCGGATCAGGAAAAGCTGGTTTCGCGCCTGAAGGCATTGGTGCATCGCTACGAGGAAACGCGCGATCTGCGTCTGATCGGCGGCTATCGCCAGGGCGCCGACGCCGATCTCGATATCGCGGTGCGCCAGGTGCCGATCATCTACGACATACTGAAGCAGACGCCCGGCGAAGAGCCGTCGGCGGATGCTTTCACCGATCTTGCGACGGCCCTCAGGAATGCTTCGGGCGGCGTTCCCGCCAGGGCCAAGTGATGGCCGTCCGTCGCACGATCTCGTTTTTTCCTGTCCGCAAGCCTGTCGAAGATTGCTGAACGTCATGCTGAGAAAGAGGCCGCAAGTGAGAGAATCCGAAGCAGACGAACCGGTCGCCCCGCCGAAATCGGCGAGAAGGCGAACTGTTGCGGACAGGGCTCTGGCCTTTACCGGCCTGGCGCTGGCCGGTGCCTCGGCCTTCTTTCCCTGGTATGTCTTTCTGAACCCGGAGAAGTTCGGCATCCAGGTGGCCGAAGGCGATCGCACCCGCGATCTGCCCAACTGGCCTGGCCGCGCCGTTGTCAGTGTGTCGCCGCTTGCCATGGTCAACAAGAATCCCTCGCAACCGAAGGATCTCATCCCCGATCCGCTGACGACGGCAACGGTCAGCAATACCGGCCGCGAGGATGACAAGGGGCCCCCGGCCGATCAGCAGCCGTTCCCCGGCAAGTCTGCCTTCCAGCTGCTGCATGTCGCCAACGGCCGCGCTCTGATTGAGGACGACACCGGCATGTATGTCGTCCGTGTCGGATCGCTTCTACCCGACAGCAGCCGGCTGGCTTCGATCGAGCAGCGGGAAGGAAAATGGGTCATCGTCACCTCGACGGGCGATGTCTACGGCAGCAATTGAGGCAAGCACGGAATCGCCTGGATTTCAGGCACTTCGAAGACTTTACAGGAACGCATTTCCCGCAAGTCCCACGCAAGATTATCCCGCTAGATTCACAGTGTAAGAACGGAGAGAAGCCCATGCAACCCATTCAGCTCTTTGACCTGGCCTCGCGGCAAGCGGAGTGGCTCCAGGTGCGTCAGCAGGTTGTTGCCGGCAATATCGCCAATGCCAATACCCCGAAGTTTCACGCCAAGGATGTCACGCCGTTCCAGGCGGTTCTGGACAACCAGAACGTCAACATGGTCCGGACCAGCCCTGCGCATCTTTCGGGCAACGAATTCAGCACGAGCGGCAACGTCAACGTCGAAGAGGCGCCGCTCAACCAGGAAATTGGTGTCCAGGAGTCGGGTAACACCGTCGGCCTGGAGGACGAGCTCGCCAAGGCCGGTGACATCAAGCGGCAGTACAGCTTGAACACCGCCCTCGTCGGCTCCTTTCATCGCATGATGTTGATGGCCGTAAAACAATAGATGAAGTGAAGATGTCATGGACCCCTTATCAGCCGCATTGAAAATTGCAGGCTCCGGCCTGGAGGCTCAATCGACTCGCCTGCGTATCGTCTCCGAAAATATCGCCAATGCCCGCTCGACGGGCGACACGCCGGGTGCCGATCCTTATCGGCGCAAGACCGTGACGTTCGGTGCCGAGATGGATCGCACCAATGGCCTGACCACGGTCGGTGTCAAGAAGCTCGGCGAGGACACGGGCAGGTTCGTCGAAGAATACGATCCCAGTAATCCTGCCGCCGACCAGAAGGGCTACGTCAAGATGCCCAACGTCAACGTTCTGGTCGAGATGGCCGACATGCGGGAGGCCAACCGTTCATACGAGGCCAACCTGCAGACGGTCAGACAGGCCCGTGATCTCATCTCCTCCACTATTGATTTGCTGAAGAACCAATGATCGACGCGATTAAGAATGTAGCCTCCCTCTCGGCGACCCGCGGCCTTGGCAGCATCGCCACCGATGTGACCTCCGCCGCTTCCGGCGCGCTGAACGCCTCGCCGGCCGTTGCCGCGGGCGTAGATGCCGGAATGAGCTTCGCGTCCGTCATGTCGAATGTCGCGAAGGATTCCATCAATTCGCTGAAGGATGCTGAAAACGCCTCCTTTGCCGGTATCAAGGGCACGATGAGCACCCGCGAGGTGGTCGACAAGGTCATGCAGGCCGATCAGACCCTGCAGACCGCGATCGCACTGCGCGACAAGGTGGTCTCGGCGTTTCTCGATATTACGAAGATGCAGATCTAGTGCGGGGTTCTCCGCTCTAATTATTTGATTTGGCGTGAGTTGTTCGCAGGCCGCTTCGCGGCTTCGGAGATTCCGCCCTGGCTCGAAGGACGAAAGCATGAGAGCGCTCGCAATTGCCGCGACGGGCATGGACGCCCAGCAGACCAATCTCGAAGTGATCGCGAACAACATCGCGAACATCAACACGACGGGTTACAAGCGCTCGCGCGCCGAGTTTTCCGATCTTCTTTATCAAACGGAACGCGCCAAGGGCATTGCCAACAGGCCGAACCAGGCGGTGGTGCCGGAAGGCGCCAATATCGGTCTCGGCGTGCAGACCGTGGCCGTACGCAACATCCAGGTCCAGGGCCAACTCTCGCAGACGCAGAACGATCTCGATATCGCCCTGGTCGGTCGCGGCTGGTTCCAGATCCAGATGCCCGACCGCACGATAGCCTACACCCGCGCCGGCTCTTTCAACAGAAGTGATACCGGCCAGATCGTCACGCCCGATGGCAACACGTTGGCGCCGGGCATTACCGTTCCGAACAATGCCACCAGCCTCACCGTCAGCCAGTCCGGCCAGGTTTCTGCAATCATCGGCACGGCGACGACGCCGACGGTACTCGGCCAGTTGCAGATCGCCAATTTCGTCAACGAAGCGGGCCTGCAGCCGATGGGCAGCAACCTCTTCACGCAGACGCCGGCCTCCGGCGATCCGGTTGTCTCAGATCCCAACCAGAACGGCTTCGGCTACATGAAGCAATTCTATCTCGAATCGTCGAACGTCGATCCGGTCAAGGAAATCACCGATCTGATCACCGCGCAGCGCGCCTATGAGATGAATTCGAAGGTCATTACCACGGCCGACGAAATGGCGCAGGTCGTCAGCAAGAACCTGAAGTAACGAGAGGGACGGGCCAAACATGAGGTTTCGCCGGATGAAAAGCTTGGCAATGGCATGGTTCGCCGCAGCGAGCCTCTCCGTCGTATTTGCGTCGCCTACACCCGCCGGTGCGCAGAGCACCGATGGAGGAAGTTTCGGAACTGCCGTAGTGCCGACCGAGACGATCTATCCGGGCGATATCATCACCAGCGGTCAGCTCGAAGAGGTTGATGTCACCAACCCCAATCTGAGCGGTGACTATGCCAAGCGGCTCCGCGAGGTGACCGGCCTGGTCTCGAAGCGCACGCTGCTTCCCGGCCGCACCATTTCCATTTCCGCGCTGCGCCAGCCATATGCGGTAACGCGCGGCTCCAATGTACGTCTGGTGATGAGCATGGGCAGCATGACGATCACCGCGGCGGGCACGCCGCTGGATGACGGCGCCGTCGGCGACAATATCCGCGCCCGCAACATGGACTCCGGCATCATCGTCAATGGCACGGTCCTCCAAAACGGCACGATACGCGTGGTCGCGAAATGAAACGGCTTCGTCAATTACTCGCAGTCCTATTCGCATTACCGAGCCTGATCGTCGCCGATCCGGCGCTCGCGATGCAATCGCGCATCAAGGATATCGCATCGTTGCAATCCGGCCGCGACAACCAGCTGATCGGCTACGGTCTGATCGTCGGTCTCCAGGGGACCGGCGACGGCCTGCGTTCCTCGCCTTTCACCGAGCAGTCCATGCGCGCGATGCTGCAGAACCTCGGCATCTCGACGCAAGGCGGCCAGTCCGCCGCCAAGAACACTGCAGCCGTCATGGTGACGGCGAACCTGCCGCCCTTTGCAAGCCCGGGCAGCCGCATCGACGTGACGGTCAGCTCGCTCGGCGATGCGACGTCGCTCCGCGGAGGCACGCTGATCATGACTTCGCTGAGCGGCGCTGATGGACAGATCTATGCCGTGGCGCAGGGCTCCGTCATCGTATCCGGCTTCCAGGCACAGGGTGCTGCCGCCACGGTGACCGAGGGTGTTACCACGGCTGGCCGCGTGCCCGGCGGTGCCATCATCGAGCGTGAACTGCCGTCGCGTTTCAAGGATTCCGTCAATCTGGTCCTGCAGCTGCGCAATCCGGATTTCTCGACATCGATCCGCATTTCCGACACGGTCAATACCTGGGCGACTTCGCGGTTTGGCGCGCCGATCGCAGAAGCCAAGGATTCGCAGGAAGTCACGATCGCCAAGCCGAAGATGGCCGACCTGGCGCGGCTGATGGCCGATATCGAAAATCTCAATGTTCAGACCGACACGCCAGCCAAGGTCGTCATCAACGAGCGCACGGGTACGATCGTCATTGGCGCCGACGTCCGCGTCTCGCCGGTCGCCGTCAGCTACGGAACGCTGACCGTGCAGGTGAGCGAGAACCCGCAGGTGATCCAGCCAGAACCCTTCTCCGATGGCCAGACGGCGATCCAGGACCAGACCGATATCACTGCCACCAAGAGCGGCGGTCGTGTGGCTGTGCTGGAAGGGCCCGACCTGAAGACGCTGGTCGCAGGCCTCAACAATATCGGCGTCAAGCCGGACGGCATCATCGCCATCCTGCAAGGCATCAAGTCGGCCGGCGCCCTGCAAGCGGAGCTCGTGCTGCAATGATCCCGAACGCCATTGCCAGAAATATGCTGATCGGCTGCAGCCTCGCAACGGCAGCCCTGCTCCTGTCGCTCGGTGTGGCTCAAGCGCAGGAAGCGCCGAAACCGGTCGCCGCCGATCCGGCTTCCAGCCAGGATGAGATCCGCCAGTTCTGCACCAATATCGCCGATCCAGCACGGGACCAACGCTATCTGCTGCAAAAGCAGGAACTGGAAAAACTCCAGGCGGACGTCGATCAGCGCATTGCCACCATGGACAAGCGCAAGGCCGAATACGAAGACTGGCTGAAAAAGCGTGATGACTTCCTCAAGACCGCGGATCTAGGCCTGGTCGATATCTACAAGAACATGAAGCCGGATGCGGCCGCAGCCAGCCTCAATGATGTCAGAACCGTCGTGGCGGCGGCAATCATCATGAAGCTCTCCGCGCGCCAGTCGAGCCTCATTCTTGCAGAGATGGATGCGAAAAAGGCGGCGGTCATCACCAATATCATCGCCAGCGCATCCGACCCGAATACATCGAAGTCGAAGGACCCCTCATGAACACGCGTCTTACGGCCGCCTGCGCAATCGTCGTCTTTCTCGCCGGTTGCCAGTCGCAGGCCCTCAGGGAAATCGGCAGGGCGCCTGCCATGAGTCCGATCGGCAGCGGCCTGCAATATGCTCAGACGCCGCAGATGTCGCAATATCCGAAGCGGCCGCATCAGGTCGCGCAGGGCTATTCGCTCTGGAACGATTCGCAGGCCGCTTTGTTCAAGGATTCGCGCGCGCTCAATGTCGGCGACATCCTGACCGTCACGATCCAGATCAACGACAAGGCGAACTGGGACAACGAGACCAATCGCAATCGCACGAACAAGAGCGATATGAATTGGGATATTTCGGCCAAGATTTTTGGCTGGAGGCCTGCCACCAACGCCGACGCCACCTCGGGCTCCGACACCAGCACCGACAGCAAGGGCAAGATGCAGCGCTCCGAGCAAATCAATCTTCTGGTCGCTGCCGTCGTGACGGGCATTCTCGAAAACGGCAACCTGATGATCAGCGGCTCGCAGGAAGTGCGCATGAATCAGGAAATTCGCATTCTCAATGTCGCCGGCATCGTCCGGCCGCAGGACGTGACGTCCGATAATACCATTTCCTACGACAAGATTGCCGAGGCCCGCATTTCCTATGGCGGCCGCGGCCGCCTGACAGAAATACAGCAGCCGCCGAGAGGGCAGCAGGCGGTCGACCTGCTCTCGCCGCTCTGATTTGATAGCGAACGGATAGGGATATGGCAGCAGTCGCAGACGAATCGGCAAAGGGCAAGGGATCGTCGCTGATCATGATGGTCGCCGGGCTGCTGGTACTCACCGTACTCGGCGGCGGCGGAGGCTGGGTACTGGGAACCATGGTGGCGCCGCGGATCAAGCAGGCCACCGCTGCGGTGCAGGCGACGGCAAAGGCTGGCGGCGACGGCAAGCAGGCTGCAGCCGCCGCCCAGGCAACCGGCACCATCACGCTGGATCCGATCACCGTCAACCTCGCTTATCCCTCGCAGAACTGGATCAGGCTGGAGCTTGCGCTCGTTTTCAAAGGGCCGCCCGACGCTCAGCTTGCCCAGGCGATCCATCAGGACATCCTCGCCTATATCCGCACGGTCTCCCTGCAGCAGATCGAAGGCGCCCGTGGCCTGCAATATCTTCGGGATGACATCCAGGAGCGTGTTGACCTGCGCTCGGAAGGACGAGTATCGAAAGTGATGTTCAGAACTTTCGTGATCGAATGAGTCGGCCAGCACTTGCTCTATTTATATTCGTGATTGCTGCCTTGTCGCCTGAACTGGCGGCGGCGCAGCAATTGTCGCAGCAGCTTCCCACCGATCTTCTGAACGCGCCGGTCAACGGCTCGGTTGCTGCCTGGATCATCCGTACCTTCGGGCTCCTGACGATCCTGTCGATCGCGCCGGGTATCCTGATCATGGTGACGAGCTTTCCGCGCTTCATCATCGCCTTTTCGATCCTGCGCACCGGCATGGGCCTCGCAACGACGCCGTCGAACATGATCCTGCTGAGTCTTTCGCTGTTCATGACGTTTTATGTCATGTCGCCGACCTTCGATCAGGCCTGGAAGGATGGCGTGCAGCCGCTGCTTGCCAACCAGGTTTCGGAAGCCGACGCGGTGCAGCGCATTGCCGAGCCTTTCCGCACCTTCATGTCGAACAATACGCGCGACAAGGACCTGAAGCTTTTCGTCGATCTGGCGAAGGAACGCGGCCAGTCGACGGTGGTCGACAACAAGATCGATTACCGCGTTCTGATCCCGGCCTTCATGATCTCGGAGATCCGCCGCGGCTTCGAAATCGGCTTCCTGGTGGTACTGCCGTTTCTCGTCATTGATCTGATCGTGTCGACCATCGTCATGGCGATGGGCATGATGATGCTGCCGCCGACCTCGATCTCGCTGCCGTTCAAGATTCTCTTCTTCGTGCTGATCGACGGCTGGAACCTTTTGGTCGGCAGCCTGGTCCGCTCTTTCCATTGATATGAAAGCGTAAGGCGATCATCGGAGGCACAGCCCCGATGATCGCTGAAGCTTACTCGGCCGCGATCGCAGCCGAGTTCCGGTCATCTTCCATGAACGGTTCTGAGCGCTCCGGTACGGCCGGCACGTCGATGTGATCGGGTGCCAGTCCCTGCTTGGCCCGCGCCGCCATCATTTCGAAAGCCGTCTCCAGATGCTGCGTGAAGCGTTCCGCATCGAAGAGCGGTTTGATGGAGCGATTGGCAGCCAGAATTTGCTTGAATTCAGCGATACGCTCCGGTTGCTCGGCGAGCTGCACGGCCATGTCCTCATAAGCCTGGATGTCTGCGGCCACCAGCTCGGGCAGGCCGATCGCATTCAGCAGGCTTTCGCTGACGCGTGAGGCGAAGTTGGTGCCCTTCACCGTGAGGACCGGCAGACCGCCCCACAGCTGTTCCGACGTGGTCGTATGGCCGTTGACGGGGAAGGTATCGAGGCCGAGATCGGCCAGCTGCTGGCGGTCGATGTGATCCTCGTAGCGAATGCGGGTGGTGAAGATGACTCGCTTGCGGCTGATGCCACGCGCTTCTAGACGTGCCCAGAGATTGGCCTCTGCGCGGGGACCGTTGCAGAGTAGCCAAAGGACGCTGTTCTTGCTGCGCTTCAGAATGTTGCACCACACGTCGACCATTTGTGAGGTGATCTTGCGGTTGCCGTTGAAGGAGGCGAAGACGAAGGCGTCTTCGGGCAGTTCGTGTTGCGCGCGCGTCGTCGGCCGCGGCTTGGGGCGGTTGAGCGGATCGTTCGGCTGGTAGCATTCGGGCAGCCGGCAGAATTTCTCGTGGAAATGCGCCTTCGAATGATCCGGAAGCACATAAGGATCACCGATAATGTAGTCGAGATCGATATTGACGACGGAGCCCGGAAAACCGAGCCAGGAAACTTGGATCGGAGCGGCCATATGATTGAGGATAGCCGCGCGGCTTCCTTTGGTGTGCCCCTTGAGATCGACAAGAATGTCGATATTCCGAGCGCGGATCGCCTCTGCTGTGCCCTGATCAGACAGGCTGCGAACGTCGACCATTGTTCCCCACTGCTGATGGTCGAACGGCTGCTCCTTCTGGGAAGCGAGATCCGAATGGTCGAAGAGGGTGATCTCGAACCGATCCCTGTCGTGCAACTCCAGGGTCCGCTGCATCAGCTTCATTGTCGCGTGGCCGGGCCAGAAATCGGACGAGAGATAACCGACGCGGATCTTGTTGCTCCACGTGTGTGGCAACTTGCGACGAGCCTCGGCATGGCCGGCGGGCAGGGGTTTTGTGTCGTGGACCGCATGCTTATTGATTGCTTCATCGCCACACCAATGCAGGTGGAAGAAGGGATTGTCCGGGATCACATAGTCGAGATTGCCCTTTGCCAGTGCCGCTGTGATCGGCGCTATGTGTCTGTCGACAGCCGCGAGATCGGATATCTCTCGAGCAAAGATCAGATGGAGTATGCGCGTGACAATGCTGTCGGGGTGTTTCTTGAACAGCGTCGCAACGAGGTGTCGGTTGCTTGCGTCATAGAGATCGTCGGTAAGCAGTTTCGCTGCCATGAGCCGATGCTTGAGCTCCGGTCCCTCGACCAGTATCGTCTTGAAGCTGGTCAGGAGTTCTTTCTGCTGTCGGCCGAGGAAAATGCGAGCGAGGATGAAGGCAATCTCCGGATCCTTAAACGCCATTGGAAGGATCAGGTTGCCGACTGCGAGAGCCTGATCGTCATTGCCGCATTCGCTATGAAGCAGCAGCGCCTCGCGAAGATAGTCGTCGCGCTGCGGCTTTTGCCGCCCGGCCAGTTCATACGCGCTCGCCGCATCCGATCTGAAGCCGAGCTTGAGCAATGTTTTCGCCAGCAATGCATAGGTCTTTGGCGACCTGTCGACGTTAAGCAGCTCGTTCAGGGTCTCGAGCGCGCGCGTATACTGTCCCTTCTGATAGAAACCGGACGCTGTCGAAAAGGCATTTTTCGTATTCACGAGCGAGAACTCCAAGCGGAATGTTGAACTGGCACTCGCCAAGGGCCGAGTGCCGGAATCATGGATTCCGCCCGATCTTCGCGCACGTAGCTTGCCTGAAACCGAAGCAGCGGCGGAAAATGCCTTTACGCATTTTTAGCTACGTTCCGGAGAGCCGCTTACCGGCGGATCGAATTTAAGAAATTGGCAAGCAATGGATGCGACTTTCCTTGCGACATGACGGGTTTGGTCCTCTAGGAAAACGGATCGAGGGGCATGAAGCTGCTCCGTCATCGCCGGTATTTCAGTCCGGTATGTCCTCCTTTTGTATCCAGTTTCCAGGGGACACTCCTATGACCAGCATTATCACCAACAATTCCGCAATGGCCGCTCTCCAGACGCTGCGCGGTATCAGCAGCAACCTGCAGGACACCCAGGCCGCTGTTTCTTCGGGCCTGCGCATCTCCAAGGCTTCTGACAACGCTGCTTATTGGTCGATCGCCACCAGCATGAAGTCCGACAACAGCGCCATCGGCGCGGTTTCCGACGCTCTCGGCCTCGGCGCCGCAAAGGTCGACACCGCTTCGACGGCCGTCAGCAGCGCCATCGACATCGTCGGCCAGATCAAGAGCAAGCTTGCTACCGCCATGGAAGGCTCGGTTGACAAGAAGGCTGTTCAGGAAGAAATCGGCCAGCTGCAGCAGCAGCTGCAGAGCGTCGCCCAGTCGGCTTCGTTCAACGGCGAAAACTGGGTCATGGCTCAGAACGGCGACTCCGCTTCGGTCGTCTCCTCCTTCATCCGCGGCACCAACGGCACCGTTTCCGTCAGCACGACCTCCTACGCCTTCGACACCGGCGCGACCGGCAACGTTCTGTTCGGCTCGAGCGCCGGCACGATCGACACGACTTCGGGCATCCTGGGTACGTCGGATGGCTCGGTTGGCGCTTCGGTCTTCAGCCTCGACATCTCCAGCATGACGACCGGCCAGATCTCCAGCGCCCTGAACATGGTTCAGACCGCTCTCAACTCCATGACCAGCCTCGGCTCGAAGCTGGGCTCTGTCTCCAGCCGCATCGATCTGCAGACGAGCTTCGCTTCCTCGCTTTCCGACTCGATCCAGTCGGGTGTGGGCAAGCTGGTTGACGCCAACATGGAACAGGAATCGAGCAAGCTGTCCGCTCTGCAAACGCAGCAGCAGCTGGCCATCCAGTCGCTCTCGATCGCCAACTCCTCGAACCAGTCGATCCTGTCGCTCTTCCGTTAATAGGAAGAACCAACGCAGCGCGTTGGTCGAAAATCCTAAACAACAAGTTAACCGCGCCTGTCTAAGGCGCGGTTTTTTTTATATTTTTTGCCTCAAGCCAGTTCAGCTTTTCTTAACTATATTGCTGTTTCTTAGGACCATCGAAGCGGCGAGTTAACCTTAACGATTTTGGTTAACAGGCATGATGCTGAATGCCGTTACCGGTTTTAGGTCCGGAATGTCCCTTATTCAACCACTGCCAAAGGGGCAAATATCATGACGAGCATTCTTACCAATAACGCCGCAATGGCTGCTCTCCAGACGCTGCGCAGCATCGGCTCCAACCTGCAGCAGACGCAGGGCGCTGTTTCTTCGGGCCTGCGCATCTCGAAGGCTTCCGACAACGCCGCTTACTGGTCGATCGCCACCAGCATGAAGTCCGACAACAGCGCCATCGGCGCGGTTTCCGATGCTCTCGGCCTCGGCGCCGCAAAGGTTGACACTGCAACCACCGCCGTCACCAGCGCCATCGACATCGTAAGCCAGATCAAGAGCAAGCTCGTCACCGCCATGGAAGGTTCGGTCGACAAGAAGTCCATTCAGGAAGAAATCGGCCAGCTGCAGCAGCAGCTGGAGAGCGTCGCCCAGTCGGCTTCGTTCAACGGCGAAAACTGGGTCATGGCTCAGAGCGGCGACTCCGCTTCGGTCGTTTCCTCCTTCATCCGCGGCACCAACGGCACCGTTTCGGTCAGCACGACCGCCTACGCCTTCGACGCCAGCGCGACCGGCAACGTTCTGTTCGGCTCGAGCGGCGGCACGATCGACACGACTTCGGGCATCCTGGGTACGTCGGATGGCTCGGTTGGCGCTTCGGTCTTCAGCCTCGACATCTCCAGCATGACCGGCGGCCAGATCTCCAGCGCCCTGAACATGGTTCAGACCGCTCTGAACTCCATGACCAGCATGAACTCCCGCCTCGGCTCGATCTCCGCTCGCATCGATCTGCAGACGACTTTTGCTTCCTCGCTTTCCGACTCGATCGAATCGGGTGTGGGCAAGCTGGTTGACGCCAACATGGAACAGGAATCGAGCAAGCTGTCCGCTCTGCAGACGCAGCAGCAGCTGGCCGTCCAGTCGCTCTCGATCGCCAACTCCTCGAGCCAGTCGATCCTGTCGCTCTTCCGTTAATAGGAAGAACCAACGCAGCGCGTTGGTCGATGGTAGCAGACAAGCCTTCGCCGCGCCTTCTCCGGAAGGCGCGGTTTTCGTTTTTGGCTCGGCGTATCGGCGCCGACTGGCTCAGGACGCCTTTCCGAGGGCCTCGGCAGCCTTTTGCCGAGCGGCATCGACGAAGCCATCAAACAGTTTGTGCATGGCCGCCTGCTTGTAGGGATAGACGCTCGGATCATCCATGTCATGGACCACCATGGCGACATCGAGCTCGAACACCAGCAGGCGTCCGTCGGGAAGTTCGGCGCAATCGATGCCGAAATAATCGAGCTGGATATGGCGGCAAAGGGCAGCGAAGCTCTCTTTATGGCGCAGGGCGAAATCCTGATCGAAGTTTTCCATCCATGCCTGTTCGACGGCGCGTTTTGCCGCGCTTTGCTCCATGCCGGCGCTCAGATAATGCACGATCCAATGGTCTGAGAGCGCCATGTGGCTCGCGAATGCCTTGCCATTGATGAACACGATGCGCTGCTTGTTATAGAAGCCGTCGGAACCGCGAAAATCGATGAAGGGCGCGACGTAAAGTTCTGGAGCGGGCTGAGCCTTCAGAAAGGTGACAAGCTCGACGGAGTCGGTGATGCGTTCCATGCCGTTGCCGGCATGCGTGCTGATCGGGCGCACGACCAAAGGGTAGTCAAGGCCCGGAGCGCAATCGTCCAGCCGTTTCGCGCCGGTGGCGACGGCCATAAGATCGGCGTGCGATACGCGGTAGGTAAAGGGCGAAAGAATGGAGGGCTCATTCGCCAGCATGGCGCTGACGCCGTCGCGCGTCAGCCTTGCGATCAGTCCCGGATTACGGTTCATCACCGGACCGTCGAATTTGGCAAGCAGTGTCTGCATATGGGCGAGAAGAGGGGCGTTTTCGGTCGATTCTCCGATCGCCATGAAAGCGATGTCGTGCTCCGGCAGATCGACGAGCGCGAAGGTTTGCAGGTCAACGTAATGCAGCCACAGCACGCAGTCGCTGCCGGCCAGCAGAAAATCGATCGGCGTATTGGCCATGAAATCGCCTTCGGTCACGAAAGCGAGTATCCGCGGACCAGTCCCGTTGCCATGGACGACGCAATAGTCGCGGCGCATCTGCACGGCATTCTTTAAAATCTGGCGAGCCTCATTACTGCGGCCGAGCGTCTGCAGGATGATGGCCATGTCCAGAAATGCAGCCGCGGCGGTCGGATCCGCCGTTACGCGTTGCATGAGCTCGTTCCAGAGCGGGGTCACGTCGTGACCGGCATAGACGAGGGAGACTATTCTCCGCATGCCGAGAATTCGGGCGCCGGCCGGTATGTTCAATAGAGCCGGATCGGCGATGGGGGCTTTGGTCATCAGCATTGCGGAAGATCCTATTGGGAGCCGATTATCAAAACGCTCCGAACGAGCGCATCGATATCCGTTTGTCGGGTACGGTGGTTTACGATCGCCGCGCGAATTGCGGGCTGACCGTTCAGATGGGTCAGGGACGGGGCGACGCGGCCTTCGGCGTGGAGACGCTCGACGATGTGGGAATTGACCGATGCCGGCATCGATCCGTCGGCACCAACATAGGCGAAGCAGACGATGTTGAGGGCGACGGGCGCGAGTAGTTTCAGGGCAGGTTCCTGTTCGATGCGCTCGGCCAGCCGGCGGGCTAGCCTGCAATTGGCGCTCATTGCGTCCCCCAACGCTTTAACACCATAGGTTTTCAGCGTGAACCAGGTCTTCAGCGCCCTGAAGCCACGGGAAAGATCCGGACCGTAGTCGCAGGGCCACCAGTCCCCACCGGCAAGTCCGGTCGCTGCGCGGCTCAGATAGGCGGCATCCGAAGCAAAGGCTTGCCGTTGCCACTCGCTGTCCCGCACCAGGAGGAAGCCGGCATCATAGGGTACCTGACCCCACTTGTGAAAGTCGAAAGCGAGCGAATCGCAGGCTTCGATCCCCGCAAACAAAGGCGCGAGCTCCTCGCTGAGAACGCCAAGAGCGCCGAGTGCGCCATCGACATGAAAATGAAGATCATGGGCGTCGGCGATGCCGCGCAGGGCCACGAGGTCATCGACCGCGCCGGTGTTGACCGTTCCAGCGCTGCCGATGAGGAGGAACGGCGTGAAGCCTTCCTGCCTGTCGCGAAGGATCGCTTGTTCCAGCGAATCGATATCGATCTGGCCGAGTTCATTGACGGCAATGCGCCGGAGCTGATTGCTGCCGATGCCGGACATTTCGAAGGCCCGCGGAACGCAGCCATGCACTTCGCTCGAGGCATAGGCGACGAGCCGGGATTCGTCGGACAGACCGGTTGCACGAACATCGAGGCCGAGCTTGCGGCATCTGGCGATCTGCACCGCCACGAAATTGGCCTGCGATGCGCCGGTCAGGAATATGCCGCCGGCCGTTTCCGGAAAGGAGAAGATCTCGCGCGTCCAGCGGATGATCTGCCGCTCGACCTCGATCGGCATGTGGTCGCGTCCGCCGAGATTGGCATTCAGCCCGCCGGCGAGCATTTCGGCGAGCATGCCGGCAACGGTGCCACCGCCCTGGACCCAGCCCATGAAGCCCGGGTGAATGTTGCCGCTGCCATAGGGGAGGATGTAGTCCCGAAAAGTGGCGTGGACGTCAGCCAGATCGCTGCCTTCTATGGGCAGTGGTACATCGAATTTGGCGCGAGCGGGAGAGGGAGCGTGCTGCCAGACTGGCTTCGTTGCGAGTGTCTGGAGATGATCGAACATGTCGTCGAGCATCCGGTGGCCTTGCTTGCGCAGGGCCTGCCAGTCGTCGGGGTCGAGACTTGTTCGCTCGTGGCGATCGACCGCCGCCCCTCCGGCCTCTTGCAAACTGAACATCTGAACCTCGCATGTGGCCGCCGGTATCGCCACCGTCGCCGGAACGCTACCGATAAAATGCCAGCCTCTTTGCCCGGCACCGGGCGGGCCTATCTACGACGCCGAAGATGGCGCGAGGCTGACGTGGCTTCTTGCATTCCTTCAGACGGCCGCGCGGATGGAAAATAGCATGTCGGCGCATGCCGTGTGGCTCAGCTCCTTTCCTGTTCAAGGAACGGCAAAGCAAGCGCTGCCGGATGGTCATCGGCGGAATAGCTGCTTCCGTTAACTTTTGCGGGCGGCATTAACCTTTTATTAACTCTATTGCTGTCAGTTGCGGCTAACGCAACGGTTGGTTAACCTCTCCTAAGAGCCGGTTAACAAGCATGAGGCTGATTGCCGTTCCCGGCCGCAGACCGGAATGTCCCTTCCAAAGTCAGCCATAAGGGGCACTTTTCGATGACCAGCATCCTTACCAACGACGCGGCAATGTCCGCTCTCCAAACCCTGCGCGGTATCAACACGAATCTGCAGGATACGCAGAGCCGCGTTTCCTCGGGCTACAAGGTTGCGAAGGCAGCCGACAATGCCGCTTATTGGTCGATCGCGACAACCATGCGTTCCGACAACGGTGCGCTTTCCGCCGTGTCCGATGCATTGGGCCTGGGTGCGGCCAAGGTCGATACGGCATATGCCGCAATGGACAACGCCATCACGGTCGTTCAACAGATCAAGGACAAGCTCGTCGCCGCAACCGAAAGCAGTGTTTCGAAGGCTGATATCCAGGAGGAGGTCTCCCAGCTTCAGCAGCAGCTGGAAAGCATTGCACAGTCCGCATCTTTCTCCGGACAGAACTGGATGTATGCGGCGAATGGCGCTTCTGCCTCCGTGGTTTCCTCCTTCGTGCGCAACAATAACGGCACGGTTTCCGTCAACAGCACCAGCTACAGCTTCGACACCGGTTCGCAAGGCAATGTGCTGTTCGGCGCAAGCGGCGGTACGATCGATACCAGCTCCGGTATTCTGGGCACTCAGCAGAACATCAGCGGCACATCCTATTCGGTCTTCAGTCTCGATATCACCAACATGACGGGCGGCGACATCGGCAAGGCCATGAATCTCATTCAGGGCGCTCTCGATGCTATGACGAGCACGGCCTCGCAGCTCGGTTCGCTTTCAACGCGCATCGACCTGCAGACGAGCTTCGTTTCCACCCTGCACGACACCATTGATTCCGGTGTCGGCAAGCTTGTCGATGCGAATATGGAAGAAGAGTCGAGCAGGCTGTCCGCGCTGCAGACCCAGCAGCAACTGGCCATCCAGTCGCTGCAGATTGCCAATTCGAGCGCACAAAATGTTCTCGCTCTCTTCAAGTGAGCCTTGACTGGAGCTTGCGTTGAGATTGCGCGGCGACATTTCCCTCTTGTCGCCGCGTATAAGCTTTTGTTAACGTTGTCGCTAATTGATTTGCAGTCTACGCGCAGGTCCGGCTTTGGTTCTTCTCCCAAGCGGATGCCGGACTGCAGTTTAGCGACGGGCCGTGCTGGGATATTTCCCGCTGGTGGGCATGAGGCCAATCGTTGCTGCCGGATCGGTCCGGCTTGCCAGTTCCAATGGAATTACGGATTTTCAGATGAGCAATGTGACGACGAATCCTTCCACGTCGGCAGCGCTGACCGTGCTGCGCGGCATCAACAAAGATCTCGATGTCGTGCAGCAGCAGGTCTCGTCCGGTTACCGCATTCAGACGGCGAGCGACGATCCCACCTATTGGTCGATGGCGACCACCATGCGCTCGGACCGGAGCAGCCTCTCGACGATCACGGACGCGCTTGGTCTCGGCGCCTCGAAGGTCGATACCGCATCCACCGCCATGGATACGGTCGTTAGCCTGCTAACCCAGATCCAGTCCAAACTGGTTTCGGCAAAGGAGTCGGGCACAAACAAGAATGCGATCAACGCCGATATTCAGCAGCTCAAGAACCAGCTGCAATCCGTTACCCAATCGGCATCCTTCTCGGGTGAGAACTGGCTGTACAACTCAGAGCCGCAAGCCAATACGCAGCAATCGGTCATCAGTAACTTCACGCGGGGCACAGGCGGACAGATCAATTTTACGACGATCGACTATGACAGCTCCCAAACCCTGATGATCGATACCGCCCAACCGGCGCGGGGTTTGCTGACGAAGAACGTCGACGCAAGCACGCTCGGCGCTCCGGGAACCAGCGGCGGAACGGCTCGTAACTACTATCTCCTTGCCGCCAGCGGCGGCTCGACGCCATCAGGTGGAACGGAGATCGCGATCTCCAGCAGCACGACGGACGACGAATTGACCGACATGATCAACGTCACCAATTCGCTCCTGAAATCGGCAACGTCTGCCGATTCGACCTTGGGCCTGATGTCGTCCAACATCACCGACCAGTCGGATTATATTTCCAAGCTCGGCGACGCCATCAAGAGCAGCGTCGGCGACCTGGTCGACACCAACATGGAAGAGGCCTCGGTGCGGCAGAGTGCCCTGCAGACAGCGCAGCAGATGGGTGTTCAGACATTGTCGATCGCCAACAGCATGGCGAGCAAGATTCTGATCATCCTTCAATCGAAATGACCGTCGGGCGGAACTCGGATCGGCTATGCCGCATCGCATTCATCCTCGCACAAGTTTGACTGCCTACGGTCCTTTGCAATGGCTTGGTTGCGTAAGATGCCGGTGACATTGATCCCGGACGCTGCCGCCTGAGGACGGAAACCGGAAGCGTGATGATCGACGTTTTGAGAATGGAAATGGATCGGCCGGCTGCCGGCATCGACTTGCAGCGCCTCTGGGGCGCGAATAGGGAGATGCGCGCATGAGCTTGGCACTATCTCGATATCTCAAGGATTTCAGCGCCGAACAGGTTCCTCCGTCGCATGTCGAGGATATGGCTTTTCCGGAGCCGATCGAGTTTGCTGAAATTCCAGGCGAGCCGCCCGTTGACGTCGAGGCCGAGCGTCGCGCTGCCTATGCAGAGGGGCATGAGGCCGCGACGCAGGAACTGACGCAGAAGCATCAGGCCGAGCTCGATGCCATGGCACAGTCGTTCCGCGCGGAAATGGATGCGCTGCGGATACATTACGAAGAGCAGGCGGCGGAAAAGATCGCGGCAGATATGAACCGCGTCGCCATAATGCTCGGGCAGGCGATCAGCACGGAAGCAGCCGCCATCCTTGCGCCGATCATGACAGAGACGCTGACGACCAGGGCGGTCGGCGATCTTGCCGAACTGGTCAAAGCTTCGATCCTCGACGGCAGCGTCGGGCCGATCTCGGTCACTGGTCCGCGCCATCTCTTCGAGGTTCTCCATAGCCGCCTCGGCGACGACGGCGCGCTGCTGCGGCATATCGAGGCCAATGATGTCGATCTCACCGTCACTATCGGCGAGAGCGTTCTCGTTACCCGTATGTCCGCCTGGGCCGCCAGTCTGAAAGAGATCCTGAAATGAGCGACGGCGATCAAAATCACGGCAAGCACGAGATTATCATCGTCAAGCGCCGCGGCGGTGATCACGAAGGTGGCCATGGTGGCGCGTGGAAGATCGCCTATGCCGACTTCATGACCGCGATGATGGCCTTCTTCCTCGTCATGTGGCTGGTGAACGCCGCCAACGAGGAGACGAAGGCCTCGGTTGCCTCCTATTTCAATCCCATCAAGCTTGCTGACGAGAAGCCGACGGAAAAGGGCCTCAAGAAGCCCGTCGATCAGGCCCAGGGCGAAAAGAACCAGCAGAAGTCCGATAAGCCGCAGGAAAAGCCGAATGACGGCAAATCAGCCAAAACGGGTGAGGACCTGACATCGACATCGGGCGACCAGACGAATTATTCCGAGGCGGATTTCTTCGAGAATCCGTATTCAGTCCTGGCCGAGATCGCACAGGAAGTCGGTCAGCAGGCGAATGTCAGCGCCAAGGGCGAGGGCGGTGCCGCCCAATCGGGTCCGGCGACGGGCGCAGATGGCGGCCAGGCCTATCGCGATCCGTTCGATCCGGATTTCTGGACCAAGCAGGTGCAGGTTTCCAGCGCCTCGAAGAAGGCGAACGAGGAACAGTCTGCCAAGTCGGATCAATCGCCCAAGGGTGAAGTCATCGCTTTGTCGAAGGCAACGGCTGCGGACATCGGCCAGCCAGCCGATCAGCCGCAAACGCCCGAACAACAGCCGACGGTGAGCGAGCAGCAGGCGGCCGGCAAGGCGCAGGAAAAACAGACGCAGGCTCAGCAGGTTGCCAAGGCCGGCACGCAAAGCGGCGCATCCGCCGCTGAAGACAATGCCGCTGTGCCTGCAAACAGGGATGCTCAGCCGACGAAAGCGCAGCAGCAGGAAGCCAAGGATCTGCAGCAGGCAATTCAAGCTGAGATCAAGGGCGTTGCCGGCCAGCTGGCCGAAGGGCTGCAGGTGACTGCGGCTGAAGGCGGAGTGTTGGTCACGATTTCCGACCAGACCAACGATCCGATGTTCAATATCGGTTCGGCGGTCCCCCGGCGCGAGATGGTGCTGGCGATGGAGAAGATCGGCAAGCTTCTCGCGGAGCGTAAGGGATCGATCCTGATCCGCGGCCACACCGATGGACGCCCCTATATGGTCGGCGGCCGCAACGACAATTGGCGTCTGTCGCTCGATCGCGCCCAGAGCGCCTATTACATGCTGACCAGCGGCGGGCTGGATGAGAAGCGGGTTGTGCAGGTGTCCGGCTTCGCGGACCGGCGTTTGAAGCTGCCCGACGATCCATTCAACGACGCGAACCGCCGTATCGAGATCCTGATTGCTAGTCCTTCTACCCAGGCGGCGACGGACCCCGCAGCCTCGGGAACGCAAGCTCCCATCAAGCCGGCTTCGGGCAAGGGCAAGTCCGGTCAAGGCAAGCAGGGATAGTTCATGGCGCGCAAACAGCATCGTCATCGCCTTGCGCTCACGCTCACTCTCGGCATGCTGATGCCTGGGGTTGTGAGCGCTGAGGGACAGGCCGGCCTGCCGCTCTACAAGATGCTGCGCTCGCTCGAATTCGTGCAGGATTCCGTTGTCGCCGGCGACAGTTCCGCCGCAGAGATGCAGCGCTATCTGCTCGGAACCATAGATGAGCGCCTGCGGAGCGCCGACAAATCCGTCTTCGAGGACAGTCGCAACGTCGATGCGGCTCTCATCTACACCATGAGCGGCGGCAACCCCGAAACGCTCGAATATCTGATGTCACGCGACGTCAACGGCAATTTCGACAATCGCGTTGCGGATGTGCTCAGGAAATATCTGAACGGCAAGGGTCTGCTTGTCGTCAACACCCTTGTCGACATCTCCAAGGAGTATCGCGGCAAGCCGATCGGCCCATACCTCTCGCTGGTTGCCGGCAATGTCATGTCGGGCAAGAACGCCAAGGCAGCCTTGCCGCTCTATGACTGGGCGCGATTGATCGCGCCCGGTACGATTGTCGAGGAGTCGGCATTGCGCCGCTCGCTGGCTTTGTGCGCCGACGCAGGCATGGTGCCGCAAGGATTGGATTATGCACGCCGTTATACGCGGCGCTTTCTGCATTCGCCTTACGCCAGCCAGTTTGCCGATCTTTTCGTGCAGCTGGTGGTGGATCACGATTCCGGCGTGAAGCAGCAGGACATCGTCGACATCCTGTCCTTCATGGATCCGCCGAGACAGCGGGAGATCTATCTGCGCATGGCGCGCCGGGCCGCGATCGCCGGCAAGGCCGATCTTGCCGCGCTGGCGGCCAATCGTGCCCAGGCGATCTCCAATGACGGCGGCGATGCCTTTGGTGCGCTGGCGAACTTCTATGGCGGCGTGGCGGGCATATCCACGCCCGAACTGAAGGCGGCGATCGACGATGTGAACCAGATGCCGGCGGGCGAGCTGAATGCGCGCGACCGCGCATTGCGCGACGCCGCAAAGGCGGTCGCGGCGGAGATATTGCGAACACCCGATGCTGCAAGCCTCGGGCAAGGCAGTTTTCCTAACCTGCCCAACCAACAGAAGACTGAACACGATGCTGCTGTGACGAATCAAGCGGGAAGCCAATCTCCCGGCACGGCGGGTGTTGAGCAGGGAGCCTCGGCAAACGCGGCTCCCGCCCCGGAGGGAGGGCGGCAGGAGGCCGACTCTTCGTTCAACGCATTCGTCACGACGAGCCGCTCGAAGCTGGATGCCATCGACGGCCTGTTGAAGCAGGAAAGTCATTGATATGAACGACATCGGTGTGTCCGGCGCCCCATCGGGGGCGGATATTCGTGCTGTTGCCAAAGGCGGCCGCTCGGCGAAGCAGGATGACGGCAAGGGTTTTATTGATGCGCTGACGAGCTCGCTCGGCAATGGCGGCAAATCTTCAAGCTCCAATGCCGGTGCCGATACCTCAGCCAATGCGGACACGACTGCCGATAAGGATGCAAGTGCGGCAAAGACGGTCGCAGGAATTTCCTCTGCGGCAGCTCTCTCCTTCGACGACAGCACCAAGGCCGGAGTTGGGGTGATCGATACGTCCGGAGCCAGCCTTTCCGATCTCGGCGGCCTGGCCAAGGGTGCGAAAGCTTCGCAGCCTGCCGCCGCCGCCTCGCTCTCGAAATCTCTGATCGCGCTGCAGAATGCAGCTGCAGCGGCGGGTGAGGTTGGCACAACCTCCACCGGAGCCGATCAGCCTACGGCAGCCATAGACCCGGCCATGCCCACGACCGACACGACCAAAGTGCCGGTGCAGTCTGCCGCACTCGACCAGCTTGCCGAGATCGCACAGCAGTTGGCCGATGTCGCGACCACGGACGGTCAGACGGCGCCGGTCAAGAGCGACGGCAAGACGTCTGGCGCGAAGGATGAAAAGGATGTCCAGGCGGCAGATGACGGTAAGTCTGCGTCGACGCAAGGCAGCCTGCCGGCCAACACGATTTCCGATGCCCTGTCGCTGCTGAACGCGCAGCCCGTCGTGGCGACGCAGGTTAGCACGGCACAGGGTAGCGCGGTCCAGTCAGGCAAGACGGCAGACGATGCCAAGGTCCAGGCTTTGTCATCAGGCAAGGCAGCATTTGCGAATGATGCCACGGACACGGCCGTGACGTTGCCGGATGACGGCAAGGGAACGGATGGCGCACAGACGTTCCGCCTGGCGCGGGCGGATGGCCGCGGCGGCGCGCTCGATCTATCGATCAGCAAAGGCGGCGATGACGTTGCCGATGTCAAAGTCGGCGCTGCTGCAGGCGGCGATGCGGTGGCAGTCACCGTGCTGGATTCGCGTCGTTATCTCGGGCTTGCCACCAACTCGGCGTTGGTCGCTGGGAGCCTCGCGGGCGACCGCGAATGGTCGGCTGCGATGCAGCCGGGCTCGGCGCTTTCCAATGCCGCAAACCTGACGAGCACCGGCAAGGTTGTCAACACGCTGAAGATCCAGCTGCGTCCGGACAATCTCGGCGACGTTACGGCAACCATGCGGCTTTCCGGAGACCAGCTGAGCGTCGATCTGAAGGTGCAGACCGGCGAAGCCTACAGGCAGCTTCATGCCGATCAAAGCCGCATGGTCGATGCGCTGCGCGCGCAAGGCTATCAGGTCGATAGCATCACCGTCACCCTGGCGTCCAATGCCGACCAGCAGTCGGACGGTGGCCGCAATTCCGGATCGAACCAGCCGCAGCAGCAGTCTCTGTTGAACCAGGGGCAGGGGGGCGACGCGCGCTCCAGGGGCCAGAATTATTCAGGGCAGCAGGCAAATGGAAACGATGGCAATCGCAGTTCGGGTGAGCGCAGCATTGAGGACGGCGCTGGCGGTGGCCTGCAGCGTTCTCGCTCTGGTGCGGTTTACCTCTGAGGTCCAGGCATCAGGCAATCCGACGCCGCCGGACAACGGTGCCGCAGGTCTTTGCGAACGCGAAATCCAGTCCGCTGCCGCAAAATACGGAATACCGGAAGGGATCCTTTATTCCGTCGGTCTGACGGAAACGGGTCGCAAGGGGTCGCTTTATCCCTATGCGCTCAATGTCGAGGGACGGCCGATCTTCCCGCCGTCGGAAGGGGCCGCCCTGCAGGTATTTGCCGCGGCACGGCAGAGTGGGGCAAAGCTCATCGATGTCGGCTGCATGCAGATCAATCAGTATTTCCACGGCGAAAATTTTGCTTCCGTCGATGCCATGTTCGATCCGCGCAGCAATGTCGAATATGCCGCAAAGTTTCTCCGCAATCTGCATGACAGGCATGAGACCTGGACAATGGCGGTAGCAAGATACCATGCTGGCCCGAACAATGACCCCGCCCAGAAGGTCTATGTCTGCCGCGTGATCGCCAATCTGGTCGCCACCGGTTATGGAAAATGGACGCCAAACGCGGCGACGTTTTGTCGGGATTAGGCACCCATAGGTTGAGCAGGGTATCCGGTTAGCCAGCACTAACCCAATCGAAGCGGTTGACTGCCGTGGTTTTGCCTAAAATGGAAGTGTTAATCATACGCTTGCTAACAGGTTTTTTATCGGTGTAAAACGCCAAGCGCATACTACATCTAGTGCAAATCGCACCCTTATGGTTAATCAATTATTAATTTCCGTCACTCATTTCCGACAGTTGTTCGTGATTCGCCCGATTCGTACCCATAGGTCATCGAAACACCACACTGATTCGGAGGCGGACGAATGATCGTAGTGGTTGATGAGCGAGAGCTCGTTAAAGACGGATACACATCACTCTTTGGGCGCGAGGGCATCCCTTCGACGGGATTTGATCCGCGTGAATTTAGCGAATGGGTCTCGACCGCGGCAGAGGGCGACATTGCCGCGGTCGAAGCCTTCCTGATCGGACAGGGGCAGCAGGTGCTCGAGCTTCCGAGGGCGATTCGCGACCGGACGGCGGCACCCGTCATCGCGGTCAGCGACCAGCCCTCGCTGGAAGCCACGCTTGCACTCTTTGATTGCGGCGTGGACGATGTCGTGCGCAAGCCGGTCCATCCTCGCGAAATCCTGGCCAGGGCGGCGGCGATCCGCCGGCGGTTGAAGGCGATCAACAACTATACCGATATCGGCCCCATCCGCGTCTTCGCAGATGGCCGCGATCCGGAAATCAACGGTTCCGTATTTGCCCTGCCGCGCCGCGAGCGCCGCATCCTCGAATATCTGATCGCCAATCGCGGCCGTCGCGTGACGAAGACCCAGATCTTCAACGCCATTTACGGCATCTTCGACGAGGAAGTCGAAGAGAACGTTGTCGAAAGCCATATTTCCAAGCTGCGCAAGAAGCTGCGCAAGAAGCTCGGTTTCGATCCGGTCGATTCCAAACGCTTCCTCGGTTACTGCATCGACTGGAGCTGATACTGCCAGTCGTGCATTCCAGATGTTAAAGCCTGCTGATAAGCCCGGAAATCCCTTGATTTCCGGGCTTATTCTTTTGCAGCGTGTGGGACAATCACAGCACAGATAGGTGCGCCTTCCCTTACCATCTACGGCGTAATAGCGAGCGGTGATACCTCTCGCACGAGACTTGCGACGACGCTTTTCGCGATGATCGTTTTTTCGTTTTCTCAGACAGCTTCACGCAAGGCCCGCCACCTACTCTCAGTCGTATGAAGGATAACGAGGATTCCAGATGAGGAATTTCGGCAGCAGCGAGACCGCGTTTGCGGAAGTGAGTGCAGAGGCAGTCCGCCTCAGCGCGGCTTCTGACCGCCGTATCAATGTGCGCGGATTCTCTGGGCGAGCCGTCCGTCCGTTGCCAACGACAATCTGGTCTATTTCGCCGGCCTCGCTCCGACAGGCTATTCCGACATTTCCAGCGTCTTCGGCCGATCTGCCGCGCTAAACGAATAGGGTATCGAGTCAGTCATGTCGCTTACAACAGCTCTCAACAACGCGCAGGCTATATTCAATAATACCGGCACGCAGAGCAGCGTGGTGTCGAACAACATCGCCAACGCCAACAATACGAATTACTCGCGGCGCCAGGCAATGTTGACCACCGACATGGCCGGCGCACAGGTGGTGCAGATCTCGCGCAGCAGCGAACCTGCACTGCAGAAGGCCTATCTCAGCTCGGCGTCGTCGGATTCGGCGCAGCAACTGCTCCTGAACGCCTACAACAATCTTCAGTCGGCAACGATTGGCGGCAACGATAATGAAGTTGCGCCGGCGACCTATCTGTCTGCATTTCAGGATGCGATGCAAAATTACGCCGGATCGCCGTCCAATGCTACGGCCGCCCAATCCGCGATCAATGCAGCCCAGAGCCTGGCCACGTCTCTCAACAATGCCACGACGGCAGTACAGGGCGCTCGCGCCGACGCCGACAAGCAAATCAAGTCCGACGTCGATACGCTGAACAGCCTTCTCAAGCAGTTCCAGACGGCCAACGAGGCGGTAAAATCGGCCACGGCGGCTGCCAATCCCACGTCGAGCGCGCTTGCCGACGCCATGGATCAGCGCGATTCGATCCTGAACCAGATCTCGAAGATCGTTGGCGTGACGACGGTGACGCGCGGCAACAACGACATGGCGCTCTATACCAGCAGCGGAACGACCCTGTTCGAGACCATTCCGCGCACGGTGACGTTCAAGTCGACGGATACGTATACGGCGGCCACTCCGGTTCCCGGCAACAGCGTCTATATCGACGGCGTTGCTCTGACCCCGGGCCAGAGTGCGAATACGACGGCGCAGGGCACTCTGCAGGCGGCGCTTCAGATCCGCGACGACGTTGCGCCGACCTATCAGAAGCAGCTCGATGAGATCGCCAGAGGGTTGGTTACGGTCTTTGCGGAAACGAACAGCAATCCTTCCAAGCCAACATTGCCGGGTCTTTTTACCTGGACTGGCGGTACTATTCCTGCCAGTGGGACCGCGGTCACCGGCTTGGCCGGCTCGATCACCGTTAATTCGAAATTAATCACATCCCAAGGTGGCGATCCGTCGTTGCTGCGAGATGGTGGTATCAATAATAGCGCGACTGAGACCGGTTATACGAAGAATACCAGCGGCGGCAGCGGCTATTCCACACAGCTTGATGCCTTCATTACGGCAATGAATGCGAAAATGGCGTTCGATCCTACCGCAGGCTCCAGCACCAATGCCAGCCTGATGGATTATTCAGCCAGCTCCATTGGCTGGTTGGAAGGCCAGCGCAGTACGGCGACGACCGCGGCGGAAAATACGTCCGCCGCTCTTTCGCGCTCTTCGGGCGCCTATTCGAATGCGACCGGCGTCAGTCTCGATGAAGAGCTGACACTGATGATGGATATTGAGCAGTCCTACAAGGCTGGAACAAAGATACTGAACACCGTCAACCAGATGCTTCAAGCTGTACTGGACCTCGCGAGCTAAGCCATGAAACTCTCTTTCATTTCGAGCACAGCCATTCAGAATGCCATGCGGCAGACCGTCCGCCAGGCGCAAAATGAGATGACGAGCGCCTCTACGGAGGCGACCACTGGCGTTTACGCCGATATCGGTGTTTCGCTCGGCGGCAGCACGTCGCTCAATGTGAACCTGACGCGGGAAGTGTCCCGTATCGACTCGATCCTCAGCAGCAATTCCATTGCCAACCAGCGGATGACAACCTCGCAGACCGCCCTGACCGGCATGGGCACGCAGGCGCAGAAGCTGATGGATCAACTGGTGGCGCTGAGCGGCAACACCGACGGCAGCAGCGTCGCCCTGGCGCAGCAGGCGGCGTCATCGACCCTGTCGAACGTCATCGCTTCGGCCAACACCATGGTCAATGGCGAGTATCTGTTTGCCGGAACCAACACCGACGTCCAGCCGATGACGGATAAATCCGCTGCAACGAACGCGCAGATTCTGTCGGACCTGACGACCTACATGTCCGGCCAGTCGCCGGCGGTAACCGCAGCGACCATATCTGCGGCACAGATAACCGATTTCATTAAGACCAAGGTCGAGCCGATGTTCACGTCCGACGCCAGCTGGTCGAGCTGGTCGAGTGCGTCCGATCAGAATATGACCAGTCGCATCAGCAATTCGGAAGTCATAGAAAGCTCGACGAATGCGAATTCGTCCGGCATCCGGTATCTGGCGCTGGCGACCAGCGTGACCAACGCGCTCATGGGCACGCCTCCCGGCCTCAATCAGAGCGCCGTGAACGCCGTCACGCAGCAGGCCATCAGCTATACGCGTCAGTCGGTTGACGGGCTGAACAGCCAGGCAAGCCAGCTCGGCCTGTCGCAGTCGCGCCTTTCGGATGCGAATACGACGCTCAACGCTCAGAAGACCATTCTCACCACCAGCATTGGTGACCTGACCGGAGTCGACCCCTATGAGGCGTCGACGAAGGTCAACAGTCTCCAGACGCAACTCCAAACGGCTTACACTATTGTTTCCAAGATCCAGCAGTTAAGTCTTGTAAATTACCTTTGATGATCAAAGGGATGTAATGACCAGGAAGGATGCATGAATGTATCAGTTCTCATATGCGGAAGTCATGCAGGACGCTGTGGCCGACGCCAAGGAACGAGAACGGCAAGTTCTGGACCGGTCGATAGCTCTTCTCTCCGCGGCCCGCGATGCGGAAAAATACGGTCGTGAAGCGATCGAGGCTCTCTTCTATACGCGTCGCGTATGGGTGAGCTTCGTCGACGACCTTAAAAGCCCGGAGAACCAGCTCAATGTCGAACTGCGTGCCAACCTTATCTCGATCGCCATCTGGATTTTGAAGGAATGCGACCGAATTCGGCTGCGCCAGTCGGAAAATTATCAAGGCATCATAGATGTCACCACCATCATCAGGGATGGACTTAAATGAAAAGTACGCTTCGCATATCGCTCAAAGCCGGGGAAAAGATCTTTATCAACGGGGCTGTCCTGCGTGTCGATCGCAAGGTTGCTCTGGAGTTCCTGAATGATGTGACATTCCTGCTCGAAAACCACGTGCTTCAGCCCGAGGAGGCGACGACGCCTCTGCGCCAGCTCTATTTCATCGCGCAGATGATCCTTATCAATCCCGAGGGCAAGGAGCAGTCGACGGCGATGTTCCGCAAATCGATCGTCATGCTTCTGTCGTGCTTCCACAATGAGGAAGTGCTGGCCGAACTCAAGCGCATCGACGGGCTTGTCTCCACCGGCCGCGCCTTTGACGCGCTGAAGGCGATCCGCAGCCTGTACGCGATAGAGGATCAGATTCTGAACAGCCAGGAAATGCCGGCGGCAACGATCGAGCACATCCGCCGGGAGATTGCTCCATGGCAGCGGTAGACAGCGTCGCCAGCAGCACCAGCACCAACTCTTCGAACACTGCCAGCAATGCTGCCGCCGCATCCTCAAAGGCTACTTTGAACTACAACGATTTCCTGCAGCTCCTCATCGCGCAGATGAAGAACCAGGATCCGACCAGTCCGATGGATGCCAGCCAGCAGATTTCCCAGCTGGCGAGCTTCTCCCAGGTGGAGCAGCAGATCCAGACGAACTCGCATCTGGAAACCGTGCTGCAGAACCAGTGGATCTCGCAGGCCTCGGATTACATCGGCAAGCAGATCATGAGCGCCGACGGCAAGACCACCGGCACGATCAAGCAGGTAAGCGTCTATACGGACGGTATCATTGCCGAAACCAATGCCGGCGACAAGATTCTGATCCAGGCCGGCGTGACGATCGCTCCGGCGGGCACGACCATTGATACCTCGCCCACGTCGAGCGATAGTAGCACCAGTGATTCGTCGTCGAATACGGATCAGACCAGCGGCACATGACGTGCCGCTGAACCGGGAGTGGACAGATTATGAATGAAGCCGATGCATTGGATATTTTCCAGGCGGCGATCTGGACAGTGCTTGTGGCTTCCGGTCCGGCCGTCATCGCTGCCATGGTCGTCGGTCTGGTCATCGCGCTGATTCAGGCGCTCACCCAGGTGCAGGAGGCGACCTTGACCTTCGTGCCGAAGATCGTCGCCGTCATGGTCACGATCGGCATCTCGGCGCCATTCGTCGGTGCACAGATTTCAATCTTCACCAATCTCGTCTTCTCCCGCATTCAATCGGGTTTCTGAAATAGATCCGAAGACGCCTCCGACGCCCGGATCGCGCTTGTCGACGGCATCGGCCATGCTCGCGCAAGCTTCAGCCTTTAGAGGTCGGTTCCACTAGAGCATTTCCAGGAAAAGTGCGTAGCGGTTTTCCGTCCGGAATGCGTAGGGAACAAGAAGATAGAGCGTTTTCGCGATTCGAAGAAAAGCGGAAATGCTCTAGGGCACACGGGTCAGCCGTTTGCCTCCTCTCATGAAGAGACGGAACCGGTCGATGGCACAACCACCCGCAATAGCACTCCCCAAAGCCAATCCTAGCGTCCGCGATATCGGGTTTGCCCTCGGTATCATGGTCATTCTGTGCGTGCTGTTCCTACCGATTCCGCCGTTTCTGATCGACCTTGGATTGGCTTTCTCGATCGCCTTTTCCGTGCTGATCCTCATGGTGGCGCTCTGGATCAAGAAGCCCCTGGAATTCTCGTCCTTTCCGACGATCTTGCTGATCGCCACGATGACGCGTCTGGCGCTGAACATCGCCACGACCCGCGTCATCCTTTCGCACGGTTATGAAGGGCATGATGCGGCCGGCGGCGTCATTGCCGGTTTTTCCAGCCTTGTCATGTCGGGCGATTTCGTCATCGGCCTGATCGTCTTCCTCATCCTCATCACCATCAACTTTATCGTCATCACCAAGGGTGCGACGCGTATCGCCGAAGTCGGCGCCCGCTTTACCCTGGATGCCATCCCCGGCAAGCAGATGGCGATCGACGCCGACCTTTCGGCCGGCCTCATCGATGAGAAAGAAGCGCAGCGCCGCCGTCGCGAGTTGGAAGAGGAAAGCTCCTTCTTTGGTGCGATGGACGGTGCATCCAAGTTCGTACGTGGTGACGCGGTTGCCGGTCTTCTGATTACCTGCATCAACGTCTTCGGCGGCATCATCATCGGCTATTTCCGTCATGGCATGCCGATCGGCCAGGCTGCGGACGTTTTCGTGAAACTTTCCGTCGGCGACGGTCTGGTGTCGCAGATGCCGGCCCTCATCGTCTCGCTTGCTGCCGGCCTTCTCGTTTCGCGCGGCGGCACCTCTGGCTCGACCGACCAGGCCGTCGTCAATCAGCTGAGCGGCTATCCGCGCGCGCTCGCCGTCTCTGCGGTCCTCATGGGCATCCTGGCCATTATGCCCGGGATGCCCTTCCTTCCCTTCGTTTTCCTCGGCGGTCTGATGGCCGCCGGTGCCTGGTTCATTCCGCGTCAGATCGAAGCCGAGAACAAGCTTCGCCGCGACGCCGAAGAGCAGAAGGTGATGCAGACGAAGGAAATGGAAAAGGATTCGGTCAAATCGGTGCTGAAGACCGCAGAGATCGAACTGGCGCTCGGCAAGATCGTCTCCACCCGCCTGCTCGGCGCCCATCAGGAATTGGCTTTCCGCGTTGGCAAGATGCGCAAGAAGTTCGCGACGCAATATGGCTTCGTCGTGCCGGAGATCAAGGTGATCGACGACATGGCGATTGCCGACAAGTCTTATCAGATCCGCATCCATGGCACGACGATCGCCTCCAACATGCTGCGCGTCGGCGAAGTGCTCGTCGTCACCGGCTCCGGCCGTAAGCCGACCGTTCCGGGCGACGAGATCCGCGAACCCGCTTTCGGCATGCCGGCCTTCTCTGTCCTCGAAGCCTTTGCCGAGGATCTGAAGCGCGAAGGCTTCCAGCCGATCGACAATGTCTCCGTCGTGCTCACCCATATGAGCGAAGTCATCCGCAACAACCTGCCGGCGCTGCTGTCCTATAAGGACGTGAAGGTCCTGATCGACCGCCTCGATCCGGAATACAAGAAGCTCGCCGACGAAATCTGCTCGTCGCATATGTCCTATTCCGGCCTGCAGGCGGTGTTGAAGCTGCTGCTTGCCGAGCGTGTCTCGATCCGCAATCTGCATCTCATCCTGGAAGCCGTTGCGGAACTGGCGCCACATGTGCGCAAGACCGAGCAGATCGTCGAGCACGTGCGTGTCCGCATGGCACAGCAGCTCTGCGGCGATCTGGCCGATAACGGCGTGCTGCGCGTCCTGCGCCTTGGCAGCAAATGGGACCTCATCTTCCATCAGGCGCTGAAGCGCGACCAGAAGGGCGAAGTCGTCGAATTCGATATCGATCCGCGCAGCCTGGAAGAGTTCAGCGAGCAGGCGGGCAAAGTTATCCGTGAATACATGGACCGGGGCATGCCCTTCGTTCTTGTCACGTCGCCGGAAACGCGCTCCTATGTGCGCATGATCATCGAACGCCTGTTCGCGACGCTTCCGGTCCTGTCGCATGTGGAATTGGCCAAGGGGATCGAGATCAAGATTCTAGGTTCGATTTCATGATATCAGATCCCCAGGGGACCATTCTGGCGCTGTTCGTCGCCTTCTGCCGCATCGGCGGCTGCATGATGGTCCTCCCGGGATTTTCCTCCGGCCGCGTTCCCCCGCAGATCAGGCTGCTGCTTTCCGTGGCTCTGACGATGGCGATCCTGCCATTGCTCTGGAACACGATCTATCCTGAGGTGTCGAAGGGCAATGCGAGCTATATCGCCCTCATCTTCACCGAAACCGTCATCGGATTGATGTATGGGATGATGGCTCGCATCTACACGCTAGGCCTGCAGTTTACCGGCACGGTCATATCGATGCTGATCGGCTTCAATGCGCCCGGCGGTGCCGACCTCGTCGAGGAATCGAGTGAGACATCGCTCACCAGCCTCATTAGTTTTTGCGGGCTGATGATCCTCTTCATTCTGGACTTTCACCATTATGTTTTGCAGGCGCTGGTCGATTCCTATTCGGTCATTCCCTTCGGCGGGCATATCGAGCCGCGCGCGGCACTGATCTCCATCACCGACACGCTGGCGACGACCTTCTTCATCATGCTGCGTCTGGCAAGCCCTTTCCTGCTTTACGGCCTGATGTTTCAGATTTCGATCGGTTTCATCAACAAGCTGGCACCGCAGATCCCGATCTATTTCATTTCCACGCCCTATCTGCTGATGGGAGGGCTGTTCATGCTCTATGTCAGTATTGCGGCGTTGGTCAGTCAGTTTTCCAATGCGTTCCTGACTGTCTTCAACGGGCACTAGCCGTAAATGACACAAGGGCGAACACCGATTCGAGTGCAGCTGGAACAAGGCGACCCGGGTAGATAGCGATGGCTGAGAAAAACCGGTCCGAAAAACTGAAGCGCCTCGTCGCGGTGCAGCGCCATCTGGAACGGATGGCGGAAAGCGAGCTGGCCGATACCACCCGACAGCGGTCGGAAGTCACCGAATCGATGGAACGGGTCATGGTCGCCATCGGCTCCGTTGATCCGGTTCACATGGCATTCTCGATCCATTACGCCGAGCGCTATGGCCGCCTGATGATCCGGGATCAGCAGCTGGAAAGCATCCAGACGCTCATTCAGATGAAGGTCCAGCAGGAGCGCACCAAAGGCGACAGGCTGGAAGAGCACATGAACGATGCCCGCGAGCAGGAAACGCGGGAGGCGGACGACAATGCCGTCTACGACATCATCGATCAGCGCTTCGCCGGCGCAACGCCAGCCTCCAGCAAGGTTCAAAAACCATAATCATCGCGATCATGGAACAGGATTCGCAGCGTTGGGTTGCCGATCCGTTTTGACAGTTTGATTCGACATGCCCTGATACGAGCGCCACGCCGCTCGTATCAGGGCATGCGAGAGCAGAAGGAGACGTGACATGGCTATTTCGCCTCCGAGTGATTTGGTCCTTGATGTCGTCAAGGCCGCCAATCCCGCCGATGTCGAGGCCGCGCAGGCCAAGCTTGCCGCCAACCGTGCCGCTTTTGCCGCCACCAGCCTTGCCGAAAACGGCAACGGCTTCGGTGCGACGGTGGATGCGATGAACAGCGCCGCCACTCAGGCTGGCCTTGCCAATGCCAATACCCATGTGGCCGGGACCAAGGTCCCGCAGGCCTATCGCAAGTTCGAGTCCATGGTGCTGCAGAACTTCGTGAAGAACATGTTGCCGAGCAGCGAAACGCTCTACGGCAAAGGCTCTGCCGGCGAGATCTGGAAGGGCATGATGGCCGAGCAGCTGGGCGATACGATCTCCAAGAATGGAGGCGTGGGCATCGCCGAAAAAATGTACAAGGAACAGGTCGACAAGATGCGCAACACCGGCGCGATCCATGCAGCGACCGACGAGAACGACAAGAAAATGGCGCTCAGCGCGATTACCGATTTTCAGCGCAAGACGCTGGCCGCTGCCAATGCCGATAACGACGGCAATACCAGCATCACCAACCAGAATTCGTTGACGTCCCAGAAAGCATGAGCGAGGTAACAAACATGGAAATGATGTCGCAGGACTATCGGATCAAGTCTGTCCTTGGCCGCCTGGAGATGATTATTGACAATGAGAACACCCGGATCGGCACCGACCCGGAATTCGATCTCAAGGTATCGAACGCACATAAGAGCCGCTGCCTCTACGAGTTGTCGATGCTCTTTCGCGATACCGATCCGGCCGATCTCGCTGCCGCCCACATCGAACAGCTGCATGATCTGAAGAAGAAGCTGGTTCTGAACGCTCGCCGGGTCGAGGCGCATCTCGAGGCTGTGCGTGCAGTCGCCGACATCTTGAAGAATGCCGTACAGAATGCCGATGGGGACGGCACCTATTCGCAGGAGCAATTCCGCGTCCGTGAGGCCGGATGATCAAGCTCGTTATCACCGGCCTGTGGGTCTGCGCCGTAACATTGGCCTCGGTCTATTTTTCGGTGCAGGTTGCGACGGCGCCCGCGATCAGCCCTGACGATGCCAAGAAGGCGCAGCAGGAGCTCGTCAAGGGCGAATCGATCAACGTTCCCGTTATCGCCAACGGCCAGGTGACCGGCTATTTCCTGACGCGCATCTCCTTCATGATGGAGAAAGGCAAGGCGAATGCTCTGCAGATCCCCCTGCCGGAGCTGACGACGGACGAACTCTTTTCGCTGTTGATCGGCAACAAGACGATCGACATCGCTCATGCGCAGAATTTCGATATTGCCGCCTTCCGTGCCGATCTCAAAAAACGGATGAACGAACGACTTGGTGGCGACTACGTCGCCGATGTGCTGATCGAGCAGCTCGACTATCTTTCCAAAGAAGAAACCCACGGCGGGGAAACTGTGGCCAAGAGGACGGTCAAGCCCGTCAAGATCGTGCAGGATGCGGCAAAGGACAAAGTGCCGGTTGAGTGAGATCCCTGGACGGCAAAGCGATAAACGTAAGTAATTTCTTACATTCTGTCGGTATGCCTAACAAATTCCTGATAGCTTCCAGCAAATCCAACCTTCCTTCCTAACGGAAAGTTGGATTTGTCTTGCTATAAACTCCTACGAGCCATGCCTCCCGGTCGCCGCACCGATGAACGGTGGGAGGCATGCGCTTTATGCGTACTGGCATCATGCGCGTCAGCGATGCCGGGCAGGAGGGTGTTGGATTGAACCAGGTAGCCGATTTTGCCGTCGCCGCGTCACGCCGCATGATCTTCGATCTGCCGGTATGCGATCTCGACTGGGATGACGCGCTGACCTTCGTCAACGAACTCGCTTCCCTGCCGGTCGGACAGACGTCGATCTCCTTCGTCAATGCGCATAACATGCTTATCATGCTGCGCGATGAAACTTACCGTAGTGTTCTCGAGCGCAATCTGGTGCTTCCCGACGGCGTCGGCCTCGACATCGCCTCACGCGTTGCTCATGGCGAACGTTTCCCCGCCAATCTGAACGGTACCGATTTCGTCCCCGCGCTGCTGACATTCATGGAGCGGCCGAAACGGATCGGCCTCTTGGGCGGCAAGCGCTCCGTTGTTGAAAAGGCAGCCGAGAGATTTCGCCGGCACGCTCCGTGGCACCAGTTCGTCGTCGTATCGGACGGCTTCTTCGATCCGGCCCGGAGCAGCGCAGTCACGGCGGAGATAAGCCGCCAGAAGATCGATGTGCTGATCGTCGGCATGGGCACGCCCTTGCAGGAAAAATGGGTCGCCGAGCATGTCGGCCTGCAGCACGCCCGTCTTGTCCTGACCGTGGGCGCCCTGTTTGATTTCATTTCCGAGACTGTGCCGCGGGCGCCACGTCTCGTGCGCGCTATGCGCAGCGAGTGGCTGTTCCGTCTCGTGCTGGAGCCGGGCAGGCTGTGGCGGCGCTATATGCTGGGCATACCGCTGTTCTTCTATCAGGTTGTCAGGCATCAGTTTGGCCGCAAGGAACGCGTCCTTCGCGCGGAGCCGCATCCATTGCCGCAGCGGCGCATTGCTCCGCCGGACAAATTGGCAAGTTAGAGCATTTCCAGAAAAAATGCGTAGCGGTTTTCCGTCCGGAATACGCAAGGAAACAAGAGCCTAAAGCGTTTTCGCAATTCGAAGAAAAGCGGAAATGCTTTGGTATTTGCGGGCTTGGCGTTAACTCTTTCTTTGGTATGAAAGTTTAGAGTGGGTTAACCATTTGCATTGGTCTCCGACCATGTGCGCGAGATAGCCCGCCATGTTTGAAAGCAAAGCCAGGACCGGATTTTATCCCCACGACGCGCAAACCTCTGAGGTTTCGCAGCGCGTTGCAACACGTGCCTCTCCTTATGGTGAAGACGATGATTTGGGTAGTGCGGCGGGTCTGCGTGCTGCCAACACCGACGATCCGCGGGATGCGGAACTGCGTGCTATCCTGCGCAGACGTCTGAATGGCGACCCCTATCCGGTGTCCGGCCATAGAAGATCGCAGGAGCGCGCGCCAGCAGCCGCACAGGCCGAAAATATCTCGGACGTCAACTATGCGGAACGCCGCCGGTTGCCGGAACGGGTATCGGAACCGGCGCCCGATTTGCTGGAATTCGTGCCCGATCTGCTTGAGGGCATGCCGGAACTCCGGCCACAAGCCGCCTCCGCTTCTGTTGCCGTTGAACACATATCGCCGACTGGACGCTGGTCTCCCAGCCTCCGTGCGCTCTGTTTCGTTGCCGCAACCGCGCTGATGGGGGCGGTCGTTCCCATCCTGCTTGCGCCGCCGCCGCGTTATGTCTCGCAGGCAGTGCTCCATGCGGAAGGCGATGGCCGCGCGCGTCAGGTCCTGTTGGATGTCGCGGCAAAGCGGGTCGTCGCTCCGTCCGTATTGTCCGACGTCGTTGCCAGGATGAAGCTTGATCGCGATCCGGAATTTACCGGCAGCCGGGCGGGTGCCCTCGGCGTTGCCGTCGAGTTGCTTTCCGGCAGCGGCAACGCATCCGATGCGCCGTCGCGCGCGCAGGCCACGCTGCGCAAGGACGTTGCCGTCGAGATCGACAGTCAGACGGGTCTGCTGCGCCTGATCGTGACGTCGGGCGATCCCGCCAGATCGGCCGATATTGCCAACCGGCTGGTTATCGCAACCCTCTATGATCCGGGTGTTGCGAAGGCGGCCGGCACGTCGCTTGGGGTTGAAACGGCGGTTGATCGCAGCCGCAAGGAACTCGATCGCGCCTCTGCCGCCCTTGCCGAATTCAAGGCGCGCTATGGCGAAGACAGGATTACCGCGGCCGAGACACTCCGGCGGCAGCGTCAGCAGCTGGATGTGCAGATAAAGGCAGCCGATCTGGCGGTACGAACCGCCAAGGCCCGTCTCGTAGCTGTCAAATCGGCGACGCCGGCATCGGTGCTGAGTGGCGCATTGTCTAGCGATCTTTCGTCGCCAGGTCTTGATGACCTGCGCAGCCGCTACAACGCCGCAAAGTCACAATTGACACAGCTTTCTGTGCAGCTCGGCCCGCGCCATCCCCGCCTGCTGGCGCAACAGGCAACGGTCGATGATCTCGCAGCCAATATGCGCAGTCAGTTGCAGCGGCTCGCCGTCAGCAGCGAGGCGGACGTGAAAGCGGCTCTGGAAAAGCAGACCGCTCTCTCGGCGCAAATGACTGCTTTCAGTCAGACGGGGAGTGATGTGGACCTCGCTCGCCTCGGGCAGCTACAGGATGCCGTGACGACAGCCCAGAGCCGCTACGAGGCCGATCAGCAGAATGCTGGCATGACGATTTCCGAAGTCAGGCCGCCGCTGACGGTATTGTCGCAGGCCGTCGCGGCCGCCGCCCCGTTGGATAATCGGCTCGTAAGCAACCAAATTGTCGGTTTCCTTACAGGTTTTGGTTTGGCACTTTGCGCCGTATTCCTGCGCAAATGGCTGGCTGGTGGCGCGCCGACAGAAGATCAGGCAGCTGATGAAAGCACCATGCCGGAAGCCTGCGCTTTTCGCCATGAGGATGATCTGGAGCCTCAGTTGTTGCCGGCGATCGCACCTGAACCGTCGGCTGCTCTCGTCCATGATGTGGATCGGCTCGATGTTGCGGACGAGTGGGGCCTTATCCGGCAAGAGCTTGCATCGCTGCGTGCCAAGGTCGAAACCTACGCTGTACGCAGACATCCGGACCGCGCCTGATCGTCTCATCGTTTTCCCTTGCAATTGCCGCTTTCAGACACCATAGGGCGTTTGCAGGCCATTCCATGGAATGGATGGCTTGTAGATTGCCAGCGCATTCATGATCGGGAGACGAGCGTGACGACAGTGATCGACGGGAAACAAGCGGCGGCTTCGGTGATCGAAGCCGTGAAGGCTGCGGCGGCGGGACTTGAGACCGAGGCCGGTGTGAAGACCGGGCTTGCGGTCGTCATCGTCGGTGACGATCCGGCCAGCCACGCCTATGTGAACTCCAAGAGCAAGATGGCCAAGGAATGCGGCTTCAAGTCGGTCCAGCACACGCTGCCGGCGGAAACGACGCAAGGTGAGCTGGCAAGGCTCGTTCAGTCGCTGAACGACGATCCGTCCATCCACGGCATTCTCGTGCAGCTGCCCCTGCCGAAGCATCTTGATTCGGATGACATCATTCAGTCGATCAAGCCGGAGAAGGATGTCGACGGCCTGCATGTCGTCAATGCCGGCAAGCTGGCAACCGGCGATCTCGACACCGGACTGATCTCCTGCACGCCGGCCGGCGCCATGCTTTTGGTGCGTTCGATCCACGGCGAGGACCTGTCGGGTCTCAATGCCGTCGTCATCGGCCGCTCCAACCTGTTCGGCAAGCCGATGGCGCAATTGTTGCTCAATGCCAATGCGACGGTGACGACAGCGCATTCGCGCACGAAGGATTTGGCTTCCGTGGCAAGAGGCGCCGATATTCTGGTCGCGGCCGTGGGACGTCCGGAGATGGTCAAGGCCGATTGGATCAAGCCCGGTGCGACCGTGATCGATGTCGGCATCAACCGGATCGCGGCCCCGGAGCGGGGCGAGGGCAAGAGCCGGCTGGTGGGCGATGTCGCCTATGGTGAAGCCTCAGAAGTCGTTGCCGCCATCACGCCGGTTCCGGGCGGTGTCGGCCCGATGACGATCGCGATGCTGATGGCCAATACCGTCATCGCTGCCTATCGCTCAGCCGGCAGAAAGCCGCCGAAGTTTTAGGCCGGTGCGACACCGGTCGAGGCGCGCACGATCAATTCGGCTTTCCACAATTCCTGCGCCGGAAATGTCTCCGTATGCTTGATTTCGCCGATCAGCCGTTCGGCGATGCGCACGCCGGCTGCACGCAGTGATGAGCGCGTGGTTGTCAGCGGCACGGTGAAGTTCTCTGGCTTGAGCAAGGTCAGCACGTCGTCGTGGGCGATCATCGATATGTCTTCGCCCAGTTTCAGCTTTGCCTGATTGATGGCGCGAACGGCGCCGAGCGCCAATACGGTACTGGAGCAGAGCACCGCAGTCGGCCGCTTGTCCTTTTCCATTTGCAGGATGCGCTCCATGGCTAGCAAGCCCTGTTCATCCGTCATCGGCGTATGGCTGACGCAGGTTTCGTCGAGCGCCAGGCCACGCTCGGCAAGGGCTGTATCCATGCCGTTCTTCCGGCGAATGGCGAAATCGAAATAGATCGGACCGTTCAAGAGGGCGAAGCGCCGGTGTCCGAGCTGCAGAAGCAGCTTCGTGGCGTCATAGAAGGCAGCTTCGTTGTCGATGTCGAGGAAGGGATAGTCGGGCTCGGAGCCGATAGAGCGTCCATGCACCAGGAAGGGCATGGATAGAGACTTCAGCATCTCCAGGCGCGGATCGTGACCACGCATATAATTGACGAAGAGGGCATCGACATTGCCGCTGGCCGCCAATCGCCTGAGGGCGCCGACTTCGTCATTCGGATCCGCAGGCGTCAGGACGAAATGGAAATCGTGCCGCAAGGCCTCTTCTCCCAGCCCAGTCAGGAACTCGCTGAAATGCACGTCCGAAGAATTGCCGGGCGAAGTCGGCATTACAAGTCCGATCGAGCCGGCCTTGCCCGTCGCAAGTCTTTGGGCTGCCTTATTGGGCCGATAGCCGGTTTCGCGAACCGCTTTGAGAACGCGTTCGCGAGTTTCGCGATTGACCTCCGGATATCCGTTCAAGGCCCGGCTGACTGTCGTCTGCGACAGCCCAAGCATCTGCGATAGCTGTTTCAGATTCACGGTATTTCAGCTCCTCCCACTGCACGCCGCCAAGATGCCGAGACAACCTCCTGAAAAGCCCCAGGCTTCCAAAGCGCTTTCAATTATGTAACAGGAGAAGTGCGCGAGACAAGATAAATAGCAAAAAATCGATCTGTATTCCATGTTGCAGCGCGAGAATTGCTGTGTACATCCGCCAAAATCTGAAAATCGCTTGACTTTAGCCCGCGCTCAATGGATGAGAGAGGTAGCCAAAGCGCTTTGAGGAATGGAGCGCGTAGCACAAGACCGTGTTTGGGCTCATGGGTTTCGTTATTTGGGAGGACAACGCATGAAAAAGATGTTCTTGATGACCGTTGCTGCCGCTGCCTTGGTGGCCGGTACGGCGATGGCGGCCGATCTGAAGTTCCAGCCCGGCCAGGACTCCAAGTTCAACTGGAAAAGCTACGACGAGTTCAAGTCGGCACATGCCGACCTGAAGGGCGAGACGCTGACCATCTTCGGCCCCTGGCGCGGCGAGGATGAAGCCCTCTTTACCAGCGTCCTCAAGTACTTCACCGAAGCGACCGGCGTGAACGCCAAATATTCGTCCTCGGAAAACTACGAGCAGCAGATCGTCATCGACACGCAGGCCGGGTCGCCGCCGAACGTCGCCATCCTGCCGCAGCCGGGCCTTCTCGCGAACCTTGCCAGCAAGGGCTATCTGACGCCGCTCGGCGATGATCTCGCAAGTTGGGTCAAGACCAATTACGGTGCCGGCGACAGCTGGGTCGGCTACGGCACCTACAAGGGCAAGGACGGCAAGGATGCCTTCTATGCCTTCCCCTACAAGGCCGACCTGAAGTCGCTGGTCTGGTACGTTCCGGAAAACTTTGAGGAAGCCGGCTACAAGGTCCCGACGACCATGGAGGACCTGATCAAGCTTTCGGATCAGATCGTCAAGGATGGCGGCACCCCCTGGTGCATCGGCCTCGGTTCGGGCGGTGCCACCGGTTGGCCGGCAACCGACTGGGTCGAAGATCTGATGCTGCGCCTCAATACGCCGCAGGATTACGATCACTGGGTCGATAACTCGCTGAAGTTCAACGATCCGAAGGTCGTTGCGGCGATCGAGGAGTTCGGCAAGTTCGCGAAGAACGCGAAATATGTTGCCGGCGGCGTTGCGGCCGTTGCCTCGACCGACTTCCGCGACAGCCCGAAGGGCCTCTTCACGGTTCCGCCGAAGTGCTACCTGCACAAGCAGGCATCCTTCATTCCGTCCTTCTTCCCGGAAGGCACCAAGCTTGGCCAGGATGCGGACTTCTTCTACTTCCCGCCCTCCGCCGCGCATCCGGAACTCGGCAAGCCGGTTCTCGGCGCCGGCACGCTCGCTGCCATCACCAAGGATTCGAAGGCTGCACGCGCCTTCATCCAGTTCCTGCAGACGCCGATCGCCCAGGAAGTCTGGATGGCCCAGTCCGGCTTCCTGACGCCGTACAAGGCCGTCAATACCGCGGCTTATGCCAACGACACACTGCGCAAGGAAGGCGAGACCCTGACTACGGCCACCACTTTCCGCTTCGACGGTTCCGACCTGATGCCCGGCAAGATTGGTGCGGGTTCGTTCTGGACCGGCATGGTGGATTTCGTCGGCGGCAAGTCTGCTCAGGATGTAGCCGATGGTATCCAGAAGTCCTGGGACGCCATCAAGTAAGACATCATAGCCCTATCGCCGCCGGCAACTTGCCGGCGGCGCCATATTACATATGACGACGCGCCCTTCAGCGCGGCCGATGCCCGACTGATGGACAAAAGCAGATAATTCGGGGAGGGAAGGGATGTTTTCGCAGATCGTATCGGCGATTGGCGCCATGATATTCGGCGTTGCCATTTGCGCCGCTTATTTCTGGTTTTCCAACAAGCTCTTGGACTTGATCTTTCCGGCAAGGGAAGGGGACGACGTTCATCGGGCGGCCGTCAACCTTCGCCGCCGCGGTCTCATTCGCCCCTGGCTGTTCCTGGGGCCCGCACTGTTCCTGCTCGTTGTCTATCTCGTCTATCCTGTCGTCGCGACCTTCATTCTGTCCTTCTACGGGCCCGATGGCAGCAAGTTCGTCGGCGGCGCCAATTATCTCTGGGCGCTCAACGACACCGAATTCCGCCAGTCGATCTTCAACAACATTCTCTGGCTTGCCGTCGTGCCGGCCGCCTGCACCTTCTTCGGTCTCGTTATCGCCGTGATGACCGACCGCATCTGGTGGGGTAATATCGCCAAGGCGGTCATCTTCATGCCGATGGCGATCTCCTTCGTCGGCGCGTCCGTTATCTGGAAGTTCATCTACGAATATCGCGGCGGCACCGACGCGCAGATCGGCCTTCTGAACGCGATCGTCCAGCTGTTCGGCGGCACGCCGGAAGTCTGGATTACCATTCCGTTCTGGAACAACTTCTTCCTGATGGTCATGCTGGTCTGGATCCAGACCGGCTTTGCCATGGTCATCCTCTCGGCGGCTCTGCGCGGCATTCCGGAAGAGACAATCGAAGCGGCCGTCATCGACGGCGCCAATGGCTGGCAGATCTTCTGGAAGATCATGGTGCCGCAGGTCTGGGGCACGATTGCCACGGTCTGGACTACCATCACCATCCTCGTCCTCAAGGTGTTCGACATCGTTCTCACCATGACCAATGGTCAATGGAACACGATGGTGCTCGCCAACCTGATGTTCAACTGGATGTTCCGTGGCGGCGGCGACAGCGGTCGAAGCGCCGTTATCGCGCTCGTCATCATGGTTGCGGTCACGCCGATCATGATCTGGAACATTCGCCGTGCAAACGCTGAGACGAAGGGGCGCTGACATGATTGGAAATCTCGGTCGCATCGGCCCCGCTCGCATCTTCGTTCATGCCGCGGTGCTCCTCATCGTCCTTCTCTGGCTATTGCCGACGCTCGGCATTTTCGTCACTGCGCTGCGCGATAAGGACCAGATCGTAGCTTCTGGCTGGTGGACGGCCTTTGCCGGTTCCTCTCGCACAACGGCAGCCCGCCTCGACGGTCCGGACAAGGCCAAGCCGGACGGCGCAAATTTCGTGATTGCAGGTACCCTTAATGTGGAAGGGGGCGGCAAGATCCAGTCCTTCGGCCTGCGCGTGCAGGAGCCGGCAGCCTTCAAGGCAGGCTCGCCAGCCGAGTTGGAGAACGGCGAAACGCTGACGATCAACTCTGATGGCAGCTATCGCTATCAGAAGAACGGCGCGTTTGGAGCGGATGCCCGGGCCAAGCGCGTCTATTTGACCGTCGCCACGCCGCCGCAATTCACGCTCGACAACTATCGCAACGTGCTGGGCGGCGAGGGTATCGGCCAGTCCTTCATCAATTCGCTGACGGTAACGATCCCCGCAACCGTCATTCCGATCCTGATCGCCGCTTTTGCGGCCTATGCATTGGCCTGGATGGAATTTCCCGGCAGGGCGATCCTGATTGCGCTCGTCGTCGGCCTGATCGTCGTGCCGCTGCAGATGTCGCTGATCCCGCTTTTGCGCATCTATAACGAAATCGGCCAGTTGTTCGGCGTGTCGTCGAAGACCTATCCCGGCATCTGGCTGGCGCACACAGCCTTCGGCCTGCCGCTCGCCATCTATCTCCTGCGCAATTACATTGCCGGTCTGCCCAAGGAGATTATCGAATCCGCCCGCGTCGACGGCGCCAGCGATTTCGACATTTTCGTCAAGATCATCCTGCCGCTATCTTTTCCGGCGCTGGCCTCCTTCGCGATCTTCCAGTTCCTTTGGGTCTGGAACGACCTCTTGATTGCCATGGTGTTCCTCGGCACCGACAAGGATCATCTTGTCCTGACCGCCGCCCTCAACGCGCTGCTCGGCTCGCGCGGCGGCAACTGGGAAATCCTGACCGCATCGGCCTTCGTCACCATCCTTATCCCACTCCTCGTCTTCTTCGGTCTGCAGCGCTATCTCGTGCGCGGTCTGCTCGCCGGGTCGGTGAAGGGGGGCTGAGTCAAAAACACGCACTTACTACAGGACCCATTCAGCATGAGCATTGCTCTTCAATCGGCTTTAGAAGTTGACAAGGACTGGTGGCGCGGCGCCGTGATCTATCAGATCTATCCGCGTTCCTATCAGGACTCCAACGGTGACGGCATCGGCGATCTCAAGGGCATCGCCGTCCGCCTGCCGCATGTCGCGTCGCTTGGCGTCGATGCGATCTGGATTTCGCCGTTCTTCACGTCGCCGATGCGCGATTTCGGCTATGACGTCTCCAATTACGAGGACGTCGATCCGATCTTCGGTTCGCTTGCCGATTTCGATGCGATGGTGACGGAAGCTCATCGCCTGGGCATCAAGGTGATGATCGATCTCGTGCTGTCGCACAGCTCGGACCGCCATCCCTGGTTTGTCGAAAGCCGCTCGAGCAAGAATAACCCTAAGGCCGATTGGTATGTATGGGCTGATGCCAAGCCGGACGGCACACCGCCCAACAACTGGCTGTCGATCTTTGGCGGCTCTGCCTGGGCGTGGGATCCGACCCGCATGCAATATTACATGCACAACTTCCTGACTTCGCAGCCGGATATGAACCTGCACAATCCCGAAGTGCAGGATCGCTTGCTTGACGTCGTCCGTTTCTGGCTCGACCGCGGTGTCGACGGCTTCCGTCTCGACACAATCAACTTCTATTTCCACGACAAGGAATTGCGCGACAACCCGGCCCTGGAGCCTTCGCGGCGAAACGCATCCACAGCACCGGCCGTCAATCCCTATAATTTTCAGGAGCACCTCTACGACAAGAACCGTCCCGAGAACCTGGAATTCCTGAAGCGCTTCCGCGCGGTGCTCGACGAATATCCAGCGATTGCCGCCGTCGGCGAAGTCGGCGATAGCCAGCGCGGCCTCGAGATCGTCGGCGAATATACCTCCGGCGGCGACAAGATGCACATGTGCTACGCCTTCGAATTCCTGGCGCCGGACGCTCTTTCGCCAGATCGCGTCGAAGAGGTGATGAACGACTTCGACACGGCAGCTCCGCAAGGCTGGGCCTGCTGGGCCTTCTCCAACCACGACGTCGTGCGCCATGTCAGCCGCTGGGGCAATCTGGTGGCCGACCGCGATGCTTTCGCCAAGCTCTATGCGGCGCTGCTGCTGACCCTGCGCGGCTCCGTATGCATTTATCAGGGCGAGGAACTGGCGCTGACGGAAGCCGATCTCGCTTATCAGGATCTGCAGGATCCCTACGGCATCCAGTTCTGGCCCGAGTTCAAGGGCCGCGACGGTTGCCGGACGCCGATGGTCTGGGACAGCCAGGTGGCGCAGGGCGGCTTTTCCACCGTCAAGCCGTGGCTGCCGGTGCCGGTCGAGCACATTCTGCGCGCCGTCAGCGTCCAGCAGGGCGATGAAAATTCGGTGCTGGAGCAGTATCGGCGCTTCCTCGCCTTCCGCAAGCAGCATCCGGCCTTCGCCAAGGGCGAAATCGCCTTTTCGGAGCCGCAGGGCGACGTGCTGATCTACACCCGCACTTATGCCGGTGAGACCATTCTCTGCGTCTTCAACATGAGCCCTGTCGAAACGCTGGCAACCTTACCCGATGGCAATTGGCAGGCGTTGACGGGACATGGATTTACCAGCAACAACTACGGCAACAAGATCGATATTCCGGCCTGGGGCGCCTATTTCGCGCGTCTTGCCTGACCTTTGGGAGGAGGAAGCATAATGACTGGACTTGTTCTGAAGGATATCAAGAAATCCTACGGCAGCGTGCACGTGCTGCACGGCATCGATCTGGAGATCAACGAAGGCGAGTTCATCGTCTTCGTCGGCCCCTCCGGCTGCGGCAAGTCCACCTTGCTCAGGATGATTGCCGGGCTGGAGAGCATCACCGCCGGGGATATGATGATTGCCGGGCAGAAGGTGAACGAGGTGCCGCCGTCACGGCGCGGCATCGCCATGGTCTTCCAATCCTATGCGCTCTATCCGCATATGACCGTCTATGACAACATGGCCTTCGGCATGCGCATTGCCGGCGAAAGCAAGCAGGAGATCGACCGTCGTGTGCGGGCGGCGGCAGCAAGCCTGCAGCTCACCCAATATCTCGAGCGTCTGCCGAAGGCACTCTCGGGCGGTCAGCGGCAGCGCGTTGCCATCGGCCGCGCCATCTGCCGCAACCCCAAGGTCTTCCTCTTCGACGAACCGCTGTCCAACCTCGACGCCGCCCTGCGTGTGGCGACCCGCATCGAGATCGCCAAACTCAGCGATTCCATGCCCGAGACGACGATGATCTACGTCACGCACGACCAGGTGGAAGCCATGACGCTTGCGGACCGGATCGTCGTGCTGTCGGCGGGCCGGGTCGAGCAGGTCGGCGCTCCCCTTGAACTCTACGAGCGCCCGGCCAATCTCTTCGTTGCAAAATTCATCGGCTCGCCGGCCATGAACATCATCCCGGCAACGGTAACCGAAACAGGCGCTGCGACGACGGTGACGCTGACCGGCGGCAAATCGGTAACGCTGGACGTGCCGACAGAGGCCTCCGAAAAGGGCAAGACCGCGAGCTTCGGCGTACGTCCGGAAGATCTTCGTCTCGCGACGGGCGATGACTATCTCTTCGAAGGCGAGGTTTCCATCGTCGAGGCGCTCGGCGAAGTGACGCAGCTCTATATTGAAGGCCTCGTCGATGGCGAGCCGATCATCGTCAAGATCCCCGGCATTGCCGATATTCATCGCGGCCAAAAGATGCGTTTTGCCGCCGACCGTCAGAAGCTGCATCTTTTCGACGCCAGCGGCCACTCCTATCGCAAGTAGGCGCTTACCGGATGCCCCGGCCCAAGTAAAAATGAACAACAAAATTCATCTTGGGCCGGCGCACCCAAACCTTCTGTTAAAGACCGGCTGATAGTCTCCTTTTCATAATATACTTCAGGGGTCTACCAAGATGGCCGCGTTCGGCAGAGCTAATTCAGGTCAGCATTTCCTTAACAAGGAAGAATCCTTCATGTATGACCGCGAAGTGCGGTTTCGCATGGAAGACACCATGAATGCCGCCCGCCTCGAATACACTGAAAAGGGCGTGATGAATCTTGCGTCGCGCCGCTGCGATATTATCCGTATCTCGCAGAGCAGCGCGGTTCTTGCGATCCTCACCCAGTATAATCTGCCGAAGCAGTTCTATCTGGATATTCCTGACGCCCGTATTACCAAGGTCGGCTGCGTGCTGATGAAGGTCTTCTCCAACAACACGGTGGAAGTTCGTTTCCTGCGGCTTCTCACGGAGAAGGAAATGAACAAGATCTTCGTCTACAGCACGCATCCGGCTCATAAGAACCGCGTGCTCGACATCAGATCCTGATCAACGACTGACAAGAAGCGGCTTAGCGCGATCCGTTCGGCTGGCGGATCAGATTTCCGTTCGCCATTTTGAAAGCGCATCCTCAAGATACTTGATCAGCGGTAGCCTGCCATTTTCCTGCAGCCATTTGTTGACCGAGAGGCGAAGCGGGCTCACTCCGATCATCGAAACCAGCTGCAGACCGTCGCGGTCCCTAGTCGGGAACAGTTCGCACAAGGCTTGGTAGGCGATTTGCTCAAGCTGCAAAGAGTTGCCCCGCGAACGGGCGCGCAAGGTCTCGCTTTGACGTAAAAGCTTGGCAGTTTCCAAAAGCCGCGGCGCTTCCGCCTCGATGCGGGCCACGAGTCCCAGGGTGGCCTGATGGACGACCTCAAGGGGTCGCCCGGCTGAGGCATTCTCCATGATGCCAGTCCGCAGTGCGTCCATATATCGGCGCTGATGCGCCAGAAGAATATCGTCCTTGCTTTTAAAGTAATAAAAGAAAGTCCGGCGGGAAATCCCAGCCGCTGCCGCAATCTCGTCGATCGTCGTTTCCTGATAGCCTTTCGCGAGAAAGGATTTCATTCCGACGTCCGCTATGCGTTGAAAGGTCAGGCGGCGCTTCTGTTCGCGCAGCCCTTCCGGCTTTGAGGTTGCATTATGCATCGGGCCATTCTGGCATGAGTCGCAACGTCGCTCAAATCATTGGCATCCCCCGCGGGCCGTTCCCGGCAATCTCAATCTCAGGTGAAATAAATTCGCCGCTTCGCTTCCCGATTGCCGCAAATTGGCCGATATTAATATTACACTCAGTGCGATATTTAATGATGATGCTGATGTTCATAACCCGGTGCAGGAGCGCAAACATCAATGCCAGTCGCTACAATCTCAAATCATGCTGTAAGCAGAGCCTATGGTCCGTCTGCCGCTGAAAGCCATCGGAGGGTTGATATGTGGTCGATGGCCCTCTTGATGAGCCTGCTGGGCGGTTGCGCCGCCGCGCCGCTGGACCGGGCGGGATCTTTGCGGTCCTATGAAGGGCTGACCCGATCGGACGGGCTGGTCGCGCACTCGCTTCTAAGGGTAAGCAAGGATGATGTTCTTGCGGCCAAGACCGTGAAGATCATTCCCACAGCCTTTTCGATGCGCGCCGAAAGCGCTGCTTTCACACCCAAACAGCGCGATCTCGTCACCAATGCCGTCGATAGAGCGCTTTGTTCCGGATTGAGTGAACGCTTTGCAGTCGTCGGTCTATCTGAGCCGGCGGATCTCACCGTTCGCGCTGTCGTGACGCAGGTGAAGGCAACCAATGCAACCGCCGTCGGAGTCTCGAAAGTTGCCTCCGTGGGCAAGAGCGTGTTGCTGCCGGGTGTACCGGTGCCCGTTCCGCGTATTCCGATCGGCATGGGCAGTCTCTCGCTCGAGGCGGAGGCTTTCAATCCGCAGGGCGTGCAGAAGGCTGTCATGATCTGGGGACGTGGTGCAAACGCATTCTTCGACTCAGGCACCGTCGCAAGGGAGGGCGACGCCTATAGCCTTGCCGCTAAATTTGGTGGCGATTTCAGCAAGATGCTGGTCAAGGGCAAGACGCCGTTCGGCGCAGCGCCCTCCTTCCCATCCAGGGCGAAATTGGCGTCACTCGTCGGCCGGGCATCGAAATACGACGCCTGCAAGGTATTCGGGAAGTCGCCGGGCGTCACGGGCTTCGTGGGAGCACACCTTGGTCTTCCGCCGGCATGGACGGACAGGGCTCCGCCGGAAGCAGGAACCACGGCATCCAAAGCTCCTTGATCAGCCTTCGATGCCGTCCTGCCGAAATCCGGCGGACAATCTCAGTGGCGGAACAGGACGCTTGCACCCTGATCCGCCGGTCCTGCGGCGTGGCGGAACGGAACGAAGAGCTCCCGGCCCATACCGAATTCATTCTCCGAGAGATCGGCCACGACCGGCTCGCGCTCCGCCATATCGGCGGCATCGACCAGCACCTCCAGCGTACCGGCAATCGCATCGATGCGGATGATGTCGCCTTCCCTGATGCGGGCGATCGGGCCGCCCTCGACGGCTTCCGGTGTCACATGGATGGCGGCAGGCACCTTGCCCGATGCGCCCGACATACGGCCGTCGGTCAAGAGCGCCACGCGGAAACCACGGTCCTGCAGCACGCCGAGCGCCGGCGTGAGCTTATGCAGCTCGGGCATGCCGTTGGCCTTCGGTCCCTGGAAGCGGACGACGGCCACGAAATCGCGGTTCAGCTTGCCGTCCTTGAAGGCCTGCTGCATTTCCAGCTGATCGTGGAAGATCACGGCCGGCGCTTCGATGATGTGACGCTCCGGCTTGACGGCGGAGATCTTGATGACCGCCTTGCCGATATTGCCACGAAGCATCTTCAGGCCGCCATTGCTTTGGAAGGGTGTGTCGATGCTTGCCAGCACCTTCGGGTCGTGGCTTTTGTCTGGGGCGGGTTCGCGCACGACATTGCCGTCGGTGCCGAGCTTGACGTCGATGGAGTAGCTGCCGAGGCCCTGGCCGTAGACGGTTCGGACGTCGTCGTGCAGTAGCCCCTTCTTCAGGAGCTCCTTGATGAGGAAGCCCATGCCGCCGGCGGCGTGGAAATGGTTCACGTCGGCAAGCCCGTTCGGGTAGACGCGGGCGAGCAGCGGGATGATGTCGGAAAGCTCGGAAATATCCTGCCAGGTGAGCACGATGCCGGCCGCGCGCGCCATGGCGACGATGTGCATCGTGTGGTTCGTTGAGCCGCCCGTGGCGTGCAGGCCGACGACGCCGTTGACGATCGAGCGTTCGTCGATCATCTCGCCGGCCGGTGTGAACTCATTGCCCATGGCGGTGATGGCGAGCGCGCGCTTGGTCGCCTCGCGCGTCAAGGCTTCGCGCAGCGGCGTGCCGGGATTGATGAAGGAGGCGCCCGGCATGTGGAAGCCCATGATCTCCATCAGCATCTGGTTCGAATTCGCCGTACCGTAGAAGGTGCACGTGCCGGGACCGTGATAGGACTTCGATTCCGCTTCCAGCAATTCGGCGCGGCCGACCTTGCCCTCGGCATAGAGCTGGCGCACGCGCGATTTCTCGTCGTTCGGCAGGCCCGAAGTCATCGGCCCGGCCGGAATGAAGACGGCGGGCAGATGGCCGAAGGAGAGAGCGGCAATGACGAGGCCGGGGACGATCTTGTCGCAGACGCCGAGGAAGACGGCCGCATCGAACATATTGTGCGACAGGCCGACGGCTGCCGACATGGCGATCAGGTCACGCGAAAAGAGCGAGAGCTCCATGCCCGGCTGTCCCTGCGTGACGCCGTCGCACATGGCCGGCACGCCGCCGGCAACCTGGGCAATGCCGCCCGCTTCGGCCGCCGCTTCGCGGATGATCGCAGGATAGGTCTCGAAGGGCTGATGCGCCGAGAGCATGTCGTTATAGGAGGTGATGATCCCGAGATTGGGCACCTGGTCTCCCGCCAGTGCGTCCTTCTCGGTGGGGGAACAGATGGCGAAGCCATGCGCAAGGTTGGCACAGCCTAGCACGGAGCGTTGCGCTCCCTTGGTTGCAGCACTGCGCAGGCGGTCCAGATAGCGCTCGCGCGTCGGCTTCGAGCGCTCGACGATACGTGCGGTAATCGCTGATATGCGGGCGTCAGCGGCCATGGTCGATCTGCCTCCGTCTGTTCTGCGCGGTGCCCTTGATACCTATTTGCCAGAGGGCACGGCGCGGGGTCTAAAAGTCAATGCTTTGCCGCTGCGCCCGAGGGGCACATGGCGCAGCACAGGTTGCTGTGTCTGTCAGGGTTCGATGACTAGGCCTTCCGGCCGTGTCACGGAGCCCAATAAATCTCGACCGGGGAAGCCGCCCGGCGCAGCATGGCGCGGATCGGCATCTCGGTTTCTTCGCCCGGCGCTTCGGCCTTGGCCAAAACATCCTTCTTTCCTTCTCCCTCGATATGGAGCACCAGCAATCGGGCATCCTGAAGGCTGGAGAAAGTGAACGTCAGCCGCGGCTCGCCGGCACCTTCCGCTTCCATCGTGATGATACCACGCGGGGTGTTCGGATCGAGTGCGGTCTTGAGATTGCTGCCGCCCGGAAAGAAGGAAGCCGTGTGGCCGTCATTGCCCATGCCGAGGATGGCGACATCGAAGGGATGGCCGATAGCCTTGGTCTTTTCGGTGGCGATGACGGCGGCCTCCTCGACGGAAGCCGCAGCCTGATAGAGCGGAAGGAATTTGGCGGCGGCCGCCTTGTCCTTCAGCAGGTTTTCCTGGACGAGCAGGTGGTTCGAACGCGGATTGTCCGCCGGCACGAACCGCTCATCGACGAGGGTGACCGTCACCTTGCCCCAGTCGATCGAGTGCGATGACAGCGCTTGGAAAAAGGCCTTCGGCGTCGAACCGCCGGAGACCGCGATGCTTGCGGAGCCGCGGACGGTAATCGCAGCCGAAAGCGTTTCGGCCACCTTGTCCGCGAGCTTGCCGGCGAGTTCGGCACCATTGGCAAAAGCATGCATGTTGGCTGTCATCGTTGTCGTCCCGGTTTAGATATCGTCGTGCCAGGTGCGGCCGTCACGCTCGATGAGCGCAATGGCCTGGCTCGGACCCCAGGTGCCGGCCGTATAGCCCTGCACCTGCTGGCCGGCGTGTTCCCAGCCCTTGAGGATCGGATCGACCCACTTCCATGCGGCTTCCACCTCGTCGCGGCGCATGAACAGCGTCTGGTTGGAGCGGATGACGTCCATCAGCAGGCGCTCGTAGGCATCCGGATTGCGGACGTTGAAGGCCGAAGCGAAGCTCATATCGAGAGAGACGTTGCGCAGGCGCATCCCGCCCGGACCCGGGTCCTTGATCATCAGCGACTGCTTGACGCCTTCGTCCGGCTGCAGGCGGATGATCAGTTGGTTGGCAACGATGCGGCCGGCGGCCTGATCGAAGATGGTGTGCGGAATGTGCTTGAAGGTGATGACGATCTCCGACATGCGGCCGGCCAGGCGCTTGCCGGTGCGGATGTAGAAGGGAACGCCTGCCCAGCGCCAGTTGCCGATCTCGGCCTTGATGGCGACGAAGGTTTCGGTGTTGGAAACGCCGCCTTCCAGCTCGTCGAGATAGCCCTTGACCGGGCCGCCCGCCGAAGCGCCGGCGCGATACTGGCCGCGAACCGTCGCCTGCTCGACGTTGGAAGCATCGATCGGCTTCAGTGCGCGCAGAACCTTGAGCTTCTCGTCACGAACGGCTTCCGAATCCATGGAGGAGGGGATTTCCATTGCGGTCAGGCAAAGCAGCTGCAGGATGTGGTTCTGTACCATGTCGCGCAGGGCGCCAGCCGTGTCGTAATAGCCGGCGCGGCCTTCGAGGCCGACCGATTCAGCAACGGTGATCTGCACGTGGTCGATGTGGTTGGCGTTCCACAGCGGCTCGTAGAGAGCGTTGGCAAAGCGCAGCGCCATCAGGTTCTGCACGGTTTCCTTGCCGAGATAATGGTCGATACGGAAGATCTGCTCTTCCTTGAAGACCTTGCCGATGGTGTCGTTGAGCTGCAGAGCCGAGGCAAGATCGCGGCCGATCGGCTTTTCGACGACGATGCGGGTCTGCTTGGTGATCAGCTTGTGATCGTGGATCTTCTGCGAGATGTCGCCGAAGATGCCCGGAGCGACAGCGAGATAGAAGGCGCGCACGCGCTCCTTGCCTTCGTCCAGGATCTTCTTGAGCTGATCCCAGCCGGCATCGCTGCGGGCGTCGACGGGCACGTAGAACAGGCGAGCCAGGAACTTCTTGACCTCGGCGTCGTCATATTCGCCCTTCTTCAGGTGTTCCTTGAGGGCGGCGTCGGCAAATTTGCGGTATTCTTCGTTGGAAAGCGCGCTGCGCGAAGCGCCGATGATGCGCGTCGGCTCGGAAAACTGGCCTTCGACCTGACGATGGTAAAGAGCGGGCAGGAGCTTGCGTTCGGCAAGGTCGCCGCTGCCGCCGAAAACGACATAATCAAATGGTTCAACGGGAATGATCTGGCTGCTCATGAGCTATCTCTCAATCGGTCTTGGTTGAGGCCCCTTTTAATCTAATCGATTTAAAAAGGCCAGTGTGCATCGCAAAATTCAGACGCGCTTTTTAGAGCGGATTGCCGGCGGACGAAATCATCCTCCGGTTTTTAAAACCTGTCGCGCAACGCAAACCACGAGAGCGCCAGGAACAGCAGAGGCGCCCGCATGCGCGCACCGCCGGGGAAGGGCGGTATGTTCAACTCTCTAAAGAGATGAAGTTCATCCGCATTCCCGAGAACCGTTTTCGCATAGAGTTTACCGCAATAATTTGACAGCATCACCCCATGGCCGGAATAGCCGCCGATGGAAGTGACGCCAGGCATGACCTCGCGCACGAAAGGCTGGCGCGGCATGGTGATGCCAACCGAGCCGCCCCAGGCATAATCGATGCTGATATCGCCGAGAGCCGGATAGATTTCGGTGATCTGCCGGCGGATGTGCTGCGTTATGTCGCGCGGATTGTCCGCCGTATAGGCCTCTCGCCCGCCGAAGAGCAGGCGTCCATCTTTGGATTTGCGGAAATAGCGTACGACGAATCGCGAATCGGCGACGGCCTCGTTGCCGGGAAGAATCGCCGGAAAGCGGTCGAGCGGTTCGGTCGCGCCGATGAAGGAGCGAATCGGCATGACGTGACTTGCCGTCACCGGCTCCAGATTGCCGATATAGCCGTTGCAGGCGATCAGCACCCGGTCGGCTGTGATCTCGCCGCCATCCGTTTCGATGATCGTCTTGCCACCGAATTGCCGGAAGCCCTTCGCCTTGGTCATTTCAAAGAGCGACGCACCGGCCTCTGCCGCGACGCGGGCAAGGCCGATGAGCAGTTTCAGGGGATGGATATGGCCCGTGCCCATATCCCGAACGCCATAGAGATAGAACGACGACCCCAGCCGCTCCTGGGTTTCGGCCTCATCCATGAATGTCATGTGCGGATAGCCGTAGCGGGTCGCTGCGATCTCCGCACTGTCCATGTAGTCACGCTTGTAGCTGCGCTTGTGCGTGACATTCATCTGGCCGGGCAGGAAATCGATGTCGATACCATGCTCGGCGGAAAAATCGAGAAGATGCCGCTTGGCGTCCTCGGCCAGATCGAACAAGGCCTTCGACCGCTCATAGCCGATCTTCTCTTCCATCTCTTCCGGCCACCAGCGCTGGCCGGTGCCGAGCTGTCCGCCATTGCGGCCGGAGGCGCCGTCGCCGAAGCGGTTGGCGTCGATCAGCACGACCTCCGCGCCACCTTTGGCAAGATTGTAGGCAGCCTGAAGACCGGTATAGCCGCCACCGATAATCGCGACATCCGCGCGGCGCGAGCCGTCGAGCTTCGGATAGCTCGCCCGCGGGCCGACGGTCGCTTGGTAGAAGGAAAGGCCGGGCGCGATCGGGCTTTGCCATGTTTCCTGCAGCGTCATGGGCGCCTCCTTCACACGTTAAGCAGAAGGAATTCCCGCTCCCACGGGCTGATCACCTGCATGAAGGTTTCGAATTCGCCTCGCTTGACGCCGGCATAGATGTCGATGAAGTCCTTGCCGAGCACCTCCTCGAAGGCTGGCTCGTCCTCAAGCAGCGCAATGGCTTCCAGAAGGCCGCGCGGCAGGTCGATCGAGCCTTCATTGGCCGAATCCTCGGTCGGCGCGGTGGGCTCCACCTTTTTCATGATGCCGAGCAGGCCGGACGCGAGTGAGGCGGCGAGTGCGAGATAGGGATTGGCGTCGGAGCTCGGCAGCCGGTTCTCGACGCGCCGCGCCTGCGGATCGGAAACGGGAACGCGGAAGGCGGTTGTGCGATTGTCGTAGCCCCAGGCATTGTTGACCGGGCACGACATGTTCGGCGCCAGCCGTCGATAGGAATTCACATAGGGAGCGAGCATGGCGAGCGCATTCGGAACGTAGCGCTGCATGCCGCCGATGAAATGAAAGAACTCCTGCGAAGGGCTGCCGTCCGGATTGGTGAAGACGTTCTTGCCGGTCTCGATGTTCACGACCGACTGATGGATATGCATCGCCGAGCCGGCCTGGCTCTGCATCGGCTTGGCCATGAAGGTCGCGTAGATGCCGTGCTTCAGCGCCGCCTCGCGAATGGTGCGCTTGAACATGAACACCTGGTCGGCCAGTTCGATCGGGTCGCCATGGCGCAGGTTGATCTCGAGCTGCGCCGGACCCTCTTCATGGATCAGCGTATCGATCTCGAGACCCTGCTTCTCCGAGAAATGGTAGATATCATCGATCAGTTCGTCGAATTCGTTGATGCCGGCGATCGAATAGCCCTGTCCGCCGAGGATCGAGCGGCCGGAGCGGCCCTTCGGCGGGTGCAGCGGATAGTCCGGATCGTCATTCTTGGCGACGAGATAGAACTCGATTTCCGGCGCCACCACCGGCTTCCACCCGCGATCGCGATAGAGCCCCATGATCCGCTTCAGCAGATTGCGCGGCGTGTAGGACACCGCATGTCCTTCCGAATTGACGATATCGCAGATCACCTGCGCCGTCGGATCGCTCTCCCAGGGCACGACCGAAAGCGTCGAAAGGTCCGGCACCAGCTTGAGATCGCTGTCGCGCGGTTCGTAGCGGAAGCTTTCGGTCTCCTCCGGATACTCGCCGGAAATCGTATGGCGATAGATCGCGGAGGGCAGCGCCAGCGACGTGTTGGAGGTGAATTTCGACGTCGGCATCATCTTGCCACGCGGCACGCCGGCGAGATCCGGCGTGATGCATTCTATGTCCTCGATCCCGCGTGCCCGCAGCCATTGCGCCGCTTCCTTCCAGTTTGCCACGCCGCGTGCCGATCTCAGAGAAGGAGGTACTGTAGGAGCTTTCGAGACGGGTATGGAAGCTTTCAGCGGGGTCTTTCTCGCGGGCATAAAACACCGTATTTGGGTTGATCGACGACTGCATCATAACTGCAGTTTGCCAATTGGCGAGGGGGAAACCGCTCGGACTTTCGCCGTATGATGGAAACATGGCGAGAGAGCGCGGCGAAGAATGAAGGGCTAAAGCGTGGCTGGCAGATATGATGTGATCGTCCTCGGTGCGGGCGCGGCAGGCATGATGTGCGCCATCCGCGCCGGCCGGCGCGGGCGGTCCGTCCTCGTGCTTGATCACGCCGCGGTGCCGGGCGAGAAGATCCGCATTTCCGGCGGCGGCCGCTGCAATTTCACCAACATCCATGCCGGCCCGAAGAACTTCCTGTCGGCCAATCCGCACTTCGCCAAATCGGCGCTCGCCCGTTTCACACCGCAGGATTTCATCGCCATGGTCGAACGCCATGGCATCGCCTGGCATGAGAAGACGCTCGGCCAGCTCTTCTGCGACAGCAGCGCCAAGGACATCATCCGCATGCTCACAGACGAGATGCGCGAAGCGGGCGCGCAACTGCGATTGCGAACGGAAATCGGCGATATCGAGCAAACTGCCGGCGGCTATCGCGTCAGCACCTCGGAAGGCGCCTTCGAAGCATCCTCGCTGGTCCTCGCCACCGGCGGCAAATCCATTCCAAAGATGGGCGCCACCGGCTTTGCCTATCGCATCGCCGAGCAATTCGGGTTGCCTATAGTCGAAACCCGACCGGGCCTCGTGCCGCTGACACTCGATCCACAATTGCTTCAGCGGTTGGCGTCGCTTTCGGGCATTGCTGCGCCCGCCGAGATCCGCCATGGCAAGACGGCGTTCCGCGAGGCCCTGCTCTTTACCCATCGCGGCCTCAGCGGCCCCGCCATCCTGCAGATCTCCTCCTATTGGCGGGAGGGTGAGGAGATCATGGTCGTGATCGAGCCCGATATCGATGTCTTTGCGCTTCTCAAGAAAGCCAAGCAGGGGAATGGTCGACAGTCGGCGCAGACCGTTCTTGCGGAAATCCTCCCGAAGCGGCTGGCTCAGTATGTCGTCGATAGCGAAGGCATCTCCGGCAACATGGCCGATCAATCCGACAAGCGCCTGCAGCAGCTCGCGGCAGCCATCCAGTCATGGAGCCTCAAACCCTCGGGCTCCGAAGGCTATCGCACGGCGGAGGTGACGCTCGGCGGCATCGATACAGCTTGCCTCGATTCGCGGACGATGCAGGTGAAAACCATTCCCGGCCTCTTCTTCATCGGCGAGTGCGTCGACGTCACGGGTTGGCTTGGCGGCTACAATTTCCAATGGGCATGGGCTTCCGGCCATGTCGCCGGCGACGCGGCCTGAATTGACCTTGCCAACAGGCCGCGAAACGGGCAAAGAGCATCTCAAGCGCGAAGATACTCATTGGAGACAATCATGACGTTTAAGGCTCTGATATGCCGCGGCACAGTTCTTTCAGGTATCGTTACGGCCATGGCGATGCCCGGCATGCTTGCCGTCACGGCGTCCGATGCGAGCGCTGCTTCTGCGCAATGCAAGAAGCTGGATCCGAACGGTCAGGATGCGGGCGGCGATACGAATTTCGCCATTGCGATCCGCGACAAGAAAGGCGATGTCGTCAAGAAGATGCTGGCATGCGGCGCCAAGCTGGACATGAAGACGACGGAGGGCTGGTATCCGCTCCATACCGCGGCCTATTACGGTCCTCCCGAAATGATTGATTTGCTGGTTTCCAAGGGCGCCGACGTCAACGCGCCCGGCGATTACGATGGCTGGACACCGTTGCACATGGCGAGCCAGCAGGATGATCCGGCTGTCGTCAAGGCATTGTTGAAGAATGGCGCCGACAAGACCATCAAGTCTGCCTCCGGCAAGACGGCTGCGGAAACGGCGACGGATCCTGCTATCGCCGCATTATTGAAGTAGCGCGCTTCGGCCACAATTCGCGCATCTATTACGGTTAGCCGCGAGGCTTGCGGCTAACATCTGGTTTTCACGTTTTCTTTTCCTACATTTCTGTTTTGTATATTGCCTGTTGCGAAAACGGCCTTTTGCCGGTTATCGTGTCAGTGCGAAAATGGGAATATACTCATGAACAGAACACATCGTCGCGCTCGCGCCATTGCAATCGCTCAGACCCGTGACAATGCCAAGCTTCTGACGGCAAGACTGTTGATGTTGGCGACCGGCGTGACAGCCGCTTGCATCGCTTATCTTGCCGTACGCGGCTTCTGAGTACAGCCGCCCCATTGTTCCTGGCCGCCGCCCTGCGGTAGCGTTGGCTCGCGCATATAGATAGGCCTTATCGTCCGCTTTTCAGCGCTTGGTTGTATGCTGTGGGTCGCACTACATCCTTATCTGAAAATTAATTAATCAGACACACAATCTCACTCGATTTCTTGGGGCGCTCCACCGCAAGCTGGAGCCGAAGCAATGATTGCTTCCTGACTTATACTCAGGAACCCCGCCTGCGGATATTTCAAGAGCGATGGTTATACATCCGGTCAGCGCCGAGGCGGCGTCGACGGGGGAGCGGTGTGAGGTCTGGGCCAAAATGTTCATTGACAAGATATTGTCGCGTTTCAACATCAGGACGAAGGTTCTGATATTCGTCCTGCCGTTCGTCATCAGCATTTCTGCCGTAGGCCTTACCGGGCTTTATGCGTCGGGCCTGCTTCAGGGACGTATGGAGATTTCCAACAGCGTCCTGCAGTCCTTGACCGGCTTCAAGAACCTGTATGGTTCCATGGATGATTTCCTGCGCATCACCAACACTCGCCAGCGCGACAAGCTCTATGAAGACATCAAGTCGCAGCAGAGCGTGCTCAATTCGACGCTGAGTCAGCTCGCTCCGGAGGCGGAGGGCCGCGACAGCCTCACCGAAGCGACGACAAAGACCGCCGACATGTCCAACCTCGTCGGCAGGCTATGGTCGCTCCACGAACAGGAACTGTCCCTGCGCAAGACGATCGACGACGGCCAGCGCGCCCTGATTAGCGCCCGCTTCAACGTCAATTTCAACAGTCAGCAGCTTGAAGACCAGATGCGCAAAGATCAGGCCGATGCGACCTCGACCCTGCGCTCGGCCGATCGGTTGCTGAAGGGCGGCGACCTGCTGGTTGCCGTGGCGCAAGACTTCAATAATGCGGCGACGCCGGCTGACAAGGTCAAGCTTCTGAAGGATCGTCTGCCGGATCTGAACAAGGCGCAGCGGTCGATCGACCTCGCATTGCCGCAGAACCAGAAGAGCGTCGTCCAGTCGCTGACGGGCACAATCAAGGATCTCGCCGCCTTTACTGAAAGCACCGATGCTCCGACCGATGACACGATCACCAATATCGGCCGGCTGCTCTCGCGCTTCCGTCAGACCTCGACCTACACGCAGCTGACGGCGACGCAGATGATGCGACAGGCGACCACGACCTTCGTGTCCCTCGACGCCCGCGTCGCACAGACCAATTCGGTTCTGCAGGACACGCGCCGCCTGCAGGATTCCATCTATTCCCTGCAGCTCGTATTGGCGGATTTCAACGCCAATACCAACAAGGACAATCTCGTCCGCCTGCGTCAGGAAGTCTCAAAGCTCGGCGGCGATATCGATACGCTGAACCAGAGCGCCAAGAGCATGGATTTTGCCGGCGACATCGACTCGGCCATTCGTCCGGCGATCAAATCGATGGATGACGCCGGCGGCAAGCTGGTCGATACGATCAACCAGCGGATCGCCGAATATGCCGGCGCCCGCCAGCAGCTCGATCAGGTCTGGGGCCAGCTCACCGCCTTCGCCGAGACTCAGAAGCAGAGCGCCGGTAGCGAGCGCAACCAGGCAAATTCCATATCCATCCTGGCAACCGCACTCGGCATCATCCTCTCCGTTGCCGGCGGCATCGCGCTCGTCCTGACCCTGCAGCGACCGATCGGCCAGATCACCGCCGCCATGCGCCGCATCGCTGACGGTTTGCTCGAAACTTCGATCTCCGGCGAGCAGCGCCGCGACGAAATCGGCGACATGGCCCGAGCACTCGGCATCTTCAAGGAAAACGCCATCTCGAAGATCCGTATCGAGGAACAGAGTGATGAGGAGCGTGCGGCCGCAGAGCACGAACGTCAGCGCAACGACGCCGAAAAGCGCGAGCTCGACCGACAGATCGACTATGCCGTCAGCGAGCTTGCTGCCGGTCTCGAGCGCCTTGCCCAGGGAGATATTTCGGCAACGATCGAAACGCCGTTCATTGGCCGTCTCGAACAGCTCCGCCAGGATTTCAACAGTTCGCTATCGCGCCTGCAGCAGACGCTGAGTCAGGTGCGCGACAATGTCGAGATGATTCAGAGCAACGGCAACCAGATGGCTGCTTCTGCCGAGGCTCTGTCGAAGCGCACCGAGCAGCAGGCGGCGTCTCTCGAGGAGACCGCCGCGGCCGTTGACGAGATCACGGTCACCGTCCGTTCGTCCGCCGAGCGGGCCAAGGATGCGGATGCCATCGTGCGCGAAGCCAAGCGCAGCGCCGATGACAGCTCTGTTGTTGTCGGCAACGCCATCGACGCGATGACCCGGATCGAAGATGCATCCCGCAAGATCGAGCAGATCATCGGCGTCATCGACGAGATCGCTTTCCAGACTAATCTCCTGGCGCTCAATGCAGGCATCGAAGCCGCCCGCGCCGGTGACGCCGGTAAAGGTTTCGCCGTGGTCGCCATGGAGGTGCGCGAGCTCGCACAGCGCTCGGCCGCTGCCGCCAAGGAGATCAAGGGTCTCATCAACAAGTCGACCGAGGAGGTCAGTTCCGGTTCGCAGTTCGTGCAGGAGGCCGGTTCGGTACTCGCGCAGATCAGCAGCCAGATCGTGACGATCAGCCAGCATGTGGAAATGATCGCCCGTGCCAGCCACGATCAGGCAAGCGCCCTGCAGGAGGTCAACTCGTCGGTCAATCACATGGACCAGATGACGCAGCAGAATGCCGGCATGGTTGAAGAAACCACGGCCGCCAGCCGGGAGCTTGCAGCCGAGGCCGATGCTTTGCTGCACCTCATTCAGCAGTTCAAGATCGAGGCTGGTTACAGCGCGAATTACATGCGCGAGCAGGCGGCAGCCTGACTGCAGCTATCATTGCCACTGCAGGCGGATCGGCCGATTTCCGGCCGGTCCGCCTTTTTCATTGCCTTGCGCCGAATGCCCGAAGCAGCAAATATGCGCTCAATCCATATGAAAAGCCGCGGCGGCTCGAGCCCGTAGTCGAGGTAGAATAGATCCTCGTCGCAGCGCCACTGCTCTTCGCGCGCTAGGCTTTGGATTTCTATGGCTTTCGCCAGAGCCATGCTGTCCATCATGGGATGTCTCCTTCCTGTGAGGCATCCCTTCAACTACACATCCGAATTTTCTTTATAAACAGCCATGATCGTCTTATGTTTTTCAATTATGAAAAACTCGTCATGGGATTCGTATCAGCTTTTTCTGGATGTGGCCCGCGGCGGCGGCTTGACGGGCGCTGTCCCTTCAAGCGGCCTCAGCCCGGCAACGATCGGTCGGCGCATGCTGGAACTTGAAGCGCAGATCGGCCGCCCGCTCTTCGAGCGCAGCCAGTCGGGCTACACGCTGACCGGCGACGGTCAGACGCTGTTCGATCAGCTGCTGGAGATGGAGGCGGCGGCTCGCAAGGTCGACAGCTGGCAGCGCGATGCCCAGGGCACGTCCGTGGTCCGCATCGCTGCCGGTACCTGGGTCGGCTGGCTGCTCAGCCAAAACATGCCCACGATCTGTTCGGAGCGGGACGGCTTCCGCATTGATCTGCATCTCGGCGAGCGCCGCGCCAGCCTCGCCCATCGCGAGAGCGATATCGGCATCCGTGCCTTCGAGCCGGAAGAAACCAATCTCGCCGCCGTCAAGATCGGTGATGTCGCCTATGCCGCTTATCAGGCCCGCAATATGCGCTTTGTCGGACCGCAGCGCTGGATCGCGGTGGCGGAGGAGGAAGCGATCTCGGCCTATCTGCGCTGGCCGCATCAGAATAGACGCGAGGAAATCGCCTTCACGGTCAGCCGCCCGCGCTCGTTGCACGATCTGGTGCTCGCCGGATCCGGCGTTGCCGTTTTGCCCTGTTTCGTCGGAGATCAGGAGCCGCGGCTGGAGCGGGTCGGCGAGGAAATCCACGAGCTGCGCCACCGGCAATGGATCGTCATGAACAATGTCGACCGCCACCGCCAGGAAATCCGCACGGTGGTCGACCGCATGATCAAGCTGTTGAAAAGCCACGCCGAACTCTTTGCCGGCAAGCGCCCGACCTATCTGTGAAAGAGCCGACGGCAATTGACCGCCGGTTCGTACTTCTTCAACGGGCCGCGTCACCCCAGCGATATTCGACAGTGGCTTCGTCAAGCTTGGTTTTGAGCTCCGGATCGAGCTGCAGATCGATGGCGGCCAAGGTGTCTGTCAGTTGTTCAGGACGGCTGGCGCCGATGATGGCTGAGGTGATGACCGGATTGGCCGCAACCCAGGCGACGGCAAGCTTGGTAAGCGATTGCCCGGCCTCTTCGGCAATGTCGCGGAGCTTCTCGATGGTCGCGAATTCGCGCTCGTGCCAATAGCGCTGCAGATAGTTGCTGCCGGCGCTGCGAAGCTGTGCGCTGAAGCGGCCTTCTGTCGGCGCGACATCATGCTTGTGCTTGCCGGTAAGGAGGCCGCCGGCGATCGGGTTATAGGGGATGACGGCGAGACGCTGTTCTTCGGCAAGCGGCAGCAGTTCGCGCTCGATCTGGCGGAACAAGAGATTGTAGCGCGGCTGCACCGAGACGAAGCGGGCGGTGCGCAGGAAATCGGCGCGGCCGAGCGCCAGTGCCAGCCGGTAGGCGAGGAAATTCGACACGCCGACATAGCGAGCCTTGCCCGAGCGCACGATGACGTCGAGCGCCTCCAGCGTCTCGTCGATCGGCGTTTCGCGATCGTCCGAATGCAGCTGGTAAAGGTCGACATAATCGGTGCCGAGTCGCCGCAGCGAAGCGTCGATGGCGTCGAGGAGATGCTTGCGCGACGCACCCTGATCCCAGGGAGACGGGCCGACCTTTCCGACAGCTTTGGTCGCGACGATGAAACGGTCGCGCTTGCCCTTCAGCCAGCGCCCGACGATCTCTTCGGTGCGGCCGGCAAGCTGCTCGCCGCCGCCGAGCGGGTAGACATCGGCCGTGTCGATGAAGTTGACTCCGGCATCTGCCGCCTTGTCGAGAATGGCATGAGCGATGTCTTCCTGCTCGATCTGCAGGCCGAAGGTCATCGTGCCTAGGCAAAGACGCGAGACGCTGAGACCGGTATTGCCGAATTTCTGATACTGCATGATGAACCCCTGGTGATGGGTTTGAGTTTGCCCGCTGAGCGGGGCGGCGAAACAGGTTTGAAAATGTTCGCGAGCGAGAACGTCGCGATGTTAGCAAAGCCGGCTTGCGTATTCACGCGTGAAGCAGGACTTGAGTTCACGATTGCGTGCGAACGGCAGCCATTTGCAGAGCGCTCGATCGTTTTTGGGTAAAAAAGCTAAAGCGCGCGCTGACCTGCCTTTTTCCCTTGTCGCCTTTCGATTTCCTTTCTAGTCTAACGGGAAAAACAGAGGGTTGGGCATCGGCTGGATGCCCTTGAACAAAACAGGAGAGACTATGAAGTCCATGTTCGCACGGCTTGCAGCAACGGCTTTTGCGGTCGTTTCGCTGGCGACGGTCGCTCAGGCAGAAGACAAGGTCGTCAATATCTACAATTGGTCCGATTACATCGACAATTCGATCCTCGCGGATTTCACCAAGGAAACCGGCATAAAGGTCGTCTACGATACCTTCGACCAGAACGAGACGCTGGAAACCAAGCTGCTGGCCGGCAAGACCGGCTACGACATTGTCGTACCGACGGCTTACTTCCTGCAGCGCCAGATCAAGGCCGGTGTCTTCCAGAAGCTCGATAAGTCCAAGCTGCCGAATATCTCCAACATGTGGGATACGGTGCAGAAGCGCATTGCGACCTACGATCCCGGCAACCAGTACGCCATCGACTACATGTGGGGCACGAGCGGTGTCGGCTATAATGTCGACAAAGTGAAGCAGATCCTTGGCACTGACGATGCGCCCGATATCAACGTGATCTTCGATCCGAAGCTCGCCGCCAAGTTCAAGGATTGCGGCATCTACGTGCTGGATTCCCCGACCGACGTCATTCCGGCCGCGCTGCGCTATCTGGGCCTCGACCCGAATTCGACCAAGCAGGAAGACTTTAAGAAGGCCGAGGATCTCCTGACCGCGATCCGTCCTTTCGTTCGCAAGTTCCACTCCTCCGAATATATCAATGCGCTTGCCAATGGCGATATCTGCCTGGCGTTTGGCTATTCCGGCGACGTGCTGCAGGCCCGCAACCGTGCCGCCGAGGCGAAGAACGGCGTTAACATCGCCTATTCGATCCCGACAAAGGGCGCGCAGATGTGGTTCGACGTCATGGCGATCCCCGCCGATGCGCCGCATGTCGAGGAGGCGCATATCTTCCTCAACTACATCATGAGGCCTGAGGTCATCGCCAAGGCGAGCAACTTCACTTCCTATGCCAACGGCAACAAGGCGTCGCAGCAGTTCGTGAGCAAGGATGTACTGGAAGATCCGTCCGTTTATCCGACCGACGCGGTCCGCGAGAAACTGTACACGCTGACCCCTTGGGACTCTAAAACGCAGCGCGTGGCGACGCGCTTGTGGACAAAGGTCACGACAGGCCAATAAATCGAAGCGGCCCGGACGGCAACGTCCGGGCCTTTCCTTATGAGGATAATGCAGGAAATCACGAGCGCGCCGAGATGGGGAAGAGCCGGCGCGTCGAGCGCCCGTAGGGGCATCCATTTGGGGATAGATAATGAAGTCACTCGGTAATATCCGGCGTTCCTTTGCTCCTTGGACCGACCCTTCGGCCAAGCCTTACATTTCCTTCAAGAACGTGACGAAGAAGTTCGGTGATTTCACCGCCGTCGATAACCTCTCCCTGAATATCTACAATCGTGAATTCTTCGCTCTTCTCGGCGCATCGGGCTGCGGCAAGTCCACGCTTTTGCGCATGCTGGCGGGCTTCGAGCAGCCGACGACGGGAGAGATCGTGCTCGATGGGCAAGATCTTGCCGGCACGCCGCCTTATCGCCGCCCCGTCAATATGATGTTCCAGTCCTACGCGCTGTTTCCCCATATGTCGGTGGAAAAGAACATCGCCTTCGGCCTGCGCCAGGATGGCATGCCGAAAGCCGAGATCGACGATCGCGTCGCGCAAATGCTGAAGCTCGTCAAACTCGAACAGTTCGCCAAGCGCAAACCCAACCAGCTTTCCGGCGGCCAGCGCCAGCGCGTGGCCCTGGCCCGCTCGCTTGCGAAACGGCCGAAGGTGCTGCTGCTCGATGAACCCCTTGGCGCGCTCGACAAGAAGCTGCGCGAGGAAACCCAGTTCGAACTCATGGATCTGCAGCAGAGCCTGGGGCTGACCTTCGTCGTCGTTACCCACGACCAGGAAGAGGCGATGACCATGGCCGACCGCATCGCAGTCATGAGCCACGGCAAGGTGGTGCAGGTGGCGACGCCGGCCGAGATCTACGAGGCGCCCAACTGCCGCTTCGTTGCCGACTTCATCGGCGATGTGAATATCCTCGACGGTAATGTCAACTCGGCACAATCGGGCATCGTCGAGATCGCGATCGAATCGGGCTTCACGGTGCGGACGGCTTCTGGCGACATACCATCGGCTGGAAGCCGCGCCAGTCTCGCCATCCGCCCGGAAAAGCTTCGGGTTTCGCCGCGCCCGCCGGCCAATGCCTCGGTCAATGCAGCAGAAGGCGAGATCTGGGACATCGCCTATCTCGGCGACATGACCGTTTTCCACGTCAAGCTGAAGAGCGGGCAAGTGGTCAAGGCCTCGTCGCTGAACGCAGTCCGCGCCGTGGAAGAGCCCTTCGCCTACGACCAGAACGTCTGGATCTCCTTCGATGAAAATGCCGGCGTCTTGCTGAAGGATTGATCATGAAAGCGCTCGGCTCCTCTATCTATCAGCGCCTCGTCATCATCGTTCCCTATGCCTGGTTGCTGCTCTTCTTTCTCGCGCCCTTCCTCATCGTCTTCCGCATCTCGCTGTCGACGAAGGCCCTGTCGGTGCCACCCTATGATCCGTCCTTCGCTTGGACTGACAGTTTCGGCGACTGGTGGGACAAGCTGCAAACCATGTCGTTCGACAATTACATATGGCTTGCCGGCGACCCGCTCTACATGAACGCCTACCTGCAGAGCCTGCAGATCGCCGGCATCTCGACGCTCCTGACGCTGATCATCGCCTATCCGATCGCCTATGGCATGGCGCAGGCGCCGCGTACGATTCGGCCGACGCTGCTGATGCTGGTCATTCTGCCCTTCTGGACGAGTTTCCTCATCCGCGTCTATTCCTGGATGTCGATCCTGAGCACGACGGGCCTCCTGAACCAACTGCTGATGGCGCTCGGCATCATTCATGAGCCGCTTGTCATCCTGAACACCAATACCGCCGTCTATATCGGCATGGTCTATTCCTACCTGCCCTTCATGGTGTTGCCGCTTTATTCCGCGCTGGAAAAAATGGACGGCACGCTGATCGAGGCCGCGCAGGATCTTGGCTGCACGCCGATCGGCGCTTTCTGGCGCGTCACCTTTCCGCTTTCGCTTCCCGGGGTCATCGCCGGCTGCATGCTGGTCTTCATTCCCGCCGTCGGCGAGTTCGTCATCCCCGATCTGCTCGGCGGATCGCAAACCCTGATGATCGGCAAGGTGCTCTGGACGGAATTCTACAGCAACACCGACTGGCCGCTGGCATCGGCGGTGGCGACCATCCTGCTTCTGGTGCTGGTGGTGCCCATCGTCTTCTTCCAGCATTTCCAGGCGAAAGCCGATGAGAAGGGGAGATAACTTATGATCCGCTGGTCCCGCTTCAACATCGTCTCGGTCACGCTCGGCCTGGCCTTCCTCTACCTGCCGATCCTGCTGCTGGTGATCTACTCCTTCAACAGCTCGCGCCTCGTTACAGTCTGGGGCGGCTTCTCGACGCAATGGTACGTTCATCTTTTCAGCAATGATACGATGCTGAATGCGGCGTGGCTGACGGTGCGCATCGCGCTGCTCTCGGCGACGATTGCAACGGTGCTCGGCACCTTCGCGGCGATTACGCTGGTGCGCTACACGCGTTTCCGCGGCCGCATCCTGTTTTCGGGCATGATCTACGCGCCGCTGGTCATGCCTGACGTCATCACCGGCCTGTCGCTGCTGTTGCTCTTCGTGACGTCGGGCGTCGATCGCGGATTCTGGACGATCGTCATGGCGCATACGACGCTGACCATGTGTTTCGTCGCCGTCGTGGTGCAGTCCCGCCTGCTCACCTTCGATCGTTCCATCGAGGAGGCGGCGCTGGATCTCGGCGCACCGCCGGTGCGCACCTTCTTCGAGGTGACGCTGCCGATCATCGCCCCGGCCGTCTTCTCCGGCTGGGTGCTGGCGCTGACCTTGTCGCTCGACGATCTGGTGATTGCGACTTTCGCTTCCGGTGCCGGCGCCAAGACGCTGCCGATGCTGATCTACAGCCAGGTGAAGCTTGGCGTGACGCCGGAAATCAACGCCATCTGCACCATTCTGATCGGCGTGGTCGCCGTCGGGGTCATCTGCACTTCCATCGTGACGAAACGTCGCGAGGTTCAGCGACAAAGGGATGAGCACGCCGCTGCAGCAGCTTGAAGTGCTACAGGCAAACGGCGTGAAGAATTACGGCTGTGGTATCGGCTTTTGCAGAAGCGTTGCGACCGGCGAAATCACCGGGTTCGGCCAACTGCCGCCAATGAAGAAGGGCAGCATCGGCAATTCGTCGGCATCGGATGGTGAGGTCGCCTCGATCGCGCCGGAGAGGGCCAGCCCGTTGGTGCGGAACGGAACCACGCCGTTGAAGGTGATCGTTTCGTTGCGGCCCGTAACGGTTGCGTTCTGTACCTCGGCGGAGCCTTTGGCAAAACTTGCATCCGCGTTGATGCTGTCGAAGTCGAAAGACGAGTCGGCGATGTCGCTCATCCGGAAGAATGCCTTCTGGGCGGCAAGCGTCCGGAAGGTGGCGAGATTGAATTGGCGAAACGACCCTGCCGACGAAGCGAAGTGCAGCGTGCCGGCGACGTCGCTGAGCGTGGCAACCCAGATCGGCTTCGAAGTGCTGAGCGCAAGATCCAGAGAGGCCGATGAAGGCATAGGCAGCGGGCCAATCAGCTTCAGGCGCGTGAAGAGCCCACCGAAATCGGCATTTCGGATCGATATCTGCAATTTGCCGCCGCCGTCGAAATCGCCCGGCGCGACCTCAAGATGCGCGGTCAGGGAACCATTTTCGAAGCCGCTGTCGCCTATATCGAATTTCGCCTTGCCGCCTAACACCAGCAGGCTGGCGCCGATATCATCGAACTGGAAGGGGCCGAGAGCCGCCTTGTTCGATGATAGCCGCAGGTCGAGATCGAGCCGCTGCAGCGGGTTGCCATTCAGCAGCGCATCGATGGCGGTTTCAGCCGCAAGGCGCATGGAGAAGGCGGCCAGGAAGGGATTGAGGTTCATCTGATCGAACGCCAGCGTGCCGGAAATCTTCGGTTTGCCCGCTTTTGTGTAGTTCAGGTCCATGATGCCGGAGGCAGCGGAATCGTTGACTTTGAAGCTCAGATTGTTGAAGCGCAGGCCGTTTTCGATCGCTGCGATGTTTGCGGTGAGCGAGATATTCTTGAGGGCATCTGCTGCCGGCAGGCGCTGACCGCTCCAGGCGATGAAGGAGGGAACGTTCGGCACGTTCAGATCCAGATTGCCCGAAAGCGCCGAAAAGTCCGCTATGCTGGTGATGCCGGTATAGGTCCAGTTGATCAGCGGCGAGACGAAGCTGGTCGTGGTGTTCACATTCTTGCCGGCGAAGAACAGCAGGGGCTGCGTCGAATCGAAATTCAGCTTGATGTCCTGACCGTTGAAGCGGGCAAGGATAACGGCGCTCAGCGACTGGGAAAGTCGTGGCCATGCGATGTCGGCGTTGACGGCGTTGAGCTTATAGATATTGCCGCTGTGCTCGTCGGTCATCTCAACGCTGCCGTCCTCGATTGTCAGCATGCCGATGGCCGCGTCCTGTTCCTTGCTCATCCGCATGCCGTCGCCGGAGGTGGCCCCCGCCTGCTCGATCGCCTTGGAAAGCCGGCCTTCGTTCGTCCAGTCGATCAGGCCATTCTCGTCGCGGCGGATGTAAAGGGTCGGGCGCAGGAAATGGAATTCGTGGAAATGCGCGTGCCCGCGGATCGCCGACCACAGCGAGAAATCCGCGGAGAGGCTATCGACGTGGCCAAGGACCTTGCCGTTCCTCGACGGTTCGCGGATGGTGACCTGGTTGAGCGTCACGCGTGGCGTCGGCCAGAAATCAAGTGTCGGGTCGCCTTCGATCTGGGCGCGATATCCCGTCCATTCCGAAAGTGCCTTCTCGATGCCGGAGCGCACCAGGCCGCTTGAAATCAGGAAAGGTGCAGTCGCTCTGAAGACAGCGAACACGATGAGGATCGTGAGAAGAATGAGGCCGGTCGTGCGAGCAAAGGCAGGCAGCCAGCGCGAGGCCGAACGCATCGTCAACCGCCACTTGTTGTTTTTCGAAGCTCTCATGATCCCGAGGAGACTCTTGAACTGATAGGGATAGTCTGCCTGAGTTTGCCGGATATAGGAAATGTTTGCCCGATGCAAACATCACGCACTGGCAATGCCCACAACACCATGTTTTATAATGCGCTGCAACATCGCTATATAGAGCGAAAAGCGGGGAGAGAAATATGCAGGATCAGCAGCCGCTCTGGACGCCGTCGGAGGAATTTCGCAACCAGAGCCCGATGTTTGCCTTCATGCAGGAGTGCAATCGCCGCTTCGGCCTCTCGCTGGCAGATTTTGCCGGCCTCCATGCCTGGTCCATCGCCGATCGTGAAAACTTCTGGTCGGCGGTATGGGATTTCTGCGGCGTGAAGGGCAAGCGCGGTGAGCGGGCGCTGATCCATGGCGATGTCATGCTGGATGCCCGCTTCTTTCCCGATGCCGAGCTGAACTTCGCCGAAAACCTATTGTCGCGAAGCGGCGAGGGCGATGCGCTGGTCTTCTGGGGCGAGGACAAGGTGCGTGATCGTTGGTCATGGGACCGGCTGGCCGCGATGGTATCTCGCCTGCAGCAGGCCTACCGCGCCGAGGGCATCGGCAAGGGAGACCGCGTGGCGGCCATGATGCCGAACATGCCTGAGACCATTGCCTGCATGCTGGCGGCCGCGTCGATCGGCGCAATCTGGTCCTCCTGTTCACCGGATTTCGGCGAACAGGGCGTTATGGATCGTTTCGGCCAGATCGAGCCGAAGCTCTTCATTGCCTGCAGTGGATATTGGTATGGCGGCAAGCTGCAGGATGTCACTGCAAAGGTCAGCGCCATCGCTCAGCGCCTGAAAGCGCCCACCGTCATCGTGCCCTATGCCGGCAATGCCGAGGCGGTCGTGGCGGCAACGCCGGGCGGGCGAACCCTCGACGATCTGGTTGCCCCCTTCGAGGCGAAAGCGGTCGAGTTTGAGCCCGTCTCCTTCTCCCATCCGCTCTTCATCCTGTTTTCCTCGGGCACGACGGGTGTCCCGAAGTGCATCGTGCATTCGACCGGCGGCGCGCTGCTGCAGCTCCTCAAGGAGCATCGCCTGCATTGCGGCGTCGTGCCGGGTGAGAAGGTTTTCTACTTCACCACCTGCGGCTGGATGATGTGGAACTGGCTGGTGACCGGCCTTGCCGCCGGCGCGACGCTCTGCCTCTACGACGGATCGCCCTTCGCGCCCGATGGCAACATTTTGTTCGACTATGCGCAGGAAGAGAAATTCGCGCTGTTCGGCACCTCGGCCAAATATATCGACGCCGTCCATAAGAGCGGCCTCACGCCGAAGACCTCTCACGATCTTTCGAGCCTGCGGCTGATGACCTCCACGGGCTCGCCGCTGTCGCCCGAGGGCTTCACCTTCGTCTATGAAGGCATCAAGGACGATATCCAGCTCGCCTCCATTTCCGGCGGTACCGATATCGTCTCCTGCTTCGTGCTCGGCAACCCGCTGCAAGCGGTCTGGCGCGGCGAGATCCAGGGGCCGGGCCTCGGCCTCGCCGTCGATGTCTGGAACGATGAAGGCAAGCCGGTGCGCGGCGAGAAGGGCGAGCTCGTCTGCACCAAGGCGTTCCCCTCCATGCCGGTCATGTTCTGGAATGATCCCGAGCGTGCCAAATATCGCGCCGCCTATTTCGAGCGCTTCGACAATATCTGGTGCCATGGCGATTTCGCGGAGTGGACAGAGCATGGCGGCCTCATCATTCACGGCCGCTCCGACGCCACACTCAATCCCGGCGGCGTGCGCATCGGCACGGCCGAGATCTACAATCAGGTCGAGCAGATTCCCGAGGTTCTGGAGGCGCTCTGCATCGGTCAGGATTGGGACGATGACGTCCGCGTGGTGCTTTTCGTTCGCCTTGCCGCCGGCGTCGCCCTGACCGAAGACCTGGTTAAGGCGATGAAAACCCGCATCCGCACCGGCGCCTCGCCGCGCCATGTGCCGGCCAAGATCATCGCGGTTACGGATATCCCCCGCACGAAATCCGGCAAGATCGTCGAGCTTGCGGTACGCGAGGTGGTGCACGGCCGTCCGGTCAAGAACAAGGAAGCACTCGCCAATCCGGAAGCGCTCGATCTCTTCGCCGGGCTGGAAGAACTCAAAAGTTAAGGTGAGCCTTAAAACCGACGGGCAAACGATGACCATCGTTTGCTAACCTCGCGTTAAGAAAGCTTGGTCAAAAGTAAAGGCCAACTTGAGACCGTTCGCATGAGCTGGAGCGGATTGGAGCCACTCTCGGCGCCCGAGACATGAAGTTCCCCGACTCGAGCTGGCTTTTCGACAGCATAAACTTCAAAGGCAGCGCGATTCGCTGCCTTTTTTTCGTTTCGCCCCGCACGAAAACGCGTCTGCTCTGTACATTGCCGCCTTGAGCAAGTATGTGCACGCGTGAAGAAGAGGTTCGCGACGTGCGAGCCACGATGATCGCCGCCTTATGGCGCGCGAAGAATTCCGAAAGACAGATGATGACTGAATTCGAAGGCATCGCTCCTGCGATTGCCCAGGCTTTGGCGAAGCGCGGTTACGAAACGCTGACGCCGGTGCAAAAGGCCATGCTCGATCCGGGCCTGGCCGGCAAGGATGCGCTTGTCTCGGCCCAGACCGGCTCGGGCAAGACGGTTGCCTTCGGCCTGGCGCTGGCGCCCGGCCTGCTTGATGGCGCGGAACGTTTCGGCCGCGCCGGCGCGCCGCTGGCGCTGGCGATTGCACCGACCCGCGAACTGGCGCTTCAGGTCCAGCGCGAGCTGGAATGGCTCTATGGGCTCACGGGCGCCACGATCGCCTCCTGCGTTGGCGGCATGGATATGCGCACGGAACGGCGGACACTGGAACGCGGAGCCCACATCGTCGTCGGCACGCCGGGGCGTCTCTGCGATCACATCCGCCGCAATTCGCTCGATATCTCCGAACTCAAGGCCGTCGTACTCGACGAGGCCGACGAGATGCTCGATCTCGGTTTCCGCGAGGATCTGGAGTTCATTCTGGAATCCGCGCCGTCTGATCGTCGCACGCTGATGTTTTCCGCCACCGTGCCGCGTTCGATCGCCAAGCTCGCCGAAAACTATCAGCGCGACGCCGTCCGCATCGCCACCGCCTCTGAGGCCAAGCAGCATGTCGATATCGATTATCGCGCGCTGACCGTCGTGCCGAGCGACAGGGAAAACGCCATCATCAACGTGCTGCGCTATTATGAGGCGCGCAATGCCATCGTTTTCTGCTCGACGCGTGCTGCCGTCAATCACCTGACGGCTCGCTTCAACAATCGTGGCTTTTCGGTTGTTGCGCTCTCAGGTGAGCTTAGCCAGAACGAGCGCACCCACGCCCTGCAGGCCATGCGCGACGGCCGCGCCCGCGTCTGCATCGCCACCGACGTGGCCGCCCGCGGCATCGATCTGCCGGGCCTGGAACTGGTCATCCATGCGGACCTGCCGACCAATCCGGACACACTGCTGCATCGCAGCGGCCGCACCGGCCGCGCCGGCAACAAGGGCGTCAGCGCCCTCATCGTGCCGCTCAGCGCCCGCCGCCGCACCGAACGCCTGCTGGAAGCAGCCTGCATCCGCGCCACCTGGGCAAAGCCGCCGTCAGCCGATGAAGTGAGCCAGCGCGACGACGAGCGTCTTCTCGCTGATCCGGTCTTTGAAGCGCCGCTTGCCGAAGACGAGGAGTCGATCGTCCGGCAGCTGCTGGAGCGCCACGGCGCCGAGCAGGTTGCTGCCGCATTCCTACGGCAATATCGCGCCGGCCATTCCGCGCCCGAGGAATTGCAGGACGTGCCGGCCGAAGGCGAGCGCCGAAAGCCCCGCCGCGACGATTTCCCGGTCACACCTCGCGATGAGGGCTCGTCTGCTGGGCGCAACGACTTCACCGATGGTCTCTGGGTATCGCTCTCTGTCGGACGCAAGCAGAATGCCGAGCCGCGCTGGCTGATCCCCATGCTCTGCCGCAACGGCAATCTGACCAAGCGCGACATCGGTGCCATCAAGATGCAGCCTGAGGAAACCTTCGTCGAGCTCTCGACGGAAAGTTTTGAGCGCTTCCTCGCGGCCATCGGCCCTGACAAGACCCTGGAGCGCGGCATCAGGGTCAAACCGCTCGCCGGCATGCCGGATTTCCAGGCCAAGCGGGAAGGCGGCTTCGCAAAGAAGAAGCCCTTCGCTGAGAAGGGACCGCGTTCGAATGACGGCCCGAAGGCGAAATGGAAGTCCGACCGTAAGCCGGAGCGAGCGAATGCAGGCGAGGGCAGCGTTTCCGAGCGTTCCGACAAGAAGCCCTGGGCGAAAAAGCCCGGAAAACCGGGCTTCGCCAAGAACGACGGGCCGTCAGCAGGCAAGCCGAATTCGAGGGCCAAGCGCAAGGCCGCGCGCGTTCAGGGGGAATAATTTCTATCTCTGAGTTCAAGGGGGCGGTAGCCCCCTTGGCACTATCTCCGCATCCCCGGCAAGAGGAGACGGGTACTCCGGGCACCGCTACTCGAAGAAGATCAAGCTTGCCGGCGATGGTGGTAGTGGCTTTACCCTCACATTATGAAAACCGGCACGCCTAGCCATCTCGGTCAGGCCCTTCTGCGTGTAGGCCTCGCCTTTTGGCGTACTGGCCAGCATCTCCCATGAGAAAGCGGCTGGGAAGGGCGGCGATACGAGATCGTCGTTGGGCACGAAGTCCACCGCAACCACCTTGCCCTCGGCGCTCAAGGTAGCCCGGCTCTTCCTAAGCAATTCGGCGCAAGTTTCCAGGTCGAAGTGATGCAGGAAGTTCGGCAGCAGGATAAGATCATAGTCCGTGCCCCAGTCGACTTCGAATGCGCTGCCGGCAATGACCTTGTAGCGTTCGGCGACGCCAAATTGCTGCGCATTACGTTTGGCCAATTCCAGAACGGAGCCCCAATCGACCGCAACGATCTCGGCCGAAGGAAAAGCCTTCGCCATCTCGATCCCGAAAAGCCCGTGCCCTGCGGCGATATCGAGTATCTTCCTTGGCTGCATGGGCAAGTTGGCCATTTCGGTGGCGAGGCCGATCGCGCTGCCGCCAGTGAACGAGCCCATGCCGCGAGCAAATTTCACCCACACCGGATTGTCCGGAGACATGTTTGCCAATCCAATGGACCCGCCGTTGCGGACATAGGAAGACGGATCGTCCAGGATCTGCTTGAGGATCTCCGGGGCGGCCAGGAATTCGATGGCCCCGCCCATATAGGCTGGTGAATGCCGGTCGAGGAAAACTCGGCTGGATGCGGTCAGAGCATATTGATTGCCTGTTTTCGTGAGAAAGCCGTTCACAACGAGATAGTCGCACAGAATGCGCACGCCTCTTTCGGCTGCATTTGTTGCGGCCGCCAGGGATGCTGCATTGCTGCCGTCGCCAATCAAGGTAAAAAGATCGAGTTCTATGGCGGCTACGATGGCGGCCGTCTTTCGGCACGCAAACATCGCATCGACCACTAGATTGGGCGAAACTTCGCCTACGTCTGCTTCTACTGCCGTCGATGACATTGGATCCCCCTATGTGCCCAATGACCGACCGGAATAGTCGGTCGCAAGGATGAATTATCTCACAGAAGGCGCCTGAGTTTAAGTTTGCCATCGATAATACTAAGAAGATACATCAGATATTCTTGGCCGTCGGCGCGGTTGACGTCGTCGGGACCTCCCATCGTCGCGACAGAACTTCACGACAACCGCGACGTTACGATCAATTTGCAAGTGGTTGCGGAAGCCGAGGAATGTTTGCCCGGTGCGGCACGCGGTTATTCGGCTTGACATTTAAAGCACGTCAGGCAGAAAATTGATCATGGGGCTGCGATCACCCCACGAGGCTACGGCTGAAGAATCGCGTCCGTGAAACCGAGCCAACGGAGGACGCGCTATGCCGTCATTTCTGGAAATTACACCCGACAAGCTCAATCGCATTATCGGCACGCCCAATTTGCCTGCGATTATCGATGTCCGTAATGACGAGGATTTCGCCGCTGATCCTCGTCTTATTCCCGGCTCCAGTCGTCGCGACTATCGAAGGGTAGCCGACTGGGCGAGCGAACTGGCGGGGCCTGCCATCATTCTCTGTCAGAAAGGACAGAAACTCGCCCACGGAGTTGCTGCCCATCTGCGCGTCGTGGGAAAGGAGGCGGAGGTCCTCGAAGGCGGGTTCGAAGCGTGGCGCAGCGCGAAGTACATGCTGGTCGCCGAGGAAAAGCTGCCTCCCCGCGATGCCAAGGGGCGGACCGTATGGGTAACGAGGGCACGGCCGAAGATCGATCGTATCGCTTGCCCATGGCTGATCCGGCGCTTCATCGATCCGTCAGCAATCTTCCTGTTCGTTCCCGCAACCGAAGTTTCGGCCGTCGGCGATCGCTTTAAAGCGACACCATTCGATATAGAGGATGTCTTCTGGAGCCATCGCGGCGAGCTGTGCACCTTCGATGTCATGATCGAGGAATTCGGTTTCGGCACAGAACCTCTCCTTCATCTTGCAACCATCGTTCGGGGCGCCGATACCGCCCGGCCGGACTTGGCACCGGAAGTGCCGGGGCTGCTTGCGGCCTCGCTTGGGCTTTCGCGAATGTTCAACGACGACCTGCAGCAGTTGGAAGCCGGCATGGCGCTTTACGATGCCTTCTATCGCTGGTGTCGTGATGCGACGGAAGAGACGCACAATTGGCCAAATCCGAGGAAGATGTAAGAGACTATGACCGACCTCGCAAAAAATGTAGCCGAGCGATCAAGCGCGGCTGATCGGGACATCGTTCCCCTCCATGAGGCCATTAAGGTCTGGATCCGCGTCGCCGCCCTGAGTTTCGGCGGACCGGCTGGGCAGATCGCCGTCATGCACCGCATCGTTGTCGACGAGAAGAAATGGGTAGGAGAGCACAGGTTCCTTCATGCCCTGAACTACTGCATGTTGCTGCCGGGCCCAGAAGCGCATCAGCTTGCAATCTATATCGGCTGGCTGCTGAACAGGACCCTGGGTGGGATGATCGCCGGCATTCTGTTCGTCCTGCCGGGCTTCCTGGCAATTCTCGCGCTCAGTTACGTTTATGTCCTGTTCGGAAACCTGACCTTTATCGAAGGGATGTTCTTCGGGCTCAAATGCGCCGTGCTGGCGGTCGTCGTTCAGGCGGTCTTTCGCATCGGGAGCCGAGCCCTCAAGAGCAGGGCTATGGTTGCTTTGGCCGCCGCTGCCTTCGTGGCGATCTTCTTCCTGCATGTTCCGTTCCCCGTCATCATCGTTGGAGCCGGGCTTATCGGCTACCTGGCCTCTCGGGCAGGGGTTGCCGCCTTCAAGATGGGCGGCGGGCACAAGTCGGGCTCCGGGACAATTCTGGAAGACAAGGACTCCGTTCTTGGCGAGGAGATCCCTTTGCACGCTCGACCAAACCTCGCCTGGTCTCTGAAGACCTCGGGTGTGCTGGCGGCCGCATGGCTCATTCCGGTTGCGGCCCTCGTGATGACGCTCGGCCCCGACAATGTCTTTTCCAAAATCGCGATATTCTTCAGCGAGATGGCAATCGTAACCTTTGGGGGCGCCTATGCCGTGCTGGCTTATGTTGCACAAGAGGCCGTCCAGCAATTGGGTTGGCTGCGACCGGGCGAGATGCTGGACGGTCTGGGAATGGCGGAAACGACCCCGGGACCGCTGATCATGGTCACGCAGTTCGTTGGTTTCCTGGCGGGTTATCGCAATCCCGGCACCCTTAGCCCCCTTGCGGCGGCGACCTTCGCTGCCATGCTGACAACGTGGGTCACCTTTCTGCCGAGCTTCCTTTGGATTTTTGCAGGTGCGCCGTTCATCGAGAAGATGCGCGGCAATGTCGCGCTGACCGGTGCCATGTCTGCGATAACGGCAGCTGTAGTGGGCGTCATCCTCAATCTCGCGATTTGGTTCGGGCTGCATGTGCTGTTCGGTCAGACCACAAGCTTGGCCTATGGTTCGTGGACGATGGATGTGCCCGTTCTGACCTCGCTTTCATTGCCCTCGCTAGTGCTGACCTTGCTTGCCGCCATCGCCATATTTCGCCTGAAGATGTCGGTGATATCGACCTTATTGGCATCTGCAGCTTTGGGCGTTGGCTGGACTGTCTTCGTTTCCTGACGGCAGACGCATTGGCGTCCTCAATCGCGCAAGGGCAGCCAAATGCCCATCAGCGCTACTGCCAACCCGACTAACATCGCCATTTTAGCGCTCGACAGGTGCAAGTTCTGCAGATCGTGCTTGGAATGAAGACTGGCGGCAGTTTTAATAGTGCCTGTTTCGCCGCACACTGTGGAAGGCTCGATCACCCTTCCGTTGGAATCCAGTATGGTCAATCTAGTCTTTTATAGTGATCAAATAATACCTGAGAACAGAAGAGTGGACCTCAAGCTTCTGTCAATGATGGCTGCTCTCAAATTGGGAAACCGGATCGGATACATTCCATCTGGCCCTGAACCGGACCGGCGCTTTTTTAACGACCGTAGGCAATATTATAATATCCACGGTATAGAGGTGTCGCTGTTCTATGATCCGGAAGGGTCGAGGGCTATCGAAGACAGAGAAGCGCTTTTCGCGTGCGATGGCATTCATCTGACGGGTGGTCACACTGCTGAATATCTACAGCGGCTGCGACGAAGCGGGATGCTCTCGCTTCTGAGAGATTGGGCGCTCGGCGGCGGTGTTTTGATTGGGACCAGCGCCGGCGCCATTCTCATGACACCGACGATTGCCACCGACGCCCTGTTCACAGGTGAAATGCCGGAAGCTCTGGTCAAGGAAACGGCGCTCGACCTCGTGCCATTCGAATTCTTTCCGCACCTGAACGAAAAGGCAAGCTATCTCAACGAGCTTATCCGTTACAGCAAGTTCACGAACCGACCAATTCTGGCCTGCAATGATGGGGATGGCATTGTCGTTTCGAACGGACGGGCGGATTGTATCGGAAAACCTGTTTGGATCGCAGACGGCGAGGTCAGGCACGCAAACGACATCACTCTCGACGGACTGGTCCTTTCGCAAGACTCCTAAAGCACTTTAGGTAAAGTAAACCATGCTGATCGGCTCGTGTCATTGCGGCAAGGCGGGCTGGACGCTCGAAGGCGATCCAGGCTCGATTACCGCCTGCAACTGTACGCTCTGCCGGCGTTACGGCACGCTATGGGCCTACGATTACGAAGGAGAGCGGGTCTCCGTCACGGGCCAGACTGCCTCCTATACCCGCGCCGGCAAGGACAGGCCGTCTCTCGAAATACTGTTCTGCCCGTCCTGCGCCTGCGTGGTGAGCTGGCGCGGCCTGAGGCTGCAAAAGGATGGCCGCCGGCGCATGGCGGTCAATGTTCGGCTGGCGCCGCCGGATCTCGTTGCCGACCTGCCGATCGATCACTTCGATGGGCTTGACACGTTTGAAGACCTTCCTTCCGACGGGCGATGCGTGCGCGATCTCTGGTTTTGACGGCACGCCGAGATCATCTCAATTCGCCAATACCCGTGGCGAGGGGAAGGTGATCTCGACCAGCGTGCCTTCGTTCGGAGCCGAGTTGATCGAGAAAGTCGCCCGGTTGGCGTCGACCATCGCCTTGGTCAGAGGCAGTCCCAGGCCCGTGCCATCGCCGCGCTTGCGGGAATTGGTGGACACCTGCCGGAAGGGCTTCATCGCCTGCTCCAGCTCCGAGCGCGTCATGCCGACGCCGGTATCGCGGATGCGCAGGACAACGCTGCCATTGCCCTCATACGCAGTCGACACGACGATCTGGCCGCCCGATGGCGTGAAGCGGATGGCATTCGAAAGGATGTTCAGCGCAATCTGCTTGATCGAGCGCAGGTCGGCGACGACATTCGGCACGGCTTGCGACAGAGCGGTGCGGATGATGACGCGCTGGCTGTTGGCTTGCGGCTGCACAAGCGACACCGCTTCGGTAATCGCTTCGTTCAGGCCGACCGAGGCGAAATCCAGGTCCATCTCGCCGGCTTCGATCTTCGAGATATCGAGAAGGTCGTTCACGATGTCGAGCACGTGGCGGCCGGAGCGGCCGATATCGGTGGCATATTCGATGTAGCGTGAGTGACCGATCGGCCCGAAGCGCTCGCCGGCCATCATGTCGGAAAAGCCGATGATGGCATTGAGCGGCGTGCGGATTTCATGGCTCACTCGGGCAAGGAAATCCGTCTTGTGGGCATTGGCGGTTTCCGCGGCGCGCTTGGCGTTGCGCAGCTCTTCTTCGGTGCGTTTCCATTGCGTGATGTCGCGGATGACGGCGCAATAGCCGTTCGACGAGTTCAGCCGGCCCATGGTCATGAACAGCGGCACGAAGCCGCCGGAGGCCTCGCGGCCGATCACCTCGCGGCCGTCGTTCAGCACACTGGCGACGCCATGGCCCGAAAGGCCGCCGAGATAATCGAGCACCGCCTTCTGGCTTTCATGCGCAAAAAGCATCACGAAAGGTTTGCCGCGGGTTTCCTGATCGTCGTAATTGAAGAGGGCGCTTGCCGAGCGGTTCATCGAGCGGATCTCACCGTCCTGGCCGATGATGATTACGCCGTCGGTTGCCGTTTCCAGCGTCGAGCGCAGCTCCTCGATCTCCACCTGCAACTTGGCGACCTTTTCGAGGATGCGTTCCGGGCGGGCTTCTTCAGGAATTGGCTGTGGCGGCGGTGCGGGCGGCTCGCTTTTTTCCACCGGCATCAACGCCAACATCAAGGCTGTGCCGTCTTCCCACCGGATCGACTGCAGCCGGGCCGTCACCGGCACCAGCGCATCGTCGGCGCGCACCACCATCATCGCGCCGGGCTGCTCGGTCTTGCCTTCCAGGTCATTGCGCTGCAGCAGCGCATCCAACCCGCCGACCTGTTCGAGTTCATCGAGGCTGTCATAGCCGGTCAGCCGTAGGAATTCCGGATTGCCGTGGATCAGGCGGTCACCGGCGTGGATGAGGATCGCGAGCGGCAGCTGGTCGACGATGTCGGACGACAGGCCCGTGCGCATCTTCACGCGTGACGGAATGGCGTTGTTCAGGACATCGAGGGGGTCGAAATCTTCCTCCGGCTCGGCTGCTGCCGGCGCAACTTCGGTGGTGGCCTCGTCAGCCGTTTTCGGGCTGTTATCATCCGCCGCTTCAATGAACGTCACGACCGGCGGCGATGCTTTTTCTTCTACACCTGGTATAGCCGGCTGCTGGTCGTCGACTTGGCCATTTTCACCGCCCGTTTCGGAGGTCTCGGAAAGGATCTCGTCTGCCGCATTCGGTTGCGGCGGGGTGTCGGTACCGTCCTCATGCGGTTCGTCACCGGGCTGCTCCCCAGACGGTTCCGCGCGTTTGCCCAGAGGTTCAAGCTGGCGGGCTATTTCGCGGAAGGCTGCCTGTTCGCTGAGTGAAAGGCCGGTTTGCGCCAATGTCCGGCGCTCATGCAGGCGAACGACCTTGTCCGACTCTCGACGGTTCGGCGTCTCGGAAATTCGCAGGGCGGGCGGTTCGTAAGTGGGAGCCAGGTCGGCTTCCACGCTATCCTGAGCGGAGCTCTCTATTTCTTCTGTCGTCGGAGGGGTTTCAACTTCGGGGGCGAGAGACTCGTTCGATACCGCCTCTGCTTCCAGGGGCATTTCGGCATCGGTCGCAGCGTCGTCAGCCACCTGCGTGCTGAGAGCCATGCCGCGCTTCATCGGATCTTCGACGGCATCCGCCAGGCGGACGACGCCAAAGCCCCTGAAGCCATCGAATTCGCGGCTGCGCGTATAGGTCGGCAGGGCGGCAAGGTCGACCGGCACGGTCAGGCTCGTCCCTTCCACCGGCCAGTAGATCGTGCGGCCGGACCATGTGTCGCGCCGCGCCAATAGTTCCGCGATCTTGCCGTCCGGATCGAGATTGAAACGGCGGGCCACATCGACAAACGCCGTGCCGGCTATCTGGGCGGCATGCGGCCCCACCGCATCGGCAAATTCGCGCGAAACCTCGCTGAAATGGCCGGCGGCATCGATCTTCCAGACGAAACGGGTGGCGCGTCCGTTGCGCTTGAAATTGAAGCCTTGTGCGGGCGTGTTTTCGGTATCTGCATGGGCTTCCCGCGAAGACGGCTCTGCAGCTGCCGTCGCCTCTGCGGCAGCATTGTCTCCGCCGTCCTTCACGGTTTCCGGCTGATGCTCATCGGCGTGAGCTTCGGTTTCGGCCATTGCGTCGGTCGCGATATCCGCATCGGCAGCCGCTTCCGTTCCGGCTTCGCTCGAGCTTCCGGCGGCCGGGGCCACCTCCTGTTGCTCGTCCTCGCGATATTCCGGTGTCTCGTCCAGTTCCTCGATCTCAGCCACCGCATCGATGATGTCGCCGAAGGGTGCGGCGGGCGCGGGCTTCGGCTCCTCATCCGGCACTGCTGCCTCGAGCTCCTTGCGGGTTTCCTCCGCCTGCGGTTCGCTGGCCGCAGCGGAGCGGCCTTCGTCGGCAAGGCTTTCCGTCGGGTCGAGATGGCCAAGCACCGTTTCGACGACGAACAGCAGGTGTAGGGCCGGGATTTCGGAGAGCTTGCCGATGGCGGCGGGCAGATAACCACGCCCGGTCGGGATCGGTCGCTTGATCAGCCGATCCGACTGTGCGCCGGCCATGGTCGTCATCATCCGCGCGGTCTGCGGCGTTACGCCAAGCGTCCTGAAGCCGGCTGAGGCGGTAACGATCTCGCCATCGCGGCCGATGACGGCCATATGGGTATCGGGATCGTCGAACCCATCGATCATGCGCTTGGCGCATTCGGCTGATGTGAGCGGCTTTGAGGAGACCGGAGAGGAGAACAGCACCGCTTCTTCGCCGGCCTGGATGCGGATGAGTTCGACAGCCGCATTGACGACGGCCCGCTGGAAGCCTGAAGCCATGCGGATCAGAAATGTGCGCTGGTCGCCGACCGCACCGAGGCCACGCGCGGTCGCCTCGATCTGGCGAAACGAGATGTCGCCGGACTTCGGTCCCTGCTCGAGGAAATCGTAAATGATATTATAGCCGAAAAGGTTGGCGCCGGCGGCGTTTGCCCATAGCACGCGGTCCATGCCGGTCGAGAACATGACCATGGCTTCACCGCGCGCGAAACGCTCCCGAACGCGCGGATGCACGGCAATGTCAATGAACGGATATTGAATTGCGGGCATTTTCCAACCTGTTTTGCGGGCGTAACCGCCTCTCGTGATTTAACGGTTTATTAATAACGGCACCCCGCTTTTCGGTCCAGCGAACGGTCCATTTTTCGGCCGGAAAGGTTAACGCCTTGTGCGGCGCACAATTATGTTGCACTGCACAATAATTTATATTATATACTCCTCACACAGGTTCACGGCGGCCCACCTCAAAGAGGGCCCTTTTAGGAGCGTAATCATGGCTACTGTAAAGAAAGACGACGTTTTTTCAACGGCGGCATTCGACCCGTCCAAGTTCTCCGAATCCTTCCGCGACTTCGCGGAAAAGGGCGCTGCCCAGTCCAAGGAAGCCTTTGCAAAGCTAAAGGCCGCCACCGAAGAGGCAGGCAAGACGGTTGAAGCAACCGTTCAGACTGCACAGGCTGGTTCCGTAGAAATCGGCCTCAAGGCTATCGACGTTCTGCGCACCAATGCTGAAAGCTCGCTGGCTCACATGGAAGCCCTGCTTCGCGTCAAGTCAGCTGCGGAACTCTTCGAACTTCAGACCGCTTTCATCCGCAAGCAGGCCGAAGTTACCGTCGAGCAGGCCAAGTCCATTCAGGACACCACCAAGAAGGTTGCTGAAAAGCTGGCAAAGCCGGCCAAGGACGCCGCTGAAAAGGCAATGGCCTCCTTCAAGGCCTAATCATTTCTGACAAGCCTCCCAAGGCACGAATGTCCCGTTCCCAGGTAAAAGCCTGGGGCGGGACTTTTCATTTGCAGCAGAAGCCGGCCTGGCCGGTATCTGGCCGCGTATCATCATTTGGATATCTGCAAAGCTTTTTCATATTGCGGGGAGATAGGACTTGAAATAATTTCAAAGTCCTCGTATGTCACCCCCGTTCGCGGCGACGCGAGCAAGTGCGGTTGTAGCTCAGTTGGTTAGAGCGCAGGTTTGTGGCACCTGAGGTCGGAGGTTCGAGACCCCCCAACCGTACCATTTTCTCCCCGGTTCGTTCGTAGAAGATGCCGACGCCTTTGGCCTGGCGGGCCTACTTCTTGTCTTCAGGCTTCTTCGAGACATGGCCGGGCGATATCGGATCGCTTGCCGGAAAAGTCTCCTCCAGCGCTTCCTCCAGATAATCGTCCTGTTCCTTGTGTTCCTTCTCGTCCAGTTTCTGCTGCTTCTTGTCGCTCATCGTCCTGGCTCCTGATCTCTCCGCGAAAATACTAGGCTTCATCCGGCCTTTGTCCAGCAGCAAGGCGTGAGGGTGGCGAACCGCGCCTCTATCGCAAACGCTGCCCGCATCCCCAAATTATCTTGGAACCGTCGGCATCGCTCATCGTTGTGTCCATATCGGCAAGCAGACGAAAGGAGCGGGCATGTCTGTACCGAACGAGCCTATTCCCGATACGCCTCCGATGCCGGAGCCAGGCTGGGCGCCGAAGCCGCCGATTGGAGAGCCGGAGCCGGACAGGTTGCCGGATGAAGCTCCCGTGCCCAACCCCGACGAGAACGAGGAGCCGCCGAAGCATGCGGAAGCTCAACCGCCGCATGCGCCATCATGGTGGTGCAGCTTGATGCCGTGACCATTACCTTCGAGTCGGAGGCGCCTCCATCGGCGTTATTCACAGGAAGATCCGCCGCTCCTCGCTCACCAGTTCCTGCAAAAAGTCGGCAACAGTGCGCACACGCACGAGATCGCGAGCGCTCTCATGATAGGTCGTCCAGTAGGCACGCTTGATGGAGACATCCGGCAGAATGCGGGTGAGCTCCGGAAACTGCCTTGCGATATAATCATGCAGAATACCGACGCCTGCGCCAGAACGCACTGCTTCCGTCTGGCCGATGGCCGTGGAGATCTCGAACGAGGCGTCCCAGCTGCGCATGATCTCACCGGAAAAATTGAGCGATGCCGTGAAGATCAGGTCTTCGACATAGCCGACGCGCGGATGCAGCTTCAGCGCCTCGATGCTGTCGGGCAATCCCGCCTGTTCCAGATAGGCTTTCGAGGCATAGAGCCCGAGCGTGTAATCCGTGAGCTTGGAGGAGACCAGGCGACCTTGCTCCGGCCGTTCCAACGTGATGGCGATATCGGCCTCGCGCTGCGACAGCGAGAAGGAGCGGGGAACGGGCACGAGCTGGATGCGCAGCTCCGGATAGCGGGCGATCAGTCGCCCGAGCCGCGGCGCGAGAAAGGAAACCCCGAAGCCGTCGGGCGCGCCGATACGAACCGTGCCTGTGATCGCGCTGTCGAGGTGACCGACGCTTGCCTGCGCGCGCAGCATCTCCGTTTCCATGCGCTCTGCCGCGTGAAGGAAGATCTCTCCTTCCGCCGTCAGGTCGCAGCCATTGGTGCGGCGCACGAGCAGCCGCGTCTTCAGCCGTTCCTCCAGCGTCGTCACGCGGCGGGAGAGGGTGGCGTGGTTGACGCCCAGCCGTTTCGAAGCGGCCAGGATCTGCCCGGTGCGCGCCACGGCGAGAAACATGCGGACATCATCCCAATCCACCAGCATATCCTCTCTTGCACTTTAAATCCCTGTGGTCTTCCGCATGTCGTTATCGCAAAAACCGCCATACACCTTTGCGGGCATGCTTTCGGACTTCAATTTTTGCACAACGGTTGCTTATAGCAGCTCATTGATTTGTGCAAATTGAAGTGCCATCCTGTCAGCATCCAAGAAAACGAGGAGGCACATCCATGCGTGAGATCGGTCATTTCATCGGCGGCAAGCACGTCGCCGGCACGAGCGGACGCACGAGCAACGTCTATAATCCGGCAACCGGCGAAGTGCAGGCAACCGTCGCGCTCGCGAGCGTCGACGAACTGCGCGCAGCCGTCGAAAATGCCAAGGCTGCGCAGCCGAAATGGGCCGCCACCAACCCGCAGCGCCGCGCCCGCGTTTTCTTCAAGTTCGTCGAACTGCTGAACCAGAACATGGATGAGCTGGCGACCCTGCTCTCTTCGGAGCACGGCAAGACGGTCGAGGATTCCAAGGGCGATATCATCCGCGGCCTCGAAGTCTGCGAATTTGTCTGCGGCATTCCGCATCTGCAGAAGGGTGAGTTCACCGAAGGCGCTGGCCCAGCGATCGACATGTACTCCATCCGCCAGCCGGTCGGTGTCGGCGCCGGCATCACGCCGTTCAACTTCCCAGGCATGATCCCGATGTGGATGTTCGCGCCGGCGATCGCGTGCGGCAACGCCTTCATCCTGAAGCCGTCAGAGCGCGATCCGTCGTTGCCGATCCGCCTTGCCGAACTCATGATCGAAGCCGGCCTGCCGGCAGGCATCCTCAACGTGGTCAATGGCGACAAGGCTGCCGTCGATGCCATCCTGACGGATCCGGATATCGCTGCCGTTTCCTTCGTCGGCTCCACGCCGATCGCCCGCTACGTCTATGGCACGGCCGCCATGAACGGCAAGCGCGCTCAGTGCTTCGGCGGCGCCAAGAACCACATGATCATCATGCCTGACGCCGATATGGACCAGGCCGTCAACGCCCTGATGGGCGCCGGCTACGGCTCGGCCGGCGAGCGTTGCATGGCGGTATCGGTCGCGGTTCCGGTCGGCGAGGAGACGGCCAACCGTCTCGTCGAAAAGCTGGTTCCGAAGATCGAATCCCTGCGCATCGGCCCCTATACCGATGAGAAGGCCGACATGGGCCCGCTCGTCACCAAGGATGCCTATAACCGCGTCAACGGCCTGATCGACCGTGGCGTCGAAGAAGGCGCCAAGCTGGTCGTCGATGGCCGCGGCTTCAAGCTGCAGGGTTATGAAGACGGCTATTTCGTCGGCGGCACGCTGTTCGATCACGTTAAGCCAGAGATGGACATCTACAAGACCGAGATCTTCGGGCCGGTTCTGTCGGTCGTTCGCGCCAAGAACTACGAGGACGCCCTCGACCTGCCGATGAAGCACGAATACGGCAACGGCGTCGCCATCTACACCCGTGACGGCGATGCAGCTCGCGATTTCGCTTCGCGCATCAATATCGGCATGATCGGCATCAACGTTCCGATCCCGGTTCCGCTCGCCTACCACTCTTTCGGCGGCTGGAAGGCTTCGAGCTTCGGTGACCTCAACCAGCACGGCACGGACTCCATCAAGTTCTGGACGCGCACGAAGACGATCACCGCGCGCTGGCCGTCCGGTATCAAGGATGGCGCCGAATTCGTCATGCCGACGATGAAATAAGCACCGCAATCATTGGCTTCCATCGGCCGTCGTCCGGAATTTTTTCGGACGGCGGCTTTTTTATTGCGTTTGTTTTCGATGGAGTCATCTTGTCAGGGCCGCTGTTTTCATTTAGAACAAAACAAGAACAACGGGAGGGCCGCGCGATGGCCGTGACCTATCAGATCGACTATCTCGAATTTCCGTCGAAAGACGGCCTGAAGACCCGCCGCTTCTTCGAGGAAGCCTTCGACTGGAGTTTTGTCAGCTATGGACCGACTTACCATGTCATCGAGGCGGCCGGAATAGATGCCGGCATAGACGGGGACGCGGGGGAGGCGGCCGGCACGCCTTTGCCCGTCGTGCGCACCACCGATCTGGAAGCTGCTCAGCGTGCCGTCGAATTCGCCGGCGGCGTCATCACCCGCCCGGCTTTCGATTTTCCGGGCGGTCGTCGGTTCCATTTCCGCGAACCGGGCGGCTGCGAAATGGCGGTCTGGGTGTCTGCGCCATAAGTGAATTCGCGCCGTTGTGGCATTAAGGTTGCAGTCTTGTGGGCAAATTGCCCGCTCGCGCTTCAAGTGGGGTAAGCCTGTATTTTTTCGTTGATTGACGGTCGTTTTCCTGATCTCAAATGCAATGTTAAGGCGAGTGACGTGTCACGCAACACGTCGCCTACCGTCTGGTGCTTACTGGGAGCGCCCGTGGGAACGCTCGTCCTCTTGTGGGTAGGGGAACATAGCATGGCAGTTGTTGAGCAGAGCTATCCGTTGGGCGGAAGGCCCTTTTTCCAAAGGGCTTCCTTTACGGGCAACGCCTCCGAATATTTCGGCATCTGGATCGTCAATATTCTGCTGACGATCGTTACGCTGGGTATTTATTCAGCCTGGGCAAAGGTCCGCCGGAACCGGTATTTCTATGGGAATACGGTCATTATGGACCACAGTTTCGAATATCACGCCAAGGGCAAGCAGATATTGATCGGCCGGCTGATCGTGTTCGGCGTTTTCTTCGTGTTGAATGTACTTTCGCATGTTGCGCCGCTGGCAGTTTTGGTGATCTGGCCCGTCTTGCTGGTGGTATTCCCATGGTTCCTCATGCGCGGCCTTCGGTTCAATGCGCGGGTCACGAGCTATCGCAATGTGCGCTTCGATTTCGTCGGGACCTATGGCGGCGCATTCAAGGCAATCTTCCTCGGCGCCCTGGTAACGATTGTATCGTTTGGGCTACTGTCCCCGATCGCAAGCCGCTGGTTCTATAAATATATCTTCGAAAATCTGCGCTATGGTGATCGGCCGTTCTCGACCGAACCGCGATTGGGCGCGCTCTACCAGGCCCTCGTCACCGTAATCGCGATTATGATCGTAAGCATCGTGATATTAGGAGTTGTCAGCGCTTTCGCGATCGGTTTCAGCAGCAACTCGATGGGACCGGAAATGGGCAGCCTCAGCCTGTGGCATTGGATGATTGTGCTTATTTTCCCGATTTACCTATTCGCTGGTCTTTATTACCGCGCGACGGTGCGCAACATCGTCTGGTCGGCCGCAACGGTCGATCATCGTCATGAGCTCAGAAGCGACCTCGGTCGCCGGAGCTATGCATGGATTGCAATTTCGAATGTCGTTGTCACCCTGGTAACTCTCGGATTGATGCGCCCCTGGGCGGCGGTGCGCATGCAGCGCTTCTTGGCGGAGCATACGGCGATCAGTATCGATGGCGAAATCGGCGTCGTGTTCGACCAGATCCGCTCGACCGGCAACGCGATCAGCGCGGAATATCTCGATGTCGATGGATTCGACTTTGGCTTCTGATCCGCAGACGATCGCGACGGGTGTCTGGCATCCGCCGCATTCCAGCCGGGAGGTTCCGTCCCGGCTGATGGATATCGGCGGGTCCCTTATCGTGCTCTCGTCTGAAGAGAATGAGGAAGGCAAGCGGCTCGCCTGGGGCATCCGCTCGGATATCGAGGTCAGCCCGCGCGTCGGCTCCATCCCGCGTCGCGTTATGTTCGGAAATGAATCGGTTTTTGAAACCCGCGATAACGACGCTGTCGATGCTTACCTGCGAAGCCGCGGCGAGGGACGCAGTGGTTTCATTCATGGGCTTGAGATCGTTCGTCCCCGTCTGATCGCCTTTGCTCTCGCGACGATCGTCCTTGCTTCGGCCATCTATCGCTATGCCCTGCCGGTCTTGGTGGAGGTTGCGGTGCTGGTGACGCCGCCCGTGGTGCCGGAGATGATGTCCGCAGGGACGCTGAAGACATTGGACCAGGTGACCTTCGGCCCCAGCAAGCTGCCGACGGCACAGCAGACGGAAATTCGTAATGATTTCGCCATGATAGCCGCAAATGCGGAAGGTGGTGCCGGCCGTTACCATTTGAATTTCCGCGATGGCGGCCTCATCGGTCCAAACGCCTTCGCGCTGCCGGACGGAAACCTCGTTCTGACTGATCAACTGGTCGAACTTGCCGGCGGTGATAAGGAAGTGATTACCGCCGTGCTCGGCCATGAGATCGGTCACGTCGAATACAGGCACAGCCTGCGTCAGCTTTACCGTGCTGCGGGTGTTGCAGGTCTCGTGCTTTTGATAGCCGGTGACGTAGGGTCCGGCATTCAGGACCTATTGACGCAAGGCGGCGGCCTACTTGCGCTTTCCTATTCCCGCGAAGCGGAGGCACAGGCCGATCGCCGCTCCGTCGAGCTGATGCAGGCGGCGGGCATGGATCCGACGGCACTCTCACGGTTCTTCGAGATCCTTGAAACGAGGCTTGGCGATCATAGCAGTACCAGCATGCTCTCAACCCATCCGGGGACACCCGAGCGCAAGCAGGCGATCCTTGATTATGCCAGGGAGCTGAAGGAGAAGGGGAGAAAGCCGAAGGGGTGAAGGGCTTAGGCTTTCTAAATAAGCTGAATATGAATTTCATATTTTGGAATTGTTCAAAACTAAGAAAGCCACTATATACGGGGCCAGCCCCTAAGCAGCCTCGATTCCAGGAGATCGGCATGCGTTTGACCAAGCAGACCAATTACGCAGTGCGCATGCTCATGTATTGCGCCGCTAATGAAGGCCATCTGAGCCGAATTCCGGAAATCGCCAGGGCATACAGCGTATCTGAGCTGTTTCTCTTTAAGATTCTGCAGCCGTTGACCAAGGCTGGCCTTGTCGAAACGGTGCGTGGCCGCAATGGCGGCGTGCGCCTTGGCAAGCCGGCGACCGATATCAGCCTGTTCGATGTCGTCCGTGTTACCGAAGACAGTTTCGCCATGGCGGAATGCTTCGAGGATGGCGTGGTGGAATGCCCGTTGGTCGATAGCTGCGGTCTCAACTCGGCGTTGCGCAAGGCGCTCAATGCTTTCTTCGACGTTCTGACCGAATATTCCATCGACGACCTCGTCAAGGCGCGCCCGCAGATCAACTTCCTCCTCGGCCTTACCGACAAGGATCACAAGGCGATTGCGAAGAAGCCGGTGGCTGCAGCCCCGGCCGCCTGATCGGTCCTCTGAAATTCGAACATGTTTCAGTCCGCAGTTACCGCCGGTAGCTGCGGATTTTCGTTTGTATTGCCTCCTATCCGGGCAATAGGCGGTTGGCGGATTGGAAGAGGAAAACGGCAAATCGTTCTGAATCTGCTAAAAGCGTGCAAATTTTTGCCAGAAAATTACCAATTCAGAGGTTTTTTCGTCCAAAAATTTCCAAACTCTAGAAATTGGAAAAATTTTAGGCGGCGCTTGTTGCTTTCAAACTTAAAATAAAGTTCCATCGGCGCGATCCGAATAGGAACCTCTGGTGGTGTCCACGGCTTCAAAAGAATAACAAATCTGGGAAACGATATCATGAAAAAGATTTCTGTCCTGCTGGCAGTGACAGCCCTGGCTTCGGTCATGGCGACGTCCGCCTGGTCAAAAACGCTTGTCTATTGCTCGGAAAGCTCGCCGGAAGGTTTTGACCCGGGTCTCTACACCGGAGGCAATACTTTCGACGCCTCGTCGCGCACGGTCTATAGCCGCCTTGTCGAATTCAAGCATGGCAGCACCGAAATCGAGCCGGGCCTTGCCGAAAGCTGGACCGTGTCTCCGGACGGCAAGGAATACACCTTCAAGCTCCGCAAGGGCGTCAAGTTCCAGACCACCGACTTCTTCACGCCGACGCGCGACCTCAACGCTGATGACGTGATCTTCTCGATCAGCCGTCAGCTCGGCACGGACAGCCCCTGGGCGAAGTATGTCGCCGGCGGTACCTACGAATATGCCGATGGCATGGGCTTCCCGAAGCTCATCAAGTCGATTGACAAGGTTGACGATCTCACCGTCAAGTTCGTCCTTGACCGCCCGGAAGCTCCTTTCCTCGCCGACCTCGCTATGGACTTCGCCTCGATCCTGTCGAAGGAATATGCCGACAAGCTGCAGGCCGACAAGAAGATGGAGCAGCTGAACCAGCAGCCGCTCGGGACTGGCGCATTCACCTTCGTCGCCTATCAGCCGGATGCCGTCATCCGCTACAAGGCGAACGAAACCTACTTCAAGGGCAAGGAAAAGATCGACGATCTCGTCTTCGCGATCACGCCGGACGCCTCCGTTCGTGCGCAGAAGCTGAAGTCCGGTGAGTGCAACATCATGCCCTACCCGAACGCGGCCGATATCAAGGATCTGAAGGCCGACAAGAACCTCAAGGTGCTCGATCAGGCAGGCCTGAACGTTTCCTACCTCGCCTACAACACGCTGGTTGCTCCGTTCGACAAGGTCGAAGTACGCAAGGCCATCAACATGGCTGTCAACAAGCAGGCCATCGTCGATGCCGTTTTCCAGGGTTCTGCCAAGGTTGCGACCAACCCGATCCCGCCGACCATGTGGTCCTACAACAAGGACATCAAGGACGACGCGTTCAATCCGGAAGAAGCCAAGAAGCTGCTCGAAAAGGCCGGCGTCAAGGATCTCAGCATGAAGATCTGGGCGATGCCCGTGTCGCGTCCCTACATGCTGAACGCTCGCCGTGCTGCCGAACTCATGCAGGCGGACCTCGCCAAGATCGGCGTCAAGGTCGAGATCGTCACCTATGACTGGGCGCAGTACCTGAAGCTCTCCTCCGCCAAGGACCGCGATGGCGCGGCCATCCTTGGCTGGACCGGCGACAACGGCGACCCGGACAACTTCCTTGACACGCTGCTCGGCTGCGACGCTGTCGGCGGCAATAACCGCGCACAGTGGTGCAACAAGGAATTCGACGGTCTGGTGAAGAAGGCCAAGCAGACGGCTGACGTCAAGGAGCGCACCAAGCTCTACGAAGAGGCTCAGGTCGTCTTCAAGCGCGAAGCACCGTGGATGACGATCGATCACTCGGAAGTCTTCATGCCGATGACGAAGAATGTCACGGGCTACTTCCAGGATCCGCTCGGTATTCATCGCTTCGACGGCGTCGATATCGCCGAATAACGAAAAATCTGTGAGAATGCCCGGCTAGGATCGGGCGATCCGGCGGTCAGACACTCTGTCTGACCGCCGGAAAAATTTGGACATCTGCCATGTTGCGATTTCTTTTCAGCCGGCTAGCGGTGCTGATCCCGACATTTCTCGGCGTATCGATCGTCGCCTTCTCCTTCATCCGCCTGCTTCCCGGCGATCCTGTCATGCTGCTGTCGGGCGAACGCGTCATGTCGCCGGAACGCCATGCGCAGATCTCGCACGATCTCGGCTACGACCAGCCGATGGTCGTGCAGTACGGCCGATATATCTGGAATGCCCTTCATGGCGATCTCGGCACCTCGATCACGACAAAGCGTGACGTGCTGACCGACTTTTTGACCTTCTTCCCGGCCACGCTCGAGCTGTCGATCTGTGCCATGATCCTCGCGATCTGTCTTGGCATACCGGCCGGTGTTTTCGCCGCCGTGAAGCGGGGCACATGGTTCGACCAGAGCGTCATGGGCGTCGCCCTCGTCGGCTATTCCATGCCGATCTTTTGGTGGGGCCTGCTGCTTATCATCGTCTTCAACGGCTATCTGCACTGGACGCCGGTTTCGGGCCGTATCGGGCTCATCTATTTCTTCAAGCCGATCACCGGCTTCATGCTGATCGACAGCCTGCTGTCCGGCCAGAAGGGCGCCTTCTGGTCCGCTTTCAATTCGCTGATCCTGCCGACCGTCGTACTTGGCACGATCCCGCTCGCCGTCATCGCCCGCCAGACGCGCTCGGCGATGCTCGAAGTGCTCGGCGAAGATTACGTGCGCACGGCCCGCTCCAAGGGCCTCTCGCCGCTGCGCGTCGTTTCCGTGCACGCATTGCGCAATGCGATGATCCCCGTCGTCACCACGATCGGCCTGCAGGTCGGCGTGCTGCTCGGCGGCGCCATCCTGACGGAAAGCATCTTCTCCTGGCCGGGTATCGGCAAATGGATGATCGATGCGGTCTTCAAGCGCGACTATCCGGTGGTGCAGGGCGGCCTGTTGCTGATCGCCGGCATCGTCATGCTCGTCAATCTCGTCGTCGACCTGCTCTACGGCTTCGTCAATCCACGCATTCGTCACTAGGAGCGGCCCATGAGCACGGTTAGCGTCAAAACGGTTAGTGTCAAATCCGACCGTCCTTCCGCTCTTGCGGAGTTCTGGTATTATTTCTCTCGCAACAAGGGCGCCGTCATCGGCCTTGCGATCTTCCTTTTCGTCCTGTTTCTGGCGATCTTCGCTAGTCTCGTAGCGCCGCATAATCCCGATATTGCCTATGGCAGCGACATGCAGCGCCTGCCGCCAGCCTGGGCGGAGGGCAGCAACAGCAGTTTCCTGCTCGGCACCGATGCCAACGGACGCGATCTCCTGTCGCGCCTCATCTACGGCACGCGCTTCTCGCTGTTCATCGGCCTTGTCGTTGCCTCGCTTTCGGCACTTGCTGGCATCCTGATCGGTCTCGTCGCCGGCTATGTGCGTGGCCGTGTCGATACGATCATCATGCGCATCATGGATATCATTCTCGCTGTCCCCTCGTTGCTGCTCGCCCTGGTGCTGGTGGCAATCCTTGGGCCGGGCCTGACCAATGCGATGATCGCGATCTCCATTGTCAACCAACCGCACTTTGTTCGCCTGACGCGCGCCTCCGTCATGGCCGAGCGCGACAAGGAATATGTTATCGCCTCGCGCGTTGCCGGCGCCGGTCCGCTGCGGCTGATGTTCAAGACGATCCTGCCTAACTGCCTCGGTCCGCTGATCGTGCAGGCAACGCTCGCCTTCTCGTCGGCCATTCTCGATGCGGCTGCTCTCGGCTTCCTCGGCCAGGGCGCTCAGCCGCCGACGCCGGAATGGGGCACGATGCTCGCCGACTCCCGTGAATTCTTCCAGAGCAACCCTTGGCTCGTTACTTTCCCCGGTCTCTGCATCCTGATCACGGTGCTCGCCATCAATCTGATGGGCGACGGCCTGCGCGATGCGTTCGACCCGAAGCTGAAGAGGTCGTAATGGCACTTCTCGATATTGAAAACCTCTCCGTCGAGTTCCAGACCTCGTCCGGCTTGTTCCGGGCCGTCGATGGCGTCTCGCTGACGTGCGACAAAGGAGAAATCCTGTCGATCGTCGGCGAATCCGGTTCCGGCAAATCCGTATCCATGCTTGCCATGATGGGCCTTCTGCCCTGGACGGCGAAGATCACCGCCGACCGCATGATGTTCGACGGCAAGGACCTGCGCGGTATCTCCTCGCGTCAGCGCCGCAAGATCATCGGCAAGGACATGGCGATGATCTTCCAGGAGCCGATGTCGAGCCTCAACCCGTGCTTCACGGTCGGCTTTCAGCTCGGCGAGACGCTCCGCATCCATATGGGCCTCGACCGCAAGGCGCGCCGCGAACGCGCGATCGAGCTCTTGAATCTCGTCGGCATTCCAGCCCCTGCGGATCGCCTGTCGAACTTCCCGCATCAGATGTCCGGCGGCATGAGCCAGCGCGTCATGATCGCCATGGCGCTTGCCTGCAATCCGAAGCTTCTGATTGCCGATGAGCCCACGACCGCCCTCGACGTGACGATCCAGGCGCAGATCCTCGACCTGCTCGTGCGCCTTCAGCGAGAGCAGGGCATGGCGCTCGTGCTCATCACGCATGACATGGGCGTCGTCGCCGAAACGGCAGAGCGCGTGCAGGTGCAATATGCCGGCCAGAAGGTCGAGGAGCAGCCGGTCAAGGAACTGTTCCGCGATCCGCATCATCCCTATACCGCAGCCCTTCTTTCGGCTCTGCCGGAGCGCGCCGAGGTCGGCGAACGCCTGCCGTCGATTGCCGGCGTCGTTCCTGGTCAGCACGATCGGCCGACGGGCTGTCTCTTTGCGCCGCGCTGCTCCTTTGCAACGCCGGAATGCGACAAGGGCGTGAGGCGTCAGGGGCCTGAACTGGGCGTAGCCCTATGCAATTATCCGCTGGAACATGGCAAGCCGCTCGGTCACCCCGGCATTGCCGCCACGCAAAAAGCAGGAGGTGCCGCATGACCAGCGCTGTTCTCGAAGGGCGCGATCTCGCCCGTTTCTACACCGTCAAGCGCGGCACCTTCAAACCGGAAGCGACCGTCAAGGCGCTGAACGGCGTCAGCTTCAGCCTGCAGTCGGGCCGCACGCTCGCTGTCGTCGGCGAATCCGGATGCGGTAAGTCGACGCTCGCTCGCCTCGTGACGATGATCGAAAATCCGACGGCCGGCGAATTGCTGATCGACGGCAAGCCCGCCAAGCTCGGCGACCGCAGCCTGCGCAGTGCCGTGCAGATCGTGTTTCAGAACCCCTATGGCTCGCTGAACCCGCGCCAGAAGGTCGGCTCCATCCTGGAAGAGCCGCTGAAGATCAACACGGATGATGATGCCGCCACCCGACGCCGCAAGGTGGAGGAGATGATGGCACGCGTCGGTCTGCGCCCTGAGCATTATGATCGTTACCCGCATATGTTCTCGGGCGGCCAGCGCCAGCGCATCGCGATCGCGCGTGCCTTGATGCTGCGGCCGAAGGTGCTGGTGCTCGATGAGCCGGTGTCCGCACTCGATCTGTCGATCCAGGCGCAGGTCCTGAACTTGCTAATGGATCTGCAGAAGGAGATGGGCCTTGCCTACCTCTTCATCTCGCATGGCCTTTCCGTCGTCCGTCACATCGCCGACGACGTGATGGTTATGTATCTCGGACGCCCGGTGGAAACCGGCACGGCGGACGAGGTCTTCAGCCGGCCGCGCCATCCCTATACTGCGGCCCTTCTGTCGGCGACGCCGATCGCCGATCCGGATCGCGAAAAGAACCGCATCCGCCTCCAGGGCGAACTGCCGTCGCCGCTCAATCCGCCGAAGGGCTGCCACTTCAATCCGCGCTGCTGGCGTGCCCAGGACAAGTGCCGGCAGGTTGAACCGGAACTGGCGGGCGACGGAACGCATAAATTTTCCTGTTTCTTTCCGCTGGATTGATCCAAGTTGTGAGTCGGGCAGATGTCGCTTTGCCGCGCCTTTCTGCCTGGCCCCTCACCCCAGCCCTCTCCCGCATGCGGGGAGAGGGGGCCGGCCTCGCGCAGAATTGGCTCTGTCCTAACCCTGGACGCCGATTGGCATGCTGGGTCGTTCCCTCGCCCGTTTACGGGGAGAGGGTTAGGGTGAGGGGCCAGGCACCGAGATGCGTCAGTGGTAGCTTCTGTCTGACTATTCCTATCGGCCATGGTCCAAGGCAGAAAACAGCATGAATGAACAATCCAAAACCCCGCTTGCCATCATCGTCATGGGTGTGAGCGGCAGCGGTAAATCCTCGATCGGTGAGGGTGTGGCGGCCAAGCTCGGCATCCACTTCATCGAAGGCGATGCTCTCCATCCGGCAGCCAATGTCGAGAAGATGAGCAAGGGCATCCCGTTGACGGATGAGGATCGCTGGCCTTGGCTCGAAAAGATCGGCCAGGAAATATCGGCAAGTCTTGCGAAAGGCGAAGGCGTTGCCGTGACCTGCTCGGCGCTGAAGCGCGTCTATCGCGAGCGCTTGCGGGCCTCCGCCGGCGGTCACCTCTATTTCATCTATCTCGAAGGCTCCAAAGAGCTGCTGACGAAGCGCATGGGCGAGCGCAAGGGGCATTTCATGCCGACCTCACTGCTCGAAAGCCAATTGCAGACGCTGGAAGTGCCGACGGGCGAGCCCGGTGTCGTCACCGTCGACATCGACGCCACGATCGAGGAGATCGTCGATGCGTCTGTCAAAAGCCTCCGGGCAATCCTCTAAAGCAATTCCAGGAAAAGTGCGTAGCGGTTTTCCGTCCGGAATTGCGTGAGATAGAGCGGCTCAGGGTGCAAACCGGCCCGGAGCATAAGCCGAAATATCGATGAAGGGCTTCTCGCCGGTGATGAGTTCGGCAAGCACTCGGCCGGTCACAGGCCCGAGCGTCAGCCCGTGATGGGCATGCCCGAAGGCGAACCATAGGCCGTTATGGCGCGGCGCCTTACCGATGATCGGCATCATGTCGGGCGTGCAAGGCCGTGCTCCCATCCAGGGTTCCGGATCGAGCCGTTCGCCGAGCGGGAAGGTGGTGCGCGCGACAGCTTCGGCACGGTCGAGCTGGACCGGTGTCTTCGGAGCATCGCGCAGGGCGAATTCGGCGCCGGTCGTCAGCCGGATGCCCCGGCTCATCGGCGCCAGCAGATAGCCGCGCTCGGCATCCAGCGTCCAGTTGTTGAGGATGGCATCGCCCTCGGTGGCGTAATGCATGTGATAGCCGCGCTTGACTCCGAGCGGGAAGGCATAGCCGAAGCGTTTCGTGACGATATCGGCCCAGGGGCCGAGTGCGACGACGACATCCTCCGCCTCGATCGACCCTTCCGCCGTCACCATTCTCCAGGCCGAGCCGGCCATTCCGAGCGAGACGGCATCTCCCGTCGTCACACGCCCGCCAATGCTTTCGAAATATCGGCGATAGGCTGATGTCAGCCCGTGCGGGTCGAGCACCGACCAGGGGTCGCGCCAGCGAAGCGCGCCGGAAAAATGGCCTCTGAGATGCGGCTCCGCTGCCGCGATCTCCGCACCGCTCAGCGCGTCGTAGCCGATCCCGAATTCGCGGTTGAGTCGTTCGGCCTCGGCAAACTCGGCGTCGCGTTTCTCGTTCGAACGGAACAGCTCCACCCAGCCGTTCTTGCGAATGAGCTCTTCGGCATGCGAGGCTTCGATGAGATCGTTGTGCTCGCTGACGGAATGTTCGATCAGCGGCGCATAGGCACGCGAAATCATCTCGTGGCGCTTGGTATTGGAGTTCCACCAATAGCGGGCGAGAAAGGCGATCTGCGCGGGCAGAGCGCGCAGATGATAATGCGCGTCGATGCGATTGTTGAAGGCATAGCGCAGCAGCAGGCCGAATTGCTGCGGGAAGCCGTAGGGCACGACGCCCTCGCGCTGAATGAGGCCGGCATTGCCGAAGGAGGTTCCCTGGCCTGGTGGCTGGCGATCGACTAGGACGACTTGCCGTCCCCGCCGCTGCAGATGGATTGCCGTCGAAACGCCGACGATGCCCGCACCGAGAACGATTGCGTCCTTTGTCATTTTATCCTGCTATCCGCATGCCTATTGCATTGCCGCCCGGTCGTTCCGTATTGTCTGACCGCGCTCTAAGCATCGAAAATGCCTGCCAAATTTCGCCGGCGCAATTGAAAAATGCGGTCAGGCCGTACTCTGTTTCAGGCAGGCGTTTTCGGCGCGGATGCGGATCGCAAGAATGATGCCGTTGAGCAGCGAAAAGATCGCGGCGTAAAGCGGCATGCCGAAGGCAAGCGGCAAGACAGCGATCTCGCCGACGACGACGGCATAGTTCGGATGGCTGAGGAAGCGATAGGGGCCTTTGGTCACCAGAGCGGCGCCGGGCAAGATGATGATGCGCGTCGTCCAGCGTTCCCCAAGCGTCGCCAGCACCCAGAGGCGCATTGCCTGCAGCACCACGAACAGTACGAACCAGAAAGGATCGACCGGCCGGCCGATGGCTAAGAACCACAATCCGATCAGCCAGGCCGCATGCGTCGCCACCATGAAGGGATAGTGCTCCGCTGCATATTCCCGGGCTCCGCGGGCAAGGAGCGCTGCGGTGTTATGCCTTGCATAGACGAGCTCCGCCAGCCGCTGCAGCGTCACGAAAGTCAGAAGCGCGATCGATGGCCACAGCATCAGGCGACCCTCCTCAGGGTGATGCAGCTTGCCGAAAATCCCGGTCCCATGGCGAGCAGGGCAGAGCGCTCCGGCAAGCCGGTCGCAATCACCCGCTCCAGCACGAACAGTATCGTGGGCGAGGACATGTTGCCGTAGTCGCGGATCACCTCGCGTTCGATTTCGAGCGAACCCTCTTCAAGGCCGAGCGCGCTTTCGAGTGCCGCCAACACCTTGGCGCCGCCCGGATGGCAGATGAAGCGGTCGATATCGGAGATCAAAAGCCGGGATCGCTCCAGAATGCCGGCGACGGCGCTCTTGAGATGCGTCTCGGCAAAGACCGGCAGTGATTGTTCGAGGATGATCCCGAAGCCGGTGTCATCTATCTTCCAGCCCATGATGCCGAGGCTGTCGGGGAAAAGATGTTCGCCCGTCGATTCGATCTCCGCAATTCCGCTTTCGCCGGCCCGCAGCACGCAGGCTGCCGCTCCATCGCCGAACAGCGCGGTGGCAATGATGTTGGGCCGTGTCAGTTCGTCCAGCCGAAAGGCAAGGGAGCAGAGTTCGATCGAGATAAAAAGGACGACGGCGCCCGGCCGGCTTCGTGCCATCTTCGTCGCGACCGCAAGACCGGATACGCCGGCTGCACAGCCGAGCCCGAAGACCGGCACACGCTCGATATCGGTACGGAAGCCCATCAAGCCGGTCAGCCGCGCGTCGAGGCTCGGCGTCGCAAGTCCGGTGGATGAGACTGTAACAACGCAGTCGACATGCCGGGCCTCAAGACCAGCGCGTTGCAGGGCTGCTGTCGCCGTCCGGCAGAAAAGCTCAGAGGCCACCTCCGTATAGGCAGCCATACGGTCCTGCCAGCCATGCGGCTGTTCGAACCAGGACAGAGGCCGCGCCACATGGCGCTTGCGAATGCCCGCGCTCTCGAAAACGCGGGCGAGATATTTGAAATCTTGAAAGCGGCTCGAGAAGAGGCGGCTCGCCGTTTCGGCGGCGTCAGTCTGGAGGATGATGTTATCGGGCGTTGCGACGGCAAGGCTTAGAAGTTTGACGGTATCGGTCACGAGTTTCTCCTGCGCCCTTGAGGGGCCTGGGATGGAAACACGTGGCGAGGGTGGTCTATTCGATGCCGGGGCGGTCACAAAAGAGTGACGGCGTCCCGGCTTGGGATGCGCCGAAAAAATTTTGCGCATCGTCCGAATAAAAGATGCCGATGGTGTGTTCTCCCCTCGCAACGTTCATTTTGCAAGGAGACATTCCATGACGACCAAAGCAATTCGCCTGGCTTCCATCGCTCTCGGCGCAAGCCTGACCCTCGGCGCTTTCGCCATCCCGGTCTTTGCTGCCGGCGACGATTCCAGCACGACGCCGACCTGCAAGAAGGGCGAGATCTACGACCAGAAGACGAAGAAGTGCGTCAAGCAGCAGGGCGCCAACGTCACGGACGAAAACCGCGCGGATTATGCCTACTCGCTCGCCAAGAAGGATCATCGCTACGAGGAAGCCCTGGCTGTGCTCGACACGATGAAGAATCCGAATACGGCAGAAGCGCTGAACTATCGCGGCTACGCCACCCGTAAGCTCGGCCGTACCGACGAAGGCATCTCCTATTACCAGAAGGCCGTCGCCATGGACCCGAAGTATACGCTGGTTCGCGAGTATCTCGGCGAAGCCTATGTCATCAAGGGCCAGATGGACCTCGCCAAGGATCAGTTGAGCACGATCAAGACGCTCTGCGGCAATACGAGCTGTGAGGAATATCGCGATCTCCACGCCGCGATCATGAATCCGTCCAGCCTGTGATCGCAGGTCAGCGCCGGAGATAAAGACGAGAAGCAGGGAGCTTTGCGAGGGATATGGGAGTGATGCCAGTCGCTCGTGGCGCAATTTCTGCTTATAGTCTGACGGCAGCGGAGCCGCCAAAAAGATCGGCGGCTCCCGGACATGCGAAAGTGGCGGAGGATGTCATAGCGAGCGAAGAGGATATCAGGGCGGGCCTGTCCCAACATCTGACGCGGCTGTGGCGCTATGGCGTGGTGCTATCGCGTCAGCGTGACGTGGCCGACGATCTCGTGCAGGCGACCTGCGTCAGGGCTCTGGAGCGAGCGGCTCAGTTCACATCGGGTACGCGGCTCGATCGCTGGCTCTTTGCCATCCTGCATTCGATCTGGCTGAACGAGGTTCGCTCGCGCCGAGTGCGCATGGGGCAGGGCTTTGTCGATGCCGACGAGACGCTGGTTTTCGACGGTGCTCGGGAAACCGAAACGCATATTTTGGCCGGGCAGGTGTTGCAACGCGTTCAGGCCCTGCCGGAGGCGCAGCGCACTGCGGTGTTCCTGGCCTATGTCGAAGGGCTTTCCTATCGCGAGGTGGCTGACGTTCTTGATGTGCCGATCGGAACGGTCATGAGCCGGCTGGCGGCGGCGCGGGCGAAACTCGCCGAAGGCATGGGAATGGCGGCTGACGGAAAATCGTCCGGAGGTGAGCGACTGGGGAATGGAAATGAGTGAATTGCATAAAGGACAGATGCCCTCGGACGAGCAGCTTACCGCCTTCATCGATGGCGAGCTGAATGCCTCCGAGCGCGAGCGGATCGAACGATTGATCGCCGACGACGAGCGCGTGGCGGAACGATTCGATTTTCTGTCGCGCAGCACCTTGCCCTTCGCAGAGGCATTCCAGCCGATGCTTGCCGATGCTCCGGCTGCGAGGCTGGATGCCATGCTTGCCGGCATTCCCTCGAGAGAGGAGAGCAAAGTCCGCACTGCCGGCATCGGTCGCCGCGGTTTCCTTGCGGCCGTTGCCGCAAGCTTCGTCGCTGCCATTGCCGTCGACCGTGCCGTGATCGGCATCGGCCACCGGCTTTCGAAACCGGACGAAGATACGGAATGGCGTGCCGTAGTGGCGGAATATCTCTCGCTCTATACGACGGATACGCTGAGCGCGCCGGCTGGCGATCATGCGCAACAGGTTGCGCAATTGAATGAAGTCGGCGCCAAATTGAATCTGTCGCTGGCGCCCGAAGCCGTCGCCATGCCGGGTATCGCGTTCAAGCGTGCTCAGATCCTGAATTATGACAGCAAGCCACTGGCTCAGATCGCCTATCTCGATCCGGAAAGCGGTCCCATGGCGCTCTGCATCGTCCGATCCGCCAAGGGTGCGGCGGCGCCGGACATGGAAAATCGCAAGGGCATGAATGTCGTCTATTGGTCGAGCGCCACCCACGCGTTCATGCTGATCGGGCATGCGCCGATCGACCGGATGGAGCAACTTGCGGCTGATGTCAGGGCGCATCTGGTCGCCTGAGGGCTGTTTGGCGCGCGACTAAAATGGCGTGATTCAAAAAGAATTTGGCGAAAACCCATCCTGCTGGTATTCTTTGCCCAACGAAAATCGAACGAGCGCCAGCAGCATACCCTCAGGGGCCTTGCGCGGCGCGGTGGAAAAGATACGTGAGTGACCCCGACAGCGGCCTAGCGCCGCAGGCAGACGGGGCGTCGGCAGCAGAGCGCAGGAAGGGTAAATCCTCCCGGCGCGCGAAGCGTAAGCGCGGTCACGGCCGTCCGAACGCTCATTCTGCGGAGGCCGCCCAGGCAGGCAAGTCCAGCCAGGTGGTGCAACGCCCAGCAGAGGATGAGGCCGGCTTACCGGCCAAAAAGCGCAAGCGGCGGCGCCGTGCACGCGCAGCCCAAGGTGGCGCGCAGCCTGCTTCCCAGACACAGCAGCTTTCGGCATCGGCTGAGCATCGTGCCTCGCCGGATCATGGCCATCCGTCTTCGCATAAAAGCGGCAAGAACCGGCGCAAGCATCGCAGCAAGCGTGGCCTGCAGGGCCGGCCTCTGGTGCATGAGAAAGTGGCGCAGATCGTCGCTCCTGCCAATGCGCCTTCGAACGCGCATGCGTCAGTGGCCCATGACGAGCATCGCCAGATCAGGCAATCGCCGCCGCGCCGTGAAGGGCAGGGCCAACATCACCACTATGCCGACGCCGATTCCCGGCCACTCGACCTCTATGCGGCCCTTGACCTTGGCACCAACAATTGCCGCCTGCTGATCGCGCAGCCGACCCGCCCCGGCCAGTTCCGGGTGGTCGATGCATTTTCTCGCATCGTGCGCCTCGGTGAGGGGCTCGGTGCCAGCGGACGTCTGTCGAGCGATGCCATGGATCGGGCTGTGGAGGCGCTGCGCATCTGCGCGGCCAAGCTGAAGACACGCGAAATCCGGCGCATGCGGCTGATCGCGACCGAAGCCTGCCGCGCCGCCGACAATGGCGAGGCATTCCTTGCGCGCGTAACCGAAGAAACAGGACTCCAGCTCGAAATCATTGATCGCGAGACCGAGGCGCGGCTTGCCGTTTCCGGCTGCTCGTCGCTGGTGGGACCGGAGGCGCGCTCCGTCGTGCTGTTCGATATTGGCGGCGGCTCTTCCGAGATTGCCGTCATCCGTATCGGCGAGAATCGCTCAAGCCGGCTGGCCAATCACATCACCCATTGGACCTCGCTGCCCGTCGGTGTCGTCACGCTCTCCGAGCGGCATGGCGGTCGCGACGTGACGCCTGAACTGTTCGAGACGATGGTGTGCGAAGTTCAGCGCATGCTCGAGCGTTTCGATTGCCCGCCGGTGCATGGCGCCGCACGCGACAGCGGCGACTTCCACCTGATCGGAACTTCGGGCACGGTGACGACGCTCGCCGGCGTTCACCTCGATCTTCCGCGCTACGACCGGCGCAGGGTCGACGGCGTCTGGTTGTCGGATGACGAGGTGAGTGCGATGCAGGCGAAGCTCTTGTCCTGGGATTTTGCCGGCCGCGCCGCCAATCCCTGCATCGGGCCGGATCGCGCCGATCTCGTGCTGGCAGGCTGCGCCATTCTGGAGGCGATCCGCCGCCGTTGGCCGAGCCCGCGCATGCGCGTTGCCGATCGCGGCCTGCGCGAGGGATTGCTGACCGACATGATGGCAGACGATGGCGTTTGGCGGCGGGGCCGCTCGCGCCGGGGTCATCGACCGAGGGATATGAAGGGGCCGCAGACGTGACCAAGCCAACCATCGCCGGCAACCGCACGGGCCGCAAGCTCGGTCAGCGCGTCAAGAAAAAGAAGCTGAAGGCTTCGTCGCGCCAATGGCTGCAGCGCCATATCAACGATCCCTATGTGCAGCGCGCCCAGCTTGAAGGTTACCGCGCCCGCGCCGCGTTCAAGCTGCTGGAGATCGACGAGAAGCATCAGATCCTCAAGGGTGCTCGCCGCATCATCGATCTGGGTGCCGCTCCGGGCAGCTGGTCGCAGATCGCCGCCAAGGTGACCGATTCGACCGAGGAGGATATTCGCGTCGCCGCTATCGACTTCCTCGAAATGGCGCCGATCCCTGGCGTCAGCATCCTGCAGCTCGACTTTTTGGAGCCGGATGCGCCGCAGCGGCTGATCGATGCGGTCGGAGGTACGCCCGATCTGGTGCTGTCGGATATGGCCGCACCGACGACCGGTCATCACCGGACCGACCACCTGCGCACGATGCATCTTTGCGAAGTCGCAGCCCATTTCGCCGTCGAGGTGCTGGCCGAAGGCGGGCATTTCCTCGCCAAGACCTTCCAGGGCGGCACGGAGCGAGACCTGCTGACCTTCCTCAAGCAGAATTTCCGTCAGGTCGTCCATGTAAAGCCCGGCGCATCCAGAGCCGAGTCGGTGGAAATGTTCCTGCTGGCGAAAGGCTTCAAGGGCCGGAAGCCGGAAGGCGAGACGGAAGAAGAGCAATCCGCCGCCGACCGCTAAATCCGGCGACCCTCGATCGCTAAACTGACGAAACCCTCATAGCGCTGCCGTTTGGCTGAAGCGCAATGAGGGCTGGACCGTCACTTTACGACCGTCTGCTCCACCTGCGGCTGTACCGCTGCGACACGCTTGAGGCCAGCCTTGTGGCCGGAAACCATGGCGCCGGCGCTGCGATCCATGCGGATGAAGGGGATGGTGGCAACCACGGTCAGGATCGAAATGCAGAAGAACGCGATATGGAAATCGCGAACCTGCAGCTGCGTGCCGCTGAAGAAGGTCGAGGCTTCCAGGATCATGGCGGCGACGGCAACGCCGAGCGCCAGGCTGATTTGCTGCATGACCGAGCTCATCGATGTCGCCTGGCTCGCCTGCTTGTCGGTGATATCGGCAAAGGCGAGTGCATTGATGCCGGTGAAGAAGAACGAGCGCGAGAAGCCGCCGATCAGCAGGGTGCCGACAATGATGAGATGCGGCGTCCATGGCTGGAAAAGACCGGTGCAGATCGTCGTGACTGTCGTAACGGCAGCAGCCGAAAGCAGCGCCGTCTTGAAGCCGACGGCGGTAAAGACGCGGCGCGCGATGAACTTGGTAGAGATCGCACCGATCGCGCCGGCAAAGGTGATGAGGCCGGACTGGAACGGATTAAGGCCGAAGCCGAGCTGCAGCATCAGCGGCGTCAGGAACGGCATGGCGCCTATGCAGATGCGGAACAGTGTGCCGCCCGTCACCGAGGCGCGGAAGGTGGCGTTCTTCAGCAGCGTGAGATCGAGGATCGGCGCCGGGTGTCGGCGCGCATGGCCGACATAGAGGAAGCCGCAGACAAAGCCGATGACAACAGCCGAGATGCCGACATAGGGCGGCAGCGCCGGCAGGCTGATGACGGACATGCCGAAGACGACCCCGGAGGCGGCAAAGGACGTCAAAAGGAAACCGATGACATCGAGCTTCGGCGGCTTGGTCGCTTCCACCTCAGGCAGGAAGATTGACGCCAAGATCACGCCGAGGATGCCGACGGGAACGTTGATCAGGAAGATCCAGTGCCAGGAAGCATAGGTGGTGATGAAACCGCCGAGCGGCGGGCCGGCAAGCGGGCCGACGAGCGCCGGGATGGAAAGCAGCGCCATGGCCGAAACCAGGTCGCTTTTCTGCGTGGTGCGCACCAGCACAAGGCGCCCGACCGGAGTCATCATCGAGCCGCCGACGCCCTGCAGGAAGCGGGCGAAGACGAATTCCAGCAGGCCGCCCGAAAAGGCGCACATGATGGAACCGATGACGAAGACGCAGATGGCAACACGGAAGATGTTCTTCGCGCCGAAGCGATCCGCCATCCAGCCGCTGATCGGGATGAAGACGGCCAGCGACACCATGTAGGAGGTCAGGGCCAGCTTGAGCGTGATCGGGCCGACATGGAGATCGTTGGCGATGGCCGGCAGCGCTGTCGCGATGACGGTGGAATCCATCTGTTCCATGAAGAGTGCGACGGCGAGGATCAATGGAACGATGCGATTCATAGGCATCCGCCTTGATAGGTCTGTCTTGGTAAGGCTATCGCTGTTGGCGCGATCAGCCGCTCTGTAGTCCTATGCGAGGCCGCTGCCAATCCCGGATCTTGCTCCATGAATGCTTGGGGATCACGTCTTCGTGACGGCCGCCGTCGCTGGCGTGGAACACAGGGTTTGACATATGCTAAGAGCATGTAAATGCTAAACGCATAAAACATCGTTCGGTGTATTAGCGGATTCGGATCGTCTTGTCATGACCAATTTTCGGTCAAGCAGCATGTGTTCCAGGCCGTTGCTGCCGACGACGTCGATAGGCGCAGCTTACGTTGCGCATCAGCACAAGGAGTAAGTTCATGACTGCCGTCCTGCCCCCGGATACGCATCAGTTCAAATTGGGATCCTGCACCGTAACAGTCGTCAAGGACGGCGCCAGCATCATGGATAATCCCTGGGAGACCTTTGGCTCGAACCAGGCCCCCGATACGGTTCGCAAATTGCTGGAGCAGAATTTCCTGCCGACGGAAAAGCTCGTGAACAGCTATGCGCCCGCCATCATCGATACCGGTTCCGACGTGATCGTCGTCGATACCGGCTTTGGTGCAGCCGGACGCGCGCGTGGCCTCGGCCGTTTTCGCGAGGGGCTGAAGGCCGTCGGCTACACGCCGGAGCAGGTCACCGTCGTCGCGCTCACGCATCTGCATGGCGATCATATCAACGGACTGATGGAGGAGGGCGGCCCGGCCTTTCCTAATGCTCGCTATGTCAGCGGCGAGATCGAGTATGGGTTCTGGACCGATAAGGCGCGCGAGGGAACGCCGGCGGAAGGCGGTCACAAGGCCGTGCTCGCCAATGTCGCGCCCTTCGCCGAGAAGATGACCTTCTTGAAGGATGGTGACCAGATCGTCAGCGGCATGACCGCCATGCTGGCGCCGGGCCACACCCCCGGCCATCTCGTTTTCCACCTGGAATCCGGCGGCAGGCAGCTTGTTATGACCGGCGACACCGCCAACCATTATGTCCTGTCGCTCGGTCGTCCGGACTGGGACGTGCGTTTCGATCTGGACAAGCCGCAGGCTGCCAAGACCCGCCGCCGCATCTTCGACATGATCGCCGCCGACCGCATCCCCTTCCTCGGCTTCCACATGCCTTTCCCCGCCGTCGGCTTCGTCGAAAAGCAGCCGGAAGGTTTTCGCTATGTGCCGAAGTCCTACCAGTTCGATGTTTAGCGCGAGCTGGGGAAGATTACGGCCTATTTTCAAAGTAAGATCACAAGGCTGATCGGCAACGAATATGCGGATAGTTTCTGTCGTGAAAGTCGGTAGCGCAAATCGGGTTTTCGAGAGCAGGCTTGCGACAGAATTGTTCCTGACGTCTCACTATTGGTAGCTTGTCGCTGACTTTAGGAGTTTGGCGACAGCATCACCGCTGCTTGGAAAGCATCTGGTCGTGCTGCGAGATGCTTGGCCACGAAATCCACAAAGGCCCGGACCTTCGGGGACAATTGGCGATTGGACGGCCAGACGAGCGACAATGAGCCAAACGCGACCATGTATGAGGTCAGTACGGGAACAAGCGACCCTGCGCGGATGTATGCCGCCGCGACATAGATCGGCAGGTGGGCGATCCCCAAGCCGTCCAATGCTGCCCGCAAGCTCGCGTCTGTATTGTTGAAGATCAGGCTCCTCGGCAAGGTCAGCTTTTCGTTTGAAGGAGCAAAGGCCCAGGGTGCCAGCCGGCCGCTCGTTGGATATTTAAAATGGATGCACGCATGTAGGGCGAGGTCGGCCGGCGTCGTCGGAAGAATGTGGCGATCGAAATAGGCAGGGCTTCCACAAACAGCGAAATGCTGCTCCCCGAGGTGTCGGGCAATCAGACGGGTATCGGCGAGTTCGCCGCTGCGAACGGCGACATCCACTCCTTCCGTCACCAGATCGGTGACGTGGTCTTCAAAGTCGATTTCCAGCTCGATCTCGGGATATCGTGCGACAAAGGTCGGCAGCATGGGCATCAAGAGGTGATGACCGACGATATGCGGGACGCTGATGCGCAGGCGCCCCCTCGGGCGCATCCGGCTTTCTATAAGGCTGGCCTCCGCATCTTCGAGATCGTCGATGATACGCTTGCAGCGCTCATAGAACGCTGAACCTTCCTCAGTCAGGCTGATGTTGCGCGTTGTCCTGTTGAACAACCGGACGCCAAGCCTGGCTTCGAGGCGTGCGATGGCCTTGCCGATGGCCGATGGCGACAGGCCGGCGACGCGAGCCGCCGCCACATAGCTGCGTTGCTCGGCTGCGTGAACGAAGGCGGCAAGACTACTGAAGCTATCCATAGCGATACCAATTGAAGACTTATTGTCCTTAATGAAAGTCCATTTCCCATAATTGATCAATATTCAAGACTGGATATCGTTTCTCCCACGGGAAGCCCAACCCCACCCTGCTTCCCTTCAGTCGGAGATACAAATGAAGTTGGTTAGGAAAGAGCCTCGCTGGGCAGGGGCCAATTCATCGCTCGCAGTGTTACTGACCGGAAATTTCGTCACCATCCTCGATCTTTTCATCGTCAACGTCGCGCTCCCGAATATTCAACGGGACTTGCACGCCTCGAACGCCGAGTTGCAGATGATCATGGTGGCTTATAGCGTCTCCTATGGCGCAATGCTGCTCAATGGCGCCCGGTTGGGCGATCTCTACGGCCGGCGGCGGATGTTTCTCTCTGGCATGGCCATCTTTGCGGTCGCATCTTTGCTGTGTGGCCTCGCTTCGTCGCCCTGGAGCCTGATTGCTTCGCGAGCACTGCAGGGGATCGGCGCGGCGCTGCTCATGCCGCAGATCTACGCGTCGCTGCGATTGCTGTTCGATGGGGATCAGCGTCGCCGGGCGTTTGGGGTGATGGGAGGGGTACAGGGCGCGGCCGGTGCCGCCTCGCAAGTGCTCGGCGGTGGCTTGATGGCGCTCGATATCGGCGATCTCGGCTGGCGCCTGATCTTCTTCGTCAATCTACCGGTTGCCGCCTACGCCATCATTGCCGGGAAGTGGTTCATCGTTGAAACCAGAGAAACCGCATCGGCGAGGCTCGATGTTGTCGGAGCATTCCTGGGGGCTTCCGCTCTCACGGCAATCCTCCTGCCAGCGATGATGGGGCGAGAGCAGCATTGGCCGTGGTGGACGATCATCGGCCTCTTGTCATCCGTGCCCTTGTTCGCCGCCTTCATCGCCTATGAAAACCGCCTGACGCGGCGAGGCGGTGTCCCGATTGTTGATCCCCTGCTGTTCAAGAACGGCGGCTTCGCCTTCGGTATGCTGGCGTCGTTCCTGTTTTTCTCTGCGATCAGTTCCTTCTCGCTGTCGCTGACGATCTTTTTACAGGTCGGCCTCGGCAGGACCCCTTTGCAGGCGGCGATGCTGTTTCTCCCCTCCACGATCGCTTTCTTCGCGGGTTCCCTGGTTTCGGCCTTCTTGGCGAAGCGGATGGAGCATCAGGCGCCAATCTTCGGCATGGGCATCTTCAGCTTGGGCTTGCTAATCGCGGTTGCTGACGGCTTTCTCGGCGGAGAGACGTCGACCTTGACTATCTCGGTGATACTGCAAGGATTTGGGCAGGGAATTGTCATTCCGCTTTTGCTCAATATGGTTCTGAGCACCATTGCCGATTCGGAAGTCGGGATGGCGTCCGGCGTCTTCAGCACCATTCAGGCGGCAGGTTCGGCCTTCGGCCTGACGATTGTCGGCATCATCTTGTTCGGCGTCATTGACGACAGCGGTGTGCAAGCAAACTCTATAGTCCCGGCCGCCGGCGGCTATGGGGCGGCATTCGCAGTCGCGACGCTCTATAATTTGGCTGCCGTCACTCTAAGCCTTGTTCTCTTCCATACGTTACGTGGGCGAAGGAGATCATACGCATAGATCAAGGGTTTACGCAGTTTCGAAAACTCCGGTCAAAGCGTCCGTCTTGCATCTGATCTTTCTACTGTTTGCGAAACGGGCGTTTCCGGCGGGCTGCCTCTCGCACACCTTGTATGGAAATCTTTTCAAAGTTCCAGCATGTCACAATGGGACGCCGTGAATGGCTTCGATCCTGACGCTGCAACCGAAGACAGGGTTTGGCATAGCTGCCCATCGCTTTTTGCTATTCCCTTCCTGTCATAGACGTGTTACCAGCCCTCGCCAACTTCCAAGCAACACTTGCAAGATCGCCCGGTAGACGATTCGTTCCGGGCTTTCCTGTTTTTCACAGACGAAGGAATTGGCCATGGCACGCATCATTGAAACGTCAACCGGGTTGGATGCTCTGACATTCGACGACGTGCTCCTGCAGCCGGGACACTCCGAGGTCATGCCGGGCCAGACGAATATCGCCACCCGCATCGCCCAGGACATCGAGCTCAATCTCCCGATCCTCTCCGCCGCCATGGACACTGTGACGGAAAGCCGCCTTGCGATCGCCATGGCTCAGGCCGGCGGCATGGGCGTTATCCACCGTAATCTGACACCGGTGCAGCAGGCCGAAGAGGTTCGCCAGGTCAAGAAGTTCGAAAGCGGCATGGTGGTCAATCCGGTCACCATCGGTCCGGACGCCACACTTGCCGAAGCGCTTAGCCTGATGAAGGCGCATGGCATTTCCGGCATCCCGGTCGTCGAAAAGTCGCACCGCCTCGTCGGCATCCTCACCAACCGCGACGTCCGCTTCGCCTCCGATCCCGAGCAGAAGATCTACGAGTTGATGACCCGCGAGAATCTCGTGACGGTCAAGGACGGTGTTCAGCAGCATGAAGCCAAGCGCCTGCTGCACACGCACCGCATCGAAAAGCTACTTGTCGTCGATGGCGACAGCCGTCTCGTCGGCCTGATCACCGTCAAGGATATCGAGAAGTCGCAGCTGAACCCGCATGCTTCGAAGGATGCCCAGGGTCGCCTTCGCGCCGCCGCCGCCATCAGCGTCGGCGACGATGGCTATGAGCGGGCCGAGCGCCTGATTGACGCCGGCGTCGACCTTCTGGTCGTCGATACCGCCCATGGTCACTCGCAGCGCGTTCTCGATGCCGTCACCCGCGTCAAGAAGCTGTCCAACTCCGTCCGCATCATGGCCGGCAATGTCGCCACCTATGACGGCACCCGCGCGCTGATCGATGCAGGTGCGGATGCCGTCAAGGTCGGTATCGGCCCCGGCTCCATCTGCACGACCCGTATCGTCGCCGGCGTCGGCGTGCCGCAGCTGGCCGCCATCATGTCGGCTGTGCAGGCAGCGCAGGATCAGAACATCCCTGTCATCGCCGATGGCGGCATCAAGTTCTCCGGCGACCTTGCAAAGGCGATCGCCGCCGGCGCATCCGCCGCCATGATCGGTTCGCTGCTCGCCGGCACGGATGAAAGCCCGGGCGAGGTCTATCTCTACCAGGGCCGCTCCTTCAAGGCCTATCGCGGCATGGGCTCCGTCGGGGCCATGGCGCGCGGTTCGGCGGACCGTTACTTCCAAGCCGAGGTCCGCGACACACTGAAGCTTGTGCCGGAAGGCATCGAAGGCCAGGTTCCCTATAAGGGGCCTGTCTCTGGCGTGCTGCATCAGCTCGCAGGCGGCCTCAAGGCAGCCATGGGCTATGTCGGCGGCGCCGATCTCAAGGATTTCCAGGAGCGCGCCACCTTCGTGCGCATCTCCGGCGCGGGCTTGCGCGAAAGCCATGCCCATGACGTGACGATCACCCGCGAAAGCCCGAATTATCCGGGCGCAGGCGGCTGATCGATGACAGATCGCGCTTTAGACAACGCCAGGTCCTTACTGCATAATTCCTTAAATCGTGATCGATTTAAGGACAAAATTATGCAGCAGATTAAAGGTGCTACAGCGACCTTTGCGTGTCACATATGACACGCGGCGCTGTAGAGGGCCTGGCGGCGATCTTTGCGGCTCTTTCCCTCGCATTTTTTGCCTGGATTCAGGCTGGCTTCGTCAGGGCATTCAGCAATGCCGCAGCCGGCCAGCAGATGCTCGATGCACGCATCGGCGGCTATGAGCGCGAAGACGTCGTCGCCATGCTGCGCTATCTCAAGGACCACCCCGATCCGGCCGCGATCCTGCATTCGATGTATCTCGGGCCTGAGCTGATCTTCCCGCTGGTGCTGGGCGGATTGTTGTTCTGCCTGATGCGGCTGGTCGGCCCCGGCGGCTTTTTCTTCGGCCGGCCGATTCCACCTGGCGCGACCGCTGTCATTTTCTGCCTGCCGATCTTCTACACGCTTGTCGATTATGCCGAGAATATCGCCGGCCTGATGCTCTATCCGCCGGCAACGCCCTCCGATGCCACGATATCGCTGCTGGCGGGCCTGCTGCCGATCATCGTGCGGCTGAAATTCCTGACGCTGGTTGTGACGGTTATTCTACTGGCCCGTTTTGCGATTTTTCGCTACCTCTCGCCGGACGGCACGCGGCCGTCCTGATTGTCCCTATCGGCTTTCGGAAGTTCCAAAGGAGTTGGCGGCGTGACTGGCTATGAAATGTTCTGGCCCATGATGGCGCATGCGGTACTGGTCTTCATCCTCTATGCGCTCCTCGGATGGCGCCGCCGCGTGCTGGTGAAAGCCGGCCGCATCGAGCCAGCGCAATTCCGCGAAAACCATACAGCCGACGAACCGGCGGAAAGCCTGGTGGTGCGAAACAGCCTCGCCAATCAGTTCGAGCTGCCCTTGCTCTTCCATGTCGGCTGTATCGTCCTCTACACCGCTCAAGCGGACAATCTGCCGGCCGTAATCCTCGCCTGGATTTTCGTCGCCACGCGCTACGCGCATGCCTTCGTGCATGTGACCAGCAACGATCTGCGCTATCGCAGCCCGCTCTTCACTCTCGGCTTTGCAGCCCTGGTCTGCATGTGGGGCTGGCTTGGCATCTGGCTCGCCTTCTCCTGAGGCTGCCTGCATTCCGCAAGCCGCAACCTGCGGTAACGTGTTTGTGTTTTTCCTTTGCCATTGCGCTGAGACCCACTGACCTATCTTGTCAGCGGGTGGCCAGTCGTTTGTTGCCTGCTGCCGGGGAAACAGGGAGAAGAGGATTATGAGCACGGAAAAGCCGGTCGTGACGCAGGCGATGATCAACGCCTATGACGAATACACGCATCTGACGCTCGATCGTCGGGGCTTCATGGAAAAGCTTACCAAGCTCGCAGGTTCGGCCGGTGCCGCCGCTGCCATCGCGCCGCTGCTCGCCGCCAACAAGGCAAGCGCCGAGATCATTGCCGCCGATGACAGCAGGCTGGACGCAAGGGATGTGACGTTCGCCGGCAGCAAAGGCGAGATGAAGGGCTATCTCGTCCGCCCGAAGGACGCGGCCGGCAAGCTTGGCGGAGTCATCGTCATCCACGAGAATCGCGGCCTCAATCCGCATATCCGCGATGTCGCCCGCCGCATGGCGCTGGAAGGCTTCGTGGTGCTGGCGCCCGACTTCCTCTCCCCGCTCGGCGGCACGCCCGAGGATGAGGACAAGGCGCGCGACATGTTCACCAATCTCGATCCGGCATTGACGGCCGCTAACGCCGAGGCGAGCCTGACCTATCTCGCCAAGACGGATGGCGCCAACGGCAAGGTCGGCGCGGTCGGCTTCTGCTGGGGCGGCGGCCTCGTCAACCGTTTCGCGACCATATCGCCGGAGCTGAAGGCGGGCGTTGCCTATTATGGTGTGCAGCCGCCGGCGGACGACGTGCCTGACATCAAGGCTGCCCTCTTGTTGCACTATGCCGGGTTGGACGATCGCATCAACGCCGGCATCGAGGCCTATCGCAAGGAGCTGCAGTCAGCCGGCAAGACCTTCGAGATCTTCGTCTATGAAGGCGTCAATCATGCCTTCAACAACGATACCTCGGCTGCGCGCTACGACAAGAAGGCGGCCGATCTTGCCTGGGGCAGAACCATCGATTTCCTGAGGAAATACCTGTCCTAGAACGGCACAGGTTCAGGAGGCGGGCTTACCGACTATGAGGGCCGAAACCATGTTTTGGCCCTCGTTCCGGAGTTCGCGCCGGCTCCTAAGTGATGATTAAAATTGGACTTTTCCCGTTTACGCGCATTGAACCCACTAAGTGTCATAGCGTCGAGCGCACTGGCGCGCCGTTCAGTGTGAGAATGAAACGGGAAGAGCATGAATCCGGATAATCCCGACCGCATTACGCTCCGAAAGAGGCCACAGCAGGAGCGAAGCATCCAGCGTGTCGATGCCATCCTGTCGGTTGCGGCCGCGCTGATCGCCGAGAAGGGGGTGAGCGCAATGAAGATGACCGAGCTGGCTACGGTTGCCGCAATCCCGATCGGCTCCGTCTATCAGTATTTTCCGGACAAGGCGGCGATCGTCCGCGCCTTGCTCGAGCGGCATTCCAGCCGCATCCGGCAAAAGGTTGGAGAGGCTTTTGCCTTTGTGGCATCGCTCGATCATGCTATCGAGCTCGTCTGCACCATGATCGACTGGTATTATCGCGAGTTTCGCGGCGATCCCGCCTATATCGGCGTCTGGCTCGGCACGGATATCGACAGGGATATCCTCCAGCTCAACATACAGCACAGCAATCGTGTCGCCGAAATTTTTCTGGAGAGCATCCGGCCTTTCCTGCCCGCTGAAAGTCGCATCGACCTTGAAGCACGCACGCAACTGTTCAGCCATCTGATCGGCGCATCCATCCGCTTCGCCATCGTGAGCGAGGACGAGATGGCGCTACGTATGCTGTATGAATTGAAGCAGGTGATCCGCGTTACCTTGCTGGCAGAGCCGGCGCAGTAACGATTCCCGAAGGCGATTGGCAGGTGATCCCCGAGCTCACCAGCCCGGCAGAATGTGCCCGGCGCGCAGTCGCGGATAGAAGCGCGTATAGGTTTTTACCTCGCCATCGAGATCGTCATCCACCGCAGCCGGCGTGATGTTGTCCAGGCAGGCCGAGATATGGGCGGTGATGGCGTTCATCAGCGATACGGATAGGCCGGCCCGCTTCATGATGCCGATCTGCACCGGCGGCAGCGGCGGGAAGCCATCGGCCTGGGTCAGCACCTTCATGCCGGTCCTGAGCGCTGATTCCGGCATGACCGAAACTGCCATGCCCGCGAGCACGGCCGCGGCAACGACGGTGCAGGACCAGCTGGTGAACAGGATCTGATAGTCGCGGCCGCCGGCATCGAGAGCCGAACAGGCGAGTTGGCGCCACTGACAGTCGCGCCGGCCGACAGCGAGCGGAATGGGCGCATCGTCGCGCAGCGGATGATTGGCCGAGCCGACCCAGCAGAGCGGCTCCGTTCGCACGACATCTGACATGCGTTCACGCGGATTGTGGGTGACGAGCGCAATATCGAGCTCGCCGCGATGCATGCGCTCGGCGAGATCGACCGAGGGTTCGCAGACGATGTAGAGCTCGACATTCGGGTGCGTCTTGGCGAAGCGGCCGATGATTTCGGGCATGTAGCGGTCGGCATAATCGTCCGGCGTGCCGATGCGCAGCGTGCCCTCGAGCCGATTGTCGTCGAAAGCCGCCATCGCCTCATTGTTCAGGCGAATGATACGGCGCGCATAGTTCAGCAGCTTGTCGCCTTCCGCCGTCAGGCGGTTGCCGCGGCCATCCTTGATAAAGAGTTGCTTGCCGACGCGCTCTTCCAGCCGCCGCATCTGCATGGAGACGGCCGATTGCGTCTTGAACACGCGGTCGGCTGCCTTGGTGAAGCTTCCCGAATCCACGATTGCGATGAAGGTCTGCAACTGATCGATATCAAGCGGCGCGGACATGGGTTCACCTATAAAGGAGTTTGATAGTTATCATTAGAAACATTCGTTGGACTGATCAATAGGGCTTTGGCATCTTGAATGCAATTCAGCATACCAATCGAACAGAAACACCTGTCGAACTCCTCCCGGCCTACGCCCCTTTTCCGGATCATCGGAAAGGGGCTGGGCTCGCGTGTGCCCAAAGAAAGGAACACGGAAATGCGCACGACAGATCGGACCCTTAACCTCGGCCTAGCAACGCCATCGCTGTCGCTGACGGCACGCGTGGGGCTTGCTTTGAGCAATGTCGCATCGATCTGGCGCGCAATCCGAAATCGTAACGAAATCGAATATCTGAATGAGCTGAACGACACTCAGTTGAGCGACATCGGCCTCACCAGGCAGGATTTGAACGCCGCGCTGACCACCTCGACCTTCTTCGGGGATCCGTCCGGCCATCTCACCAATTCCGCGCGTCGCTGCGCGCGCCTCTCCGCCTTCAGCAGCTTTAGAGGCTGATCGCGGACATAGTTTCCCCGCAGGGTGATAGCCAATAAGCCCTGCCTCTTTCCCGGTGTTCGGCCCAAGGGCCAACACCGGGTTTTTTCTTTCTGAAGACCGGGTTTTCGTCATGGATCACGCGCGGGCAAGTTGCCTCCTGCAGCAACTGTCTTATCTAACGACCTGATCCGAACACCAGGGAAGCGATGATGGCAACGGTGATCTTCTTCCACTCCGTCTATGGTCTGCGCTCGCTCGAGCATGAGGCGGTCGAACGGGTGCAGGCGGCCGGGCACAAGGCTTTCGCGCCGGATCTCTATGATGGGCTGATCGCCCGATCGATCGAAGAAGGGTTCGAATTCAAGGACGAGATTGGCTGGGAAACGATCTGCGAGCGCGCCGAATGGGCGTTGGCCGGTCTGCCGGCCTCGACCGTATTGGCCGGCTTTTCAATGGGGGCCGGCGTTATCTCCAGCCTCTGGCCGAAGCGGGAAAAGACGGCCGGCATCCTTTTACTGCATGGCGTCGCTCCGATCGCTGAGAACGCGCGCAAGGGTCTGCCCTTGCAGCTGCATCTGGCCGAACCGGACCCGTTCGAACCGGAGGAAGATGTTGCCGCCTGGCGGCAGGCCGTCGAGCGCTCCGGAACCGCTGCAGAGATTTTTCGATATCCGGGCGGCGGCCATCTCTACACCGATGCCAGTCTGCCCGATTATGACGCCAGGGCCGCCGATCTTACCTGGAAGCGGGTCATCGACTTCCTTGACGCCATCGATGCCAACGCGTGAAATGCTTGCATCTTCACTCGCAGGACTTGAACTGAAGATACTGCTCGCCTAATTTATGAGCATCGTTGATACCAATAGGATGTGTGCAGCAATGGATTCCACCTCGACCGCAATGCCGTTCAGCCTTGCCATCGAGGACATTCTTGCTCATGCCCATATCCATCGTTCTATCCAATCTTTCGTGGTCCACGCCTGACGGCCGGCTGCTTCTTTCCAATCTCGATCTGAGCTTCGGCGCCGAGCGCACCGGCCTTGTCGGACGCAACGGCGTCGGCAAAACGACGCTGATCAAGCTCATCTCCGGCGAGCTGCAGCCGCAATCCGGCAGCATCTCGTTCAACGGCCGATTGGGGGTCCTGCGCCAGAGCGTGCAGGTGGAGGCGGACGAAACCGTTGCCGATCTTTTTGGCGCAAGCAAAGCCCTTGCCGTCCTGAAGCGGGCGGAGGCCGGCGAGGCGACCAATGATGAACTCGCTTCAGCGGACTGGACGCTCGAGTCGCGCATCGCCACGGCCCTTGATCGCGTCGGGCTCGACGTCACCCCGGAAACGCGTCTCGTGACACTGTCGGGAGGACAGCGCACCCGTTGTGGTCTTGCTGCCCTCATTGTCGATGATCCCGATTTCCTCATTCTCGACGAACCCACCAACAATCTCGATCGTGACGGTCGCGCCGCTGTCATCGATCTGCTTGCGGGCTGGAGGGCAGGCGCCATCGTCATCAGCCATGACCGCGAGCTGCTCGACACCATGGATGCGATCGTCGAACTGACCTCGCTCGGCGCCTCGCGCTATGGCGGCAACTGGAGCCAATATCGCGAACGCAAGGCGCTAGAGCTTTCCGCGGCCGAGCACGATTTCGCCGAGGCGGAGAAGCGTGTCGCCGAAGTGGAACGAAGCGCACAGGCCGCCGTCGAGCGGCAGGCGAGGCGGGACAAAGCCGGCCGGAAGATGGCGGCCAAGGGCGGTATTCCGCGCATCATGCTCGGCGGTTTGAAGGAGCGGGCCGAAATGACGAGCGCCGAAAAGACGCGGCTTGCCGAACGGCGTCGTGGCCAGGCCTTAGAGGATGCCGCCGCCGCTCGCGAGAAGATCGAGATCCTGCAGCCCCTGACCGTGAAGCTGCCGACATCGGGATTGCCGGCAAACAAGATCATCCTCAAGATGGAAGGCGTCACCGCTGGCTACGAGCCAGAACGGCCAATCTTGCGCGACTTCAATTTCATCATGACGGGGCCGGAGCGCGTTGCCGTCACCGGGCCGAACGGCTCAGGCAAGACGACACTGCTGGCGCTGGTCTCCGGCACGCTAAAACCTTGGAGCGGCACGGTGCGGGTCCTCCATTCCGCCCTGCTGGATCAGCGAGTGAGCCTGCTTGATCCATCGCTGTCAATTCGCGACAATTTCCGGCGGATCAATCCGGAGGCTGACGAAAATGCCTGCCGAGCCGCCCTGGCGCGCTTCATGTTTCGGGCTGATGCCGCGCTACAGATTGTCTCCAGCCTGAGCGGCGGCCAGCTTTTGCGGGCTGGACTTGCTTGTGTCCTCGGCGGCGCGGTGCCGCCTTCGTTGCTGATCCTCGATGAACCGACCAACCATCTGGATATCGACTCCATCGCCGCGGTTGAAGCCGGGCTGCGGGCCTATGACGGCGCGCTACTGGTTGTCAGCCACGACGAGGTGTTTCTCAACGATATCGGTATCGAGAGACGGCTCGAGCTCTCTGCCCGAGCCGTCTCAGATCTGTGAGGGGTGCGTCAAGCGTGGTCGGCACCAGCGATGCGATCGAGTTCAGCGATCGCATCTTCCGGAAGCTTCAGCTCGGCGGCCGCGATATTCTGCCTGAGGTGAGCAAGCGACGAGGTGCCTGGGATGAGCAGGATATTCGGCGCGCGCTGCAGCAACCAGGCAAGCGCTACCTGCATTGGCGTCGCATTCAACCGGGCAGCGACATCGGAAAGCGCCGAGGATTGCAGCGGTGTGAACCCACCGAGCGGGAAGAAGGGCACATAGGCAATGCCGTCGCGTTCCAGTTCATCGACCAGTGCGTCATCCGTGCGCTGCGCCAGATTGTAGAGGTTCTGCACGCAGACGATCTCGGTAATCCTGCGCCCTTCGGCGATCTGGTCTCGCGTGACGTTGCTAAGCCCGATGTGACGCACCAGACCCTGCCGCTTGAGCTCCGCAAGGGCGGTTAGCGGCGCCTCGATCGAACCCTCGGTCGGGTGGTGCGGATTGATCATGACGCGAAGGTTGACGACATCGAGCACGTCGAGCTGCAGATTGCGCAGATTGTCGTGCACCGCCTGCTTCAGCTCATCGGCGGAGAAGGCCGGCAGCCAGGAGGCGTCAGCGCCGCGCCGCGCGCCGATTTTGGTGACGATGACGAGATCGTCGCGATAGGGATGGAGCGCTTCCCGGATCAGCTGGTTGGTCACATGCGGACCGTAAAAGTCGCTGGTGTCGATGTGGTTGACGCCCAAGGCGATGGCCTCGCGGAGCACTGCGAGCGCCGTGTTATGGTCCTTCGGCGGGCCGAATACGCCGGGGCCTGCAAGCTGCATGGCGCCGTAGCCGAGCCGTTTAACCTTGCGGTCCCCTAGGGTAAAGCTGCCGGATTGATCGATGCTGGACATGGCTATCTCCTTTTCAAGATGAAATAAGAAATAGGCTCAGTCTTAGTGTGTGATAATCGGGCGCAATCCGCACGGCCTGTACGGAACAGCGAACAATGGAACGGAATACGACCAGCCGAGCGTCACTTCCCTTCCGGCGCAGGCTTATCCTCGGTCTTCAAATAGCTGTCGAAGATCGCTTCCATGTTCTTTTGATAATTCTTCTGCACTTCGAGACCGCTGTCGAACATGGCGTTGAACATCTCGGTATAAGCGGCCATGTCGATGCCGGGGGCAGGCTTGGCCTTCGGCTCTTCCTTCGGCGGCTCTGCCGGCATGGGGAAGTTCTTCATCATGTCCTGAAAGGCCTTGGCGAAGGGATTGTCGAGGAAAGGATTGGTCGGCGCCGGCTTCTCGCGCTTGACCGCATCGGCGCCGAACATCAGCTCCATCGCCTGCGTGAAGGGGTTGTCGAAGATGCTCGCCTGCGGTGTTGGCTGCTGCTTGGGCGCAAAGCCGATGCTCTGCAGCCAGCCTTGCATCATCTCGCCCATATCGGTGTTGAGGAAGGGATTGGCCATCTGCGGGATCTGGCCGCTTGTTTCCTTGAAGAGACCGCCCATCAGCGTATCGGCCATGACGGGCAGCATGCGCTTGTAGATTTCCTGCCCGATGCCGGTCATCTGCGCTGCCTGCGCCGCGATCGCCCGGGAAACGTCTTTGGAACCGAACAGCCGTCCGAGCACCGCATTGCCGTCGGCAATGCCCTCGGGCGTAAAGGCCTTGGTCATGTCTTCGAAATATTTGGCGTAGTTGCCGGAACTGATGTCCTGCATCACGCCCATGAAATTATAGGGATCGGTGGCGCTGCGCTTGAAGCCGGAGGAAAAGGCCGGCATCAGCGCGGCCATCGCCTTCGCCGCCTGCTCCTGCGCAAGACTGAACTGCTTGGCCATGGCCTCGGTGGCGGCGCCATTCTGTGCCTGCATCATCATGTCGAAGAGTGGCAGCATCGAAGTCCCTTTCCCCGCTAGAGCGTGATGCCGAAAAGTGTAGGCGGTTTTCGGATGACATCACGCTCTACTTCTTTGAGTCTAGAGCGGATTCAGATTTTAGGTCGATTCGACCTAAAATCATCCGGCTCTAGGAGGCCGCTTCGGAATCAGGCGGCGCTTGATTCCAATAGTATAGCGGAAAAAAGAGGGCGCATACCGGTTTCTGCCGTGAACTCGCCAGGCCGCGACGGCACGTAACCGCCTATCAGTATTGATATTCCTCGAAGATCGGTTCGACTGACTGGTTCCAGCGGCCATTGTAGAGCATCAGCAGATCGTCAGCGAGCGTGCCCTTCTTGGCAAGCACCTCGTCGAGCGGCGAAAGGAAGACGGTTTCGTCTTGGCCGTCGCCATTCAAGCGATTGCGGTTCTTCAGGCCAAGGCGCGAAATGCCGACCACTTCGCGTGCAATATCAAGCAGACCGTGACCCTTGATAGAAGCCTTCAAGCTCTGCGCCGGCACCGCATCACGCAGCGCATTGACCTCCTGGAAGTTCCAATCCTTGGTCAGCTCGTCGGCCGCCGTCAGCGCCTCATCGTCATAGAGCAGGCCGACCCAGAAGGCCGGCAACGCACAGATGCGGCGCCACGGGCCACCATCTGCGCCGCGCATTTCGAGGAAGCGCTTGAGGCGAACATCCGGGAAGAGGGTGGAGAGATGGTTCGTCCAATCGCCCATCGTCGGTTGCCAATCGGCGATTTCGCCCTTCAGCGCTCCATCCATGAATTGACGGAAAGTGACATGCGTACAGTCGTGATAACGGCCGTCGCGAACGACGAAATACATGGGAACGTCGAGCGCCCACTTCACATAGTCTTCGAAGCCGAAATCGTCGCGGAACGTGAAATCGAGCAGGCCGCCGCGGCGGTTGTCGGTATCTTTCCAGATTTCGCCGCGCCAGGAAGAAAGCCCGTTCGGTTTGCCCTCGGTGAAGGGAGAGGAGGCAAAGAGCGCCGTTGCCAGCGACTGCAGTTTCATCGATACGCGCATCTTGCGGCGCATATCCGCTTCCGAGGAAAAGTCGAGATTCACCTGGATGGTGCAGGTGCGATACATCATATCGAGACCCATGGTGCCGACCTTCGGCATGTAGCGGGTCATGATGTCGTAGCGCGATTTCGGCATGCGCGGCGTTTCGGCAAGGGTCCACTTCGGGCTGCCGCCGACACCGAGGAAACGGATGCCCATCGGTTCGGCGATCTCGCGCACCGTCGCCAGATGATTGTTGGATTCCTTGCAGGTCTGGTGGATGGTTTCGAGCGGTGCGCCGGAAAGCTCGAACTGACCGCCCGGCTCGATCGAGATCGCGCCCATGCCTGTGGGTTCGCCGAGCCCGATAATGTTGTCGCCGTCCATGATCGGATCCCAGCCGCTCTTCTTCTGCAGTCCCGTGAGGAGCGCGGAAATGCTGGCTTCGCCGAAATAGGGGACCGGGCTGTTGTCGGCGCGGAAAAACACGAATTTCTCGTGCTCGGTGCCGATGCGGAATTTCTCCTTCGGCTTGTTGCCGGCGGCCAGATAGGCCGTCATTTCCGAGACCGAGGAGAGCGGAGTCTGGTCGGTGGTATCGCGCGCCATGGTATTACCTTAGATCTCGGAGCAGAGCCCGCGTCAGTCGCAGGTCAATTGGAGGGTGATTGACGCGGATTGACGTACGGCGCAAGTGAATTTCTTTCAAGGGTCGTTCAAAAAAATAGGATTTTATGTCTCGCAAGGGCATCACGCCAGTGGCAGGCACAAGCATATTTGCACAAGCGTTCAAGACGCCCCTCTATCCACGCCGCTAGTTTTGCTTCCACTGACATCAAGCGGAGCACATCGATGAACGGTCCGAACGCCCTTTACTATTCCATACTGACACTGCTGCTTGCATCGGTGGTCATCATGGGCAGCCCAGGCCCGTCCACGATCAGCGCGACAGCGATGGGCGCCGCCTATGGTTTCAGGCGGTCGCTCGCTTACGTCTCCGGTCTCATCGCAGGCACCGTAGCGGTCTTGCTGGCCGTCGCCGCCGGCGTCGTTGCGATCCTGCTGTCCGTGCCCCACGGCGCATTGCTGCTGACGGTGGTTTCCGCCGTCTATATCCTCCACCTCGCCTTCAAGATCGCCACGGCGCCGCCGCTGTCTCGCCGCGACGATCATGTCGCGGCGCCTGCCTTTTCTGGCGGCTTCCTGCTGGCCGTCGCCAATCCCAAGGCCTATCTGGCGATCGCTGCCGTCTTTGCCACTGTCAGCCTGTTTCAGGATCGGCGGCTGCTCGACGTCGCTGTCAAGATCGCGCTGCTCACGGCGATGATCGTGGCCATTCACATGGTTTGGCTGCTCGTCGGTGCTTCGCTATCCCGTTTCCTCCGAGATCCGAAGATCTCGCGGATCGTCAACATCTCGCTCGCGATCCTGCTGCTCGTTGCGACCATCGTTGCCGTCTTGAAGTAAAGGGTCAGTTCCAGTCGCCAATCGCGGCCTGGATTACCGCCATGGCGGCAACGGCGGCCGTATCGGCGCGCAGGATGCGCGGCCCGAGCGGAATGGCCGTGACGAAATCGAGGCTGCGTAAGAGGGCACGCTCCTCTTCCGAAAAGCCGCCTTCGGGGCCGACCAGCAGCGCCAGATGTTTCTCCTTCACTTTGGTCAGCAGTGGCAGCGGATTCTGGCCGGCATCGCCCTCGTCGCAATAGATGATGCGGCGCTCGCGCGGCCAGCTTGCCAGCAGATCGGTAAGCTTGACCGGCTCGGCGACGTCGGGAATGCCAAGAATGCCGCATTGCTCGGCAGCCTCGATAACATTGGCCCTGACCTTGTCGAGATTGGTGATCTTGCCCTGCACATGCTGCGTCATGACCGGCTGCAGAAGGCCGGCACCCATCTCCACTGCCTTTTGAACGAGGTAGTCGAGGCGCCCGACCTTCAGCGGCGCGAAGAGATAATGCAAATCGGACGGGGCAGGCTGGGGCCGCGTTTCCTCTAGCGGCATCAGCAGAATGCGCTTACGGGTGGGGAAGGAGACACCGGCTTTCCATTCGCCATGGCGGCCGTTGAAGATCAGGAGTTCGGCGCCATCGTCCATGCGCAGCACATTGGCGAGATAGTTGAACTGATCATGGTCCGTCTCGATGGCGGCACCTGCCTTGATGTCTGATGTCACGAACAGCCGCTGCATGCGGAAATTGGCGCGCATGGATGATCCCCGGAATTGCCTAGAACAATGAGATAGAGCGGTTCGGAGGGATCGAACCGCTCTAAATGAAGAGCGCGACCATAACCCAATATACGACGGCAGCAAGCAGTGCTGCGACCGGCACGGTGATCGCCCAGGCGGCGATAATGGTCATAAAATGCGAGCGGCGCACGAGCCGGCGGCGATGAACCTCATCGGGATTGCGCTCATCGGTGGCTTCCGGCTCGCTCCAAGGTATGCCCGCCGCCTCGGCCTTTTTGCGCATATAGTCAAATCGCCGCTTGGAACGGACGGTGGACCACTCGCGAAAGAAGCCGACGCCGAAGACTGCGCCAACGGTAATGTGGGTCGAGCTCACCGGGAAACCGAACCAGGCGGCCACGATGACGGTGAGGGCCGCAGACACGGCGACGCAATAGGCCCGCATCGGATTGAGTTTGGTGATCTGCTCGCCGAGAAGACGAATGAGCCGTGGCCCGTAGAGGAGAACGCCGACAGAGATGCCGCAGCCGCCGATCATGACCACCCAGAAGGGAGCCTTCTGCGTCGTCGTTTCAGCGAAGACGTTCAACGAGCCGCCAAGCCCGATATCGCGGACGATCGCGGCCAGTGGCCCGATCGCGTTGGCGACGTCGTTGGCGCCATGCGCAAAGGACATCAGGGCTGCCGAACAGATCAGCGGCAGGCGGAAAAGCTTGCGCAGCGAGCTGTTCTTGTTTTCCAGCCCGACCGATTGCGTCTTGACCAGCGGCCGCGCGCCAAGCCAGGCGATGATGCCGACCCCGAGGCCGATCGCCAGATTGAGGATATTGGGTATCGCGCCTTTAGGTTCGAGCTGGACCACGAGATAGCCCGAGAAGGCACCAGCCATCAGCCCGATCAGGATGGGAATCCAGTATCTGGCGGCGGCAATCTTGTCGTCGCGATAGATGATGCAGGTCTCGATGAAATAGAGAATGCCGGCGGCGATGGCACCGCCGAGAAAGGGAGTTACAACCCAGCCTGCGGAAATGGCCGCCAGCGTGTTCCAGTTCACGAGCTCGGGGCCGACGGCGGCTGAACCTGCGCCGACAACGGCGCCGACGATCGTATGCGTGGTCGAAACGGGCGCTTTCAGCCAAGTGGCGAAATTGATCCAAAGGGCTGCGGCGAGAAGGGCTGCCATCATCAGCCAGGCAAGCTTGCCGACACTGATGATGCGGTTGGTGTCGACGATATGGGTCGAGATCGTGTTGATGACCGGGCCGCCGGCGATCGTCGCGCCGAGAATCTCGAAAATCGCCGCCATGACGAGCGCCTGCGCCATGGTGATCGCCCGCGCACCGACGGCGGCGCCGACATTGTTGGCGACGTCCTTGGCGCCGATGTTCATGGCCATGTAGCCGGCAAGGCCGACGGCAGCAAAGATCAGCGTCGCCCCCGGCTGGTCGAGCACATAGATGCCGGCAAAGACCATGGCGAGACCGAGGAAGATCAGGCCGATGCCCGGCGCCACCAGACGCCTCGTGACGTGATGCGTCGCGTCCTCGACATAGGTGAATTTGTCGAGGTCCTTGTCGAGCGTCCTTTTTACAGGTGTGGCCGGTCGGTCGGGCATGCAATTCTCTGGGTCAAAACTCTCGTATTGCGCTGACCGATGAGGCGCGCAATATCCGCCATGCACACTGGCACAGTTTTTTGTGACGAATGTGGCTTATTTCGCCTGGATCGCAGCGGAAGCTACCGTCATCCGCTGAGCGAAGGCAAGAATGAGGTCGTGCAGCTCCGGTTCGCGAACACGTTCGGCGGCTTCCTCGAAAGAGACCCACTCCATGGAGCGCTCGCCCTTTTCCTTGAAGTTCTTGACGAGTTCGCTGACTTCGAGGGCATAGACCTGCACCCGGCACGGCACCTGAATGCCGTCCTTCAGCAGCTTGTCATAGCCGAACGAGCCGAGCGGCTCGGTTTCCACCACACCGCGCACACCTGCCTCTTCATAGGCTTCGCGGGCGGCGACCTCGTGGGAGAGCTTGCCCGGCATCGGCCATCCCTTGGGAATGACCCAGCGACCGGTGTCGCGGCTGGTCAGCAACAACATCTCAAGATGACCGGTTTTCTTCTTCACTCGATAGCAGAGCGCAGCATATTGCTGTCGCGGCGGACGCCGAAACATGAGTTGCACATCATTTGCTATACGGCTGAGAAAGGCCAATTGTCGGTTCACCTTTAGGAGTTGGAGTGACAGCTTGATTCTATATTATCACTTTGGGGAAAAATTTTGCGTTCCACAGAACGCTATATGGTATTTCCCCACATATTTATTGAGTGCTACGTAGATAAAAATACAAAGTTTTGCCTTCTGATATTCGCCAACGCTTATGCTGAAAGCGACATTCCACAGCGTTTCCGTGCCGCATATGGCGCAATTGCTTGGATGTGGCTGCTATCGTTTTGGAAAGAGAGAAAAAATTTATTATGTCCGGACGCATCCCGCCTCGACGCTTGCCGCCCATGAACGCGCTGCGTGCCTTCGATGCGGTGGCGCGCTGCGGCAGCATTCTGAAGGCGGCTGATGAGCTTGGCGTCGTGCGCGGGGCTATCAGACAGCAACTGAACCTGCTGGAGGCACATTTTGGCGTACCCCTGTTCGACCGGGAGAATGGCCGGCTGGTGCTGACAGCGAAGGGCCGGGCATTCGCTGATTCCGTTGGCGTCGCCTTTGGCATCCTGACGCGCGCCTCCGCCGAACTTTCCGTTGGCCAACGGCGGTCGATCCGGCTCGGCGTTCCCTCGGCCTTTGCCGTCTGGTGGCTGATGCCGCGTCTCGCGGCGCTTCAGGCGGCACTTCAGGATATCGATATCGACATCGTGCCGATGGTTACGGTCGAGCCGCTTGCCAAGCGCGCCGACCTGGAAGCGGTCATCATGGGCGGCGAATACCGGCCGATGCGCGATATCACGGCCATTCGTTTCATGGAGGATGAGTTCGGTCCCGTTACAACGCCAGATATCGCCGATCGCCTCGGGCTTGCCAGTGGGGTTTCGGCACTTGCCGGAGCCGTCGGCCTTGCCAGCCGTTCCGCCCCGAGCCTGTGGGAGGATTGGTTTGCTGAAAGCGGTCGCGCGCCCATCCCCTTTGCCGTCGATCGCGAATTCGAAGATCTGCTGCTCGCGATCGGCGCCGCCCGCTCGGGCCTCGGGGTCGCCATCGCCCCACGCACCGCCATTGGCGAGGATATCGATCGCGGTACTCTGGTCGCCCCCTTCGGCTTCATCCGCAGGCCGGCGGGCTACAGCCTCAGCATTCGCAGCGGCGACGTGAAGGACCCGGCGTTGGTACGATTGGCGGATTGGCTAAGCGAGATAGGGGCCGAACCGGCTTAGCAAAACATCAAAACGAAGCACATCGACATGGCAGATTTTCTGCCATGCAGCGCATTGCAATGTCCATCGACACCTCCTTTGCGATCATGCCAGATCGCGGCATCGAACCAACCGGCAGGAGCGCATCATGGATCAGTCTTCTTCTCTTTCGCGTATCGACTGGGTGGCGCGCAGCTGCCGGCTGCTGGCCGCAACGGCCGCGGAATTCCGCGACACAAAACCCTTTGCTGGCCTCACCATCGGCACGGGTATCCATCTAGAGCCGAAGACGGTTGCGCTGCTGATGACGCTGCGTGCCGGCGGCGCCGATCTCGTCTGCACTGGCAATCTCAACAGCACCCAGCCGGAAACGGTGGACTATCTGCGCGCTCAGGGCATCAAGGTTTTTGCGACGCAGACCCGCGACGCAAAGGAGCATGGTGCAAGCCTCGATGCGATCCTGGCGGAAAAGCCTGACCTGCTGCTCGACAATGGCGGCGATCTCTTCGCGCGCGCGGCCGACAGGCCCCGTGCCAACCTGCTTGGCGGCACCGAGGAAACCACATCCGGCCGCACCCGCCTGATGCCGATGCGCGACAAGCTCAACATGCCGATCCTCGTCATCAACGACAGCCCGATCAAGCAGTTCGCCGAAAACCGGCATGCCGTCGGGCAAAGTCTGTTCGAGAGCTATCTGCGCTTCACCAACCGTTCCACCAACGGTAAACGCGTGACCGTCTTCGGCTACGGCGCTTGTGGCAAGGGCACGGCGGCGTGCTTCCGCAACGCATTCGCCGCCGTCAGCGTCGTCGATATCGATCCGGTGACCACATTCGAAGCTCATCTCGATGGCTTCACAACGCCGCTGCGTGAATCAGCGATCCGCTCTGCCGATGTGCTGGTCACCGTGACGGGCTATCCGGACATCATCACGGTTGCCGACCTGCCCTCGATCAAGGACGGTGCGATCCTGATGAATGGCGGCCACTTTCCGCATGAGATCGATGTCGAAGGCTTCCGCAGCAGTCCCGATGTTGTTGGCGTCGATGGTTACGAAGCTGAGCAGATCGAGACTGTTCGCATGCGAGACGGCCGAGCCTTCCACATTCTCGGCGGCGGCCACATGGCCAATCTGGCCGGTCCGCGTCCGCTGGGGAATACCGTCGAATCCATGGATCTCGGCTTCGCCCTGCAGACGCGATGCCTGGAGCGGGTCGCCAAGGGCGGCCTTGGCACGGAGGCCTGCGTCATCCCCGTTCCCACGGATATCGATGCCCTCGTCGCCTCCGCCTATCTCGATCTGGCGCGATAGGCATCAGGCTCGGGATAGCGCCTGCGGCAGCAATTCGTCGTAGAGTGCCGCCGTCTCGTCGCCGAAGCAGCAGAAGATGATTTCATCGAAGGCACCATCCTTGCTCTCGGCAAGGGTGGTGCGAATCGCAATCCCAGCCGCCGGCTCGGCGGGAAAGCGATAAACGCCGGTGGAGATGGCCGGGAAGGCGATGGTCTTCAGACCGTTTTGCCGGGCAAGGTTGAGGCTGTTGCGATAACAGCCGGCGAGAAGCTCCTCTTCGCCACGGTTTCCGCCATTCCAGACAGGCCCTACCGTATGGATCACATGCTTTGCCGGCAGGCGATATCCGCCGGTCATCTTCGCCTGGCCGGTCTTGCAACCATTCAGCGTCCGGCATTCGGTGAGGAGATCCGATCCGGCAGCGCGATGGATCGCCCCGTCTACGCCACCGCCGCCGAGCAGGCTGCTATTGGCCGCATTGACGATGGCATCGACCTTGAGCTTCGTGATGTCGCCAAGCGCCACGGTGAAGCGTGTCTTCGAATTCGGCGCGAGATCGGAACGAATGGTTTCAGGCGCGGACATGGCGGTCTCCTCAAGCCTCCAGGTGGCTTTATCGCTCCCAATAGGGAACAGGCCCGTAAAGTTCCGCCAGAAAATCGATGAAGACGCGCACTTTTGCTGGCAGGAACTGTCGGCTGGGATAAACGGCCGATAGCGTGACGTTGTGCGAGCCTTCATAGGCCGGGAGCACCTGCACGAGGCGGCCGTCGCGCAATTCCGGCCCGATATCCCAGGTCGAGCGCAGCGCAATGCCGAGGCCGGCAATGACGGCTTCGCGCACGACCTCGCTGGAATTGGTGATGAGCCTGCCCTCGGGCCGAAAGATCAGGCTGCCTTTCGGCCCCTCCAGCCGCCAGGGATCGAGATTGTGCGCGGGCAGGCAGATATGCCGGCGCAGATCGTCGATATCCTCGGGCATGCCATGGGCATCGATATAGGCAGGCGAGGCGCAGAGCACGCGGCGCACCGGCGCCAGCCTGCGCGCGACGAGGCTGGAATCCGTCAGCTCGGCAATGCGGATGGCAAGATCGAAGCCGCCGCCGACGATATCGACGAATTCGTCGCTGAGAACGAGGTTGAGCGCCAGTTCGGGATGGGCCTGCATGAAGGATTTCAGATGCGGCGCGATGTGGAGGCGGCCGAAGGACGTCGGGGCGGAGATTTTCAGCGTGCCGTGCATCTGCGAGGAGCGCCCGGCAATATAGGCTTCCGCCTCTTCCAGCCCGGCGAGGATGGCGAGCACGCGGTCGTAGAAGCCCTGGCCCGCTTCCGTCAGCGAAATCTGCCGCGTCGTGCGCTGCAGGAGCCGGGTGCCAAGCCTGTCTTCCAGGCGCTTGATGCGCTTCGAAATGACGGCGGGCGAAAAGCCGAGGGCGCGGCCGCTCAAAGACATGCTGCCGGTCGCCACGACGCTGGCGAAGATTTCGAGATCTCCCAAATTGGTCATGCAGAATTATTTCCTGTTTTGGAATAAGTGCTTATCATTTGCTCCAAACTTGGGAAAGCGCTAAGCCTTTAATGCACCTAGAGCCGGATGATTTTAGGTCTATTCGACCTAAAATCTGAATCCGCTCTAGTATCAAAAAGTAGAGCATGATGTCGTCCGAAAACCGATCACACTTTTCGGCATCATGCTCTAAAAGGGGCTGTATCCGAAAGCGGATGCGGGAGGAGGACGGCATGGGCGAGGCCATTTCATTTCTGGAGCCGCGTGCGGATGTTCTGGCGCGCCGGAGCGAGATCGTTGCCGATCTCGCCGATCTCCTGGCTCCCGAATGTTTGATCCATGAGGCGCGCGAGCTCGTGCCTTTCGAAACCGATGCCTTCGTGTCCTATCGCCGTCTGCCGCTCGCCGTCGCCCTGCCGCGCTCGACGGCGGAAGTTGCGGCCGTCATGAAATATTGCCATCGCTACGGCATTCCCGTCGTGCCGCGCGGCGCCGGCACCTCGCTTTCCGGGGGCGCGATACCACAGGAGGATGCCGTCGTCCTCGGCCTCCCCAAGATGAACCGCATCCTCGATATCGATTATGCCAATCGCACCGCGACCGTGCAGGCAGGGGTGACGAACCTCCACGTTTCCGAAAGCGTCTCGGCTGACGGTTTCTTCTATGCGCCCGACCCGAGTTCGCAGCTTGCCTGCACCATCGGCGGCAATATCGGCATGAATTCCGGCGGCGCCCACTGTCTGAAATACGGCGTCACGACCAACAATCTCCTCGGCGTCAAGCTGGTGCTGACCGACGGCACCGTCATCGATCTCGGCGGCAAGGCACTGGATGCGGCGGGCTATGATCTGCTCGGCCTCGTCTGTGGCTCTGAAGGCCAGCTTGGCATCGTCACCGAGGCGACGGTGCGGCTCATCGCCAAGCCCGAGGGCGCCCGGCCGGTGCTCTTTGGCTTCGACAGTTCCGAAGAGGCGGGCGCCTGCGTCGCCGACGTCATCGCCGCCGGCATCGTGCCTGTCGCCATCGAATTCATGGACAAGCCGGCAATCGAGATCTGCGAAGCCTTCGCCAAGGCCGGCTATCCGCTTGATGTCGAGGCTTTGCTGATCGTCGAGGTCGAGGGGTCGGAGGCAGAAATGGACGACATGCTGGCTAGCATCGTTGCCATCGCTCGCACTCACAAGGTCAAAACGGTGCGCGAATGCCAGTCGGCAACGGAAGCGGCCTTGATCTGGAAAGGCCGGAAGTCGGCCTTCGGCGCTACGGGACGCATCGCCGATTACATCTGCATGGACGGCACCGTGCCGCTCAGTCAGCTCTCTTACGTGCTGAAGAAGACAAGCGAGATTGTCGATCGTTATGGTCTGCGCGTCGCCAATGTCTTCCATGCCGGCGATGGCAACATGCACCCGCTGATCCTCTTCAATGCCAATGACCCCGATGAGGCCGCCAAGGCGGAAGCGGCCGGCAACGATATCTTGCGCCTCTGCGTCGATGCCGGCGGTTGTCTCACCGGCGAGCATGGCGTCGGCATCGAGAAGCGCGATCTGATGCGGCACCAATATGCCGATGTCGATCTTGCCCAGATGATGTCGGTTCGATCAGCCTTCGACCCCGGCTGGATACTCAATCCATCCAAGGTCTTCCCGCTCGACGGACGCAACGCCGCATGACCGAGTTTCATCCGAGAAGCGAGGATGAAGCGGCCTCCATCATCGGCGATCATGCGGCGCGCGGCGCGGCCCTTGCAATCGTCGGCGGCAACACGCGATCCGGCTTCGGCAATGCCGTCAGTTCCGATGCGGTGCTCTCGTCACGTGGCCTGACCGGCATCGTCGCCTACAATCCGGGTGAGATGGTGATGACGGCCCGCGCCGGCACGCCGGCCGCCGAGATCGAGGCCGCTCTTGCCGAGGCCGGCCAGATGATGGCCTTCGAGCCGATGGATCACAGGCCGCTGATGGCAACCGAAGGTGAGCCGACGATCGGCGGCGTTTTCGCCGCCAATGTCTCCGGCCCGCGCCGCTTCGTCAGTGGTGCGGCGCGCGATAGCCTGCTCGGCGTCCGTTTCGTCAATGGCAAGGGCGAGATCGTCAAGGCCGGGGGGAGGGTGATGAAGAATGTCACCGGTCTCGATCTCGTCAAGCTGATGGCCGGTTCGCACGGAACGCTCGGCCTTCTGACCGAAGTAACGTTCCGTGTGCCGCCGAAGCCAAAGACCGAGGAGACGATTATCCTCTCCGGTCTCAACGATGCGGAAGCCGCCAACGCGATGGCCGCCGCCATGGCCCTGCCGCTCGAAGTATCGGGCGCCGCGCATCTGCCGCTAACGGTCGCCTGGTCCTTTCTCGACGGCAAGCTGCCGCAAGGCGAGGCGACGGTGCTGCGCATCGAAGGTCTTCCAGGCTCCGTTTCGGTCCGCGGCGAAAAGCTTGCCGCCGCCATGGGCCGACTCGGGTCGGTGAAACGTCTTGAGGGGGACGACAGCCGCAGGCTCTGGCGTGAGATCCGCAATGTGAAGCCCTATGCCGATGGCACCTCGCTTCCTGTCTGGCGTGTCTCGGTCGCCCCCGGCACCGGCCACCGGCTTGTCGCCGCCCTTCGACTGGAGGAGGGTGTGGATGCTTATTACGATTGGCAGGGCGGACTCGTCTGGATGCGCATGGAAGCCGAGCCCGAGGGCGACATGCTGAGGCGCTACATTCATGCCTTGGGCGGCGGGCACGCGACCTTGATGCGAGCTACCCCGGCCCACCGCGCAATGACACCGGCCTTCCAGCCGCAACCCGAAGCAGTGGCACTACTTTCGGCGCGCGTAAAGGAAAAGTTCGATCCGGCGGGGATTTTCAATCCGGGGAAGATGGGGTGATGCGGATGGTGTCCTGTCTACGATTGCCCCTCACCCTAACCCTCTCCCCGCGGGCGGGGAGAGGGGACGACCTCGTTTGCGACGCCTTATCGGCTCGAGAGAGGTTGAGGAATGACGGAGAGTGCGTCTATCCCCTTCTCCCCGTTAAAACGGGGAGAAGGTGGCCAATAGGCCGGATGAGGGGCGGGGTCTTGCTCAAACGGGGACATGTGTAAATGCAAACCAATTTCACGCCCGAACAGCTTGCCGATCCGCATGTGGCTGAGTCCGAGGCTATCCTGCGCAAATGCGTGCATTGCGGCTTCTGCACCGCCACCTGTCCCACCTATGTCACGCTTGGCAACGAGCTCGACAGCCCGCGCGGCCGCATCTACCTCATCAAGGACATGCTGGAAAACGGCCGGCCCGCCGATGCCGAGGTGGTGACGCATATCGATCGCTGTCTCTCCTGCCTTGCCTGCACGACAACCTGTCCGTCCGGTGTCGACTATATGCACCTGATCGACCATGCGCGCGTCCATGTCGAGAACACCTACAAGCGCCCGCTGATGGATCGGCTGACCCGCAATGTGCTGGCAGCCGTGTTGCCTTATCCCGGCCGTTTCCGGCTGGCCTTGCGGCTTGCAAACCTCGGCCGGCCGTTCAAGGGTCTCTTGAAGCGCATCCCGGCTCTGAAGGCTTTTGCCGCCATGCTCGATCTTGCGCCGCGCAGCATTCCCGCGCCGTCGCCTTTTGCAAAGCCGGGGCTCCATGCAGCGCAGGCCGAGCGCCGCGGTCGCGTGGCGATCCTGACGGGCTGCGCCCAGCCGGTGCTCGATCCCGAAATCAACGCAGCGACTATCCGCCTGCTGACGCGCCTCGGCGTTGACGTCGTGGCGCCGGAGGGGGAGGTCTGCTGCGGCTCGCTGGTCCATCACATGGGCCGCGAGGAACAGGCGCTCGCCGCTGCCCGCGCCAATGTCGATGTGTGGCTGCGCGAGGTTGATGCCGGAGGGCTGGACGCCATCATCATCACCGCGTCGGGCTGCGGCACGACGATCAAGGACTATGGGCATATGCTGCGCCTCGATCCGGCCTATGCGGAAAGGGCTGCGAGGATTTCAGCTCTCGCCAAGGACATCACGGAATATCTCGCAAGCCTGGATCTCCCGTCGCATATGCCGCGCGGCATCGCGGTCGCCTATCATTCCGCCTGCTCCATGCAGCACGGGCAGAAGATCACCATGGCGCCGAAGCTCTTGCTGAAAGCCGCGGGTTTTACGGTGCGCGACCCGGCAGAAGGGCATCTGTGCTGTGGTTCGGCCGGCACCTACAACATCATGCAGCCGGAAATTTCGGCCGAGTTGAGGGTGCGCAAGATCAGGAACATCGAGGCGACGAAAGCCGATATCATCGCGACGGGCAACATCGGCTGCATCACGCAGATCGCGACGGGAACGGGCATTCCCATCCTGCATACGGTAGAGCTGCTGGACTGGGCTTATGGCGGCGAGATGCCGACGAAACTGAAAGGCCTGCAGCCGGCGGCTGCTTAGAGCATTTCCGGGAAAGTGAAGAGCGGTTTCCGTCCGGAATTGCGTACTAATGCAGCTTGTCCGGCGCGGGCAGGCGATGAGCCTGCCATTCGACTTCGAACCGATCGGCGGCAATGCGCGTCATGCTGATGCGATCCTGCCCTTCCTCGAAGAAAATGCCATCCACCAGGCCGGTAATGCCATCGTAAAACGAGCCTTCGACGAGGCTGGTGATCTCCAGCATGTCACGTCCCACTGCAGTAAAATCGACAACCGACATGCATTGCCGGCGACCATCGGCAAACACATCGATCAGCCGCGGAACATCACCGGCGATATCGACCTCATAATAAACGATGACCGGCTCCTCGTTTTCCGGATGGATCCAGTCGCAGCGATAGTAAGAGAAGCTCATGCGCCGGATCATAGCACAAGACCCCCCATGCCTGAACCGGTTTGAGGGATCGATTGCGACTTCAGCCTGAGGAACGTCAGAAGTTGAACGAAACGCCGAAGTTGAGAGCGTGGGTGAAAACCCTGGTCTTCAGCGTGTCGCCGCTGTCGATCGAGACGTTGTTCACGAAGTTGTAGTTACCCTTGTATTCTACGAAGGTCGACCAGTGCTTGGCGAATTGGTAGCTGACGCCCGCCTGCGCCTGCAGCGAAGCGCCGCCGAACTGGTAGTCGAAGGTCGTGCCCGACGAGCGGGTCACTTCAACGTGCGGCACGTTGATGCCGGCACCGAGACCGACATAGGGTGTCCAGTTGCGGCTCGAATCCTGGAAGCGATAGAGCGCATTCAGCGTCAGCATGTTCAGGCCGTCGGTGAACTCGAAATGCGACCAGCCGGGAGTATTGCCGAGATCGCCATAGACCTTCGCATGGGTATAATCGAGCGACACGCCCCAGTTCGGCTTGTCGAACTGGTCAAGCCACCAGATGCCGCGGAAGCCGAAATAGGGCGGCATCTTGAAGGATTTTCCAGACCAGTTGGGGTCGAAATCAGCGCCGTCCGACGTGGTCACATTGCTGCCTGTCGCGCCCTGTATGCCGCCGTAAGCGGAAAATTGCATCTCCGCCGAGGCAGAGCTTGCGGCAAATATAAATGCGGAAGTCGCAAGCGCGGCGAATGCCGGCTGCTTGATGCGAAATGCACGATGCATATGAAATCCCCGGATGCCAAAGTGCCGCTATCTAAACGCGCTTCCATGACACTTCTATTGCAGTCATGGGTAGGCAAGTACGGCTTAGGCGGGAAAACTGACGGTAAACTGAAGGCGACGAGCCATTTTTCGGCGGTGCAGCGTGATAAGTTTCAGGCTGTAACACTGGCGCAACAGTGTCTCCATCCGCGCCTGCACCCAATAAACTATTGCAAGCGATACGGGCGCCTTCCCCGGCGTGAATGATGTCACGCGAGGGAAGAGCGCCCGTTATGTTGGTGCCTGATTCGGGTCGGATTCTATCAACCGCCGAACAGGGTCCTCAGCACATCGACGCCGCGATCCTGATAGCTGACTTCGCCCTGCTTGTTGCCGGGGCCAACGACGATGACCTTGGTGCCCACGGGAACGCGATCATAGAGATCCATGACGTCCTTGTTCATCATGCGGATGCAGCCGGAGGACATGTTGAGGCCGATGCTCCAGGGCTGGTTGGTGCCATGGATGCGGAAGGCGGTGTCGTTGCCGTTACGGTAGAGATACATGGCGCGCGCGCCGAGCGGATTGTCCTCGCCACCTTCCTGAAAGGCCGGCAGTTTGTGGCCCTTCTTGGCTTCGCGCACGATCATTTCCGGCGGCGGCGTCCAGCCGGGCCATTCCGCCTTGCGGCCGACCTTGACGACGCCGGACCAGCCGAAACCATCGCGGCCGACGCCGATGCCATAGCGTCTTGCGCGGTTATTGCCTTCGACGAGGTAAAGATACTTGTTATTGGTGTCGACGATGACGGTGCCCGGCTCCTCGTTCGTCGCCAGCCGCACCATCCGCCGCTGGAACTGCGGCTTCACCTGGCCCTGCGGCTCCATTGCGACCCGGATCACGTCGGTGCGGGCGACCGTCGCCGTAATAGGTGTCGAAGCGGTGAAGGCTGCTGCGTTCGACGCTGTAAGAAGACACGCCGCGACGACACCTGCCGTCACGATCGACAATGCTGCTTTCATAATTGGCATTCCCCTCGTTTAATCCGGTAGGAAATTACCGGAACCAACGAAGGGATCAAGGTCAAAATGACCAATGTTGGGTACGTTCAGGAAGAACTGCCCTCTTGTCTGTCGCCGATCAGACTATAGTCTGAACTATAGTGGAGGGTTTTCCCATGCGGCGAATACTGCCCCTCCAATGGAGTAGTATCGCCGCGCAGGACGGGACTTTTTTCGAGATTACATGACGGTGACGCGGGTGCCGACCTTTACGCGGTTGTAGAGATCGATGACATCCTCGTTGCGAAGGCGGATGCAGCCGGAGGAGACGGCACTGCCGATCGTCCAGGGGGCGTTGGTGCCATGGATGCGATAGAGGGTTGACCCCAGATACATGGCGCGGGCGCCGAGCGGATTGCCTTCCCCGCCTTCCATGTGAGCGGGCAGATAGTGACCCTTGGCGGCTTCGCGCGAGATCATCTCGGCCGGCGGCGTCCAGTCCGGCCATTCCTGCTTGCGGGTGACGGTATGGGCGCCGGCCCATTCGAAGCCCGGCTTGCCGACGCCGACGCCATAGCGCCGCGCCTTGCCGTCATCCATCACCAGATAAAGAAAGCGGTTGTTGGTATCGATGACGATGCTGCCGGGCTTTTCCTTGGTCTGGTAGTCGACGATCTGCGGCAGGAACTGCGGATCGATCTGGCCTCGGACTGCCGGATATTGCGGGCGGGCCATGGCGACCTGTTGCACGGCCGGCCGTGCGAATAGACCGCGCGGCTGCACGACCTGACGCACCTGCGGATTGGCCTGCTGCTCCATTCTGGGATCGGCGGCGCGCCGCGCCATTGGGCGGGGATAGACGACCGGCTGCACGTTACCGCCGCCAAGCTGCATCACCCAGGGGGCGGTCAGATCGGGACTGACGATGACGGGCGGGCGCGACTGATAGCGATCGTCGGCAAAGGCGGTGGAGGCAAGCAGGCTCAGGGCGCCGGCGGCACACAGAACGGCATGTTTCATCATCGGACAAACTCTCTACACATGGGCCGAAGATGGGCGCGAAAGCGCCCGGTCGAAACAATGGTGCCACTTGCACGCGAGCGAATGGTAAACATCTATTCATCAAAATGCCGCGAAGCCGATAAAGCTTTGTCAGGGTTACCGCCTGGTTTGGAAAGATGGTTTGCAAGTGGTAAATCATGAATCGGAATGCGCGGTCGTCGAAGTCAGTCTATGAATTTAAGCATTTGATTGATCTAAGTTTATCCGATAGTGGCTTACCGGTTTCCGGTAGCGCGTGCTGAAATAGGGGACGAATCGCGAAAATGGCCGAAACGGGCATCATCACCGGCGAAGATGGCAAGGACCGCTGCTTCTGGCACGGCAATCTGCCGGAGTATCAGCGCTATCACGACGAGGAATGGGGCCGCCCGGTCGTCAATGACGTCAGGCTGTTCGAGAAGATTTGCCTCGAAGGCTTCCAGTCGGGCCTGTCCTGGCTGACGATCCTGCGCAAGCGCGAGAATTTCCGCGCCGCTTTTGCCGGCTTCGATTTCGAGAAGGTCGCCAAGTTTGGCGAAGCGGATATCGAGCGTTGCCTAGCCGATGCCGGCATCATCCGCCATCGCGGCAAGATCGTCTCCACCATCAACAATGCCAATCGCGCCATTGAGCTGCGCGACGAATTCGGTTCGCTCGCCCGCTATTTCTGGAGCCACGAACCGGGCGCTTCGGAGCGCCCCGAAGTCTTCGATCTTGCCCATCTGCGCGCCAATCCGACGACGGCGGCTTCGGTGCGAATTTCGAAGGATCTGAAGAAGCGCGGCTGGACCTTTGTCGGTCCGACCACAGTTTATGCTTTCATGCAGGCCATGGGCCTCGTCAACGATCACATCGAAGGCTGCTACTGCCGGAAAGAGGTGGAGGCGATGCGTTGCGCATTGGTGCGGCCGTGAGGGACGCGCTTCTCGGTCTTTCGCTGACGATGATTGCGCTGTTCGGCGCCGCAGCCGCCTATGCTCAAAGTGATACCCAGCAACAGCAGCTGCCGCAGCTCGATCGTGGCGAAAAGCTCGAGAAGATCGCCCTGCCGGCCGTCCTCGAGAGGCTGACGGGCTGGACGAAGTTCGGCAAGGGCAAGGTCTACACGCTGCCGCTGAAGAAAGGCCAGCATGTGCGGATCACCTTCAGCTCGAAGAGCAAATACGCCTATATGGCGATCTTCGATCTCTCGTCGAGCGAGGATGAATCTTTCTTCGGCACGGATGAAGATGGCAATACCGCCGACGTCACTGTCAACGAAGATACGACCTGGCTGATCAAGCCCTATTATTCGCGCGTCACGCGCCGGCGCGGTCTCGGTGCCCCCTACGAAATTCTCATCGATCCCAATCCGCCGGCTGCGCAGCAGGCGCCGGCCGATCAGCAGAAGGACCAGGGACCGATGCTGTTTCCCCCACGCTCAAAGCAGGGACAGTAAGGATTACTGCAACGCTTCGATCACACCATGCAGCTCGCCGAGATGGCCGATCTTGCGGAAACGCGGTGCGTCTGTCGGTTCCTCGACATGCTCGAACGACCATGTGAGCTCGTGCGGCACGAAGACGCCGTAGCTGCCGGCAGCGAGCGCCGGCACGATGTCCGATTTCAGTGAGTTGCCGATCATCATCGCCCGTTCCGGCCCGTCGCCCACTTTGGAAAAGATGCGGCGATAGGTTGAGGCATTCTTGTCCGAGACGATCTCGACGGCATCGAAGAGATCGCCGAGCCCGGATTGCGCAAGCTTGCGCTCCTGATCGAAAAGATCGCCCTTGGTGATCAGCACCAGCAGATATTTTCCCGAGAGGGCCTCCAGTGTCTGGCGCACATGCGGCAGCGTCTCGACGGGATGGGCAAGGAGATCGCGGCCGATATCGAGGATTTGGGCGATGACGGTCGATGGCACTTCGCCCTCGGTGATCTCGATGGCCGTCTCGATCATGGAGAGGGTAAAGCCCTTTATTCCGAAGCCGTAGTGACGAAGATTGCGCTTCTCCGCCTCCAACAGGCGTGCGGAGATGACGTCGCTTGGGGCGTGATCGGCGAGTAGTTCGGTAAACTGCAGTTCCGTCAACCGGTAGAACTGTTCGTTCTGCCAGAGCGTGTCGTCGGCATCGAAGCCGATCGTGGTTAGGGGGCGTTGCGTCATCGGTGTGTCCGTTTTGCGCATGAATATAAAAGCTGGAGTCTAATCCGCGCCCGCCCGGACGCAAGAGCAAGTGCAGGTAACTGCATCGTGATCGGCCCGAGGTCTCGCGTTGAAAATGGTTTCGGGTGCATTATGTGCTTGTTGTCTCGATTGCCGCGGAGCTTGAGTCCGGCCTCGACGACCGTCTTATGACCTCCCCAGGGCAGCGCCGACAGCGGCTGCCGTGCCGAGGCCAATTCATAGCGAAAAGATAGCGTTCACCGGCCGGAAGAGTCTTCCGGCTGACCACAAGGGAATTTCTCCTATGCGTTACAATCAACTCGGCAATACCGGCCTGTTCGTCTCCGAACTCTGCCTGGGGACGATGACCTTCGGTGAGGCCAATCCCAACACTCCCTGGGGCTCGATCGCCGATGTCGACCAGGCGCTGGCCGACAAGATCGTCGAAGGCTCGCTTGCTGCCGGCGTCAATTTCATCGACACCGCCGACGTCTATTCCTTCGGCAATTCCGAAAAGCTGCTCGGCCAGGCCCTGAAGAATCTCGGCATTCCCCGCAAGGATGTCGTCATCGCCACCAAGGTCTATGGCGTCATGGGCGACAAGCCGAACGATCGCGGCGCCTCGCGCGGCCATATCATGGACTCGGTGCAGGCCAGCCTGGATCGTCTGCAGACCGATCATCTCGATCTCTATCAGATCCATGGCACGGATATCGTGACGCCGATCGACGAGACGTTGCGGGCGCTGGATGATCTCGTTTCGCGCGGTCTGGTTCGCTATATCGGCGTTTCCAACTGGCAGGCATGGCGCATCGCCAAGGCGCTCGGCATTTCCGAACGCCGCGGCTTTGCCCGCTTCGAAACGGTGCAGGCCTATTATTCCATCGCAGGCCGCGATCTGGAGCGCGAAATCGTGCCTGTCATGGCTGAGGAAAAGCTGGGGCTGATGGTCTGGTCGCCGCTGGCAGGTGGTCTGCTCTCGGGCAAGTATGGTCCGGGCGCTCCCGGCAATGGCGAAGGACGGCGTGCGAGCTTCGATTTCCCGCCCGTCGACAAGGACCGCGCCTGGGCCTGCGTCGCCGCCATGCGCGAAGTGGCGGAGAAACACGGCTCCAGCGTCGCAACAGTGGCGCTTGCCTGGATCCTGGCGAAGCCTTTTGTCACCAGCATCATCATCGGCGCCAAGCGTCTCGACCAGCTCGACCAGAATCTGGCCGCTGTCAAGCTGAAGCTCGATGCCGACGATATGGCCAAGCTCGATGAAGTAAGCGCGCTAGCGCCCGAATATCCCGGCTGGATGCTCGCACGCCAGGGCGCCCAGCGCGTACCGCAGCCTTTCGAGCCGAAGGGCTGATATCATAGGTCAGGCCGCCAGCTTTTCGCAGCGGCCCGGCTTCACGTTAGAGCTCGATGACGATCTTGCCGAAGGGGCCGCGATCGAGATGATCGAAGGCGGCCGGCGCCTCGCCGAGGGCATAGCGATGGTCGATGACGGGCTTCAGGCCAATACTGTCGACTGCGCGTACGAAATCTTCGAGCGAGCGGCGGTGGCCGACGCTGATGCCTTGCACGGTGGGAGATTTCAACAGCAGCGGTGCCACCGGACCGGAGATGTCGAAGCCCTCAAGGACGCCGATGACGGAAATTCGGCCCTGCGGCGCCACCGCCTTCAGCGATTGGGCGAAATTCGGCCCGCCGGCTATTTCGAAAATATGATCGATGCCCCGATCGTTGGTGAGGCGATAGACCTCTTCCACCCAATCGCTTTTGTTGCGGTCGATGCCGTGATGAGCGCCCAAAGCCTTGGCCCGTTCGAGCTTTTCCTGTCCGGAGGAGGTCACGAACACCTCGGCGCCCTGGGCCACGGCGATCTGCAGGCCGAACAGCGCCACGCCGCCCGTTCCCTGCACCAGCACGCTATCGCCAGGCTTGACCTTGCCGCGCTCCGCCAGCGCAAACCAGGCCGTCAGGCCAGCGCAGGGCAAGGTGCTCGCCTCGGCATAATCGAGGCTCTGAGGCGCCGAGACGAGCCAGTCCTCCGGCATTGCAACATATTCCGAGAGCACACCGGGATAGAACCCGCCAAGCGTCTTATACGGCGGTGTGCGGGCATCGCCGAGCGGCTTGCCGTCGATCCAGCCGGGATGGAAGGTCGAAATGACCCGATCTCCAGCGGCAAATCTGGTGACATCGTCTCCCACCGCTTCGATGACGCCTGCCATATCGGACGCCGGTACGAAGGGAAATTGGATCGGCAGACCCATGCCGGTTTCGCGGACGAGCTTGTCGCGATAGTTCAGTGAAACGGCTTTCACCCGCACGAGCACCTCGCCGCGTGCCGGCGAGGGAATTGCGGTTTCCGTCAGATTCAAGGGCGCGCCGACGGCGATCGTCTCGAGGGTCCAACGCTTCATGGTCTTCGTCATCATGATCTCCTGAGAGGAATTGAAAGCAATGGACGGAGCATATCGTTGCTTTCTGGTCGCCAGTGGCGATATTATTTCCGCTAACTGGTTCCTTGGAGGAAGCAATCATCATGAACGACATGCTCAACGGCATTCCCGAATTCGTGGAGGCGGTCGAGGCCGGCGGTTTTTCCGCAGCGGCGGCGCGCATGAATCTCTCACGTTCGGCGATCGGTAAGACGATCGCGAAGCTGGAGGGACGCCTGAATGTGCGCCTGTTTCACCGCACCACCCGCATGCAGAGTCTGACGGATGAGGGGCAAGCTTTCTACGAGCGCTGCCGCCGGGCGCTGGACGAGATACAGTCCGGCGAGGCCATGCTGGAATCGGGTAAGCGCGAAGTTACCGGACGTTTGCGCATCTCCATGCCGGTTCTCTTCGGTCGCCGCTGTGCTGCACCGCTGCTGCTGGAACTGGCACGTGTCCATCCCAAACTTGAACTCGACCTTTCCTTCAGTGATCGCGTGGTCGACCTTTTCGACGAGGGCTTCGATCTCGCCATTCGCAATGGCGTGTTGCGGGATGAAGCCGGCCTCGCTGCCCGCAAGATCGCCCTCCATCGCATGACGCTATGCGCCTCGCCGGATTATCTCGCTGCTAGAGGTACGCCGCAGACCATTGCCGATCTCGATAGCCACGATCTCGTCGTCTATGCGAGATCGGGGGAAGCCAAGAGATGGACCTTCCTGCAGGACGACGGTGCGGCCGTCGACTATTTTCCGCAGACGCGATTGCGTCTGGATGACCTGGAGGTCATTGCGGATGCCGCCGCCGCCGGAATGGGCATTACGTGGCTACCCTGCTGGCTGGTACGGGGCTATGTGCATGCGGGCAAGCTCATGCCGGTGCTCAATGTCTCCAGCCGGCCCGTCAACGTCTACGCCGTCTGGCCGCAGGTGCCGCAGCTTTCGCTGAAGATGCGCGTGATCATTGACCTGCTCGCTGAGCGCCTGCCTGGAATCATGGGTTGAAAGTATGGAAGAGAGAGACGGCACGAATGCCGCCTCTCATTTGCCAGATAATTTACTTGCCGTGCTTCTTCAGCCAGGCTTTCATTTCCTTGATCTCGGCTTCCTGCGCGGTGATGATGCCCTCCGCCATTTTGCGCAGTTCGGGATCCTTGCCGTATTTCAGCTCGATCTTGGCCATGTCGATCGCGCCTTGATGATGCGGGATCATGCCGCGGACGAAATCTGCGTCCGCATCGCCGCTGTAGTGGATCATCATATCCTTGTGCATCTTGCTCATGGCGTCGTTGAAAGCCTTGCTGGAAGCACCTTGGTCTTCCATCGGCTTGCTCATATCCATGCCCTTCATGTCGTCGGCAAAGGCAGGAAGGCTGATGGCAAGGACGAATGCGCCGGCCAGCATCAGCGATTTTGAGGTGGACATAGGTATTTTCTCCGTTTCTGAACGGTATCTGGATTTGAGCGGATGAGCGCTCGTCGATTGAATACAGATGATCGTCAGGCGAGACGGGGAGGGGGTGCTGTCGGTTGTGGCCGGGAGTCGGCAAGACGCTGTCCGGGCTCCGGTGCCGGATAGGAGAAGGCCTGTTTGCCTTCTTCCGCCATAAGCGTCGATGTCAGGGCGAGACAGGCGGCGCAGGACGCCACATGCGCCATGCCACCGGCACAAGGGTTCTGCGGCTTCTTCTCCTGATGCTGCGCCATATCGCCATGGCTGGCTATGCCCGGCATATCAGCCATGGTCGCATGCATGCTCATGTTTGATGCGGCGGGCATTGCGCCGATAGAATCACAAATCGGACAGCTCGCCAGTACCGGCATGGCACCGTAGAGCAGCCAGGCAATTACCATCGAGAGGATCGCAAGCAAGCGCATGAAGGGGAACCTAGCGGCGCCGGCCGCGAAGGCAAGCGCAAATTCAACCGCGGAGGACACTGGGAAGGCGATCAAGACAGCAGTTTGACTTCCTGCAGGATTTCGACCGGCGGAAAGCGGATGCAATCCATCACATCGAAGACGAGCGTGAACTTCGCAGGCGTTGCCTTTGCCCATGCCAGCGCCTCTTCCCTCGTGCCTGTGGGGATCTTCATCGCAATGGTGCAATGCGGCTGCCAGCAATCCGGGCGGGAATGCTCGTGGCACAGGGCAGGGTCGATCTCGTCGTGAATGACGCGGTGTATCCGCCTGAGCACTCGATCGTCGGTAGGGCGTGCCCAAAGCACCAGCATCTCGTTGGGAAAATGGCCGATCCCGGAGAATTCGACCGATATGGGCGGCACACCCGCGAAAGCCTTCTTGGCAGCTGTGAAAAGTGAAGGCAGGGCGATATCCTGATAGACCGCGAAGGTCAGATGCGGCGGATAGTTCAGTGCTTGCATCGATGGCGCGGTTTCGAAGCGGCTCGCCTCCCGCCAAAGATCCAGAACCGGCGTGGCCGTTTCATCCGTGCATTTCAAGACGATCGCGTATGGCATGGTTCCTATGCCGCCTTCTCTGGCTTTTGTCGGTTTTGTCGGCCGTTAACTTATAACAATCCTTGCCGCATTCGGCCCAATCCGCTAGTTAACCGCGACTGTTCCCATACCGGATTACCCTAGAGATGAGCGACAAACAAAAGAAACCGCAGAAGCTCAAGGCCCGCCTGCCGCGTGGCTTTGTCGATCGTTCGGCCAGCGACATTCGCGCCGTCAACGAGATGACCTCCAAGATCCGGGCCGTATATGAGCATTATGGTTTCGATCCTGTCGAAACGCCGCTGTTCGAATATACCGATGCGCTCGGCAAGTTCCTGCCCGATAGCGACCGGCCGAATGAAGGCGTGTTCTCGCTTCAGGATGATGATGAGCAGTGGATGTCGCTGCGCTATGACCTGACGGCGCCGCTTGCCCGTCATGTCGCCGAGAATTTCAACGAGATCCAGCTTCCCTACCGCACCTATCGTGCCGGCTACGTCTTCCGCAACGAGAAGCCAGGCCCGGGCCGCTTCCGCCAGTTCATGCAGTTCGACGCCGATACCGTCGGCGCGCCGGGCGTGCAGGCGGACGCCGAGATGTGCATGATGATGGCTGACACGCTGGAGGCCTTGGGCATAAAGCGTGGCGACTATGTGATCCGCGTCAACAACCGCAAGGTTCTCGACGGCGTGTTGGAAGCCATCGGCCTCGGCGGCGATGACAAGGCCGCACAGCGCCTGAACGTGTTGCGTGCCATCGACAAGCTTGACAAGTTCGGCCCCGAAGGCGTGGCACTGCTGCTCGGCCCCGGCCGCAAGGACGAGTCCGGAGACTTCACCAAGGGTGCCGGCCTCAACGCCGATCAGATCGAGAAGGTGCTCTTCTTCGTCGGCATCAAGGACTACGCCGAAAGTGCCGCCCAGCTTGCCGAGCTTGTCGCCGGTACGTCCAAAGGCGGCGAAGGCGTCGAGGAACTGAATTTCATCGGCGGCCTCGTCACCAGCGCGGGCTATCAGTCGGATCGTATCAAGATCGATCCTTCCGTCGTGCGCGGCCTCGAATACTACACCGGCCCGGTCTACGAAGCCGAGCTCACGTTCGACGTCACCAACGAGAAGGGCGAGAAGGTCGTCTTCGGTTCGGTCGGTGGCGGCGGCCGTTATGACGGGCTCGTCTCGCGCTTCATGGGCCAGCCGGTGCCGGCTGCCGGTATTTCCATTGGTGTGTCGCGCCTGATGACCGCGTTGAAGAACCTCGGCAAGCTCGGCATGGAAGACGTGATCGAGCCCGTGCTTGTCACCGTCATGGATGGCGATGTCGACGCCATGGGGCGCTACCAGCGTTTCACGCAGCAGCTGCGCGCTGCCGGCATCCGCGCCGAGATGTTCCAGGGCAATTGGAAGAAGTTCGGCAATCAGCTGAAATACGCCGACCGCCGCGGCTGCCCGATCGCCATCATCCAGGGCGGCGACGAGCGAGCACAGGGCGTCGTCCAGATCAAGGATCTGATCGAGGGTAAGCGCCTTTCCGGCGAGATCGTGGACAATGCCAGCTGGCGTGAGGCTCGCGTGGCTCAGGAAACTGCGCCGGAGGCCGAACTGGTCGAGAAGGTCAAGGCAATGCTCGCAGCACAAGCGGAAGACCGGGAGCGGGTGAGAGGAATACCCTACGATCCAAATCAGAAACCAGATCCCGGTGAAGATGAGTAAGCGCGGCTTGCTATCATCGAAGAGAGAGTTCCGCCATGCCCCTGATCAACCTTCCGGATTTTGCCGGCGATCTCCTTGACGAATTCTCCGTCCGCGGGACGGAGCGGGTGGATACGCCCATCATCCAGCCGGCCGAACCCTTTCTCGATATGGCCGGCGAAGATCTTCGCCGGCGTATCTTCATGACCGAAAGCGAAACCGGCGCCAGCCTTTGCCTGCGCCCCGAGTTCACCATTCCGGTTTGTCTGCAGCATATCGAAACCGCCACCGGCACGCCGAAGCGCTATTCCTATCTCGGCGAGATTTTTCGTCAGCGCCGCGAAGGCGGGCATGAGTTTTATCAGGCCGGCATCGAGGACCTAGGTGATAATGAGACGGCCGGCGCTGACGCTCGCGCCATCGGCGATGCCATCGGTATCCTGAGCCGGCTGGTGCCTGGCAAGGCACTTTCGGTGACCTTGGGCGATCAGGCCGTATTCGAGGCCGTGGTGCAGGCGCTCGGCCTGCCGTCGGGCTGGCAGAAGCGGCTGATCCACGCTTTCGGCAACATGATGCAGCTCGAAACCCTGCTGGCGCGGCTCGCAAGCCCGCAGCCGGTCACCGGGCTCGATACGCACGTACTCGATTTCCTCAATCGCGGCGATGAGCAGGGGCTGATCAAGCATATCGACGCCACAATGCATGCGACCGGCTATTCCACCAATGCCAGCCGTTCGCCGCAGGAAATCGCCCGGCGCCTTCGCGAGAAGCTGGTCCTGTCCGAAACGCGGCTCGACGATGCGGCCTTCCGCGTGCTGGAGGAGTTCTTGTCCCTGAGCGTGCCGCTCTCGGATGCTTCCGCGGCGCTGGCAGGTTTTGCCGACGCTGCAGGGCTGAAGCTCGGGAGCGCATTGAAGAGCTTCGATGCCCGCGTTGCGGCGCTAGCCAAAGCCGGCGCTGATGTTTCGAAGATTGATTATCGCGCCGCTTTTGGCCGTCCCCTTGATTACTATACCGGCCTTGTCTTCGAAGTGACGGTGGAGGGATCGAGCGCGGTGCTCGCCGGTGGCGGCCGCTTCGACCGGCTGATGACCCTGCTCGGGGCCAAGGATCATATCCCGGCTGTCGGCTTCGCGCTCTGGCTCGACCGTATCGAAACCGCGAGGGCAGCCTGATGACCATCACCATAGCGCTTCCCTCCAAGGGCCGGATGAAGGAGGATTGCGCCGCGATCTTCGAGCGTGCCGGAATGCCGATCGTCGCCGTCGGTAACGATCGCTCCTATCGCGGCCGTGTCGAAGGTTGGGACGGGGTCGAGATCGCCTTCCTGTCAGCCTCGGAAATCTCGCGTGAGATCGGCAATGGCGGCGTCGATTTCGGCATTACCGGCGAAGACCTCGTGCGTGAGGGCATGGCGGAGGTCGATCGCCGGGTCGAATTCTGCGCAAGGCTCGGTTTCGGTCACGCCGATGTCGTCGTCGCCGTACCGGAAATCTGGCTCGACGTCGATACCATGGCCGATCTCGGTGATGTCGCCGCCGATTTCCGCGCCCGTCATGGCCACCGGCTGACAGTCGCCACCAAATACTGGCGGCTGACGCAGCAGTTCTTCTCCAGCCAGCACGGCATCCAGCTCTACCGTATCGTCGAAAGTCTCGGTGCGACGGAGGGGGCACCCGCTGCCGGCTCGGCCGATATCATCGTCGACATCACCTCCACCGGCTCGACTCTGAGAGCAAACCATCTGAAGGTCCTGTCTGATGGCATCATCCTGCGCTCGGAGGCTTGTCTGGTGCGGGCACGCAAGGAAAGCCACGAGGGTGATCCGATGGTTCAGCGCATCATCTCGGCCGTTCGCAGCGCGCTCTGATTTTTCAGTTTCCTATTCATGCAAAAAAAGCCCGCCGGAATTCCGGCGGGCTTTTTGTCTTGGAAACTATGCAGCGCTTTAGGCGGCTGCGTAGGCACCGCGGCGAGCGTCGACCGAGTAGACGCCTGCACCGTTGGTGGCGAGCATGATGTAGGCGCCGGCGAGCGTGACGTTCTTCAGGAAGTTGACGAAATTTAGGGTGTTGATCCAGCCGTTGGCGGCAGCAGGGAAGTCCGGAACGTTGACGGTCGGCAGGTGGAACACAACGCCGGTGAAAATGCAGAAGGCGGCGAGCAGCCAGCCGACGATGCGGACCTGAAAACCGACGAGAACGCAGATGCCGGTGACGAATTCGAAAGCGCCAGCGAGATAGGTGAGCAGGGTTGCGGCCGGCATGCCGGCGGCGGCGATCGCGCCGGCCGTGCCTGCCGGATCGGTCAGCTTGCCGAAGCCGGAGAAGATGAAGATGAAGGCGAGCAGGATGCGCGCTACGAGAATGATGATGTTGTTGGTGTTGGACATGAGGGTCTCCAGTAAATTCGCTTGGGATCACGTGGCAGTTATTCTCTGGAGATGGATATTCGTGATTTTTGAGGAGTTGGAAAGATAAACAACTGCGCACAATTAGTTCACAATCATTGAACAATGGGTCACAGAGATAACTCTTCCCATACAAGCCCCATCGGCTATTGTGGCGGCAAATCAGTTGTCAAATCAGACCCTTCAGGAGCAAGCCCATGGCCGATCTGTCATCCTTTCCGATCACGAAGCGCTGGCCTGCCAGCAATCCGGATATTATCCAACTCTATTCGCTGCCGACGCCGAACGGCGTAAAGGTCTCGATTGCGCTGGAGGAGCTTGGCCTGCCCTACGAGCCGCATCTGATCTCCTTCGGCACCAATGATCAGAAATCGCCGGAGTTCGTTTCGCTGAACCCGAATGGCCGCATTCCGGCAATCATCGATCCCAATGGCCCTGACGGCAAACCGATCGGCCTGTTCGAATCCGGCGCGATCCTGGTCTATCTGGCGGAAAAGACCGGCAAGCTCATTCCGAGCGATGCTGCCATGCGCTATGAGACCCTCGAATGGGTCTTCTTCCAGATGGCAGGCGTTGGTCCGATGTTCGGCCAGTTCGGCCATTTCTTCAAATTCGCGGCCGAGAAGGTCGCCAATAACTCCTATCCGGTCGAGCGTTATCGCGATGAGGCCAAGCGCCTCCTCGGCGTGTTGGAGAGCCGCCTGCAGGGACGCGAATGGATCATGGGCGATGAATACACCATCGCCGACATCACCACCTTTCCCTGGGTTCGCGGCGTCGACGTCTTCTATGGCGGCCGCGAGGTGTTGGAGTTCGAAAGCTTCCCCTCCGTGATGGCCTGGCTGAACCGCGCGCTTGCGCGCCCGGCAAGCCAGCGCGGCCTCAGCATTCCCAAGCGGGATTGATCAGGTTGAACTCGGTAGCTGGTCGGGCGAACTTGGCCGACCATGACCGATAGTGATTTACTGCCGGGTGGCGAGTTGGCTGCCCGGCTCCAGTTTGAAGCGCGGAAACAGAAAAACGCCGACCATGCTGCCGGCATGTTGCTTATCCGCGGCAACGGATTCCCCGACACAGAAGACCGGTCGGCGATGACCACCTGCGCCGAGCGTGGTCGTCGAATAGCAGAAGCAGGAATTGGCCGTAGCCGCCTGCTCGAAAAGATCGAGGATACGGGCCCGATCCTGTAGATCATAGCAATGCATGAGGCTCAGCAGGCCGCATTCCGAAGAATTCAGCCCATGCAGCATGGTGCCCCACTGCCCAAGTTTGATGATGCCGCTTGAAAGATCGCCCGTCCATCCCTCGGAAACACAGAACTGAGCCAGAAGATCGGGATCACGACCCTCGAACTCCAGCGAGCCCGGCGCAAACGGTGCGGAAAAATTGGCCTTGGCAATCTTGAACAAGATGATCCCCATTTGAGCGCCAGGTCCCCCCTTGCGCTTTATTCAAATTCCCCTGCGTCTTCCGGATTGAATGTCTTCCCGCATGCCGCATCAAAAGCAGAGCATTCGGCTCTGCTGCTTCCATTTTCCGTCATGCTTGGTCCGACTTGGCGATCCAAGCTATGAAGTCATTTCAAGTAAAAAATCCGCGCGCCCCTCGATCCTTAAGATCATAGCCATGCGCGGCTGCCGATTAATCGTGCCGAATATAAGTAAAATTTGCGTGCATTGCAGCTAACCCTCCAAAATCGCTGCGCCGCGATTTATAAGAGCTTTTTCGAAAACGGCAATGGGGCAATTTGCGTAAATTTGCGCTGCCAGAAACTTGCCGGTCTGCATCGAAACTATAGGCCACAAACAAAAAGGGCGACCCGAGGGCCGCCCTTTCGTCAATTCCGGATGTCGGATTGAACAGTCGTAACAGGCCGTTGGCCTATCACATCATGTCCATGCCGCCACTTCAGGCCGCTTGGCGGCCTTAAGCACTAAAAGCGCATGGGCGAAGCTTTATGGACATTCCTGTGATGAGGCCGTTGGCCTATCACATCATGTCCATGCCGCCACTTCAGGCCGCTTGGCGGCCTGAAGCGCTAAAGTGCATGGGCGAAGCTTTATGGACATTCCTGCGATGAGGCCGCTGGCCTATCACATCATGTCCATGCCGCCCATGCCGCCCATGCCGCCCGGCATGCCAGCAGGGGCATCCTTCTTCGGCAGTTCAGCGATCATGGCTTCGGTGGTGATCAGCAGCGAAGCAACCGAAGCTGCGTTCTGCAGAGCCGTACGAACGACCTTGACCGGGTCGACGATGCCCATAGCGATCATGTCGCCGAATTCGGACGTCTGGGCGTTGTAGCCGTAGTTGTCTTCGTTCTTGTCGAGAACCTTGCCGACAACGATCGAAGCTTCGTCACCAGCGTTTTCAGCGATCTGGCGAACCAGCGACTGCAGGGCACGGCGAACGATGTTGACGCCGGCTTCCTGATCCTGGTTTTCACCCTTGGCAGTGATCTTCGTGGAAGAACGCAGGAGCGCGATGCCGCCGCCCGGTACGATGCCTTCCTGAACAGCAGCGCGCGTCGCGTTGAGAGCGTCGTCGATGCGGTCCTTCTTTTCCTTCACTTCGACTTCCGTCGAGCCGCCAACGCGGATCACGGCAACGCCGCCAGCGAGCTTGGCAAGACGTTCCTGCAGCTTTTCGCGGTCGTAGTCGGAGGTGGTTTCTTCGATCTGAGCCTTGATCTGGGCAACGCGGCCTTCGATGTCGGACTTGGCGCCAGCGCCGTCGACGATCGTGGTGTTTTCCTTGGAGATCGAAACCTTCTTGGAACGGCCGAGCATGTCGAGGGTGACGGACTCGAGCTTGATGCCGAGGTCTTCGGAGATGACAGTGCCGCCCGTCAGGATGGCGATGTCTTCCAGCATGGCCTTGCGGCGATCGCCGAAGCCCGGAGCCTTGACAGCAGCGATCTTCAGGCCGCCGCGCAGCTTGTTGACGACGAGGGTCGCAAGAGCTTCGCCTTCGACGTCTTCAGCGATGATGAGGAGCGGCTTGCCGGTCTGAACGACGGCTTCGAGAACCGGAAGCATGGCCTGCAGGTTCGAGAGCTTCTTCTCGTGCAGCAGGATGAACGCGTCCTCGAGGTCGGCGATCATCTTTTCCGGGTTGGTTACGAAGTAGGGGCTGAGGTAGCCGCGGTCGAACTGCATGCCTTCGACCACTTCGAGTTCGGTTTCGGCGGTCTTGGCTTCTTCAACCGTGATGACGCCTTCATTGCCGACCTTCTGCATGGCTTCAGCAATATCGAGACCGATCTGCTTTTCGCCGTTTGCGGAGATCGTGCCGACCTGGGCAACTTCTTCCGAAGTGTTGATCTTCTTCGCCTTGGCCTGGAGATCCTTGACGACTTCTGCAACAGCGAGGTCGATACCGCGCTTCAGGTCCATCGGGTTCATGCCGGCTGCAACAGCCTTGGCGCCTTCGCGAACGATCGCCTGGGCCAGAACGGTTGCAGTGGTGGTGCCGTCACCGGCGACGTCGTTGGTCTTCGAAGCGACTTCGCGGACCATCTGGGCGCCCATGTTTTCGAACTTGTCTTCGAGTTCGATTTCCTTGGCGACGGAAACGCCGTCCTTGGTGATGCGCGGAGCGCCGAAAGACTTGTCGATAACGACGTTACGACCCTTCGGGCCGAGCGTGACCTTCACTGCGTCAGCGAGGATATCGACGCCACGAAGCATCTTTTCGCGGGCGCTGCGGCCGAATTTTACTTCTTTAGCTGCCATGTTTGAAACTCCTGAATTCGCGTTTTCGGGGCTTTAGGGCCCGTCAGCTTTATCGGAAAAGGGAACCGGCTGATTAGCCGATGATGCCCATGATGTCGGCTTCCTTCATGATCAGAAGGTCTTCGCCGTTGAGCTTGACTTCAGTGCCCGACCACTTGCCGAACAGAACGCGATCGCCGACCTTGACGTCGAGTGCTACGACCTTGCCGGCCTCATCACGAGCGCCAGAACCGACGGCGACGATTTCGCCTTCCTGCGGCTTTTCCTTGGCGGTGTCGGGAATGATGATCCCACCCTTGGTCTTTTCTTCCGACTCGACGCGACGAACGACGACGCGGTCATGAAGGGGGCGGAAATTGGTGCTTGCCATTGTCTAATCCCTCGATCAAATGACATTCACGGATCAGCGGGGATCCGTATGGATTTTGTTAGCACTCATCCTCTGAGAGTGCTAGCGACGGTGATTTAGGGGTGGCTTCCGGACGAGTCAAGGACAGCACTGTGAATTTTTTGCGGCGCGCCTCGGCTTGTTTTGAGGATGATTAACGCCCAGGGCGCCGCCGCGTAGCATCTCGTTGCAAAGGTTCTCTCATTTTGCCCTCGTGAAGACAGGGTCGGGTCACGCCTTTTCCAGAGCGTCATCCCGTTGCTTCCGCTGCGCAATCTTGCCGCTCGCTGACCTTGCCCACGCCTGCCGCTCAGGCCTTGTGCGACGCAAAAACCTTGCGTGCCGCTCTTGTAATTTGCCGGCCGGTTTGCGATGTCAGCCCGTGATTTATTTGATGCGAGGACGGCATGGGCAAACGGATCGAGAGCTTTCGCGACATCGGCGGACTTTATGATGTTGCGCTCTGCGATGTTTGGGGTGTGCTCCATAACGGCGTCACGGCCTACAAGGAGGCCTCGATCGCGCTTGAAGCGGCCCGCGGCGAAGGCCTTGCGGTCGTCCTCATCACCAATTCTCCGCGCGTCGCTCCGAAGGTCGTCGAGCAGCTGCGTGCAATCGGTGTTCCCGACAGCGTTTACGATCGCATCATCACCTCGGGCGATGTGACACGCAAGCTGATTGCCGAGGGACCGAGGAAGGTGTTCCTGCTCGGTCCGGAGCGCGATATCGGCATCCTGGAAGGCTTGGACGTTCAGCGCGTCGAAGCCGGCGAAGCGGAAAGTATCGTCTGCACGGGCTTTTTCGATGACGAAACTGAAACGCCTGACGATTACACCGAAATGCTGACGGCCTGGTCGGCCCGCAAGGTGCCGCTGATCTGCGCCAATCCGGATCTCGTCGTCGAGCGCGGCCATCGCATGATCCCCTGCGCCGGCGCCATGGCCGCCTATTATGAGCGGCTCGGCGGCCAGACGCGCATCGCCGGCAAGCCGCACCAGCCGATCTACGATGCAGCGATCGCGGCGGCCCGCGAGGTGAAAAGCGAGTTTCCGCTGTCACGCGTGGTGGCAATCGGTGATGGTATGCCGACCGACGTGCGCGGCGCACTCGATTACGGCCTCGATCTTCTTTATATCAGCCATGGCATCCACGCCCGCGAATATGTCGTCGAAGGGCATACGGATGAGGCCGCTCTCGGCGCCTTCCTGGCGCGCGAACAGGCCTCGCCGAAATGGTGGATGCCGCGCCTTGTCTGAGGAGAGTGGCAGTCGATGACCGTTTTCCACCGCAACGAAACCCGCGAGCCGCTTCCCGATGCCTTGAAGGGCGGCGTGGTCGCCATCGGCAATTTCGACGGCGTGCACCGTGGCCATCAATCGGTGCTGACGCGTGCGCTGGAGATCGCCAGGGAGCGCGGCATTCCGGCTCTGGTGCTGACTTTCGAGCCGCATCCGCGCACCGTCTTCAAGCCGGATCATCCCGTCTTCCGCCTGACGCCTGCGCCTTTGCGAGCGCGGCTGCTGGAAGCGCTCGGCTTCAACGCCGTCATCGAATATCCTTTCGATCGCACTTTCTCGCAGCGCTCGGCGGATGAATTCGTGCATTCGATCCTGATCGACTGGCTGCACGCGTCGGAAGTCGTCACTGGCTTCGATTTTCATTTTGGCCATGATCGTCAGGGAGGCCCCGCCTTCCTCATGAATGCTGGCAGCCATAACGGCTTCGGCGTGACGCTGATCGATGCCTTCCGCGACGAAAACACGGAGGTCATCTCGTCGAGCCGCATACGCACACTGCTTGCGGAAGGCGATGTCGCCCAAGCTGCTGGTCTGCTCGGCTATCGCTATACCGTCCAGGCCCCTGTCATCGGCGGTGAGAAGCTGGGCCGCACGCTCGGCTTCCCTACGGCAAACATGCAGCTGCCGCCCGAGACATCGCTGAGGGCAGGCATCTATGCTGTTCGCTTCCGGACGGCCGATGGCACCATCCGCGATGGCGTTGCCAGCTACGGCCGGCGCCCGACGGTGACGGACAACGGGGCGCCGCTGCTGGAAACCTACGTTTTCGATTTCAGCGGCGATCTCTACGGCCAGGTCTGTTCGGTCTCCTTCTTCGGCTATCTTCGCCCCGAACTGAAGTTCGACGGTCTCGATCCGCTGGTCGCGCAGATCCGCAAGGATGAGGACGAGGCACGCGCGCTGCTTGCCGGTGTCCAGCCGCTCAGCGAGCTCGACCGGGTCATCGCCTTTTCCTGATTTCGTTGGAAACGATTACGTGCGGGGATTGCGGCGACGCAATATCTTTTTGCCTTGAGCGACTGGAAAGATGTTGCAATACCTACATCGTAGGGCGCGAGTCGCAGCGCCCGTTTTCCGAAAGGCGAATGGGATGGATAAACGTTTCGGAACGGCGGCCTGCTGGCTGCTCGTCATTCCTTATATTGGTTTGCTTTGGGTGCCCTTCTACAACAGCCACGATCCGGTGCTGTTGGGTTTCCCTTTCTTCTACTGGTATCAGCTGGCCTGGGTGCCGATCACCGCTGTTCTGACCTGGATCGCCTATCGGAGCATGCGCCATGATGACTGATATCGATCCGACAGCTCTTGCCGTCTTCATATTCTTCCTGGCCCTCGTGACCGTGATGGGCTTTGTCGCTGCCCGCTGGCGTAGGCCGAAGACCCTTGCCCATATCGACGAATGGGGCCTTGGCGGCCGCACCTTCGGCACCTGGATCACCTGGTTCCTCGTTGGCGGCGATTTTTATACGGCCTATACGGTCATTGCCGTCCCGGCGTTGGTCTACACGGTCGGCGCCTATGGCTTCTTCGCGCTGCCCTATACGATCGTCGTCTATCCGTTCGTCTTCATGGTCATGCCGCTTCTTTGGAGGCGAGCAAAGGATCATGGTTACGTCACGGCCGGCGATATCGTCCACGGTCAATATGGCTCGCGGGCGCTGGAACTGGCGGTTGCGCTCACCGGCGTCATCGCAACGATGCCCTATATCGCCCTGCAGCTCGTCGGCATGACAGCGGTGTTCAAGGCCCTGGGGCTCCACGGCGAATTGCCGCTCGCCGTCGCCTTCATCATTCTGGCGCTCTATACCTACTCGGCCGGCCTTCGCGCTCCGGCGCTGATCGCCTTCGTCAAGGACATCATGATCTACATCGTGGTGATCGCGGCCATCGCGCTCATTCCGGCGAAACTCGGTGGCTATGCCAATGTCTTTGCCGCGGCTGATGCGGATTTCAAAGCCAAGGGGGCGGGTAGTCTGCTGCTCGGCGGTAACCAGTATGTTGCCTACGCGACGTTGGCGCTCGGCTCGGCGCTGGCGGCGTTCATGTATCCGCATACCCTGACCGGCATCTTCGCGTCCAACAGCGGCAACACCATCCGCAAGAATGCGGTGCTGCTGCCGGCCTACACTCTGCTGCTGGGCCTACTGGCCCTGCTCGGCTATATGGGCCACGCGGCAAATCTGAAGCTGGACAGCGCCAATGACGTGGTGCCTGCACTGTTCCAGACCCTGTTCTCCAGCTGGTTTGCTGGTTTCGCCTTCGCGGCCATCGCTATCGGGGCGTTGGTGCCTGCGGCTGTGATGAGCATCGGCGCTGCCAATCTCTTCACCCGCAATTTCTGGAAGGCCTATGTCGATCCGCAGGTTTCCGATGCCGGCGAGGCGAAGGTCGCCAAGATGACATCGCTTGTCGTCAAGGTCGGTGCGCTTCTCGTCATCATTTTCCTGCCGACGCAGTTCGCGCTCGATCTGCAGCTTTTGGGCGGCATCTGGATCCTGCAGACGCTGCCGGCTCTGGTCTTCGGTCTCTATACCAAGTGGTTCCGTGCACCGGCACTGCTCGCCGGCTGGTTCGTCGGCTTCTTTGGCGGCACCTATCTCGTATGGGATGCCGGCTGGAAGCCGCTGCACATGGTTCCGCTCGGCGAAACCGGCTTCACCGTCTATACGGGGCTGCTGGCGCTTCTCGCCAATATCGTCGTGGCCGTTATCGTCAACGCGGTCGTGCCGGCACGGGCAGCAGCACGAGCCTGATTAGATAGACCCTCAAATTGGCCGCGGACGGAAACGTCCGCGGCTTTTCTATGGATTGGCGCAACTGTTTCCTCTTCCTTTCCCTGGAAAAAACGCCTATGAACCGGCGACCATGACCCAATTTCGGCTGAGCCACGCGATACGAATTATTGGCCCGGCCTTCCGCGCGCTTTAAGCTGCCGGAAGGTCCGGGTTTTTGGCGTCTCGCTCAAGAGATGCTTTCCGCCGCCGAAAATTCCCCGTATGGCTGCGCCAGTTGAGGCGCAAGACGCCCGAGACACCGAGGCAATTGTCACGACTATGACCGATACCGCTGAAAAGATGGATTACTCCAAGACCCTTTACCTGCCGGAAACTGATTTTCCGATGCGCGCCGGACTGCCGCAGAAGGAGCCGGAGCTGGTGAAGCGCTGGGAGGAGATGAGCCTCTATAAGAAGCTGCGCGCCTCCGCCGCTGGCCGTGAAAAGTTTGTGCTGCATGATGGCCCGCCCTATGCCAACGGCCACATCCACATCGGCCATGCGCTGAACAAGATCCTCAAGGACGTCATCACCCGCTCGTTCCAGATGCGCGGCTATGACAGCAATTACGTTCCGGGCTGGGACTGCCATGGCCTGCCGATCGAATGGAAGATCGAGGAGAAATACCGCGAGAAGGGCAAGAACAAGGACGAGGTCCCGGTGAACGAGTTTCGCCAGGAATGCCGCGACTTTGCCGCCGGCTGGATCAAGATCCAGTCCGAGGAATTCAAGCGCTTGGGCATCACGGGCGATTTCGACAATCCCTATCTGACCATGAACTTCCATGCGGAATCCCGCATCGCCGGCGAGCTTTTGAAGATCGCCCGTACCGGTCAGCTTTATCGTGGCTCCAAGCCGGTCATGTGGTCGGTGGTCGAGCGGACGGCGCTGGCCGAAGCCGAAGTCGAATATGCCGACGTCGAGAGCGATATGATCTGGGTAAAGTTCCCGGTGGCTGAAGGCCCGGCGCATCTCGCCGGCACCTTTGTGGTCATCTGGACGACCACCCCCTGGACGATCCCCGGCAATCGCGCGATCGCATACTCCTCGCGCGTGTCCTACGGACTCTATGAGGTCACGGAAGCGGCCAATGATTTCGGCCCGCGCCCGGGCGAGAAGCTTGTTTTCGCCGACAAGCTCGCCGAGGAATCCTTCGCCAAGGCAAAGCTGCAATACAAGCGCGTGAGCGACGTGACCGCTGCCGATCTGGCCGCACTGACCTGTGCTCATCCGCTCGCCTCGCTCGGCTATGGTTTCAAGGTGCCGCTGCTCGATGGTGACCACGTCACCGATGATGCCGGTACGGGTTTCGTACACACGGCGCCCAGCCACGGCCGCGAAGACTTTGACGCCTGGACGTCGCATGCCCGCGATCTTGAAAAGCGCGGCATCTCCTCCGCCATCCCGTTCCCCGTTGATGACGCTGGCTTCTACACCGCCGATGCTCCGGGCTTCGAAGGTGGCCGTGTCATGGACGACAACGGCAAGAAGGGCAATGCCAACGACCTCGTCATCAAGGCGTTGATCGAGACGAACACGCTGTTTGCGCGCGGCAGGTTGAAGCATTCCTATCCGCACTCCTGGCGCTCGAAGAAGCCGGTCATCTTCCGCAACACGCCGCAATGGTTCGTCTACATGGACAAGGACTTTGCCGACGGTTCGACGCTGCGCTCGCGCGCCCTGAAGGCGATCGACGACACCCGCTTCGTGCCGGCTGCCGGCCAGAACCGCCTGCGCGCCATGATCGAACAGCGCCCGGATTGGGTCCTGTCGCGCCAGCGCGCCTGGGGTGTGCCGATCGCCATCTTCGTCGACGAGCAGGGCAACATCCTACAGGACGATCGTGTGAACGCCCGTATCCTCGAGGCTTTCGAGCAGGAAGGCGCCGATGCCTGGTTTGCCGAAGGCGCGCGCGAACGCTTCCTCGGTGAAAAGGCCAACGAGCCCTGGACGCAGGTCATGGACATCCTTGATGTCTGGTTCGATTCCGGTTCGACCCACACCTTCACGCTGGAAGACCGCCCGGACCTGAAATGGCCGGCCGACCTCTATCTCGAAGGCTCCGACCAGCATCGCGGCTGGTTCCATTCGTCGCTGCTCGAAAGTGCCGCGACGCGTGGCCGTGCGCCATACGATGCCGTCCTCACCCATGGCTTCACCATGGACGAGAAGGGCGAAAAGATGTCGAAGTCCAAGGGCAACGTCACCTCGCCGCAAGAGGTGATGAAGGATGCGGGCGCCGACATCCTCCGCCTTTGGGTCATGACGTCGGACTATTCGGAAGATCTGCGCGTCGGCAAGGCCATCATCCAGACCAATGTCGATGCCTATCGCAAGCTGCGCAACACCATCCGCTGGATGCTCGGCACGCTGGCGCACGACAAGGGCGAGGTGATCGCCTATGCCGACATGCCGGAGCTGGAGCAGCTGATGCTGCACCGTCTCGCCGAGCTCGACGAACTGGTACGGGAAAGCTACGACGCCTTCGACTTCAAGCGCATAGCCCGCGCCCTGATCGATTTCGCCAATGTCGAGCTTTCGGCCTTCTACTTCGACGTCCGCAAGGATGCGCTTTACTGCGATGCGCCGTCGAGCCTGCGGCGCCGCGCCTCGCTGGCCGTCATCCGCACGATCTTCGACTGCATGGTGACGTGGCTGGCGCCGATGCTGCCTTTCACCACGGAAGAGGCATGGCTGTCGCGCAATCCGTCTGCGGTCTCGGTTCATCTCGAGCAGTTCGTCACCATTCCCGTCGAGTGGAAGAACGAGGCGCTGGCCGAGAAGTGGAAGAAGATCCGCGCCGTGCGCAGTGCCGTCACCGGCGCGCTGGAAATCGAGCGCAAGGATAAGCGGATCGGCTCCTCTTTGGAAGCTGCTCCGGTCGTCTACGTCGCCGATCCCGAGCTGCTGAAGGTGCTCGAGGGCCAGGACTTCTCGGAAATCTGCATCACCTCCGATATCACCATCCTTGGTGAGCAGGGCCCTGCGGATGCCTTCCGCCTCGACGACGATGCCAAGGTCAGTGTCGTGCCGAAGCTCGCGGAGGGCCGAAAGTGCGCCCGTTCCTGGCGCATCACGACGGATGTCGGCTCCGATCCGGAATACCCGGATGTCTCGGCGCGTGACGCCGCGGCACTGCGCGAACTTGCCGCTGTCAACTGAAGAAAATTGCCGGATGAATTGCCTTTGCGGCGTTCATCCGGTAAAAGCTGCCTGAAAATGGCCAGAATTTTACGGCAGTTGCCGTTGAATGGGGTCATATTGCGTTTATTCCGGCATAGCTGGGAAGGGTTTTCATGAGAGCGATGCATAAGGTTCGTGTCGGCGTCAGCTTGGCGGCACTTGTGGTTGGCTGCGGCGCCATGTCCGGTTGCCTTAGCAGCCCGACTTACGGCACCGACAAGACGGCCGGCGTCCAGCTCCTGGATGACCTCGGCGACATCGCCTCCGTTTCGGCTGCAACGCCGAAGGACAAGGGTGTGAAGTATCCGAACCGCCCCGGTCTGGTTGTTGCCGGAAGCAAAGACACTCTGACCGCCCCACAGCAGTCCCTGGCAAGCAAGGACAACCCGGCCTGGCTCGAATCTCCGGAAGACGCCCGCAAGCGCCTTGCCGCGGAAGCCGACGAGAAGAAGAACGACGTCAACTATCGTTCGCCGCTGGCTCAGGCCGACAGCGCCAAGAATCACATGAGCGAAGCACAGCAGACGGCCGCTTATCGTGCCGCGCGCCAGGACCAGGCCGGCAGCTATATCGATCAGCGCCGTTACCTCATCGACCCGCCGCAGCAATATCGTCAGGTTGCTGACCAGGCTGCGCTTAACGATCTCGGTACGCCCGAGTCGAAGAAGGAAAAGAAGCGCAAGAAGGACGCCGAGGCCGCGCAGCAGACCAGCAACAGCAGCTGGTGGAAGCCTTTCCAATAAAAGCCCTCGAGGCGGCGGCATCAAAACCGCCGCTTTTCAGTCTTCAGAGCGTTTCGCTTGAAAGAAACCTCTGAGGATGTCGGCGGATGCGGTCTCGCCGAGGCCGGAATACACCTCCGGCGCATGATGGCAGGTCGGCTGGCGATAGAAGCGCACGCCATTGTCGACACCGCCGCCTTTGGGATCCTCGGCGCCATAGTAGAGACGTCGGATGCGCGCGAACGAAATGGCCGCCGCGCACATGGTGCAGGGTTCCAGCGTCACATAGAGATCGGCGCCCGCAAGACGTTCCTGGCCCAATTCCTCGCAGGCCAGGCGGATGGCGACGATTTCGGCGTGGGCGGTGATGTCGTTGAGCTCGCGGGTACGGTTGCCGGCAGTGGCGATGACCTTGCTGTCGAGCACGACCACGGCGCCGATCGGCACTTCGCCACGCTCTCCGGCTCGGCGCGCTTCGGACAAAGCAAGCTCCATGAATTGATTTGTAGCCGCCATTCAAGTTTTTCCACTTAACCGCAAGGGCGTGACCTGATAGGAACACGCGTTAAAAATTCAGGCAAACAACAAATGACGATGAATGACAAGCCCAAGCGGCCTGGGTCTAAACCCTTCGCTGGCGACAAGAAGACGATAAAGCGCGATGGCGCGAAGCCTGCGAAGGCCGCAACCGTCAAGGCTGCGGATGAAACCGCAGTCGAGGATGGAAAGGCCGAGCGCATTTCCAAGGTGATGGCGCGCGCTGGTGTGGCCTCGCGCCGCGATATCGAGCGCATGATCCTCGATGGCCGCGTCAAGCTGAACGGCGTGCTGCTCGATACGCCGGTGGTCAACGTGACACTCGCCGACAAGATCGAGGTCGACGGCGTACCGATCCGCGGCATCGAGCGCACCCGCCTGTGGCTCTATCACAAGCCGGCCGGCCTGGTGACCACCAACGCCGATCCTGAAGGACGCCCGACCGTTTTCGATAATCTGCCGGAAGAGCTGCCGCGCGTCATGTCGATCGGCCGCCTCGATATCAACACCGAGGGCTTGCTGCTGCTGACCAATGACGGCGGCCTTGCCCGTGTTCTGGAATTGCCGACGACCGGTTGGCTGCGCCGTTATCGCGTGCGCGCCCATGGTGAGATCGATCAGGAAGCGCTCGACAAGCTGAAGGAAGGCATTGCCGTCGATGGCGTGCTCTATGGCTCGATCGACGCGACGCTCGACCGCACCCAGGGATCCAACGTCTGGATCACCATGGGCTTGCGCGAAGGCAAGAACCGCGAAATCAAGAACGTGCTCGGCGCGCTTGGCCTCGAGGTCAACCGCCTGATCCGCATCTCCTATGGCCCGTTCCAGCTCGGCGAGCTGCCGGAAGGCCATGTGCTCGAGGTACGCGGCCGCACGCTGCGCGACCAGCTCGGCCCGCGCCTGGTCGAGGATGCCAAGGCGAATTTCGATGCGCCGCTCTATAACGCCCCGGCCATTGCCGAACCCGAAGAGGCGGATGCCAAGCCGGCTCGGACGCCCCCGGTTCGCGCGGGCAAGGAAGAGCGCCCGCGTCGGGAGCGCCCCGAGGATAAGCGCGAGCGTGCGCTCAGCCGTCTCGATACCAAACGCGATGCTAAGCGCGACGATCGTCGCGAAGGCGGCCGCGATGGTGGGCACAAGGACGATGACCGTCAGAAGCGCCAGCCGCTCGGTCCGCGCCGCAGCGCCAATGTCTGGATGGCGCCCGGCGCCCGCCCGCTCGGCGAAAAGGCAGCCGCGAAGGCGGCCAAGAATGCAAAGACCGCCTCCCGGCGCGGCGAGCCTGAACGCCCGCAGCGCAGCGGCTTCGACCGTCCGGACGAAGGCCCGCGCGTTCGCATCAATCGCGTCGACGAGGGCGATGGCGAGTGGATCCGTTCGAGCGAGGAAGCGCCGCGTCGCTCGCGTGGCGATGATGAAGGTTTTGATCGCAAGCGTTCGCGCGGCGACCGTCCGCAGGGTGACCGTCCCGCTCGTAGGGATCGTCCGTTTGGCGATCGTCCGCGTGGTGAACGTGGTTCGCGGCCAGAGGGTGGCGATCGTCCGCGTGGGAAATCCTTCCAGGGGGAAGCCCGCTCCGAGCGCTCCTTCGGAGATCGGCCCGCGCGTGGCGATCGGGCTTTCGGCGATAAGCCCCGTGGTGACCGGCGTCCGCGCGCCGAGGGAGACGAGCGTCCGCGCAGCAAGTCTTTCGGCGGCGAGCGCCCGCAGGGGGATCGTCCGCCGCGCGATCGGCCGTTTGGTGATCGTCCGTCCCGGGGCGACCGGCCCTTCGGTGACCGTCCGCAAGGCGAGCGTTCCTTCGGTGATCGTCCGGCCGGCAAGCCCTTTGGCAAGAAGCCAGGCGGCGGCAAATCCTTTGGCGGCAAGCCGGGCGGAAAGCCCGGTGGTTCGCGCGGCTTTGGCGGCAAGCCCAGCGGTGCAAGTCGCCCCTCTGGCGGTCCGCGCGGCGGTTCCGGTCGGGGTGGCCCCGGCAGGGGCGGTCCCAAGGGCGGCAGGGGCTGACGCGCGGTGAGGATCGTCGGCGGTGAGTTTCGCGGTCGCTCGCTTGCAACGCCGAAGTCGAACGACATTCGTCCGACGGCGGATCGCACGCGCGAAAGCCTGTTCAACATTCTGAACCATGCCTATCCCGAAGCCATCGACGGCACGCGGATGATGGATGTATTTGCCGGCACCGGCGCCGTCGGGCTGGAGGCAGCCTCGCGCGGCTGCCGGCATGTGCTCTTCGTGGAAAGCAGCGTCGAGGGCAGGGGCCTCCTTTGGGAAAACATCGAGGCGCTCAGCCTGCACGGCCGCACGCGCATGCTGCGCCGGGACGCGACGGATCTCGGCAGTGTCGGCAATCTCGAGCCCTTCGATTTTCTCTTCGCCGACCCGCCATATGGCAAGGGGCTGGGCGAGAAGGCTTTTGCGGCCGCTGCCGCCGGTGGCTGGCTGGTGCCGGGCGCTTTGGCGATCCTCGAGGAGCGCGCCGATGTTACAGTTGCTGCGCCGTCGGATTTCCTGTTTCTGGAGGAGCGAACCTTCGGTGACAGCAAGATGCATTTCTTCCGTTACCAGCCGCTGGCGGCCTGACGGAGGAGGGAGAACAATATGGGCGATTATGCTGATTTCGTCGGCAGCGACTATCCGCTCGCCGCTTCCGGCACGCCGAGCGTCGCAGTCGCCTTCGGCTGCGGCGGTGCACGCGGTCTCGCCCATATTCATATCATAGAGGCGCTAGACGAGCTCGGTATCCGCCCCGTCGCCATAGCAGGTTCCTCCATCGGCTCGATCATGGGCGCGGCCATGGCCGTCGGCATGAGTGGCGCTGAGATCCGCGACTATACGCTGGCAACCGTCGGCAATCGCCCGGCCGTTCTCAACAAGATCTGGAGCCTGCGGCCGGTCAGCATGCGTAGCATCCGCTTCGGTCAGTTCAATCTCGAACGCATTCTGCGCACCTTCCTGCCGTCGGCCATTCCGGAAAGCTTTTCCGAGCTGCATATACCGCTGAAGGTGATCACGACCGATTATTACGACCAGGCGGAGGTCGTCATCGAGAAGGGCGAGCTCTTCCCCGTGCTCGCCGCCTCTGCAGCCATTCCCGCCGTGTTCATGCCGGTCAAGCTCGGAGACCGCGTGATGATCGACGGCGGCATTATGAATCCGGTTCCCTATGAACATCTGGCCGGGCTTGCCGATATCATCATCGGCATCGACGTCGTCGGCGGGCCGGAAGGCAGCGGCCGACAGGTTCCGAACCGCATCGAGAGCCTGTTCGGTGCCGGCCAGCTGACCATGCAGTCCAACATTGCCTTGAAGCTGCGCCTGCAGGCGCCGCAAATCTTCCTGCGCCCTGCCGTCGGCCGCACCGGCGTCCTCGATTTCCTGAAGGCACGCGATATCCTCGCCATGTCGGCCGGCGTGAAGGACGAGCTGAAATTCGCCCTCGACCAGGTGATGACAGCGAAGAACTAAGTATTCGCCGATAAGTTGATGCCAGTCCGTACAAACAAAACCGCTAAACCCGCTCCGGCTCCTCCTGCGGCAAGGCAACAAGATCGTCTGCATCGCTGTAGGTGTCGACTGCACGCTTCGGCTTGACCAGCGGCTCCGGCTTGACGGGGCGCGAGTAGAGCATGTCGGTGCCGGCCTGCAGCCCCTCGCTGACCTGCAGCACGAGCCGCTGCTCGTCGCGTTTGCGGATATCCTCGCCGATCTCATAGGCTTCCGCCTCGCTGACGCCGAGCGCCTCCAGCGTACGGCGGCCGAAGAGCAGGCCGGATTCCAGCGTCTCGCGCAGCTCATAGTCCACGCCCTTGTGACGCAGTTCGATCGAATGAATGCGATCGTAGGAGCGCACGAAGATGCGTGCGTGCGGATAATCCGTCTGCACGAGTTCGACGATCTTGTCGGTCACCTCGCGCAGATGCGTGCTGACGACGACGATCTTGGCGCGATCGATGCCGGCGGAGCGCAGCACGTCCTTCCGTGTGCCGTCGCCGAAATAGATCCGGAAGCCGAAGCTCGATGCCTGGCGGATGCGATCGGCGGAGAAATCGATGACGGTCACGTCGCGGCCGCTGGCAAGCAGGATCTGCGCGGCGATCTGGCCAAAACGCGAAAAGCCGATCATCAGCACGTCGGAGCCGGCACCCTCGAAATCCTCGTCCAGCTCTTCCTGCGTGTCGCCCTTGACCAGCCGCTTCGCCAGCGCGGAACTCAGCGGCGTCAGCGCCATCGACAGCGTCACGATGGCGATCAGCGTCGAAGCCGTATTGGCGGAGAAAAGCCCGCCGCTGGCGCTGGCGGCGCTGAAGAGCACGAAGCCGAATTCGCCGCCCTGCGGCAAGAGGCCGGCAATACGCACGGCATCGTTATGCGGGGAGCCTGTGGCGCGGCAGAGCGCATAGATCACGATCGCCTTGATGAACATCATGACCGGAACAGCGAGCACGATCAGCACCCAGTTGTCGAGGATGACATCGAGTTTCAGCGACAGACCGACGGCGATGAAGAAAATCGCAAGCAGCACGCCACGGAAGGGCTCGATATCCGCTTCCAGCTCATGCCGATAGGAGGATTCGGCCAGCATTACGCCGGAGAGAAAGGCACCCATCGCCATGGAAAGACCGGCAAGCTGCATCAGCGTTGCCGATCCCATGACGACGAAAAGGGCGGCTGCAATCATCGCCTCGCGGGCGCCGGTGCGAGCGATCACCTGGAACAGCGGCGTCAGCAGATAGCGGCCGGCGATAACCATTGCCGCCACCGCACCGACGGCGATTGCCAGGCTCGGCAGGGGATTGGCGGTTTCCTGCGCGCCGTCGAGCACGGTGATCAGTGCCAGCAGCGGCACGATGGCGAGATCCTGCAGCAGCAGCATCGAGAAGGAGCGCTGGCCGTATTTCGTGTTGACGTCGCCTTGCTGTTCGAGGATCTGCATCGCGAAGGCAGTCGAGGAAAGCGCCAGGCCGAAGCCGATGATGATGCTGCCCTTCCAGCCCGCAATGCCGCCGAAATAGGATGCCACCATCAGCGCCAGTCCGCTGAGGACGACCTGCGCCGTGCCGAGGCCGAAAATATCGCGACGCATCTGCCACAGACGCGATGGTTTCAACTCCAGACCGATGATGAAGAGCAGGAAGACGACGCCGAGTTCGGCAACCGCAAGCACGGCCTCGCTGTCGCTGATGCTGTGGAGAATCGGCCCGATCACAACGCCGGCGGCGAGATAGCCAAGCACTGTGCCAAGCCCCAGTTTCTTGAAGATAGGGGCCGTGACGACGGCGCCTCCGAGCAGCAGCAGGGTTTCGGTGAAAAGCGTATTGGGGGCGGACATCGTCTGTTTCTTTCCGTGGGGCAGGCGGTGTTGCGACGCGCGGCCATTATAAACAACCATGCGTGAAGAGATTAGAACAAGAATCGGCTTTGCCGCCCTTGATGCTTTATGTAGTGCACAATAAATGGAACGCGAAGGAAAGGCCAAGTCATGACCTCTGAAATCGATTCTGCCGCTCTGCTTTCCCGCGCCAGCCAGTTGATCGACCTCGCCCGGAAAGCCGGTGCGGATGCGGCCGATGCCGTTGTGGTGCGCTCGAGGGCCCATTCCGTCAGCGTTCGCCTCGGCAAGGTCGAAGGCACGGAATCCTCCGAGAGCGACGATTTTTCGCTGAGGGTCTTCGTCGGCAATCGCGTCGCCAGCGTTTCGGCCAATCCAGGCTTCGATCTCAGCGCTCTTGCCGAGCGCGCCGTGGCGATGGCCAAGGTTTCGCCGGAAGATCCCTTCGCCTGCCTCGCCGATGAGGCGGATCTCGCCAAGAGTTATCCCGATCTCGAACTGTTCGATCCGACCGAGGTTTCCACGGAGCAGCTACGCGAAGCGGCGCTTGCGACCGAGGCGGCAGCTCTTGCCGTTTCCGGCGTTACCAATTCTTCCGGGGGCGGCGCCTCGGCCGGCATGGGCGGCCTTGTGCTCGTCACCTCGCATGGTTTTTCCGGCCACTATATGGGCTCGCGCTTCGGGCGTTCCGTCAGCGTCATTGCCGGCGAAGGCACAGGCATGGAGCGCGACTATGATTTCGACAGCCGCCTCTATTTTGCCGATCTCGATGCGGCTGAGGAGATCGGCCGCCGCGCCGGCGAGCGGGTGGTCAAACGCCTCAATCCGCGGCAGGTTCCGACCGGCAAGAATGTCACGGTCGTTTTCGATCCTCGTGTCGCGCGCGGCTTCGTCGGCCATATCGCCGGCGCCATCAACGGCGCGTCCGTCGCCCGCAAGACCAGCTTCCTGCGCGACAAGATGGGACAACAGGTGCTGAAATCCGGCCTTTCGATCACGGACGATCCCCTGATCGTGCGCGGGCCATCCTCACGCCCCTTCGACGGCGAAGGCGTGTCTGGCAAGCGGCTCGTCATGATCGAGGACGGTGTGCTGAAGTCCTGGTTCCTGTCCACGGCGACGGCGCGGGAAATCGGCGGTGGGCTGAAGACCAACGGTCGCGGTGTCCGCGGCGGCACGTCCGTATCGCCTGCTTCCACCAACCTAGCGCTGGAACCCGGCGATATTTCGCCCGAGGAACTGATCCGCAACGTCGGTACGGGCTTCTATGTCACCGAGCTGATCGGCCAGGGCGTCAATATGATCACCGGCGAGTATAGCCGTGGCGCCACCGGCTTCTGGATCGAAAACGGAGAATTGACCTTCGCGGTTTCGGAGGTAACCATCGCTTCCAACCTGAAGGACATGTTCATGCGCGTGACGCCGGCGAACGACATCGACCGAGATTTCGGTATCGCTGCTCCGACGCTTGCTATTGAGGGCATGACGCTCGCAGGCCGCTGAAAACGAGCGGAGATTGGAATTCGTCAATGATCGATAGCAAAGCCGGCCAATTGAGCGACGTGGACCTGATCGTGGGTGCCGCGCTCGAGGCGGGCAAGATCGCTCTCGGTTTCTTCCGGCAATCACCGGAAGTCTGGTGGAAGAATAACGGCCAGTCCCCGGTCAGCGCCGCGGATTTTGCCGCGAACGAAAGCCTGGCCGCCACGCTTCGTACCGCAAGGCCCGATTATGGCTGGCTTTCCGAGGAAACCGATGATGACGCCGAGCGTCTGAAGCACGCGACCGTCTTCGTCGTCGATCCGATCGACGGCACCAGGGGTTTTCTCTCCGGCCTGGATCTATGGTGCGTCAGCGTTGCCGTCGTCACTGACGGCCGGCCGGTGGCGGGTGTCCTCTATGCGCCGGCGCTGGACGAGCTCTTCGTGGCGACGGCCGGCGGTGAGGCCTTGAAGAACGGCGAGCCGATCAGCGTTTCCCAGAGGGTCGGCGACGATATCAATCGTCTCGCGACCGGCGAGGAGATGCTGAAGGGCTTCGATCCGGATTTTCGCAAGACGGTCGAGCGGGTGAAGCACGTGCCGTCGCTCGCCTATCGCCTTGCCATGGTGGCGGACGGCAGGCTTGAGGGAACAATCGTCAAACGTAACTCCCACGACTGGGATCTCGCCGCCGCCGATCTCATTTTGGAGCGAGCCGGCGGCGCTCTCGTGGATCTTTCCGGCAAGACATTGCGCTACAACCGCGCCGAAGTATCCCATGACGAACTTTGTGGTGCGTCGGCAGCACAATTACCGGAGTTTCTCCGTCAACTATCGAACCGACGAGACGGTTGACCTTTCCGTCAAAATCCCGCAGATGAAGGACGGAGGGGGACGACAGTAGAAAGAGACGAAAATGACTGATACCAGCGGCAAAAAGCAGCTCCTGCACCTTGTCTTCGGCGGTGAATTGGAAAACCTCGAAGAGGTCCAGTTCCGCAATCTCAATGAGCTCGATATCGTCGGTATGTATCCCGATTATGCGAGCGCGCTGGTGGCGTGGAAGTCCAAGGCACAGCAGACTGTCGACAATGCCCATATGCGTTATTTCATTGTCCACCTGCATCGTTTGCTGGATCCGCAGGAAAAAGCGGCATCCTGAGGTCGCGTTACTCCGAATTTTGCATTTGATATCTCCATCCGGGAAAGCGTTGTCGCTTTAAATCCGGCCATGAAGCAGTATCTTTGACACAATAAGAACGAAAATTCGGCTGCTTATTCGGCCGCGTGGTTATCGGGATTTGGCATAGATGATGATCAGCTGGGATGGGAGGCGGTCGAAATGAGTAGCCTCAGGGCGCGTCTTGCCTTGAGCGCCTATCGTTTCGGCGGAATTGCCGTTTATCCGTTCATCGGGCCTTATCTCGCCGTTCGCGCGGCGAAGGGCAAGGAAGATGGCTCCCGCAGGCTGGAGCGCTCGGGTTATGCCAGCGCCAACCGCCCGCAGGGACCGCTGGTCTGGTTCCATGCCGCAAGCGTCGGCGAAACCTCGGCCGTCATTCCACTGATCCGAGAAATCCGTCGTCGCGACATTCACGTCATCCTGACGACGGGCACGATCACCTCTGCCAAGGTCGCGCATCAGCGGCTTGGCGACGAGGTAATCCATCAATACGTTCCGCTTGATCTCAAGCCTGCCATCAAGCGGTTCCTCGATTATTGGCAGCCCGATTGCGCCATTTTCGCCGAATCCGAGATCTGGCCGACAACGATCATGGAGCTTGGCCGCAAGCGCATTCCGCAGATCCTCGTCAACGCCCGCATGTCGGATCGCTCCTTCGCGCGCTGGAGCCAGCATCCCTCGCTTGCCGAGGCGCTGTTCGAAAATCTGGCGCTGGTCGTGGCCCAGTCCGACCTCGATGCCGAGCGCTTCCGGGATCTCGGCGCCCTGCAGGTTCTCAAATCAGGCAATCTCAAGGTGGATACCGACGCGCCGTCCTATGACGCGCCGACGCTTGCCGGCTACATGAAGCAGGTCGGCGACCGCAAGACCTGGGCAGCTGTCTCCACCTTCGAGGGCGAGGAGGGTGCTGCCGCCTCCGTGCATTCGATGCTCAAGGAGCATAACGGCCAGCTCACCATCATCGTGCCGCGCCATCCCGAGCGCTGCGATGCGATCGAGGCGATGCTGGTCGAGCAGGGCCTGAAAGTGGCGCGCCGCACCCGCAATGACATCCTTTCGCCCGATGTCGATGTCTTCCTCGGCGATACGATCGGCGAGATGGGGCTTTACCTGCGGATGACCGAAGTCGCCTTCATGGGCAAATCGCTATTCAACGAAGGCGGCCAGAATCCGCTTGAGCCGGCCATGCTCGGCTGCGCGATACTGACGGGCGGCCATGTCCAGAATTTTCGCGACTCCTATCAGCTGCTCGCCCGCCGCGGCAGCGCCCGCATGGTGCGCGATACCGAGATGCTGGCGCGCGGCGTGCATTATTTGCTCACTAACGACACGGCACGACGCGGTATGATCGACGCCGGCTTCGCAGCCGTGCATGAAATGCGAGGCGCGCTGGCCGCAACGGTCAAGGGCCTGGAGCCCTATATCAATCCGCTTTCGGTCAAGGCGCGGCTGATGCCGAAGACAATGGCGAACGGATAAGAAGGGAAGGGTATGACAGCGGCGAAGCTGGGAGCGATTGCGGGTATTCTTTTCGACAAGGACGGCACGTTGCTCGACTATGATCAGAGCTGGTTGCCGGTCAATCGCGAGCTTGCCAGGATCGCTGCTCAGGACGATCCCATTCTTGCCGATCATCTTCTCTCCGCCTGCGGCATGGACCCGATTACCGGCCACATCGTGCCGGATAGCCTGCTTGCGGCAGGTAACACCCGGCAGATTTCCGAGGGCCTGGTGGCTGCCGGCTCGAAAGTGGATGTCGCGGAGCTGGTGGAAAAACTCGACGCGCTTTTTGCGCATGCGGCCGATTTCTCCTCGCCTGTCACCGATCTCGCTGCCTTCTTCCAGCGCCTGCATGAGCGTGGCTACAAGCTTGGCGTTGCCTCCAGCGACAATGAGCGCTCCATCCGTCAGACCGCGCGCCGCTTCGGCTTCATCGACTATATCGATTACATCGCCGGCTATGATAGCGGCTTCGGCACGAAGCCGGAGCCGGGCATGGTGCTCGGCTTCTACGCGGCGACCGGTCTTTCGCCGGCACAGGTCGCCGTCGTCGGCGACAACAATCACGACCTCCATATGGGGCGCAACGCCGGTGTCGGCCTGACCGTCGGCGTGCTGACAGGCACCGGCTCGCGCGAAACGCTGACAGCCGCATCGGATTATTGCCTCAACGACATTACCGAGCTTGAAAGCCTGCTCATGCCTGTGGCGCAATCGGCCTGATCCCGGCAATGGCTTGCTTTTTCATGCAATCTGCCCTTTCTTGCCGGTTGGTCGCAGGCACAGGAATAGGGCTGGATTAGACGCATGGTATCGGAAGCCCCACCTTTCTGGTGGCGAAAGCCGGATTGGCGCGCCTGGGGGCTCTCACCCTTTTCCTTCCTGTATGGTCGTATCGCCGGACATCGCATGCTGCATGGCAAACGCGCCTCCGTGCCAGTGCCGGTCATCTGCGTCGGCAATTTTACGGTCGGCGGCGCCGGCAAGACGCCGACGGCGCTTGCGCTTGCCCAGGCTGCCAAAGCCAAGGGGCTGAAGCCAGGTTTCCTCAGCCGCGGCTATGGCGGCTCGCTCGACGTCACGACGGTCGTCGATCCCTCGCATCATCATGCCACGGCCGTCGGCGATGAGCCGCTGCTGCTTGCCCGCGAGGCGCTGACGGTCATTGCCCGTCGCCGTGCCGATGGTGCGGAAAGGCTCGTGCGCGAGGGGGCTGATCTCATCATCATGGATGACGGCTTCCAGAGCGCGCAGATTGCGATCGACTATGCCCTTGTGGTGGTCGATGCCGGCAGGGGCATCGGCAATGGCCACCTGGTTCCAGGCGGTCCTGTGCGCGCGCCGCTGCGCACGCAGCTCCTCTATGCGTCCGGCCTGCTGAAAGTCGGTGAAGGTACCGCCGCCGATCGTGTTGTGCGTCTTGCGGCAAGGGCGGGGAAGCCTTTCTTTTCAGCGAGCGTCAGAGTGCGTGGGCACGAGGATTTGCGCGGCCGCAAGGTGCTTGCCTTCGCCGGCATCGCCGATCCGACCAAGTTCTTCCGCACGGTCGAGACGCTGGGGGCCGATATCGCCGTCGCACGCAGCTTCGGCGATCATGAGCATCCTGGCGAGGACGACGTCTCCGACATGCTCGACATAGCCGCGCGCGAAGGGCTGGAGATCGTCACCACGTCGAAGGACTACGTGCGCCTGATCGGCCATCATGGCCGCGCCGACGAACTGCTGCAGTGCTGTAGGGTGATCGAGATCGATATGGTCTTTGACGATCCCCAGGCCCCAGCCCTGATTATCGACAGGGCCATTGCAGCCGCACGAGAGCGGCGCTTGGGGGAAAAGCGCAATAGCAAAGCGGCCTAGGGCCACGTCTGGTTATTCAGCGAGAGAAATCAGCGCTTCTGGTTGGGTAGCGCGCCGGCGCGCTTTTCGGCTTCGAGCGAAGTGATGACGTCGGCATAGGGCTCCTGCCGGGCAACGCTCCAATAGCGCAGCTCATCGAGCGCAATATGCTTGCCGGTCATGGCGCAGACGACATAAGAACCCGGCATCAGGATCTGGAAATCGCCGTCGAGGTAGCGAATTTTCGCCTCGCGATTTCCATGTCCTTCAAAAAGATTCATCTGATGCCCGTCCTTGATCTGTCCTATCCATTTGCCATACCGCACTACAGCGGCGCGCGTCAAATATGACGCGTAAAGATCGCTGCGGCAGGCGCGACTTCCAGCCTATTTTCCGGAAAAGTTCCTTTTGGAAACGGCTGAGGTCAGCTGCGCCCGAACAGCCGCTCGATGTCTGTGAGCTTCAATTCTATATAGGTCGGCCTGCCGTGATTGCACTGTCCGGAGCCCGGCGTCGCCTCCATCTGGCGCAAAAGCGCGTTCATCTCTTCCGGGCGCAGACGTCGGCCGGACCTTACCGAACCGTGGCAGGCCATGGTCGCGGCTACATATTCCAGCTTGGCGGCAAGGCCCGAGGCCGTATCCCATTCGGCAATCTCGTCGGCCAGTTGCCGAACCAGGCCCTGTGCGTCGACCTCGCCGAGCATGGCCGGCGTTTCCCTGACGGCGACTGCGCCTGGCCCGAACCGTTCGATGGCGAGGCCGAGTTCGCCGAGCTCTTCGGCAAACACCATCAGCCGGTCGCAATCCTCTTCTGGCAGGTCGACGATCTCGGGAATGAGCAGGACCTGCGAGGACAGCCGCTTCGAATGCAGGGCCTTGCGCATGGCTTCGAACACCAGCCGCTCATGCGCCGCATGCTGGTCGACGATGACGAGCCCTTTCTCCGTCTGGGCGACGATATAGTTCTCGTGCAATTGCGCGCGGGCGGCACCCAGCGGAAAGCGGGCCGGCTCCTCGGCTCGCATTGCTTCCACCGGAGGCGCCACTTCGGCGCGCGCGGTGGGCATGGCAAGGCCGTCGAAGGCGGCCTGCGGTCTTTCGGCAAATCCGTAGCCTGCCGGTGCCGCTGCTCGCTCATAGGGACGAGATGGCGAAGTTTCCGCCGTCCAAGGAGCCGCCGCCGGCGCGGGTCGCCAGCCTGGCTGGAAGCCCGAGCGACCGGCGGTAAACGCCCGCAGCATGCCGTCCGCGCCGGTGGTGGCCGCGCGATCGCCCTCGCGCGCCAGTGCCTCGCGCACAGCCCCGACGATCAGGCCGCGTACGAGACCGGGATCGCGGAAGCGCACATCGGATTTCGCCGGATGCACGTTGACGTCGACCAGCGCGGGATCGAGCCTCAAGGAAAGGACGGCGACGGGATAACGTCCGGAGGGAATGGTTTCGGCATAGGCGCCGCGGATCGCCGAGAGGATCAGTTTGTCCTGCACCGGCCGTCCGTTGACGAAGGCATATTGATGCGCGGAGTTGCCACGGTTGAAGGTCGGCACGCCGGCAAAACCGCTGAGGCTCACATCCTCGCGCACCGCATCGAGCGCGATGGCATTGTCCTTGAAATCGGCACCCAGTATCTGCGCCATGCGGGCGAGATGATCATCGCCGGTCGCTGGAAATTCGAGCGTCGAGCGGTCGCTGCCCGACAGCACGAAGCGCACGCGCGGAAAGGCGATCGCCATGCGCTTGACGACTTCGGTGATCGCGGCCGCTTCCGCCTTCTCCGTCTTCAGGAATTTGAGGCGCGCCGGCGTCGCGAAGAACAGGTCGCGCACCTCGACGATCGTGCCGGGATTGGCGGCGGCGGGGCGAAGATGCAGAACCTTGCCGCCGGCAACGGCGATCTCGGCGCCGCTGCTTGCTCCCGCTCTGCGGCTTGCAATCGAAAGCTTCGCCACCGAGCCGATGGAGGGCAGGGCCTCGCCGCGAAAGCCGAGGGTTCGAATGTCTTCCAGCGTCTCGGAAATCTTAGAGGTACAGTGGCGCCGGACCGCGAGTTCGAGGTCGGCTTCCTCCATGCCCGAGCCGTTGTCGGTCACCCTCAACAACGCCTTGCCGCCGCCTGCGGTGGCGATCTCGATGCGGGTCGCACCGGCATCGAGCGCATTTTCGATCAGCTCCTTGGCCGCGCTTGCCGGGCGCTCGATGACTTCGCCGGCGGCGATCTGGTTGATCAGGGTCTCGGAAAGTTGCTTGATGGCCATGGCTGCATTCTCGTGGATTCGCGCCGGTGTGGAAAGAGGAAAGGCGATCCGCACGCGCTTACCCACTCGTTTCCCACCCGTGCTTTGTTGAGAAATTTAATCAATGTTTAAGGGAATGATGACAGGTTGCCGAGACAGAACTTGAAATGACCGCAGGTGGCGCGTTTCGTGCATGCTGACGGCTCTCGATGGCAGGTTGGTGGCCATCAGTCAAATGGAGCCAGGTGCCATCTGCTTCAAGTGCCAAGGCCAGCATGCAACTTCCACGAATTTGCCTTGCAGAGCGAATGCCGCTTTGTCGATTTGCCGTGTTGTGAAACTGGTTGAGTGTAGGAATCCGACGAATGACTGCCGAGATTGAAAAGGCAGCTTTGGCAATGACGACGGCTGATACGCCTTTCGGCGGCAGTCTGCAGACGATGTTCTTCGATGCCCTTTGCGATGGTCTTTCCAGCGCCTTTTTCGCCTATGACAAGAACGACCTATTGCTGTTTGCCAGCCGTCAGGTTCTGAACTTTTTCCCGATTGCCCCTGATTTCCTGCAACCCTCGACGCGACTGCGCGATTTTCTGGGCGCCGTCTTTGATAGCGGTGTACGTTATCAACGCAACCAGAGCAAAATGGCTGCCAGCCGTGACGATTGGATATCGCAGCGCATAGCTTCGCATTGGCGTGAGCGCTTCGAGACCACCGAGCATTTTGCCGACGACCGCTGGGTGCGCGTCCTCAACCGGCGGCTATCCTCGGGTATCGGTTTCTGCATTATCGCCGATGTGTCCGAAGCCAGGAAACGGGAAGAGCAATGGCGCGTTGATATGGAGCGCGTGCAGCTGACCGAGGATATTCTCGACAATCTGCCCTTTCCGGTTTTCGTCAAGGACCAGAATCTCGTCTATGTCGCGGTCAACCGGGCATTCTGCGACAAGTACCAGACGGCGGCGGACGAAGTGCGCGGCCGCAAGAGCATCGATATCTTCTCCACCGACCTCGCCAATCGCTTTCATGAGAGCGACCGGCATGTGATCGAGACTGGCGAAATGTCGATCTCCCGGCAGCGCCAGATTGCGCGTGACGGCGTCGAGCGCGACATCGTCACCCGCAAGCAGCGCATCGGCAAGCCCGACCGCTATTTCCTGGTCAGCACCATGCAGGACTTGCCCAAGGATGGCGGCGATTTCGACGAGTTCGCGCTGGCATCGAGCATCCGGGAAAACAGCGATCGCTCCTATCGCCGTGCCTATGTTCCGATGGTTGCGCTGCAGACCATTTCTCGCCGTCCGGCCGCCATGGAAACCTTCGTTCCGGAGAATTTCAACGGCCGCAAGGTGCTCGTCGTCACGCCGGATTTCGCTGCCGAAACGGCGGCTCTGAAGACGCTCGAGAAATATGGCTTCGAAGCCTGCGTCGTTCACAACGAGAATGAAGAGGCGGCTTTTCTGGACGTGGCGAGCGCGCATGGCGTCAAGATCGACCTGGTCATCGTCGACAACCAGCTCGGCAAGCGCGGGATTGAGCTGGCCGAACGGCAGAACCTTACCGCGCTGTCGTTGGACGGATCGCAGCTTGCAACCGAGCTTGCCTTCCTGATCGCGCGTCATTTCAATCGCAACATCCGTGGCGAACTGGGCGAGATCGTCGAACCCGGGCTTGCATCCGAATGGCGGCGTGCGGCCAGTGAGGAACGCCGGGCGCAAATCCTGGTCGCTGAAGACAATGACATCAATCAGATCGTCTTCTCGCAGATCCTCGAAGGGTTGGGATACAGCTATGTGATTGCCGCAAGCGGTGATGAGGCGGTGCGCCTATGGCAGGAGCATCGTCCGGAACTGATCCTGATGGACATCTCGCTGCCGGGGCTGAACGGTTTTGAATCCACCCGGCTGATCCGCGGCGCGGAAAAAGGCAGCGGCACCCATACGCCGATCATCGGCGTCCTGACTCAGGGTTTCGAGCGGGACCGCAAGGAATGCGCCGAGGTCGGCATGGACGACGTCATTCTGAAGCCGGTAAGCCCCGACATCATCGAGACCGTCTTCCAGAAATACATGCGCGGTGCCCTGAAGGCGCAAAATAGATAAATGCTACAATGATATCACCACCGACGGCAACTTATCGCCGGTGCCGAATGACCGTCTCCTTGGCATCCTTTGTTAAGACTTCCCCGGCATGCTTTTCCCCCGGGTGGAGAAAAGGTCGGAACCAAATATGAAGTCGACTGAGATGCTGCCGGGGCCAGCCAGTCAAGAACCGCAGGCAATTGCCTATACCGATCCGCTCACGGGGCTCGGCAATCGATATCGCATGCGTGAACGCGCGCGTGCGCTTTCGCGCGAACGTGCCGACGATCCCGCACCCTTTACGATCGGAATCGTCAATCTCGATGCCTTCAAGCCGATCAACGACCTGTTCGGCGTCGAAGCGGGTGACGAGATCCTCTGTCAGGTTGCCCATCGCCTCAAGGCTTGCATACCCGATGGCGCGCTAGTGACACGTCATGACGGCGATGAGTTCGCCTTTGTGCTGCCGCTTGTCTTCGAACGGGTCGGTGCCGAGAAATTCGGACAGATGATCCGCGAAGTGCTGTCGGCGCCCTATGATCTCGGCGATCGCAACGTCCGCCTTTCCGCCTCCTTCGGCTTCGCCATCCATCCTTTCGCCGGAGAGGAGTTCGATGATCTCCTGAAAAATGCGGATACGGCGCTCTATCGCTCCAAGCGTCGCGGCCGCGGCCAGATCACCGTCTATTCCAGGGAGATTGCACAGGAAATGAGGCGGGCGACGCAGCTCGAACAGGCGCTGCGCAATGCCATCATTTCCGATTCCATAGACGTACACTTCCAGCCGATCGTCTCGCTTGCCAATAACATGGTTCTCGGTTTCGAGGCCCTGGCGCGCTGGAACGATCCGGATCTCGGTTTCGTCTCCCCCGCTGTTTTCGTGCCGCTTGCCGAAGAGAGAGGCTTCATCGACGCGCTCTCCGAAACCCTGCTGCGAAAAGCAGCGGAGGCAGCACTCTCGTGGCCGCGCGAATTGTTCCTGTCCTTCAATCTCTCCTCAGCGCAGCTGATGGACCCCGGCACGAGCAGCAGCATTCTCGCGATCCTGACGCGCGCTGGCCTGGACCCGCATCGTCTCGAGCTCGAAATTACCGAAACCGCGGTGATGAGCTCAGCCGAGACGGCCCATCGCATTATCACCGACCTGCGTGCGGTCGGCGTGCGCATCTCTCTGGATGATTTCGGCACCGGGCAATCCAGCCTTGGGCGCTTGCGGGAATTCATCTTCGACAAGGTGAAAATTGACCGGGCGTTCGTCTCGCGCATGAATTCGGATAGGGCTTCCGAACATATCATCAAGGCTGTTCTTGCCATGTGCGAAGGACTTGATCTGCGTGTTGTCGCGGAAGGTATCGAGGACCACGCCGAAGCGGCGAAGCTGAAGGCGCTGGGCTGCGCCATGGGGCAGGGCTATTATTTCGGAAAACCGGTCGACGGCGCTGCGACGCTTCGTTACCTGCAGACCCATTATTTCGATCTCAGCCACGAACGCGAAATCGCTTGAGTTTGAAAAAGGTCGAAGAAAGCGGCGATCCGTAAGGGTCGCCGCTTCTGTATTTCGCCAGACTTCGTCGATATTTACTTGTTGGTGGTCGACGAAGTCGTCGTGTTGTCGGTTGCCGGCATTGTCGACGTTCCGGACGATTGAGCCGCCTTTTCGGAAGCCTGCATCGAGAGGGTCTTGAACTCCGGTGCAGCCTTCAGGGAATCGGCCGTTTCAGTCGTCGTCAGCTTCACCGTCCCGTCCTGAGGGTTCTGGGTGGCGCTGATCTTATCGAAAGGAACGGCGACGTTTTTCTGGCCCAAGCCAAGGAAGCCGCCGACGCCGACGATGGCGGCAACGACGCCGCCCTGCTTCTGCAGGATCAGGTCGTTGATGCTGCCGATGCTTTCATTCTGACCGTTATAGACCGACTGGCCCATATAGGTCTTGGCGCTGATCTGATCCGCGGATTGTGTGGTCAGATAGCCAGCTTGGCCGCCCGTTGCGGGGGCAGGAGCCTGAGCACTTTTCTGTGCTGCCGAGCTATCAGGCTTGGTGACGCCGGGCGTTGCCGGTGCGCTTTGCGTCACCGGCGCGTTATTGCCTGCGCCGCCGTTCGAGGGCTGTTGCGCCTGGGCAAAAGCCATGGGTGAAAGCACGGACGCCGTAGCAAAGATGGCGCCTGCGGCAACGGAAGTGAAGAGTTTCCCAGTCATCGTGAACCTACCTTTCATTCTGATGGGCATGCTTCGTCATACGCGCATGCTTACCAGCGCGAGTGGAACTTTTGTGATGCCGGCCGTTATCGGACCGGTCCTAGAGGCAATGGCTCAGGGAGGTTTTGGTTCCGTCAAAAGTTGCAGAAAGTTGCGTCGCGCAGCTCGGAAACAAAAGGAATATGTTGGGGAATCAATAGATACCGCGGCAAAAGACAACCGGAAAGATTATTAGGATCGCAGAGAACGATCGAGCTCAGATTTCAATTTGTTTCGAGGCCGAACGTGTCTTGCGGCCTGCCTGACGCGTCAAAATAATACCGCCCTCAGCCTGATCGGCTGAAGGCGGCTTTCAATCAAAGCTTGTATGGAGGATCGAAAACGCCCTTCACCGTCAGGCCAAGCTCCAGAAGAGCACCAGCCTGCGGCTGCATCGAGCGCGCCTCCTCATCCAGCCCTTCCCAGGCGGTCGTCACGGCCAGCCGGTCCGCATTCTTGCCGATGAAGGCGGGGCAGGACGGCTGCATCGCGGGTACGCGATAGCGCTCGATGCGCAGGCCGTCCGGGCTGTATTTGTCGACGAAGCCGGAGCCCCAGCGCGCGTTCCAGATATAGCCGTCGGCATCGCAGACCGAGCCGTCGAGGCCGCCTGGATCTTCCATGCTGTCGACCATGACGATCGGCTCGCCCGCCGGAAGCCCCGTCTCGGGATCCACGAGCACGCGCATGAGCTGGCTGACGCGGGTATCGGTGAAATATCCGATCGTACCATCGGGCGAGAAGCAGATGGAATTCGGAATGCTGATCTGGTCGAAGATCTTGGTCACCTTGCCGCCGGCGACATGATAGATCGCGCCTGCCTGCATCTCGGCGCGCTTGCCCATGGTGCCGATCCAGAGCGATCCGGAAATATGCGTGCGTCCGTCATTGGAGCGGTTTTCGGGCTTGTCGGCTTCAATGGCCGCATAGAAGCTCAATTCGCCAGTTGCGATATCGCGCAGGAAGAGGCCCTGTTCGGTCGCGATCATCTGCCGTTCCGCATCGACACGTGCCAGCACGCTCGCCATCATCGGCAGCTCGTGAACCTGCTTCTTGCCGGTCGGCAGGTGCAATTCGTGCAATTCCTTGCCGAGGATGTTGAACCACCAGACTGTATCCGTATCAGGGTCGTAGGTTGGGCCTTCGCCGAGGACGGAGGAGGTGTTGCAGAGAATATTCCCCTGAAAATCATGAATATCGGTCATAGATCAGGCTCCTACGGCTGCATCATAGGCATAAATGGTCACCTTGGCGCGTTCGGCAACCTCCGCTGCCGTCATTGCCGGCTTGTAGAGGCTGGTGCCGAGACCGAAAGCGAGGATGCCTGCCTTGGTGTAATCGGCAAAATTCTTGTCCGAAACGCCACCCACCGCGGCGATGACGAGTTCCGGCGGCAGCACTGCGCGAATGGCCGTGATGCCGGAGGCGCCGAGCACGCCGGCGGGGAAGAATTTAAGCCCGGTGGCGCCGGCGCGCGCGGCCGAAAGCGCTTCCGTGGCGGTGAAGACGCCGGGCATCGTCACCATGCCTTTGTCGCGGGCGCGGCTGATGACCGCAGGCTCCACATTCGGTGTCACCAGGAGCTTGCCGCCGGCGCCATCAAGCCTGTCGACATCTTCGACCGTCAGCACCGTGCCGGCGCCGATCAGGCAATCGGCCGGCGCCATCTTGGCAGCGATTTCTATGGAGCGGAACGGCTCCGGCGAATTCAGCGGGATTTCAATTGCCGTGAAGCCTGTTTCGATCAACGTGCCGACAATGTCAGCCGTTTCCTCGGGCTTGATGCCGCGAAGAATGGCAATGAGCGGGCGCTTCATGGGCGGAAAGGGGGTACGAGTTGTCATCAGCTTTTACTTTCTTTCTTGAACCAGATCGCTTCGGCCGCAGCGGAAAGTCCGCGGCGGACGGCGGCATCGGCGTCGATCGTCTTAAAGGGGAGGGAGAGGGAGCGGAACGCGTCTTCGTAGAGCGCCTGGAGGCGGCCGGAGGCAACGAGCGTGATGGCCGCATTCTGCCCCGCAGAGGCGCGCGCGCCGGCGATTTCCGCGCCGATCAGTGTGCCTGATATGAGCGCCTGCGCGGCGACTGCCGTCAGCCCGTTCAGAAGCTGGCCGGAGCGAGCCGTGAACAGCAGATTGGTGAGGAGCGCCGGCTTATCCAGGGCCGTCTTGAGGGCGGTCTCGAATGTCTTCGTGTCGGCCGGCATGTCTGCAGCACCGGCAACCGCATGCGATAGGATGCTATGCTTGGTAATGACGTCGAAAAGCTCGCCCGTCATGAAGGTGGAAAAGCCTGTCACCTGACCATCCAGCACGCGCACCCATTTCGAATGGGTTCCTGGCATGCAGACGAGTTGTTCGCCCTTGGCGTCGGCGGTAACCGTGCCGAGCAGCTGCGTTTCCTCGCCGCGCATGACGTCGGGCACCTGTTGGCTGCGTTGCGCCAGGCCAGGCAGGATACGGATATCGCGGGATTGTCCGGGCACGGAGACAGCTGCGGTGAGGATTGCGGCAAGGGAAGTCGGCGTATCGATATAGCCGGCTTCCACCCAGCCCTGGCGCGCGCCGGCCATGCCGCAGACGATGACGGGAATGGCGTCCGGCGCCGATACGGCGTCGAGATGTGCCTGCAGGACCTTGTCAAAGCCGGTTTGCGCGGTCGTAGTCATGCCTTCGCCGCTGCGGCGCTCCGCGAGAATGCTGCCGTCTTCGCCGATCAGCCACAGCCGGAAACTGCTGGTGCCCCAGTCCACCGCGACATATGCCGGTTTCGTCATGAGAAATGCTCCAAGTCTTGCGTCAGAAATCTTAAGATTAGAAAATGCCACCATCGACAGTGATGGCTTGTCCGGTCATGGCGCCGGAGCAGTCCGAAGCCAGAAAGAGCACTGGACCGACCAGATCCTCGGGGTTCAGCACGCGCTTCAGGCATTGCCGGTCCATCATCTTCGCCATGCCGTCCTCCGTCAGCCAGAGGTCGAGCTGGCGCTGTGTGACGATCATTCCAGGCAGAACGGCGTTGACGCGGATATTCTCCGGCCCGAAGCGTCCGGCAAAGCTCTTGGTCAGCCCGATGATGCCGGACTTTGCGGTCGCGTAGGATGATAGAAGCGGCGGGTTCATCTTGAAGACGATCGAGGAGAAGTTGATGATCGCGCCGCCGCCGGCTGCGCGCATGCCCGGTGCCGCCGCCTGTGAGACGAAGAAGACTTGCTTCAGATTGATCGCCTGATTGTTGTCCCAATATTCTTCGGTCGTGGTGTCGATGTCGTGCCGGTCGTCCCAACCCGCGTTGTTGACGAGGACCCGGATCGCCCCGAGATCGGCCTCGACGGCCGCAACTGTGTTTTTGATCGCGCCGACATCGCGCAGGTCGGCATGGTAGAAGGCAACGGGATGGGCGGATTGATCCGAAAGCTTGGCCGCAAGCGCCTTGCTGGGTTCCTCGGCTATATCAATGAAGGCAACTTTCGCCCCCTGACGGGCAAAAGCCTCCACAAGGCTTGCGCCGATGCCGGAGCCTCCGCCGGTGACGAGAACCGTGCGATCTTTCAGATCGGGAAATTGCGCCTGAATATCGGCCAAGATGTCTCCTCCCAAGATCAATGAAAAGTTCCATTATTCGGAACATAATTTGACTATATGGAATTATCGAACTACCCTTGCACAGTGTCAAGGACAGTGCGGTTTTGCCAGAGATAAATGAATGAGTATGGGTCTGGGTTCAGAGGCGGGAAAAAATAAAAGGCATCGCGATCGGGAAACGGGGACGCTCGGAAAGCTCGTCTCCCTGCTCGATTTCGTCGCACTAGCTGATAAGCCCATGCGCTTTACCGACATTCTCTCGCTTTCCGATCAGCCGCGCGGCACGCTGCATCGACAATTGTCGCATCTTGTCGACGAGGGGCTTCTGGAGGTCGACCGCGACGGGCGCTATCGGATCGGATTGCGGCTCCTGACCCTTGCCTCGCGCAGCTGGGCGCGCAACGAGTTTCGGGCGATTGCCGAGCCGCATCTTCACCGTTTGCAGGAGGTGACGGGTGAAACCGTGCATCTCGGCGTCCTGCGGGGCGCGGAGGTGATCTATCTCGATAAGGTGGAGGGTCAGCAATCCGTGCGGATGTATTCGCAGGTCGGCAATGCTTCTCCCGCCTATTGTACTGGGGTCGGCAAGGCGGCGCTTTCTGCGCTCGACGATGCCGAGCTTGCAGAGAGAATATCAGGTCTCGAATATCGCCCCTACACAGAGCATACCCTTCGCTCCCCCTCGGAGCTGCTCTCCGATATCTCGCAAATCCGGGCGCGCGGCTACGCCTTCGATCTTGAGGAACACGAAAACGGTATCTGCTGCGTCGCTGCGCCGATCTGCTCCGATGATGGTCATATGCTTGCCGGAGTCTCGGTGACCGGCCCGGCCTATCGCGTCACGCAGCAGAGGCTGCAGGCATGGGCGCCACGGGTGGTCGTTGCCGCTGATTCGATCATGATGGACATGCGCAACCGCATGGGCCCCAAACGTTAATCCCAGCAGATCTGGCGCAACGACTGCGGGAACTCCGGGGGATTTAATGCTGCCGGCGCGGGATCTTAGCGCAATTGCTCGTTTATCTTGAATTTTACTGTTGAGATATGGCAAAGAACTGCCATTATCTTCAGGTGCTTGTTGAAGCCGTCGAGGATTTAGCGAGATGACGAGGGGGAGATAATAGTAACGGGCGTCGACGCAATCATGATTTTGGAAAACTTATATTTTGCCGAGCAGCCGATAGTGGCGCCGGGACGTTAATCGTGAAGGGCAGCGAGCGGAAGCTTCGTATTTTTGCCCTCTTTTACATAAAGAAAACTAATGATGGCGGCATTGGTACAAGCAGGAATGTCCCCTCGCGACGAGGATCTGATCGAGGAAATCACCAGGCTTAAGACGCAGTTCGATGTGTTCCGTTTCATGAAGGGATTGACGGAGGCCTACCGGTGCCGCGCCTTCATGGTCCTTAATCTTCCGCCGATCACATCCTCCGACTTGCAAAGCAGCTCGGTAATCAACAACTGGCCGGCCGAGCTGCTGTCGATCTACGATCAGGAGAACCTGCTGTCGACCAGCCCAGTGTTGCTGCGTCTGCGCGCCTCCACACTGCCTTTTCTTTATCAGGTAGCGGCAAACCCCAATCGCGAAGAGAGCAAGTCGCAGCTTGTCGTGGCTTTGTTCGAGCGTTTCCGCATGACGCGTTTCGCTTATTTCCCAACCCATGATGCCTCAGGTCTTCGCGGCGCTGTTTCTTTGGCTGGCGATCGCGAACACTTTTCGCCGCAGGAGATCAAGGATCTCTTTTATATTGCGGTTCACGTTTTCGACCGGCTTGCCGAAATTCGCAGCCTGGATGTTCGCGTCGTCGATACGCTTACCGACCGTGAAATCGATTGCCTGAATTGGACGGCCGCTGGAAAGACCAGCGCCGAAATCGCCGAAATCCTCTCCCTGTCGGAGCATACGGTCAATCACTACCTCAATCGCGCAACCAAGAAGCTCGACACCGTCAACCGTACGCAGGCTGTCGCCAAGGCCCTGCGTGTCGGATTGATAAAATAGTTAGGCCTCCCATTGCAGCGATGCTGTGATACGGCAGTGATGGGAATTTGCGCAGCATGTGAATAATTTTTGTGCGCTGCAAATAAAATATGATGAAGTCTGCAGCGACCATCCGCTCCCCTGTTTCAGGTGCGATTCAGATAACGTGCTGAAAACGCGTCGCTTTCCGGATTTTTGGAAACTGGCACGCTTCCTGCTTCTTAGGAAACAGAGGTCCAGAGGGGACTTTGATAACAGCGCCGATGAAAACGTGCGCGGATCAAGCGACCGCCGCCGACACCTTCGCCATAGCTTCTCCCGGCGAAGGGATCGGCGGCGGTTGTTACTTATTTGGCACGCTGATTAGGTTCCGACGCAGTTTCGAGACGATTTTCGCGCCGTTGCCCTATATATTTCAAATGAATGATCTATGTCGGCCCGCGACCATGTCTTCCCGAATTGGGAGAGCGTTGCGGCTGGTAAGGGTTTTTCTTTATGGACCCGGCGGACCTGCCGGCCGCAACGAAGACGTTTTTATCGACGGCGTCCCGAATTTCGTTTGGCGAAGCCACGCCTCTCCACTATCTAAGCCAGAATGATTTCGGAAAGCGCCGCCTATGCTGCGCTGCCGAAAAGATTCTGCAGTGAGGATGAAATGGCAGACATCACCAAGGAACAGGTGCTGGAAACGTTGAAGACGGTTCGCGGCCCGGACCTGGAGCACAATATCGTCGAGCTCGGCATGGTTTCCGATGTGTTCATTTCCGACGGCAAGGTCTATTTTTCCATCACCGTTCCCGCCGAGCGTGCCAAGGAGTTGGAGCCGCTACGGCTTGCTGCCGAGCGTGTCATCAAGGACATGCCGGGCGTCAAGGGCGCCCTAGTCGCGCTGACGGCCGACAAGAAGGCCGGCGCACCAGCGGCGAGGCCCGCGCCTGCACAGGCTGCCCCGCACGCCCATTCCCATTCGCATCCTCATCAACACGCGCCGCAACAGCCGCCACGCGCCGCCAAGATCGGCGTTCCGGGTGTCAAGGCCATCATCGCCGTTGCCTCGGGCAAAGGGGGCGTCGGCAAATCGACGACAGCGGTCAATCTGGCTCTCGGCCTGCTGGCCAATGGCCTGAGCGTCGGTATTCTGGATGCCGATATCTACGGGCCTTCGATGCCGCGCCTGTTGAAGATTTCCGGACGCCCGACCCAGATCGATGGGCGCATCATCAATCCCATGGAGAATTATGGCCTAAAGGTCATGTCGATGGGTTTCCTCGTCGAAGAGGAAACCGCGATGATCTGGCGGGGGCCGATGGTGCAATCGGCGCTGCTGCAGATGCTGCGCGAGGTCGCCTGGGGCGAGCTCGACGTGCTTGTTGTCGATATGCCGCCCGGCACCGGCGACGTACAGCTCACCATGGCGCAGCAGGTGCCGCTTGCCGGTGCCGTTATCGTCTCGACGCCGCAGGACCTGGCGCTGATCGATGCGCGCAAGGGCCTGAACATGTTCCGCAAGGTCGAGGTTCCGGTCCTCGGCATCGTCGAGAATATGAGCTACTTCATCGCCCCCGATACCGGCGCGCGCTATGATATCTTCGGTCATGGCGGCGCTCGCAAGGAGGCGGAGCGCATCGGCGTGCCTTTCTTGGGCGAAGTGCCGCTGACCATGGGCATTCGCGAGACCTCGGATGCGGGAACGCCGCTTGTCGCCGCCGAGCCGAACGGGGTGGTTGCAAAGATCTATCGCGAAATCGCCGCCAATGTTTGGAAGCAAGTCGCGGATAGTCCACAGCGCGCGGCACCAGCGATCGTATTTGAATAATTCACCAGGACGGATCTGCTTTCCCTGTGGCGGCGGATTGTCTTGTTGGCATCCTGTGCTATGACTTCGCAGGATTGGCCAAACTGCGGCGAAGCATGCGATGAAGAGGTTGTGACTTGATTCTTTGCGAGCTTTGCTGCATATGCGCCGCCTGCGTGGAACTGGTCGGTCGTTTCCGATGACCAATCTCCGCCAAATGGTGGTTTTATTTCGGCCGCGCAGGCGTCTTCGCCCGGACGGACGAGGGATTGGTACAGCAGCGCAATGGAACATGAACACGGATTCCCGGCCGGACGGGCGGGATATGACCGGGGTTTTATGAGCTTTTTTTGTCGGCCATTGGTGAGATCGCAGAGGATGCGGGCAACGCGCCCCGACGCCGCCTGCATCTATGCTGCCGCAGGAGCGCGCAGTTGATAACTGCCTATTGCTCAGGTTCGAAGCCGCTCGAGCTTCCCGATCTCTCGGCGACCGATCGGCTGCCCGACGATGCCGTGTGGATCGACATGGTCGATCCGTCGCGCGAAGAGGAAGCCAATATCGAGCGGCTGCTTGGGCTCGAAGTGCCGACGCGTGAGGACATGAAGGATATAGAGCCCTCGAGCCGGCTCTATATCGAGGACGGCTCGGTCTTTTTGACGGCCTCGCTCCTTTGCAAGGCCGACACCAGCCTGCCGATGTTGACCGATGTCGCGTTTATCCTGGCGGGACACCGGCTGATCACTATTCGCTATGCCCAGCCGAAGTCTTTCGCTCTCTTCATTGCTGCCCTTCCGCGTATCCCGCAGGAGCGACGCACTGGCGTGGCGCTCCTGGCGAAGCTGCTCGAAACGATCGCTGATCGGACCGCCGAGGTCCTTGAACAGACGGTTGCGGGTGTCGATATATTGTCGGTGCATGTCTTTGGCGATCGCGTGAAGAAGGTCCGCCGGCCGGGGAACTATCTCGAGGAAAAGCTCAAGGACATAGCGCGCTATCACCGTACGCTCAGCAAGATACGTGACAGTCTGAGTTCGCTGTCGCGCCTGCTGACCTTCCTTCAAGCTATCCCCGCCATGCAGCAGGACCACGAAGCAAGGGATCTCTGCCGCAATGTTTCGAGAGATGTTCAATCTCTTTCCGAGCATGCGTCCTTCGTCGCGGGCAATATCACCTTCCTGCTCGACGCATCGCTGGGGCTGATCAACATTGAGCAGAACGCCATCATCAAGATCTTCTCGATCGCTTCCGTGGTGTTCCTGCCGCCGACGCTTGTCGCCTCCGTCTATGGCATGAATTTCGAACATATGCCCGAATTGCATTTTGCCTTTGGCTACCCTGCATCGCTGTTGTTGATGGTGGTTTCCGCCATCGTTCCGTTTTTCTTTTTTCGCTGGAAAGGCTGGCTCTGAGAGTCTAGTGATCCTGAATGTCTAACGAAACCCATCATTCTCCCGACGGGAAAATGGACGCTCGCAAGCTCGCCTACCTCGCCCTCGGTTCGATTGGCGTTGTTTATGGCGATATCGGCACAAGCCCGCTCTATGCCTTTCGCGAAGCATTGAAGCCGGTGGCCGCTGACGGTCTGACGCGCGGCGAAGTCATCAGCGTCATCTCGCTGATGTTCTGGACGCTGACGATCATCGTCACGATCAAATATGTCCTTTTTCTGCTCCGCGCGGACAATGACGGCGAAGGCGGCACGCTCTCGCTCCTGGCGCTGTTGATGAAGACGGCGAACGGCCACACCGCCATCCTGATGTTGCTGGGATTGCTGGGTGCCGCGCTTTTCCTCGGCGATGCGATGATTACGCCGGCGCTTTCGGTCCTTTCGGCGGTCGAAGGTCTGAAGCTCGTTACCCCGCAATTGTCGGATTATATCGTGCCGATATCGGTGGCAATTCTGGCATTGCTTTTTGCGATCCAGTCGCATGGTACCGGTGCCGTTGCCCGTTTCTTCGGCCCGATCACCGCGCTGTGGTTCATCGTCATGGGTCTTGTCGGCATCATGCACATTTCCGATGATTACAGCATTCTGGCAGCGCTCAATCCCTGGTATGCGGTGACCTTTCTGATGCGCGAGGGCTTCCTCGGCGTCGTCGTTCTCGGTGCCGTGTTCCTGACGGTGACGGGCGCGGAAGCACTCTATGCCGACCTCGGCCATTTCGGCCGCCGCCCGATCCAGTGGGCCTGGTTCGTGCTGGTGTTTCCGTCGCTTACCTTGAACTACTTCGGCCAGGGCGCGCTGGTGCTGCGTGACCCCATGGCCATGTCGGACCCGTTCTTCCTGATGTTTCCGCACTGGGCGATCCTGCCGGTGGTCATTCTTGCCACGATGGCGACGATCATCGCCAGCCAGGCCGTCATTACGGGTGCTTTCTCGCTGACCCGCCAGGCGATTCATCTCGGCTTCCTGCCGCGCATGGAAATCCTCTTCACCTCCGAGACCAATACCGGGCAGATCTTCCTGCCGTCGGTCAACACGGTCCTGTTCTTCGGCGTCATCTTCCTGGTGCTGGCCTTCAAGACCTCGGATGCGCTGGCGACCGCCTATGGCATCTCAGTGACCGGCGCGATGGTCGTTACCTCGATCATGGCCTTTGAGTTCGTCCGCGTCCGCTGGAACTGGACGCTGCCGATGGCGGTTGCCGTGCTCACGCCGCTCTTGCTGCTGGAATTCGTCTTCCTGGGTGCGAACCTCCTTAAGATCCACGACGGCGGCTACGTGCCGGTGATGATCGCGACGGCCTTTACCGTCATCATGTGGACCTGGCGCCGCGGCACCGCGATCCTTATGGAAAAGACACGCCATACCGATATCCCGCTGTCGTCCTTCGTCAGTTCGATCGAGCGCAAGAGCGATCACTCGCCGGCGCATGTGCCAGGTACGGCGATCTTCCTGACGAGCGATCCGGAATCCGCGCCCGCCGCGCTGCTGCACAATCTGAAGCACAATCACGTCCTGCACGACAAGAACGTCATCCTGACGATCCGCACCATCAACAAGCCGCGCGTCGCCCAGGAGGATCGTTATACCGTCGAGAAGGTTTCGGACCGTTTCTCGCGCGTCGAGCTGCGCTTCGGCTTCATGGAATCGCAGAATGTCTCGCAGGCGCTCGCGACCCTGCGCAAGACCGGCCTGAAGTTCGACATCATGTCGACCTCCTTCTATCTCGGCCGCCGCAAGCTGGTGCCGGATGCGAAATCAGGCATGCCGCACTGGCAGGACCGGCTTTATATCGCCCTCGCCAACGCCGCGACCGACCCTTCGGATTACTTCCGCCTGCCGGCCAACCGTGTGGTGGAGCTGGGATCGCACGTCATCATTTGACACGAATATTCTTGCTGGTTGTTCAAAGGCCCGGTGGATATCCGCCGGGCCTTTGTTTTCGGTTCACCGCCTGCATGACCATAGATTCGCCCGAATTAACCATCCATCAAGGTTAATGGGAGATTATTCCGGCTCCTGGTTTCGAGTGCCGTTTGGAGTCCGGTGTTGTCTCGCTCGCGTTATGTCAGCCGCAAGTCGCGGTTCCTGCCACAAAATTGGACCTCTCCAGTCGTCTTCGGACTCTGCGCCTGGCTTATTTTTCCATCGACGGCAGCCTATGGCGATCTTGCCGGTCTGCTTGCCGGGATCGATAGGGAAGGGGCCAATTGGCGAATGGTGATGACAGATTCGCCAGCCGGCTCCACCCATCAGGCGGAGCTGGCCTTTGGCGATGCCAAGGCGTCGTCTGCCGTTGGAGACGGCGGTCTGATATTGCCGGACGGACGGCGCGTCGCCTTCCAATCCGAAGCCAAGGGCAGCGATCCCCGGCCCGATGAGGACCGCATCAACCGGCAGGACAAGAAAGGCAGAGTGGTGGCCATCACGCCGATGCTGCCGCCGAAGGATTTTTCCGCGGGCTCGGTGCTGCAGCGCCAGAGCATGCTGTTTCGGCCGGAATCGGCGACCGGCGAGCGCACCGCCTTCCTGAAGCCGCAGCTCGGCGGCAAGGAAATCCAGATTGCCACCGCTTTCTACAAGAAGGAGCCGCCGAAGCTGGACGAGAGCGTGCCGGCCTATATCGCCAATCTGGTCACCAACCAGAATGCCGATGTTCTGGCCGCCGCCTATGCCTCGCCGGCGCCGGACTATGCCCGCGTTTCACCCTTCGATTCCATTCTCGCCAAGGATCAGGACGACGAGGGGCGCTTCGTGCCGCAAATCGGCCCGAGGGATCATGCCTGGGCCGCCAATGTCCTGCCGCCATCGGTCTTCTCCTCCGACGAGCAGCAATGTCTTGCGACCGGCATCTATTTCGAGGCGCGCGGCGAGTCCGTGAAAGGACAGGCCGCTGTCGCCCAGGTCATTCTCAATCGTGTCCGTAATCCCGCCTATCCAAAGACCATCTGCGGCGTCGTCTATCAGAATGAGGATTGGACCAACGCTTGCCAGTTCTCCTTCGCCTGTGACAACGTCAAGGAGCGCGTCAATTCGCCAGAACACTGGCGTATTGCCCGCCAGGTCGCCATGGCGGTCACCGCCGGCAAGATCTGGCTGCCGGAAGTCGGTTCCGCCACTCACTATCATGCTGTCTATGTTCGGCCGAAATGGGCTGCCGAAATGGTGAAGGTTGGCCGCATAGGCATGCACATCTTCTACAGGACCTATGGCGGCGGTTGGAGCTGAGGCGGCCGGTTCCGGCAGATTGACACGGCGGCTAGGGCCACTTCCCCCGGCAAAAAAGCCGCAGGAAAGCATGGGCTGAAGAGGATTCTTCCGCTCAGTTTTCGGTCAATATGGCTCTTTCGGTCTAAACTCATGATTTAATTGGGCTAATTTATGGCTGGACAGATGGTGTCTACGCCTTGACTATACTTTTTCCTAAAACTATGTTGCGCGCGACTTCAAAACGGGCCGAAAGGTGGCGAAACCTGCTGTTCGTTTACGCGTTGACCGGGGTAAAGGGATTGCGCGCAACGAATAAAGGGGAGGATGCCACCATGACGGATGACCGCGACGAGGGTCTGGAACAGCGGCGGGCGCAGCTGGGAGCCGAATTGGCGAACAAGCGCGCTGCGGTGAGAGAGGATGAACGCGGGGAGGTTCACGCCGAGGAAAGCCGCAAGGGCTACGCTCAGGCGATGAAGCTTTCCAGTGAGTTCATTGCTGCAATCATCGTTGGAGCCGTTCTGGGCTATGTCTTGGACCGTTTTCTCGGTACGACGCCGTGGGGCATGATTATTTTGCTGCTTCTCGGATTCTGTGCCGGCGTGCTGAATGTGCTGCGCTCTGCAGGCAAGGTGGCGACACCGGAGCCGCAGGGACGTGAGCCTGGTAAGAAATGAGCGGAAGCGACGCAACGGCGTTGTTTCCAGATAAGAAGCATCCGCTCGGTGGAGCGGAATAATGAAAGAGAACAAGCGGTGGCAAACGATCCTACCCATCAGTTCCTGATCTTTAAGATTATCCCGATCGATATCGGCGGAATTGATTTTTCGTTCACCAATGCTTCGCTGTTCATGGTTGCCTCGGCAGTGCTGTCCGCGGGCTTTCTGTATTTTGCCAGCGCGCCCCGCGCCGTTGTCCCGACGCGCTCGCAGTCCGTTGCGGAAATGGCCTATGAGTTCATCGCCTCGATGTTGAAAGAGGGGGCGGGAACGAAGGGAATGAAATTCTTCCCGTTGGTCTTCTCTCTCTTCATGTTCGTCCTGACGGCGAACCTGCTCGGCCTCGTTCCTTACTTCTACACCGTCACGAGCCAGATCATCGTCACGCTGGCGCTCGCACTGCTCGTTATCTTCACCGTTATTTTCTACGGTTTGATCAAGCATGGCTTCGGCTTCTTCAAGATCTTCGTTCCTGAAGGTGTTCCGGGAGTTCTCTTGCCGCTGGTGGTGGCGATCGAGATCATCTCCTTCCTCTCCCGCCCGGTTTCACTCTCTGTTCGTCTTTTCGCCAACATGCTGGCCGGTCATATCACGCTCAAGGTGTTCGCAGGCTTTGTCGCCTCGCTCGGAGCCCTCGGCGCGCTTGGTATCGGCGGGGCCGTTCTTCCTCTTATCATGACCGTCGCCCTCACCGGTCTCGAGTTCCTTGTCGCCTTCCTTCAGGCTTACGTCTTTGCGGTGCTGACTTGCATGTACCTCAACGACGCAATCCATCCGGGCGGCCACTAAGGATAAAGACATTGGCGTCTAATGGCGTCAGTCATTCACCGCACAACCATTTCAAAGGAGTTCAACATGGACGCGGAAGCAGCAAAGTTCATCGGCGCAGGTTTGGCTTGCTTTGGTATGGCCGGCACGGCTCTCGGCCTCGGCAATATCTTCGGCAGCTACCTGTCCGGCGCACTGCGCAACCCGTCGGCTGCTGACAGCCAGTTCGGCCGTCTGGTATTCGGCTTCGCCGTTACGGAAGCTCTGGGCATCTTCTCGCTGCTCGTCGCTCTCCTCCTGCTCTTCGCCGTCTGATATCAGCGGCGTCATAGATCACGGTTCGCGAGCAGCGAGCCGTGATTCTTTGTATTTGCAGACCACCTGGAGGTGAGCATGTTTGTGACCCCGGCATATGCTGAAGAAGCACCGCCGGCCGCCGGAGCGGTGCACACGGAAACGGGTGCGCCGAATGAAGGCCATCACGGCGGCGTATTCCCGCCGTTTGACCATACGACGTATCCGTCACAGCTGCTTTGGCTGGTGATCACCTTCGTCATCTTCTACGTGGCCATGCAGAAGATCGTTATTCCGCGCGTCGGCACCATTCTGGAAAGCCGGCACGACCGGATCGCCCAGGATATCGAGGAAGCCTCGCGTCTGAAGGCTGAAGCCGACGCCGCCGTTGCGACCTATGAAAGCGAATTGGCCGCTGCGCGCGCCAAGGCAAATTCCATCGGCGCCACCGCTCGCGATGCCGCCAAGGCCAAGGCCGAAGAGGATCGCAAGGCAATCGAGGCGAGCCTGGCTGAGAAGCTCAACGCCGCAGAAGGCCGCATTGCTGAAATCAAGGCGAAAGCCTTCGGTGATGTCGGTGCAATTGCCGAAGAGACTGCCGGTGCCGTCGTCGAGCAGTTGGTCGGAAATGTCGCCGGCAAGGCCGATGTCGCCTCTGCGGTTGCGGCAGCCGCCGCAAAGCAGGAGGGCTGATCCATGGAATTTTCTTTCGACAACACCTTCTTCGCGTTTGTCAGTCTCCTCATCTTCCTAGGCCTGATCGTTTACCTCAAGGTTCCGGGCATGATGGCAAAGTCGCTGGACGACCGTGCCGATCAGATCCGCAACGAGTTGGCGGAAGCCAAGCGCCTGCGCGAAGAGGCTCAGCACCTGCTGGCCGAATATCAGCGTAAGCGCAAGGAAGCCGAGGCTGAAGCAGCACATATCGTTGCCGCAGCCGAGCGCGAAGCGGAAATGCTGACGACCGAGGCTCGCAAGAAGACCGAGGAGTTCGTCGCCAACCGTACGGCTCTGTCCGAGCAGAAGATCAAGCAGGCCGAAGCCGATGCGATGAAGGCGGTCCGCTCCGCTGCCGTCGATTTGGCAATCGCCGCTGCTGAATCGGTGCTTGCCAAGAAGGCTGATGGCAGCGTTCAGTCCGGCCTCTTCAGCGACGCCGTCAAGGAAGTGAAGACCCGGCTGAACTAAGCCTTGGGACTAGCGAAATTCGAAAGAGCCCTGCTTCGGCGGGGCTTTTTTTGTTTCATGCTCAGTCATGATTGATCATCGCTGCAATGGGAGGCAAGATCACTACATGAGGGGAGAGTGGATGCAGATTGCGACAGGCAGCGAACCGTTTCGTCAAGACGATCTCATCCTAAGACCAGCGGCCATCTGGACACCGGGCGTCCACGCTTTACTGGCTGCGCTACATCGGCATGGCTTCGATGCAGCTCCGCGTCCGGCTGGATATGACGAGGTCTGGGAACGGGTAACCTATCTGCTCGGAGATACCGGCGATCTCGATGGCCACGCCGCTATGCGCGGCGAAAAGGCGCTGCGGTCGGCTGCGTCGCTACTACGTCGCTATCACGATTGCTCCGCCCTGTTCGCAAAAAGCCTCGCGGCCAGCTACGCATGGCAACTGCCCGCCCGCTCGCCTTGCGAGGTCATCTGCCATGGGGATTTTGCCCCCTACAATGTCGTCCTGAACGATGGCGAAGTGACGGGTATCATCGATTTCGAGGCTGCGCATCCCGGTCCGCGAATGTGGGATCTGGCCTATGCCGTCTATCGCTGGGCGCCGCTGTCCTCCGGCGTCGCTATCAAGGAAATGGACACTCTTGCCGCCCAACTCGGTCGCGCCCGTATCTTTATCGATGCCTATGGCCTGTCTGTTAACGAGCGTAGCTCATTGCTTGACGTCATCGTCGAGCGGCTTGAGGCGCTATTGGCTTTCATGGAACGGGAAGCTGCCCGCGGCATCGAGAGATATCGCCGGAATCTCCAGCAAGGACATGATCGCATCTACCGGGAAGACATCGCCTATATCAGAAAATGCTCGACTGAAATCGTCGCCGGACTGACGGGCTGAGTTTCAAACGGCCTCTTTGCGCAGCGGGCGGAAGCTCATGCGATGCAGGGAGCAGGGGCCATGCTCCTCGATGCCAGCGCGATGCTGAGGAGTGCCATAGCCGGCATGGGCTGCGAAACCATAGGCTGGAAAGACAATGCTCGCGCGCGCCATCATCCGGTCGCGGGTCACTTTGGCGACGATCGATGCGGCAGCGATGGAGAAGGAACGCGTGTCTCCCTTGACGACGGCCTTTCCCGGGCATGCAAGCCCGGCTGGCACATCGAGCCCATCGGTCAGCACATAGCTTGCCGGCACGGCCAGTCCGCAAATGGCACGGCGCATCGCATCGAGGCTTGCCTTGCGGATATCGGTCGTGTCGATACGACCGGCACTCGACGAGGCGATAGAGACCGTTGCTGTTGCGAGAATCTCCACGAACAGCTCTTCGCGCCTGGCCGCGGTCAGCTGTTTGGAATCGTTGAGCCCTTGCGGGATCCGCTCAGGGTCGAGAATGACGGCGGCGGCGACCACCGGTCCGGCAAGCGGCCCCCGGCCAGCCTCATCTGCCCCGGCGACAGGCCAATGCCCGGCCCGGCGCGCAATCAGCTCCAGCTCAAACGTCGGAACGAGCGGGGCGTCCTCGAAAAGCATTGGAGAATCGGGTGATGTGCTGCGTGTCATGCGGCGAAGCTCGCACACCACCCGATCTCCTGCAAGCCCCCGGTGGATCAGGGCGGCGAACCGGGGGGGCTTTTCCAGCGGGGTCAGGGAAAACCCGCAAGGAATATCAAAGCAGCGACAACTGGACGCCGCTGCCATCTGGCGGCACGAACAGATCGTCGCGCAAAGCGATATTGCGGCGCGTAAGCTCGAGCCGGCGCGTCGCCATTTCGAAGCGACGGCTGATCTGCCAGGCATAAGGCCCGGCACCCTTCATGCGCTTGCCGAACTCCGCATCATAATCCTTGCCGCCGCGCATCGAGCGGATCAGCGACATGACGTGGCGATAGCGATCCGGATAATGCTGCAGCAGCCAATCGCGAAAGAGCGGGCTCACCTCCAGCGGCAGCCGCAAAATGACATAGCTTGCCTCCTGCGCGCCGGCTGCCTTGCCCGCATCGAGAATGCGCTCGATTTCATGATCGTTGAGGGCAGGGATAATCGGCGCCACCATGATCGCGGTGCGGATGCCGGCCTCGTTCAAAGCCTGGATCGCCTCCAGCCGCCGTGGCGGCGTCGCCGCCCGCGGCTCCATGGTGCGCGCGAGCTTGCGGTCGAGCGTCGTCACCGACAATCCCACCCGCACAAGGTTCTTGGCAGCCATCTCCTTTAGAATGTCGATATCGCGCATGACCAGCGCCGATTTGGTGACGATAGCAACGGGATGGTTCGCCCGGTTCAGCACTTCGAGGATTTGGCGCATGATCCGCCATTCCTTCTCGATCGGCTGGTAGGGGTCGGTATTCGTCCCTATGGCGATAACGCGCGGCTTGTAGCCCGGCTTTGCGAGTTCGCGTTCCAGAAGCTTGGCTGCATCCGGCTTGGCAAACAGCTTCGATTCGAAATCCAACCCCGCCGAAAGGCCCATATAGGCATGCGTCGGCCGCGCGAAGCAGTAGATGCAGCCGTGCTCGCAGCCGCGATAAGGGTTGATCGATCGATCGAAGGGTATGTCGGGCGATTCGTTACGGGTAATGGCCGTGCGCGGCTTCTCCACTTGCACTTCGGTTTTGAAAGGCGGCAGCTCTTCCCAGCTCTGCCAGCCGTCGTCGAAAGCCTCGCGTTGCTGCGGCTCGAACCGGCCGCTCGGGTTCAATCCGGCCCCGCGTCCGCGCCGACGCTCGACGTCGACCCTGAGACCGGAATCGGCGATCAAAGCGTTGGCAACGTCTGCCGTATTGGCAGGCGCGAAAGCGGCCTGCCCTGCAAGGGACTGCTCGTTCATCGGTAGCTCCAGGGCGGTTTATGCCATCGCACGCCGCGTCTAAGATGATTAAATTCCTATCCGACAAATGAGAACATTGCAAGAACAAAAATCCGAAATCACCATTTTCCACCTTGTTGAGAGGAGGTATTTGGCGATACCGGCGGCGAGCGTTTCCGGCGGCATATGATGCTTTTCTTAAACGTTTGGAGCCGAAGGTTGGGTGCTGGCAATAAATTATGCGCCGCTCTATAAATGGGCAATGTTGACGGTCATCATCGAATGCCAGGATCACGAACCGGAACTGGCGCAGACATTGGCGGCATTGGTGGCAGGCGCGGTCGAGGGGCTGGTCAGCGACGTGGTCGTGCTCGATCACGGTTCGAGTGATGGCACATCGAAAGTCGCAGATGCCGCCGGCTGCCGCTTTTACTCGCAGTGGGATATCAAGGACATATTGCGGGCGGCCCGCGGCGAATGGCTGTTGCTGGTCGAGCCGGGCGCGCGGCCGCAAGCGGGCTGGATCGACGAGGTCGCCGAATATGTCTCCCTGAACAAAGGCCCGGCGCGGTTTACGGCGTCCCGCGGCTATCGGCGCCCCTTTCTGAAGCGGATCGGCCGCCGTTCGCCGCCATTGGAGTTGGGCCTGCTGCTTTCGAAGCACCAGGCCGTCGCGATCGCCAGGTCGGGAATGCAGCTCGCGGAATTTGCCAAGGGCCAGAAGGGCCGCAGGCTTTCAAGCGAACTCATTCCCTCCTGGGTGGCGCGCGCAGCGCGATAGGGCCTAGAACATTTCCGCTTTCCTTCGGATCGCGAAAACGCTCTATCTTCTTGTTTTTACGCAGCTCCGGACGCAAAACCGCTTCGCACTTTTGCTGGAGCTGCTCTAGCGTTCCGCAGATTCCATTTGTAAACGCGGGAATAGCTGCGATAATTCGTGTGTGGCGGCACCTTACGCGTGTCGCGTTGGTGACCGACCATGAAGATGCCGATATCAGGCGGAACTGGTCAGCGGAATTCTCCTTTTTCGCCGGGATTTCGGCGAAAGGAGGTGCGTTATGAAACGCACGATGCTCTACCGCTTCATGGCAACTCTCTTCGTTGCAAGTGCAATTCTTTTCCCCGGCATTGCCGCCGCTCAGGTAACCTTGGCCTGTGCCAAGCGCGTCGATATCGTCGCGTTTCTTGGCGACCATCTTTCGGAAAAGCTTTCGGCTGTCGGCAAGCTCGATCAAAGCACGATCGTTGAGATCTATGCTGCTGAGAGCGGCAACTGGACACTGCTGATGAGCGACATATCCGGCCGGAGCTGCATCATACTCAGCGGCGATTCCTGGGAATCAATTCCTGTCCTGCCGAAAGCATGACCGCCACGCAAGATCGCAGCGAGCGGAAGACCTATCTCGAGCCGGCGCCGCGCTTTAGATGCTCGTCGAGGCGCGGCATGATCTCCACGAAATTGCAGGGCATGTGGCGATAGTCGAGCTGCGCCTTCAAGATGCCGTCCCAGGCATCCTTGCAGGCGCCGGGAGAGCCCGGCAACACGAAGATGAAGGTGGCATTGGCCACACCGCCTGTCGCCCGTGACTGGATCGTCGCCGTGCCGATCTTGTCGTAGGAGATGCGATGGAAGACTTCCGAAAACCCATCCATCCGCTTCTCAAACAATGGCTCCAACGCTTCCGGCGTAACATCGCGGCCGGTAAAGCCCGTGCCGCCGGTGGTGATGACGACATCGACCGCATCGTCCTTGGTCCAGGCTTCCACCTGCGTGCGGATGCGCTCCCTGTCGTCGGGAACGATGGCGCGGGCAGCAAGCCTGTGGCCGGCTTCCGCAATGCGGGCAACCAGCGTATCGCCGGATTTGTCGTCGCCGAGCGTGCGCGTATCGGAAACGGTCAGCACGGCGATGCCGACGGGAATGAAGGATCTTTCGTTGACTGGACCTGCCATCATGCCTCTCCCGCGATCGTCTCCGTTACCTGGAAATACCAGTCCGGCTTCTGTCTGTGAAGCGAGGCGGCGGCTTTCTTCGCCCGTTCGGCATCGGCGAAGATGCCGAAACAGGTGGCGCCCGAGCCCGACATGCGCGTCAGGATCGGGGATTCGCTTTCGATCAGGCCGGAAAGCACGCCAATCTCGCCGCAGATCGAGCGCGCCGGCGGTTCGAGATCGTTGCGCAGGGCCTTGATCGTGTCGATCCATTCGCCTTGACCCCGCGGCATTTGCGACGGAAACAGCAATGGCGGATTATCCTTGCGCGACAATTGGCGGAACACGTCGGGCGTGGAGACGCCGACGAGCGGATTGCCGAGAACCATCGGAAAAGAAGGAAAGGAAGGCAGCAAATCTATCGCCTCGCCAATTCCACGCGCAATCAGCGGTCGGCTCGAAAGACACATCGGCACATCGGCGCCAAGCTTCAGGGCGATCGTTTTGAGGGTGCCTTCAGACAGGCTGAGGCGCCAGAGCCGCATGAGCCCACGCAATGCCGCCGCCGCATCCGCCGAACCGCCGCCGATGCCCGATGCGATCGGCAGGTTTTTTTCCAGATGAATATGGACGGCGGGAGCATCGAGACCGGATGAATTGGCTGCCTGGCGCAAGAGATCGCGCGCCTTGAGCACGAGATTGTCGCCAGCCTCGGCATCGGCGGAAAGCAACGGGCCGAACCGTCCCGAAAGGCTGAAATCGTCATCCGCACTTGCGCGAAAGAAAAGACGATCGCCGTGGCGGGCAAAGCTGACGAGCATGTCCAGCAGATGATAGCCATCGGCGCGGCGGCCGGTGACGTGCAGCGCAAGATTGATCTTTGCGGGCGCTTCTTCCGTAAGGTCGAAATCACCCGCTGCCAAGATCGTGCTCATGGAAGTCTTAGGACTTCTTGTCGACCGGCGCCGGAGCGTTCGTGTCGGGCGAGGGGGCGGGCGCTGGATCGGGCTGCTTGCTCTTGTCGACGGTCTTTGGATCGTTGTCGAGTGGCGGCAAGCCCTTCTCGACCTTCTCCTTGATCTTCGGAATATCGGCCTCTTCCGGCTTCGAGGCGAGCGCCCGATTCCACTGATAGACGGCTTCGAGCTTGCGGTTGACGCGCCAGTAGGCGTCACCGAGGTGGTCATTGATCGTCGGATCGCCCGCCTTGAGCTGTGCCGCCCGCTCCAGTTCGCTCACGGCATCGTCGAAACGGTTGAGGCGGAAATAGGCCCAGCCAAGCGAATCGACGATATAGCCGTCGTCCGGCCTGAGATCGACGGCCTTCTTGATCATGTTCAGACCCTGGTCGAGGTTCATGTTCATGTCGACCCAGGAATAGCCGAGATAGTTCAGCACCTGCGGCTGATCCGGATTGAGCTCAAGCGCCCTCTTGAAGTTCGGCTCGGCATCCGCCCACTTCTTCAGCCGCTCATAGGCAATGCCGCGCTGGAAGAACACCGCCCAGTCGCTGCGCTTCGGCACGGGGCCGATGATCTGTACGGCCTTATCGTAATTGTCGGCCATGGCCTGGAAGTCCTTGGCATCCGAAAGGACGCTGCCATAGGCGAGATAGCTGCGGACATCGTTGGGATCGGAATCGATCAGCGCCTTCAGATGCTTGCGTGCATCGTCGACTTTACCTGCCTGGGCGAGCGCAAGGCCGAGCTGCAGCTCGGAGATGCGAGCCATTGGCGAGTCATCGGGCACCTTCTTGTAGAAGCCGATCGCACGATCGGTCTGCTCCTGCTTTTCGGCCAGCCCGCCGAGCAGCACCAGCGTATCGGCAGCTTTGGGGTCGAGAGAATTGGCAATCTGCAGATAGAGCGAGACGACATCCTCGGCCCCGTCGCGGTTCAGCGCGGCACCGATGGTGAAGAGAACGGCGGCCGCACCCTCGCTGGCATTGGTGACCTGCTGGCCCGGCGTATCACCCTTGCTGATGCTGTCGCGCAGCGCATTCAATGGAGCATAATTGCTGACGAGATTGTCACCGACGGAGATTGCATCCAGGGCCTTCTGCTTGTCGCCGGCCTTGGCTTCGAGGCGGGCGAGCGCCATGACGGCGCGCATGAACGTATCGGGAGCCGTCGCTCCGCCCGTCTTGTCGAGGATCGCATCGTTGAGGTGCGAGCGTGCCGATTTCAGGTCGCCCATCGTCAGTGCGATGGCACCGGCATGATAGTTCTTGAAGATGTTGAACCAATCCGGGCCCTTCATCTTGTCGATCATCGAGATGGCTTCCTTGCCCCGGCCGGATCCGGCGCGAGCCCAGGCGGCGAGCAGATTGGTCATCATCCGGTCGAGATCGTTCGGACCGTTATACTTGAGGATTTCCTGGGCGGTACGGTATTCGTGACGGCGAATGGCATCCATGCCGCGCACGATGGTGGTCACGCGTTCGACGGAAGGGTCGCTCTTCAGCTCGTTGGCGTATTTGACGCCTTCTTCCAGATTGCCGTTCAGCAGCAGCGAGATCATCAGCCGCTGGCGGATTTCGGGATTGCTCGGGTCGATCATCAGCGCCTTTTTGTAGAGCGCGATGGCAGTATTGTAGTCGTGATCGACATCGGCGGTGCGGGCGGCGAGGAAAGCGCCTGCGAAGGTATCGACACTATCCGTATCGAAGGCGACCGGGGCGCTGGCCTCCGGTGCTGCCGCCGGCTTATCATCGGCGCGCGCGACATTCAGGGCGGACACCGAAAGGACCGCCGCCAAGGCTACGCCCGAGAGGAAACGGATGGCAAGTCTCTGCCGCATTAGAAAGCCTTTCATCAAGGGACAGCCGGCGAAGACCGCCGGCGGCATAAAGCGTTCGTGTCAACTGATTCACAACAGGATGGCTTTTTTGAAGCGGCCCTGCAACAAATTCAGGCCGCCGCCATCAATTAACGCGTTCGATGCAGAAATCGATCACTTCCAGAAGTGCCGATTTCCAAGGCGTTTCCGGCAGGGGTGCCAGGGCGTCGCGCGCGATGGTGCCGTAATGGACGGCACGGGCAATTGTGTCGGCCAGCGCGCCATATTTCGTGATCAGGCCGAGAGCCTTCTCGAGATTCTCGTCGCTGTTGTTGCCGGTTTCGATGGCCTCGCGCCAGAAGGCGCGCTCCTTCTCCGTGCCGCGGCGATAGGCGAGAATCACCGGCAGCGTGATCTTGCCCTCGCGGAAATCGTCGCCGACATTCTTACCGAGATCGGCGGCCTTGCCGCCGTAGTCGAGCGCGTCGTCGACGAGCTGGAAGGCGAGGCCGAGATTGGTGCCGTAGGACTTCAGCGCATTGCGCTCCGCCTTGCCGGCATTGGCGACGATCGGGCCGACTTCAGCTGCAGCGGCAAAGAGCGCTGCGGTCTTGGCGCGGATGACCGAGAGATAATCGTCTTCCGTCGTCTCCATGTTCTTGGAAACGGAAAGCTGCAGCACCTCGCCTTCGGCGATGACGCAGGCGGCCGAAGAGAGCACGTCGAGCGCTTCGAGCGAGCCGACTTCCACCATCATGCGGAAAGCTTGGCCGAGCAGGAAATCCCCGACCAGCACGCTTGCCTGATTGCCCCAGATCATCCGGGCGGTGGACTTGCCGCGACGCAGATCGCTTTCATCGACCACATCGTCATGCAGCAGCGTCGCCGTATGCAGGAATTCGACCGATGTCGCGAGCTTGATGTGATTGTCGCCCTGATAGCTGTAAAGAGCGGCAGACGCGATGGTCAGCATCGGCCGCAAACGCTTGCCGCCAGAGGAAATGAGGTGCTCCGCAACCTCCGGGATCATCTGCACATCAGAGCCGGCCTTGGACAGGATGAGCTGATTGACGCGTTCCATATCCGCCTTGGTCAGGTCCACCAACGGCTTGATGGATGCCAGTTTATTCTTGCTTTCTTCCAGCGGTATCACGACGCCCAACGATCCGGACTCCTGTTCATTTTCTGCAAAGCACAATAAGAAGGGGCGAAACGGGCGGCAAGAGGCGAATTGTCTCGTCGCGTAAATTTGACAGGAATTCTAAGGCCTATGCACGAGTTGATCCGTACCAATGACCCGGTCCTTCTCTCATTCGCTGAGAGCCTGATGAAGGATGCGGGAATTCATTGCTTCATTGCGGACCAGGCCATGAGCATTCTGGAAGGCTCCCTCGGGATGCTGCCGCGCCGCTTTCTGGTGGAGGAAGAGCGTGCCGATCTGGCCCGGCGTATCCTGATCGATGCCGGCCTCGGCGACGAGTTGCGCCAGGCCCGGTCCTGAGGTTCGCCATGACCGAAAGCCCCTCCGAAACCATCGATGCCTTCCACCGCGGCGCCTTCCATGTCGTGCAGCCGAAGGGCAGGGGGCACCGCTCCGGCATGGATGCCATGCTGCTCGCAGCGCTTGTCGCAGATGAGCGTACGATCCGGGTGGCGGATCTCGGTGCGGGCGCCGGAGCCGCCGGAATGGCCGTGGCCTCGAGACTCGACCGGGCGGAGGTCGTGCTGTTCGAGCGCTCGTCTGATATGGCCGAGTTCGCGCGCAAAAGCCTCCTGCTGCCGGAAAATGCGCGTTTTGCCAACCGCGTCTCGGTTATCGAAGCCGATGTCACGCTGACCGGCAAGGATCGCAATGAAGCGGGTCTTGTCGACGACAGCTTCCACCACGTTATCATGAACCCGCCCTTCAACGATGCCAGTGACAGGCTGACACCGGACGCGCTGAAAGCCGAAGCGCATGCCATGACCGACGGGCTGTTCGAACGGTGGATCCGCACGGCAGGCGCGATCATGATCCCGGGCGGCCAGCTCTCGCTGATCGCCCGGCCAGAATCGATCGGCGAGATCATCGCCGCCTGCGGCCGCCGCTTCGGCGGCATTGAAATCACGCCGATCCATCCCCGCGAGGGTGAGAGTGCGGTGCGCATTCTGGTGACGGCAATCAAGGGTTCGAGGGCCAGACTGGCGCTTCGGGCGCCATTGATCATGCATGGCGAGGGAACGCATAAATTCACCGATTTCGTCGATGATATGAACAACGGCCGCACTTCGTATCCGCGCCGCTAGCCATTCGGCGCGCTCAGCATCAGAGCATCAAATACGATCCGCAATATTGCGTTTGGCGTTTCCGTGCATACATCACGGGGCAGCAAACATCATGATTCAGGGATGACGAATGGTTGGGTTCTTGAGACGCATGCTTCCGAAGCGCTTCCGCAAGGAGGAGGTGATCGTCCCCGTCGTCCGTCTGAGCGGCGTCATCTCTTCCGGTGGTGGTCCGCTGCGGCAATCGCTTAATCTGGCGGGCTCATCCCAGGCTCTTGAAAAAGCTTTCGGCATGAAGACGGCGCCGGCTGTCGCCATTATCGTCAATTCGCCGGGCGGCTCTCCGGTGCAGTCGCGGATGATTTACAATCGCATACGCGATCTGGCCGCCGAGAAAGATAAGAAGGTCCTGGTCTTCGTTGAGGATGTCGCAGCCTCTGGAGGTTACATGATCGCGCTGGCGGGAGACGAGATCATTGCCGATGCCACCTCGATCGTCGGTTCGATCGGCGTCGTCTCCGGCGGGTTCGGTTTTCCGGAGTTGTTGAAGAAGATCGGCGTCGAGCGCCGCGTCTACACAGCTGGTGCGAACAAGGTGATCCTCGATCCGTTCCAGCCGGAGAAGGAAAAGGACATCGAATATCTGAAGAGCCTGCAGCTCGAAATCCACAAGGTCTTCATCGACATGGTGCTCGAGCGTCGCACAGGAAAGCTCTCGGCGGACGAAACGGTATTTTCCGGCCTGTTCTGGACCGGCAGCCGCGGGCTGGAGCTTGGCCTGATCGACGGCCTGGGAGACATGCGTCAGGAATTGAGGAAGCGTTTCGGCGATAAGGTCAAACCAACGCTGATCACCGCGCCGCGCAGCCTTTTCGGCCGCAAGGCTCCCGGCATTTCGCTTGGCGGCATGGATGGCCTCGGCGCCGGGATTGCATCCGGGCTTGCGGAAGCGGCAGAGGAAAAGGCATTGTGGGGCCGGTACGGATTGTAGGCGGGAGCGCTGGCTAATGTCCCGGATCATCTTCTTCATCATCGCCGTCGGCGGGATTTGGTTCTTGTATCGGCGTTTCGTCCGCGATGCCCAGCGGCTCGCCGAAAAATCTCGCCGTGCCGAGACGGAACGCCGCACCGGCGCTATGGGAACGCTGGTGAAAGATCCGAAGACCGGCGAGTATCATGTGAAGCGCGAGGATGAGTAAACCCATGTGCCTCGGCGAGGCAGGCTGCAGCGCCGTTTATGCTGCAAAGCCTTGACCCATTCGCCACGCCGTGGCACCTGTCCGCCAAACAATTCGCTAGCGGAAGAAACCAATTCCCATGACTGCCAACGTGCCCGACCATATGAACCCGAAGCGCTCCTTCCAGGCGCTGATCCTGACGCTGCACAATTATTGGGCTGACAAGGGTTGTGCGGTTCTGCAGCCCTACGACATGGAAGTCGGCGCCGGCACGTTCCATCCGGCAACTACCCTGCGTTCGCTCGGGCCGAAGCCTTGGCGGGCCGCCTATGTCCAGCCGTCCCGCCGCCCCTCCGACGGTCGCTACGGTGAGAACCCCAACCGCCTGCAGCACTATTATCAGTATCAGGTCATCCTGAAGCCCAATCCGCCGAACCTGCAGGAGCTCTATCTCGGCTCGCTGAAGGCGATCGGCCTCGATCCGCTGCTGCATGACATCCGCTTCGTCGAGGACGATTGGGAAAGCCCGACGCTTGGTGCTTGGGGTCTCGGCTGGGAATGCTGGTGCGACGGCATGGAAGTCTCGCAGTTCACCTATTTCCAGCAGGTTTGCGGCATCGAATGCGCACCCGTCGCCGGTGAGCTGACCTACGGTCTGGAGCGTCTTGCGACCTATGTTCAGGGCGTCGACAGTGTCTATGACCTGAATTTCAACGGCCTCGAGGGCGAAGACAAGATCACCTACGGCGATGTCTTCCTCCAGGCCGAGCAGGAATATTCCCGGCATAATTTCGAATATGCCAATACCGAGATGCTGCACCGCCATTTCATCGATGCCGAGAAGGAATGCCAGGCGTTGCTGGCAGCCGGCGCGCCCGGCGACAGCGAAAATCATCGCCTGCACAAATGCGTCTTTCCGGCTTACGACCAGTGCATCAAGGCGAGCCACGTCTTCAACCTGCTCGACGCCCGCGGCGTCATCTCTGTCACGGAACGCCAGAGCTACATCCTGCGCGTGCGCACGCTCGCCAAAGCTTGTGGCGAAGCCTTTCTGCTGACGGATGCCGGCGGCATCAACTGGAATCAGCAGGCCGCCTAAGGCAAGCTTCCCCGGGATTGGGCATCGCCATAGTCTGTCTTAGCTCCGCGCCGCCATTAAAGCCGGGTGACATTGGCGTGAAATCTGCCTAGTGTCCCTTGGGTTGCAGTCGCCACGGGGGATTTTAGATGCTTGTTCTTCTAGCGATCATAGTGCTGGCCGCGCTCTATGTCGTCTTCATTTACAACGGGCTCGTTCGTGCACGACAAGTCGCGGAAGAGGCATGGTCCGGTATCGACGTGCAGTTGAAGCGCCGCGCCGATCTCATTCCCAATCTGGTCGAGACAGTCAAAGGCTATGCCGGCCATGAGAACAAGACGTTGGTCGAAGTCACCCAGGCGCGTGCCGCAGCGCAGGCCGTGCCTGCTGGCGATGTCGCCGGCCGTGCCGCCGCCGAAGGCGTTCTCAGTCAGGCGCTCGGCCGTCTGATGGTCGTTTCTGAATCCTATCCCGACCTGAAGGCCAATACGGGCTTCGTCGAGCTGCAGCAATCGCTGGAGACGACGGAAAACGAAATCCAGATGTCACGCCGCTACTACAACGGTGCCGCACGCGATCTGAACGTCAAGGTCGAAACCTTCCCGAACAATCTCATCGCCGGCCCCTTCGGCTTCGTGAAGAAGGCCTATTTCGAGATTACCAACGAAGCGGACCGCGCTGTTCCAACGGTAAAGTTCTGAGATTTCCGCTATCGGTTTTTCATGCGAGGCGGTAAAGGATGCCGACCGCTGGCCATCGGCCGCTTTCCTGACTGACCAAAGAGAATGATGATGGGTAGAGCCAAACTCACGATAATCCCGCCGGGCAAGCCTTTGACCGGACGCGCTATGCCGCCGGGATCGAAGTCGATCACCAACCGCGCGCTGTTGCTGGCGGGCCTTGCCAAGGGCACGAGCCGGCTGACCGGCGCGCTGAAGAGCGACGATACCCGCTATATGGCGGAGGCTCTGCGCGCCATGGGCGTAATCATCGACGAGCCCGACGACACGACCTTCATCGTGACCGGCAGCGGCAAGCTGAAGGCGCCGGCTGCACCGCTTTTCCTCGGCAATGCCGGCACGGCGACACGCTTCCTGACGGCAGCTGCGGCGCTGGTCGACGGCAAGGTCATCGTCGATGGCGATGCCCATATGCGCAAGCGGCCGATCGGCCCGCTCGTCGACGCATTGCGCTCGCTCGGCGTCGATGCCTCCACGGAAACCGGCTGCCCGCCCGTCACCATCAACGGCAACGGCCGCTTCGAGGCAAGCCGCGTGCAGATCGATGGCGGCCTGTCTAGCCAGTATGTTTCGGCTCTGTTGATGATGGCTGCCGGCGGCGACCGGGCTGTCGATGTCGAGCTGCTCGGCGAGCATATTGGTGCTCTCGGCTATATCGATCTGACGGTTGCTGCCATGCGCGCTTTCGGCGCCAAGGTGGAGCGTGTGAGCCCGGTTGCCTGGCGCGTTGAGCCCACCGGCTATCATGCCGCCGACTTCGTCATCGAGCCCGATGCCTCCGCCGCGACCTATCTCTGGGCGGCCGAAGTGCTTGGTGGTGGCAAGATCGATCTCGGCACGCCGGCAGAACAGTTCTCGCAGCCGGATGCGAAGGCCTATGACCTGATCTCGAAGTTTCCGCATCTGCCCGCCGTCATTGACGGCTCGCAGATGCAGGATGCCATCCCGACGCTCGCCGTTCTCGCCGCCTTCAATGAAACGCCGGTGCGCTTCGTCGGCATCGAGAACCTGCGCGTCAAGGAATGCGATCGCATCCGCGCCTTGTCGAGCGGCCTGTCCCGCATCGTGCCGAACCTCGGGACTGAAGAGGGCGATGATCTCATCGTCGCATCCGATCCGAGCCTTGCCGGCAAAGTGCTTCCGGCAGAAATCGACAGCTTTGCCGATCACCGCATCGCCATGAGCTTTGCGCTCGCCGGCCTGAAGATCGGCGGCATCACCATTCTTGACCCCGATTGCGTCGCCAAGACCTTCCCGTCCTACTGGAACGTGCTGGCGTCTCTTGGTGTCGCTTACGAAGACTGACGCTCCGCCATCTCAAGGGCTGAGCGCAGGCATGTTCCTGACGTGAAGCGGCGCCGGCAACGGCGTCGCGGCCATCCTTTGGGGGAGTGATGACACGGCTTTGCGGGTTCTTCCTGGCTTTGTGCCTGCTGCTTTGTGCAACGGCGGTGACGGCAGCCGAACTCATCACGAACTTCGATCAAGCGATCGCGCTGCATCGTGACGGCTCCATGCGCGTCGTCGAGACGATCTCCGTCAATGCCGAGGGCCAAAGCATCCGCCGCGGCATCTTCCGGGATTTCCCGCTGACGATGACCGATGCCGGTGGCCGCGAGATCGAGGTGGATTTCAAGGTCGTATCCGTCGAGCGCGATGGGCAGCCGGAGGATTGGCACAGCGAACGTATCAAGGGCGGCGAGCGTATCTATATCGGCAACGCCGATCGTATCCTGAACCCAGGCTCGCACATATTCCGCCTCACCTACGACACCAATCGTCAAATGCGCTATTTCGGCGATCATGACGAGCTTTATTGGAACGTGACGGGCAACGGCTGGCTGTTCCCTATCCTCAATGCGAAGGCAACAGTCACCTTGCCCGATGGCGTGCAGCCGCAGCAGCTTGCCTTCTTTACGGGGCAGCTCGGCGCTACCGACAAGAATGCAAGTGCGAGCCAACAGGGCAATATCGTTACCTTCGCAACGACCAGGCCGCTTGCAGTGGCTGAAGGCCTGACGATCGCCATCAAGCTGGCCAAAGGAGCGATCACACCGCCGAGCGACAGCCAGCAATGGGGCTGGTTCCTTCGGGATCACCTCGATACGATTATTGCCATCGGCGGGCTGATCCTGCTGTTTGCCTACTATATGCGAAGCTGGATCGCGGTCGGCCGCGATCCTCGGCCGGGCGTCATGGTCCCGCGCTGGGATCCACCCGAGGGCATTTCGCCGGCGCTCGTGAACTATATCGACAATAGAGGCTTTGCCAGTTCCGGCTGGACGGCATTCTCCGCAACCGCGATTGACCTCGCCGTGCGCGGCTATGTCATTCTGGACGACTTGAAGGGAAAAGTCGTTATCCGCCCGACCGGCAAGGCTGGCAGTGATCTTAGCGGCGGCGACAAGGTGCTGATGCAGGCCGTCGGGCCATTCTCGTCGCTTGTTATCGATAGGGCGAATGGCGAGGCGGTGCAGCAGCTCGGCTCGAAATTCCGCAGCGCCATCGAACGCGATCATCGCGACGAATATTACAAGGCCAATTCGCTCTACGTCATAACAGGTATTGCGCTATCAGTTCTGGTTCTGGCAGCGATCGTCATCTTCGGTCGCCTGCACGAAAATGCCCTGCCGCTGATCATTGTGCCGGGCTTCCTCTCGATTTTCGTGACGATCTTTGCGAGTTCGATCGGCCGCAGGTTTCGCAGGCATAGTGCCAGCCTCGCCCAGCGCATCATTTCGGTGCTGATTTTCGCCTTCTTCGGCTTCGTCTTCGTCTCGATTGCCGTTAGCGGCTTTGCCGCCGCGGTCGTGCCGTTGTGGGAAGCGGGCCTGCTGCCGCTGGTCGCCGCTATCGTCGGCATTTTCGCGCTCAACGTCGTCTTTTATTTTCTGATGGGCGCACCGACGCCGCTCGGGCGCAAGATGATGGATGGCATCGCCGGCCTCAGGCAATATCTGACGCTTGCCGAACGCGACCGGATGAACATGCAGGGCGCGCCGCAGATGTCGCCGCAGCATTTCGAGAAGCTGTTGCCCTATGCCGTCGCGCTCGGTGTCGAAAAGCCCTGGTCGAGCGCCTTCGAAACCTGGCTCGCGACGGCTGCCGGTGCAACTGCCGCCGCAGCCTATGCGCCGGTCTGGTATTCCGGCGATTTCCGCCCGGGCAATATCGGCGGAACGATCGGCGACTTCTCCTCTTCCATGGCGTCGACCATAGCCTCGACCATTCCCGCCCCAGTATCGAGCTCCTCATCCGCTTTCGGCGATGGCGGAGGAGGTGGCGGCTCC
>NZ_JBXSOV010000005.1:0-290177 GCF_057784355.1 Martinezella sp. CNPSo 3959
AGACCACGACGAGCTTGGGCAATCTCCCTGCCGGTGTCGTTGGCAATCCGGCTGGCAATGCTGCCCCTAAGGTTGCCTCCGGACCTGTCAAGGCAGGCTCGGTCGGCTCGCCTGTAGCCGGTGATCCCGCCACTGGTTCCTCAAGCGGCGCGATCAACCAGACCACGACCAGCTTGGGCAGTCTCCCTGCCAGCGTGCTTGGCTATCCGGCCGGCAGTGCTCCTAAGGTTGCCATCGGAGCTGCCAAGGCAGGTTCACCCACCGACCCAATTTGCGTTGTCGCTGACAACGCACATAGCTCGGCGGTTCATGAACTCGCCTCGGAATCAAGTCAACTGAATCGTGCAGTGATGCCATCGGTGGATATAAAGGACCTGGCAAAGATCAAGGTGACACGTCCCGTCTACGACGTGCCACAGGCCGAGATCGATGCACAAGTCAAGCGGCTTGCCGAAGCAGCTCGCATCTACAAGTCCAAAGCCGGTAAAGCAGCCAGTGGAGACCGCATCACTGTCGATTATGTCGGCAAGCTTAGTGGCCCCCTTTCTGGTGGTACGGGTACCAATCAGCTAGTGGTGCTCGGCTCGAAGAATTTCATGCCGGACTTCGAGAACCAGCTGGTCGGAGCCAAGGCTGGTGATGCAAAGAAAGTCACCGTGACCTTCCCGAAGGACTATCGAGTTTCATATCTGGCCGGCCAAAAAGCGACCTTCGACGTCAATGTCAAGGACGTGGCCAAGCCTGAAAAACTCGAAATCAGCGACGCAACTGCTAAGGCTCTCGGCTTCGAGTCGCTGAAGCGGTTGAATGAGACGGCACGTAGCCAGATCGAAAGGCAGTTCGCTCCGGTTACGCGCCAAAAAGTGAAGCAGCAGTTGCTTGAGCAGCTCGTGACTTCTTATAAGCTCGACGCACCTTCGCAGCTTGTACAGGTTGAGTTCAACACGATCTGGGCACAAGTTGGTCGCGATCTCAAAGCGTCGGGAAAGACCTTCGCTGATAAAGGTACGACCGAGGAAAAGGCACGTGCTGAGTATATGCAACTCGCCGAACGGCGCATCCGTCTAGGGCTGATCCTCGTAGCGATCGGCAATAAGGCTGGCATCTCCGTTTCGGACGAGGATTTGCAACGTGGCTTGGTCGAGCAGATTCGCCTCCTGCCGGCTAATCAGCAGCAGCAGGTGCTTGCGCGCTATGGCTCTGATCCCGCCATGTTGCAGGCGCTGCGCGAATCGGTGTTCGAAGACAAGGTGATTAGCTACATTCTCAGCCAAATCTCCATCACCGACAAGAAGGTAAGCAAGGAGGCGCTGATGGCTGCGAACGTGCCACTCGATACCCCAGCTAAGGTGAAGCTCGCCAATAAGGCTACCATCAAGAAAGACTGATAGAATAGCTGGCTCAATTGCTTATAAAGGCCGCCTTCGGGCGGCCTTTTTTTGTAAGCGACACGCTGAGCGGGGCGGCGGCAAGCGCGGCCGTTCAGGCGTCATCGTTCCTCCCGGGCTCAGCGTCGCCGTCACTTGACTGGATGTAGTCCACCTCAGCGAAATTTTCTCCCTGGCCGTTCCCACCGCTCGCGCTGGGATCTGGAATCGTCGACCTATCTCAGCAGGGCGGCTCTAGACGTGGGGAAGAGGCTAGGGAGCGATGGGGTAGCAACCTAGCCGCGGCCACAACGTCATCGCTGCGTCCGTCAAAGAGCTCACGATGGAAACTCCAGATGCCATCTTAGAGCGGTTCAGCTTTTCGCGGAATCTCCGAGCCGCTCTATCTCTTTGTTTTCACGCAATTCCGACGGGAAACGGCTACGCACTTTTCCTGAAATTGCTTAGAATTGCCGACGACGTATCGTCTCCGCCAGCTCGGCAAAGGCTTCGGTAATTCCGCTGCCGGTTTTGGCACTCACCAATTTGACGTTTGGCTGCGCGAGCCCTTCAAGCGGTGCAGTCCCACCCGCGAGATCGATCTTGTTCACAAGGGCTTTGTAGGGTCTCCCCGGGAAGCGCGACTCGAAGTTGCTGGCTAACTCGTTCATGTGTGTAACCGTCTGGGGGCGCGTAGCATCCGACACTATAATCGCGGCGGAAGCGCCGGCTACGTAAACGGTATCGAAGATGCGCGTGCCGAAATCGCCATCCGTGTCCCAAAGCACCAGGCGTACCGGTTCACCTTCGCCAACCGTCGGTGCCGGGACATCGTAACTGAGAACCTCTACGCCGAGCGTTGTCTTGTATTGCCCGTCGAAGCGATCATGCACCAGCCGATACAAGATCGACGTCTTGCCAACACCCATATCCCCCAGCAGCATTACCTTTTTTGTGAGCATCATTGCGCAGGTTCAGTTTGAAATACGTTCTCGAAAGTGACTCGGCGATTTGCACTGCCGCCTGCATTCATTTTGTCAGAAATTGGCATTGCCGCCGAGCGGGAAACAACGAATAATCGCTCAGGCGCGATACCCAGGGCTTTCAATCTTTCCATCACTGCCTCAGCCCGCTTACCGGCGAGCGCCTTGTTACTTTGCTCCGATCCGCTCTCGTCGGCATAGCCGACGATCCGGATCCTCAGATCGTTGCCCGCAAGCAATTCCGCTAATAGCGAAACTTGTTGGGCGGCTTCTTCGGGATTGGCAAATTCGCTACCTCGCCCAAAAAAGATCGCGGTTCTAGCCATGAAGCGATCGAGCCGCTGGGCAGGAGAGTCGACAATGGTCTGCAGTGCCGCAAATTGCTGATTTCTGGACGTCGCTTCGGCTACAGTCGCGGTACGCGCTTCCTCGATACTTCTTTGCAAGCGAGATTGCAGATCGGCATATTGCTTGCTCAGGTTTGCATATTGCTGATCTTTGGATTCTGCAGCCGCGGTGGCTGCAGCGCGCATTTCCTCGTTGCTCGCCCGCAACCGATCGAGAGCCTCCTTGAGGGCCGCAACATCGGCATGCAACGTCGCAGACTGTTCCAGCCCGGGCACTATGCCCATTCGGTTAATGACCGTGTATGGGGCAGCCGCCTTGGCCAGAGCGTCGACGACGGGGACGGGATCCAAGCTGCTCGGTTCAATGCCGGAAATCGCGAGGCTGCGATTGGCGTGGTCGAATTGCAGCTGCAATGGAAACGACGCCAGCAGTGGCTGCTGCTCGACAAGCTCCTGCAAAGCCGCGTTGGTTCGATGCTCCAGACTCGTCCGGGTCACGAAGCCTGCGGCTAGCCAAACGAAGAGCATAACGGCGAGGGCGGCAACCGTCAGCAGGATCACCTTCCCGTTGGGACTCGTCTTTTTGTCAGGCTGAAGATCGGACTCAATGGCCGCCGCAAACGGGGCAAGCTTTGCAGCATCGCTGTCCGCACCGTTATTGATATTTTCGATCTCGTTGAAGAAAAGCGTACTGATCCGAGCTTCGTCGGCGGGACGTAGAAGGCCGGTGCATTCCGCCGCGAGGATGAAGCGCGGTGACGCGCTGAGCATGATTTCTCTTCCGCCAAAGTCGAGCTTCTGCAGATTGCCTTCGCCAGCCAGAGCGTGAACGGAAAACTCCAATATTGCCGCGACCATTGCACTCAGCAGATCCGCGCGCTCGTCGTGGGTTCCCTCCGGTGTCCATTCCGCCACGAGGCGCCCGGCGCCACGTTCGATCAGCAGCAGTCGGCTTACACGTGGCGGATTGGAATTTGCCAGCACGAATTCGCTGATCGGACGACCAGTCACTAGCGACTTGGCGCGTCCAATCCAAAGCTCCATTGAGGTTAGAGTGTTAAGACGCTGCTCCAGAAATGCAAGGAGCTGTTTGAAGGCGTTCGCTACCGCCGCGCTTACCATCCGCCCGGTAATGGGGTAAAGCGCTTCGACCATCATATCGCGCGAATTCGCAATTTCGCTCCTAATGGCGGAAACAACGGAGGGCGCGATGGCATTCGCAAGGTCGCGGGGGCGGTTAACTTCCGCCCGCTCTAGGGCCGCTACCAATATGTCGGCGGTTGCCGCCTCAAGACGGTCGGCGCCTCCAAGATACTGTTGCAGAAAATTGACATCCGCCTCCAAGGTATCGAGGCGGGCCTCTTCTGATTGGAAGAGCAATGTCTTGAGCCGCTCGATCTCACTGTTATGGCCGATGTTACGGGCCATGCTATCTTCCTGTGCTGCCGGATCCCAGCCTGCTGATCGTCGCGCCGAGTTCCGAGATCGCCGCCCCGACATCTCGATGCGAAGCGAGACGGTTCTCTTCTGTCGTCCGCTCGAGCTGCTGCAGCTTTTCACTCACCGATGCCAGCTCTTTTGAAAATTCCGCCTGAAGCTGCTGGATGACGGCCTGCATCTCTTCGCGCAAACTCGCCAAACGGCTCTCGATGGATCGCTGCGCTCCACCAAACAGGAGATCACGAACCTGATCGATCGTCGCTTCGGCGTTTGCCATCATTTCCTCCGCGCCGGCTGAAGCGGCACCATTCAAACGCTTGTCATTCTGTTCGCTTCTCGCCATGAGTACCCTCGTGATTTTATTTTCCCCGATTGAAGCTGCCGCGATTCAATCAATGCTAATCTAATATAAAAAGATAACTAATCCCAGCATAGTCAATTTGTAAAAACTGGCACGTGAAAAACAGCACTAAATTTCAGTTAATTTATTGTTTTCACAGCTAATTCAGTCCTGTTTCGAACGCCGCACTTATCTAGGATTGTGCTCACGTAATTCTTCACCGTTCCTTCCGCAAGATGCAGTTGTGTGCCGATCTCGCGATTGCTCTTGCCCGCGATAACGAGGCCGAGAATCGCATTCTCACGTTCCGTCAAAGTACCGCGAGCGGGCAAATTTGTCGGGTGGTTCCGTGGTCGCAGCCGCTTAAACTCATCGAGAATGCGTGCGGCCACGCTCGGCGAAAGCATTGCGCGGCCCTCTACCACTGCTCGGATCGTTGTCGAGATTTCGTCGATTTTCGCGTCTTTCAACAGGTATGCTTTCGCGCCGGCGCTGACCGCCTCAAAAATCAGGTCGTCGGTCTCGAACGTGGTCAAGACAACGATATTGACATTCGGAAACTCGCGCAGAATCCGGCGCGTTGCTCCGATGCCATCGATCCGGGGCATCTGCAGATCCATCAAAATGACATCGGGCCTGTATCGGCGCGCAAATTCGATCGCCTGCTCGCCGTCCGCCGCCCCGCCCACGATATCGAAATCGTCGTTCTGCTGGGCAAGGAGCGTGATAAGCCCCTCTCTGATCAAAGTCTGATCCTCAGCGATCAGCACGCGCAGCTTTTCCGTTACTTCAGCTTCTGCCGTCATTCTCTCCATCCCATGGTATTTCCACGCTGGCACCCGCGAGGCTGCTTGACGGTTGCGTCGTTGAGGAGAGGGTTGCGGGCAATGATATTCGCACCAGCGTACCCTTTCCGCGTTCGCTTTCCACAATGCAACTCCCTTTAGCAAGCGCCGCAAACTCGGCCATTCCGATCAATCCGAAATGCTCCGGCTTGGGAACCGCTGGATCAAATCCGGCGCCATCGTCGCGGATATCAATAACGAGCTTTTTGCCTTCTGCATCAGCCTCCATGGCCGCACGAAACTGAACATGGCGTGCTTTCGCATGCAGTTCGATATTGTGCAGCGCCTCATGCATGATGCGCTGAACCGTCGATCCGTGACGATGGAGCTCAGTCCGCACCTCATCATCGATATCGGCGGATATATCGATGCCGGTCTGTCTTGCGAAATCAGACAGTATGCTCTCGATGCCAGGCGCCAGCTCGAATTCGTCTGGCATCCGCAAACGGGCAATGGCGTTGCGCGCGCCGGCCAAGCCGCTGATAGCTGCCTGTTCCGCGATCGCAAGACTGTCAGCCAGGCGAGTGGGATCGGTCTCCAGAAAGTGTTGGGTCAGCCGGATTTGGGTCAGAAGCGCAACAATAGAATGGGCAAGAGTGTCGTGAAGATCGCGTGCGAGGCGAAGCCGGGTGCGCGCTATTGAAGCAAAGTGTACTTCCGAACTGGCGGCTTCGAGTTGCTGTTCTATCAGCCGTCGGCTGCGACGTTCGCTTTCGAGGAGGGTTTCGATTTCGCGAGCGGCAAAATCGGGTGTCACGACTACCACATAATGCAGTCGATCCTTATGCCAAAGGATAACTGCCGTCAGAGGCTGATCCAGTCCAGATGAAGCGTCACGCACCCGCGAAAAGGTGATGACACCCCGTCGCCCTTCGGCCAGCGCGAGCAATTCTGCTTCCATCCCCACCAACAGCATGCATTGGCAGCCATCTTCTCCAACTGCAGGAAGCCACTCGACCAGGCGCCCGAACTTGCGCTTAATCGTCCTGTCAGCCCCGATAATGGCAAGTCCGATGACATCGGCTTCGGCAGCCGACACTAACTCAGCTGTAAGGTCAATCATTCGTCCCCAAATCTGTGTGCAGATGGAAATTCAATACCTTAGGCAAATTTTGAGTTCGCTGCAAGCGACTATGACTTTCGTCACTATCGATTCTGACCTTCGCCATATGTGCACATTCTTGAAAGTGTCTAGGCTCGCAATTACTCATCTGCCCGCTGGGAGTTGCGCAATTTGATTCATGGCAAAAACAGAGTCTCTTCCGGCATGGCAGCTTGTCAAGGAGTAGAATCGCTCCATCGCATTCAGGCAATCAATGAAGGCATAAGCAATTCAGTAACAAACCACCGGAAGATGTAGCTAGAGCTTTCTGCGTTGGTGGGCGTCTGACAAGTGGCAGAAACGGGAAGACGTTCACAGCGCAGCTGTACCAATACTCGTTTGAGGAGGCATGAATATGGCTAAGTGGGATGAATTGATCGCAAAATATGCAGATGACCTGACGGGAAAGTGCGGCATATCGGTAGATATGGATCTGCTTGCAAAAGTGACCAAGGGTTGCGGCCCGGCGATCTATAATAGTGACGCGGCCATTGTCTCAGCCACTGACAAGGAAGAGATGGAGCGAATTAAAACGAATTTTCTCACGAAGAAACTCGGGCTGGTGCCCGATGCTGGAATGGAAGCAGGTATTGAAGCGGTGGTCGAGCAATATGGCCGCTCCAACCGCCACAAATACCGTGCTGTCTTCTACTATCTGTTGGTAAAGCACTTCGGGCGTGAGAGCGCCTATTCCTAGTCGCGTGGCGATGCCATCTCGCCACCCTTATAGGGAGAAAACTGCTTTCTAAGGATGTGCAATTGCCGATTTCGCTGTCGGTTTCTTCTCTTTACCTGCCGTCGCTGACCTTAAAGGACCTTGCAACAGCGGGTAGGTGAGAAAGCAGTTCCACTGCGGCATTTCAACAACGCCGTGGTCATTTTTTGATTTCGCCTTGATCTTCTTTGCGTTGGTCAAGGCGGTGGCGGTCCAGTCGGCATACGAGGTGCTGGCTGGGCCGACTACACGGACTAACCCATATCTCCGGCAGCTCCAGCTTCTCGTGGCATGCTGCAAATAGCGCGCAGCAATGTTGATACCCATTATATGCCGTTCAATGGTGAGAAATGAGGATGAGAAACAAGCCATCAATCGAAGAGATCAGTTCGAACAGTGTGTACGAAGCACGCTGGCTGCTTACGCCTATTCTTGCATTGGCTCTTATTGTCGCTGCCGTTGGCATTTTTGGATGATCTTTGGAATCATTGATGAAGAAGAATTCTACGGTGCGGGCTAAGATCAATCACCCAAGCAAAGATCCGTCGGAACCAGGATACGAGGACGAATGTGAATTCGCTCTGGAACCCTCTGTTTCCATGCTTGTTGATGAGGCTGTTGCTGCTGGTTGGCAGCTGCGCTATGTCGTATGCGCCGTCATCTTGGTGGCTGCCCAGCGCTTCTCCGAAGCTGAAGAAAAAGATGGGCTAGAGCACCTTCATTCCTGACTTATATTTGACCAGCAACAAAGTGTGTTCAGACTAGATTTGTGATCATCAATACTATTGCGATTTTTATCTATAATTCAAATCCAACATCAATGCGAAAGAGGCAGAAAGTATTGAAAAAGGGGAGATCCATTTGATGTATTTAGGAGCAAGTGTCACGAGCGTGAAGACCACTTAGATCTTTCTGCTTTAAGAAACACTGAAAAACCATACCCATGACCCGTTCACTTCATTAGCGAGAATTCCGTTGTCTGAAACTTATCCTCGACTGCTTGAACTCACCCGCAACGTCGTCTGTTCGTTCGTCGCGAATAATTTCATTGCGCACGACGAGATTCCCGATCTCATTGAAGCGGTCCATATAAGTTTGGCAGACATCATGGGTGCTGAAACCGCTAATGCAATTCCTAAAGAGCAAAAACCCGCCGTCCCAATCATCCATTCCGTAACGCCGGACTACATTATTTGCCTGGAGGACGGTCAAAAATTTAAATCGCTGCGTCGCCATCTCCGTGTCAAGTTTAACCTGAGCCCTGAACAATATCGCGCCAAATGGGGATTACCCCGCGACTATCCCTTAGTCGCACCTAACTATGCCGTCGTACGATCAAGAATTGCCAAGCAGACCGTGTCAGAGCTCACCTCATAACGGAATCTTCGTCCCATTGAAGATGCTCAACGGGGATCTCCTACTTCAATGCACCATATCTTCTGCGGCATGACGGCGGTTGCACCAACCGGTATCCGAGATGACCTTCGTCATGCCTAGCAATGACCTACGGCAGATATCGTACCGTCTCGACCGATGACAGACTGTTCCTTGTCGAAAGGTGATGACAGCGCTCGAGAAGAAAAGAGCTGCGGTTCTTGCTGAGTAGAAAGTCCGCGCTTCCGCTTATCTCACAGAATAGAAGCGCTATGCGGGAATGCCAAGGTTGACCAATCGGGATGGGCAACGATCATGACATGTGAGCATCAGATAATTTCCTTAGCCGACGGCGAATTTCCGGTAAAAGAGTTGCATGGCATGGGTCTTCTGGAGACCTGCCAGACATTGGGGACAAGTGCTGGTCGCAATTGGAAAAATATTTACGTTTCGACGCAGATCGAAGCTCCTTACGAAAGCTTTTTTCGGGCGAGCCCGCACCTCTTCGTGGGCTTGGTGCGATCGGGATCTGCAAAGATAACTTTTAACGTCAGTGGGGAAGAGGGAAGTACAAACCTGCGATCAGGCCAGGCACTCATCGTTCCACCTGGTAAGAGCTTCAAAATAAATCTAGGCGGTTATATCCATACAACGCATATCTACATCAGAAACTCCTTTCTGAATGAGGTCGTAGCCGAGATATACCAACGCGACCTAACATCGGTTGCCTTCAATACCGAAGAAATGATTCAGGATTCCTTGCTGGAGGGCTTGATCACCGCCATCAGCGATGCGGTGGAATTCGACCCTCGGCTGTCTGGCAGTTATGCGGAACATTTTGCCCGCGCGTTTTCCTGTCATATCCTCCATCGCTATTCCACATTGGGACCATTGCGCGAAGGGCCCGAGATCGTCATGAAACCTGGAGGAAGGCGCTTTGCCCATTTTCGGGCATTGATCGAGACGCACCTAAATCAGAAATTGTCCTTGGCCGACATGGCCGCCGGCACTGGAATGACTACGGGACATTTCGTACGGGTTTTCAAGGAATCGACCGGTATGACACCTCATCAGTATCTGCTGAACTGCAGGGTGGAGCGTGCAAGGCATCTTTTGGTCAGAACATCGCTACCAATTGTTCAGATTGCATCCGAATGCGGCTTTGCCGATCACGTGCATCTTACCAGGGTGTTCTCAAAGATGGTGGGACAACCGCCGGCGACGTTCCGCAAGACGATCGTGAACAGAGAATAGATCAAAGGTAATGGCAATAAGCGGCGCTGCAACGGCGCCGCTTTTATCGTGATGTCAATGATCGAAAGCTCGGTGAAGCATGTCGACAGCAGCATTGGATCTGGCTGTTTCGGTTTCAATGCTTCGGACGACGTTCATCCGTTTTGGAATCCAAGTTCTCTGCCCGACTATCTGGTCGGGCTGAACGCAGCGAGTCTCTTTACCTTGTAGCTAACCTCTAACACGGCTGGTTTAGACTTCGTGTTAGCGAAAACGTCCTGGGTTGGATTGCATCGAGGTAAAATGCTCATAATCATGGCATGTATCCTCGCCGGCGGCACGCGATTACATAGCAGCTGGCGTGTTGCAGCATTGATCGTCATTGATGACGGACGCAGCGATCATGGGGCCGCCGAGCGGACCTATGCCGTTCACTGTGACGGTGTCGCCGGGATGCACGGTGAAAGCGATCGAGCCCCTCAATTTTTGAGGCAGGCGGACCTGCGTGCCATCGATCAAGAGGAGACCGTCGATGTCGCCTCCAAGAGTGAACGTATATCGTGCCACCGTTCCATGGGTTATTGGCCGATGTAAATTGGAAGGTATTCTCGCAAGTACCCGCCGACTTCCCTGCCGCTCCGATCGGTATGCTTCTGCACGAAAACAGATAGCTGCGGCCGCGATTTGCATTGCGAGGGTCATAATGAAGGGGAATACGGCTATAAGCATAACAAAGCCTCCCACGTCGAAGAGTGCCAATTCGGCTTAATAAATCCTCTACCGGAATAAACTCCGATGTCTTTTAGACTACGATATCTCGGGAAATGCTGACACCTGACGAAAGTCAATATCGATAGTGACGAAGGGAACAAGCTTAGCTTTGCTATACGTGCGGCAGATATTTCTCAAAGAAAATCGAAATTATAATTTCGATCCGTGAGATCGCTCCAAGTTATATTTAATGGCGCCGAGCTTGGACCTGCCGTATTCATCATGCATCCTTGAAGAACGTTGCAGCAGTCGGTGTTGATTTGCGCTGAGAGCTGATGGAGTTGTCTAATCACGGCGGGGGGCTCTTTCCGACATCACCGTGATTTTCGCAACAGAGCCCTTATTGTTCGTATCCTCGACGAGCTGAGGACGCAACGGGTGCTATTCGGTCCTTCGGGTATGCGACGGTAAGCAGCCGAAAGTCTTTTTATATTCTCTTGAAAAGCGCCCGAGATGTGTAAAACCCCATTTCTTTGCCACTGCTGCAATAGAAATGGTTAGATCGTGGTTGAGTAGATCGCGATGGGCCGCCTGCATGCGCAGATTGGCTAGGTAATCCATGGGAGTTGTCATCCGAAAATCTCTAAAGCCCCGCTGAAGGGAGCGCACGCTGACCTGGCTGGCCGCGGCAATATCATTGATCGAAATGGGGCGTGAAAGATTGGATTGAATAAAGTCCATTGCTTTCTTGACATGTCGTGGCGCCGGCGCTGTGGCCGTCTTCTTCAGTTCGGCCGAGTAGCGATGTGGAACGGTTTCGAGTATGAGGCTGGTCACCGAGTTAAGAATGTTGGACTGGGTGAGGGGTGCGAGACCCAGTGTGGCATCACGGGCTAATCCCTCAAATGTCAACCCGACCAGATTACGCAGCAGTTGGCCAGGTCCCGATGCGAGATTGATCTCAGGAAGGAAGTCGAGGCGACCGTCAATCGGAACTTCCAGAATACTGGTGAGGTGATTGATGACCATCGTTCGATCAAGCATGACCACGAGATGCCGGCGCAATCCGTTGATGCTGACGTCGCAATGCGGCTCGCCGTCGTGTATGTGCGCATGCGAAGGACCCGAGCAGTAGTTTTGCTTATTTATGTCGATGTGCGCACCGCCATGAAGGGGAATGAACACAATGAATTTGCCGCAATCGGCTTGACGACTTAGTTTAAATTGACCGTCGTATTCGCAAGACCCAAACGATATCATGCCGGCCGACACAAATTCGCACCGGAAAGAAATTGGCCCTATAGACTGAGCTTTAACCAGTATGGGCGAAGTGGGTGTGGAAAGGGCATTTGACAAACTTTCGATATCATTCCCCGTATAAAAACGGACATCGGCGACAGGGGGTGGCCACTTACCTGATGATTGCATACTTGCTCCGTGTTTTAGTTGCCGGTCCTTGAGCGAAGTCTGTCGTCGGTAATTCAAAACGACATGCAGTCGCCTTTCGTAAGGTTATATAGTTTCCTTTCTAAGAGTGACCAGGGTGTTCGCAGGTTCCCTCCTGCTGATCGCAGGTGAAATGCGGAATTCGTTGAAAAGTACGTGATTACAATGGCTTAGATCTTGGCTCGATAGTGAAAAATTGATCAAACCTGCGATATGTTACCGGAGCAATGACAGTGTGACCTATAATGTCGTTAGCTCCAGAGTATCTTTATGGCCATTTTCGCGCGGTAGAATATACCACAAGGTGGGTTATGCGGAGCGGCGCAGCTAAAAAGAGCCGTTTCATATCTTAAAAGCACGCCAGGACTTCATAAATTTCTTCTAGTAGTTGTATTGTCGCTGGATATTGCATCATTTAGGAGAAAACAAACGCCCTCCCACTTGCCGTCGCTATGACAAATACGAAAACTCTGGCCACTTTGCGCCAACATTCAAGCTTTGGTTCTGATGTCATCTGGACGTGCCCTTATTGGGCCATATGTAGCCAATCGCGCATTAACAGGGCCGCATAGCTGCGAACAGAGGTATCTGTGATGGTTATTTGATGATCAAGTGCGTGATTGATTGATGAGTGTTTAAAGCGATTGGACTATCATAAGGACCTCCAATGTTGGATCTTCCTGTCGATAAATTGCGATCATCGACTTCCGGCCCCTTCGTACGCAAACCCTTTCTCTTTTCAAATAAACTATATGAGAAAATCCATACGTTCCTAAGTGGCAGAAGGCTGGAGGCATCAGCGTTATTCCTCTGTATTCTGCAATTATATTTGAGGCGATTTACAGTCGAAGAACAAATTTCGATCGGCTTTATCAAGTCGAAAAATACAGGCGACCGATGCGATTACATAGATCGGCTGTCCATAGACGATATGAAATTCGATACGCCTTATGATCTGCTTGAACATATTCAGGCGATTTTAAACGATCTTTCCAGAAAGAAATTTGTCGGAATATCAGTGTCGAATGTAGAGGAAACTGGCTCTACGCACACTCACGCTTCTGATGATTTGCAGGTTCTCTTTTCCTACGGGGTATATACCGCTGATCTCTCCGATTCATCAGGCATTCTCAATCGCGATTGCTCAAACACGTATGAACTTTACCTTGATGTTGTCGAGAGTGACAGTCAGTTTGTGCTATCTATCTGGTATGATTCAAGCCTTTTTAATGTCGACAGCATTGATAGAATATACGGTCAATATATAAACTTTCTGGAAGAAGTATTGGAAAATCCGAATCTCCATTCGGATGATTATTCGATATTACCACCTGCAGAGCTTTCGTTTCTGGTTCACGACTTGAACATGACCAAGTCCGATTATCCAGAAAACTTGTGCTTCCATGAGCTTTTCGAAGCTCAAGCCAGAGTGATACCCGACGTATCTGCTGTCATGTTCGAGGAGCAATCACTTACCTATAAAGAATTAAATGATCGAGCCACGTCTCTTGGAAAATGGCTGCAGCGAAGAGGGGTGGGACCTGGCATTCTGGTCGGACTTTGCGTCGAACGTTCCCTGGATATGGTCGTGGGGCTCTTGGGGATACTCAAGGCGGGTGGCGCCTATGTACCGTTGGGGCCGAATTACCCTCAGGACCGATTGACGTATATGGCGCAGGACAGCGGTATCGAGCTGATCCTGACCCAGGAGCATCTGATATCTCACGTTACGACATGGGCAGGTGAGCAAGCACAAGCGGTAGCGCTGGATCGCGACTGGAATGTCATCGTCGGTGACATACCGAGCAGTGAAGGCTTGCGAAAAGATGTGCGGCCTGACGATCTTGCATATCTGATGTATACCTCGGGAAGTACGGGCAGGCCGAAAGGAGTGATGATTCCGCACCGGGCGCTGACCAATTTTCTTGTTTCGATGGGTGAGCAACCCGGACTGAACAGCATAGACAAGCTTCTGGCAGTTACCACCTACTGTTTCGATATCTCGGGGCTAGAGCTGTATCTGCCTTTGTTGAAGGGCGCCCAGTGCTTCATTTGCAGCGAGGATGTTGCTCAAGACGGCAAGAGATTGCTGCAGGAAATACGCAGGATCCAGCCGTCCGTGATGCAGGCAACTCCCGCGACATGGGCCATGTTGTTTCACGCCGGCTGGAACAATGAGGAACGACTGAAAGTCTTGTGCGGCGGCGAGGCGCTTCCGGAAACGTTGAGGCGAAAGTTCATTGCCGCCAACTGTGATGTCTGGAATATGTATGGGCCGACAGAGACGACGATCTGGTCGACCTTGCGGCATCTCGGCGCTGATGGTCACGCCAATATCGGCAAACCGATCGCCAACACGCAGATCTATATTGTCGACCAGAAGCTCCGCGCGGTTCCCATCGGCGCTCCGGGCGAACTCTGCATTGCAGGCGATGGTCTGGCAAAGGGCTACTGGAACCGGCCTGACATTACCGCTGAAAAATTCATCGACAATCCCTTTCCCGGCAAATCGAAGCTTTACCGGACAGGCGATCTCGCACGCTGGCGTGCCGACGGGACCATCGATTATCTCGGTCGCATCGACCATCAGGTCAAAATCCGAGGGTTCCGGATCGAGCTTGGGGAGATCGAGGCGCGATTGAATCAGCATCCGGCGATCCGCGATGGTGTGGTCGTCGTGAAGACCCATGAAGAGACGCAGCATCTGGTATGCTATTACATGACGAAGACATCCGAGGAGCTGGAGCCGCAGTCATTGCGGAAACATCTCAAGGAACATCTTCCCGATTATATGGTGCCTCATCTGTTCGTCCACCTGCAGGCCCTGCCGCTGACGCCGAACGGGAAGACGGATCGCAAGGCGCTGATGGAGCGTGAGCTGGAGCTGTCGCGCTCCGAAACGACGCCGCCTGAATCGCCGTTGGAAAGGCGAATCTGGTCGATCTGGAAGGAAACGCTCCACATCGGCAACATCGGTGTGGACGACGGCTTCTTCGATATCGGCGGCACATCGGTCTCCGCCACTGCCCTGGTTGCACGGATTAATCAGGCTTTCGGCTGCGATATGACGCTGGCCACGCTGGTGTCCCACACGACAATCGCGGCGCTGGGCCGCTATATATCGAGTATCGCCGGAGATCAGGAAAACCGGGGTCAGCCGATTGTCCAGGAGAGCGAGGTTCGGCCGAACCCGGATGACGGGGATGTGGCGGACGCCATTGCGATCGTGGGAATGGCCGGGAAATTTCCAGGCGCGGATGATCTTGAGATATTCTGGGAGAATGTGGAGCAAGGCCGCAACTGTATCGTCGAGGTTCCCGAGACGCGCTGGCGCTGGCAGGAACATTATGGAGACCCGGTAAAGGAGAGGGGAAAGACCAGAATAAAATGGGGAGGATTTATCGAAGGCATCGATGAATTCGATCCGTTGTTTTTCGGCATCGCTCCCCGCGAAGCAGAACTGATGGACCCGCAGCAGCGGCTGCTGATGACCTATAGCTGGTTGGCCCTGGAACACGCCGGTATCGCGCCGTCCAGCCTGTCCGAGCAAACGACCGGGGTGTTCATCGCCGCGTCGGCTGGGGAATACCGGGATTGCATCGCGGTCGATGCGGAAGACAGCGCCTATGGCGTCACCTCCGAATCCACGGCAATGATCCCGAGCCGCATATCCTACACATTCAACCTGCACGGACCGAGCGAGCTATGTGAAACCACGTGTTCCTCATCGCTGGTCGCCGTTCATCGTGCCATCCAGTCGATGCGCAGCGGCGAATGCGAGCATGCCATCGTTGGCGGGGTGAACTTGTTGCTCTCGCCCAAGGGTTTCAGCCGCTATGAAGCCATGGGGCTGCTGTCGCCGCACAATGAAGTGAAATCCTTCCAGTCCGGCGCCAGCGGCTATTTGCGGGCCGAAGGCGTCGGCGTCGTGGTGCTGAAGCCGCTGAAGAAGGCGCTGGCTGATGGAGACGTCGTCTATGCCTTGCTGAAGGGATCGGGCGTATCCCACGGCGGCAGAGGCATATCGCTGACATCCCCGAATGGCGAAGGCATGAAGTCGGCGATGATCCGTGCCTACAGTGCGGCCGATATCGACCCCAAAAGCGTCGCCTATATCGAGACGCACGGCATCGCATCGCCGGTTGGCGACAGCATTGAAATCGATGCGCTGAAATCCGGATACAGGAATGTGGCTGACCGGTATCCGATGAGTGCCGAGGCCGCACCCGTCTGCTATCTCAGCTGCCTTAAACCGACCATGGGCCACGGCGAGATCGTCTCCGGCATGGCGGCCCTGATCAAGGCGGCCCTGGCTCTTCGCCACCAAGTCATTCCCGGTCTCGCACGCTTCACCGGTCTCCACGAAGGTCTTTCCCTTGCCGGAACGCCCTTCCAGATAAGCCGCCATAGCCAATCCTGGGATATCCGCTACGATGACGCCGGCAAGGCCATCCCTCGCCGGGCCAGCATCAACAGCTATGGCTTTGGTGCCAGCGCCCATCTTGTCCTGCAGGAATATCCCTCAGTGTCGGAGGAGGCAGTACCTTCGGCGGGATCGGCTTCCCCTGAAATCATCATTCTTTCGGCGAAGACCAAGGAGCGGTTGGCGGTGATGGCCGGCAATCTGCGAGCCTTCCTTCAAGCAAACCCAAAAACTGCTTTGCGCGATCTGGCCTACACGCTTCAGGTCGGACGCGAGGCTATGACCGAGCGTCTGGCAATTCTCGCGAAGGATGCGGATGAGCTGATACGCGGGTTGGCCAGCTTCGCCGAGGCCACCAATGCCTCGAACGTCCTGTCCGGCACCGCCCTTGACAACATTGGCAATCGTCGCGGCTCGGTAGCCGACGTGATCCGAGCCTGGTCCAACCGGGATCTCGGCGCGGTGGCACGCGCCTGGGTCAATGGCGCCGAAGTGTTATGGGCAAGACTGGAGCGGGATGGCAAGGTCCGCAAGCTGGCTCTGCCCACCTATCCGTTCGAGCGAAAAGCATATTGGGCAGGCAGGCAAAGCCCGCCGGCGGCAGAGGTGAGCGCCCCCATGAAAAAAGCCAGCACGAAGAAACGCATCTGCGTCGTTGGAGCCGGTCCCGCCGGACTGGTCATGGCCAAATCATTGCTCGAGGAAGGGCATGAACCGGTCGTCTACGAGGCCAGCAATACGTTCGGCGGCGTATGGAATCTGCGAGAACACAAGAATTCGGGCGCCTATAAGAGCACACGGTTTCAGAATTCCGCCGATACCAGCTTCTTTTCCGATTTTCCCCCGAATGCCGAACAGGGGCTTTTCCCGGGCGTCAAGCAAGTTCGCGCCTATCTGGAAGCCTATGCGGATAAATTCGGTCTGAAGCGGACGATCCACTACCGCAGTAAGGTCATAGCCGTCACCGAGGCGGGCGAACGGTGGCGCGTGGAGGTGGAGCGAGGAGGCGAACGCGAGGTCGACCATTTCGATGGCGTTGCCCTGTGCCATGGCCGGTATCACCACCCTGCCTTTCCCGCCGTGGAAGGGTTGCGCGACTTTCGCGGAGAGGTGCTGCACTCGGGGCAGTATTATGACAACCGCGTCTTCGAGGGCAAACGTGTCCTGGTGGTTGGCAATGGTGTCAGTGGTATGGACATCGCCGAGGAGGCCAGCCATGTCGCCAGCGCGGTCTATTGGTCGATGCGCTCGTTGAAGTTCGTCCTGCCGCGCATGGTCGGCTACCTGCCGAATGATTTCATCTCGCCGGCCAACCTGCTGATATCGCCGGATAACAGCATCATCCTGGAGCGCTTGAAAAATTCGATGCCCGATTACTACGCCGCTTATCGCAAGAGCGGCCTGTTCCCGGATGTCGAGGATTTCAGGGCAAATCCCTTCGTGCATGTCAATGACGGCGTCATCCAGCGCGTGGCTGATGGGGCGATCCGAACCTTCGTGGAAGACATAGAACGGTTTACCCCGAACGGATGCATGTTCAAGCGCTCGGGAACGGTGCTTGATGATCTTGACATGGTGGTGATGTGCACCGGCTACGACGATGAAAGGTCTTTCGACTATGTGAAGCAGTTCTCGGTGCAAGACGATTTTGCCATGGGGCTGTTTTATCGCCGCAATCCGAGCCTCGTGAATGCTTACGGCATTCAAAATGTCGGAACGACGGGCACCCTGCCATATCTGGAGATGGTGGCGCGTTGGTATGCGCAGATCATCTCTGGCAGGTATCAGCTCAGTCGCGAAGAACTGGATTGGCGGATCGACAAGCGGGATATCGTCGTCGCGCCGCTGTCAAATGTCATCATCGGACTGAAACTCGGCTTGCTGCCGAGGCCGGAACAGGAGTTTGCGGCGTTCTGGCGTTGTCTGAGCACGCCGTCTTTCCCGCCCATGTACCGTTTGCGCGGTCCGCACACCGATCCGCAGGCAGAGGCTGTAGTTTCCAGATCCATCCAGCGCTCCTTCATTCAGCAGGACGACCAGGACCCGGCGCTGCAGAAGGTGAAATATCGCTTGCTGGCCGGCCTGGGCGATCAGGCCATGCGCGATCTGCTGGGACGCCAGGAAATCACCGCCGACGATTATCGTCAGGCACAGGACTATCGGCACGATCCCATCGTGCTAACCTGGGATACGCAGTTCATCAAACCGGCCCATGGGAGCGCGGAGGCAGTCGAGGAACGATCGACCGCGAGCGATGTGGATGATGGCGCAACCGTCGATGCCGCCTTCTTAGACGAGATCAAGCGCCTCCTGGCACAAACGCTGAAACTCGAGCCGCAGCAGATCGGGTTCGAACAGAACCTCAGCAACTACGGATTCAGCTCCGTCACCCTGACTGCCTTTTCCCAGAAGATCACGGAGGAGTACGGCATTCGTCTGGCACCTGCGACCTTCATGGAGCATCCGACGCTGAAATCGCTGAGCGCCTTCATGTATCAGCGTTTGCCGAGCCGCGAAACCAACGAGCGTCCAGAGCCGCTTACGCCTCGCCCGGAGGACGTCCGCATGTCGGCCAAGGCCGAGCCAGTGCGGATATCCGCTCCATCTGTGCCCGGCACGCAGGATCGGGATATTGCCATAATCGGTCTGGGCGGCAAGGTGCCTGGTGCACGGGACCTGGGTGAATTCTGGCGCAATCTCCTGGCGGATAAATCGCCGATCACATCCATCCCTCGGGATCGCTGGTCCTGGGAAGATTATGACGGCGATCCGGAGCGGGCGGACAAAACGGATTGCCATCGTGGTGCCTTCATCGACGAAGTAGGCGATTTCGACCCCCTGCATTTCAAATTGTCCCCGCGAGAAGCGGTTTTCCTGGACCCGCAGCATCGCTTACTGCTGGAGGCGACCTGGGAAACCCTGGAGAATGCGGGCTATGCTAAGAGCGGGTTGTTCGGAAAGAAGGTGGGCTGCTTCATCGGCGTCGAGCGGCAGGATTATGCGAACAAGATCCGGGCTTTGGGCAATCCGGCCGACGGTTATTTGAACACCGGAAACAGCCATGCGATGCTCGTCAACAGGGTTTCGCATTATTTCGGCTGGAAAGGACCGACGCTGGCGGTCGACACGGCCTGCTCAAGCTCGTTTACGGCGCTGCACGTCGCGCTCGCAAGTTTACAGAACGGCGATGCCGAGCTGGCTTTGGCGGGTGGGGTAAACCTGGTTCTGGCGCCTGACGTTTTCATCTGCAATCGCAAACTGGGACTGTTCACCGGCGAAGACCACGTCAAACCCTTCGATCGGGACGCCACGGGTCATTTTTTCAGCGACGGTCTCGGTCTGGTCCTTCTGAAGCCCCTCGCTTCGGCTGAGCGCGACGGCGACCATATTTACGGCGTCATCAAGGGTATGTCGGTCCGGCATGGCGGACAGGGCGTGATGCTGACCTATCCCAACCCGATTTCGCATCGGGAAGTCATCGAGGAAGCATTGCAGCAGGCGCGGCTGCAACCCTCGGATATCGATTATATCGAGGGGCAGGGAACGGCCAATCCGGTGACGGATATCGTCGAGCTTAAAGCCTATCACCAGGTCTTCTGCCGGGACGCCAGGCCGGTGCCGATTGGGACGATCAAGGGTCAAATGGGGCATTTCGCCGGTGCGTCCGGAGTTCTCGCCATCATCAAGGCGCTGCTATCGCTGAAAAACAACCAGCTCATCAAGGTGGAGAATTTCGAGGCGCTGAATTGGGAACCGGAAGACGAACCGTTCTCATGCGAGGTTCTGAGCCGGCATCGGCCTTGGCCGTCGAAATGGATGCAAGGCAGACAGGTTCCTCGGCGGATTGGCGTTCATAATTTCGGTTTCGGTGGCGTAACCGGCCATCTGGTCTTGGAGGAGCATCTTTCTGCCGACGGTGACAAACCTCGGACCGACAGGGGCGAGGAGCTCGTCGTTCTGTCGGCCCGAAAGGCAGATCAGCTTGTTCCCATGGCGGAGCGTCTCCTCCATTACCTCGAAACCAAGGAGCATCGATATTTCGGACTGGAGTCCGTCGACCTTGCCGACATTGCCTATACGCTTCAGGTCGGGCGAGAGCCTTTGGCGAATCGCGTGGCGCTTCTGGCCCAAGACCTGCCGGACCTTATTCGGAAGCTGCGGCAGGTGGTCAAGGGCACAAATCCTCCGGATGATTGCTGGTGGGGTGTCTCCGAAGGGGAAGCCGCCCCCCTAGATGGCGCGGCACTTCGCCGAGCCGGCCTCAGGGAATTGGCGCAATTCTGGCTGCAGGGGCGGGCATTCGACTGGGGTCGATTGTACGATGCATCCACACGCAGAAGGATTGCCCTGCCGACCTATCCTTTTTCGAAGGCGAGGTATTGGGTTGAGGCACCGGATGCCGGTTTTGCAGCGCGATCTTCAAAGGCCCAGCCAGCGTCCACCGCCATGCCGGATGAGGTGAAGGGGATGATCCCGACGCTGAACGGCACGGGGACAATGACGAAACAGCTGCTTGCCTGCTCGGAAGCCTTCGTCGACTACGCCGGGCAGTGTGACGGGGAGGTCCTCGATCTGGGCTGTGCCTACGGAGGGGCGTCCTTGTCGGCACTTGAACGCGGAGCCTGCGTCTTCGCCGTCGACATGGACCCGCGGCATCTCGAAATCTTGACGGATCAGGTGGAAGGTAAGGCCAGAAGCCGGATTACGACGCAGCAGGGTATGCTCCCGGCCCTCGACCTCGAGGATAGCCGCTTTGCGGCAATTCATGCCGGTCGCGTGCTGCATTTCCTGAACCCTGAGGCGCTTCAGGAAACCATGGCCAAGCTGTTCCGGTGGCTTCGGCCGGGCGGGAAATTGTTCGTCACCTGCGATACGCCTTACTTTCCGCATTGGGCCGCGAAATTGGACGACTACGAGGCGGCGAAGGCGGCGGGGAATCCATGGCCGGGATATATCGCCGATCTTGAAAATTTCTTTTCCGAGCGCCACGGCGCGGGCGCCGCCCATGCCTGGGATTCCGGCAGGCACGCGGTGGAAGCATTGAAGGGCGTCGGATCGATCAATCTGATCGATCCGGACATTCTTGGCCGTGAAGCCGTCGCTGTGGGCTTTGAGGTGGAGAAGGTCGGATTCGAGGGCCTGGCTGTTGAAGTGAATGGCGTCAAAATGGCCGGCGGTTTCGAGCATGTCGGTCTGATCGCCGTCAAGCCCCTGACCGAACACGCGGTCGTCTCACAGGCTGAAGGACCGTTGGCGCTAGGGGAGGTCGCAGCCTCAGAGCGTGCCATTCAGATTGAACCTGCCGCGCTATCGAGGTCCATCAAGATCATGCTGGCCGCCGAACTGGGCATTCCAGAGGCCGAAATTCAGGACGAAACCAAGTTTTTCGATCTCGGCCTGAACTCAGCCATCGGGGTCAGCTGGATGAACCGGATCAACGAGGCCTATGGGCTGCCGGTTCCTGCCGCCAAACTCTTCTCCTATCCGACCTTGAAAACGTTCAGCCGTTATTTGCTGGACGAAGGAAAGAAACAGGGCTTGTTCAACAATGCGGCCGATGTCGCCGTATCGCGGCCCTTGCAAAAGGAAATGCCTCATCCTGTTGCGGCTTCAGCTGCCAGCCCCTCTGCCCGCAGGGAAACCGATATTGCGATCATCGGAATGTCCTGCCGTTTCCCGCAATCGCGCAATAAAGCCGAATTCTGGGAAGCCATCAGGAACAAGCGCGATTGCATCGGCGAGGTTCCGGAAAATCGCTGGTCCATGGCCGACTACTATGATGGCGATCGCGAAACACCGGGGAAGACGAATTGCCGGTATATGGGAGCCCTGACCGACGCGGATTGCTTCGATCCGATGTTCTTCCAGATATCGCCCCTGGAAGCCAGGCACATGGACCCTCAGCAGCGACTTTTCCTCGAGGAAGCATGGAGCTGCCTGGAAGATGCCGGCTATGCGACCGAGGAAATCTCCGGCAGTCGCTGCGGCGTCTTCGTAGGCTATGGCAATTATGGGCAGGATCAGATGGCTTCAGCCGTCAACGCGCAGCGCTTTATCGGTGCCAGCCCTTCGATCCTTGCTGCCCGCATCGCATATTTCCTCAATCTGCAAGGGCCGTGCCTGACCATCGACACCGCATGCTCCGCTTCTTTGGTTGCCGTGGCCCAGGCCTGTAACAGCCTGCTCCTGGGCGATAGCGATCTTGCTCTTGCCGGAGGCGTTTCGGTTCTGACCGGTCCCGCCATTCATATCATGGCGAGCAAGGCGGGCATGCTGTCCGATGACGGCCGCTGCTTCACCATGGACCAGCGCGCCAATGGCTTCGTGCCGGCGGAGGGTGTCGGCGTCGTCGCATTAAAGCGGCTGGCGGACGCGCAGAGGGATGGTGATATCATCCACGGCGTGGTTCGTGGTTGGGGCGTCAATCAGGACGGCAGCACGAACGGTATCACCGCGCCGAACCAGGAAGCACAAATCCGCTTGCAGCGGGAAGTCTATGACAAGTTCGGCATCGATCCTTCTGGGCTGCAATATGTGGAAATGCATGGAACCGGAACCAAGCTGGGCGATCCGATCGAGGTCGACGCGCTGATCCAATCCTTCCGGTCCTACACCGACAAGCAGGCATTTTGTGCGCTGGGATCGGTAAAAAGCAATGTCGGTCATACTCTGGCAGCCGCCGGTATCGCTGGCATGATCAAGATGCTGCTGGCGTTCCAGCATCGCCAGTTGCCGCCGACGCTTCATGTCGAGCAGGTGAACGAGCATATCAGCCTTTCGCACTCGCCTTTCCACATCAATACCGAATGCAAGGCATGGGACGTCGAGGCGGGAGAGAAACGCAGCGCCGCGGTCAGTTCATTCGGCTACAGCGGCACCAACGCGCATATTGTTCTCGAAGCCTATGATGATCCGCGTCCGGCGAGTTCCGGCGAGGCAAATGGGCCTCACTTGATCGTGTTGTCCGCAAAAAACCAGGCGCGGCTTCAGGAAGTGATCGAAGCGCTGCTTGCCCATGTCGTCGGCCATGAAATGCTGGATCTTGCCGACCTTGCCTACACGCTGCAGGTCGGCCGCATGGCCATGGACGAACGGATCGGTCTCATCGTCGATTCCAGGGCGGATCTCATCGAGACATGCAAGGCGGTTTTGGCCGGCGGCGAGCCTGCAAATGTCTATCGCGGACAGGCGAAGAAGCATGACGATGTTCTCGCGCTCTTTTCCGAAGACGAGGATATTGGAACGACGGTTGGTCTATGGATGCGCAAGCGCAGATATTCGAAGCTGCTCGCGCTTTGGATCAGAGGCTTCAAGATCGACTGGCGCCGGCTTTATGACGATCTCGCCACCGGCAAGCCCCGCCGGATAAGCCTGCCGACCTATCCTTTCGCCAAGGAAAGATACTGGCAGAACATGCCCTCGAATGTGGTTGCGGGCGAGGCTGCTCCAAAGCCGGCATATGACGAGAATAGCCATTCGGCACAGGCCGGGCGACGGCAGGATAAGGCAAATCCGGAACCCGTCGCGGGAGCAGAAATCGGGCACGGGAACTTTCGCTATCTGTCGAAACAATGGGAACCGGTTCCGGCTTTCCCAACCCCTTCCGTTGGCAAGAGGGTCGCAATCCTGGCGACCGAGGAAACGCAGGTGCTGGCCGCGGAATTGCGTCGGATGCTTCCGGAAAGCGAGATTCTCCATCCTGACGATATCCATGCAAGGCTGGAGCATGCGGAGCCGTCCGTCTCTGGTTTTGCCGGCTGCATCGACCTGATCGGATGCGGACGGGAACGGCACGAATCCCTGGAGTGGCTGGAATGGCTGCGGCGGCTGATTGCTGAAAAGTCCCAGGAACAGCGCATGCTGCTATGCGTCTCGCAAGGACTTGAAACGCATGGCAACGCCAAGGTCAATTTGTCAGGCGCATCGCGCGCCGGGCTGTATCGTATGCTGCAGAGCGAATATTCCGCCTTGCAAAGCCGCCATATGGATGCCGACCCTGAGCTGAACGGGCATGCGCTGGCCAAACAAATCGCCGATGAATTCCGCATTCGCGATCAGATAGCTGAAGTCAGTTATCGCAGCGGCCAGCGCTACAAGGCGGTGCTGAAGGAAGCGATTGCTGTTTCCGGCAGCGGAAAACCGAAGTTCTCAGCGCAGGAGGTGGTGTGGGTTACGGGTGGAACGCGCGGCCTCGGCTTGCTCTGCGCCCAGCACCTCGTCGAACGCCATGGCATCAAGCGGCTGCTCCTTTCAGGACAGGAAAAATGGCCGCCCCGGCATGAATGGCGCGATTGCATCGCGCAAAACCATCCGCGCGCCAGGCAGATGTCTCAGATCCTGGCGCTGGCGGAGCGGGGCGTCGAGGTTCGGGTGATGTCCATTCCGCTGACGGATGAAGCGGCGGTTCGTGACGGCCTGGCCGAGGTGCGCCGGGACATGGGGCCTATCGGTGGGTTGATCCATTGCGCGGGCATGATGGATATGGAGACTCCGGCCTTCATCCGGAAGTCGACCGACGGCTTCCGCCGAATTCTCTCTCCGAAAATCGCGGGACTGGATCTGATCCTGTCGCGGATCGACGTTCAATCCCTGCGTTGCGTGATCCTGTTCTCGTCGGTAGCCGGTATCATTCCCTCGCTAGGCGCCGGTCAAAGCGACTACGCCATGGCCAATGCTTACATGGATTACGTGGCATATGCGCATGCGAAGGCTTGCCCGATCATCAGCATTCAATGGCCTCATTGGGGCGAATCCGAAAAAGGCGAACTGAAAAGTGTGGCCTATGCAGTCACCGGCCTGCGCAGTCATACGCATCGGGAAGGGCTGCAACTTCTGGATCATATTCTCTCCTCCGGCATGGGACCCGTAGTCATGCCGGCTGCAGTTAATCCGGATCAATGGAGACCCGGACAGCTGATGGATCGCAGGATCGGGCAGGACGGGGCTTCTACGTCTCCGAGCTGGCCCGCCAGCAGGGAGATGCCGGCGGTGCAGGCTAGGTCTGAGTTGTCGTTGGAAGCCGTATGCGCTTGGCTGTCGGCGTTGTTTTGCAAGGAGCTGGAAATCCCGGCCGGAACAGTCCAGCCCGACACAGACTTCCATCATTACGGCGTGGATTCCATCCTGCTGTCGCAGCTGACGCGAACCATTGGCAAGGCGCTGTCGCGGCCGATGGACCCTTCCGTCCTCTTCGATCATTCGACCATAGACGCACTGGCTGCATGGCTCATGCAAAAGTATGACGAACCCTTGCGAAAAGTCCTTAGGATCGGGACTGCTGTCGAAACCTACCCGAACGAAGAGCGTGCGGCGACAGCGTCGGATAATGGCATTGCCGAAGCGTCTCGCCTCAGCGCACCCACATTGCGGACCGAAGCTGTGACCGACGTCCGGCCGAATGACATCGCGATCGTTGGCATGTCCTGCCGTTTCCCCGGCGCTCGCGATCTGTCTGCCTATTGGCGTCTCCTTTCCGAAGGCCGTAACGCCATCGCTCGGGTTCCGCGGGAGCGCTGGGGCTATACCTCCTCGTTTCATGCCGGGCTGCTGGAGTCGGTCACCCACTTCGATCCGGATTTCTTCCAGATACCCGAAACGGATGCCCGGCTGATGGATCCGCAGGCTTTGTTGGTCTTGGAGGAAACGCTCAACCTGTTCAGCCACGCAGGATATTCCATGGCGGAGATGAGAGGCACGACAACCGGGGTCTATCTGGGTGCCCGCAGCCGGATACAGGACCCGGACGCGATCGTGCGGCAGGCGAAAAGCCCGATTGCCGTGTGGGGTCAGAATTACATGGCGGCAAATGTCTCTCATTTCTTCGATCTGAGAGGCCCCAGTCTGGTCATCGACACGGCATGTTCCTCCGCGCTGGTAGCCATGCGTTCGGCAATCGACAGCTTGCGCAGCGGCGAAATCAGCTTTGCCGTGGTGGGAGGAGTCAACCTGCTGACGGATGATCTCCCGCACCGCATCTTCCAGCAGCGCAACCTGTTAAGCGCGGAGCCGGTATTTCATATCTTCGATCAGCGCGCGTCGGGCGTCGTGCTTGGAGAGGGCGCAGGTCTGGTCCTTCTGAAAACTAAGGCGCAAGCGGAGAGAGACGGCGATACGATCCACGCCGTCATCAAGGCGCTGGCTATCAACAATGACGGACGGACCGTCGGTCCGACCACACCCAGCATCCAGGCGCAAAAGGCCGTGATGCAGTCTGCTTTGGAAAAAAGCGGCAGGTTGCCCGGCGACATCAGCTTTATCGAGGCGAATGGTTCCGGGTCGGAGGTCACCGATTTACTGGAGTTGAAGGCGATGGAGACAGTCTATCGCTCTTCCGGTCAAGCTCCGTGCGGTCTCGGTTCGATCAAACCCAATATCGGCCATCCGCTATGTGCCGAGGGTATCGCGGGTCTGATCAAGCTTGCCCTGATGCTGAATCACAAGCAACACGTTCCGTTTTTGTCGGGAACGCATTCAATGACCCATTATTCGGTCGATGCCTCGCCGTTCTTCTTTCATCGAACAAACGAGCCCTGGTTCGGCGCCCCTCGCATTGCCGCGCTCAGTTGCTTCGCCGATGGCGGAACCAACGCGCACCTTATCATCGAGGAATGGCACCCTTCGGATGTGAAGACTGCCCGGCGCCACCCGATCCTGTCCCCTCAACTCCATAGAAAAGACCTTCGTCAACTGCCCACTGCGACTGTGACTACCGATAAGGACAAAAATTGGTGGGGCATGCCTTTGCCCGAGACTGCGTAAAGCCCGGACAGTGGGAGAGGTGTAATGGAAAAGCAATTTAATATCACCGGCAATCACCCCTTGCTGAAAAACCATAGAGTCTATGGGCAAAATATACTTTCCGGCTTGGCGTATATCGATTTCATCTACCAATTTTTCCGCGAAAAAGGGTTCCTGTATACACAGCTTGAGCTGCGAAAACTTGTGATCTATGCGCCCCTGCGCGTCGGCGATCAGGAGAGCGTCCAGCTGACGATCTGCTGCATCGAAGCCGGGGCCGGGATCTGGCGTATCCGTGTCGAGGGGCGAACACGTCCGGACGGCAGGCGCCCAGCCGGCGCACCAACGATCCATGTCACCGCAGAAATGCACCGCTGCCAGCCGGTCAGTTTCGAAAGCCGTCTGGATATCGAGTTCGTCAAGGCGCATGCGAAAACACAGACGTCCCTGGACGATGTCTATCGTCGCTTGAGCAGACGTGAGCTCTTCCACTCCGGTCTGATGAAGGCATCCGGGGTGATCTATGGTCACGATGGCGAACAGGTCGTGCAGGTTAGCCTGCCGACAGACGTCCCCGCCTACGCGGAAGACTTCATGTTCCATCCCACGCTCGTAGATGGCGGTGCCGTGGGTGCAGTCTCGTCCTTCCCGGATTTGGCCGAAGACGAGGAGCGCTTGTACCTGCCGCTAGTCTACAATTCCTTCCGGGCCTCTCAATGTTTTAGCGATATGTGCTTCGTCCGGGTGATGAAGGATACCGTCCAGCGTAGCGGCGAATTGCTGTCGATGGATCTGACCTTCTTCAACCGAGCCGGCACGAAGATTGCGGAATTGAATCATTTCGCGGTGAAATTGGTCCGCGATGCAGGCTTCATCGATCCTGAAAGAATGGCCGAAACCCGTCCGAGGGCCGCGGAAAGCCGTACGCAGGTATCCGCCGAAGGCCATTTTTCCGCGAGAAATGACGCCGAACAGGCTGTGATGGAAGCGGTCGCATCGGTCTTGGGCGGTGCGGCGGATGATATCGATCCGGCCCTGGACTTTTATGACATGGGCCTAAATTCGTCCGGCCTGTTGCATGTGGTATCTGCTCTGGAAGAAAGGCTCTCCAGCCAGCTCTCACCAACGCTGCTTTTCGAATATACCAGCGTCACGGCCTTATCGGGCCATCTGCTTGAGGCTCATGGCAACCGGTTCGAGCGATCCGATCAGAGATCAGTGGCGAGACCATCACATCCCCCGGTGCCTGAGGGGGCGAAAGCCCTTGCCTCGTCCGTCTCGAGGGATGCGACGGATATCGCGATCATCGGTATGTCGGGGCGTTATCCCGGCGCGAAGAACCTGCGGGAATTCTGGTCCAACCTGAAGGCGGGCAAGCACACGGTTTCCACTATTCCGGAAACGCGCTGGAACTGGCAGGTGCTCGAGGGGCTGCGTTCCGTTTCCGGCAGGAGCATGTCGAAGTGGGGAGGCTTCATCGATGATGTCGACTGCTTTGACGCGCCGTTCTTCAGGATATCGCCCGGCGAGGCCGAAACCATGGACCCGCAGGAGCGGCTTTTTCTCGAAGCGAGCTGGGAGGCGCTCGAGGACGCAGGCTATACGCCCGACAATCTCGTCGTGCCGGTCGGGCCCAACAAGCGCAAGGCCGTCGGCGTATTTGTCGGCGTCATGCACAATGACTACAGCTTTATCGCGGCCGAAGCCAACAACCAAGGCTATCCGCTACCCATATCGCTAAGCCTGGCGCCGATCGCCAACCGCGTCTCCTATTTCTGCGACTTTCATGGGCCGTCGATGGCGATCGACACGGTATGCTCGGCCTCGCTGACGGCGCTGCATCTGGCGATTGACAGCCTTCGGAAAGGTGAGAGCGAAGTCGCCCTGGCGGGTGGGGTCAATCTCTCCCTGCATCCCAACAAGTATCTGAGCTACGGTCTGGAAGACATGCATGCTTCCGATGGGGCCTGCCGTTCCTTCGGCGAAGGTGGGGATGGCTATGTCTCGGCCGAAGGCGTCGGCGCCGTCTTGCTGAAACCTTTGCACCGCGCCGAAGCCGATGGTGATCATATCTATGCCGTCATCAAGGGCAGCGCGGTGAACCACACCGGAAAAGCGAACGGCATGCATGTCCCAAGCCCCGTCGCGCAGGCTGACGTTGTGGCACATTGCCTGGAGCGCAGCGGCATAGACCCGCGCACCGTCACCTATCTGGAAGCCCACGGCACAGGAACCGCGCTTGGCGATCCGATCGAGATCCAGGGGCTGATCAAGGCTTTCGGCCGTTCCACGCAAGACAAGCAGTTCTGCGCGATCGGTTCGGTCAAATCGAATATCGGACATGCGGAATCGGCGGCCGGTATCAGCGGATTGAGTAAGATTGTCCTGCAGCTTCATCACAAGACGCTTGTTCCCTCGCTTCATGCCGATCCCGTCAATTCCTATATCGATCTGGAAAATTCGCCCTTTTATCTCCAGCGGGAAACCCGGCCGTGGGGGGAGCCCTCGCTTGCCGATGGCGCTCATGAACGGCGTCATCCGCGACGTGCCGGGCTGAGCGCCTTCGGCGCCACAGGCTCGAACGCGCATGTAATTGTCGAGGAGTATATTGCCGTGCCGCTGGCCGGATCCGGGCAGGAATATCCCGTCGGGCCGGTCATGATCGTGCTGTCCGCCAGGAATGACGACCGCCTTCGCGCCTACGCACAAAGCCTGCTTGCCCATCTCGATACCGATCCGCGCTATCAGGCGCAGGACCGGGAGTGGCAATTGCTGGCTGATCTTGCCTATACGCTGCAGGTCGGCCGTCGGGCGTTGCCCGAGCGCCTGGGCTTCGTTGCCGGCTCCCTGCACGAGCTGAAGCACACGCTTGGAAAATTTCTCACCAGCCTGGATGGGCCGACCGATGTTTATCGCGGGCAGGTCAGAGCGGGGCAATCCGCATCGTCGCCCTCGGGCAAGGCGATTGCGGATAATATTTCGATCTGGGCTCGTGAACATCGCTACCCGCAGATTCTGGAAGCCTGGGCGAAAGGTTTTCCTGTAGATTGGGAAGGGGTCTGGGGCGATGTAAAGCCAAGACGCGCCAGTTTGCCCACCTATCCCTTTGCCAGGGAGCGATATTGGATCAAGGACCGGCTCTCCGGTCCCGATGCTCCAGGCTTCCACAAACTGCCCTACCGTGAGCATCGGCAAAAGACGGCGCAGCCGGTCAGCATCAGCGCGAGCGCACAGGTGTCGCCATCCGTATCTGGGCCGGCGGAGTTCGGCGCGTCAGCCTTGAGCGGGAGGGAAAAGATTGCGCTGTTCTTGCAGCGAGTCATAGCAGGGCAGCTCAACACCGACGTCAATCAGGTCGATGTCGAGGCGCCGTTTTTCGATCAGGGCCTTAGCTCTGCCGGCGTGGTCGCATTGATCGCCGCGCTGGCAAGAGACGTGAAGATACAGCTTTCTCCCGCCCTGTTGTTTGAACATGCCACGATCGCGACGCTCTCGGATTATCTGGCAGCCGAGCATCCCGACAGATGCGATCATGTCACCGCTGGCGAATGCCAGTCGATGATAGCGCCGGAGGCGAGCGCATCGGCATCGCTGCCGCCGGGAAGCGATGAATCGCAAGGCGCAAGCAAGCCGCTATCCGAGGGACAGAAAGGATTGTGGGCGTTACAAAAGCGTTTCGCCGAGCTGAACGCTTACAATGTGCCTGTTTGTTTCCGCGTCCAACATCTCGATGGGCAGCTCTTTCGAAAAGCCTGCGGCTTTCTGGTCCAGCGGCATCCGATCCTGAGTGCGGTATTCCAGGTTTCTGGCGGCGCGGTTGGCTATGCCGAACAGCCGGAACGCGAACTTGTTTTCCATCAGGCGGATCTGCGCGGATATCAAGCGGAGCAGATTCACAAGACGCTCTCCGAAACGGCAAAGCAGGCTTTTGATCTTGAACAGGGACCGCTGTTTAAAGCGTCCCTCTTTTCGCTGTCCGACGACGAAACGATCGTTCTGATCAATGTCCATCATATCGTTTTCGATGGTCACTCGATCCTGTTGATGATGGACGAGCTGTTCAACACCTATCAAGACTTGATCGCAGGCCGCGAACCGCAACAGCTTCCGCTATCCGCCACCCATGACGATTTCGTGCGTGAACAGAACGAGTTGCTGGAGAGTGCCGAAGGCGAGACACGCCTGTCGTACTGGAAGGCGCAGCTGGCCGAGCCCTTGCCTGTATTGACCTTGTCCGCGGCACCGCGCCATGCACAAACCAACCCTTTTGCCGGCACCAGCCATACCTGCGTCCTATCTTCCGAGCTGAGCGCGCAGATCAAGCGATTTTCCGAAAGCCGGCGGCTCTATGCATCGACCGTGTTGTTGGGGTTGTTCAAACTGCTGCTGAGCCGCTATTCGGGCCAGGAAGACCTCATTGTCGGAATGCCTGTCAATGAGAGAAACCAGGGCCGCTACCAGGATGTCATCGGTTTCCTCGTCAATATGATTCCGGTGCGCAGTCAAGTCAGGTCCGACGAGACGTTCGAAGCTTTCCTCAGCGCACTTCAGGCAACGATGCTTGATGGGATGATCCATCAATATCCTTTCCCGGCGTTGGTGACGGCGTTAGGAGCGGGCGGTTCGGCGGAGACGGCACCCATCTTCCAGGCCGCCTTCATGTACCAGGACGTTTTGAAGGATATGGCCCGCTGGGACCATCTTTTTCAGTGGGTCGAGGGGATCAGACAGGAAGGCGAGTACGAGCTGGTTCTGGAGGTCGTCGAAGACAAGGAGCGGTTCGTTCTGCACTGGAAATACCAGTGCGAGCGCTATGAGGCGGATACGATCGCCCGCATGGCCGATCACTATGCCCAACTGGTGCAAGCGGCAATCACCGAACCGGCTCGGGCGCTCGACGAATACTCATTGCTGTCTAAGGCGGAAGAGAATCTTTTGCTTCATGACTGGAACGATACCGCCATCGCCTATCCCGCCACGAAGACCGTGGACGCGCTGTTCGAAGCGCGGGTGCGAGAAATGCCGACCGCAGTGGCGCTGGTCCACGGCGATCGCTCGTGCTCTTATGAAGAGCTGTCTCGCCGAGTTTCGCAAATCGCCGGATATCTGCAGGCGCAAGCCCCATCCGCCAACGGACGCGTCGCCATTTGCGTGGAGCGTTCGATCGAGATGGTAGCCGGGCTACTGGGCATTTTGCGAGCGGGTATGACCTATATTCCGCTCGATCCGGCCTTTCCGGAAGAGCGTCTGAAATACATTCTGCGCGATAGCCACGCCGATATCGTGCTGACGCAGACCGCCCTGAAGTCCAAGGTGGCGAAGCTGCTGAGCCCTGCAAAGCCGGAGGAAGCTCCGTCGACGGCGAAGGTGATCGTCCTGGATGAGCCATGGCCGACGCAGCCATCGGTTGTTTCTGGCCGAGAGGATGCCGCCGCCGCTCAGCCGTTGGCCTATATCATGTATACTTCCGGCAGCACCGGACGGCCGAAAGGGGTCATGGTCTCCCATCGAGCCCTCACCAACTTCCTGCTATCGGTCGCCAGGGAGCCCGGCATGACCCGGGACGATAGGCTCCTTGCCGTCACCACATACAGTTTTGACATTGCCGGTTTGGAGCTCTTCCTGCCGCTGATCGTCGGCGGTCAGTGCCATATCGCCGATACTGCGACGGTTCAGCATGCCGAACGGCTGAAGCAGCTGCTCCGGCAAACGAAACCGACGATCATGCAGGCCACGCCCTCCACGTGGAACATGCTGTTTCATGCCGGCTGGCGCAACGAAGAGAGGGTCAAGATCCTTTGCGGCGGCGAAGCCATGCCGACGGTGCTGAAGCAGCGTTTTGACGACACGGAAAGCGATGTCTGGAACCTGTTCGGTCCGACGGAGACCACAATCTGGTCGACTGTCAAGCGCCTGAAAAAAGATGAGCCCGTAAGCATCGGCAAGCCGATAGCCAATACGCAGGTCTATGTGCTCGACAGGCACAACCGTCTCAATCCCGTCGGCGTGCCGGGAGAGCTTTGCATTGCCGGAGACGGGCTGGCGGAGGGATATTGGAACCGGGCGGATCTTACCGCCGAAAAATTCATCGATAGTCCGTTCGCGCCGGGGGCCAAGCTTTACCGTACCGGCGATCTTGCCCGCTGGATGGCCAATGGAGAGCTCGAATATCTTGGCCGCATCGACTTCCAGGTTAAACTCAATGGCTTCCGGATCGAACTGGACGAAATAGAAAGCCACCTAAGCAAGCATCCTGCCATACAGGAAAGTGTGGTCATTCTACAGGACCGCGGAGATGTGAAGCGTCTGATCGCTTTCTACGTTTCGGCCCGACACTCTGGACAAGCGCCCGATTTCAAGACGTTTCTGCAGGAAAATCTGCCCGCTTACATGATACCGGCCTTTTTCATTCCGCTCGACAAGATGCCGATGACGCTCAATGGAAAAGTCGACCGGCGAGCGCTGATGGATCGCGATGTCCAGCTGCACAGAGATGTCCGGCCCGCACGGTCGCGTTCGGAGCTGGAGCGAGCCTTGCTGGAAACCTGGCGCTCTGTTCTCGGACTTGGCGGGATAGAGGTCAGCGACGCCTTCATCGAGCTTGGCGGCAATTCGGTGTCGGCGACCATCCTTGCCGAGCGGATCGCCACGGAATTCGAACGACCGTTCACTGTCACCGATCTGTTCAAATATCCGACGGTCGAGAAGATCAGCCAGTATTTCAATTCATCTTCGACGGAGGATAGCAGTGCGCGGGACGACGTTCACCATATGCATGCTCCCATCGTCTTCGCCGAGGGGCGGGACCGTGATCGCGACATTCCGGAATATTATGCGACGAGCCTCGCCATCATCGGCATCTCCTGTCATTTCCCCGGCGCTCCGGACCACCGGCAATTCTGGAGAAATCTACTAGACGGTAAGGAAAGCGTTACATTTCTCAGTCCGGACGAAGCCGCAAAATCGGTTTTTGACACCGGCATTCTGGATCATCCGGCCTATGTTCCCGTTGCCCTCAATCTCGAGGGGAAGGACTATTTCGATCCGGATTTTTTCCGGATTTCCCACGGCAATGCGACCCTGATGGATCCGCAATTTCGGCAATTGTTGCTCCATTCCTGGAAGGTGATCGAGGATGCCGGCTACACGCCGGACGATATTGCGAGAACCGGCGTGTACATGTCGGCCAGCAACAATCTCTATCACTCGCTCCTGCAAACGGATCTTCAGCGGGCCGCGGTCATGGAAAATGCCGAGGATTACGTGTCATGGATTTTCGCCCAGGGCGGCAGTATTCCGACGATGATCTCCTATCAGCTCGGGCTGAAGGGGCCGAGCGTGTTCGTGCACACCAATTGCTCCTCCTCTTTGACTGGCCTCCATTTCGCCTATCAGGCACTTCAGGCCGGTGATGTCGATTACGCGCTTGTAGGCGGCTCAACTTTATTCGACGCTTTCCAAGCAGGTTACATCCATCAGCCGGGACTGAATTTCTCAAGCGACGGACATTGCAAAGCCTTCGACGCCAAAGCCGACGGCATGATCGCGGGCGAAGGGACCGGCGTGATCATGGTCAAGCGAGCCCTCGACGCTGTCAGGGACAACGACAATATTTATTGCTTGGTTCGTGGTATCGCCATCAATAATGACGGCAACGACAAGGCTGGCTTCTATGCGCCCAGCGTGTCTGGCCAGGCATCCGTCATCCAACAGGTTCTGGAAAAAACGGGGATCAATCCCGAAACCATTCGCTATGTGGAGGCGCATGGGACCGGCACGGCGCTGGGCGATCCGATCGAGGTTTCGGCTCTAAAGGAATCGTTCGAGCGCTATACCGACAAGCGACAATTCTGCGGAATCGGCTCGCTCAAACCCAATATCGGGCATCTCGATACCGTCGCTGGTCTGGCTGGCTGCATGAAGTTGGCATTGAGCCTGCACCACAATAGGATTCCGGCGCAGATCAATTATAGCGATCCGAACCCGCAAATCGACTTCGAGCGCTCTCCATTCCATGTCCAGGAGCAGGAAGCGTCATGGGACGAGAGAAGTTTTCCGGCACGGGCTGCATTGAGCTCTTTCGGTATCGGCGGCTCGAATGCTCATGCTATCTTCGAGGAATATCGCCAAGAAACGGATCGGGTTTCCCGATATCCGGCTCCGGCGCGCATGATTGTTCCCCTGTCCGCGAAAAACAAGGACAGGCTCCGCGTGTATGCAGAGACGCTGCTCGCTTTCCTTCAGCATGAAACACCCGATCTGGCCAATCTGGCATATACGCTGCAGATCGGCCGAAAGACGATGGAAAGCCGCGTGGCCTTTATCGTGTCCAGCATAGAGGAGCTCGTTGACGGCCTCTCTCGCTTCCTTCGTGGCGATGAGAAGGATCAAGCGATATTTCAGGGAGAGACGGATAATAAGAATGGCGTGTTCGATCTCGTCGAAAGAGACGAAGATGCCAGCGAATTGATTGAACTATGGCTTCGCAAAGGCAAGCTGGATCAGTTGGCGAAGATGTGGGCGAGGGGCGTTCCGATGGATTGGCGCTTGCTCCATCAGGGACATGATCCGCGCCGCGTGTCACTCCCCACCTATCCCTTTGCGCAGCAGCGTTATCACCGCCGGCAGCAGGTTCAAAAGCGCGGCGATCCGCCGCGTGAACGTGGCGGCCTGCATCCATTGATACACAGGAACGTTTCCGACTTTTATCGCCAGCAATTCGCCTCAGTATTTAATGGCAAGGAATTCTTTCTGGCCGAGCATGTCCTGAAAGGAAGAAAAGTCCTTCCCGGCGTGGCTTATCTGGAAATGACGCTCTTTGCCGCACAAGTGGCCAGCAACCGCAAGGTCGCATCGCTGAATGACGTCGTGTGGATGCAGCCAATTATCATTGGCAACGAGGAGTGCCGTCTTTGCGTGAGCCTGTCTCCAGAGACAGAGCATATCCGCTACGAAGTCTTCAGCGAAGGGAGCGATCCATCAGCGCCTACGCTCCATAGCCAAGGTTTTCTGACATGCGGAGACGCACCGCATACCGAAGAGAAGATCGTCGATATTCAGGCGATCCGGTCCGTCTGCGATTCCGCTCTTTCCCGAGGTGAATTCTATTCCGTCCTCGAGGGGCTCGGGGCTGACTACGGCAATAGTTTCCAGGTGATTGAGACGCTCTGGAAGGATCGGAACCAGGCATTAGCAAAACTGCGGCTGCCGGAGCACCGAATTCCGGAAGCCGACGCCTATCATCTTCATCCCAGCATCATGGATGCCGCGTTTCAGATAACCGATAGTCTGATCCTGCAGCCTGGTGAGACCGGCGGCTATCTGCCCTTCTTCGTCAAGCGCATCGACGTCCACCGGAAAACGCCAGTCACCGGATATGCGCACGTCCGTTTCAGCGCTGGAGGAAAGCCGGAAGGCGCTGTCGTCAAGTATGACATCGACATCGTGAATGACGCGGGTGAAATCTGCGTTTCGATTCAAGAATTCTGCGCGAGAAAGCTCGTTGCTGCCGATTTCAGCGTCGGCAAAGCGGCGGGGCAGAAGCAGCAGGAAATGCTCTATCTCTCTACCGCATGGACCGACCAGCCGATCGATCCAGCTCTTGATCACAAACATCCCGCCTTCGGCCCATCTGAAGACACCCATATAATCGTCTTGGCAGGGATGGATCAGGGCGGGATCGATGCAGCCGGCATCGCGCCGCAATACCGGGTCCTACATCTCCCTCGGCTAGGCGCAGAGCCGGAGGTGGACGTTTCCGTCCTCGCGGCGAAGATACAGGAAAGCTTCCAGTTTTGCCTTGATCTCATCCAGCAGAACTCGAAGAACAGGCTTACCCTGCTTGTCCTGACGCCGGACGATAGTGAAGCCTGTTTCCATGCGACCTTGAAGGGGCTGTTTACAACCGCGCAACAGGAAAATCGGAAGTTCAAGGGCAAGCTCGTTTCCATCGAGCAGATGGAGCGGCAATCCGCCGAAGAGATCCTTGCGTTGGCAAAGCGCGAGATCGTGAGCGACTTCAGTCATACCCATGTTCGCTATACCACCGATCTTCAGCGTCGGGTGCAAAGCCTCGTCGAAATGTCGCCTGAGGTCGCTGATCCCGCCGATTTGATCAGGCAGGACGGCGTCTACTGGATCACCGGCGGCTCGGGGAAACTAGCGATGATTTTCGCGAAGGACATGCTGCGAAGAAAGCGGGTCAAGATCGTGCTCACCGGACGCAGGGCAATCAGCGCGACGCAGCAACGGGCACTGGACGAGCTTTGTACGGAAGGCTCTGTGGCCGTTTACTGGCAGGCGGATATCAGCTCTCCGGCCGGTGTAAGGCAGGTATTCGATCGGATCAAGCAGCAGTTTGGCGCGCTGAACGGCATCCTGCATTGCGCTGGCCTGCTTCGCGATGCCTTGATCGTGAACAAGACGGCCGACGATATTCGCACCGTCTTTGCTCCAAAGGTGAACGGAGTACTTGCTCTCGACGAGGTTACCAAGGATGAGCCTCTCGATTTCATTGCGCTGTTTTCCTCGGTATCCGGCATTTTCGGCAATATCGGACAGGCGGATTATGCCGCTGCCAATACATTCCTTGATGCTTTTGCCCACCATCGCGACACCTTGCGCAAACAGGGCAGACGCCATGGCAAGACGATCTCGATCGATTGGCCTCTGTGGAATGAAGGGGGCATGCGGACCGATGAGGACTATCATAAAGCGATATCGGACAGCACGGGCGTCAGCCCCTTGCAGTCGGCGTCGGGTGTCGACGCCTTTTACCGAGTGCTCAACGGTGGGGAGGCGCAAGTCGTCGTGTTGGAAGGCGACAGGGCGAAAATGAAAGCCACCTATCTGAAAGCGGCGGCGCCGCAAACTTCTCCCCTCGATAGAAATCGAACTCAAGTTTCGGCGCCTCTAAGCTCACAGGACCTGCGCAGACAGGTTTTCACGCAGCTGAAGGAAATTGCCGCACAACAGGTCCGCATGCGGCCCTCGGAGATCGATGAGAGCAAACCGTTCGGTGCCTATGGCTTCGATTCGATTTCCTTCACCACATTCAGCAACAAGCTCAATGACTTGTATAAATTGAAGCCCGGGAGCGCCGATGCGATCACCCCGACCATCTTCTTCGAATATAACAGCATCGACAGCCTCGCTGCCTACCTGCTCGAAGAATATTCGAGCCTGTTTCAGAGCTTCATTGGCGAAGAGGAAAAGGGTGAGCGCGAGGAGGAAATAGCTCTGATTGGCCAGAGCGATACAGCCGCCCATGTCGATGGGAGGGCCTCGGTAATACCGCCGCGGTCTCCGGCGCCTGATGCCACGCGCTTTTCGGATGACAGCATCGGAAATGTGCCAAAGCAGGAGGATGCCATCGGAGAGATCGCCATCATCGGCATGAGCGGAAAGTTCCCGATGGCGGAGGATATTGACGAATTCTGGAGAAATCTGGCTGACGGCCGTGACTGCATAAGTGAAATTCCGATCGAGCGCTGGAGCTGGGAGGAGTTTTACGGCAACCCCGCGACAGAGAAAAACAAGACCGACAGGAAATGGGGCGGCTTTATTGCCGGCAGCGGCGAGTTCGATCCCTTGTTCTTCGGCATTTCGCCTAGAGATGCGGAGCTGATGGACCCCTGCCATCGCCTGCTTATGACTCATGTCTGGACGGCGATCGAAGATGCAGGGTATGCGCCTGCCAGCCTTTCCGGCAGCAAGACGGCCGTGTTCGTCGGTATCGGAAATAGCGGCTATGCGGACGTGTTGGCGAACTCCGGCGCAGAGATCGGCGGGCAGACGGTCATTGGCACGGTCTCGTCGATCGCGCCGGGCCGCATCAGCCATCTTCTCAACCTCCATGGTCCGAGCGAGCCTATAGATACCGCCTGCTCCTCCTCCTTGGTCGCGATCCACCGCGGCATCAGCTCTATCAGAAGCGGCGAGGCCGATGTCGCGATCGTCGGCGGCGTTCAGGGCATGTTCTCTCCACAGGTCCATATCAGTTTCAGCAAGGCGGGAATGCTAGCCAGGGATGGCCGCTGCAAAACCTTCTCCAGCCAGGCGGATGGTTATGTCCGGGGCGAGGGCGTCGGCATCCTGATACTTAAGCCATTGTCGCGAGCCGAAGCGGATGGAGATCACATCTACGGTGTGATCAAAGCTAGCGCGATCAATCACGGCGGCCGAGCAAACACATTGACGTCGCCGAATCCGAAAGCACAGAAGGAGCTTTTGGTTGCGGCCATCAGGCAGGCAAATATCGATCCACGAACCATCGGCTATATCGAGGCGCACGGCACAGGCACGCCGCTGGGTGATCCGATCGAAATCAACAGCATGCAGGAAGCGTTCAGGGAATTGAACGCTTATCCGGCCTCTTCGAACGATGAGATGTCTGGCTGCGGCATTGGGTCGGTCAAAACCAATATCGGGCATCTGGAGCTTGCCGCGGGGGTGGCCAGCGTCGTCAAGGTGCTGCTTCAGATGAAGCACAGGACGCTGGCGCCGAGTTTGCATTGCCGCGAGGTGAATCCGCTCATCAATCTAGAGGGTAGTCCGTTCCATATCGTCAGTGAAACCCGGAAATGGGAGCGTATCACCGACGCGCAAGGCCGCGAACTCCCATTGCGCGCAGGGATCAGCTCGTTCGGCTTCGGCGGGGTAAACGCTCATCTGGTGCTTGAGGAATATATCCCTGCGCAGGCGCCGACAGCCTCGGTACGGGCAAATGAGACTCCCGTAATGATCGTGTTGTCGGCCAAATATCAGGATCGATTGAAGGCCTATGCGGAGAAACTGTTACAGTGGATCACCCGCAAGGCGGCGGGAACCGAGTTCACGCATGCCGATCTGGTGAAGCTGGCCTGTACGCTCCAGGTGGGCCGGGACCAGATGAAACATCGGCTGGGATTTGTTGCGTATTCGGTGGACGACCTGAAGAACAAGCTCGGCTTGCTGCTTAGCGAGGGACAGGATGCGGACGGCATTCATTGGAGCTCCAGCCAAAAGCCTGGCGATCGCCCGGAATGCTCCCTAGCGGAACTGCATGCGCAGGCTGATTACGACGTGATCCTGGTGCGATGGGTGAACGGCCAGGATATCGACTGGAAACGCCTGAATGGCGATCGCCTGCCGCAAAAGGTCAGCGTGCCGACCTATCCTTTCGCAAGGGACCGATATTGGGTCCATGCGGACCTGGTCCGCACGTCTTCGCCGGAAGCGATCAACGCACCGGATCCGTCAGTCTTTTCAGATGCTGACACAAAGCGACGGTTGCGTCGCGAATTTGAGAACTTGCTGGACGCGATAGGTGCCTCATAGCGCCTGTCGTCCGTCATTCACTGTTTCTGGTTCAACTAGGCAATAAAGATGACAAACGACTTTTCGCTCATCGATAATATTGTGAAAGACGTCTTTTCGAAGAAGATTGATCGGAACGAAGTAATCCGGCAATTCGAAACATTGTCGGGCGATGAAAAGGAACAGCTTCTCGCCAGGGTCAAGTCTAACTCTTCGGGGAAGAGTGCCGAGACAAAAGCAAGGGCCGGTACTATCGATAACGACCTGTACTACGGTGGGTCGGCACCGCTCATTTTCCAAGAATATTGGCAGGAAGTGCCACTAGTTACCTCTGAAACAGAGGTGCATGTTCAAGCATCCCATGCCCGACGGACGATCGTCTTCTCGGATGAGAATTGGCTGAACGAGCCGCCAGTTGATGCAAGTGCCCGACTTGCCGGCGATATAATCTATGTTATCCGCGGCGACCGCTTTCAGAAACTTTCCGATCGTTTGTATTGTTGCCGGGCCAACGACGAAGTGCAGCTGCAAACATTGTTCCGTCGACTCGTCGGCGAGGCGGATAAGGCCTGGTCGGTCGTCTATGCCTGGTCGAAAGGCAAGGGCGAGGTTGGTATCCATGAACTGTTCACCTTGTTCAAAGCCGTAAAGCCATTCGCCGGCCAGATATCGCAGCTGACGCTGCTGGGACACTACGATCAACAGTCCCCGGATTCATGCTGGGACTACGCCTGGATCGGTTTTCAGCGCACTTTGAAACCGCATTATCCGACCACCGTCATTTCGATCGTCTACAGCGAGAATATTGCGATCGATTTGAAGCAGGCAATGGCACTTTCGGCTCGTGAAAGCATAGCGTGGTTCAGGGGCGAGCAAGCCTACCGGCTTTCGGTTCGGGCGGTTGAGATCGAGCAAAAGGCCCAAGCCGCTGCATTGAAACAATATGGCGGATATCTGATTACCGGCGGCTTGGGTGCGTTGGGCTTCGCCTTCGCCTGCTATCTGGCCAGCCATTATCAGGCAAAATTGATGCTCGTGGGACGGCGGCCACTTACCGATGCCATTCGAAAGCAGCTTGATGAGCTAAAACAGCTCGGGGCCTGCGAGGCGGTCTACGAAGCGGTAGATGTCCGCGACGAAGCCGCTCTGAAATCTCTGGCTCTGCGGCTGCCATTTCGGTTGACAGGCATAATCCACGCTGCTGGCGTCGAATCCGATAAGGCGTTTTTCGAGAAATCCGCCGCTGACGTTCGGCAGGTAATGGGACCAAAAACGATTGGGACGCTGTTACTGGATCAGGCGTTTGGCCAGCAGCCTTTGGATTTCATTTGCTATTTCTCATCGTCTGCTGCGCTGCTCGGGGATTTTGGCGGCTGCGACTATGCCATAGCCAACCGTTTTCAGATGGGTTACGGGGCGTATCGCGAGCAAAACGAGGCTTTGCCAGGAAAGACGATTGTCATCAACTGGCCCCTATGGGACGGCGCGGAAGGAGGAATGGGCGCTCGCAACAAGGAGCGAGCCGATTTCTATCTGAAGACGAGCGGTCAGAGAGCTTTATCTGCCCGATATGGCGTTCCTCTATGGTGCGATCTCGTGCAAGCCGGTTGCGCCCAGGCGCTGGTCATGATCGGCGATCCACGCCGGATAACGTCCTTGCTGCAACGCTTCTACGAAAAGGCGCCTCATCAGCAGGTTACCGTGAGCCGCGAGAAACCGGTTGCAGTCGCTTCGCAGCCCAGTGCCAAGAAGACGATGGATGTGCCTGATGACGAGCTGAAAGCAGTTGTCGCGGCGGATTTGAAAAGGCTGATTTCCGACGGTTACAAGATCGCGATCGACAGGCTGGAAGAGGGAGTTCATCTCGCCGAATATGGTCTGGACTCGATCAACCTGACCGAGCTTGCGCAACAGCTGACCGCACATTTCTTGATAGAGATCACGCCGGCGCTGTTTTTCAGCTACATCTCGATAGATCAGCTCAGCGATTATTTCGTCAACCAACACCGGGATCATCTGCAGGCATTTTATCGTTCGGCGCCGAAGATAGGTGGGATGCAGGATACGGACCTGCTTCATGCGGTTGCCGCCGCTCCGTCCGAAAGACTTCCGGTTCGCCAAGTTCACGCGCCGGCCGAGGACCAAAGGCAGCGACGGGAGCCTATCGCCATCATCGGCATGGCGGGTCGTTTTCCCGATGCCGATACGGTCGATGAATTATGGACGCTGCTGGCCGATGGCAGGGACGCTATCAAAGAGGTTCCTGAAAGCCGGTGGAACTGGCGCGATTATTTTATCGCCCCCGGCGATCCCGACAATAAAATTACGACCAACCGCGGCGGCTTCATCCGAGATATCGAGCATTTCGATCCACTGTTCTTCGATATCTCGCCCCGGGAAGCGCAAGATATGGACCCGGCGCAGCGATTGCTGCTGATGGAATGCTACCGGGCGATCGAGGATGCCGGCCTGTCGCCGCAATCAATCAGGGGATCGAGGACGGCTGTTTTCGTCGGCATGGAGGAAAGTCAGCACGAGATGCTGGTCGGGTGGCGCGGAATCACGACTGGCGGTGCCGCGATGATCGCCTCTCGTCTTTCCTACTTTCTGGATCTTCACGGTCCGGCGATTGTCACCAATACTGCCTGCTCCTCCGGCCTGGTCGCGCTGCACCAGGCCGCAATGAGCTTACGGCAGGGCGAATGCGATACGGCCCTCGTCGCAAGTGTTGCTCTGACACTCTCGCCTCACAGTTATGTCACCATGAGCCGCGCCGGTATGTTGTCATCCGACGGACAGTGCCGCAGCTTTGCCGCGAATGCCGATGGCATAGGCGTCGGGGAAGCCGTGGTATCGCTGATGCTGAAGCCGCTGGCGGCGGCGATTGCAGATGGAAACCCTATTCACGGCGTCCTGAAGGCCAGCGGCATCAATTTCGACGGCAAGACCAATGGTGTCACGGCCCCGAACGGCAAGATGCAGGCCGAGCTTGTCGGGCGGATCTATGCTGACCACAGGATCGACATCGACAATATCGGCCATATCGTCGCCCACGGCACCGGCACCAAGCTTGGAGATCCGGTCGAGCTGAATGCTTTGCATGATGCGTTCAAGATGCTGCGCGGCAGGAAAGAGCCGAGGGCAGAGCCCGGCAGTTGCGCCATTACGAGCTGTAAAGGCAATCTCGGCCACACGATGGCCGCTTCCGGGCTGGTCAGCGTTGTCAGCTTGCTGCAAAGCATGAGGCATAATCGAATACCGGCCAGCCTGCATTGCGAGGAGGAAAATCCTCATTTCAATCGAGCGAATGGTTCCTTCTACATCAACAAGTCCGTCCGGGAGTGGCATCGGACGCAAGGTAAACCTCGCCTGGGCGCCGTTAGCGCCTTTGGCCGCAGCGGGACCAATGCCCATGTGGTAATCGAGGAATATCTGCCTGCCGAACATATCGGAGAGCTCGCTTCTCGGCGCGACCAGCCCGCCAAAGTGGCCATTCTGCTATCGGCCCGCACGGCGGAGCAGCTACGGCAGAAGGCGAACGATCTCCTATACGCGATCAGCCGGCTGCAGGTGGGTGGCAATGACGGAAGCAAAGTGGAGCTAGCCGATGTCGCCTATACGCTGCAGACGGGCAGAGATGCCATGACCCATCGTCTGGGTCTCATCACTGCCTCCTTCGGTGAGTTGAAGGCAAAGCTGCGTGCCTATCTTGACGATGCAGGGGATGTCGCAGACCTCTTCCGAACGGATGCCAGACCCGATCCGCAGCGTGCCAGGGCTCTCGCTCGCGACAGCGGAACAATGGCAGCCGTCAAGGAATGGCTTGCCGATCGAAAGCTGTCGGAATTGCTGCAGCTTTGGGTCGATGGGCTCGATGTGGACTGGCAGCGCCTTTACGGCGACGATCGGCCGCGGCGCATCAGCCTGCCCGGCTATCCTTTTGCCGGAGAGACATACAGGCATGCGGTCGCTCCGATAGGCCGTGGCCATGCAGCCCGCGAAGGCGATAGGGATGAGACGTCTGGCGACGGCAAGATCGTCGTGTCGTCATCATCAGCCAAGCCTATTGCAGCGTCCGGTCAGCCCCCGCTGGTGATCATCGGCGGGGCGGGGCTATTCGGGCTCTGCATGGGCGTGTTTCTGAAGAAGGCCAACATTCCCTTCAGGATTATAGAGAAGAACGAGGATGTCGGCGGGGTCTGGTATGTCAATCGCTGGCCGGGATGCGGCTGCGATATTCCCATGCTGGCCTATGCCTATTCATTCGAGCATTTCACCGGCGACATCTGGGCCAAGCAGCCCGACATTCTGGAATATCTCCAGACGGTTGCACGCAAATACGATCTGTACTCCCACATCACCTTCAACAGGAAGATCAAAGAAGCCGACTGGCAAGAAGACTCCGGACAATGGCTGCTGACCTTCGAAAATGACGAAACGATAGCTGCCAAATATTATATTCATGCGGCGAATGAAGGTCAGGGTCACGTCGGCAACATCCCGAACATTCCGGGAATGAAGGAATTCCAAGGCTCCCTGATGCATGCGCTGGAATGCCGCGCAGACGATTGGGATTTCAAAGGCAAACGGATTGCCATCATCGGCAACGGCACGACACAAATACAGCTGGTGGAAGCGCTGCAGCCGATAGCAGAAAGGCTGGTCGTCTATGCCCGCTCACCCAAATACATCTATCCAAGAGCCACTTATGGTCGGCCAACCCAGCAGAAACTCGGCAGCGATTATCAATTCTGGCTGAAGCATCGAAGTGAATACCTGGCGACGGCCGATGAATTCTACGCCGTTTCCAACGATCCTGTTCAGCTCAATCCCTTCCATCCGGATACGCAGGTCGAGCGGTACTTCTCCCGCGACATGAATGAGGACTGGCGCTCGTTTTATCAGTGGCTGCGTGAGATCGATATGGTGCCGGATTACTCGCCCGGATGCAGCCGGCCCTGCATGTCGCACACCTATCATCGCCAGATCCGCGCCGACAATGTCGCGCTGAAAACCGTGCCTGCCGTGCGAATTACTGCCACCGGCATCGAGACGGAAAACGACGCGGAAGCCTTCGACATCATCCTGTTGGCCACCGGTTACGATCTCAACCAATTCAAGCCGAGGATCACGGTACGGGGACGCAACCAGCTGGAGCTCAACGACTATTTCGGCAACTTCCCCAAAAGCCATGCTGGCATCGCCGCGCCTCATTTTCCCAATTTCTTCCTGGGCTCAGGGCCGAATTCGGGCACCAATGCGACCTCGATCACGGCGATATATGAGCATAGCTGCGAGAACCTGCTGGAGATCATCCGCTACTGCGAAGCCAATCACGTGAAGTCCGTGGAGGCCAGGGAAGCCGAGGCCGAGAAATTCGTGGCGTTCGTCAGGGAAAGGAATCGGATGGGATCGTTCTCGAGCGGATGTTCGTCCTGGTATCAGACCAAACAGGGTGAGAATGTCGCGGTTTTCCCCGGCACGCTGGAAGAGCTGAAACAATGGCGCAACTTCAATCCGGAACAGTATCATTTCGAATATGACGGCAATGGCCTGAGAAAAGGCGTTGCGGCAGATTTGCGTCATCCGGAATCCGGCTCTCCCATTGTACAGCAGCAGCCCGCACACGAAATATCGACCGATCGTGCAGCCCGGCGACCGGATTTGCCCGTCGTCACCGGGCAAATGGCGATCGATCATGTACAAGGGGTCATCACGGAGAAGCTGTCCGCCGCACTGGAAATCGATCCGGACCTGATCGACTATGATGCATCCTTCGCGGATTACGGCATCGACTCGATCATGGGTGCGGAACTCGTCCAATCCGTCAACGCCATCCTCCGGGTCGAGCTCGAAACCAATCACTTGTTCGATTACGGCTCGGTCGAGAAGCTCAGCCATTATGTGCTGTCCGTCTGGGGCGCGGCGATTGCAGCGCAGTTAACGCAAACGCGGTACACGGCCGAGCAAGCGAAGATCGAAGGTATCCCGGCAGCTGCAGGCGCGACGGCGGATCGGGTGCATGGCTTCGCGCATGAGCCGATTGCCGTCATCGGCATGAGCGGTCGCTTCGCTGAATCGGAATCGGTCGATGCCTTCTGGGAAAATCTCAGGGACGGGAAGGACCTGGTCAAGGAGATATCCCGCTGGAACAAGAGCGAATGCATCAGTCCCGGCAGCACGGAAACCGCCTATTGCAGCAGGGGCAGCTTCGTGGATTCCGTCGATCTGTTCGATCCGGCATTCTTCAAGATCTCGCCGCTGGAGGCCATGTACATGGACCCGCAGCAGCGCATATTCCTGGAGGATTGCTGGACGGCGCTGGAATATGCCGGCTATGCCGGCAAGGGCATGGACAAGATGCGCTGCGGCGTTTTCGCCGGCTGCAGCCGCTCGGAATATGCCGAGTTCTTCTCCGATGAGCCGCCGGCGCAAGCCTTCTGGGGTAACGCGCCATCGGTGATCCCGGCGCGGATCGCTTATTATCTCAACCTTCTGGGACCGGCGATCTCGGTCGATACGGCCTGCTCCAGCTCGCTGGTCTCCATCCATCTGGCTTGCCAGAGCCTTTGGTCGCGCGAGACCGACATGGCGCTGGCCGGCGGCGTGTTCCTGCAGCTGAAGCCCGATTACCATCAGGTCACCAATCGTGCCGGCATGCTGTCTCTCGACGGCAAATGCCGCGCCTTCGATGCCGGCGCCAATGGCTTCGTGCCGGGCGAGGGCACCGGCGTCGTCGTCCTGAAGCGCTTGCAGGATGCATTGCGAGACGGGGACACCATTCATGGCGTGATCGCTGGCAGCGGCATGAACCAGGATGGCAGTACGAACGGGATCACCGCCCCGAGCGCGCAATCGCAGCAGCGGCTCGAGCTCTCCGTCTATGAGCAGTTCGATATCAACCCGGAAACTATTCAGCTCATCGAAGCGCATGGCACAGGCACGCGAATGGGCGACCCGGTCGAGTTCAAGGCGCTCACCGACGCGTTCCGGCAATATACCGACAGGAAGCAGTTCTGCGCGATCGGTTCGGTCAAAGCCAATATCGGCCACGCGACGCTCGCGGCCGGTATCGCCAGCGTTCTCAAGGTCCTGATGGCGCTGAAACATCGCCAGATTCCGGCCCTACTGCATTTCGAGAGGGCAAATCCCGCCATCGACTTCCCATCCAGCCCCTTTTATCCCTGCACGGAATTGTCGGACTGGCATGTGGCCGAGGGCGAGCGCCGGCGCGCCGCCATCAGCTCCTTCGGCATCAGCGGCACCAATGCCCATATGGTGATCGAGGAAATGCCCGAGACGCGCCCGGCGGCGATCGAGGCCCCGGGCTATTTGGTGGTGCTTTCCGCGCGCACGGCTGAACAGCTGAGGCAGCAGGTGGGCAATCTGCTGGCGTTTTGCCGGCAGACGCCCGACGTGTCGGTGAACGACATGAGCCACACCCTGTTTGTCGGCCGCATGCATCTTCCTCACCGCTTCGCCTGCATCGCCCGCAGTCCGGCGGAGTTGATGCAGTTGCTGGAGCAAGGGCTTGCGGTAACGGGAAAGCCCGCCCGTGACAGCCGGATTTATGCGGCCCTGCCGGAAGGCAAGGTCCGGGAGCAGGCATCGCTGAAGAAATACGGAAACCAGTGCATTCAGGAATGCAGGAATAGCTCCGACGACCTTCGCTATCTCGAACATCTCGCCACCATCGCGGAGCTCTATGTCCAGGGATACGAGCTGGACTTCCACGCATTGTTCGCGCCGGGCTCGAAGCGAATTGCCTTGCCCACCTATCCGTTCGCCAGAGAGCGGCATTGGGTGGATGCGGCGGTCGAGCCGCGTCCGGCGAAGGCCGCAATCGCAACCGAGGTCCTGCATCCGCTATTGCACAGCAACACCTCCGATCTGGCGCAGCAGCGCTACACCTCCGTCTTCACGGGCGAGGAGTTCTTCCTGAAAGATCACGAGATCAACGGGCGGAAAATCCTGCCGGCCGTGGCCTATCTGGAAATGGTGCGCGCCGCCGTCATTCAGGCCATGCCCGAGCGGCCGGAAGCCGCCGTTCTGGACCTGCGGGATACCGTCTGGCTGCAGCCGCTGGCGGTGGCGGCCAGCAAGAGTGTTTCCATCGATCTGTCCGTCATGCCGTCTCCGGATGGCCGCGAGCTCATCGGCTATGAGGTTTACAGCCTGGAGGCGGATGAGCGGATTGTCCACAGTCAGGGGAACGTGACCTTCGGCCATCAGACGGGATCGTCTCCCGCGGATATCCGCCAATTGCAAGCCGGAATGAGACCTGAACATATGACCGCCGACGATCTTTACGCGGCTTTCGCCCGAGCCGGCGTGAATTACGGGCCTGCTCATCAGGGGGTTGCCTCCATCCGGTTAGGGCACCAGCAATGCCTTGCCCGGCTGACCTTGCCTGCCGTGGTGGAAAACGACCATCGGGTTTACGAGCTGCATCCCAGCCTCATGGACAGCGCGCTGCAGGCTTCCGTCAATCTTCTCGCCGATCTCGCCGACGTTCCGAACCAGGTCTCGCTGCCCTTCGCACTGGAATCCCTGCGCGTGCTGGCGCCGTGCACCAGAGAGATGTTCGCTTGGGTGCGCTTCGCGGAGGGAAGCCAACCCAAGGACAAGGTAGCCAAACTGGATATTGATCTGATGGATCAGGACGGGCAGCTCTGCGCGCAGATCCGGGGGCTTTCGTTCAGGGCGCTCGGCTCCAGCCAGAATGCGGGCATAACCTCCGGACGCATGGGCAGCCTGCTTGCCGTGCCGGCATGGGAGCCGCGCCCGGCGCCGGCGGGCAATGCCGTCTGGAATGAACACCATGTCATTCTCTGCGAGATACCCGGCATCACGCCGGCCGATATTCAGAGACGCCTGCCTGACAGCCGTTGCGTGCTGCTTCAGGCCACGGAAGGCGAGGATGTCGCGGAGCGCTACAGCCGATACGCGCTGGCCTCCCTCGAACAGATCCAGAGCATCCTCAAGGGCAAGCCCCGAGGCAAGGTGCTCCTCCAGGTCGTCGTCCCCGATCATCCCGAGCGGATGGTGTTTGCCGGTCTGTCCGGCTTGTTGAAGTCGGCGGCGCTGGAAAATCCGCTGATCGCCGGTCAGCTGGTCGTTGTCGATCCCAAGGCCGGCGCCGAGGATCTGGCCGATCGCCTGCGCGAAAACCAGCGCGCCTCGTCAGGGACCGTCGCCCGCTATCGCGACGGCGTCCGGCATGTCTTGCGCTGGCGGGAGGAGCAGCCGGCGCAGGCGGGTATCGGCGTCGTGTTCCAGGATCAGGGCGTTTACCTGATCGTCGGGGGACTGGGCGGCCTGGGCACGATCTTCACCCGGGAGATCCTCAGGCAGGTTCCGAATGCTCAGGTTGTTCTGACCGGACGCGCGCCGTTGACGCAGGAACAGCGGATCGGGCTCGAGGCCCTGTCTCCCCGAAAGGATGCGATCGATTACAGGCAGCTGGATATTTGCGATGCCGAGCAGGTGACTGCCCTGCTGAGCGCCATTCAGGGCCAATACAAGCGCCTGAACGGCATTCTGCATTGCGCCGGAATGATCGCCGATCAATTCATCCTCACCAAGACCGCGGAGGAATTCCGCCGTGTTCTGGCGCCGAAAGTGACCGGCACCTGGCATCTCGATCAGGCGAGCCGACATCTCGATCTGGATTTCCTGGTGCTGTTCTCCTCGCAGGCATCAGCGATGGGCAGCATGGGCCAGGCCGATTATGCCGCCGCCAACGGCTTCATGGATCAATTCGCCGGCTACCGGAACGGGCTGGTGGCCAAGGGTGAAAGACGTGGGCGAACCCTGTCTGTCAATTGGCCTCTTTGGCAGAACGGTGGAATGACGGTGGACAAAGCCGCCCAGCGGCAAATCCGCGAGACGATCGGCATGCATCCGATGCGGACCGAGATCGGATTGCTGTCCTTCTACCAGAGCCTGAGCTCGGGCCATGCGCAGGTCGGCGTCATGGAGGGTGACCTGGCGTTGATCCGTCAGGTGCTGTTTGACAAAGAGATACCCGCGCGGCCGCCGCTCGCTGAAGCCGCGCCGGCACCGACACCGGCCATGTCGCCCGCGCCGACGACACTGCCTGCGTCCGACAGTCTGCAGGAGAAAATGCAGGATTTCCTTGGCAAGCAATTGTCAGCGCTCTTGAAGCTGCCGGCCTCGCGCATCGATCCGCAGGCGCCGCTGGAGCAATACGGGATCGATTCCATTCTGACGGTCAATCTGACCAATCAGCTAGAGAAGACCTTCGGGCCTCTGTCGAAGACGCTGCTGTTCGAATATCAGACCATTCGCGAACTGGCCGAATATTTTGTTAGCGCGCATGCCGACAAGCTGGCGGGATTGTTCGCGCCGGCGGATCGCCAGCCGGCCGAAAAGCAAGCCGAAAGCCGCACGGCGGCGGTCGCAACGCCCAATGTTTCGAAGAGAACACCACCGCCGTCGCTGTCGAGCAGACGTCCGCTGCAACAAGTTGCTCCGGCTGTGATCACCTCGCTCGCGGCCGTCACTGACGAGCCGATTGCCATCATCGGCTTGAGCGGCCGCTATCCGCAGGCCTTCGGTATCCGTGAATACTGGCAGAACCTGCGTGACGGGAAGGACTGCATCACGGAAGTGCCGAAGGAGCGCTGGGACTGGCGGGATTATTTCAGCGAAGACCGCAGCCAGATCGGATACCACTTCAGCAAATGGGGCGGCTTCATCGAGGGCGTCGATGAGTTCGATCCATTCTTCTTCAACATGTCGCCGAGGGAGGCCGAATATACCGATCCCCAGGAGCGGCTGTTCCTGCAGCATGCCTGGATGGCGGTCGAGGACGCGGGTTATACGCGGGCCGGCCTGCAGCTGGCCGAGGAGGAGGATCTGGCAGGGCAGGTCGGTGTCTATGTCGGCGTGATGTACGGGGAATATCAGCTCTTCGGGGCCGAAGCGAGCTTGCGCGGCAATCGCATGGGCTTCGCGGTCAGCCTGGCCAGCATCGCCAACCGCGTGTCCTATGTCCTCAACCTCCATGGTCCCAGCATGACGCTGGACACCATGTGCTCTTCCTCGCTGACGGCCATTCACCTGGCTTGCCAGGATCTCAAGCAGAGGCGAACCAGCCTGGCGATTGCCGGCGGCGTGAACACGACCGTTCACCCCAACAAATACCTGATGCTCAGCGCCGGACAATTCATCTCCAGCGAAGGACGGTGCCAGAGCTTCGGGGTTGGCGGCGACGGCTATATCCCCGCCGAAGGCGTCGGCGCCGTGGTGCTGAAGCGCTTGTCCGACGCGCAAAGGGATCAGGACCACATTTACGGCGTCATCAAGGGTAGCGCCCTCAATCATGGCGGCAAGACCAATGGCTACACGGTGCCCAATCCGCAGGCGCAAACCGCCGCGATCCGGCGCGCATTGGCGGAATCCGGCACCGATCCGCGGCATATCAGCTACATAGAAGCGCACGGCACCGGCACGAAGCTCGGCGATCCCATCGAGATTGCCGGACTGACCAAGGCATTCGGCCAGTTCACCAAGGATACCGGCTTCTGCTTCCTTGGCTCCGCCAAGTCCAACATTGGCCATGGTGAGTCGGCGGCGGGCATTGCCGGGCTGACAAAGGTCCTCCTGCAGATGAAACATCAGGAGATCGTTCCCTCGCTGCATTCGTCGGTATTGAATCCCAATATCGATTTCGATCGCACGCCCTTCGTGGTCAACCAGTCGCTGAGACATTGGGAAGCCCCGGTGATCGACGGCCGGCGGATACCCAGGATCGCCGGGATATCGTCGTTTGGCGCAGGCGGTTCCAACGCGCATCTCATCATCGAGGAGTATCTCGACGACCGCAGCGAGGGCCGTCAGGCTGCCGCGTCGCGGGATGCTGCAAGCGTGATCGTGCTGTCGGCGAAAAACGAGCCGCGCCTGCGGGAGGTGGCTGAAAATCTCCGAACGTTCATCGCGGACAATCCGACATTGGTTCTGTCTGACCTGGCCTATACGCTTCAGGTCGGCCGGGAAGCCATGGAGGAGCGGCTGGGCTTTCTGGCCAGTTCCCTCGAGCAGCTGTCGGATACGCTCCAGGCGTGGTTGGCCGACGAGCAGGGTTTGGAAGATCTCTGGCATGGGCAGGTCAAGCGAAACGACGAGACCATCGCGCTTTTCTCGGGCGATGCGGATCTGCGGGAAACCATCGATCGATGGATCGCGCAGGGGAAATATCCCAAGCTGCTCGAACTGTGGGTGAAGGGCCTCAACCCGGATTGGAGTAAGCTCTATGGCGAGGACAGACCTCATCGTATCAGTCTGCCCGCCTATCCTTTCGCACGTGATCGCTATTGGACGCCCGAAGGCAGTCTTGACTCCTCCGGGGACGTGAAATCCGGCGGGCAAGGCAGCTTGCTTGCGAAACTGCAGCACTCGATGTCGATCAAGGCATTCCCGACCGTCGACGGAACGGCGGTTGCCGGGATTACAAACACCAAGGACACAAAGCCGCAGGACACCGAAAGCTCGTCCTGGGATCAAGTCAGCTATCGTCCAGTGTGGAATGAACAGCCTGTCTCGCAGCCTGTCCGGCAGGATCGTCCAATCAGGCAAATTCTGCTCGTATATGGAGAAACCTCACTCCAGTTGGAAAAGGATATTCTGACGGAGTGCCGGAGAAGTCATCCTGACGCGAACATAGTCCAGATTCGTCTTGGTCAGGCAACACAGCGCGTTTCGGATACGGAGTGGACCTGCGATATCGATGATGCCGATGGCTTTCATATGTGCCTGAAGGATGCGCATACGCCCGACCGCATTTTCTTCCTAGCCGGGACCGGAACTTTAGCCGAGAAGGACGACCGGCAGATCCAGTATTCCGCCGTCAATGAAATCCAGCTGCTGCGCCTGGTGAAAGCACTGCAACAGTACAATAAGGCCGGCACGGCGGCCGATTGCTTCATCCTGACGCTGGACAACCATCAGCCGGATGACGCGCCGAGCGAGCCTGAAGGTGGCGGACTGTCGGGGCTGGCCTACGCGCTGGCTCAGGGAGACCGTCGCTTTCTGGTCCGAAACATCGACCTCACCCGCAGCGATTTCGCCGATGATGCGCTGCGGCGGGCGGCGTTGAAGATGATGCTCGACGAGGCGCCGTCCGACCGCGGAACGGTGATCAAGATCAAGGCGGGCCGCCGCTATCAGCAATCCTTCCTGAAATGGCAGTGGGACCCGGAAAACAGCTCGCCGGGATTGAGGGAAGGAGGCGTCTATCTGATCGCCGGCGGTTCTGGAACAGTCGGCCAGATCGTCACCCGCCACCTGATCGAACGGTATCGTGCCAAGGTGGTGTGGCTGGGCCGCACGGCGGAAACCGATCCGGCGCTGCAGGCGAAGCTGGCGGGCTTCCAGCCGCTGGGAGCATCTCCCTGGTACGTACAGGCGGATGTCACCGAGGCGGTTTCGCTGAGGCAAGCCATCGACAAGGTGAAGCAGAAATATCCGGTCCTGAACGGCGCGCTCTTTTCCAGTCTCGTGTTTCATCCCGAGAATTCGATCGCCGGAACGACCGAGCGGGAATTTACCGATATTCTGGACGTCAAGATCACCGGCAGCCGGCAATTTCACGCCGCGCTGCGAGACGAACCGCTGGACTTCCTGTGTTATTTCTCGTCGGTCCAGTCCTTCTCGTTCCTGTCCGCCAAGGACAGTGCCGGTTACGCGACCGGTATCACCTTTGCCGATGCGGCGGCCAGGTCGCAGCGCCATCAAAGCCGGTTCCCGGTCGGCATCATCAACTGGGGATATTGGGAAGCGACCGTAAAGGGGACGCCGCTTGAAGCGCCGCTATCCGCGAGATTCGGCCTGATCCAGGACGAGGTCGGCACGCGCTTCTTCGATCGGTTCATCAGCCAACTGCAGAGGGGCGGCGCGGACCAGCTGCTGTGCATGCCCGCATCGCAACCCCTGCAGGAGATGATGGGCCTGAGGCAGAACGAAGTCAGCTATCTCTCGTCGCAAGCGAATCCCTCTCTCTTTGCCCGTTTGAAGGAAGAATATTATGAGCAAGCTTAAGGTGGATATTCTCTCGAAGCCGAATCCCCTGGAGGAGCTGGATCAGTGGATATCGAAACGCTTGTTCTTGCAGATCCGTCAGCTGGGGGTTTTCACCGGACCGGACAATTCGTCCGGATCGGTCGAGGATCTCCGCGCGAAGGCCGGAGTGCTGGATAAATATGCCCGCTGGTGGAAGGAGTGCTGCCTGGAGATCCTGGAGCGGCATGGCTACGTGCGCCATGAGAACGGGCAGGTCGTATTTTCCGGCTATACGGCTTTCGATAGCCGCGACGCCGAACAGGCGTTCCTGGTATCGTGGGAAGCACGCAAGACGTCCTATCTTCAGGACCCGCAAAGCCGGGCGGTCGTTCGACTGATCGACGAATGCCTGCAGCATCTGCCGGACATCTTGCGCGGCGCCGTTTTGGCAACGGATATCATCTTCCCCAATGCGTCGCTCGACAAAGTCGAAGGTATATACAAGCACAACGAGCGGGCCGATTTTTTCAATATGCAGGTGGCGGAAACGGCAAAAGCCTATCTGGCCCTGCTGGTGGCCCAGCGCCCCGAAGGCGACATCCGCATCATCGAGATCGGCGCCGGCACCGGCGGGACGGCAGCCATCGTTCTTCCCCATATCGCCCAGTTTCAATCCCATATCCGCGAATATTGCTATACCGACATTTCCAACGCTTTCCTGGTGCATGGCAAGACACAGTATGGCGCCGACTATCCCTTTCTGGCGTGCAGGCTGTGGAATGTTGAAGAACCGCCCGCACAGCAGAATATCGATCTCGGAGCCTATGATGTCGTGATCGCGACCAATGTGCTGCATGCCACGAAGAATATCAGGGAGACCCTCCGCAATGCCAAGGCGGTGATGAAGAAGAACGGCATTCTGCTGCTCAACGAACTCACCGAGAAATCGCTCTTCGGCACGCTGACATTCGGTCTGCTGGATGGATGGTGGCGGTATGAGGATGAGGAATTGCGCATCCATGGCTCGCCTTTGCTCGATGTCGAAAGCTGGCGGTCCGTTTTGCGCCAGGAAGGTTTCGGCTCCATCTTCATCCCCGAACCGGACGCCGGGCGCCTCGGACAGCAGGTTCTGGTCGCCGAAAGCGACGGCGTTATTCGGCAAAGGGTCGCGCCGCATCAGGCAGAAGAAACGGCGATCAAGCGTCTGCCGGTCCACCAGCCAGAACCGCAACGGCAGCCCGCGCCGGTGAAAATTGCGGATAGGCCGGTTTCGCCCATCTCTGCAGCGGTTTCGGCCGCTGACATCGAAGTCCATGTCTTGAGCGCTCTGGCCGACGCGCTGAAGGTGTCAGGGGAGAGTATCAAGAAGGACGTACCCTTCGCCGACTACGGCGTCGATTCGATCCTGGGCGTGAACTTCGTCAACCGGCTCAAGGATGTCTTGGCGGTCTCGCTCAACACCGCCATCATTTTCGACTATTCGACCGTTGACCGCCTGACAAAATATATTCTGCAGAACCATCGGGACGAAATCGCCGAACGGCTCGTCCGGGCATCGGCACAAACGGCCGGACCGCATGACGACGCTCCCGTCGACAACGCACCGTACGACATGGATCAGGCAGCTTCCGCGACCTCCATACAGTCCGCGCCTTCAAGCGCTTGGGAGGAGCGAGCGCCTCAGGCGGATGTTTCGGAGACAACGGCGGCCGGCAACGCCGCAAGCCGGCCGGACGATATCGCGATCGTCGGCATATCCGGGCAATTTCCGGAGGCCGAGGACGTCGAAAGCTTTTGGCAAAACCTCATCGAGGGCCGCGACGGCGTCGTGGAATTGCCGGCCGAATACCTGGATCGAGAGCGATATTTCAGTGAGGTAAGGCAGTCCGGCAAGACCTATTGCCGATGGGGCGGGATTCTGAAGGACAGAGCCTCCTTCGACCCGCTATTCTTCTCTCTTTCGCCTCGCGAAGCCGAATCGATGAACCCGCATCAGCGCCTGATCCTCCAGGAAAGCTGGAAGGGGTTGGAGGATGCCGGATACGATCCGAAGACATTATCCGACCGGCAGGTAGGCGTCTTCGTCGGTGCCGAACCTGTGCGATACGCCTCGAGCAATTTCACCGGCGCCTCGGAGGCTCTGGTCGCCTCGCGCCTGTCGTATTACCTGAACCTCAAGGGGCCGGCGCTTGCCGTCAACACCGGCTGCTCGTCCTCGGGCGTTGCCATTCATCTGGCATGCGAAAGCCTGCGCAACCATGAAACGGACATGGCACTTGCGGGCGGCGTGCATGCGGCACTGGACCGCCTGGCGCTCGTCAGCACGTCTGAAATCGAAATGCTCTCCCCAAGAGGGCGTTGCCATACGTTGGATGCATCCGGCGATGGCACGGTCCTGTCGGAAGGGGTGGGGATAGTCGTCCTCAAGCGCCTCAACGACGCGGTTGCCGACAAGGATCATATCTATGGCGTGATCAAGGCTTCCGGCATCAATCAGGACGGCGCCAGCAACGGGATCACGGCGCCTAACGGTGCCGCGCAGGAAGAGCTGATCACCAGCGTCTACCAGCGCTACCAGATCAACCCGGCCGATATCGGCTATGTGGAACTGCATGGCACCGGCACGAGGCTTGGAGACCCGATCGAAGCGAATGCCCTGGTGCGTGCTTTCAAAAAGTTCACCGCAGACCAGGACTATTGCGGTTTGGGCAGCGCCAAATCCCATATCGGGCACGCCTCAGCGGCGGCGGGGGTCATTGGCCTGATCAAGGTGCTGCTGTCCATGAAGCATGGCCAATTGCCGGGATTGATGCACTTCAAGGAGCTCAATCCGTTGATCGATCTCAAGGGAACCGCTTTCAACGTCGTCAGCCAGACCAGGCCCTGGATTGCCAAGAATGGCAAGCGCCGGCTGGCTGCGCTCAATTCCTTCGGCCATAGCGGCACCAATGTGCATCTGGTGATCGAAGATTATCCACGACCGGACGTATCTGATGCTCATGACGGTCAGGTTCTGATCCCGCTTTCGGCAGCCAATGCTGATCGGCTGAAAGCCTATGCGCGCAAGCTCTTGGCGTTTGTCGGCAAAGACAACTTCGGCCCGGCCGAGCTGCAACGAACCGCCTATACGCTCCAGACCGGGCGCGAGATGATGAGGCACCGGGTCGCTTTCGTCGTCGGCACAGTGGCGGAACTGATCGAAAATCTCACCCGTTTCGTGAGCGCTGGAGAGAGTGCTGGCGATTTTCTCTATGCCGATATCAAGAATCCGCCCGCTCATCTGAAGCTGTCCCTGTCGGATGACGATGCCGGCGACATGATCCGGAAATGGACGGCGAAGCGGGAATTGAAGAAACTGGCGCAGATCTGGGTCGCAGGCGCCACGATGGATTGGCTGTCGCTTTACGACGGGCGCCGGCTGCAGCGGATGCCGCTGCCGACCTACCCGTTTGTCAAGGACAGGTACTGGCGGACCGCCGAAGATGCGCCGCAGCCGGTGGTGGCCGCCCCGCAACCGGCGGTGCTGCATCCGTTGCTGCACACGGATGTTTCGAGCGGCGACCGTCAAGGCTATCGTTCGACTTTCAGCGGCCAGGAACTCTTCCTGGCCGATCACAAGATACAGGGCAGGATCATTCTGCCGGGTGTCGCGCATCTGGAGCTTGTCCGAGCCGCGATCGAGCACGCCGCCGGCGCGCATGGCAACGGCCGGTTCGTTCAGCTGAAGAACGTCGTCTGGATACAGCCCATCGTCGTCGAAACGCCCAGGCAGATCAGTGTTGTCCTATCGTCCGCGCCGCAGGACCAGATCGACTTCGAGATTCATAGCCATGACGGGGAGCGCAAGACGGTTCATTGCCGTGGACGAGCTTCGACCGTCGCCGGGCCGCAACCGGATGCGCTGAGGCTGCAGGAGCAGCTCGCCCGGATGCGGCCGAGCGGCATCGACATGGAAGATTTCTATGCCGCGTTCCGGCGGGTTGAAATTTTCCACGGCCCATTTTACCGGGGCGTTACAGGCCTGTACCGTGACGACGCGCATGTTCTCGCCAAGCTGGCGTTGCCGGCAGTGGTCGCCGATAGCCAAGGCGATTACGTGCTGCATCCGAGCTTGATGGAAAGCGCTCTGCAGGCCGCCAGCCTGCTCATCGCCGACAGCAAGCAGCACGCGGGTGGTCCTTCGCTGCCCTTTGCCCTTGAATCCATCGATATCCATGGTGCGTGCACCAGCGAAATGTATGCATGGGTGCGCTACGCCTCCGATTACCCGCAGAATGGAAACGTCATCAAACTCGACGTCGATCTGACCGACATGCAGGGCCGCGTCCGCGTTCGCCTGCGGGGGTTTTCGTTCCGGCGTCTCGGCGAGGAGCCCGCGATACCATCGCAGTCGACCGACAAGGCCGCCGGCCTGATCCTCGCGCCGGCATGGCGTGCAGCATCGCCGGCCACCGGGCAGATGGCGCATTCCTATGCCCGGCGTCACCTCGTGCTCTGCGACATGCCAGAGGCGGATGCTGCGCAATTGCAGGCATCGCTGCCAGACGCGCGGTGCCAGGTTCTATCATCTTCGCAACATAATCTGGCGGAGCGTTTTACCCAGCACGCACTTGCCTGTTTCGAGCTGATCCGATCGGTCGCCGCTTCCAAGCCGGAAGGAAAAGTGCTCGTGCAGATCGTGGTTCCCAACGATGGGGAAAGCCGCGCTCTTGCTGGATTATCGGGACTGCTGAAAACGGCGGCGCTGGAGCACCCCTTCATATGCGGGCAGATCCTGCTGACGCCACCCGGCGTCGCGGCGCGGGATCTGGCAGAGCAGTTGCAGGCCGGCGCGGATGCGCCGCAGGACGTTGTGATCAAATATCGGCAGGGTCAGCGCCTGGTGCTGGACTGGGAAGAGGTACCGCCGCAGGGGACCTTGTCCAATATTCTGCTCAAGGATCAAGGCGTTTATCTCATCACAGGCGGATTTGGCGGCATCGGTCTGATCTTCGCCAGAGACATCCTCCGGCAGACGGCCAATGCCAGGGTGATATTGACCGGACGCAGCGCATTGAACCCCGAAAAGCAGGCGCAGTTGGCGGGGCTGCAGAGACAGTCTAACCGCATCGACTATCTGCAATCGGATGTTTCCGACATCGGGCAAGTCCGGGCGCTGGTCGAGCGGATCGGCAAGCAGTATCGGCAGCTTAACGGCATCATTCACAGCGCCGGCATCATTTCCGACGAGCTGATCGGCAAGAAAAGTGCAGCGGAATTCGAGAAGGTCCTCGCCGCCAAGGTGACCGGCACCGTCAATCTCGATTTGGCAACGCAGGATTTCGGCCTGGATTTCCTGGTGCTGTTTTCGTCCATGAGCGCCGTGTTCGGCAATCCCGGACAAGCCGACTACGCCACCGGCAATGCCTTCATGGATGCGTTCGCGGCCCACCGAAACGAGCTGGCAAATGAAGGGAAGCGGTCAGGCCGAACGCTCTCATTTAATTGGCCCCTCTGGGAAGAGGGCGGCATGGCCTTGAGCGACACGCATAAGGCCTTGATGCGGCAAACGATGGGAGCGTGGCCCTTGCCGACACCAGACGGTTTGACGGCTTTTTACCACGGACTCAATTCGGGCTACGGACAGCTGCTGGTGCTTTACGGCGCAACGGACAGGCTGAAGAAATTTGTTTCTCGTGGCGAAGCACCTCAACCAGTTCCTGCAGCCATCGCGGCTGGTGCGACAACGGAAAAGACCACCGGTAGGCCCGGCAGCCTGCATGATATCCAGAAGCTACTTGTCGAGGAGGTTGCCGGCGCGATCCAGCTTGCTCCCGATAAATTGGAGCTGGATGTCGAGTTCAGCCAATATGGGTTCGACTCCATCGTCCTGATGGATTTCGTGCGGGATCTGAACCAGAAATACGGGCTGGAGCTAATGCCCACCGTATTTTTCGAATATTCGACGATCAATGCTTTTGCAGCCTATCTTGATCGGGAACATCGCGACGTGCTGGCGCGACATTTGGCGATCGCCGCGGATGCCGAACCGCCGGCCGTATCCCAAGTCGTTCAGCCGGCCCGCTCTTCGCCCGCGGCAAATTTCGGCTTCGATCCGCATGCGCCCGCCGCTGCATCGGAATTCCCCGGACGCTTTCAGGATATCGCCATCATCGGCATGGACGGAACCTTCCCGGAAGCTGCAGGTGTCGATGCCTTTTGGGAGGCCATCAGAACCCGCAAGGACATGATGAAGGAAATTCCGCTGGATCATTGGGATTACAGGCCCTGGTTCGAAGAAGACAGGGAAATCGCGGACAAGACCTATTGCAAATGGGGCAGCTTCATCGACGGCGTCGATCGCTTCGATGCCGAATTCTTCAACATTTCGCCCAAGGAAGCGGAATGGATGGATCCGCAAATGCGGCTACTCTTGCAAAGCGTTTATCGCTGCGGCGAGGATGCCGGGCTCATCAACGAGATCCGTGGCAGCAAGACCGGCGTTTTCGTCGGGGCGTGCTCACATGATTACATGGATCGGATCGCCGAGTTGAATGGGCCTATCAACCCGCATCAGGGTGTCGGCAACGCGCCAACGGTGATCGCCAACCGCGTATCCTTCCTGTTGAACTTGACCGGCCCTAGTCTGGCCTTCAACACCGCCTGCTCCGCCTCGCTGGTCGCCCTGCACGAGGCCTGCCATTCGTTGCAGCGCCAGGAATGCCAGATGGCCTTCGTCGGCGGCGTGAATCTGCTGCTGTCCTCGCATCACTATCGATATTTCTCGAGCATCGGGGCCCTTTCTCCCACCGGCCGAAGCTATAGTTTCGATGCCAGGGCGGATGGCTATGTGCCCGGCGAAACGATCGCCAGCATATTGTTGAAGCCGCTTGCCCAGGCCGTCCGGGATGGTGACCGGATCTACGCCGTGGTCAAAGGATCGGCTGCCCTGCATGGCGGGTTCACGCCTTCGATCACCGCGCCCAGCGTGTCGGGAGAGAAGAATGTCATCGTTTCCGCCTGGAAGAACGCCGGAATAGATCCGTCGACCCTCGGCTATATCGAGGCGCACGGCACCGGCACCAAGCTTGGCGATCCAATCGAAGTCTCCGCGCTTACGCAGGCCTTCCAGGAATTCACGCCGCAGACCGCGTTTTGTGCGCTGGGATCGGCGAAGGCCCATCTTGGGCATACCGAAGGCTCGGCGGGAATCGTGGGCGTCATCAAGGTGATCGAGCAGATGCGTCACGGGGAAATCCCGGCCATGCCGTTCTACGAGGAGCTCAACCCCTATATCCAGCTTGGAAACTCCGCCCTCTACATCAATCGTGAGAATATCCGCTGGGAGGCGCCACGCAATCATCCGAGGCGTGCTGGCGTCAGTTCCTTCGGGTTTTCCGGCGTCTATGCCCATGTCGTGCTTGAGGAATATATCGACCATCGGCACGAGCAGCGCTCCCCATGGAAAGAGGACGGTGGTCCGAACCTGATCGTGCTGTCGGCGAAGACCAGAGACCGGCTCGACGCCAGGATCACCGATCTTCTCGATTTCCTCATGCAGGACGGCACGGCATCGCTAACGGAGATTGCCTACACCCTGCAGGTAGGGCGCGAGGCGATGAAGGAGCGCCTGGGCTTCGTGGCGTCTTCGAAGGAAGAACTTCAGCGGACGTTGCAGGCTTGCCTCGACGAGCAGAGGCAGCCTGACGGCGTTTACAGAGGAGTGGCGAAGGGAAACTTGCGTAGCCTCTCCAACGGGATCGGCGCCGAGGAACTGGACCGGCTGATCGGTCAATGGACGAACCCCGCGGCGTCGGCGGAATTGCTGCGATCATGGGTGAACGGTCAGCCTGTCGAGTGGGAGAGGCTCTACGGCGTGCCGAAACCGAGACGCGTCCGCCTGCCGGCCTATCCATTCGTCGGCGAACGCTACTGGTTGGAGCCGGTATCGGCCGATCGTCACCTCCCGCAAACTGTCTCCACGGCGCAAGCGCCTGTTCCATCCCCGGTACGCAAGCTCGAGCCCATACCGGCTGCCGGCCGGCCGGATCTGCAGCAGCATACGCTGGCTGTGCTTACGGGGCTGATTTCGGAAGCGACCAAGATTCCCGCGCACAGGATCGGCGCCGATGCCGATTTCGAGGAACTGGGGCTCGATTCGATCCTCATCGCCGCATTGAACAAGCAGCTGGAAAAATGGACGGGCAATACGGACGCTACGCTGTTCTTCAAGTACAAGACCCTCGCTTCGCTGGCCGACCATCTGAGCGTCAGGCACGCTGCCACTATCGAGGATGCGAGACCGGAAGGAACGCGGGCGACCACTCCGTCCGTTGTTGCTGCCGGGGCCGATCCAGTTCGCAGTCCTGCTGCTGACACCAAGCCGGCCGTATCCGTTTCACCGCAGCCCAGCCAACAGCCGTCGGCGGATGACGATATCGCAATCATTGGGATGAGCGGCCGATACCCGGGCGCCAAAGACCTGAAAACCTTCTGGCAGAACTTGTGCGAGGCAACCGACAGCATTGTCGAGATCCCAGAAGAGCGGTTCGACTATCGCCCGCTATTTCATTCGGAAAAAGGCCTACCGGGCAAGCTCTATTGCAAATGGGGCGGGTTCATCGACGACGTCGATCAGTTCGATGCCGGCTTTTTCAAACTCTCTCCCCAGGATGTCCGTTTCATGGATCCGCAGGAGCGAATTTTCCTCGAAACGGCCTGGGACTGCTTGGAAACGGCAGGGCATATCGGGCCGCAATGGCAGCGGAAGGCGCGAAATATCGGCGTTTTCGCCGGGGTTACATTCAACAATTATCAGCTGATCATGGCCGAAGCCGCTGAAGCCCCGGCGTATCTGGCAAATTCGCAAACCTTCTCCATCGCCAATCGGGTTTCGTATTTCTTCAACTTCACCGGCCCGAGCTTTACTGTCGATACCGCCTGCTCCTCGTCGCTGCTGGCTATTCACCAGGCGTGCGAGAGCCTTAAGCGCTCGGAATGTGAGCTCGCGCTGGCGGGTGGCGTCAATCTGTCGCTTCACCCCAGCAAGTATCTCACCCTTTGTGCCACCAGCTTCGCTTCCAGTGATGGCCGTTGCCATGCATTCGCCGCCAATGGCGACGGATATGTGCCGAGCGAAGGGGTCGGTGCAATCCTGCTGAAACCCTATCGGCAGGCGCTGGCAGATGGTGATCCCATTCTGGCGATCATCAAGGGAACCGGCGTAAGTCACGACGGCAAAACCCAGGGCTACACGGTGCCAAATCCGGTTGCTCAGTCCAAGGCTATCGAAGTCGCGCTTCGCCAGGCCGGCATTAGCCCGGAACATATCAGCTATGTCGAGGCCCATGGCACCGGCACGACGCTCGGCGACCCGATCGAGATCCAGGGGCTGATGGATGTCTATTCTCAGTACACCGACAGGACGCAATATTGCGCCATCGGCTCGGTGAAGTCGAATATCGGGCATGGCGAAGCTGCCGCCGGCATCGCGCAGCTCACGAAAACGGTCCTGCAGCTACAGCATAAGACGCTGGTACCTTCATTGCTGCATGATCGCCTAAACCCGAATATCGATTTCGAACGTACTGCGTTTTACGTGCAGCGGGAGAAAGCCGCCTGGGCTCAGCCGATAAATGAGGGGAAGGCTCATCCCCGATATGCCGGCATCAGCTCTTTCGGCGCAGGTGGAGTGAACGTCCACGTCATTCTCGAGGAGGCGCCCGAGCAGAGCGCTCCGTCCGAGGCGCTCGATCCCGGCAGGTCGCTGGTCATTCCGCTTTCGGCCCATATGCCGGAACAGTTACCACATCTGGCCGCCAATCTGTATCGCTGGTTGCTGGACGAGGCAGAGCATGATTGGCGGTTCGAGGAGATCGCCCATACTCTGCAAACCCGCCGCGCCTTGTTCCCCCATCGCCTTGCCTTCGTCGCGGCCGGGAAAACCGAGCTGCTGGCAGTCTTGAAGGCCTATCTCGAGCGCGATGGAGACGTGACTGCCGGACAGGATTGGTATGAAACCTCCGTTGGGCAAGGTAACGGCTTCGATCTCGATCTGAGTGCTGAGGAAGATCGGGATTATCTGCGCAGTTTGCTGAACAGAGGACGGCCCGAGAAATTGGCTCTCCTCTGGGTCAATGGCACCAATATACCCTGGGAAGACCTCCATGCTCGGGAGGCGGGCCTGCGATGCGTGCCGCTGCCGGCCTATGCTTTCGCCAAAAAGCGCTATTGGATCGGCCGGGATGTTCCGGAAAAGATGGATGCCAGCCCCGATCCGGTCCAGGATGGCGTGGCGGTCGAGACGCTGATCAGCGACGCCGTGTTCGACGTGCAATGGTTCGCAATGGCGCTGGATCGCGATCTGGTCCAGACCCAGATTCCCATTGGGAATCTCATGGTGATCTCGGAAGATCCGGCAATGTTCGAAACCCGCCAATGGGGTAGGGTGAGGATCCAGACCTGCCTCATCGGGGACGATGTTCAGCAAGGCGGGCAGTATGATGTCATCCTCGGCAGGCAAGGGCTTGACTATCGGGGCCTTCTGGAGCGGATTCGCTCTGGCGGCATCGGCTGCTTGGTTTATGTGCCATCCCGCATCGATATCGAAACCTGCAGTTACGAGGAGCTGGATCGGCATCTTCGCTGGGAAAGCCAGAAGCTGCATCGCTGGATGGCATTTTTGATCGGTAATCTAGTCGAAACGCCGCCGAAGGTGGTTTTCCTTTCCTTAGCGCAGCCTGCGGAGCAGGACCCTGTTCACGCGCTCCTATCCAAGTATTTCAGCTTCCTGCGCTACGAATATCCGGAATTCCAGGCATCCATCATCAAGGTGGATAGCCTGAGCCCAGCGATCATGGAGCAGGTCCTTGCCGAAATAGGAAGCCGAAGCGACGAAACGGAAGTGGCGTTTCAGGGACAGGAGCGTCAGGTCCAGCGATTGATCCCCATAGCACTCGCGGACCCCGAACGCGACTTCGACGCTTCCGGCTGCATGGTTATCTCCGGAGGTTTCGGCGGTATCGGCTTCAAGGTGCTGCAATGGCTGGTCGACAAAGGGACCACCGAGCTGATCGTCATCGGACGGAAGCCAGTGACGGCAATCCTGCAGCATCCCGATCTCGATGCTCCCATTTCCATCGAGGCGCTGACCGACAAACTCGGTAGGCAGGGCGTGATGTTACATTACATGCAAGTGGACATCGACCAGCCGGATCAACTTGCTGAGACCTTCGACAAGGTCAGGAAGAAGCTTCGGCAGCCGATAACCGGTGTTTTCCATCTCGCCGGGATTACTACGGATGCCATCCCGCTTTCCGATATGACAGAAGACAGGCTCATCGAGGTCATCAGTCCGAAGTTCGTCGGAGCTTATGCGTTGGATAGAGTCACGGCGGACGACCCCTTGCGCTACTTCTGCCTGTTTTCGTCCACCTCTTCGGTCGAGGGAATGCAGGTCAACGGTCTCGGGGCCTATGCTGCCGCCAACGCCTCGCTGGATGCAGTTGCGGCGTTGCGCCAGCGGCGGAACCAGCCTGTTCAGTTGATTCACTGGACCGACTGGGATGAGGTCGGTATGGCTGTTGCCCACGGCCATAAGGCGTTCATGGACGCTGTCGGCATCCACATGTTGTCCCCCTCCGCCGGCCTCGGTGTCCTGGAGGCCATGTTGATACGATCGATCCCTTCCAGCACGGTGTTCCATGTCGACTGGGAAAAGTTTTCCCGGATCAACCGAGCCATCCGCAAGCTGCCCTTCTTCGCGGAATATGTGCGGGCGATGGACCGGCGCCACGCTCCGCGGACCGGGAAAGCCGCATCTGTCGCAAATGGAGAAGCTGACAAGCCGATCGACATTGCAGCAATTTACCCCAACACGCCGGCCAGCCGCCAAGGTCATGCAAGCCGGGAGGCGCTGGTCGCCCGTCTAAGTGGAAAACTGGCTGCCATGATGGAGGTGAAGGCGGTTTCACCTGAGGCGAACCTATCCGATCTCGGCCTGGATTCGATAAATTCGATCCAGTATTTCAAGGAGGTGTCGGCGGAATTGGCGATGGATGTTTCTCCCTCCGTCACCTTCCGTTACCCGACGATTTCCAAACTGGCAGACTATTTGCTGTCTCAGATCCCGACACGGCATCTGGACGACGCTCCCGCCGAAGACGCTGATTTTTCAGTCGCGCGCCAGCTGCAGGCAGCGCTGCGGCGCTCTGAAAAATTGCTGACCAGCACCGAATGAAGGCCGGTATCATGGATCAAGATAGATTACTGCAAGACGCGCTCGTCACGATCAATCATCTGAATGCCCGGCTGGAAGCATTGGCATCCGGTCCGAAGGAGAACAATCGCGACATCGCCATCATCGGCATGGCGTGCCAGTTTCCCGGCGCGGCCAATCTGCCGCAATTCTGGAACCGGCTACTGGATCGTTTCGATGCCGTCAGCCATTATCCTCGTTCAAGGCTTGCCTTACTTGATCTGGACGAGCGCGATCTTGGTTTGGATATCGAGAAAATCCATGGCGGGTATCTCGAAGATATCGATTTGTTCGATCCCGCCTTGTTCAACATTTCCCCCAGGGAAGCCAAATGCATGGATCCGCAGCAGCGCCTGCTGCTGATGAATGCGCATCAGGCCCTGATCGATGCCGGCATCTTGAAACATGCCAATTTCAAGAACACCGGCGTCTTCATCTCCCACTATCCGAGCCAGTATCTGGCCATGGACCGTCAGCACAACCCCGAAAACAGCCTGTTCATGGCAACGGGGAACGCCGGCTCGATCTCGGCCAACAGAATTTCCTATCACTATGACCTTGAGGGACCGAGTCTTGTCGTCGATACGGCCTGCTCATCCTCCCTCGCTGGCCTGGACATCGCTTGCCGCTATCTGAACGATGGGCGGATCGATTTCGCGCTGGTGGGCGCGGTGAGCCTCAACCTCAACATGGAAGCCACCAAGCTATTACAACATGCGAACATGCTGTCGCCGGACGGGCGGTGCAAGACTTTCGACGAGCGGGCGAATGGTTATGTGCCGGGCGAAGGCGTGGGCGTCATCGTATTACAGCGTTTGGCCGATGAGAGACATTCCGATAGAAAGATCTACTCGGTCATCAAGAACTCCAAGGTCAATCATGATGGCAGAAGCAACGGGCTGACTGCACCCAACGGCCTGGCTCAGGAGGCGGTCATCAAGGAAGCCTGTGCTGAAGTCAGCATCCGCCCCGAAGCGCTGGGCTACGTTGAAACCCATGGGACCGGAACCTTTCTGGGCGATCCTGTCGAGATCGAAGCGCTCGGCAACGTCGTCGGCAAGCATAGAGATCCGCACGCGCCCTGTGTCCTCGGCTGCCTTAAAACGAACATCGGTCATCTGGAGCCGGCGGCAGGCATCGCCAGCATCATCAAGGCGTCGCTGTGTATTCATCACGGCCTGATCCCGGGAAACAATCATCTGAACCGCGTGAATCCGCTGTTGAAGATGGATGATTATGCATTTCTGCTGCCGGAACAGCCGGTCGAATGGGCTGCAGATGTGCGGATGGCCGGCGTCAGTTCCTTCGGCTTCGGCGGCTTGAATGGATTTACCCTTCTGGCGAGCGCTCCGGCAAGTACCGCGGGTGCACAGACGGATTTGCTGGCCGCTTATCCGCTTTTCGATTTCACTCTCGATTCCTATTGGACGGATCGCTCGATCGCTCCGCAATTATCGACGCGCGGCGAGGCTTCGAAGACGAAGCAAGGTTTCCTGAGCTATCAGCGGATCGACTCGCCAACCGATCTTTTTCGTGCCTCGTTTAATATCGATAGATGGGAGCTGGCCGGTATCGAGGATACGGGAAATTTTCATATCGGCTTCTATATCGAAGCCCTCTACAAGGTCTTTGCGGATTACTTCAACAATCGGGCCATCCTTATCGATCATCTGGCCTTCCTGCAGCCGTTGCAGATTTCGAAGCAGGTAAGCACCGACATCCAGATCGTCGTCAGATCGTCAGACAGCCGCTTTTATCAGGCGGATATCTATTTCAAGTATGCAACGGAGGGTGCTGGATGGGTATTGGCTGCGCAGGCCACGGTCGATCCGAAAATCGATGCGCTTCCGCGGTCTTTCGTCGATGCGAACGCGGACGGACTGGTGGAAAAGAGACTGGAGGGCGATGAGTTCTACCGGCGCTACGAAGCCATGGGAATGCCGGGCAAGGGATTTGTGCGGGCGATCGAAAACAGCCGTGTCAACGCCTCTGCTGCATACTCTGCCCTGTCGCTCAGCTTCGATCCCGCTGCTTACCGGTTGGGTGCCCATCCCGGATTTCTCGACGCCGTCGTACAGCCCGCTTTCATGATGCTCGATGCGGCCAATGCCCCTTACATGACGACGGCTTTGAAGGGCATCACCATCTACGGACCGCTCGGCGGGAATCAGACATACAGCCTGCGTAATCGGTTGCTGTCGGTCGGTGATCCCGAGGCCAGTCATTTCTTCACGTCCTGGACGGTTTATGATTCAGACAGTCATGTCCGTATCGACTGCGAAGCCGCACGGCTGCAGAAAATAGCGCATAGGGCTGAAATGCATGCTCCATCGGAAGAGCTGCTTCAGGAGACCGGATCGAAGGCGTTGCTTCATTTCATTGCCGACAGGTTGGATACGAGCCCCGAAAAGGTAAGGCGCAACGTACCTTTGCCCGAACTGGGAATGGATTCCCTGATGATGATGCGCATCCGGGCGATGATGGACAGCATTAGCAAGCCGGTTCATGATTTGTTTAACGTCACCGTCGGCGACTTGCTGGGCATGATCGGCGATGTGGGCGAGGAACATGGTCCTGAGTTGGTCCGGGCCGAAAATTTTTCGCATTACGACCAATATGTTCATCAGGTGCGGCGGACGCTGAAACCCTATTCCCGAGACAGGCAAAAATGGCTGCGCGGCAGGGCCGATAAGACGTCTGGATTGCGTCTTTATTGCTTTCCCTATGGGCATCTTTCCTCGCCTATCATATTCAAGAACTGGGTCGCGCAATTCCCCGATCATATCCAGGTCGTGCCGGTCGAAATGCCCGGGCATGGCGATCGGATCGACGAGCGCCCTATTGAATCAGCTGCCGAAATCGCTGAAACATTGACCGAAATTCTGGGGGCCGAACTCGACCATCCCTTCGCCCTGTTCGGGCATAGCTCGGGTGCGCTGATAGCCTATGCGTGGGCGCTGTACCTGCAAAAGACTAGGATGCCCTTGCCTCAAAAGCTGATCGCTAGCGCCTTCACCGCGCCGACGATCACGCCCAATCCGGTGATCAGGGCAGCCGCGCAGGATTACGAGAAAGGCGGAATTCATCATATTCCGACCTTGAACGAAGTGCTCGACCCGGCCAACGATGCGCTCGTTGCGAAAATCATAGCGTTGCATCATCGCAGAACGGCGCAGATGGGATTGATCGATCTGCCCCCGGACTTCATCGCGGCTCAATTGCACACCATTGTCTCGATCATGCGGACGGTGAGCACCTTAGATCCGGCCGCGGTCGCCCCCCTCTCGGTGCCGATCGTGGCATGCCATGGAGAAAATGATCGGCAGGTTTCGTATAGTGACATGCAGGCCTGGAAAGCGCTCACCACCGGTTCGTTCTCGATACCGGTTTTCCCGGGCGATCATCTGTTCATCCATCCAGACCAGAGTGAGGCACTCCTCATGTCCAGTGTTCAGGAAATGCTGCATGGATAAATTTCTTTCCAATGCCAATCCGGTATCGTGGTTTGCCAATCGCGCACTGTCGATCTTCCAAACCGATTTCGATGCCGATCACTATTCGGACGCACTTATTGCCCGTGTGAACGACGGCTATCGGACATTCATTCAGAACGCCGTGGTGAAGCGAAAGTCGGAATTCATAGCTGGCCGCTATTGCGCTCATCGGTCGCTGGCGCCCTGGAATATCCCGGATGGAATTATTGGTATCGGCGAGGGTCGCAGTCCGGTCTGGCCGGCGGGTATCGTCGGATCGATCAGCCATTGTCACGCTTACGCCGTAGCGGTGACAGCAAGAACCGACGATCTGTTTGCCATAGGGCTCGACGTCGAGGACATTGTGGCTGAAGAGACGCGCAACAATATTCAGAGCGCGGTGGTCAATCAGAACGAGATGGTCCTGCTTGCGCAATCTCCGCGGCCGGATATCGTTTTCACGCTCATCTTTTCACTGAAGGAAAGCTTTTTCAAAGCGGCCTATCCCCACCTCAAATTCTATTTCGATTTTCCAGCCATTTCCCTCACGCATATCGATTGGGAGCAGGGGAGGGTTCTCTTCGCGCTAAACCAGCAGCTCGGAACGCTTTTCGCGGCAGGAACGGTTTTCTCCGGACAGTTCAGGATTCTTGCAAGCAAAAGGGTCGTGACGCTGTTTCAAATTGCGAACCAGGAAGCATATTCGAAAGCCACGGCATGAAAAATCCTTGTGTGTCCCATCGTTTGATAGAGCGTGAGCGATAGAGAGATGCGGGTGTTTGCATTGTCCGATATCCATCTCGACTATGAAGAGAACAGGCTTTGGCTCTCGAACCTGTCCGATGCCGACTACCGGTCCGATATACTCATCCTTGCTGGCGATATCTCAGATGAAACGCGGCTTATCGAATGGTGCTTCATTTTGCTGCAACGCAAGTTCCTGAAAGTGTTCTTCGTGCCCGGCAATCACGACCTGTGGGTCAGCCGGAACCAGGGCATGACATCCATCGAGAAGTTTCAGCTCATAGGCCAGCTCGCCAGGGATCATCGGATATGCATGGAGGCCTATCATTATGGACCTCTGTCGATTGTGCCGTTGCTGGGCTGGTACGATTACTCCTTCGGGCCGCCGAGCGAGCAATTGCTGCAAAGCTGGGTCGATTTCCAGGCTTGCCGCTGGCCGGACGGGATGACGGCCGACGATATCACTCGGCATTTCCTGGATCTCAATCAACCGGTGCTGTCGGTTCAGAACGACGTGGTCATCTCGTTTTCACATTTCGTGCCGCGCATCGATTTGATGCCGGACTATATCCCGGCGCATTACCGCTACATCTACCCAGCTTTGGGCAGTGCGGCACTGGACAGGCAGTGCCGCAGGCTGGGCGCGCGCAGGCATTTGCATGTTTACGGTCATAGCCATCTCAATCGCGGCGTCGTTGTCGATGACATCGAATATATCAACAACGCGTTCGGCTATCCTTCAGAGCAGCATATTTCAAGAAAGCAGCTGCTCTGCATCTACGAGCAGTGAGTGAATTCATTCGGATATATTCAGCAGGAGCATCACATGAAGACATTTATATTCCCCGGTCAGGGATCGCAGGCCAAAGGAATGGGTGGCGAACTCTTTGATGCATTCAGGGAGCTGACACAAAAGGCCGACGATATTCTCGGCTACTCCGTCAAGGCGCTGTGTCTGGAAAATCCCAATCGCGAACTGAACCAGACGCAGTTCACCCAGCCCGCACTCTATGTTGTCAATGCTCTGTCTTACTATCGGAAGCTGGAGGAAACAGGACGTAAGCCCGATTATGTCGCGGGCCACAGCCTAGGGGAATATAATGCGCTTCTGGCGGCGGATTGCTTCGATTTCGAAACCGGCTTGAAGCTGGTCAAGAAGCGCGGCGAGCTGATGGCTCAGGCACCGGAAGGCCGCATGGCGGCCATTTTGAACGCCACGAAGGCGGAGGTCGCCGCCATTCTCAGGGACAATGCGCTGCACAACATCGATGTCGCGAACTGCAATACTCCCCAGCAGATCGTCATCTCCGGCGGGGCGGACGAAATCGAACGGGCGCAGGCGTTCTTCCAGCAGGGAAGCATGATGTATCATCCGCTCAATACCAGCGGCGCATTTCATTCGCGCTTGATGAAGCCGAGCAGCGAAGAGTTCAGGCGGTTCCTGGACGGGTTTACATTCTCGCCCTTGGCTATCCCGGTCATCGCTAACGTCACGGCCAGGCCCTATAGGAATGAAAGCGTTGCCGACACCCTGGCGGCTCAGCTTGCCGGCAGCGTGCTGTGGTGTGACAGCATCCAATATCTGATGGCGCACGGCAACGCCGGCGACGAGATGACATTCGAGGAAATCGGGCATGGTGAGGTGCTGACCAAGATGCTTCGCCATATTCCGAAGGACACCGGCTTGGTCATCGACTATCGGGCTGAAAACACGAATAAGCCGGTTCCGGCAGCTCACGTCGCCCACATGGCGGACAATCGTCCTCCGCTCGCCGCGAGCGATATCGTCAACGCCTGGAATGCGAAGCATCCCGTCGGCACGAAGGTCCGCTGCACGCTCCATGACTATGATGAGCTCGAGACGCGGACGGAAGCCATTGTCCTCTTCGGCCATCGCGCGGCAATCTACATGAAAGGCTATAACGGCTATTTCGATTTGAACGAAGTCGTACCGGTGCGCGCATAGGTCAATCCGAGGGCGTCATGCGAAGGCCGATCATTTTTATGTTTTCAGGCCAGGGCTCGCAATATTTTCAAATGGGCCGCGAGCTCTATGATCATCATCCCCGGTTCAGGCTGTGGATGGATTATTGCGATGTCCTGGTCAAGGATGCGACAGGTCAGTCGCTGACGGCAACGCTTTACGGTGGGCACGACCGGATGGACAGGTTCGACGATATTCTCCTGACCAATCCGGCGCTGCTTTCCATCGAATTCTGTCTGGCCAAGCTTCTGCAGGAGGCCGGCATATGTCCCGATTATCTCTTGGGCTACAGTCTGGGCGAACTGGCAGCCTGCGTCGTTGCCGAAGTCCTGTCATTGGAGCAGGGGATACGGCTCGCGACGGAATTCGCACAATTGCTGAAGAAGAAAAGCCCGGCAGGGGGAATGTTGGCCATCCTTGGCAATGAAGGGATGATTGACGATCACCCCGACGCTTTTGCCCGTTGCAGCATATCCGGCAGGAACTTCGACACCAATTTTGTTGTCAGCGGACTGGAGGGAGAGATCGCGAAACTGCAGGCCCATCTCGGCAGCTTCGGTATCGTTACGCAGCGACTGGCGGTCAATTTCGCGTTTCATTCGCCCGTGATCGAGCCGTTGAGGCCGTTTTTCCTGCAGATGTCGGGATCGTTCGATTATGCGCGGCCAAGGATCCCCATAATTTCCGCACAGAAAGGGCAGGGGATCGCCGATGTCGATGAAATGCATCTTTGGGAGGTTATCCGGGAGCCGGTGGATTTCCAATCGACCATCGCACAACTTGTGTCCCGGCAGGATTGCATGTTCGTCGATGTCGGCCCCAGCGGTACATTGTCGACGGCTGTCAAATATCTGTTGCCGAAGAATACGTCATCGATCTTCCTCCCAACCCTGAACCAGTTCGCCCAGGACCGACCGACATTGAATAAAGCGATTTCGCGTCTCTCCGACGCGATGGCCCTAACGTAGATTTCGCGCGATGCCCGTGAGCGTCCGGTGAGCGGATCTTGCTGAAGGAGCCTGTTAGGTGATGTCAGGGCGTGCCCCAGACACTGCTCGGCGAAAGGGTCTGGATCTACATGGCGCAATGGGGCCGCGCGTTCGGGGCCGCGGCGGAATTCGTCGTCGTGCCCTCCGTGCAGGCCGTCAGGCTGGCCGGCAACGTGTCCTTCGAGATCGGAGCGTCGCTCGGTGCGCCAGCGATGACCGCGCATCGCTGCCTGTTCGCCGACGGAGACCTGCGGGACAAGCGGGTCCTTGTCCAGGGAGGAGCAGGTGCCGTCGGCAATGCGGCGATCCTTCTTGCGAAATGGGCAGGGGCGTTGGTGGCGGCGACGGTGAGCCGCGAGGAGCAGGCTGAGGTCGCGCGAGCGGTCGGGGCCGATCTTGTGCTCAACCGGCACGAAGAGGATGTCGCTCGAGGCATACGATCGGCGACCGGCGGCCACGGCGTCGATCGCATCGTAGACGTCGACATCTCCGTCAACATCGACGTCGCGATTATTTGTCTGGCCCGCGACGGAGTCGTCTCGGCCTACTCGACGGAATCTCCGCAGGCCAGGCTGACGATCCCGTTCTTATCAGGCGATAACGGCTTTCGGTTCCAGGAACGCCTCGAGGCCGAACACGCCATACTCGCGACCGATACCCGACTGCTTGAAGCCGCCGAAGGGAGCGAGCGGCTCGTGCGGCGCGCCATTGACGACCACGCGGCCGCACTCCAGTCGATCCGCGAGCGTCTGCATGCGTGCGGCGTCGGTGCCGTGAAGATAGGCCTGAAGCCCGTACTGGGTGTCGTTCGCGATGGACACTGCCTCGCCCTCGTCGCTATAGGCGATAACCGAAAGGACCGGACCGAATATCTCTTCGCGCGCAATGCGCATCCGGGCGTCGACATTCGTGAATATGGTCGGCTTCGCGAACCAGCCACGATCCAGTCCGCTAGGCCGTCCAAGACCGCCCGTCAGGAGGCTGGCGCCTTCTCGTGTCCCCAGCTCGATATAGGACTGGACGCGGTCGTACTGCTTCTGACTGACCATTGGCCCGATCATCGCGTCCGGATCATCGGGAGCGCCGACCTTGAACCTCTCAGTCTCCTGCTTCAGCCTGGCCAGCACTTCATCTAGCCGACGGTTCGGAACCAGAACGCGGGTGCCGGCGATGCAGGACTGGCCGCTGTTGATGAAGCCCATCCGCAGTACGGCGGGGATGGCCACATCGAGATCGGCGTCGTCGAGAATGATGTTCGGACCCTTGCCGCCAAGCTCCAGCGTGACGCGCTTGAAGGTGTCGGCCGCGCTACGCAGGATTTCCCGGCCGACCGCAGTGGATCCGGTGAAGGTCACCTTCGCGATATCCGGATGCCGGCTGAGTTCCGCGCCGACGACATTGCCGAGCCCGTTGACGATGTTGAACACGCCTTTCGGCAACCCCGCTTCATGCAGGCATTCGACCAGGACCTGCGTCTGTATCGCGCTCATCTCGCTCGGTTTGATGACGATGGTCGAGCCGGCGGCGATGGCGGTTGCGAGCTTCGAGGTGATGAAGCCGATGTTGCTGTTCCATGGCGTGATGGCGGCGGCGACACCGACCGGCTGCATGACCACGCGCGCTCGACCCATACGGCGCTCGAACTCGTAGCCCTCCAGAACGTTCGCCATGGTGAGAAAGCTCGAAGCAGCATGGGGAACGGCGAAACGCGTGAAAGTCTGCGGAGCGCCGTATTCGAGCGCCATCGCTTCGGTGAGATCGGAGACGCGGGCGGCAACAGCGGCATTCAACCGCTTCAGCATGTCGATGCGCTCGCCCTTCGTCGTATGTGAAAACGCGGGGAAAGCACGTTTCGCCGCCGCAACGGCCTCCTGCGCGTCTTGGAGACCGCCGAGGCGGACCCTGCCGATCTTCTCTTCCGTGGACGGATTGTGGAGATCGGCCGTCTCGTTCCCCTGCGGCGTGACGAACTGGCCGTCGATATAGATTTTGTCGATGTCGCGCATTTCTAACTCCTTTTGACTGTTGAGGCATATCTGGCATTTCGGGATTGTCCTGATAAGCTGGCCAAAAGTGCTCAGGCTGATAGGAAATTACGGACAATGATGCGTGGCTCTCTTGCCGAACTCGAGGCGGTCCTCGCCGTTTCTTCCCAAGGTGGTTTTCGAGCTGCGGCTCGCGAACTGGGAATTTCCTCATCATCTCTCAGCCAGCAGATCGCCGTGCTGGAGACGCGCATGGGTGTCAGACTATTCAATCGCTCGACGCGGAGCGTGGTCCTTTCAGCAGCAGGCGAACAGTTCGTAGCAAGCGTCGGTCCGGCGTTGGAGGCGATCCGTAGCGCCGTCGAGCATGTCGACGAGCACCGAGCGGAAGCGACGGGCACCTTGCGCATCAACGCCTCGGTCGGTGCGATCCGGATGATCCTAGCGCCGCTGATCCTGGAATACATGCGCCGGAACCCGCTGATGTCGGTGGAGATCGTCACCGAGGGCGCGCTGGTCGACGTCAACGCAAAGGGCTTCGATGCCGGAATAAGGATCCGGGAGGCCGTTCCCCCTGACATGGTGGTCGTTCCGATCGGCGACAGCATCCGCCCTGCCATTGTCGGATCGGTCGAATACTTCCGACGCTATGGAAAGCCACAGGTTCCGGTTGACCTTCACGATCACCATTGTATCCGCGCCCGAATGGCGAGCGGCGCGATCTACCGCTGGGAGTTCGAGCGAAGGGGGGAGACTTTCGCGCTCGACGTTCCGGGCAAGCTCACGCTTGATGACAGCGATTTGATGCTCCGGGCGGCCCGCGATGGAGCCGGACTTGCCTATCTGAACGAATGGCAGATCGCCGACGATGTGGCCGCTGGAAGGCTGGAGCAAGTCCTCGCCGATTGGACCCCGCCATACCCGGGGCTGTGTCTCTACTATCCGGGAAGACGGAACATCCCGGCGAAACTCCGGCACTTCGTCGACTTGATCAAGGCGCTGCGGGAAAAAATGGACGTTGAGAGACCTTCTTCAATTTAGGGGATCGCTCATCAGGGTTGGTGCGAAACCCACCTGTCATCTCGGCGGTTCCGCCACTGTTTCATGCAGCGTAACGGTCCAATGTCAAACATGAATATTCAGCTGGCCGATCGCTCGTTGCATCCTGTGCTCACGGATCGGGAATGGACCCGGTTTTAAATCAGGAGCGACCATATGAAACTTTATCACCATCCGTTGTCGGGCCACTCGCATCGCGCCAGGCTCTTCCTTTCACTGATCGGACTTCCGCACGAGCTGGTCGAGGTCGATCTGAAGGCTGGCGCTCACAAGCAGCCCGACTTCCTGAAAATGAATCCCTTCGGGCAGGTCCCGGTTCTGGCGGATGGCGATGTCTTCATTTCGGATTCCAACGCGATCCTAGTCTACGTCGCCAAGAAGGCAGGTCAGGCGGCATGGCTTCCTGAAGATGCAAAAGGAGCGGCCGACGTTCAGCGGTGGCTTTCGGTTGCAGCCGGTGAGATCGCCTACGGTCCGGCAGCCGCTCGTCTGGTGACGGTCTTCGGTGCCAAGTTCAATCCGGAAGAGGTCATTGGCCGTGCACACACCATCCTTGGCCGGATCGAGAGCCAGCTGCAAGGGCGGGAATGGCTGGTGGGCAACGGCCCGACGATCGCCGATGTCGCGATCTACAGCTATGTCGCGCGCGCTCCGGAAGGCAATGTCGACCTTAGCGCCTATCCCTCCATCAATGCTTTGCTGGCTCGCGTCGAGCAGCTTCCGGGTTTCGTCGACTTCGTCAAAACGCCCGTCGGTCTTGCCGCCTGAACCTCGATAGGGCGTGCGGCACCTCGCACGCTCTCGGCCTCTTTTTCTGGAGAATGCAGATGTCCATGAAGCTTAAAAAACTGCCGGCGTGGCATGAAGGCGAGACCTTTATCCAGGAAAAGCTCGGCGTAAAGGAACGCATGGCCGCTGTGGGCCAGCGCGTCGTTCGCGATTTCATGCCCGACCAGCATCGAGACTTCTACGCCCAACTGCCTTTCATCGTTCTTGGCAGCGTCGATCGAGCCGGTGACGCCTGGGCGACTTTTGTCGAAGGCCAGCCGGGTTTCATGTCGTCACCCTCTCCCGTCGTTTTGGACATTGCCGCGACCCGAGATCCGAGCGACCCAGCAAGCGAAGGACTGGCCGAGGGCTTGCCGATTGGTCTTCTCGGTATCGAGATGCACACGCGTCGCCGCAACCGCATGAATGGTTTTGTCTCGACGATCGATGGCGGTTTCCGCGTCGATGTTGACCAGAGCTTCGGAAATTGCCCGCGCTACATTCAGCTGCGCGACTTCGCGTTCGAACGCCAGCCGGGAACCTTGTTTCAAGGTGAAATTGAGGAGCTGCCTGCACTTGATGATCAGGCACGCACGGTTATTCGAGAAGCTGACACGTTTTTCGTTGCCTCCTACGTCGATCGCGAAGACCGGCGCCAAGTGGACGTCTCACATCGCGGTGGAAACGCCGGATTTGTTCGCGTCGGTGACGACGGCATCCTGACGATCCCCGACTTCGATGGAAATCTCTTCTTCGCGACGCTCGGCAACATCCTGCTGAACGGAAAGGCGGGACTTCTGTTCGTGGATTTCAAAACGGGCGATATGCTGCAGATGACGGGAAAAGCCGAAGTCATTTTCGACTCGCCCGAGATCGCCGCCTTCCGGGGCGCTGAGCGCTTTTGGACATTCAAGCCGACACGTCTCGTTCGTCGCCGCAATGCACTGGCTTCGAGATGGGCTTTTCAGAAGGATGGCTGGTCGCCGAGTTCCCTGATGACGGGGACCTGGCAGCAAGCGGCGGACCGTCTTCTCGCCACAGAGATTGCCACAAGCTGGCGGCCAATGACCGATCGCTGAAGCGGATCGCAAGTCTCGTTGGCCGCTTGGCCGCCGGCCGGACGGCCATCCGGGGTTGAGCGATTTTGGATTTTAGCCCGCACATCGGGGAGATTGAAAATGGTCGGCTCGTCAATTGATCCACGGGTGAGGCTTTCAATAGAGCTTGCTCTTGCCGGAACCAGTGCGGGCCAGCCCTTACTCGGGAAGCAGGAGGAAGCCGGTCGTGCCCCCGGCATGACTGGCGCTGAGATGGACGTTGCAAGGCGCGGTTCCAGCTTCGATTTCAAGATCTCGGTGGCGATCTCGCTTGTGCTGGATGCCTGCCAGGAAAGCCGCCAGCGCGCATCATACGCTGGCCTTTCCGTGGAAGCCTGTGCGGAAATAGAACGCATTGCGCAAGCCATCCGCGCTAACGTAATCAACCTTGATATTCGGCATGATGCCCCTTGAGGCTTGGGTTTCGAGCACTTAAAGTATTGGAAAACCGAGTGCTTTGGGGGAGTGGATGGACCGTTGGCAGGCAATGCGGATTTTCGTGAAGGTTGCTGAAACCGAAAGTTTCGCAGATACCGCTCGCCAGATGTTCATGAGCGCCCCGGCTGTCACTCGTGCAGTCGCGTCTCTGGAAGACCTGATCGGAGCTCGTCTCTTTGTCCGAACAACCCGCTCGGTGAAGATGACCGAGGCCGGAGCGCGTTATTTTGACGATTGCCGCCGGATCCTGGCAGATATAGCAGAGGCGGAAGCGGCGGCCGGTGGTTCGTACGCCACGCCGACGGGGACTCTCTACATTACAGCATCAGTTTTATTTGGTCAGATGTATGTGCTTCCGATCGTCACGCGCTATCTCGACACATACTCCACGGTGAAGGCGAAGACGCTTTTCGTCGATCGGCCAGTTAATATCGTGGATGAAGGCATTGATGTGGCCATTCGCATTGGTCATCTCCCGGATTCAGGCCTTACCGCTGTCAAGGTGGGAACTGTTCGTCGCGTGATGTGTGGCTCGCCCAAGTACTTCGAACGCTACGGTGTCCCGAAATCGCCGGCCGATCTCAAAGACCACCGCATTGCTGCATCGACTGCAGCTTGGGCATCGCCTGAGTGGCGGTTTGCCGATGATCAGCGTGTGACGGTTGAGCCGGTTCTGCAATGCAATACCAACGAAGCTGTCATACATTCAGCACGCGAGGGATGGGGCCTCACAAGAGTGCTTCATTACCAAATTGGGCCCGCATTGATGGCGGGAGAGTTACAGATCGTGCTCAGCGAGTACGAAGAACCGCCCATGCCCATTCACATACTGCATCCCGAGGGCCGGCATGCTCCTGCGAAGGTTCGAACGTTTGTTGATATGGCTTCGGCCAGCCTCCGTGAGAACAGGCTTCTCAATTAGCCCTTTAAGTCACCGGAATAGACCTAAATCCAACTGAGCTGAATGCCCGGTCTCATCGCCGATTTGTGCTGGATCAACATTGGAGCGGACATAAGAGCCCGGTTATTACTAAGCGCAATTGTTGCATGGGCAAGCTGATCGCATTGGCTGCGATCTGGCCGAAAGGGACGTTCACCAACGCCGGCGCAACTGTCACGGTTCATCCAAATAACCGCTCAACCCGGCCACTCATATCACCAGACGTAATAATCCCTTGTCCAATACGAACATTCTTCTTCTACGCCGAAAGAGCGATGTTGATTCCAGGCAATAAGCCTGTCACCCGCCATTGAGGAGAACCACAATGTCCCGCACCCTTGCCGCCCTGCTTCTCGCATCCGCCAGCATCTTTGTTATCGCCCCCGCAAGCAGAGTCTTCGCCGAAACACCTGCGATCGCTCAGCAAGTACCTGCGACGGTCCATTATCGCTCCGTAAAGATCGACGGCGTGAACGTGTTCTATCGCGAAGCCGGCCCAGCCGACGGCCCAGTCGTCGTCCTGCTTCACGGCTTTCCGACGTCGTCTCACATGTTCCGCAACCTGATCCCGCTGCTCGCTGACCGCTACCGGGTCATTGCCCCTGACTATCCGGGTTTCGGTCAGAGCGACGCACCCGATCACACCAAGTTCGAATATTCCTTCAGCCACTATGCCGATATCGTCGATACGTTGCTGACCAAGCTCGGTGCCGCCAAGTATTCGATGTATGTCATGGATTATGGCGCACCTGTCGGCTACCGGCTGGCGCTCAAGCATCCGGATCGCGTCACGGGACTGATTGTCCAGAACGGCAATGCCTATGACGAAGGCATTCGCGATTTCTGGAACCCGATCCGCGCCTACTGGAAGTCGGGGGCGAAGAAGGATCGGGCAGCGCTCTCGGGGCTCGTCGCGCTGGAGACGACCAAGTTCCAATATACCGATGGCGTCAAGGACCTGACCCGCATCAGCCCCGACAACTGGGTGCACGACCAGGCGCTGCTCGACCGGCCGGGGAACAAGGATATCCAGCTCGACCTGTTCTACGACTACCGCACCAACCTGCCGCTCTATCCGCAGTTCCAGGCGTTCTTCCGTGACCGCAAGCCGCCGACGCTGATCGTCTGGGGCAAGAACGACAAGATCTTCCCGGAAGAGGGCGCGCATCCCTATCTTCGCGATCTTCCCGAAGCAGAGTTCCATCTCCTTGATACGGGCCACTTTGCGCTTGAAGACAAGCTGGACGAGATGGCACCGTTGATCCGGAGTTTCCTCGATCGCAATATCGCGAAATGAAAAAGCACGGGCTTCCTGCGCCAGTCGAGAGCGAGCTCAGGAAGCCTCCAACGGGGGAGGAGCATCACAATCGTGATGCACTTCGTTCACTGGCTCGTCTCCACCGAACGGGTTGTCACACGCGTACCTGTGCCGTTCTTCCGTATCGTTATCGGTCTGGCCGGGTCTGCAGGCAGCTGGCGGTTCGCTTCCGAGGCACATGCCGGCTTTTCCGGAGAGCAAGCAGCTACTCGCGAAGAAGAATTTGCGGCAAATATAGCCAATGAAAGACGGGGTCGTCGGTTCGATTCCCATCAAGAGCAAACTGTGACTACTGGAAGCGACTACCCTCCTCTTGTCTTGCGTCGTCGCGCTCCCAACCCTGAACGGCCTCCGACGTTATTCAAAGGGTCAGACTGCCACGTTGACGCAGACCCGCATCATACTCCGCCCAGTTCGTCACCTTGAACTTCATCTTGCCGATGTGATGACGGCGAGTGGCGTTATGTTTGTGTGGCATCGATGATCAATCAAGCTGTTTTCACTCGCAGCTGCATAGGCGGAAACTGTTGAAATTTGATCCGTGCACCTGCGCTCTTTGATGGAAATAACTTCGCCGATATTCCACGCGAATGGATTGTTCCTTAATTTATATGGGCATGCTACAACGAAATCGGGAACTTTATAGAAAAATTCCGATCCATTACTGGATATATGGCTGAATGTCAGAACAATAGAAATGAAATCGACCACATTAAGCTTCATGCAGCTCGCATCTTGCTTACGAGGAGATCCATCGGGTGTGACCGATTGGGACGCGGTATTGGCACTTGCGAACAATACTTTGCTGACGCCGGCAATTTGGTCGGCCATATCGGCGAACGACCGTCAAGACCTCCTGCCGGAAGACGTGCTTTCGTTCCTGGGTTTCATCCACCGCTGCAATAAGGTGAGAAATGCACGGCTGCTGGCGCAACTGGAGGAGCTGGTTGTCGCGTTGAACGTTGCAGGGATCGTACCGACGCTCAACAAAGGCACAGCGCTCCTCGCACTTACGTGCGTGGATCGCATCACACGCGACATCGACGTCACCGTTGCCGACAATGAAAAGGAATTGGCGCAAAAGTGCCTCCTTCAGCTTGGATATCTTCCGATCGAGGCCCTTGGTTGGGGCAGATCCAAGGATGTCGGGGCTGTCGATCTGCATTATCCGCCAGGCAGATATCCGCAATATTGGCCTTCGGACACGCGCCTTTCGAAACATTCCGAGGAAATCCGTGTCGGGTCGGGAAAGGCACGCATCCTTTCGCCGACACTTCAAGCCCAGCACTGGATTGTGCACGACATGCTGAAGGACGGGCATCTTTGGGCTCTTCATATCGACCTGCGAAATCTTTTCGAGCTTTACCGGCTCGCAAAAGCGCCCAAAGGGATCGATTGGCATGAATTGGATGCCCTGCTCTCGGACTCCTTAGGCCGAGCAATGCTGGACACACAATTATTGGCGCTGCGTTCGATTTTCGGAACCGATATCGTGCGAGACAGGCCAATTCCAGCATGGATAAAGTGGCATCACGGTCTGCGATCCCGGGAATATCACCCCTTGCTGGGAGGTGCCGTTCAGGCCGTCGGCCGCACCGCTTGGGGCATCCGCATTTTGCAGATCCGCTGGCGATTTCGAGGGCCATGGAGCGAACTGCCCGGACGCATTATGCGCAAAGGACAGAAAGCTCTCAGAACCCGCGCCTCAAAGAGCGTCAAAGATCCCGTATGATCTCGACGGCTTGCCCGAGCGGGCCGACCTCCATTTCATATACGCGGGAGATGTTGACGGCCTTGCTCAGCGCGGCGAACGCCTGATCCGTCAGCCGGCGAGTGGGCGCAGCCGCTTCAGTGAGCAATCTTTGAAAGGCCAGAAGAGGCGACATCCTCGACAATGATTGTCGCCGCGCAACATTCTGACGCAGAAAGATCATTGTCGTCGAGCGAGCCGGCGCAATATGGTCGCTATCGATATCGCCGTGAATGAATCTGACTTCTTTTCCGTCGGAGCGAACGTAAGTGGGGCTTGACGCAACTTCAGGTTGGAAAGTCTGCAAAAGGGTCCAGCTTCCCCTTTTTACGGCAGCCGGAAACGGAATACCTCGAAGCGCGCCCTTTTCGTCAACGATGACGATATCATCGCCGAGCAGCGAGCACCCATTCTCGGCCGAGAGGGCAAGTGCGAGCGTCGTCTTGCCTGCTCCGGGGGCGCCGGCAATTAACAATTGCCTGTCTCCAAGCCGCAGAAGAGCCGCATGCAACGCGAGCGTGAAATCGGTCTGCAGCAATGCCTCGGTCAGAAAGGCTTTTATTGTCGGGATAATTTCCGCCCGCCCGACCACGCCTATGCTTTTGCCGGCCGCAGTCAGCTCATATCGATCCGCATTGAGCCTGATGACGAGATGTTCATGCCTGCATCCGGGCTCCATTGGAATGGCGATGCCGCGAAAGAGCTGCTTCAATTCTGCGGATAAGACATCGGGACACTCGATCATCCATCTGGAGTCATTCAGAGCAACCGCGAAAATGGATGCCGAGCCCTGGCATACGTGAAGGATACCGAGCCCGACATAGCGATCGAGCAAGGCTTCGGCGTCCGGCCTTGCCAGCTTGCATTCGGATGAAAATTGCGCCGACAATTGGCTCCAGCCTATACCCGCGGCACAATTTGAAACCTGCTGCCAGGTCCAAGCCGCAAGACTGTCGACTTCATATAAACGCTGCTCTTGGCAGTTGAACAAGGCAAAAGCATCGCCCAACTGCGCAATGAGAATGTCCCTACCCGGCAGCAGTATCATGTTCCGGGCAAATCGATCAGCGATCGATGTCTTCCTTGCCGGAATTACCCGGCACGCCATCATCGCCGCCATTGCCGTAGCCATTGTTGCCTTGGCCGGATTTGGCGATCGCGCCCGAACTCAGTGTGGTTGAAAGTAAGAAGGTCAGAACAGGTGGTGCCACGACCGCATATTTTCCACACCCTTCGACAAATTCTCGCCGGCTCGGGCCGATATTTTCTGATTTATCATGCCTGTCCATGAAAGACTCCCCTCCTAGTGTGATTATTGCAAGTACTATTCATGAGAAAGTATGAATGTTAACTCAGAGATGCATATTTTATGCTCACATCTTTGCAAAATATACATTGTCACAATATGATGAAACTTGCAACAAGGTTGAAGCCATCAGATCGGCAACCTTCCATATCGCAGCCCGCCGCTAGTGGATTGATGCCAACGTTTGGTGCCCGCGGTTGACTGCGGCCTCGCTCACTCTTACCGAGTTCCGGCTACTCGCCCATATGGCCAGGGCGCCCACAAGGGTTTTCACACGCGGTGAACTCGTGGATGCCTGCCTCCGGGCAGCGATGCGCTCGACCGCACCGTCGACAGTCACGCCAGCAAACTTCGCAAGAAGTTTGAGCTGGCGGGCACGCATGGAATGATGTCCGGTGTTCGTGGCGTTGGTTACAGATTGTCGGCGGAATCCTAAACCCGGAACGACGGGGATCCTCGACGCAGGCCAGATGAATTGCTGCCTCTCGCTTACCAAAGGATGTTCCATAGTAGAACCTTATCCCACGAAACGCATATGGTTCAGTAGGTTAGATAAATTTCAGAAAAGGTCGTTGGTTCGACTCCTCTCAAAAGCACAGATGTTCTCTGTTCTGATAACAGCCAATTTGTTTCGCTTCTTCAAAGGTCGCGGTATTCCATGCGCTGCTTTGGTTTTATCTGCCAGGCATTTATGCGTTCGTACCCGGCAGGCTATAGGCCTGTTGGAAATAACGGCGGAAGGCAAGCATGGGCGCGCTGAACTCGACATTGGCTCGCCAGGCGAGTCCCACATCCATGGGCGGAACCGGGTCCTGTATGTTGACGGTCTCGATGCGCCTTCCTTCCAGCGACCAGGGTCGGTGCACCATGTCCGACAAAATGGCGACGCCGAGGCCGTTTGCCACCATCGACCTGACAGCCTCGATCGAACTGGTCCTCAGGAGCACCTTGGGCTGATAGGAACTCTGGCTCCAGTAGCGCAACGAAGAATGTGCCGCCTCATCGACCGTCAGCATGATGTAGGGCTCTTCGGCGATTTCACGCAGACCTATCCCGTCGCGGCGTTGCAGGTCGTGGCCGGCTGGCAACCAGAGGCGCCTGACCGAACTTAGAAGCGTCTCGGTCGTCAACATCGGATTGAGGATGTTGGAAGTCAGCAAGACCGAAATGTCGTAGCGATTGGTCAGCAAGCCTTCTTCGATCGACTCGCGATTGACTTCGTAGAGCTGGATTTTCAGCTTCGGATAGAGGCGGCGGATACGCTCGATGTGCATCGGCAGGAAATAGCCGATGACGGTGTAGGTCGCTGCGACGACGAGCTCGCCTTCGATGTCGCTGCTGACGAGGTTGAGATGGGTCGCCTCGTCAACCTTCGCCAGGATCTCATAGGCATGGGACAGGAATTGCCGGCCTGCTGTCGTCAGGTCCATGCCCTGTGGCGTGCGGTTGAACAGAGAGACGCCGACCGTGAGTTCGAGATCCTTGATCGCCGCAGTGACGGCAGATTGGGAGATCGACAGGCTGACGGCCGCATGCGAGATCTGTCCATATTCCGCCGTTGCGACGAAGTAGCGAAGCTGCCGCAGGCTCAAGCTCATGAGGTTCTTCCCATCTATTTATCTGAAAACATCTGCTGCGATTCAGATTTCATGGATCTAAAACGAGCTGATTTTCGATAAAACCGTACGCAACTTTAATATGCAGTTGATATTACAAGATATTTTCTGATGCTATTTTAAGCATAGATATCAGTTTATCAGATATCATGGCTTTAAAAATTGTATTTTTCAACGGCAGCCTTTGCCTCTAGCGTTCACATATCGGTCCCGATTGGGATGCAGGTGCGAGGGAAGGCATTTGAAAGAAGCTGTCGATATCAATTGCGACATGGGGGAGGCCTTCGGTCGATGGCGGATCGGCGATGCGCATGACGAGGAGCTTATCTCGCTCATCAGTTCGGCCAATATTGCCACCGGGTTTCACGCCGGCGATCCCAATCTGATGGATGAGACCGTGCGGATGGCCGCCGCCCACGGCGTCGGCGTCGGAGCTCATCCCGGCTATAACGATCTCCAGGGCTTCGGACGACGCAAGATCAACGGCACCAGCCGCGAGATCGTCAACGATCTGATCTATCAGGTCGGTGCGCTACGCGAATTTGCCAGACGCCATGGCGTGCCCGTCCAGCATGTAAAGCCGCATGGCGCTCTCTATATGGAATTGGCGGCGAACGCCGATCTCTCGCAGATCTTCATCCAATATATGCGCACAGTCGCACCGAACATGTTTGTGTTCTGCATGGATGGCTCAGCAACCTGCCTTGCTGCGCAGGAGGCGGGCCAACCTGTCGTGCGCGAGTTCTATGCCGATCGCGACTACGGTGATACGGGCTGGATCGTCTTCACCAGGGACGCCGGTCGCCCTGATCCAAAGGCAATTGCCCGCAAGGTCGTGAGAGCTTGCACCGAAGGCGTCGTGCGTACCGTCAGCGGTGCAGATATTCCGATCGCCTTCGATTCCATCTGTTTTCACTCCGATACTTTGGGTGCGCTCGATATCGTGCGCCACATGCGCGAGGCCCTCATTGCCGAAGGCATAAAAGTTGCACCCGTTTCACAGATTTTGAACAGCAACGCAGCGCGGAGGTCCCATGAGCAGGCTTGAGATCAGATCACCCCTTCCTGGAACCTTCTACCGGGCTTCCTCTCCGGATACGCCGCCCTTCAAGGCTGATGGCGATGCCGTTGCCGCCAGTGATACGATCGGCCTTATCGAGGTCATGAAAACCTTCCAGCAGATTCCGGCCGGGCTCGACGGCAAGAACATCACCTTCCTCGTCGACAATGAAGAGCCTGTCATGGCCGGGCAAATCATCGCGGAGGTGGATCCATGACGATCCGCTCGGTCCTCATTGCCAATCGCGGCGAAATCGCTGTCAGGATCATCAGGGCAGCCAAGGCGCTCGGCATTCGTAGCGTGCAGGTCTATAGCGCTGCGGATGCTGACATGCTTGCGGTCAAGCTCGCGGACGAGGCGATCAATATCGGCTCGCCGGCTCCTAAGAAATCCTACCTGAACATCGAAGCCATCATCGCTGCCGCGCGGGCTGCTGGTGTCGATGCGGTCCATCCGGGATACGGGTTTCTGTCGGAGAATGGAGATTTCGCCGATGCCGTGGTGGCAGCGGGCATGATCTTCATCGGACCGAGCGGCGAGGCCATCCGGCTGCTTGGCGACAAGGTGGCAGCCCGCGAAATTGCGAAACGGGCGGGTGTTTCGACAGTTCCCGGAAGTGACGGCCGCGTGGCGGATATTGCTGCCGCCGAGGCGATTGCCGAGCGCACGGGTTTTCCCGTGATGATCAAGGCGGCAGCCGGTGGCGGCGGGCGCGGTATCCGCATCGTTCAGTCGCTGGCCGAACTTCGAGAGCAGTTTCCACTTGCCTCGGCGGAGGCGGCGGCCGCTTTCGGCGATGGCGGCCTCTACATGGAGAAGGTCATCACCCGCGCCCGGCATATCGAGGTGCAGATTTTCGGCGACGGGCGGAACTTCGTGCATTGTTTCGAGCGCGAATGCTCGCTGCAGCGGCGCCGCCAGAAGGTGTGGGAGGAAGCGCAGGCTTTTCTTCTTCCTGATGACATCAGGCAGCGCCTCTGCGCCAGCGCCGTCGCGCTTGCCGCGGAAGTCGGCTATCGCGGCGCGGGCACGGTCGAATATCTCTACGACGAGGATAGCAGGCAGTTCTATTTCATCGAAGTGAATACCCGCATCCAGGTCGAGCATCCGGTAACCGAAATGATTACCGGCATCGATTTGGTGCAGGAAATGTTCAAGGTGGCGAGTGGCGCTCCCTTGTCGCTGTCGCAGTCCGATATTCGGGCACGCGGTCATGCTATCGAGTGCCGGATCAATGCCGAAGACCCGGCCAAAGGCTTTCTGCCGGCGCCGGGCACCGTGACGCGGCTCTCGATTCCGGAGGGAGAAGGCATCCGTTTCGATACGATGCTTTATGCAGGCTATACCGTGCCGCCCTTCTACGATTCCCTGCTCGGCAAGCTGATCGTCTGGGCCGAGGATCGCAATGCCTGCCTCGACAGGTTGGCTGCCGCCCTTTCCAATCTGACGATTGAAGGCTTGCCGACGACGATCCCTCTGCACCTCGCGCTCGCCAGCGACCCGTCGGTGCGCAAGGGAGCATTCCATACGCGTTTTCTCGAGTCCTGGCTGGAGACCGATTTTGCCGCGGTTGACGGCATTTCGGCGGAGGTTGCCTGATGTCTGCTCGCTTTACATTCGGAGGTGACGAGCATCTCTTTATCGAATGCAGCGACGAGATGTCGCTCGAAGCCTTCTTCAAGAGCCTGTCGATGTCGAGAGGGGTGCGTGAGAGCGCCATACGAGGTGTCACCGAGATCTGCCCTGCCAACGCATCCTTCCAGATCAAGTTCGATCCCGATATAATCAAGCCGGACGATCTCTTGCGCGAGGTCAAGGCAATCGAGGGCGCTGCCGAAAAGGCCGAGCCGGTCATTACCACTCGCATCGTCGAAATCCCGGTTTTCTACAATGATCCCTGGACGCATGAGACGCTGATGCGCTTCCGCGAGCGACATCAGGAACCAACAGGCACCGATCTCGACTATGCCGCCAGGATCAACGGCTATGACGCGGTGAAGGACTTCATCTCAGCCCATGCCGGCTCGCCCTGGTTCGTCTCCATGGTCGGCTTCGTCGCGGGCCTGCCGTTCATGTATCAGATGGTGGCGCGGCAACGGCAGATCGAGGTGCCGAAATATCTGCGCCCTCGCACTGATACGCCGCGGCTGACCGTTGGGCACGGCGGCTGCTTCGGCTGCATCTATTCGGTGCGCGGCGCTGGCGGCTATCAGATGTTCGGCATCACGCCGATGCCGATCTTCGATCCCACGCAAGCGACGAGTTATCTCCGCGATTTCATGGTGTTCTTCCGTCCCGGCGACATTGTGAAGTTCCGGCCGATCGATCGCGACGGCTACGACCAGGCAGTCGAGGACGTCGACAAGGGTCGCTTCACTCCACCGATCCGCGAGGTCAGTTTCGATCTTAGGCAATACCAGGCCGATATCGACGGTTACAACACCAGGCTGGAGGACGCGCTGCATGGCCATTAAGGTTCTTCATCACGGCCTTTCCACCACCATTCAGGATCTCGGACGGCCCGGTTATTTCCATCTCGGCATCCCCATAGGCGGCGCCATGGATCGCTATGCGATGCGGGCGGCAAATCTTCTCGTCGGCAATCATGAGAGTGCTGCCGGGCTCGAGGCTGTTTTCATGGGGCCAAAGCTCGAATTTCTCCACGACGCGCTGATTGCCGTTACCGGCGCCGACATGCCCGTCAGGATCGATAGCGAGCTGCAGCCGGGATGGACGGCGCTCAAGGTCAGGTCAGGGCAGACCGTAAGCTTCGACTTTCTGAAGGCCGGGGCGCGGGTCTGCATCGCGGTGTCCGGCGGCATCGATGTTCCCGAAGCGCTCGGCAGCCGATCGACCTATGTGATCGGTGCCCTCGGTGGCCTTAACGGTAAGGCCATCGCCACCGGAGACGAGCTTCCCGTCGGTTCCGGTTCCATGACGAATGAGGGACTATCCGTTGCCGAAGAGCTGCGCCGCAAGCCCGGCACGCCGGCCGAGCTCCGGGTTTTGCCTGGGCTCTATTGGGATCGGTTGACCGAACAGACAAAGAGCAACTTCTTTGCCGATCAGTGGAAGGTGGCGCCGGAAGCCGATCGCATGGGGTATCGCTTCCGCGGCGGCCGCAAGCTTGAATTCGTCGAGCGCAAGCAGCCCTTCGGCGCAGGCTCGGATCCGTCGAATATCGTAGACAGCTGCTATCCCTATGGCTCCATCCAGGTGCCCGGCGGAACGGAGCCGATCATCCTGCATCGCGATGCCGTCTCGGGCGGCGGCTATTTCATGTTGGGAACGGTGATCTCGGCCGACATGGATCTGATCGCCCAACTGCAGCCGCATACGCCGACGCAATTCGTGGAGGTCACCATGGATCAGGCACTGGCGGCGCGGGCGGACCGGCAGGCATTGCTTGCGCGCCTTCGCGCTGCTCTGGCGTAGGGGATCAAGCGGATGGCTGCTTCTTCGATCCACCGCTTTCGGTACGCATGGAATGGATCAGGGATCGCCAGCGTCTCATTCGAGAACGCGGGTGAGATAAGCGGCCGTCACGCCAGGGCCGGGAATGATGGCGACGATCTTCATTTGCGCGATCGTGCGGTCGACCGAGGCTTCGAGATGGTTCTCCATCATCGCCGCCGCCGCCTTGACGGCACCTCGCAGCAGCAGTTCCGCGATCAGGCGCAGTTCCGTGATGATGGCGGGATCGCCGGGCAGCCCGAGCCGCCGCAGCAATCTTTCCGTCGCCGTGACAGGCAGCAGATTGTTGCGGATGGATTCCTTCAGCCGCTCGTTCGGCGTCGCGAGAATGCAAATTTCGATGAAGTCGGCATGGATGGCTTCCAGCACCGCAAGGTGGTCGGCCGGTTCGTGCTGCTCGAGATCGGAGAGGCGCTGGAACAGATCGTTCAACCGTTCCCGGTTGACGCGGCTGGCCCCAGCGACCAGCGCCTGCGGCTCCAGCATGCCGCGCAGGCCGTAGTGATCCTTGATCATCTGCGCCGTCAGCGGGCCGGCGATCCAGTGGGAGGATTGGTTCTTGCGCACAAGCCCGCGTTCGCGCAGGCGTGTCAGCACGTCACGCACCACGGTGCGGCTGACGTTGAAATGGTCGGCGAGCTCGATCTCGATAATGCGATACTGGCCGAAGACGACGCAGCCGGCTACATCGGCCTCGACGGTATTGTAGATCCGCTCCCAGGAGGCGCGGCTCTGCAGGGCCTCGTCGGCGTGGCGCGGAATGGTCAGGCCGAGGGTCTTGATATCAGTGCGCTTCGGCTCGATGCCCTGGCCGGCGGGACCGACGAGATAGCCGCGTCCGTTGAAGCGATGCACCAGTCCTTCGCTCTCCAGCGTCTGCAGCGCCCTCTGCACGGGCGCGCGCGAAATCTGCAGGATATCGGCGATCGGCCCTTCGAGCAGGACCACGCCGCGCGGCAGCGTGTTGTCCTCGATATTGCCACGCAGAACATCCTCGGCGATCTCGTAACGCTTTTGCGCATTCGGGCGCGCATGGTTTTCGGTCATCTGATGCAATGGACTCACGTCGTTCTGATGCCTCACTCTTACGCGTTTTGTAATTCTAACATAGCGCAAAAATAAATGACTATTGAATACAAAATATGTTTTCTGCTCGCGGATGCAGTGAATCTGTTTTCGCTGATTGTTGACGCGTAGTGCAGCGATTGGCGCTATTTGCTGAGTGATGCCGGATGCGGCGTGTCACGTTGTGGCGGCTGCAATAGCCATTTTGTCGCCAATTCTATGCGTAGGGCAGGGGTGGTCGTCGATATCGCCGCCTTTCGCCAGTCGTCCCTCAATCAGTTGTTACCTCGGGGTTCGATATTTTCGGAAAAAGTCTATTGAATACAAAAATCATTTATGTAATGCTCTCGACATCAAGGCGCTCGTCAGAAGCGTCGCAGGTGGAACTCTTTGAAACGCCAAGGAACATCTCTTTGACGCGCACGTGATCATGCGCGAATGCAGGCTGACGTCTGACCGTCCGGATCAATGCGATCCAGACGAAAGCGGAGCTTTGCCCGAAGGATAGTCCTTGCCTTGAAACTGGTGGGAATTCGGTGTCGACCGTTCTTCAGCTCAGCCAAGTCACCAAGTCCTATGGCGCGTCAGCCGCGCTGGACGGGATAGATTTCTCTTTGCCTGACAATGCCTATATCTCGCTGCTCGGCCCCAGCGGCTCCGGTAAGACGACACTTTTGCGTGTCATCGCCGGCTTCGAGGAACCGGATGCCGGTTCGATCCTTTTCCACGGCAAACGGCTCGATGGCGTGGAGCCGCATGATCGCGGCATCGGCTTCGTCTTTCAGAACTTCGCTCTGTTTCCGCATCTTTCCGTTGCCGAGAACGTTGCCTTCGGCCTGCGCAATCGCAAGGTCGATCCGGTGACGGATGCACGCGTCCTGGCGAAAAGGGTTCAGGACATGCTGTCGCTGGTTGGCCTCAGCGGATTTGACGACCGCGCTGTCACGCAGATCTCCGGCGGCCAGCGCCAACGCGTCGCCTTGGCACGTACACTGGTGACCGAGCCGAAGATGGTGCTGCTGGACGAGCCGCTCGGTGCGCTCGATGCCAATCTGCGGGGCCGCATGCGCAATGAGCTCAAGATCATCCGCGAACGCTGCGGCGTAACCTTCCTGCATGTCACGGGCAGCGAGAGCGAAGCCCTGGCGATGGGGGACCTGGTGCTTGTGCTCGATCGCGGCCGCATCGCGCAGGCCGCCGCCTCGGACGTCGTTTACAATAGCCCGGCAACGGCCTCGGTCGCTCGCTTTCTCAATTGCTATAACCTCTTTGCCGGCGATGTCGTCGCGGATGCTTTCGTCGGACCGGCCGGTCGCTTCCCTTTGAATGGTTCGCGCCGAAAGGCGCCGCAGCCAGCCTATGCGATCCGCTACGACCGCGTTTCGATCCGCTCCCGCGATGCAGTGCTATCGGATGACGAAGTGCGCATCGAGGCGGATTTCATCGCCAGCGAATATTCCGGCGCAGCGGTCAATTCCTTCTTTGCGCTCGATGGCGGCCACGTCTTCGAGGTCGAATCCCATTTGAGCCACGCCCGTCCGCCGGCCTTTGTCGAAAAGGACCGCTATGCGCTCGTTTGGAAGAAGGAGGATGCCCTTGTTTTCGGTTGATGTGAGCCCTTCGAAACTTTCCACCGGACCCTCCAAGGAGAGCGAGAGATGACCATGGTCGCGACATCAGAGGAAGCCGTGCAGGAAGGCGCAGCCGTGCGCCGGAGATCGAGCAAGACATTCTGGCTTCTTGCGCCGGGCATGATCTGGATGGTCGCCTTCCTCGTCCTGCCGATGCTGATGATGGTCTACGTTTCCTTCTGGACGCAGACGACCTTCAAGATCGAACCGACGCTGACCTTGCAGAGTTGGATCACCTTCCTGACGAGCGCCACCTATCTCGACGCGCTCTGGACGACGATCCGCATCTGGCTGCTCGTGCTGGTCGCGACGCTCGTCGTCGGCTATCCGGCAGCACTCTTCGTCGGGCTTCTCATCAAGAATAAAACGCTGCAGACCGTGTTGCTCGTACTCTGCGTCATCCCGTTCTGGACCTCCTTCCTGATCCGCGTGCTTGCCTGGCGGCCGATGCTCGGCACCGAGGGCGCCATCAACATGATCCTGATGAATCTGGGCGTTATTCGGCAGCCGATCGAGGTGCTGTTGTTTTCGGAACTGTCCGTCATTATCGGCATGACCCAGATCTACTGCGTCTTCATGGTTGGGCCGATCGCCTTTATGATGGGTCGTATCGACGCCTCGGTCATCGAGGCTGCCCAGGATCTTGGTGCCGGCTTCTGGCGCATCTTCCGCACGATCATCCTGCCGCTTTCGATGCCCGGCGTGGTGGTCGGTGCGATCTTCGTCTCCGTCATGGTTCTGGGTGAATTCGCGACCTCCGCCGCCCTGTCCGGCCGCAAGGTCAATCTGCTGGGCAATATCATCGTCACCCAGGTCGGCTCGCTGAAATGGGCCTTTGCCGCCGTTGCCGGCGTTGTGCTGACGATCATCATGGGTGCTGTTGTCGCAGCCCTGCTCAAGGTCGTCGACCTCAGAAAGGAGCTCTGATCATGAATGCTGGCGGTATCAAGCTCGGCCTGGGCGTCTATACGACCTTCTTTCTGATCTTCCTCTACGGCCCGCTCGCGGTCCTTGCGATCCTGTCGTTCCAGACCGGTCCGGAGGGTGGTCCGCAATTCCCGATCATCGAATGGTCGACCTATTGGTATCGGCATCTCTTCGGTCTGACGCCGCCGTCGCGCATCGCGCCCCTGCCGATCGATCAGGCGCTGATCCGCTCGCTCTTTCTGGCGCTGATGACCATGATCGTCTCGACAGTGCTCGGTGTCATGTCAGCGCAGGCCTTTCGCCGCAAGTTCCGCGGTTCGGGCGTGGCCTTCTATCTGATCGTTCTCGGCATGATGGTGCCGGGCGTGCTCGTCGGTCTCGGCATGGCGCTTGTCGCCAACGCCTTCGGCATCGACCGTCACTGGTGGAGCACCGCCTTCGTCCTGCATGTCGTCTACACCTTCCCCTTCGCCTTCCTCGTCATGCTTGCCATCTTCAACAGGTTCGATCCCAGCATGGAGGAGGCCTCCTGGTCGCTCGGCGTTACCCCGGCACGCACCTTCCGCAAGGTCACGTTCCCGCTGATCTTTCCGGGCGTGCTTTCGGCCATGCTCTTCGCCTTCACGCTCTCCTATGACGAGTTCTCGCGGACACTGTTTGCCTCCGGTCGTGAGCTGACGTTGCCTCTGGCCATCTACGGCACCTTCTCGGTCGAGGTGCATCCGAACGTCTTCGCTTTCGGGGTGCTGACCACGCTCTTCTCCTTCGCCCTTCTCGGCACCTACGCGATCCTGATGGGCCTGTCGGTGCGGCGCGCCAAACGTGTCCGCATCCAGGAGGACGCATGATGGCTGAGAAGGCTTCCGCCCCGATCTCCGCCCCCCTCTCCGCCATTGTCACCGGCGCCGGCTCCGGTATCGGCCGTGCCATTGCGCTCCGCCTTGCCGCTGACGGCTATGCGGTTCTGGTCAATGACCTCTCCGAGGAGCGCGCCAAGTCTGTTGCCTCGGAAATTATCAAGGCGGGCGGAGCGGCGGCCGCGGTCGCCGGTGATGTGGCGCGGCCGGAGGATGTGGCGGCGATCCATGCGGCTGCCAAGGCCTCGCACGGCGACGTCGCCCTTCTCGTCAACAATGCCGGCATTGCGCATCAAGCGGCATTCGAAAACCTCGAGCTTGAGGATTTCGACCGGATGTTTGCGGTGCATGTGCGCGGCACCTTCCTGATGACCAAGGCCGTCTTGCCGTCGATGCTGGCGCGCGGCGAGGGCGTCATCGTCAACGTCGCCTCCCAGCTCGGGCAGATCGGCGGCATCGAGCTTGTTCATTATTCCGGCGCCAAGGCCGCGATCATCGGCATGACAAAGGCGCTCGCCCGCGAGGTCTCGAGCCGGGGCGTACGGGTCAATGCGGTAGCGCCGGGACCGATCAATACGCCGCTGGTGCTCGGTCTTTCCGAGGAATGGCGCGAACGCAAGAAGCGCGAATTGCCGCTCGGCCGGTTTGGCGAACCGGAAGAAGTGGCCGCGACCGTGGCGTTCCTGGCCTCGCCGGCCGCGAGCCTTTTCGTCGGCCAGACGCTCGGGCCGAATTCCGGCGATGTGATGCTCTGAGGGAGACAAGCAGATGGACAGTTTAGAAAAGCGGGTCGTCATCGTCACGGGTGCGGGCATCGGTATCGGCCAGGCAACGGCGAAGGCTTTTGCAGCGCTCGGCGACCATGTCGTCGTCACCGATATCCTCGAGAAGGAAGGTGAGCAGACGGTTCGCGACATTCTGACCGCCGGCGGCTCGGCCGAATTCCACCTTTACGACGTGCGCTCGACGGAAGCGGCAAACCAGCTAGTCGCCGATGTCGAGGCGCGTTTCGGCAAGATCGACGTCATCGTCGCCAATGCCGGCATCGCCCATCGCACGCCGCTCGGCGAGCTTACCGATGACAAGTGGGACCTGACCATGGATGTCGATCTGAAGGGCATCTTCAAGCTGGTGCGTGCTGCCGTACCCGGGATGCGCGCCCGCAGATCCGGAAGCATTGTTGCGCTCTCCTCGATCATGGGCGTCGCCTATGGTTGGGACGAGCATGTCCATTATTCGGCGGCGAAATCCGGTGTCGTCGGACTGGTGCGCGGGCTCGCCGTCGAACTGGCGAAGGACGGCGTCAGGGTCAACGGCATTGCACCGGGTTATATCCGCACGGCTCAGCTCCTTTCGGAAGAGAATTCGCTAGGCCCCGCAGGCGCGGAAAAGGCTGCCGAATTCATTCCGATGGGCCGGCTGGGTGAGCCGGAAGACATTGCCGACGTGATCGCATTCCTCGCGTCAAACGGTGCGAGATACATGACCGGCCAGGTTCTGGTCGTTGATGGTGGCCTCCTTGTGGGGCGGTACTGATCGTCATCGTCCGGCGATGGCTGGGTAGGGGCGATACGGCAATGAAGAGGCCCAACAAGGGCCAAGGGAACAGCAATCAGCACTGGAGAACAAAAATGTCCAAAATGGAATTGAACAGACGCTCTCTGTTGAAGCATTCGGCCGGCGTTATGGCGCTTGCAATCGGCGGCGGCACGCCGTTCCTGTCGTCGCGAGCGGCCTACGCACAGGCTGCCAATCTCGCCAAGGAGCAGTTGCGAACCATCGGTCTTTCGGTCACGGTCCAGGAGCGTATCCTCGATGACTTCCGCAAGGTGAGCGGTGTCGGGCAGACCTCAGGTACTGCGGCGACCTTTCCCGACGCGCAGACCAAGATCCTGTCCGGTTCCAAGGATTACGATTGCTGGGAGATCATCGGCGAGCGTCTGCCCTCGATCGTCATGACCAACAATGTCGAGCCGGTTCCGGCCGCTTCCCTGAAGAACTGGGCCAATATCCGCGAGACTTTCACCACGCCCTCGGACAAGTGGGAGCCGAAGCAGCAGATCGTCGGCCAGATCTGGGCAGATGACGCCAAGACCACGCTGAACATGGTGCCTGCCGTCTATAACTACGACTCCATCGGCTACAATCCGGACGTTCTCTCCGCCGAGGAAGCCAATACCTGGGCGGCGATCTTCGATCCGAAGTTCAAGGGCAAGTCCGGCCTCAACACCGATCCGCTGATCGCTTTCGGTCAGGCGATCATGGCGATGAACACGCTTGGCCTTCTGAACGTGAAGAATCCCGGCAACCCGAGCACGGCCGAAATCGACGAAGCGGCGAAGTTCCTCGTTTCGAAGAAGAAGGACGGGCAGTTCCGCGCGCTGTGGGGCGATTTCGGCGAGCTGGTCAATCTGATGGCATCGGGCGAGATGGTCGTCTGCGACGCCTGGCAGCCGGCCGTCATGGCGGTCAAGGCCCAGGGCAAGGCATGCAAATATGCCGTGCCGAAGGAAGGTTATCGCGGCTGGGCGATCGGCCCGTCGATGATCGCTGGCACGCCGAACAAGGAAGCCGTGATCGCCTATGCCGATTACTGGCTCTCCGGCGAGCCCGGCATCACCGTTTCCGAACAGGGCTATTATTCTCCGTCGACCAATATCCAGAAGGTCATGGCGCCGGACAAATATGCCTTCTGGTACGAGGGCAAGCCATGGGTCGGCGCTCCTGAGCGCGGTATCAAGGAAGGGGACCTGCGCGATGGCGGCTCGCTGGCGGAGCGCGCCAAGAACGTCGCTTATTGGCACCAGTGGCCGGATGAATACGACCATCTCGTTCAGAAATGGGATGAATTCCTCAATGCCTGATCCGATGGCTGCTGCCGGCCATCCTATGCCGCGCGGGGAGGCGATGTCCGCCTCCTCGTCCACGCCCGGAGATCTCTCATGATATATGATTTGGAACTTATCGATGTCGGCAAGGTCTATGACAATGGCACGCCCGCCGTCATCGACTTCAATCTTTCGATCAGGAAGGGCGAGTTCATCGCCTTTCTCGGTCCGTCGGGCTGCGGCAAAACGACGACGCTCCGCATGATCGCCGGCTTCGAAAGCATTTCCTCCGGCGACATGATGATCAAGGGCGAGCGCATGAACGATGTCAGGCCGCAGAAGCGGCCGACATCGATGATCTTCCAGAACTATGCTCTGTTTCCGCATATGACTGTCCGGCGGAATGTCGGATATGGTCTCGAGGTCAAGGGCATGGCGAAGGCCGAGCGGGATGCGCGGGTCGATCGTATCCTCGCGACACTTGGGCTGGAGGATATTGCCGAGCGCAAGCCGGACAAGCTTTCCGGCGGCCAGCGCCAGCGCATCGCGCTTGCTCGCGGCCTCGTGGTCGAGCCGGATGTGCTGCTTCTTGACGAGCCGCTGGGTGCGCTCGATGCCAATCTGCGCAAGGCGATCCAGAACGAGCTGAAGCTGCTGCAGAAGAAGCTCGGCGTGACCTTCGTCTTCGTCACGCATGCCCAGTCTGAAGCGCTGGCGCTGTCCGACCGCATCGTCGTCATGAACCAGGGCAGGGTGGAGCAGATCAGTCCGCCGGCTCAGCTTTATACGCGTCCCGATACGCCATTCGTGGCGCAGTTCATCGGCCGCAATACCATCTTCGAAGGCGAGGTCGCCGGCACGCAGGCCGACAGCACATTCGTCTCCACATCCTTTGGCACGCTGTCGGGCTGCGCCAATGGCGGCCTCAGCAGCAAGGTCAACATCGTCATTCCTTCGGAGGCGATCGAGGTTCACGCGGCGAGTGGCTCGGCGCGCGAAGATCTCATCCGGGCTTTCAGCGGCAATGTGGTCGGCGCCCGCGTCGAGCGCTTCGACGTGGTCGGCCATATCTCGCAGATCGGCATCAGCCTGCCCGACGGTAGGGGCCTGGCGCTGGAAGCCCATGTCGATAAATACCGGCCCGGCGCCTTTCCCTTAGGCGCCGAGGTCATGCTTACCTGGGATCCGGCCGACGCGACCGTCATCCCGGCTCACTGACTACAGAAAACTCAAATTGAAGGAGGTCATCCCATGGCAAAGGAAATCTTGTGCAGTTTTGGCGTCGACGTCGATGCCGTGGCCGGCTGGCTCGGCTCTTACGGCGGTGAGGATTCGCCCGATGATATCTCGAGGGGCCTTTTTGCCGGCGAAGTCGGCAGCCCGCGGCTGGTGAAGCTCTTCGAACGCTTCGGCATCAAGACGACATGGTTCATTCCCGGTCACTCGATCGAAACCTTTCCCGAGCAGATGCAGGCTGTGGCCGATGCCGGCCATGAAATCGGCATCCATGGCTACAGCCATGAAAATCCGATCGCCATGACGCGCGGGCAGGAGACGGAAATCCTCGACAAGTGCATCGAGCTGGTCACAAAGCTTTCCGGGAAGCGCCCGACCGGTTACGTCGCGCCCTGGTGGGAATTCTCCAACGTGACGAACGAGCTGCTTCTGGAGCGCGGCATCAAGTACGATCACTCGCTGATGCACAATGACTTCACGCCCTATTATGTGCGCGTCGGCGACAGCTGGACCAAGATCGACTATTCGCGCAAGCCGTCGGACTGGATGGTGCCGCTGAAACGCGGCCAGGAGACCGATCTGATCGAAATCCCGGCATCCTGGTATCTCGACGATCTACCGCCGATGATGTTCATCAAGAAATCCCCGAACAGCCATGGCTTCGTCAATCCGCATCATATCGAGCAGATGTGGCGCGATCAGTTCGACTGGGTCTATCGCGAGATGGATTACGCCGTCTTCCCGATCACCATCCATCCCGATGTCGCCGGCCGGCCGCAAGTACTGATGATGCTGGAAAGACTCTATGCACATATGGTCAAGCATCCCGGCGTGAAGTTCGTCACGATGAACGAGATCGCCGACGATTTCGCCGCGCGCTTTCCGCGCAAGAAATAGCCGGCTAGGCTGAAGTATCGAAGCATCAGGTTGGAGGTGATTGCCATGTGTTCACTGTGCGGCGTGCTCGGCGGCAATGAGCATTGGACGGATGCCGCGGCACGGCCGGGCGTCTTCACCCGCAATCACGCAAGCTTCGACCGGCGGCGCGAGCGCGCCGAGCGCGTGCGTGCCGCCAACGTGATGCTCTCGGGTTTCGGCCTTGTCCTTTCCGATTGGCAGGGCGCGTCCTTCGTGCTGTCGACCAGAACGGGCAGGAGCGAAATCATCGAGGATCTCGGCCATCTCTGGTCGGCGGCCGAAAGGCTCGTCGGCCGGTACTGCGATCCGCTTGACCTTGCCTTCGTCGCCAGGATGGAGAGATGCCATGTCGGTTGAAGCAAGCGGCTTCCTGCCGATCAATCTGCTGACCGGCTTTCTCGGCTCCGGCAAGACGACGCTGCTCAAACGCATCCTTGCGGACCCGGCCTTTGCCGATACCGCCGTGCTCATCAACGAATTCGGCGAGATCGGGTTGGATCATGATCTCGTCGAAAGCGTCGAGGGCGAGATGGTGCTACTGCGTTCCGGATGCGTCTGCTGCACAGTGCGTGGCGAACTTGCTACGGCACTCAAGGAACTTTATTCCCGCCGCGAGCGCGGGCTCTTGCCGCCATTCCGGCGCGTCATCATTGAAAGCACGGGTCTTGCCGATCCATTTCCGGTGCTGTCGACCATCAAGGCCGATCCGGTGCTCAGGCATCATTTCTGCGCCGGCAACGTGATTACGACTGTCGATGCGGTAAATGGGCTGCGCCAGCTCGACACTTATATCGAATCCAACAGGCAGGCAGCGGTCGCGGATCGCTTGATCGTGACCAAGACCGATCTTGAAGCCGACAGTAAGGGAGATTCCCTTCGGGCTCGCCTTCGAACGCTCAATCCCGATGCTCCAATCCTGACAGCGGCCGATCCGGATCTCGATCTCTCCTCGCTTGTTGCCATCCAAAGCGACGTCTCGCCAAGCGGCAGCCTGTCGCAGAGCGGCTTTTATTGCGAGGAGCCGGTGCAGCTCGTCTCATCGGATGGCGTGCCGCATCAGGCCGCCATTTCCTCGATTTCTCTCAGTATCGACAGGCCTGTCGACTGGACCGCTTTCGGGCTCTGGCTGACCATGCTGCTCAATCGGCATGGGGAGCGCGTGCTGCGGGTAAAAGGTATTCTCAATCTCAGCGGCGAGGAGCGCCCGGTCGCTGTTCATGGGGTTCAGCATCTGGTTCATACGCCGGTGCATATGGATGGATGGCCCTCGGAAGACCGCAGCTCGCGGCTGGTCTTCATTCTAGATGGGCTCGACGGCACTCTCTTGAAACGCTCCTTCGAAGCCTTCACACTGGCGCACGTGCCTGCCACGCCTTACCCGATCGCAGCGGCGCGATGAGATAACCGGTATCCCCATGAACAAGCATGAATCCGTCGCCAAAAGCATATCTGCTCCCGCCTTGCATCTGAAGGGCCGGCCGCGCCTACGCGTTCTCGGCACCGCGATCTCGCTGCTGGAGGAATTGCGCCTGCGCGCGCAGGACGATCTCGGCATCGATGTCATCTTCGACAACAACGATTTCCTGACGACTCAATACAAGGCGGCCCGCGAGCCGGAGACCTACGATATCTACGACCAATGCTTCCACAATCTCGATATCGTCTGGCATTGGCGTGCGATCCAGCCTGTGGACACCCAGCGCATCGTGCTCTGGGATGAGGTCAACGATCTGACGAAGACCGGCCACATCGGCCCCAATCCGCGATTGGGGCTCGGCGACGTCCCGGCGAAGAAGCTCTTCGTGCAGCCGAACCTCGCCTTGGGCGATACGCCGTCGCGCTTCATCTCCATGCTGCCGACGACGCATAATTTCGACAGCTTCGCCTATCGGACCGATCTGGCGCCCAATGGTGTCGGCATGCATTCCTGGGGCGCGCTCTTCGACGACCGCTGGGCGGGGAAGGTGGCGCTGGTCGATGAGCCCGCTATCGGCATTTTCGATGCGGCGCTCGCGGCACAGGCCGCTGGCCTCATGTCCTTCGACGATATCGGCAATATGTCCATTCAGGAGATCGACCAGCTGATCGATCTCCTGGAGCAGCGCAAGAAGGCTGGCTTCTTCCGGGATTTCTGGAAAACTGCCGAGGATGCGGCCCGGCTGATGATCGCCGGCGAGACCAGCGTCCAGAGCATGTGGTCGCCCGGCATCGGCATCCTGAATTCGAAGGGCGTGCCGGTCGAGCAGGCCGTCCCCGCCGAAGGCTATCGCGCTTGGCATGGTGGCCTGTGTCTTTCGAAACAGTTGAGCGGCCGCCTCCTCGACGTTGCCTACGACTATCTGAACTGGTGGATATCGGGATGGCCGGGTGCCGTGGTCGCGCGGCAGGGCTATTACATTTCGACACCGCAGCGTTCGCGGCAGTTCATGACCCAGGCCGAATGGGACTACTGGTATGAAGGCGCGGCGGCCACCGAAGACTTGCCCGGCCCGGATGGCCAGATGCGGATCAGGAAAGGATCGGTGCGCAGTGGCGGATCCTATTGGCAGCGCGCCAATTGCATTGCCGTCTGGAATACGACAATGGATGAGCACAATTATCTCGTGCGCCGCTGGATGCAGCTGGTTGGCTGAGAAGGAGAGCAGGACCTGTGACAAAGACACATCTCGGCAAATCGATCGCGCAACTCTCGGTCCTGATCCAGTCCGGCAGTCTCGACCCTGTCGCGCTGGCCGAGGAGACCTTCGATGCGATCCGGACCTACAAGGATCAGGCGATCTTCACGCAGCTTTTGGAGCGGCGCGCGAAGGAGGAGGCGGCCGCTTCGTCCAAGCGGCTGCGTGAGGGGCGTTCGCGCGGGCTGCTGGATGGCATTCCCGTTGCCTGGAAAGACCTCTTTGCCATCGCCGGGCTGCCGACGACGGCCGGCTCGATCGTGCTTACGGATGCCGCGCCCGCGCCCGACGATGCCGATGTCGTCAGGGCCCTGCAGGCGGCGGGCATGGTGGCCGTCGGCCGGGTCAATATGAGCGAATTCGCCTTTTCCGGTCTCGGCCTCAATCCGCATTACGGTACGCCGCTAAACCCGCTGGCAACGGATGTGCCGCGAATTCCCGGCGGTTCGTCCTCAGGTTCCGCCGTCGCGGTTGCGGCCGGTCTCGTGCCGGTGGCGATCGGCACGGATACGGGCGGCTCGGTGCGCATACCGTCTGCTTTCAACGGCCTTGTCGGCTATAAGGCAAGCCATGGCCGTTACAGCATGGCCGGCGTCTTTCCGCTGTCGACGAGCCTCGACTCGCTAGGGCCTTTGTGCCGCAGCGTCCAGGATGCGATCTGGGTCGATGCCGCAATGCGCGGGCGCTTTGTCCCCGAGGTGGAGCGCGCCGAAGCCGCTAGGCTTTCCATCGTCGTGCCGACAAATATCGTCATGGATGATGCGCAGGATGGTGTTCTTGCAGCTTTCGAGGCGACGCTAGTGAGGTTGAGTGCCGCTGGCGTTAAGATCCGGCGAGCTGCCTTTCCGGCATTCGAAAGGCTCTTTGAGCTGATGGCGGAGTATGGGCCGTTGGTTACTGCCGAGGCCTTCGTGCTGCATCATCGTCGCTTGGCGGGGCCGGAGGCTCAAGCCATGGATCGGCGTGTTGTCGCGCGAACGCGCCTCGGAGAGAAGACGACGCTGGTCGGCTATCTGGAAACGCTCAAAGTGCGTGAGCAACTGATCAAGGAGGTTGCCGCAACGCTTGGGCCGAATGAGTTTATCGCCTATCCGACGGTTGCCCATGTCGCGCCGGCGCTTGGCCCCCTGGAGGCCGATGACGAACTGTTCGTAAAGATCAATGGCAGAACGCTACGCAATACGGCGATCGGTAATTTTCTTGACTGGTGCGGCGTTTCTCTGCCCTGCGGGGCGGGCGAGGCCGGCATGCCGGTCGGCTTTCTGCTGTCGGCTCCCAAGAACCATGATGAGCGATTGCTGGGGGCCGCTCTGGCGCTGGAAGAGGCAATAACGACTGTCGGCTGTTGAAGAATGTACTGATGAAAACAACCGATGTCGGGGCTGCGGCGCGATGCGGCTCTGTAGTCGCCCTGGCAGTGAGGTGGTTGCCGGCGCCGTGCCTCGGCGGGTCGCATCTCTTCTCAGTCGACGAAGCGGATAGTAGTCCCGGCAGACCGGTCTTGATCCAGGTCCGTTGCGCCCTGTGTCTTTAACGGACCGATCAATAGCCAGTGCTTTCGAGCCTATGTCGAACGCCAACTCCTACCTGTTCTCAAATCTGGCGACGTCGCCATGATCCCTAGAGGCGTTGCAGTTGTTCGTCCACGCCACCTTGCTTCTCATTTCATGTCTCTCCTGCCAGCTATCGTTCAAATCTCTTCAAGACTTCAGCCAGCGAGACTATTGCCCAAAAATCAATGATACTCTATATGTAGGTACTTACCTACATGGAGGTTGCTTATGAGTATGACGAGTTTGTCCAGCAGAGAGGTCAATCATGACGTCAGCAAGGCTAAAAAGGCCGCTCAGCACGGTCCCGTGATTATCACAGATCGTGGCAAGCCATCGCACGTCCTGATGACCTACAGTGAATTCGAGCGTTTGTCAGGGAAACGCAGGAACCTCGTTGACGCGCTCGCTATGCCCGGCCTTTCGACTATTGAGATGGATACGCCTAGAGCCAAAATCGCGACACGCGAGGTCGATCTGTCTTGAAGTATCTGCTCGATACGAACGTCGTCTCCGAGCTGCGGAAGGTTGGGGATGGCAAGGCAGATGCAAACGTCACGCAATGGGTTGCGTCGCAGGATGCCCGTGAACTCTTCATCTCCGCCATCACGATCATGGAGATCGAACGCGGTATCTTGAGTGTTCAGCGCCGCGATGCGTCACAAGGCGCTCGATTACGAGAGTGGATGGATAGCCGCGTTCGCCCGGAATTTGTGGATCGCATTCTGCCCATAGACGATGCCGTCGCTACGCGCTGTGCTCACCTTCACATTCCGGACCGTCGCAACGAGGCCGATGCCTTGATCGCTTCAACGGCGCTGGTCCATGGTCTGACTGTTGTCACGCGGAATATCAAAGACTTCGATGGAACTGGTGTGATCATCGTTGATCCATGGCAGGGCTGAACTTCTAGGGGCAACCGAGAAAGATGTAGCTCAGCCGCAGCAATGGGTGAATGGAGATCTTGTTGGCGCATAGATCCTGATCGGTGAGCTGCCAGCGTGCCGGCGGTTCGTGAATGGCGGAAGATTCTTAGCGTCTTGAATAACATCGCCGTGGCGGGCCGGGGTTCTCTGCAGAACATATGACGCCGGAAAATAGGGAACTTGCCCTACGCGCAATGGAATTCGTAGAACAGCCTCAGGATGCTCTGCCCGCCGAGACCTTCTCCACTGAAAAGATTGATATTTATTCGAAGATCTATAGCGGCGCCTTCGCAGGAAGTTGGGGTCTTCGCTGGCCGATCTGTGCGACGCCGGAACAGATGGAGATAGCGGCGAATGAAGGCCTCTTCGATTTCATTAATATGTTAAGTATTTGATTGACGGACCAGAAGATCTGTAGCAGTCTTCCGCAGTGCTGACACTGTTGGGAGGCGGAGTTGGACCTGTTGCAAAATCGCAGTCTGGTTGACCGGACCTGGTCACCGACGCCCTACGATCAGTGGGTTGACGACCTTCAAAGCATTTGCGGCAACTTCAATCCGCACAGTATGCAGCGCGGTGATAGCGTCATCGGCACGGCGAGCCGTATCGACGTCTGCGGCATGGAGTTTGCTCATGTTTCCAACGATCTTGATTATGTCCACCGCGATTGGGAGGACATTCGCCGTGATGCCAATGAGCATCTGTTTCTGATCCTGCAGCTGGAGGGCGTCTGCGGTGTCGAGCATTCCGGCCAGCAGAACATTCTCGATGTCGGCGAATGCATTCTTGTCGATTCGACGCGGCCGACCACCTTCTATTTTCGCGGGCACTTCTCCAATCACCTGTCGCTGCATCTGCCTCGGCAGCTAATGTATTCGAACAGCAAGATCGATTTTGACGTTGCGCGCAAGCTCGAGGCGAGCGACCCGATGGCCATGATGCTACGTGCATTGATCGCCAAGATGATGACCACGCCGGATAATGAAGCAGCTTCACCTTATCTTCGTCAGCTGATGTTCGATACAACCCGTCAGGCATTCCTCTCCACAGGCGCCCAGACGGCAAGCCTGAATTCGCTGCATGAAAGTGCCAGTAAGCGCATGCAGATGGTCGATATCCTCATCGACAAGCATCTGACCGAAAGCGATCTCAGCGCCAAATGGCTGGCGACACGGCTCGGCATTTCCATCCGCACTCTGCAGCAGGATTTCCAGGGCATGGGCATGACCTGCACGACGGTCATTCGCGACAAGCGGCTGCGCTTTGCGCGGGAAAAGATCGAGCAGCTGAAAGAGCAGCGCAACCCGGCGACGATAGCCGAAGTCGCCTATTCGGCCGGGTTCAACGACATCTCCTATTTCAATCGCAGCTTCAAGGAGCTGTTCGATTGCGCGCCGAGCGAGCTGCTTCGCGCCGCCGAGCCGGCCCATAGGTTGGACTGAAGCGCGAGACTGCGTTCCAGTCCAAGACGAGGCGCGTTTCTCCCCAAGACGGGTTTTAGGGCAAGGGGCATAGTCCTCTCGAAAGTCACGGGAGGAAAATGTCGTGAAGCAGTACACCCTGCTTATCGGTGGCGAACCTGTTGCCACATCTCATCATGCACCGGTTAAAAATCCGTCGAATGGTGACATTGTCGGCCATATGCCGCTTGCCAGTGAAGCGGATCTCGACCGCGCGGTTGCCGCGGCCGCCGAAGCCTTCAAGGGCTGGTCGCAGATCTCCAGCGAGGAGCGCGCGGCGGCCTGCCGCGCCGTCGCCGAAAAGATCGGCGAGCACGGTGAGGAACTTGCTCAAATCCTGACCCGCGAACAGGGCAAGCCGCTCAATGGTCTTGGCTCTCGCTTCGAGATCGGTGCCGCGCTCGCCTGGACGCGCCATACTGCCGAACTCGATCTGCCAGTGGAAATCCTGCAAGACGATAATGAAGGCCGCGTCGAACTGCATCGCAAGCCTATCGGCGTCGTTGGTTCGATCACGCCCTGGAACTGGCCCGTGATGATCGCCTGCTGGCATATCGCTCCAGCGGTGCGCGCCGGCAACACCGTCGTCATCAAGCCGTCGCCGTTGACGCCGCTGTCGACAATCCGTCTGGTGGAAATCATGAATGAGGTTCTGCCGTCCGGGGTCGTCAATGTCGTCACCGGCGAAAACAGCATTGGTGCCGCTCTTTCCGCCCATCCTGATATCGCCAAGATGACCTTTACCGGCTCGACGGAAACGGGCAAAAAGGTCATGGCCTCGGCAGTCGCCACCTTGAAGCGGCTGACGCTGGAACTCGGCGGCAATGATGCCGGCATCGTCCTGCCGGATGCCGACCCCAAGGCTATCGTCGAAGGCCTCTTCTGGGGCGCCTTTATCAACAACGGCCAGACCTGCGCGGCGCTGAAACGGCTCTATGTGCACGACAGCCTCTATGAGGAGGTCTGCCGCGGGCTGGCGGAATATGCCGGCAAGATCACCGTCGGTGATGGGCTGGATGAGGCGAGCATTCTCGGTCCGGTGCAGAACGAGATGCAGTTCAACAAGGTGCGTGAACTCGTCGACGATGCGCGCGCGAATGGCGGTCGTATCCTGACCGGTGGAGCGCCGATGGATCGCCCGGGTTATTTCTATCCGATTACGCTCGTTGCCGATGTCGACCACGGTATCCGCCTGGTCGACGAGGAGCAGTTCGGTCCGGCCCTGCCGATCATCCGCTACAGCGACATCGATGAGGTGGTCGCGCGCGCCAACCAGAACCCGGCTGGCCTTGGCGGCTCCGTCTGGTCCTCCGATGCGGAGAAGGCGAAGCGCTATGCGCTGCAGCTCGAGTGCGGCTCGGTCTGGATCAACAAGCACGGCACGATCCAGCCGAATGCGCCTTTCGGCGGTGTGAAGCAGTCTGGTATCGGCGTCGAATTCGGCGCCGAAGGGCTGAAGGAATTCACGACAATCCAGACCGTATTGAGCTGAGTCATGACGACTTACGACTACATCATCGTCGGTGGCGGTTCTTCGGGTTGCGTGCTGGCAAACCGGCTTTCGGAAAATCCGGCGCACAAGGTGCTGCTGATCGAGTCCGGTCGCCGGGATTCCGATCCCTGGATCCATATCCCCGCCACTTTTTTCAAGGTGCTGGGCAAGGGCATCGATATCCACCCCTATGCATCGAATCCCGATAGGGGCCTCAATGGCCGGCCCAGCATCGTGCCGCAGGGAAATGTGCTGGGCGGCGGCAGTTCGGTGAATGCGATGATCTATATTCGCGGTCATCGCAACGACTACGATACCTGGGCGCAAATGGGCTGCCAGGGCTGGTCCTACGAGGATGTGCTGCCGGCCTTCCGCTCGCTTGAGAACAATGAGCGGCTGAATGGCCACTACCACGGCAACAAGGGCGGCCTGCGCGTCTCCGACCCCCGCCATCGCCATCCTTTAAGCGAAGCCTTCATCAAGGCGGCGACGGAAATTGGCATTCCCCACAATGACGATTTCAACGGCGCGGATCAGGCCGGCGTCGGCTTCTATCAGAGCACGACCTATGGCGGCCGTCGCTGGAGTTCGGCGCAGGCCTTTTTGCGCGAGGCGGAGAAGCGGCCGAACCTGACCGTGCTCACGGAGCGCAAGGTTGCCCGTATCCTGTTCGAAGGGCAGAAAGCCGTCGGCGTCGAGCTGCTCGATGGCGCGATCTTCAAGGCATCGCGCGAAATCGCGCTCACCGCCGGAGCCATCGCAACGCCGAAGATTCTGCAGCTGTCGGGTGTCGGCGACGGCGAACATCTTTCCTCGATCGGCATCAAGGTCGTCGCCGACCTGCCGGGTGTCGGCAGCAACTATCAGGACCATCTGGAAGTGCCGGTGCAGGGCGAAACACGCGAGCCGATCTCGATCCTCGGCCATGACAAGGGGCTGCGGGCGGCAGGCCATATGCTGCGCTATCTGACGGCGCATCGCGGGTTGCTGACGTCCAACGTTGTCGAATGCGGCGGTTTCATCGACACCGCGGGCACCGGGCAGCCGGATGTGCAGTTCCATGTCCTACCTGTCTTGATCGGCTTCGTTGATCGCGATCCGGAGCCGGGTCACGGTTTGAGCATCGGTCCATGCTATCTGCGGCCACGGTCGCGCGGCTGGATACGGCTGAAGAGCAAGAATCCGACCGAACAGACGGATTTCAACGCCAACCTGCTGTCCGATCCGGCCGATCTCGAAACCCTGGTGCGTGGTGTCGAAACGGCGATCCGCATTCTCGATGCACCGGCGCTTGCCAAGCTGGTCAAGCGCCGCCTGCTGCCGAAGCCCGGCATCGAGAAGGACCCTGAAGCGCTGCGCGATTACATCCGTCAATCCTGCAAGACCGTGTTCCATCCGGCGGGCACGGCGCGCATGGGCCGCGCAGACGATCGCATGGCCGTCGTCGGGCCTGACCTGATGGTACGTGGGATCGAGGGGCTGCGCGTCTGCGACGCCTCCGTCATGCCAACATTGGTTTCCGGCAACACCAATGCGCCGACGATGATGATTGCGGCAAAGGCTGCGGCCTTCATGACTGGAAAGGCGATTTCCGGGTGAGCCGGAAATCGGGGAAGCAATGAGCCCGTGGGGAACGGGACAACAAATTGGGAGGAGACTATGCCTATTAATCTAAGAGGGCTGGTGATCGGCCTTTTGCTGACGCTGGCATCAGCATTTAGCGCCCATGCGGCCGTATCCTGCGGCGACAATAGCGGCAAGCCGGCAACGGGTGAACCGATCATCATCGGCGCCATCACCGGCAAGACCGGACCGGACGACTTTTCCAATTCCACCAAGGCGGCGAAGGCCTATTTCGATTGCCTCAACGCCAACGGCGGCATCAAGGGCCGGCCGGTCAAATATCTGGTCGAGGATGACCAGTGGAACCCCGAAATTGCGGCGCAATTGGCTGCAAAACTCGTCAATGACGAGAAGGCGGTACTTATGGTTGGCAATTCCAGCTATGTCGAATGCGGCGCGAATGCCGATTTCTATAAGAAGTCGGGCATTCTTGTCGTCGCCGGCGTCGGTGTGCCGCGTGAGTGCTACTTCGCTGAGAATTATGCGCCGACCAATGCCGGGCCGCGCGTCTCGATGCTCGGCGCCATGGGTTATGCGCTCGACAAGCTGAATGCCAAGTCCGTCGTCTGCATCGGTCCGAACATCCCGAATGTCGGCACCTGGTCCTGCGATGGTGTGATGCTGCTCGCGAAGGAAAAGGGCTTTGCCGCCCAGACGATTTTGATGGATCCCGGCTCTGCCGATGCGACATCGATCATCCTGCAGGCTGCTTCGAGCAAACCGGATGTTATCGTTCTTGGTCTTTCCAAGGGTGTTGCCGTACCGTTGCTGACGGCTGCCGAAGAGCAGGGCCTCAACCAGACGATCACCTTCCTGAGCGCCGCCTCCGCCTATGATCTCTCGGTTCCGTCGACCATCGGCTCCGGTTGGGATGGCAAGTTCTACGTCAATATGGAATTCAATGATCTCGAGGCAACGACGCCGGACAATCAGAACTGGCTCGCTGTCATGGATCAATACGGCCAGAAGTCCGACCCGCGCGATACCTTTGCTCAGGCAGGCTATCTCGCAGCTCGCATCGCCGAGAAGGCGCTGATGACTCTCGATCCGGCCAAGATCAACCGCGAGACCGCCTCTGCCGCCGTGCGAGAGATCAAGGACTTCAAGAGCGATATCTTCTGCGCTCCCTGGTACTTCGGCGATGGTCAGCCGCGCCATAACGCCAATTCGACGACGCGCATGGCCGTTGCCGAGGGTGGAAAGTGGAAGGTCGTCTCCGATTGCGCGCCGTCGCCGGATCCGGAGCTGAAGGATATCCGCGCCTTTGAAAAGTCCGCCGGCATCAACTGAGCTCTCACACTTGCAACCGGTTCCGCGGCAAATCCGCGGGACCGAACGACCCCACGCATCGGCCCGGAAATCGGGATCGATTTTCGGAAAGCTCGATGCGCTGATCTAAAGTGTTACGGCGTCCCTTGCGCGTCTGAAGACGCGCCGCGCCGTAGAGGATTGATCCATGAATCTTCTACCCTTTGTCATTTCCGGGCTAGGCATCGGCGCCGTCTATGCGCTGTCCGGTGTCGGTCTTGTCGTCCTGTTTCGGGCGACGGGCGTTCTCAACTTCGCATTCGGAGCCTTCGGTGCGATCGGAGCCCATTGCGCCTGGCAACTGCTGGAGTGGAAGATGCCGCTCGCCGTCGCCATCCTCGCTGCCGTTGCCGTTTCGACAGCGATCAGTTTCCTCTATGGTTGCGTCTTCGCGCCCATGCTGTCGCATCGCGATATCGTCGTGCGCGCTGTCGGCACCTTGGCGCCGGCGCTGGTCCTGATCGCGATCATGGGCGTTATCTGGGGCGAGCTGCCGCGTCGCCTGCAGTTCCCGACCGACCAGATGTTCGTTTCTCTCTTCGCGGTGCGCCTGACCTATACGCGCATCATCGCCATCGTCCTCGCCATCGTCATGGTCGTTGCCATCACGCTGCTGCTCACCCGGACGCGCCTTGGTTTGGATATGCGCGCACTCGCCAATGATCGCGATCTCAGCGCCGTCCTCGGCGTACGCATCCTTTACACAGAAACAGCCGCCTGGATCATGACCGGCATCTTCTCCGGCTTTGCCGGGCTCTTGCTTGCCGATCTCGTCCGGTTGCAGGGCACGTTTTTGACTCTGCTGGTGATCCCGGCAATCGCGGCGGCGATCCTTGGTCAACTGCAGTCGCTTTGGCAAACAGCCGTTGCCGGCATCTTGATCGGGATCGCCGAAGCCGTGCTGACGCCGATTGCGTGGATATCGCCCTATCGCGCAGCAGCGCCTTTCATCATCGCGCTTATCGCGGTCACCATTCTGGGAGGCACGGCGCGCGCCGCGTTGAAAGATCGATGACCATTCAGGAGCAAACAATCGCCCCAACAGCCGAAAGCATATCGATGGTGCGTCTGCCCAAGCAGCTTCTTCATGTGCCCGTGACGATGGCGATCTTCTCGCTCGTCGTTGCCCTGCTTGCCAATTCCTTCTGGCTGTCCGCGGCAACATCGGCTGTCGCTCTGTCGCTGTCTGTTGCCGGACTTGCCATTCTCTACGGCCAGCTCGGTCTCGTCTCCCTTTGCCAGTTCGCCCTTGTCGGGGTTGGCGGTTGGGTGACGCTTCGCGTGGGCCACGCCTTTCATCCGCCATTCGAGTTGAGCCTGCTTGCCGGCGGCATCGTCGCTTCGGTGGTGGGGTTGGCATTCGGCGTACCGGCCTTGCGCCTGCGCGGTCTTTATCTCGCTCTCGTGACGCTGATGCTCGCGGGCGCCTTCCAGATCGTCATCAGCGCCTGGGGTTTTCCGGATGGCGGTCCCGGCTTCCTGGGTCGAGCCGACGGTTCAGGTCGCGCAATGCTGGCGAGGCCTGTCCTTGCCGATGGCGAGGTCTCCTACTTTCTCTATGTCTGTGCTGTGGCGGCAATCGGCCTGCTGATCGCACAATGGCATAAGCTTGCCCGTCCTGGCCGGGCATGGGCGCTGATCCGCAAGGGCGAGACGGTTGCGGTTGCCAGCGGCGTCAATGTACTGATCTATAAGGCCTGGGCGTTTGCATTGAGCGGCTTTCTCGCCGGCCTTGCCGGCGGATTGCTGGCGGGCAATGTCGGCCAGCTCGATGGGCGCGCCTTCGGCGCTTTCGAAAGCCTCAATCTCTTTGCGCTTGCCATCGTCGGCGGTGTCTTCAACTGGTATGGCGCCGTCATCGCCGGCCTTCTCTTGCGTGCAGTGCCGGCGCTGCTCACCGATCTCGGCATTGATGGCTATGTCACGATCGGGATCTTCGGCGTCGCCCTGTTCCATGCGCTGGCAACCGCGCCAACCGGCGTTGCCGGGCAGATATCGGCTCTCATCATCAGGCTGAATGCTGCCCTTTCCCGGGGGAGGGCGCGATGATCAAGATCGACAATCTCATCGTCCAGTTCGGCGGTATCAGGCCGATCAATGAATTGAGCGCGGTGCTGACTGCACCCGTCGCCGGTCTCATCGGCCCGAATGGCGCGGGCAAGACCACATTGCTCAATGTGCTTTCCGGTTTCGTGAAGCCTATCCAGGGCTCGGTTTCGCTCGGCGAGCGGGCGCTGCTGCCAATGACGCCGCTACAGCGGGTACGCGCCGGCTTACGACGCTCGTTCCAGACGGAGCAGGTGGTGGAGGACCTGACGGTTGCAGGCAACATCGCCGCAATCGCTGATCATGTCGTTGGTGCTGGACATCATGCCCGTGCGGTCAACCAGGCTCTTGCTTTTGCTGGCTTGGCCGATGTTGCCGAGAGGCTCGGCCAATCCCTCAATCTCTTCCAGCGCCGCCTTGTCGAACTGGCGAAATGCGTCGTCGGCGAGCCGAAGCTCATTCTGCTCGATGAACCGGCGGCCGGGTTGACTGAAGAAGAAGGTAAAGCCTTTCGCGAGCTGGTGCTGCGCATCCCGGCGGAATTCCGGGCGCAGATTCTGATTATCGACCACGATGTCGATCTCATCCGCTCCATGTGCAGCGAAACCATGGTGCTCGATTACGGCAAGCTTCTGGCGCTCGGCCCGACGCAGACCGTGCTGGCCGATCCCAATGTGCGGCGCGCCTATCTGGGAGAGTTCTGACATGGACACCAAATCCGAAATCCGCGTCGAGAATCTCGTCGTCGAGCGCGGCGGCAAGCGCGTCATTCATGATGTTTCTTTTTCGGTCGCAGCCGGCAAGATCACGACGCTTCTCGGCGCCAACGGGGCGGGCAAGTCGAGCACGGTCATGGCGATGGCCGGCGTCCTGCCGCGCGGCGGCTCGGTGCGACTTGGCGATGCGGCGCTCGAAGGGTTTTCACCCGACCGCGTTCGCCGCACCGGTCTTGCGCTGGTACCGGAAGGACATCGCGTGCTTGGGCAGCTTTCCGTCGAGGACAATATCCTCGTGGCGGCCCTTGAAGGCTCGGCGACTGCGCGGCGAGAGGGTTTGGCTCACGCCTATGAGATATTTCCCGAGCTATCGGAGCGGCGGCGCCAATCGGCATCGGATCTTTCCGGTGGCCAGAAGCAGATGGTGGCCATGGCCCAGGCCTTCATCGCTAAGCCGCGGTTCATGATCGTCGATGAGCTGTCGCTCGGCCTAGCGCCGGCCGTCGTCAAACGTCTGGCAGAGGCGCTGAAGATCGCCGCGGCCCGCGGCATCGGCGTTTTGCTGATCGAGCAGTTCGCCAATCTCGCACTCGATCTCGCCGACCAGGCTCTCGTGCTGGAACGCGGGCGCCTCGTCTTTTCCGGCGCCGCTCCGACACTCAAGGCCCAGCCGGACATTCTGCACGGCGCTTATCTGGCAAGCTGAAGCGATAAAAAATATTTCGCCCTTTTGAGGACATCGATCATGGCTGCAGCACTTCACCGGCATGTCGACAGCGCCAGCGGCAGAGCGTTTGCGGGGCTGGCACGCAATCTCTTCGGCAATGTTCGGCTCGATTTCGGCAGCGCTGACGAGGAGAAGAGCCGGATGACATCCGCCATGCTGGGTACATGCCGGCTGACGCGCCTGGAAGCGGACCGACATGTCGTCTTCGGCGATCATGTGACGGCGGCGCCCGACGATCCCGACGCGATCAAGCTGATCGTGCAGACGGAGGGCAGCGCCGCGCTCACGCAGGGTGGACTGCATGCGCCCATCTCGCGGAATGCGCTTGTCATCTACGATCCCAGCCGTCCCTACATGCTGACGAACAGCACGCCGGTCCGCCAGCTGCTGCTGCAATTGCCGCGTCACGCGCTGCCTGCAACAGCGGTGGAGCGACTGGCACGGCCTTTTACGGCGCATGCCGAGCAGGACGGCATGTGCCGGATCCTTCTATCCCTAATGGACTCGACCATTCATGAGATCGATCATCTTGATGAGGCTCGGCGTATAAGTGTCGGCCAGACCATAATCGAGCTTGTGCGCACCATGATCGGTTCTGATCCGCCGCAGCCAAAATCCATCGCCAATCCGCTTGGCGTGCTGCTGCAGCGAATCAAGGACTTCATCGATGGCAACCTCGAACGACCGGACCTGACCGTGGCGGTGATCGCGCGCCGCATGGGCTGCTCGGTGCGATACGTATACCGCGCATTCGAGGTCGAACGTCTGACGCCTTCGGATTACATCTGGGATCTGCGGGTGCAAAAAGCTGCGGCACAGCTGCGGGACGCCGGCGGCTACGCCGGAGAAATATCCGAGATTGCCTTTGCTCTCGGGTTTTCCTCGAGCGCGCATTTTTCGCGGGTATTCCGCCATCGTTTTGGCGTTTCGCCGTCGCAATGGCGCAAGGTCCGTGTGTCCTAAATGGAACAAGGCGGTCCGGCTGGAGCCGAACCGCCTCAACGTCAGCGCATGGATTCCGCCACTCTCAGCGTATCGGTGAACTGCTCGAAACGTCGGATTTTGTCTTCAGCGACACTCCAAACATGGACGACACGAGCCTTGAATGTCTTTCCAGTTCGCTTATTCGTGCCGCTGTAATCCCCGACGGCAACCACGTCGTCGCCGGCGTCGAGGAGACGCTCGAGCTTGAAGGTGTATCCGTCAAAGGCCTGCCCCAGCGCCTGGAAGACGTTCTTGAAAACCTCCTCCGGTCCGACATAGGTGCCGGCACAGGGAAAGCCGTCCATCTCAGTCCAATGGCAATCCGGTGCGATGTCCGCAAGCATGCCATCCATGTCGCGGCGGTCATTGGCGTCGTAATGCGCCTTTACGATATCGAATGCATTGCGCATGGGGTCCTCACACTGGTTCCTGGCCGGGCAGGTAATAGGTCATCGAAGCTTTGCGGATGAAGGCGCCGGCGGGGCTGTTCTGGATTCGGCCGTCGCCCGTGATGCCAAGGAACTTGCCTGTCGAACGCATATCATTGAAATTATAGAAGAAAGTGGATGCGACCGCGATCTTGAACTCGCGGAAGGTGAATATGTAGAGGTTGTCGTCGAACTTGTAGGTCGTGGTCACGTCGACATCACCATGGCCGCGCTGCACGCCGACGAGGCATTGCCAGGCATAGCGCTGCGACGAGAGATAGGTGTGCTCATAAACGTGGTTGGGGCTGTAGGTGAAGTGCGCCCTGAGCCCAATCAGATCGCGGCTTTCATGCGGCACCGGCCCGCTTGCTATACCACCCTCAATGACGCCTGGCCGGAAGATCTGCGCGACCTGAGGTTCGCCGACGGAATCCTTGAGTTCGCGGACGACGGAGTAGATGGAAAGCACCCGGCGCGTTTCGATGTTGAGGATCAGCGTTTCGGCCTCCTTGGGACGGCCGGCAAAGATTATCTCGACGAAATAGGTCTTCGGCGCGACTTCGATCACCTCGGAGAGGTCGGTGGCGCCGTCCCTGCCGTCGGACCATTTGACCTCGCCCTTGGCGAAGGCAAGCTCCAGCGTGCGGCCGTCGTCGAACGCGATCTTGTGAGATGAGCCGGTCAAAGCCTCCGTTGCCGGCAGCCGGTTCGTGTCGATGCCATAGGCGAATTCGTCGTAGGTTTTCCAGTCCTTGGGATTCTGGTTCATCGGTATGTCCTCCCCGTCATTCTGCAAAGGCCAGCGTCGGCAGATCGACTGTGCCGGCGCCGCCGTCAACCGTCAGGACGGCACCATTGATCATCGATGCCTCGGCCGAAGCGAGGAAGCAGACGGCATTGGCGACGTCTTCGGCGGTTGCCGGCCGGCCAAGCGGCACGTCCTTGGTGACGAGCGCATAGGCCTCCTCGATGCTGTTCAGCTTGTATTTCTCGACGATGAATTCCATCTGCTCATCGGCCATGGCCGTCGTCACCCAGCCGGGGCAGACGGTGTTGGTGCGCACGCCTTTGCGGCCATAGTCGCGCGCCAGCGATTTCGCGAGCCCGATGCAGCCGTGCTTCATGGTCACGTAGCCAGCCGCGTCCGGCCCGGCAAAGAGCCCGGCGATGGAGGCCAGGACGACGATGTTGCCCCGGCTCTTGATGAGATGCGGCAGCGATTCGCGGGCGCTGACAAAGGCGGTGTTGAGGTTGAGGCGTACGGCAAGGTCCCAGGTCTCGTCCGACATACTGACCGTCGGCCCGACGCCGTGGCCACCGGCATTGGCGATCAGAATATCGAGACCGCCAAGCGTTCCGACAACCTTCTCGACGGCGCCCTTCATCGCAGCGCCATCGGCCGCATCGGCCGAGATGATCGTCGCGCCGATCTCTTCGGCAACGGTGCGGAGCGGCTCAAGGCGGCGCCCGACGAGCGCGACGTTGCCGCCCTCCTGCCTGATAAGGCGAGCGACGGCCGCGCCGATGCCCGTGCCGCCGCCGGTGATCAGGGCGGTCTTGTTCTTGAAACGCATGTTTCCTCCTCTTGGCTTTCGGGTCCATCATGGCTGATGTTTGTGGAGGCGTCGCGCCCAGCTGTGCAGTCCGTTTTGACTGAGCGTGCACAAAGTTTTCCTATGCGGAATTGAGGGTGATGAGGCGCGGGGCCACGCGACACCAACGGCATGGCCTAGCTATGAATGGACCTCAACGTCCCGGCACGAGTTGGTGCCTGCTCCCCGCGCCAAACCTGGCCTTCGGGCTGTACGATCCGGAATTTGCGCCCTGTGGTTGCATTTATATTCATCCTGCCTCATGATCGGCGATGTCACGTCAAACGTGCATCCGAATTCTAGTTAACGTGACATCCGTTTCATGAAATCGCAGCGCGATACCGGGGATGGCTCGGCTGGCCTCCCGCCAAGCGCTATCTGCTGCCCCGCTCGCGAGCCTTCTCTAGAGACTTGGCGACATTGCCGGATTCCTCGGATGGCGGGCGCCGGTCCGAAGCACTGCCGCAAGGAAGATCGTCCGTGGTGCAGTGGGTGATCCAACGGATTGGACCGCAGCTGCGGGAATTCGGCCGCTATCGTTGGACGATGCTTCGGCGCGTCGCCCCGCCGTGGTTCAGGAGCGATTGTTTGCCAACTCTACTTCCTGAAACCGGCCATTTTTCTGATGCTGCCACTCTTCTGGATATCGACCGGGATAATTTCGCTGAGGTCGGGTTTTGAGAAGGGTATCCAACTCATGTTGGTGGGCGGCGCAGGTAACCGCGTTGAAACTAATTGCGAAAGAATTCAAACAACCGATCTGGGCTGTTCTGCGTGCAAATCGAAACCAAGCTTCCTCTCAGCGTCGCTCGTGTGCGAGGAACTGTCGAAAACGCTCGGATTTTGGATGCTTGAACAATTCCGCAGGCTCGCCCGTCTCTTCGATGATGCCCTTATGAAGAAACACGACTTTATTGGAAACATCACGTGCAAACCCCATCTCATGCGTTACGACCAGCATGGTTCGACCTTCCTCGGCAAGCGACCGCATGACTTTGAGCACTTCGCCGACAAGTTCGGGATCAAGCGCAGAGGTCGGCTCATCGAAAAGCATGACCTTCGGCCGCTGCGCAAGAGCACGAGCAATCGCCGCGCGTTGCTGCTGACCTCCAGATAGATGAGCTGGATAGAAATTTCGCTTGTCGGCGATTCCAACTCGTTCGAGCAGCGCTTCTGCTTCCGCGACGCATTCGGCACGGTTGCGTTTCTGCACGTGTATCGGCGCTTCGATTACGTTCTCCAAAATGGTCATGTGTGACCAAAGATTGAAGCTCTGGAATACCATGCCGATGTGTTCGCGTAGTCGATCGACCTGCCTGCGGTCGGCCGGTTCAGTTCTGTGGCGTCCTTTTTTCAGCGAGAACATTTCGCCGTCGATGCGTATCTCGCCACTGTCGGGCACTTCAAGCATATTGATGCATCGGAGCATCGTCGATTTTCCGGAGCCGGAAGAGCCCAGAATCGATATGACGTCGCCTTGGTGCGCTTCTAGCGAGACACCTTTCAGAACCTTCAGCGGGCCGAAGCACTTTCTGAGATCCTTGACCGAAACGGCAGCGCTTTTTTGTATGTTATCGCTGACCAAGACTGTTCCCCTGACGGACATGCGTACTCCCGTTAAGTGGTAGGATTGGGTGGCATGCGCATATGTGGCGAAAGCCAAAATTCGGCCACCATGAGCATGCGCGTGACGACGAAATTGATCGCAAGGTAAATTGCCCCTGCGACGATGAAGATTTCGAAAGCCCGAAAGCTGTCCGCGATCAATTTTCCTGCGAGACCTGTGACTTCCATGATGGTGATGACGGAAGCAAGCGCCGTTGCTTTGACCATCAAGATGATCTCATTGCCATAGGCAGGCAACGCGTGCCTTATGGCAATCGGAAGAATGATCCGTCTGAACAACAGGATGCCGGACATGCCGCAGGCGCGCGCCGCCTCAACTTGTTGCATGGAGACGGCCTGCAGGCCACCCCGAAAGATTTCGCTGCAGTAGGCGGCTGTGTTCAGCGTCAACGCTAACACGGCGCACCAATAAGGCTCCCGGAAGAACCACCAGACGCCAAGATCCTGCAGTCCATGCCGGAATTGACCGAGGCCATAGTAGATCAGGAACATTTGGACAAGGAGCGGTGAACCTCTGAACACGAAGACATAGGCGCGAGTTAAAGTTCGACCTATGGTGCCGCCCATCACCGCAAAGAGCGCGATGACAAGGGCCAGGACGCTTCCCGTCAGAATGGATGTGACTGCAAGTTCGATGGTTAGCGGCAAACCGGTCAGAAGAGTGAGGAGCGTTTCCCTCATGAAGCCAATGTCCATCACAAGGCCCTCCTTATCCCTTGGGTTGTTCGGGCTTCCATTTTCCTGAACAGGATTGAGGAGAGCCAGGTGATCACGAGATAAAGGACGATCGCCGTCAGGTAGAATTCAAACGGGCGGCGTGTGGACCCGGCGGCGATTTGCGATTGCCGGAGGAGTTCGACAAGGCCGGTCACGGAGATCAATGCCGATTCCTTCAGGACAAGTTGCCAGGTGTTTCCAAGTCCTGGGATGGCATAGCGAAGCACGAGAGGTGCGATGATGCGCCTGAACTTGGGCCAGGGCCGCATGCCAACGGCGTTGGCCGCTTCGATTTCGCCATGCGCAACCGATTTGAAGGCCCCACGAAAGACTTCGGCCTGATAGGCGGCCGAGACGACGCCAAGTGCCAGCGTTCCGGTCAGGAAAGCGGGCATTCCGATGAAACCATGATAGCCGAACAGGCCGCCGACAGATCCGAGCAGCGAGCTTCCGCCGAAATAGAAAAGATAGATGATCAGAAGGTCCGGCACGCCGCGAAGAATTGTGGTGTAGCAGTCGGCAGACCAGCGGATGGCCATGTGGGGCGACAACTGCATAAACGTAACAACCGAGCCGATGACCGTTCCAGCCAGAAAGCCACACACGGAAACGCCAATTGTCATGGCGGCGGCCGTCAGAAGGAGCGGACCCCAGCCTGTCTGTCCGGCGCCGACGAGTGCCAGATAACTATAGATAAGCTCCATATGTGACCCTCTTTATGAAAGCTTGGCTCAGTCGACAGTTCGCCGATGCGCCCAAATGCGCTGGAGCTTCGACATGTTCTTAAGTGAGCTTTGCACATGCGCGCGCGCCGCATTTGCAGCGGCCTCACGGTCGCGTGCGCAGATAGCGTCCGCAATTGCCCGATGCTCATCAAGATCCGTGTGCTCGAGATCGACCCAGAGAACTTCCAGCCACAGGGCCAAACGAAGCTGCTGGTAGACTTGGTCGGTTACCCTTACGAGAGCCTCGTTCCGAGTCGATTCCACAATGACCCGGTGGATGTATAGTCCAAGGTCTAGGTTGCGGGCGGCGTCGGACGGCGCCTCATTGGTCGTCTCCTTGAGCTCGATCATCTGGGCGATTACGCCTCGAAGCCGGTCAAGGTCTTCTTCGGTCGCCATCTCGCAGGCAAGCTGCGCCGCGCAAACATCGAGCGCTTCGCGAACGACCAGCAAATTGCAGAATTTGGTGACGTCCAGATCGGTGACGGTGTATCCGAGGTTTCGTTGTCCGACGATCAACCCTTCCTCTTCAAGCTTCATCAACGCTTCGCGCAACGGCGTCCGGCTGACGCCAAAGCGCTTGGCAAGCGTGTTTTCCGACAGTCGCTCCGAGGGGCGTAGTTGGCCGCTGAGGATAAGATCCTTCAGCTGCGAGTATGTGCTCTCACGTAAAGAGCCTCGCTGTTCCGTTTTGGTCGATGCCAATCAATTCCCTTTCCATGTTTTCGCCCGTTCAGCGGGTCCTGTCGGTGGCACCATAACTTTTTCCCTCTTGCTTGATCAAGGAGAATACGATTATGTATACAATATTGACCACAACAAGCAATGGCCTTTCGTTTGCATTTTGGAGGCGGCTTGAAATGTGGGTGCAGGACAAATGGAGGCCCGATGCCGGAGATTCTAAGTCTGGAAGAACTGCGGGAACGCTTTTCGAACGCCTCGGGCGGCGAGATGTTCGACCCGGAGTTTCGAAAGGTTGCCGAGTTGGTCTTCGGGGATGGCGACAGCCGTCAGGCTCCCTATTGCGGCATGCCAACGCTCTTGAAGGCTCCTTATCGTCCTGATGCGTCGCCCGATTTTACCGGCATCGACATCGCGCTTTTCGGGATACCGATGGATCTTGGCGTGACGAACCGATCAGGTGCGCGGTTCGGGCCGCGTGCCGTTCGAAATGTCGATCGGGTCGGTCCTTATGAACATGTGTTGCGCGCCGTTCCGACCGCCCATGCACGGGTCGCCGATGTCGGCGATGTTCCGTTCAGGAGCCGGTTTGATCTCGCCGCATCCCATGAGGATATCGAGCGATTTGTCCTCGCGGTGGTCAAGGCGGGCGTTGTGCCTTTGGCGGTCGGCGGCGACCATTCGATCGGTCTTCCCATTCTCCGGGCCGTTGGCAAGGATCGATCGGTGGGGATGATCCATATCGATGCGCATTGCGATACCGGCGGCTCCTTTGAGGGGTGCAAATTCCATCATGGCGGCCCCTTCCGGCAGGCGGTTCTCGACGGCGTGCTGGATCCGCGGCGGACGGTTCAGATCGGCATTCGAGGAAATTCGGAATATCTATGGGAGTTTTCGTATGCGTCCGGCATGACTGTCATACATGCGGAAGAGGTCGGCGATATCGGCATTGGGGCGGTCATCGCAAAGGCGAGGGAAATCGTCGGCTCGGGTCCGACCTATATCAGCTTCGACGTCGATTCTCTCGATCCGGCATTTGCACCCGGTACGGGGACGCCTGAAGTCGGTGGGCTGACTTCCGCCCAAGCGCTGGGCATTCTGCGAGGTCTTGCGGGATTGAACATCGTCGGCGGCGACGTCGTTGAAGTCGCTCCGCAGTACGATCCGACAACGAACACGGCGCAAATCGCGGCGCAGGTTTTATTCGAGCTCCTCTGCCTGGCGGCAGAGGCAATCAAGATTCGCGCGCCCTAGCGACTGAGGCTGGGTGTTGTGAAGGCTGCACCGCCCTGTCCGCAAAAGGACAGGGGGTAACAAAAAGGGGAATGCAACATGCAATTATCAAAACTCTTGCTGACGTCCGTCTTACTGGGTGTTGCCTTTGCCGGCGCTGCCACCGCCGAGACAAAGCCAACCGAAATTACCATTGCGACCGAAGGCGCGTACGAACCGTGGAACTTCACAGGACCTGATGGCAAGCTTGCCGGGTTCGAGATCGATCTCGCCAACGACCTCTGCGCTCGCATGAAGATCAAATGCACGATCGTCGCCCAGGATTGGGACGGCCTCATTCCATCGCTCAATGCGAAAAAGTTCGATGCCATCATGGCCTCGATGATCGTTACCGAAAAGCGTCTTGCCGTCATCTCGTTCAGCGAGCCCTATGCCCCGACTGCGGCGGCCTTCATGGTCGACAAGACCGGTCCGCTTGCAAATCTGCCAGGTACCGGGACGACGGTCGATCTTGCCGGAGACAAGGCGAAGGTCGAGCAGGAATTGCAGCCGCTTCGAGACGCCCTCAAGGGCAAGACGGTCGGCGCCCAGGTATCGACGGCGAACGCGGTGTTCCTCGACACCTACTTCAAGGGCGTTGTCGATCCTAGAGAATACAAAACCGTCGAGCAGCATGATCTGGATCTTCAGGCCGGCCGCATCGACGCGGTCGTTGCGCAGAAAACATCGCTGACCGCCACGCTTCGAAAGGATGACTTCAAAGATTACACGATAGCCGGTCCGACCTTCAAAGGCGGGGTCTTCGGGCAGGGTATCGCCGCAGGACTTCGCAAGGACGATACGGTCCTGAAGTCCATGTTCGACGCTGCGATCAAGGCAGCCAAGGCCGACGGAACGATCAACAAACTTTCGCAGAAATGGATCAAGACAAATCTTGATTGATTGAGCACTGAAGTTCTCACCCCGACAAAAATGGCAGCCGGTGCACCAAAAGGTCTCATCGGCTGACCGGTGGAGCTTTGCCAGGCGCCGCTATCGAAACATACCTCATTTGGAGAGCCATTGTGACCACCCTTCTCAATTCCCTTGAAGCTCGGGACGCTGCCTTCGTTCTTCATCCCTATACCAACGCCTCGCAACATTTGAAGGACGGTCCGCTGGTGATTGCAAGGGGTGAGGGGATCCACATCGTCGACAGCGAGGGCAATAAGTATATCGAAGGTCTTGGGGGGCTGTTTTGCGCGTCGCTCGGCTTTAGCGAACAGCGTCTGGTCGACGCTGCGACCCGGCAAATGAAGGAATTGCCGTTCTATCACAGCTTTGGCGGCAAATCGCATGAGACAGCCATCGAGCTGGCCGACAGGCTCATCCAGCTTTCGCCTGTTCCGATGTCGAAGGTGTTCTTTGCCAACTCGGGTTCCGAGGCCAATGATACGGCTATGAAACTCGTCTGGTATTATCACAATGCGATCGGCAGGCCGGAAAAGAAGAAGATCATCTCCCGTATGCGTGCCTATCATGGCGTGACCATCGCCTCGGCAAGCCTGACGGGGCTTCCCAATAATCACCGTGATTTCGATCTGCCGATCGATCGCGTGCTGCATACGGACTGCCCGGAATTCTATCGCTACGGCCAGCCGGGTGAAACGGAAGAGGAATTTGCCACACGTTGCGCGGATTCGCTCGAGAGACTGATCCTTGCGGAAGGCCCGGAAACAATCGGCGCGTTCTTTGCCGAACCGCTTATGGCATCGGGCGGCTGCATCGTCCCGCCGCCAACCTACTACGAAAAAATTCAGGTAATCCTGAAGAAATACGACGTGCTGCTAATCGCAGACGAGGTGATCTGCGGCTTCGGCAGACTTGGCACGATGTTCGGTTCCGAAAGCTTCGGGCTGCAACCCGATATGATCGTGATGGCAAAGCAGCTTTCGGCAGCTTACCAGCCAATCTCCGCATTGATGATCAATGAAAAGATCCACTCTGCGGTCGTTTCGGAAAGCGAGAAGATCGGAACCTTCGGGCATGGCTTCACCTATGGCGGCCATCCTGTCGCCACGGCTGTCGCGCTCGAAACCCTCAAAATATACGAGGAGCGGGACATAGTCGGCCATGTCCAGGACGTGGCGCCGTTATTTCAGCGCCGACTGAATGATCTGAGCGCACATCCGCTCGTTGGCAACGCCCGTGGCCGAGGTCTGATTGGAACGCTTGAACTCGTTCGCAACAAGGAGACGAAGGAGGCGTTCAATCCAGCCCATGGCATTGCTATCCACGCCGGACGAAGAGCACAGGCCCACGGTGTCATCACCCGTGCGCTGGGCGACAATTATTCGCTGTGCCCGCCGCTGATCATCACCGAGGCGCAGATCAACGAATTGTTCGACCGCTCTACCCGCGCGCTGGACGACACCTATGCCTGGGCCAGGGCGCGTGGATTGTACTGAGGAAAGAATGACGATGCGCAATTTCGAAACTCCGGGAAAATCGATCGCCGTAGGGCGCAATGGGATGGCGGCGACATCCCATCCCATGGCGACCATGACTGCGATCGAGATACTGAAGAGCGGGGGCATGGCCATCGACGCTGCCGTCGGCGCCTGCGCCGTCCAGTGTGTAGTGGAGGCGGGGTCCACCGGCGTGGGTGGTGACTGCTTTGCACTGCTGACGGCAAATGGCAGCGATCAGGTCGTGGCCTATAACGGCTCGGGACGGACACCCGCTGCGGCGAAATACGAATGGTACAAGGATAACGGCATTACCGCCATCGATCGGTCATCGCCCCATGCCGTGACAATTCCGGGCGCGGTGGATGCATGGACACGCCTGGTCGCCGACCACGGCAGGATGCCGATCGCGGAGATACTTGCCCCTGCAATCGCGCTGGCACGGGACGGCTATGGGATCACGCCGAGGGTGGCAGCCGACATTTCAAACCAGCGAGACTTGCTTTTACGTGATCCGTCGACCCGTCTCATCTTTTTGGCCGACGACCAGGTTCCCGCCGTCGGATCGGTCCAACGTCAGCCTGAACTAGCGCAGACGCTGGAAGCGATTGGGATCTCAGGCCGTGACGGGTTCTATCGCGGGCCGGTCGCCGAGGACATGCTGGCCAAGCTGAAGTCGCTGGGCGGTTTGCATACGGCAGAGGACTTTGCCTCCGCCGCCGGTGAATATGTGAAGCCGATCAGTGCGACCTACCGGGGATGGACCGTCCACGAATGCCCCCCCAACGGTCAAGGCATCATTGCGCTCATGATCCTGAGGATTCTGGAGCGGTTCGAGCGCAAAGGCGATCCGCTGAGCGCCGATAATCTGCACATCGAGGTCGAGGCAACGAGGCTTGCCTATGCGGCACGCGATCGATGGCTGGCCGAGTCGGAAACGTCGGTTGTCCCGGTTGAACAGCTTTTGTCCGATCAGTTCATTGACAGTCTTGGTGCAAAAATAGATCTGCAGAAAGCGGTCGATGTGGGTGCCATTATCGACGGTGTCGAGCACTCGGATACCGTGTACATTTCGGTGGTCGATAAGGACCGAAATGTCGCGAGCTTCATCAATTCGATCTTCCATCCTTACGGAAGCGGCCTGATGGCTCCGAAGTCGGGCGTCTTGTTTCACAATCGCGGCCAGAGTTTCGTCGTGAAAGAGGGGCATCCGAACGCGATAGGTCCGCGCAAAAGACCGATGCACACAATCATTCCGGGACTGGTGACGCGCGCTGGAAAATCCGTGCTCTCATTCGGCGTCATGGGAGGGCATTACCAGGCAATGGGTCACGCCCACTTCCTTTCCAAGCTTTTTGACTACGATCTCGATATTCAAAGTGCAATCGATCTTCCGCGTTTGTTCCCGCTTCCGGGCACGGCCACGGTCGAGACGGAGGCGCTGCTTCGCGCGGCGATCGGCAACGATCTGGAAGCTCGCGGTTTTAAGGTTGTCGCTCCGAAATGGGCGATCGGCGGTGCGCAGGCGATCTGGATCGATGATCAAAATGGCACCTTGCTGGGCGCTTCCGATCATAGAAAAGACGGTTGTGCCCTCGGTTACTGACAAAAAAGGATGGAACTGAAATGTCCGGGTATCCGAACACAAGGCTTTATATAAACGGCGTCTGGCGCGATGGCTCCAATGAGCAGCTACCTGTCGTAAATCCGGCGTCGAGCGAGGTTATCGGCAACGTCTCAAATGCCAGCAGCAATGATCTCGACGAAGCACTTGCCGCAGCACCGGCCGGATTCCAGCAATGGCGTCAGGTCAGTGCGTTTGAGCGGGCGAAACTCCTTCGCAAGGCGGCTGAAATTCTGCGCGGGCGCTCGGCGGCGATCGCCAGGACGATGACGTTGGAACAGGGCAAGCCCTTGGCCGAGTCCCTGGCGGAAACCTTGAGTGCGGCCGACATCATCGACTGGTTTGCCGAGGAAGCCCGTCGCGCCTACGGTCGTTTGATTCCCCCAAGGGCGATGAATGTCAGACAGATGGTCGTAAAGGAGCCGGTTGGCCCGGTGGCGGCCTTCAGTCCTTGGAATTTCCCATTGAACCAGGCTGTGCGCAAGGTGTCGGCAGCTCTTGCTGCCGGCTGTTCGATCATCTTGAAGGGACCCGAAGAGACGCCGGCGAGCTGTGCCGAACTTGTTCGTGCATTCGCTGATGCGGGTTTGCCGGCCGGCGTTCTCAATCTTGTCTTCGGCATACCGGCCGACATCTCGAGCTACCTCATTCCGCACCCGGTGATCCGCAAAATCTCCTTCACGGGATCGACGGCGGTTGGAAAACAGCTCGCCTCGCTCGCGGGTGCCCATATGAAGCGCGTGACGATGGAGTTGGGCGGGCATGCGCCGGCCATTGTGTTCGATGATGCGGACGTCGATCTGGCCGTTCGAATATTGAGTGGCGCAAAGTTTCGAAATGCCGGACAGGTCTGCGTGGCACCCACGCGCTTTCTCGTTCAGCGGGGCGTGTATGAGAGATTTCTGGAAGGCTTTGTGAAGGCGGCCGAAGCGATAAAAGTGGGCGACGGTTTGATGGACGGCGTGAACATGGGGCCGCTCGCCAATGCTCGTCGCGTCGAGGCCATGGAAGCGTTGACAGCGGACGCCGTCGCGCGTGGAGCAGGCATTGCGACCGGCGGCAAGAGGCTAGGAAATCGAGGAAATTTCTTCCAGCCCACTATTCTCACCGATGTTCCGCAAGACGCGCGCATTGCGAATGAGGAGCCTTTCGGCCCCATCGCATTGGTCAGCGCATTTGCGGATTACGACGCGGCCATCTTGGAGACGAACCGGCTGCCATACGGACTTGCCGCCTACGCCTATACCAAATCCGCAAAGACAAGCGCCGCGCTCGCCCGCGATGTAGAAAGTGGGATGCTTTCTATCAATCAACACGGGCTGGCGCTGCCAGAGTTGCCTTTCGGCGGCGTGAGAGACTCCGGTTACGGCTCAGAAGGCGGCACCGAGGCGATGGAAAGCTACTTCAATACAAAGCTCGTGACCGAAGCGACATAGTTCGACTTTTGCCCGCAGAAGGCTTGGGAAATTTCAAGAGAGGTACCCAAAAGGGTGGGACGGTACAATGTCGGCCATACAAAAAAACTCCAAAATCGGTGTGCTCGGCGCCGAACTGGAAACTGCTTCTGTCCCCGTGTCCTGTGAGCAGGCTCAGCAAATTGCGTGCGACCATTATGGCCTTTCTGGTCGCGCAACATGGCTGTGGGGCGAGAAGGACAGTAATTTTCGCGTGATGCTCGAGGACGGCACGGCCTATCTTCTAAAAATCCTCAATCCCGCAGAGGATCCTCTCGTTACCTCGATGCACAGTTTGGCACTCTTGCATGTGGAGGAGGTGGATCCGGGAATTCCAACCCAGCGTGTCATTCTCACCCGTGACGGTGCCGCGGATTTTCGCTTCGTGGCGGACGATGGCACCGAACGCGGCGTCCGCATGGTCACGTTCGCGCCGGGCGTTGCGCAACGGACCGCGCCGCAGTCTCCTTTGCAGCGCCGGCGGGTTGGCGCAATACTCGGACGTTTGCAAAAAGCCTTGAAGAGCTTTTCACATGAGGCCGCATCACATCGCATCACCTGGGATTTGAAACATGCGGCAGGGATGCGTGAAGTCCTGCCGACTTTCGCTGACATACATCAGCAAACACGCCTCGAAAACGCGATCGACGAGTTCGAGGGGGCGATTATGCCGATCATGAATACGTTGGATGCCCAAGTCATTCACAACGACTTCAACATGGAAAACATCCTTGTCGATACGACAGCGCCGGATACAATCACCGGCATCATCGATTTTGGCGATATGGTGCACGCGCCCACGCTTTTCGACGTGGGTGTCGCTGCTGCCTATCAGATCGGGGATGAACCTGACCCGATAACGGCGATGTGCGATCTTATCGCGGGGTATCGCAGCGAATGTTCCCTGTCCGATGCCGAAATCCCCTTGATCTACAAGGCAGCGGTCATGCGGCTGGTGATGCGGCTTTGTATTCCGAGATGGCGGGCACAGCTGTTCCCCGAGCACGCTCAACGCTTGACCATACAAAGTGCAGGCGTTTGGGCGCAGTTGGCGCGCCTTGATGCAATCCCAGAAACTGTCGCTATCGAAAGACTGCGCGAAGCCAATCGGTGATCAAAAGCATGAAGGAAAACGCTTCTCACAAACCGAGCGCACCAATGGTCAACGGGTTCGACCCGGCGCGGCTCGCTAGCCTGCCGGAACGAGAGCGAAAGATGATCGAGCGCCGACAAATGCTACTCGGACCGTCATATCGGCTCTTCTATGAAAATCCGGTTCATGTCACAAAGGCCAAAGGCGTATGGCTATATGGACCGAACGGGGAAGCCTATCTCGACGCCTATAACAACGTGCCTTCCGTTGGTCATTGCCACCCGCACGTTGTGGAGGCGATAAGTTACCAGGCGTCGCAACTCAATACGCATACACGTTATCTCAACGAACAGATTCTGTCCTACTCAGAAAGACTTCTGGCGACATTTCCGGCCGACCTCGACCGTGTCATGTACACCTGCACCGGAAGCGAAGCGGTCGATCTGGCCCTCCGATTGGCACGCCATTATACAGGTGGCACCGGTATCATCATTACGGAGAACGCCTATCATGGCGTCACGGCCTCGGCGGCGGAAATCTCGCCGCTGCTTGGAGATAGCGTACCCCTTGGTCAGCATGTCCTGACAGTGCCAGCGCCAGATACCTATCGCGCCGATGGTCACGATGTGGGTGCGGCATTGGCGCAGGACGTCGACAAAGCGATTGGCCACATGCGCCGCCGGGGTATCACGCCGGCTGCGTTTATTGCCGATAGCATTTTTTCCTCGGATGGCGTTTTTGCCGATCCGCCCGGTTTCCTCAAACCCGTCGTTGATGTGCTGAAAAAAGCTGGCGTGCTTTATATTGCTGACGAGGTGCAGCCCGGCTTTGGGCGAATAGGCACAAACATGTGGGGTTTCGCGCGTCACGAAGTCGTCCCCGATATTGTAGTGACCGGCAAGCCCATGGGTAACGGAATGCCAATCGCAGCGGCCATTACGAAGTCGGACATCCAGGAATGTTTCGGCCGGGATATACGCTACTTCAACACATTTGGGGCCAACAACGTTTCTTTGGCTGCTGCCTCGGCCGTACTTGACGTTATCGAGAATGAAAATCTTATGCAAAATGCGCGCAAGACAGGGGACTACCTGTGCGCAGGAATGAAGAGCCTTAAGGAGACGTTCGCTTCGGTTGGAGATGTGCGGGGTAGCGGTTTGTTTCTCGGGTTGGAATTTGTACGCAATCCGGATAGCCGCGAGCCGGACAGCGCCCTCGCGCTGAAAGTTGTCAGCGAGCTTCGTAATAGGCATGTATTGATCAGCGCCTCAGGACTGAACGGTAATGTTCTCAAAATTCGGCCCCCGCTCCCTTTCTCTCGCGAAAATGCTGATATACTGCTCAACGCACTGCGGGATGCTCTTGTCCAAATAGAACGCAGCGCAGGAAGAATGGCTGGTGAGTCGAATTCAAAGAGGTAGGGAACAGTAATACACTTTGCCATTCCGGTTGGCCAAATCAGCGCTTTCAGGTGCTGAACTGAAGCGTAAATCTATCGCCGGCCACTCCGCGATCGCAGATCGGCCGTTCCCTTCCCTTCAAGCAGTTCCAGCAAAAGTGCGAAGCGGTTTTGCGTCCGGAACCGCGTAAAAACAAGAAGATAGAGCGTTTCGCGGTTCGAAGAAAAGCGGAATTGCTCTAATAGCCGCAAGGACCCATTTGGTTCAGCGTGCCAACAAGTCTTCCACGACGGTGGAGAGCAATGTGTCTGCCAAGGGAGTACCGGCAACGACACGGGACAGAATTACGGCGCCCACCATTTCTGAAAGGATGGCGGCAGGAGGCCGGCCGCGGTCCGCTTCTGCTCCCTCCGGCAAGAGTGCCGCAATCTGTTCGAGATAGTGTTGGATCGCGGACACGAAGACTTCGCGGAGAGCGGGATCATGGCTACGCCCAGCATCTACGGCGAGCGCCGGCAGGATGCACCCGGAACCGGGATCATCGCGATGGGCCGATGACACATAGCGCTCGATCAGAGTGCGAAACGGATCTGCGGGCTTTTGGAGAAGCTCATTCTTGAGGACCGTCAGCGTATCCGTGATCGCCCTTTCGCTGGCCTTGACCAGCAAGTCGTCTTTTGAGGCGAAGTGTCGATAGAAGCCGCCATTGGTCAATCCTGCGGACTTCGTGATGTCGGCAAGGCTAACGCCGTCGAAACCGCACTCACGCAGCAACCGCGCCGCCATATCAATGACTTGCTGACGGTTCTCCTGCACCTTCTCCCGGGTCACCTTCATCTCTGCTCACTCCATCATAGGCAGGAACGACCTGCGCGGTGTCTTCTGCCACGGATGGTCCTACCTCGTCACCCCGGCAAAAATCCACTTGACATTTTTGATTACGAGTATCATCTAACATTAATGATTATGAATGTCATCATTAAATATGGCCAGCACAGCGAGTTTGTATTCGGCCACAGCAGCGATGCCATCCAGCGATGAACAGAGCGAAAGGTTAGAGACTATGGCGCCATCGAAAGCGCAGCCGCAGCCGAAGACTGCGTTCATCACCGGCGCGTCCGGCGGGATCGGTGAGGCTGCCGCCATGGCGCTGAAGAATGCGGGCTATCGTGTGATCGGCACCAGCCGCAGTGCCAAACCGGACGAGGTACGGGACGGCGCCCGGATGATCCCGGATATCCCGCTTGCCGCCTACGATACCGGCCGCGCGAAGTATTTCGCGGCGCTCCAGCGCGCGATGACGGTCGCCGATACCGCCGAGAGCGTGGCCGAAACCATCCTCAAGGCCGCACGGCAGGTTGCTTTTGCCCGGCGTTTCGCACCCCGATCCCTCTTCGACAAAATATTGCGCTCGCAATTCGGCTTGGCGTGACGCTGCGGAAGATGAGCCGTGACATGGAACAAACAATGACGACTTCTATAAGCTACATCGGATCGCGAGAGCGCTACATTGATACGCCGAACCGCTCAATTAGCGTTGGAGACACGACGTTCACCTATCGTGACCTTGGCCCTCGAACCGAGGTGCCGGTCGTCCTTCTCAACCACTGGGGCGCCGTCCTTGATAATTTCGACCCGCGGATCGTCGACGGTCTTGCCAGCAAGCATCGCGTGATCGCCACCAACTACCGGGGCATCGGTGCGTCCGGTGGCAAGGCGCCCGTCACCGTCGATGAGATGGCGCGCGATGCCATCGCGCTGATCCATGCGCTGGGTTTCGAAAAGGTCGATTTGCTTGGCTTCTCCCTTGGGGGATTCGTGGCACAGGACATTGTCTTGAAAGAACCGAACCTAGTGCGCAAGCTCATCTTGACCGGTACGGGTCCAGCGGGCGGCAAAGGCATCGACAAGGTCGGACCGGTGTCGTGGCCTCTAATATTCAAGGGTTTCCTGACGTTGCGAGACCCGAAGTTCTACCTGTTCTTCACCTCTACCGTGAATGGTCGCCGTGCCGCGAAAGCCTTTCTGGAGCGATTGAAGGAACGCAAGACCGCTCGAGACAAAGGGCCGACACTTGGTGCCTTCCTGCGCCAGCTTAAGGCAATCAAGGCTTGGGGCCAGCAGGCTCCCCAGGATCTCGGACAGATCAAAATACCGGTCCTGATTGCGAACGGCGACACTGATATCATGGTTCCGACGTCGAACAGCGTCGACATGGCCAAGCGCATCCCGGGCTCGGAACTTGTGATCTACCAGGACGCCGGCCACGGCGGGATTTTTCAGAACCATGCTGACTTCGTACCGAAGGCACTGTCTTTCCTCGATGCCTGATGAAACCACACAATAACAAACCGGAGAAAATGCGATGAAGGCATTCGTTGTCGACAAGTACAAGAAGAACGGCGTGCTGCGGCTGGCTGACATGCCGGAGCCGCAGCTGCAGGAGGATGACGTCCTCGTGGAAATCCATGCCACGGCGGTGAACGTGCTGGATTCCAAGGTCAGGGATGGGGAGTTCAAGTTCCTGCTGCCGTATCGGCCTCCCTTTATCCTGGGCCACGACGTTGCGGGCATTGTTACCCGTGTCGGCTCAAAGGTCCGGGCCTTCAAACCAGGCGACGCCGTCTATGCCCGGCCGCGGGACCCTCGGGTCGGAACCTTTGCCCAGTTCATCGCGATCAATGAGGCGGATGTGGCCCTGAAGCCCACGACCCTCACCATGGAGGAAGCGGCGTCCATCCCGTTGGTGGGCCTGACCGCGTGGCAGGCGCTGGTGGAAGTCGGTAAATTGAAGCCCGGCCAGAAGGTTTTCATCCAGGCTGGCTCCGGCGGCGTCGGGACTTTTGCTATTCAGCTCGCCAAGCACCTCGGCGCGACGGTCGCGACGACGACGGGCGCCGGGAATGTCGATCTTGTCAAAAGCCTCGGCGCGGATGTCGTGATCGACTATAAGACGCAGGATTTCGAGAAGGTATTGTCGGGATATGATCTCGTCCTCAATAGCCAGGACACCAAGACCCTTGAAAAATCCCTGCATGTGCTAAAGCCTGGCGGCCTCCTCATTTCGATTTCAGGCCCGCCCGACCCGGCGTTTGCCCGAGAGTTCGGCCTGAACCCGTTCCTGAAGCTGGTCATGCGCCTGATAAGCCGCGGCGTGCGAAAGAAAGCCCGAAATCTAGGGGTGCGCTATTCGTTCCTGTTCATGCGCGCGGACGGGAAGCAGTTGGGTGACATCACCGCGTTGATCGAAGCCGGCGTAATCCGTCCGGTGATAGACAAGACCTTTCCGTTTGCGATGACCGGAGATGCCTTGGCCTATGTCGAGACCGGCCGGGCAAAGGGTAAGGTCGTCATTTCGGTCAAGTGACAGGCCCCACTTCAACAACCAGCATGGCAAGCCACGCGTCCGCCGTTCAACGGGACCATCACCCGCTGGGTCGCCGTTGACGCGTGGCTGAAGCCAGCCCTGCGCAAACAGCCATTTCGAACGATTACCCTTCTATTATTCAACTTCCAATATTGCACCTTCAGTCGGAAGCGTTGCAAAATCTGCTGTCCGAACTGCGCGAACGGCAGTGGCAACAGTAGGACTATATGTAGCTGGCCGGCCACAAGAGCCGACATTCCGTTGCCCCCAAATCGATCATTCCATCTAAGCAAAATCAAAGCGCGATATCGACGGAAATTCAGATAGATGGGCTTTTTCTAACAACAGGTCCTCGGTTCCAATCCTATCAAGAGCATTGCGTTCGTAAATCGGGTCGGCCCTTCGTGGGCGAGGCCCGCCAGCAGCCACTTTTCCATCTCCAGCGCTTATTTCTGAACCCAGCGATAAATCGTGGAATGATCCACGAGCACGCCCCGCTCGCCCATCATTTGCTCAAGATCGCGATAGCTAACACCATAGCGGCAGTACCAGCGCATCGCCCAAGCACTTTCGTCCGAGCCTAAGCAAACATCGGGATTGTTGGTCTTCGGTCGACGTTTTGTGGAGGTTTCATGGAGGAGGGCAGAGGAATGTTGACGCGCAGGCCCTGTCTGACGTTTCTATCCGGTAAAGGAGCCCTGGATGGAAAATGCACTGATATTGATCGTCGAGGACGAGCCGGAAATCTCCGATATCCTTGAACGCTATTTTGAGCGCGAGGGGTTTCGGGTGCTGACGGCCTCGGATGGCGAGATCGGACTTTCCCATCACCAGCGGCTGCGGCCCGATCTCGTCGTCCTCGACGTCAAGCTGCCGAAACTCGACGGTCACACCGTGCTTGCCACCATCCGCCAAAGAGGCAATACGCCCGTCATCATGGTCACCGCGCTTGCCGACGATCTCGACAAGCTGCATGGGTTGCGTTCCGGCGCCGACGACTATGTGGTCAAGCCGTTCAACCCGGTCGAAGTGGTTGCCCGGGCGCGGGCGGTTCTAAGACGGGCGACGGGAAGTGCTGCGAACAAGGTGCTGCGGGTCGGCAGGCTCGCAATCGATCCGATCGCCCACATGGCAGTGGTGGAGGACGGCGAAAGCCGCATGCCGTTGAACCTGACGCGCACCGAATTCCGCATCCTCGAATATATGGCTGGGTTCCCGAACAGGGCCTTCGAACGCGGCGAGATCGTCGATGCCTGCCTTCCCGAAGGCGATGCGCTTGACCGCACCGTCGACAGCCACATGAGCAAACTTCGCCGCAAGCTCGATGCCGCAGGTGTCGGCGATCTTCTGAACGGCGTTCGGGGAGTGGGTTACCGCCTTGGCGATTTCGGTTAGCAACAGCCTTAACAGGCAGATCATCTGGTCAACGACCATCGTCGCCTTCGTCGCTCTGTCGGTGATGTTTTTCGGCTTCCTGATCTACGGCTATGTCTACGAATGGCTGTTCAAGGACTCCGCTCCGCCGGACGACTGGGCCGTCAGCGATTTCGTCGTGCTCGGCATCAACGTGGCAATTGGCCAGGCCGTCGGCGCTTATGTCGGATGGCGGCTTGCCCGGCGTCTCGTCAAGCCCCTGACGGCCGTGACGGAGGCTGCCCGCCTCATCGCGGATGGAGACTTCGCGGGACGGGCGACCGGCGAAGGCAATTTCGGCGAAGCAGATCGTCTGATCAGCGACTTCAATCGCATGGCGGAGGAGCTGCAAAGAGCGGAAAAGGAGCTCCAATATTCGAATTCGGCCATCGCGCACGAATTGCGCACGCCGCTGACGATCCTGCGTGGCCGCATGCAGGGGCTGGCGGATGGGGTGTTCGAGCCGAGCCAGGAGGTATTCCGCGGATTGATCGGCCATATCGATGCTCTGACCCGCATCGTCGACGACCTCAGGACGCTTTCGCTGATGAATGCCGGGCGCATGGAGCTGCAGCAATCGCGTTTCGATGTTGGAGAAGAAATCGCAGACATCATCGATTCCGTTGGGCCGTCGCTTGCCAGCCTCAGCATCAGGATTGAAACCGACTTGCAGAAGATGCCGGTGATTGCCGATCGGGCGCGCATCCGGCAGGCAATGCTTGCGCTCATCGACAATGTCGCACGCTACGCTCCGGGCTCGAGGTTGAGTGTAGCCTCTCAGGAGGCCGGCAACCTGTGCGTCATCATGGTTTCGGATGACGGCCCCGGCATGACGGCTGCGGAAAGCGAACGGGCCTTCGAGCGGTTCTGGAGGGCCGACGATGCGAGAACGCGAAGAGGCGGCGGGTCGGGCCTCGGCCTCGCCGTCGTCAAGGCGATCGCCGAGGCGCATGGCGGCCACGCGACGATCGACAGCCGCAAGGGTGGCGGCACGACCGTCGTGCTGACAATCCCGCGCTGCTGAGATCGTGCACAGGGCGGCAAATGGCCTGTTCCAGGCGTTCGGGAATCCTCATGCGTTGAGAATCCGCTGCAACACCTCCATCAATTCGATTGTACCGCGACGGATCTCGCCCACATCTTTTTCGACATCTATTCGGTCTGCATTGTGGGCCGTATAAAGTTCGACCAGCAGTCGCGTATAGTCTTCGGAAAGACCCGCCCGCATGAGTGCGGCTTGCCATTCGGTCTCGGGAAGCGGTTGGGCAACGACCTCGCGTCCGGCCAGCAAGCCGATGGCCGCCGCAACGTCATTCGGCGTATAACGCCGGGGACCTTCGGCATGAACAATCCTTAGCGCGGTGTCCTGCTTCTCCAAAAACAGCTCGGCCGCGATCGAACCCACGTCATACGCGGAGATGGTCGGAAGAAGCTTGGTCAGCGGATGATAGAAGCTCGGCAATCGGCCGCTCTCTGCCGCTACCTTTGCCAGACGTGCCCAGTTCTCCATGTGCTCGGCCGATCGCAGCAGGATAAGCCTCTCGGTCTCCAGCCGACGCAGCCGTGCTTCAAGCGCATGGAAAATCAAGGTGACGCCGGTGCCAGAGCTATGCTGCGCGCCATAGTCGGAGATGGCGAGAATGGTTTGCGGTTTGGCGGCCGCCAGGGCCTCGCCAAGGCAATCGACCAGTCGTCTCATGCCGGAATAGGCCTCAGCGGCACGAATATCGACCGGGCAGATGATCTGGACGGCGCTTGCTCCTTCGAATGCGGCCGTCAGCGCCCGATGATCATGCACATCGGCAATGGCGATCTCGCAGCCGAGATCCGAAAAAGCCTGTGCTTTCGAGCCGTTGCGCAGAATTGCGCGAGCCGGAACGCCGGCCTTGCGCAGGGCGGCGATGGTCGTGCGGCCAACCTTGCCGGTGGCGCCCAAAATTGCGTGCATGGCATCTTCTCCTGTCGATCCTGCTGCAGGCTAGCCATGCGCGTTCAGCGGATCGCACAGGTTCGGACGGTCAATTGCAGATTTGGACGACAATCGAAGTCATGAGTGCATTCGGCTCAGCATGCCCGGAGTAAGGCCGAGGATGCGCCGCATCCAGTGCGTCATGTGGCTCTGATGGGCAAACCCGGTTGCCGACGCGATCTCGGCGAGCGGCATGTCGGTGGAGAGAATGAGCAATCTCGCGCGCTCGATCCGGCGCGTCAGCACATAGTGATGAACCGGCATGCCGAAAGTGGCGCGAAAGAGCGGTTTCAAATGCGATACGCTGAGATCGACCGTCGCGGCGAGATCGGCGAGAGACAGCGACTGATCGATGTGGGCTTCGATAAAATCCGACAGGCGTCGCTGATGGCGGTTGGTCAAAGTGGCGCCTGTCGCGGCTGTACCGATTGAAGTCTGTTCGCCGCCTTCCACCAGACGGATCGCCAGCGCCAGGCCTAATGCTTCGGCATAAGTCCGGTCTGATGGAACGGGCGACTCGATTTCGGCCTTGATCGCCCAGGCGATCGATTCAATCCGGGAATCCCGAAGCTGGAATTTTGGTGCCAGAGAAACAGCATTCGGATTTCTGCCAAGCGCTTCTGCGGCGGATTGAAGGAGTTTGTGCTGGATATTCAGGCGCAGAATGGTGCAGTCCCCGTCATCTTCCCACCAGCCATCGAGTCCGGCGGGAACGATATCGATATCTCCATGCGCCTGACGACGGCGGTATTGACGGCCGTCGCACTCACAAAAAGCATTCACGGCCCGCCCGAAATGAATGCCGAGCCTATGCGTCTGCGACCCCGGCACATGGGTTCGGCCAGCCTGAATACGGAGGAAATTCGCTTCCAGGCCCTTCCAGCCGCGATCCTTGCTGGAGAGGAGTGTCGCGGCGGTGCTGTTGAGCTGGTCCATGACTATGCGCTTCCGCGGATTCTATCGTCCCGGTTTGAGGGCGATCTCGATCTTGAGAATATAGGTAGCACGGCGTATCCGGTCGAGCTATCTTCGGCAATGTGCGCCTGTCAGGGAACCGATAGCATTCTCGCATTCGGAGATCAGCGGATGAATGGCAGAATGTCTGGGTGAACGCGGTCTCGCTGGAGAGGCCGCGTCCATCAATGTTTGGTCGAATATCACTTCCAGCTCGTATAGTCAGAAGCGGTGCATCCGAAGGGCGCGCGTTGATCGCCGAAACGCTTCTTCAATTGATCGCAGCCCCAGCGGTTGAGGGGTGCCGGCATCATATTGTTGATATCCATGGCGGGCGAAGTGAATTGCGAGCCGGCGCTGGTCACATACCAGACCCAGTAGCCGAAAATGCCGATAATGAAGAGAAGTATGACCAGGAAACCCCTTGCAAGCCGTGCCATGACGGACGGCCCTCTCTTCCCTTGAACAATGAGTTCCGGCGGATGAGCGTCAAGTTCCGCTGTCAGCGGAGCGAGAATGCTCGCGCGTTCTTCCGCCGAGATGTCGATGCGTTCCAGCCGGCTGTCCAAAAGCACAGGGAGAGCCGTATTTCCATGCCAGACGGCCAGTGCCACGGCCTTGTCGCCGTTTGCGCCAACGATCAGTGGCTCCTCTCCAGGCCCGAAATTCGTATGGGCCGCCCGTCCGGTTTTTCTGCCGTCGATCTTGTCGGCATAGGCCACCATCAGCCGCTTGCCGCGTCGCTGGAAAGCGGTGATTTCCACCGGGACCGGCTCGAGCTGAGCAGGCCGGCGCAGTTGTCCGCGGGCGCGCCAGACGCGCAGGATCTGGAAGATCGCGGCAATACAGGCGCCGCCGAGAAGGGCGACGAAGACGGCAAGCGTTATGATTCGGTTCCAGAGCATATCCAGTCCGAGGCTGAGGGTCGCCAAGCCTGGATGATCTCTGGAGATGACGAGGTCAGTGTCATAGTCGCCGGCATGGATATCGACGAACATGATTTCGACATCCTTGTCGTAGGCCTGCCCATTGTAGGTATATTTGAGGTGCGCCTCGCAGGTGGTGAAGAAGCCTCTTCGCGTTGAGCATTTTCCGTCGCGGATATCACCATCGACAGGATTGATGGGGTTTTGGCTGATCGTCCAATCCCTCAATATGCCTGGCGCTTCGTAAACTGTTATGAAAACCGTAAGCGCGATGACGATCGCCAGGGAGAAATAGGCGGCCTTCGGCATCGTAATCACGCCCTGAGCGAGCATGATGGCTCTCTGGGGAAGCTTAATCGTCGGAAATGTCATTGTCTGCCTTGAAACTCCGAATGGTTGCGTAGGCAGCCGCAAGGCGAGGAGCGAAGCATATGCTTCGCAAAATCCTGGGGTGATTTGGCGCCCACATTAGCAGCGCGGAAAGATAGGCGTTTTGCTTAATAGCTCAATATAAGGTTGTGGGTCGTTCCCCGACTTTACGATGATGTGATTTCAAATGCTTGCAGTGTGTGACCTTTTTGCCTCGCAAGATTAACCGACGGGTCGAGCCCGCTGGTTTTCACTTGGAACCGGTAGTTCGAGGCCAAAAAGAAAAGCAACATGACGATGTCGCCCGGAGCAGGTCTGCGACCGCTCCGTTACGTCGCATCCAGATAGGGCTTCAGGGGCATGTCGTCGTGCAGGGGCACCGTCTGCCGTTCGATCATATGGTGGATAACCGGCGGCCCGTCGCCGCGATGCAGTCTATCCAGCTGTTCGGCGACCTCGACATCGGCATGCGTCTGGCGCTGGCCGTGGCGGACATAGTCAATCCACGTCGGCAGATGGTAGCTTTCCGTCCAGGTGTTCGGCTTTTCGAGATCGCGCAACAGCGACCATTGCTTCGCGCCATCGCGGATTCTCATCCGGCGGCGCTTCGCCATGACGGCCAGGAATTCCTCTACGTCCTCCTGCTCGATGTCGTAATCCACCATGACGAGGATCGGGCCGCTTCTGGGGCGCAGGTCGAGCTGCAATTGCGGTTCGCTGAAGGTATTCGTCGGATCGAGATTGAGGGATTCGAAGTCTGGCTGGCGCAACAGGAGGCCAAGCAGACCGCCAATGCCGAGAGCGGCGCTGGCGACGAGGAGGGCGCCGGTGACGCCATGGGCATCGGCCAGTTCGCCCCAGAGCCAGCTCCCCACAGCCATGCCGCCGAAGGTGGCGGTCTGATAGAGAGACAAAGCGCGGCCGACGACCCAGCGCGGCGTGGAAAGCTGAACCGTGACGTTGAAGAGAGAAAAGGCCTGCACCCATGCGACGCCGGCCGGCATGAGCAGAAGGCAGCTTAGCCACACTTGGTCGCTAAGCGCCAGGAAGAAGCAGCTGATAGCCAGCGTGAAGAAGGCACCACGGATCACCCATTCATTGCTCAGCGCATCGCGGATACGGCCGATCAGCATCGCGCCGCAGATGGCGCCGAAGCCGAAGAAGCCGAGCATGATGCCGTAGGTGATTGCGGTGCCATGCACATGATCGCGTGCAACGAGGGGCAGCAGGGCCAGAATGACGATCGCCGTCAGGCCGAAGACGAAGCTGCGGCACATCACCTTGAGCAGGTTCGGCGACATCTGGACGTAGCGAAATCCGGCCGACATCGCGCTGCCGAAAGACTCACGCGGCAGCGTGTTGCGCACAGGAGCCTTCTTCCAGCGCCATAAGGTGAAGATGAGGGCGAAATAACAGAAGACGTTGAAGAGAAACGCAAAGGCCGCGCCCGCAGCCGCCACGATGACGCCGCCGATCGCCGGCCCGATGCTGCGCATGAGGTTATAGCTCATGCTGTTGAGCGCCACCGCACCCGGCAGATGCTCGCGCGGCACGACATCGCCCATGGATGCCTGCCATGACGGATTGTGCAGCGCGCCGCCGCAGCCGATCAGGAAAGTGAAGCAAAGCAGCAGCCAGGGCGTCAGGGCATTGCTGTAGGACAGGACCGCCAGCGTTGCGGATACGCTGAGCATCAGCGTCTGCGCGATCAGCATGATCCGTCTTCGGTCGTAATTGTCAGCAAGCGCGCCGGCAGCGAGCGAAAAGATCATGACAGGCAGCGTCGTGGAGGATTGAACCAGGGCGACCATGCCATGGGAGGTGGCGAGGCTGGTCATCAGCCAGGCAGCCCCCACACCTTCGACCAATCCGCCGAGATTGGAGATGAGAGTTGCCGACCAGAGAGAACGGAATGTCTTGGACTGAAACGCGACGAGCGGGGAGCTTCTCTTGGGCATGTCGGCTTTTCTTCGCAGGATTGTCTTGCTCGACGGCAAAGCGGACTCGCTCAAAGCGTAGGCACCGCCGAGTCGGTATCAACCCTATAGTGATTTGCTAAGTTCCGAAATGATTTTGGAATAATATTCTCGCCAATGAAGGCAGAATTGAGCTCTGGTTCAGGCGCTCGTTAAGCCTCGGCGCTATAAGCCTCACCCGATTTCGTTGATCAGGCGGCTTTGGCGTTCTGATGATCCCGATCGCTTGGGTCGCCTGGCCTCAATCCAGCGGGTTTAGAAGAATGGCGCGGAAGTCGTTGACGTTCGTGCCGGTTGGTCCTGTGACGAACAGGTCATCGATCGCGGCGAAGGCCGACCAGCTGTCGTTGCGCTCCAGGAATTCGGCTGCATCCTTCTCTCGAGCGGCAAGCCGTGAAACGGTGGTGCCGTCGGCAAAGGCACCGGCATTGTCCTCCGAACCGTCGATGCCGTCAGTGTCGGCAGCAAGCGCCGAAATGCTCTTTTGGCCGGAAATGGCGCAGGCGAAGGATAGGAGGAACTCGCTGTTGCGGCCGCCTTTGCCCTTGCCCTTGATCGTTACCGTGGTTTCCCCGCCAGACAGAAGAAGCATGGGCTCTTGCGATGCCAGCCCCCGCTGCAGGATCTTGGCTACGATCGCCGCATGTTGACGACCGACTTCCGATGCTTCTCCCTCGATGGCATCGGAAAGCACGATCGTCGCGACGCCGGCCTTGCGGGCGACATCGGCCGCAGCATCCAGTGCGATAGCCGCCGAAGCAACGAGCTTCACCTCGTTGCGAGCGAAACGAGGGTCCGAGGGTAGGGGCGGCTCATCCCTGCCATCTTCGAGATGACGCATCACCGCGTCAGGCAAATCGAGACCATAATGCTCTATGATTGCAAGTGCATTGGCGCGGGTCGTCTCGTCGGGAATGGTCGGGCCGGAGGCGACCAGAGCGGGGTTGTCGCCGGGAATATCGGAAACGACGAGGGAGACGACCTTTGCCGGATGGGCAAGGGCTGCCAGCCGCCCTCCCTTGATACGCGAGATCTGCTTGCGCACGGCATTCATAGCGCCGATCGGCGCGCCGGAGGCGAGCAAGGTCCGATTGACGGCGATCTCATCGGCTAGTGTGAGATCGCCGGCCGGCGCCGGCAACAATGCCGAGCCGCCGCCGCAGATAAGGGCGACGACCAAATCATCCTCGGTAAGACCGCTGACCGCAGCCATCAACCGCTCCGCTGAAAGCAGCCCTCTTTCATCCGGTACGGGATGGGCGGCTTCGAGAACCTCGATACGCTCACATGGCACGGCGTAGCCGTAACGCGTCACGACAACGCCGGAGAGCGGTGCATCCCAGAGACGCTCGAAGGCACGCGCCATCTGCGCTGCCCCCTTGCCGGCACCGACCACCACCGTCCGGCCCTTCGGTTTTTCCGGCAGATGGGCGGCGAGCGCCTTATCCGGATCGGCAGCCGTAACGGCTGCATGGAAGAGCCTTTCCAGAAAGGCGCGGGGATCGGCGATGTCAGGCATCGGGTCTCTCACATGTTACGCGACGGGATGGTTCGCCATGCGCTCCAGCGCCTTGACGAGACCGGAGTGGTCGAGCCCGCTGTCGCCATTGGCGGCGCATTGGTTGAAAAGCTCCTGCGTTGCCGCTGTGTTCGGCAGCGAAACGCCGAGAGCCTTGGCGCCTTGCAGGGCAAGGTTCAAATCCTTCTGATGCAGCGAGATGCGGAAACCGGGCTCGAAGGTGCGCTTGATCATCCGCTCGCCATGCACTTCGAGGATGCGCGAGGAGGCAAAGCCGCCCATCAGGGCCGAGCGCACGCGGGCCGGATCGGCACCGGCCTTGGAGGCGAAGACGAGTGCCTCGGACACTGCCTCGATCGTCAATGCGACGATGATCTGGTTGGCGACCTTGGTGACCTGGCCATCGCCGCAATCGCCGACGAGTGTGATGTTCTTGCCCATCAGCTGGAAAAGCGGCAGCGCTCGCTCGAAGCTGACTTCAGAACCGCCGGCCATGATCGAGAGCGAAGCGTTCTTAGCGCCGACCTCGCCGCCGGAAACCGGCGCGTCGACATACTCGGCGCCAGTCTCACGAATTCTCCTCGCGAATTCCTTGGTCTCGATCGGAGAGATCGAACTCATGTCGATGACGAGCCTGCCCTTGGACAAGCCGTAGGCAACCCCGTTCTCACCGAAGAGCACGTCCTTGACCTCGGGCGTATCTGGCAGCATCAGGATGATGGTATCGACGGCTTCGGCGAGCGCCTTCGGCGTTTCGACGAATTGCAGGCCGTTGTCGAGCAGCTCCTGGCGCGGCGGAATCGAAAACTTTGATGTGACGACGATGTGGCCGGCATTTTGCAGGTGGCGCGCCATGGGGGCTCCCATGATGCCGAGGCCGATAAATCCGATATGTGCCATGGTTGTTAGCTCCTGATATTGAGAATGGCGGCGCCTTCGGCGTGGCGTCCGGCTGCGGCAAACCAGCCGAGCCCCGCCGCGGTCGTGGTGCGCGGCTTGTATTCGCAGCCGATCCAGCCGTCGTAGCCGAGCGCATCGAGCGTTTCGAAGACAAAGGGGTAGGCGATCTCGCCGGTGCCCGGTTCGTTGCGTCCGGGATTGTCGGCAAGCTGCACATGGGCAATCTGCGCCTGGTGCTTCTTGAAGGTGCCGATCAGCTCGCCCTCCGTACGTTGCTGATGATAGAGGTCGTACTGAATGAACAAGTTGTCGCTGCCGACTTCGGCGATGATCGCGGCTGCCTGGTCCAGCGTGTTGAGGTAGAAGCCGGGAATGTCGAACCGGTTGATCGGCTCGATCAGCAGGCGGATCCCGTGCTTGCCGAGCTCTTCCGCCGCATATTTGAGGTTAACGACGAAAGTGGTCCGCAGCACCTCATCGGGCACGCCGGCCGGCGTAATGCCGGAAAGGCAATTGATCTGGCGGCAGCCGAGCGTCGTCGCATAGTCGATCGCCGAGGCAACGCCGCGGCGGAATTCGTCGATACGATCGGGCGGGATCGCGATCCCTCGCTCGCCGCCGGCCCAGTCGCCGGCGGGCAGATTGTGCAGCACCTGGGTCAGGCCATGACGATCGAGTTCGGCGCGCAGCGCTTCCTTCGCAAAATCATAAGGAAACAGATATTCGACGCCCTCGAAGCCCGCCTTGGCGGCCAGCGCGAAGCGATCCAGAAACGGCGCCTCGGTGAAAAGCATGGTGAGATTGGCCGCAAATTTCGGCATTGTATTTCTCCTTCAGTCCAGCAGGGCGAGGATTGCCGTCGGTGCATCCTCGCCGCGTTCGGCAAGCTCTTCGAATTCGACCACGGCATTGATGTCGGCGCCCATGGCGATGTTGGTGACGCGCTCCAGAATGAACTCGATGACGACGGGAACCTGATGCTCTGCCATCAGCTGCGTTGCGGTCGTGAACGCCTCCTGGAATTCGTTCGGGCTGCGTACCCGGATCGCCTTGCAGCCGAGCCCTTCGGCAACCGCGACATGGTCGACGCCATAGCCAGGTTCGGCATCACCGGATGCGTTGATGTTCTCGAAGGCGAGGCTGACCTCGAAATCCATGTTGAAGCCGCGCTGGGCCTGGCGGATGAGGCCGAGATACGAATTGTTCACGACCACATGCAGGTAGGGAAGCTTGTGCTGCGCGCCGACCGCCAGCTCCTCGATGAGGAACTGGAAGTCGTAGTCGCCGGAGAGAGCCACGATCGGACGGTCCGGATCGGCGGCGCGCACGCCGAGCGCTGCCGGCAGGGTCCAGCCGAGCGGGCCGGCCTGGCCGCAATTGATCCAGTTGCGTGGTTTGTAGACATGCAGGAATTGCGCGCCGGCGATCTGGCTGAGCCCGATGGTCGAGACATAGCAGGTGTCGCGATCGAAGGCCTTGTTCATCTCCTCGTAAACGCGCTGCGGCTTCAGCGGCGTCTGGTCGAAATGCGTCTTGCGCAGCATGGTGCGCTTGCGATCGCGGCATTCTTCCGCCCAGGCCGACCAGTCACGCAGCTTGCCTTCGGTCTTCCATTCCGTTGCGACGTCGAGGAGAAGCTTCAATGCGGCGCCGGCGTCCGAAACGATGCCGAAATCCGGGGCGAAGACGCGTCCGATCTGGGTCGGTTCGATATCGACATGCACGAAGGTCCGCCCCTCCGTGTAGGTCGAGACATTGCCTGTGTGGCGATTGGCCCAGCGATTGCCGATACCGAGGACGAAATCGGAGGCAAGCAGCGTCGCATTGCCATAGCGATGCGAGGTCTGCAGTCCGCACATGCCGGCCATCAGCGGGTGGTCGTCCGGGATCGTGCCCCAGCCCATTAGCGTCGGGATGACCGGAACGCCGGTGATTTCGGCGAATTCGACGAGCAGGTCCGACGCATCGGCATTGATGATGCCGCCGCCTGCGACGATCAGCGGCCGCTCGGCAGCGTTCAGCATGGCAAGCGCCTTTTCCGCCTGCGCCCGCGTGGCGGAAGGCTTGTAGGGGTTGAGCGGCGCATAGGTGTCGATATCGAACTCGATCTCGGCGAGCTGGACGTCAACAGGCAGATCGATGAGAACCGGGCCTGGGCGGCCGGAGCGCATCGTATGGAATGCCTTCTGGAAGACGTAAGGGACGAGAGCGGGCTCCATGACGGTCACGGCCCATTTGGTGACGGGGGCTGCGATCTTGGCGATATCGACCGCCTGGAAATCCTCCTTGTCTAGGCGAGCGCGCGGCGCCTGGCCGGTGATGCAGAGGATCGGGATCGAATCGGCAGAGGCCGAATAGAGGCCGGTGATCATGTCGGTGCCGGCAGGCCCAGACGTTCCGATGCACACACCGATATTGCCCGCGCGGGCGCGGGTATAGCCCTCGGCCATATGGCTTGCACCTTCGACATGACGGGCCAGCACATGGCGGATAGAGCCGCGCGCTTTCATCGCCGAGTAGAAGGGGTTGATCGCAGCGCCGGGAACGCCGAAGGCGCAATTGACACCTTCCTTTTCCAAAACCAGCACTGCGGCATCGACTGCGCGCATCTTCGCCATGGGAATTTCCTCCGTTTCTGCTTCGAAGGTACCGCATGGGTCGGCGAGCGCAATCTTAAAATGGAAATCAATCCCATCATATGGAAATAAACATTTTCAACAAATCTGGAACAATCGCAGCGAAGCGGATATGCCATGAAGCCAAAGCGGGTGGTGCCAAACTGCGCCACGCGCCTTCAGTCAAAAGTGAGCGGCATGGCGGAAAATCGGGAAAAGACGAGGGGCAGGCCGGGTCGGAAACCGGCCGAGAATGCAGCGGCCTCGTCCGTGCAGGTGCTCGATCGCAGTCTGAAGCTGCTGGAGCTGGTGGCCGAAGCCGATGGCGCGGTTCTGACCGATCTCGCCGACAGATCGGCCATGGCGCCTTCCACGGTTCACCGGCTGCTGACCTCTCTCGCCCAGCACGGTATGGTGGCGCATGATGCTGAGACCGGCGCCTGGACGATCGGGGTGAAAGCCTTTGAGATCGGAACGGCCTACTTACGCTTCCGCAAGCTCGGCACGATCAGCCGACCTTTCCTCAAGCAGTTGATGGAGGCATCGGGCGAGACCGCCAACATCGCTATCGAGGAAGATGGCGACGTCGTTTTCATCTCTCAGGCGGAAAGCCATGCGCCGATGCGCGCCTTCTTCCGCCCCGGCCGGCGCGGACCGATCCATGCTTCGGGTATCGGCAAGGCGATCCTTTCCACCTGGCCGGACAGCCAGATAGAGGCTTTGCTCAAAGGGCGGTCGTTGCAGCATTTCACCGATAAGACCCGCGATACGCTGCCCGTGCTGCTTGCGGATATGGCCGAGATCCGCTCGCGCGGCTGGTCGATCGACGATGAGGAGCATACGCTCGGCATGCGATGCGTCGCTGCGCCGATCTTCGACGAATATGGCGAGGCTATTGCCGGCATTTCGATTTCAGGCCCGGCTGTGCGGCTGCCGGATGAAAGGGTTGCTGCGCTTGGTCCTGCTGTGCGGGCCGCGGCGGAAGAGTTGACGAAGGCGATGGGTGGGCGCTCGAAGCGGACCTGAACGTCTTCGCCGCCGTCTCCTATCCAGAGACGACGGCGCTGCCGGTCCGCCACATTTATTGGTTAGGCGAGCTGCAATTGCTCGCGTACGATCGTGTCTGCTTTCTTGCCCTTGGTCTTCATCGCCTTGCCGGCGACATAGACTTCAGCAACGCAACGGTCATCGCCCATGGTTTGGAGAATGAAGAGTTCCTCAGCCAGCGACGTGGCAGTGCGCATGCGGAATTCCATGGCCGACTTGGCGCTGGAATCCAGCACGACGATATCGGCATCCGCGCCGGCCTGCAGCGAGCCGATCTGCTTCTCCAGGCCAAGGGCCAGCGCGTTGCCGCGAGTCATGCGGTAGAAGGAATTGAACGGCGTCAGCCGCTGCCCCTGCAGGTGCAGCACCTTGTAGGCTTCATCCATCGTTTCCAACATGGAGAAGCTGGTCCCGGCGCCGACATCCGTCGCAACCGACCAACGCGCGCCGAGACTGTCAAACTGCGCGGCGTTGAAGAGCCCCGAGCCGAGGAAGAGGTTCGAGGTCGGGCAGAAGACACCGACCGCGCCGGTTTCGGCGAGCACCGCAACTTCCCGCTCGCTCATATGGATGCAATGGCCGAGCAGCATGCGGTCGTTGAGCAGGCCATAGCGGGCGTAGATATCCGTATAGTCCTTGGCCTCCGGATAGAGGGAGGTGGCAAAGGCGATCTCGTCGCGATTTTCCGAGAGGTGCGTCTGGACATAGCAATCCGGGCGTTCGGCAACGAGCGCCTTGCTCATCTCCATCTGCTCAGGCGTGGAGGTGATCGCAAAGCGTGGACTGATCGCATAATGCGCGCGGCCGCGGCCGTGCCATTTCGCAATCAGCCGCTTCGTTTCGTCGTAGCCGCGCTGTGGCGTATCGCGCAGTGCGTCCGGCGCGTTGCGGTCCATCATCACCTTGCCGCCGATCATGCACATGCCGCGCGCTTCGGCTGCAGCGAAATAGGCATTGACGCTTTCGGGATGCACCGAACAATAGGCGACGGCCGTCGTCGTGCCGTTCGACAGGAGTTCGTCCATGAAGCGATCCGCCACTTCGGCCGCATGGGCGGCGCGGGCGAACTTCTGCTCCTCGACGAAAATATAGGTATTCAGCCATTCGAGCAGCTGCGCACCATAGGAGGCGATCGCCTGCGTCTGCGGGAAATGGAGATGTGTGTCGATAAAGCCCGGCAGGATGAGATGCGGGCGGTGATCCGCGATTCTGACGGCGGCATCGGCCAGCCTGCGAATGTCGCCATAGACACCGATTTCCACGATCTTGCCATCGCGAACGAAGACAGCGCCGTCTTCGATATAGCGATAGGAAGCGGCATCATCGATGCCTTGTGGCTCGGCAAGGAAGGTCAGCACGCGGCCACGGATCAGGGTTTCACTCATTGGGTCTTCTCCCCATTGATGGCACTTTCGTACCAGGAGACGAGCAGACGGCGCTCCTCGTCGGTAATGTGCGAGGCGTTGGCCGGCGGCATGGCGTGGCTGCGGCCGGCCTGCAGGTAGATCTCACGCGCATGGGCGGCGATGTCGCGGTCGGTCTCGAAGACGACGCCCTTCGGCGGCGCGATAATGCCCTCCCAGCTCGGCTCCTTCGCATGGCACATCGAGCAGCGCCCCATGATCGTGTCGCGAACCTTGGGAAAAGCCTCAGCCGTGATGAAGGGCTGCTGGATTGCCGAGATCTTCGTGACTGGCTCGCCCGTCAGGATCTTCGGCACCGTGGAAAGCCACATGATGATGATGAAGAGGACGACGGTGATGAGCCAGGTCCAGGTCGGGTTGCTGGCATTGGCGTGGCGGGTATTGAACCAGTGGCGGATCGTGACGCCCATCAGGAAGACGAGCGAGGCAATGATCCAGTTGAACTGCGTGCCGAAAGCCAGCGGGTAGTGGTTCGACAGCATCAGGAACAGCACTGGCAGCGTCAGGTAGTTGTTGTGCGTGGAGCGTTGCTTGGCGATGCGGCCGTATTTCGCATCTGGCGTGCGCCCGGCAAGGAGATCGGCAACAACGATCTTCTGGTTCGGAATGATGATGAAGAATACGTTGGCCGACATGATCGTCGCGGTGAAGGCGCCGAGATGCAGGAAGGCGGCGCGGCCGGTGAAAAGATGGGTATAGCCCCAGGCCACCGCGACCAGGATGAAATAGAGCGCCACCATCAGCCGCGTATTGTCGTTGCCGAAGGGCGATTTGCAGATCAGGTCGTAGAGGAGCCAGCCGCCGGCGATCGAGCAGAGCGAAATGGCGATCGCCACAGGTTTGGAGACGTCAAGCACGGCCGGGTCGATCATGTAGAGATCGGCGCCGGCATAATAGACGAGACAGAGCATGCCGAAGCCCGACAGCCAGGTGACATAGCTTTCCCATTTGAACCAGACGAGGTGGTCCGGCATGTTGGCCGGCGCCACCAGATATTTCTGGATATGGTAGAAGCCGCCGCCGTGGACCTGCCATTCCTCACCATAGGCTCCCGGCGGCAGCGCTGGATGCTTTTTGAGGCCTAGGTCAAGTGCCACGAAATAGAACGACGAGCCAATCCAGGCGATGGCGGTAATGACGTGCAGCCAGCGGACGGCAAAAGTCAGCCAGTCCCAGGCGATGGCATATTCATACATGGGAACTCCTCCCGATCTTTATGGGAGTGTTTGCCATCGCTTCATTTTCCCGAAAATCCCGGTTAATCCGCCAACACTTTCAAAAAAATCTATAAGATGAACCCTGGTTTGTTCCGCGTGCCGATGTGGTAGAAAGGTGCCATGTCCTATCTTGATAACGTCCGTGTCTTCGTTCGCGTGGTCGAACTCGGTACTCTTTCGGCAGCAGGCCGCGACCAGCGCGTCACGCCTGCGGTTGCGAGCAATCGCATCAAGGAACTCGAGCGTCATCTCGGCGTGCGCCTCTTCAACCGCACGACGCGTAAGCTGTCGCCGACAGAGCATGGCCGCGTTTTCTATGAAAAGGCCGTGAAGATCATCGAGGCTGTCAATGAGGCGGAAGCGGCGATCGCCGATCTCTCACGCAATCCGAAGGGGTCGCTGAGGATCACGGCACCGCTCGGTATCGGCCGGCGGCTGATCGCCTCGGGCATTCCAGAGTTTCATGACAAATATCCGGATATCGAGGTGCGCGTCCGCCTGTCGGACCACAATGTCGATATCCTTGCTGAGGGTGTCGACGTCGCCTTCAAGCTTGGCGTGCTGGAAGATTCAAACCTGCGCATGCGCGGCATCCTCAATTGCGATCGCGTGCTGTGCGCTTCGCCTGCCTATCTCGCTCAGCGTGGCGTGCCGGCGAGCGCGGATGCATTGATCGCCGACAAGCATGATTGTCTCTTGCTGCGCTATCCCGGATCGAAGGAATATTATTGGACGCTGATGACGGCGGAAGGTACCCGCAAGTTCGAGGTCGCAGGCCCTTATGACAGCGACGACGGCGATGTGCTCACCCAATGGGCGCTGGAAGACCGCGGGATCATCAACAAGCCGCTGTTTGAGGTGAAGGCCTATCTCAGGGAAGGGCGATTGGTGGAGATCCTGAAGGAAAGTCCGCCGGCTCCGGTTCAGCTTGCGGCCATCTATCCTCACAAGCGTTTCCAGGATCCGAAGGTGCGCCTGATGATCGATTTCATGGCGGAGCGCTGTCAGCGGCTGATCGGCAAGCTGCTCGAGGACGAGCCGGCGGCTAAAGCTACGGGCGGTTAACGCTGCTCGCAAGCCTTGCATGATCCGCCGTCCAGCTCAGCGCCGCCGTCATGATCTCTGCGGCCGCAAGCGTTGCGATAACGGTCGGGCGTTTGTCTTTCACAGCCGTCCCGCCGATCGGGCAGACAAGGCGATCGAAAAGCTCCGCCTGGCCGCTTTCGCGCGACAGCCAGTTGCGGAAGGTGGCGCGCTTGGTCTTCGAGCCAATCATGCCGACATAGGCTGCGTCTGTGCGCTTGAGTGCCTCTGCGGCAATCAGGAAATCGAGCGCGTGGTCATGAGTGAGGATGACGAAGCTGCTGCCGGCCGGCGCATCGCGCACGACAGCCTCGGGCATGGCCGTGAGACAGGTCTCGACGCCCGGCACGGTACTGGCGACGAGCTCTTCCTCTCGCGTATCGACAAGCACTACGCGCAACGGCGCTAGCGAAAGTGCCAGGGCGAGTGCATCGCCGACATGGCCCGCTCCGAAAACGTAGACATGCGGCCGCGCGGCCATCTCGCGGTCGCTCCGAGCTATGAGATCATTCGCGAGCCTGGGGCTGAGCGCGGTGAAGGCAAGGCCCACCCGGCCGCCGCAGCACTGGCCGATCTCCGGACCAAGCGGTACGTTCATCGGCTCCGCCGCAAGGCCGGAGCGCAGGGCCCGTCGCGCCTGGTCGATCGCCATATATTCGAGTTGGCCGCCGCCGATCGTTGCAAAAATCGCTCGTTCCGACACCAGCATCCAGGCATCGGTATCGCGTGGCGCCGAACCTGCGACACCCGTGACTTCGACGAGCATCGACATCGGCTCCCGACGCAGGAAATCGCGGATGTCTTCGCGGGCAGGCATAATCTCACTCCTTTTGCGCAGCCTTGAGACGCTCGATCGCCATCAGCACCCGTTCGGGCGTTGCCGGCGCGTCGAGACGCGGGCAGATCTTGTGGTCGGCTACGCTCGCCACGGCATCCGATAGAGCGTGCAGAACGGCAAGGCCGAGCGGCAGCGGCGGCTCGCCGACCGCCTTGGAACGATGGATCGTCGGCTCATAGGCCTCCGACCAGTCGGTCAATGCCACATTGAAGATCTTCGGGCGGTCCGATGCAAGCGGGATCTTGTAAGTGGAGGGCGCATGAGTGCGCAGCCGCCCCTTGCCGTCCCACCAGAGCTCTTCCGTCGTCAGCCAGCCCATGCCTTGAATGAAGCCGCCCTCGACCTGGCCGACATCGATGGCCTTGTTCAGCGAGCGGCCTGTATCGTGCAGGATATCGGTGCGTTCGACGACATATTCGCCGGTCAGCGTGTCGATCGACACTTCCGAGCAGGCAGCGCCATAAGCATAGTAGTAGAAGGCATGGCCGCGGCCCGCCTTGCGATCCCAATGGATCTTCGGCGTCTTGTAAAAGCCGGCGGCCGAAAGCTGGACGCGGGCCATATAGGCCTTCTTGACGAGATCAGGGAAGGGCATCTCGATGTCGCCGATGCGCACGCGGTTGGGCAGGAACGCCACCTGATCGCGGGGAACCTGATGGCTTTCCGCGGCAAAGGCGATCAGTCGTTCCTTGATCTGGCGCGCGGCGTTTTGCGCCGCCATGCCGTTCAAGTCCGCGCCTGAAGACGCCGCGGTCGGCGAGGTATTCGGCACCTTGGCTGTCGTCGTCGCGGTGATCTTCACCCTGTCGAGATCGATCTGGAATTCTTCCGCCACCACCTGCGCCACCTTCAGGTGCAGGCCCTGCCCCATCTCGGTACCGCCATGGTTCATGTGCACGGAGCCGTCGCTATAGACATGTACCAGCGCGCCGGCCTGGTTCGATTCCGTCTTGGTGAAGGAGATGCCGAATTTGACCGGGGTCAGCGCGATGCCGCGCTTGACGATGCGGTTCTTGGCGTTGAATTCGGCGATCGCCTTGCGGCGCCCGGCATAATCGGCGCTTTCCTCCAGCTCCGCGACGATGCGCTGGATGATGCAGTCCTCGACCTTCTGGTGATAGGGGGTGAGGTTGCGTTCGCCTTGAGCGCCCATTGCGTCGTAGAAATTCAGCTTGCGGATGTCGAGCGGGTCTTTGCCGACGGCGTAGGCCACCTCGTCGATAACGCGTTCGGCACCTACCATCCCCTGCGGACCGCCGAAGCCGCGGAAGGCCGTGTTGGAGACGGTGTTGGTATAGAGCGGCGCCGACTTCGCCTGAATATGAGGAAAGAAATAGGCATTGTCGCAATGAAACAGCGCACGATCACCGACCGGGCCGGAAAGGTCGGCCGAGAAGCCGGCCCGGAGCGCAAACGTATAGTCTACGGCCAAGATGCGGCCCTCGTCGTCAAAGCCGACATCGTAATCGATGGCAAAATCATGCCGTTTGCCGGTCGCGACCATGTCTTCGTCGCGGTCGAGCCGGACCTTGACGGCGCGCTTCAGCTTCTTGGCGGCGATCGCTGCAATTGCGGCACATTGGTTCGCTTGGGTTTCCTTGCCGCCGAAGCCGCCGCCCATGCGGCGAACTTCGATCGTAACAGCATTGCTCGGCACGCCAAGCGCATGGGCAACCATATGCTGCGTTTCGCTCGGGCCTTGGGTCGAGCAATAAACGACGACCTCGTCGTCCTCGCCGGGGACAGCTAGCGAAACCTGGCCTTCAAGATAGAAATGATCCTGGCCGCCAAGCCGCATGCGGCCCTTCACGCGGCGCGGAGCGCTCTTGAGGGCGGCATCCGCATCGCCTCGTTTCAGCGTCAGCGGCGTGACGACCTGCCGATGGGTCGAGACGTCGAGATCCCAGATGTCGATATCAGCAGGCAATTCCTCGTACTCGATCTTTGCCAGCCTTGCGGCGCGGCGAGCCTGCTCGCGTGTTTCGGCGATTACGCAGAAAATCGGCTGGCCGTGAAACTCGACCTTGCCAGCGGCAAGCACCGGGTCGTCGTTCATGTAGGAGGGGGAGACATCGTTGACGCCGGGCACGTCCTCATGGGTCAATACTGCAACGACGCCGGGGGCCGCCCGCACGGCGGTAAGATTGACGGATTTCAGGATGCCATGGGCGACGGTGGATAGGCCAAGCCCTGCATGCAGCGTTCCGGTCGGTTCGGTAATGTCGTCGATATAAACGGCGGCGCCGGAAACATGCTTGTGCGCGGAGTCATGACGAGGGCTGGTATGAACCCCGCCCACGATGCTTTCGGCCTTGATGTCTGAAGCGTGTTTGTTCATGGCCTATGCCGCCTCATATCTGGACACCTGAACCGGTGCCTCATTGGACGTCGTTTCCAGGTAGAAACGGAGCAGAAGGTTCCTGGCCGCGAGCGCACGATATTCCGCCGTGGCGCGCATGTCGGTCAGCGGCGAATAATCCTCGGCGTATTTCTCCATCGCCAAATTTACAATTTGCTCGTTCCAGGGCTGGCCGAGCAATGCCTTTTCGACGGCGAAAGCCCGTTTCGGCGTGGCCGCCATGCCGCCATAGGCGACCCGGATTTCTGCGACCGTACCGTCGGCGGCAAGTGCGAGGCGGAAGGCGCCGAGCGTGGCCGTGATGTCCTCGTCGCGGCGCTTCGTCACCTTGTAGACGGCGAACATTTCGCCTGTTGCCGGAACCGGAATATGCACGGCTTCAACGAATTCGCCGGGCTGGCGGTCCTGCTTGCCATAGGCAATGAAGAAGTCCTCAAGCTGAATGGTGCGCCGGGCGGCGCCCTTGCGTAAGGTCAGCGATGCACCGAGCGCGATCAAGGCCGGCGGCGTATCGCCGATCGGCGAACCGTTGGCGATGTTGCCGCCGATCGTTCCCATATTGCGCACCTGCTGGCCGCCGATGCGGGCAATCAGCGGCCCGAGAGCCGGGATATGCTGAGACAGCGTCGCGACCGCCTCCGAATAGGTGACGCCGGCGCCGATGGTGATGAGGCGGTCTTTCACCGCGATCGATTTCAACTCCTGCAGCCCGGCAATGAACACGACCGGCGTGATGTCGCGCATGTGCTTGGTGACCCAAAGACCGACATCGGTCGAGCCGGCTACCACGGTTGCCGTCGGCGATGCCTCTAGAACCGAAGCGAAATCATCAAGGTTCGCCGGCACGATCAGCCGATTGCGACCCTCACCGATTTCGACTCGGGCACCGTCGACAAGAGCCTTCAGCCGCGCAGTCATGGTTTCGCGCTCGACAAGCAGGGGATCGTTCTGCGTTCCACCGTAGCTGGAGATGGAACGGGCAGCACGCAGGATCGGCTCATAGCCGGTGCAGCGACAGAGATTGCCCTGCAATGCCGTTTCGATCTGCTCGTCCGTGGGTTTCGGCGTCTGCATCCACAATCCATAGAGCGACATCACGAAGCCAGGTGTACAAAAACCGCACTGCGATCCATGGAAATCGACCATCGCCTGCTGCACCGGGTGCAGGTGATCGTCGCTCGGGGCGAGATGCTCGACAGTGACCACGTGATAGCCGTCCAGCGAGCCAAGGAAGCGGATGCAGGCATTGACGCTCTCATAGACGAGTTCGCCCGCCGGCGTCAGGCGTCCGACCAATACAGTGCAGGCGCCGCAGTCGCCCTCGGCGCAGCCTTCCTTCGTGCCCTTCAGCGAGCGGGAGAGGCGCAGCCAGTCGAGTAGCGTCTGGTCTGGCGCGATGTCCCGGAGCGCAACGTCCTCGCCGTTCAGGATGAAGCGCAGTTCGGAGCGGATTCTTGCAGCGGTCATCGGTCAGCTCCCACGATAGGTGGAATAGCTGTAGGGCGAAAGGAGGAGCGGCACGTGGTAATGCGCGCCCTCGTCTGCAAGGCCGAAGCGGATCGGAATGATATCCAGAAACATTGGGCCATCCGATGTGCGACCAAGATAGTCTCCAGCATGAAAGCGCAGCTCGTAGGTGCCGGTCTTCATGGCTTCGTCAGACAGTAGCGGCGCATCGCAACGGCCGTCATCATTGGTTTGCGCGGATTTCACAAGGTGCAGTTCATCGCCGTCGATCCGGTAGAGATCGATGCGCAAGCCCTCAGCTGGCTTGCCGCGCGCCGTGTCCAGCACATGGGTCGTGAGCCGGCCGGCTCCAGGCGAATGAGGCTGCATGCTTTTCTCCCGAACGAAGTTCTCGCGTTCCACTATCCGCCAGGCCCATTCCCATGAAAAGCAGCTGTAACGTTCGAGACTTTCAAATTTTCCAGGGGGAATGGCGCATGCGATTTGCGGTTAGACATTGGGTATCGAAAACGTTTGGAGGAACGTTTCATACGATATCGCGGCGGGACGGATGAGCTCGGCCTGCGCACTTCGCATGCACCGAGGCGGCGAAATACGTGCCGATATGGCGATATGCATTTCATGAAAAGGCGGGTTTCCTTGGTCTCGTTGCATGACGGAAGTGATGCGTGCGTCGATTTTCGACTGGCCCTGATGGGTATCGGTTCGAGACGCTTGGCTGCAGAAAAGCCTTCCCGCAGCTAGCGGGAAACCGATGCCGCGGTCTTCGCGATCACCATCGGTAATGATCGACTATGGAAATAGCCGCGGCATGACGAAGTGCCAGCCGCGCTCCGGTCGATTTCTGCTGCCCGCACCGCGGGTCAAGCATCGTACCCAAGCGAACATATCGTCGATCGAGGAAGAGGTGATTTTGGAGAATGGAAACGGGAGACCATCAATGAAAGTGATCGAAATTCAGCTGCTGACGAGAGCCGCATTCGCGCCTTTCGGCGATGTGATCGAAATGGAGGGTGCGCACAGCTTTCCCATCAACGCCGGCAAATGCGTTCGCTACCATGACCTCGCAAAGGTCGAAGCGATCGGCGAGGAGGCGAGAACGATGATCAGCTGGCTGCGCGGCGAACCCTATGCGCTGCCACTGGAACTGAAGATGGTCGAGCGGCATCCCCTCGGCAGTCAGGCCTTTGTGCCGCTGACCAATTATCCCTTCCTCGTCGTTGCCGCGCACGAGACTGACAACGGGCCGAGCGAGCCTCTGGCCTTCCGCACCCGGCCCGGGCAGGGGGTCAACATCTGGCGCAACGTCTGGCATGGCATCCTGACACCCCTCGACGGCGTCTCCGACTTCATCGTCGTCGATCGCGGCGGCAAGGGGATCAATCTCGAGGAGCATTTTTATGAAGAGACCTTCCTGATCCGCTGACCCGGTAGGGACGCGATCCGAATGTCAAAAGGGGCGTTGCGATGGCAGCGCCCCTTATCTCGTCAGCGCGAGTTCCTGCTTTCTATAGTCTTGCGAAACGTCAGAAGACCGGGTCATTCCAGCGAATGATCCGGTCTTGCATTTAATACCTGCAGTTAGTCCGCGAAGAAGGCGAAGCGCACGACAAACAGGGCGGCGACGATCTGCGTTGCCGGATGCAGCACCGACCAGCGGCCGGTGAAGACCTTCACGGCAACATAGGTGATGAAGCCGAAGGCAAGGCCGTTGGCGATCGAGTAAGTGAAGGGCATGGCAAGCGCGGTGATTGCCGCCGGTGCCGCTTCGGTCAGGTCATCCCATTCGATCTCGGTCAGCTCGCGCATCATCAGGCCGGCGACATAGAGCAGTGCCGGAGCCGTCGCATAGGCGGGAACGGAAGCTGCGAGCGGCGAGAAGAAGAGAGCCGCAATGAAGAGGGCGGCGATGGTGATCGCGGTCAGGCCTGTGCGGCCGCCGGCCTGCACGCCCGAAGCGCTCTCGACGAAGGCCGTCGTGCTGCTCGTGCCCATCAGCGAGCCGGCGACGATGGCGGCGCTGTCGGCAAGCAGAGCCCTGCTCAAGCGGTTCGGCTTTCCGTCCTGGATGAGGTTCGCCCGCTTGGCAATGCCGATCAGCGTCCCCGTGGCGTCGAAGACTTCGACCAGCACGAAGACGAGGATGATATGCACCAGGCCGCCATGGAGAGCGCCGACGATGTCGAGCTGCAAAAAGGTCGGGATGATCGACGGCGGCGCCGAAACGATGCCATGAAACTCGCTGACGCCGAAGATCCAGGAGAGGATGGTAACGGCGAGAATGCCGATGAGGATAGACCCCCTGACCTTCAGTGCGTCGAGAACGGCGATGACGAAGAAGCCGAAGATTGCGAGAAGGGGGCCGGTCTGTTTAAGGTCGCCGAGGCCGACGAGGGTCGCTTTGTTGGCGACGACGATGCCGGCGCTCTTCAGCGCAATGATCGCCAGGAAGAGACCGATACCGGCGGCAATTGCGCTTCTAAGCGAATGCGGGATGCCGGCGATCAGCCAGCTGCGCACGCCGGTCACCGTCAATAGGACGAAGATGCAACCGGAAATGAAGACCGCGCCGAGCGCCTGCTGCCAGGTAAAGCCCAGAGCCGAAACCACGGTGAAAGCGAAGAAGGCATTGAGCCCCATGCCAGGTGCCATGCCGATCGGCCAATTGGCGACGAGGCCCATGACGATCGAACCCAGCGCGGCTGCGAGACAGGTGGCGACAAAGACCGCGTTGCGGTCCATGCCAGTCGTCGACAGAATGTCCGGATTGACGAAGATGATATAGGACATCGTCAGGAACGTCGTCACGCCGGCGATGAGTTCGGTGCGCACGGACGTGCCGTGTTCACTCAATTTGAAAAGTCGTTCAAGCATTGTTCCTCCCTAAGCGTTCCCGACGCTCGTCAAATCATGGGGCTTGCCTCGCATCTCCTCCAGATGCGGGCCGCGAGAAGCGGCTTTCAACGCTTCGTGGCGAGGGGGATTGTGCGCTTTTAATGGCTTTGCGCGCTAGAGCCGGATTTCCCCGCAATTCGCGAAAGACATTCTAATTTTTCAAGCTATTTCGGCGCGAATTTCTTCTGAGTTGGGCGCCGTTATTGGGTGGCCGAAGCCATCGCTCCGTCCTGCGCAACCGCGCGATGCAGCGGAGGCAAGAGGATATGCATGATATTTATCGCGGCAAGGTGAGAAAGCCAAACTATTTCCGCCGGATGGTGAAATCGCGAAGGCCACACAGATGGCGGCCATGGGGAGTGCGGCGAGCCTCCATATCTAAAATGGAGGCCGACCGAAATTGTAAATTCCAATCCGAACGGAGCGCCCGATCATAATTGTCCGGCGCGATATTGATCGGCGATGTTCCTGCAGGCGCGGATGGTCAGAGCCATCACGGTCAGCGTGGTGCCGGCAATGCCGCTGCCCGGAAAGGCGGAAGCATCCGTCACGAGCAAGTTGGGTATGTCCCAGCTCTGATTATGGGCGTTGAGGACGGATTCCTGGCTCGATGTCCCCATGCGCGCACCGCCGGTTTCGTGTATGGCGGCGCCCATGCACATGGTCTTGCGGAACCACGAGCGGAACATGAAGCGGCTGAACGGATCGGCATCGGGAAAGGCGCCGCGACCCATTTCCCTGAGGCCGGTAGGCGAGCCGATGAATTCCAGCTCGCCGCCGACGCCACGCACCATGTCGATCAGCACTTCTTCCTGCCGGCGCAGCAGGGCATGTTCCTCCTCGCCCATGGCGCATCGGATATGAGGAACGGGGATGCCCCAGGCGTCCTTGCGCTTTGCATCGAGCGTGATGCGATTGTCGGCATAGGGCAGCATGCGGCCGAAGCCGAAGAAGGCCAGCCGCGAAGGTTCATCATCCGGTGTCGGCGCTCGGCCGATGCTTCCCTGATAGTCGAAATCGTCGCGGCCTGCGTCGCCCTCTCCAAAGCGCGGGACGAAGATGCCACCGGAGGGGTTGTAGAAGGGATCGACAGGCGCGGAATCATCGGTCGCCCATCCCTTCGCCTTGGAGAAGGAGCCGAAGGCAAGGCATGGCAGCTGGTCCATGAAATAGCGCCCGAGTGCCCCCGAGCTGTTGCCAAGGCCATGTGGGTGGCGAGCCGTGGTCGAGTTGAGAAGTAGCCGCACGCTTTCGATCGGCGATGCCGAGAGCACGACGATGGCGGCGCGTGCGACCTCGACCTTTCCGGTCGCGCGATCGATGAACTCGGCACCTGTCGCCCGGCCGCCGGCATCGTCGGTGGTGATACGACGCACGATGGCGTCGTGGCGCATGGTCAGCCGTCCGGTCGCCAACGCCTCGCGCAGCGGTTTCGGCGTCCGTTCGGCATCGGGCGCGATATAGCGCCAGGAAACGACATGCCGCTTCGGCCAGCGTCCTTCGACTTCCGTCTTGAAGATTTCTTCAGCCGGCGTCAGCTTTGCCGGATGGGCATAGACACCGTCAGGCAATGTCTCCACGGCATCCTTATTGCCATAAAGGCCAAGGCTCGCTTCGACCTCGGCATAATAAGGCGCGAGCTCGTCATAGGAAACCGGCCAGTCGACGCCCTTGCCGGTCTTCGAGCGGATCTTGAAATCATCGTCCGTCCAGCGCAGCAACACCCGGCCGAAGCTGTGCAGGCGGCCGCCGCCCTGACGGCCTCGTATCCACAGGAATGGTGCATCCTTCGGCGTCGTATACGGGTTCTTGCGATCGTTGACGAAGAAATGGCTGAAGCGCTCGGTAAAGAAGGCGGCGCGCGCTTGGATGGGCTGGCCCTTCAGCGTGGCGCGTGCACGCTCCCAGATATTGATGCTGCTTGCCGGCGCCTTCTTGCGGTTCGGATCGAAATCCTTCTGGGTCACGGCTGGGCCGGCTTCGAGCAGCAATACCGACAGCCCTTGGGAGGTCAATTCCTTGGCGGCGAAGGAGCCGGCGGCGCCGGAGCCGATCACCAGCGCGTCATAGACAGTCTGAGACATGGATAATTTCCGTATGCTGTGAAGTGGTCTTAAAGGCGGGCGCCATCAGCGCCGAAGAGGGAGGCTTTGGCGATATCGAGGCCGGGTGCGATCGCCGTACCCGGCTGCAGGATGGCATCTCCCATGATGCGGTAGGAGAGGCTTTGGCCCGCCCAGTCGAACCACAGCACAGTATCGGCGCCCATCGGTTCGACGACCGAGACGGTGCCGGGAATGGCGGGCCAACCCGCGTCCGCGCCATTCGGCGCGATATGCTCCGGCCGGATGCCGAGCGTCGCGGGACCTGCCTTGGTGGCGCTGAGAAAGGGGTAGCCGGCGAGATCGATGGCAAGCCCGTTGCTTTCGAATATCGGTGCGTTCGCCTTCAAAACAATCTCGCCCTCGATGAAATTCATCGCCGGTGCTCCGATGAAGCCGGCGACGAAGAGATTGGCGGGGCGATGGTAGATTTCGGACGGGCTGGCGAGCTGCTGGATCACGCCGTCCTTCATGATGGCGATGCGATCGGCAAGGGTCAGTGCCTCGACCTGATCATGCGTGACATAGATCATCGTGTTGCCGAGGCTCTGGTGCAGCTTCTTGATCTCGACGCGCAGCTCGTTGCGCAGCTTGGCATCGAGATTGGAGAGCGGTTCGTCGAACAGGAATACGTTGACCTCACGCACAAGAGCGCGGCCGATGGCGACGCGCTGGCGCTGACCGCCCGACAATTCCGAAGGCCGACGGTCGAGCAGCTTGTCGAGGTGCAGAAGCGAAGCCGTGCGGGCGATGCGCGCCTTGATCTCGGCTTTGGGAAGACCCGCCACGCGCAGGCCGAAGGACAGATTCTTGCGCACCGACATGCGGGGATAGAGCGCATAGGACTGGAAGACCATGCCGATGCCGCGATCCTTCGGTTCTGCCCAGGTGACGTTCTTGTCCGATATCCAGATTTCGCCGTCGCTGATGTCCTGCAGGCCGGCGATGGAGTTGAGCAGGGTCGACTTTCCACAGCCGGAGGGTCCGAGCAGCACTAGGAATTCGCGCGGAGCGATGTCGATCGACATCTTTTCGATGACGGTGTGATCGCCATAGGCGATTTTGAGATCCTTGACCGAAACGGCAGGCTGCATGGCGTTACCCCTTGACGGCGCCGGCGGCGACACCACGCAGGAACCAGCGGCCGGAGAAGAAATAGATGGCGAGCGGAACGACGGCGGTCAGAATCGTGGCGGCCATGTTCACATTGTAGGCGCGCTCGCCCATGGTGGTGTTGACGATGTTGTTGAGCTGCACCGTCATCGGCAGATTGTCGCGCCCTGCAAAGACCAGACCGATCAGGAAGTCGTTCCAGATGCCGGTAAACTGGAAGATCGAGGCGACGACGATCATCGGCACAGACATGGGCAGCATGATCTCGAGGAATATCCGCCAGAAGCCGGCGCCGTCGACGCGGGCCGCCTTGCAGAGTTCCTCGGGAATGGCGACGAAATAGTTGCGGAACAGCAGCGTCACCAGCGGCAGGCCGAAGATCACGTGAACGAGGACCACGCCTGCTATCGAATTATAAAGGCTCAGATTGGCGAGCAGCCGCACCAGCGGATAGAGGAAAATCTGGTAGGGGATGAGGCCGCCGGCCATCAGAAGCCCAAACAGCAGGTTCGAGCCTCTCGGCCGCCAGAAGGAGAGGGCATAGCCATTGATCGCGCCTATGAAGACGGAGATTGCTACGGCCGGCACGGTGATCTTGACCGAATTCCAGAAGCCGATGCGCACGCCCAGGCATTGGGTACCCATGCAGGCGCCCGACCAGGCGGTTTTCCACGCGTTGAAGTCGACGATATCAGGCAAGGCGAAGATGCGGCCCTGGCGGATCTCTTCCATCGTCTTCAGCGAGGTGACGAGCATCGTGTAAAGCGGCAGCAGGAAGAAGAGTGCAGACAGGATAAGAAAGGCATAAAGCCCGATCTGGCCTGCGGTGAACCGCGATGGTTTGGGGCCGCGGGGATGGAGAGCCGCCATTAATGTGCTCCCCTTCTTCTGGCGCGCATGTGGAGCGCATAGCGAAACGGCGCGACGGCCATGACCACCGAAGGCACGAGCACGGTGGCGCCGGCACTCGCAAGGCCGAGGTTCTGGCGCTCGAAGAGATTGTCCATGATGAATTTTGCCGGCACTTCGGTCGAGTAGCCGGGGCCGCCACCGGTCTGCGCGACGATGAGGTCATAGGTCTTGATCACGCCCATGGAGAGCAGCATGCCCGACGCGGCAAGCGCCGGCCCAAGCTGCGGCAGGATGATCGAGGTATAGATGCGCCAGACCGGAATGCCGTCGATCTGGGCCGCTTTCCATTGCTCTTCGCCGATCCCGCGCATGCCTGACAGTGCGATGACCATGACAAGGCCAGCACCCTGCCAGACGCCGGCAAAGACCACCGTGTAGATCGCCATGTCGCGATTGACGATCCAGTCGAAGACGAAGCTCTGCCAGCCGAGCGCCCTGACGGTCGCCTGAATGCCGAAGGTTGGGTTCAGCATCCACTGCCAGATGAGGCCTGTCACCACGAAGGACATGGCATAGGGGTAAAGAAAGATGGTGCGAAATACGCTTTCGAAGCGAACCTTGCGATCGAGCGCTGCGGCGAGCACGAAGCCGAGAGCAAGGCAGCCGGCGACATAGAGAACGCCGAAGATCAGCACATTTTCCAGGGACGCGAGCCATCGCGATGTCCGGAACAGCTTGGCATATTGGGCAAAGCCGACATAGTTGGACGACGGGAAGATAGTCGAATCCGTGAAAGACAGGCGCACCGACCAGACCATGGTGCCGATATAGACGAAGATCGCGGCAATCCATGTCGGGAGCAGGGCAAAGGTCGCAGCAAGGGGACGTCTGCGCTTGGCTTGCATCAGCAAACTTTCTCGAAAGATGAGCGGAGCCGATCGACAATTCCGACAATCGGCTCGCTGGAAGGCTATTCGAAGATCGCGAAGAATTTCTTCGCACCTGAGGTGCTGTCTTCGGACGGATTGGTCCAGAACTCGTCGACGAAGTCGTTGAGTGCGCCGGCCTGCTGCGGCGAAAGGATCAGAGCCTGATCCGGCACGATCTTGCCGGCACTCATCAGCTCTAGGCCTTTTTGCGCGCAGACGTCGAGCTTCGATTTGTCGACGTCGGTGCGCATCGGCACCGAGCCCTTCTTGAGCGAGAACTCGACCTGCACGGCCGGGTCCATGGCGACCTCGGCGAGCAGGACCTGCCCCTTTTGTGCGGCCGCGTTGGCGATCTTCGGGAAGGAGAAGGAGTCGGCGACGTAAACCATGCCCGGCGATTGCGGTACAAGCATGCAGCCATAGTCCTTGCCGAGCTCTTTGCCAGCCGCAACGAATTCGCCCTTGGCCCAATCGCCCATGAACTGTACGCCGGCCTTACCGGTGATGACCATGGCGGTCGCGTCGTTCCAGTTGCGGCCCGCGGCACCCTCGTCGACATAGGCGCGGAGCTTGCCGAGAATATCCAGCGTCTTCTTTACGCCTGCCGTCGAGGCGTCGCCCTTGTCCTTGTCGACATAGATCTTGAGGAAGCCGTCAATGCCGACCTGGGTCAGCAGGATCATGTTGAAGACCTTGGATTCCTGCCAGGATTGACCGCCCCAGGCGACAGGCTGGATGCCGGCAGCCTTCAACTTGTCGAGTGCCGAGAAGAATTCGTCCCAGCTCTTCGGTTCGCCGTTGAGGCCAGCCTTGGCGAAGGCCTCCTTGGAATAGAACGCCCAGCTCTCGCCATGGGCGCCGGTCGGAGAGAGATAGACCTTGCCGTTATAGGAGATGAGGTCGTAGATCGATTTCGGCAGGACATCGGCCCATTTGCCGGCTTTCGCTACATCATCGATCGGGTTCATAAGTCCCTGATTGACGAAATCGGTGTTGGCAAGGCCGAGCACGGCCTGCTTGGCAGTCGGCGGGTCGCCCGCGACCAAACGGTTCTGGAAAGCGGCATCGGCCGCTCCGAAACCGGCGATGGAAGAATCCTTCCAGGTGCCGCCGCGTTTTTCGAACTCCTGCTTGACGACGCCGAGGGCAGCGGCCTCGCTGCCTGATGTCCAGGAGGTCATCACCTCGGCCTGCGGCTTGTCTTCCGCATGGGCAGGGAGGGAGGCCGTAACGAGTGCGGCTCCCATCAATAGCAATTTCACTGTATTTTTCATCGTTCCACCTCTTCAGGAAAGCCCTCTTGGCGGGGCTATTCGTTTTCGGATTTTTGGTATCAGCGATAGATCGGCAAGAGTGCCTGTCTGACCAGCGTCAAACCGTTGGCAATATCGCCGACCGGATCGGGCGCTGCATCCAGCTCGAGAATGGCCCAGCCTTCATAGCCACGGTCGCGCAGGAGCCTGGCCCAGCCCGGCCAATCGACCCGGCCAAGGCCGAAGCCGCAGAAATAGGGACGATGGCGGTCATGGATATGCTCGTCGATCACCGTGTCGGCGGGCATCGGACCCAGCGCATCCTTCCAATGGGCGATGATGACGCGCTCATGGTGACGGTCGACAAGCTGCAGCGGATCGGAGCCGGCAACGATGATATGCGCCGTATCCGGGCACATATGCACGTAGGCGGGATCGGTCAGCAGCATCAGCAGATCGACATCGCGCGCTGCCGCGAAGATCGAATGTGCCTCGGTGTGGAGAGCGAGCCGCACTCCCTTGGCGTAGAGAGCGGCACCGAGGCGATTGAGGAAATCGGCAATTTTGCGCGCCTGCTCGAAATCGAAGAACCGCACTGGCTGAGCGCCGAGCGTCTGGCGAAGCGGCGCACCGATGACCATGATATCGCTGCCGCAGGCTTTAAGGAACTCGGCATATTTTTCTGCCTTGTCGATGATGGCGGCCTGCGCTGATGCCTCGGTGAAGTCGCCGGCGGCTTCGAGTTCTGCAAAGAAGCCGCTCGCAAGCGTCAGCCCACGCCTGGAAAGCTCTGCGGCAAACTTCTCGACCGAACCATAGGTCTTGGTCGCATCCTGCCAGTTGAAGGGCGAGAAGGTCAGCTCCACGCCGGTGACGCCGGAGGCTTGCACGGCATCCAGTATCTTGTCCCAGAAAGCGCGGGGCTCATTGCGCGATAGCGCGATGATGCCGTCATAATCCTCTACGCCCCAAAATCCGGGGTGGAAAAAGGTGACGAGATCGACACCAAAGCGCAGCCGTTCCGTAGAGGTCATGAGACTATCCGTTCTTAAGGCACGAAAAATCGCTCGCGGAACCATGATCCACGGCAAATAATCCGTAATAATTTCAATGCACTGCAGTTGGCAAACGTTTGCCGTGCCTAGATAGTAGACAAGTCGTTTTTTTATGCAAGCGATTTTTGGCAAACGTTTGCTAAATGGCTGGGATTGCCGTAGCATTCCCGGGCGATGCGCATGGGGAGGACGCAAAAAAGTGAAGAATAACAAGGATATGCCGGCAGAAGAGCATTCCGGCCCTTTGATGGCGGATGTCGCTCGGCTGGCAGGCGTCGCAATCTCCACGGTGAGCCGCGCGCTTGCCAATCCCGGCCGCGTCAACGAAAAGACGCGCGCCAAGATCGATGCCGCTGCCAAGCAGCTCGGCTATACCCCCAATGCCATGGCGAGGGGGCTTCGTGTCGGCAAATCCAATGTCGTCATGATCATTCTGCCAGGCTCACTCTATTACGGTGTTTCGCAGGTCATTCCCCTGGTTCTGCAGGGGATAAACCGCTCGCTGAGCCAGAATGGCTACCATTTGATGATTGCCAACCTCGATCGCGACGAGGCTTCGGAGCGCCATATTCTCGATCTGGCTTTCGGAGGCACGGTGCGTGGCGCCATCATTCTCTCCTCGGATCTGCCGGTCCATGGCGGTCGGTCGCTTAAGGATTCGGCCCTGCCGATCGTCTCCCTTTTGTTCGATATGAGCCATGCAGCCCTGCCGAGTGTCGTAACCAATGATCGGCAGGCCGTTCGCGATGCCACGACCGAATTGATTGCTCTCGGCCACCGGCGTTTCCTTTATCTTGCCGGTCCGGAGGGCAATTACCATGACCGAGAACGCTATCTGGGTGCCGTTGAAGCGCTTGCTGCTGCGGGTCTGCCGGAGACGGCGATCGTCAGGTCCGGCGGCAGCCTTGATTATCAGCATGGTTTCCAGATCGGCGTCGCTGCGGCGGCGGAATTTGCCGATCTCATCTTGAAGCCCACGGCCGTTATTGCCACCAGCGACGACATGGCGATTTCTTTCATGAGCTGCGTTCAACGCATGGGTTGGAAGATTCCAACCGATCTTTCCATTGTGTCCTTCGACGGCGCCCCGGTCTGTGAGTATTCGCTGCCGCCATTGTCGACCATCGAACAGCCTGTCGAGGAAATGGGGCAGATGGCCGTGAGCTTGCTGATGGAACGGATCGACGCGCCGGATAAGGCGACGGCCTTGCGTTATGTCATCGAAAGCAAGCTCATTCGGCGCGAAAGCTTTGGTCCGGCGCCGTCAAATGTTTAGGGACATCATCCGGGTGTTAAAGAACCCCCCGCTCCAAAGACGTTATTATAGCGAGAGCGTCCATGCTCTCTCTGCTCACCGTATGACATTCGGTATGGAGCGTTCGATCCGGACATCCAGGCGAATGACACGGGTGCTGGGTGTTTGAGATTCGCGCAACGTCTCGAAAACAGGCAGGAAAACCGGACGGATGATGGTAAACCACGAAGCGACATCGTCGATACCGGCGCTGACACTTGCGGCCGCGCCGCTTTCATCCCTGCCAGCGATCAAAAGATTACCGGCCAGTGGCGAGGAGTGCCCCTTCAAATCCGTAACGCTCGAAAGGCCGTCGATAAGACCATTGTTATCGGTATAGAGAAGATGCGCATCCTCGATGCCGATAACAGCAACCTTGCTGGCCCTCACCAGCTTGCGGATGTACTCGGTGCGGTTGCCAGCGGGAAGCATCACCGTGCGAATGGTTCCATCAGCCGGATTTAAAAGATACGACTTGGCTTCGGGTGAGGAAATTTCTTCAGTTTGCTCTTCGACAAGGCGTGGTTCCAGCGCAGGGAGGAGTCGCAGCTTTGTTCGCGCTCTCCCCTGGGATCCAGATCGGCCATAGCTATCCGTCATTCACCGTTCCCTTGCCACATCGAGAATTAGCATCGGAAGAGACAGGGGCTTATAGGCGTGAGATTATGCAACTTTTGCAAGCATCAAAATTCGCTCGGTGTGTTGCCTTTTCTTCAACGGGAGAGCGGCTCTCAATTTCCTGCGTTCGAATAATTTCACGGAGATAATCATAAGACACGCGGCCTCGCTGCATGCCGCTTAAGGAAGAGGATCAGGGGAAATTAGATGGCAGCGTGGATAAGCAGTGTCTTGCCTCGATGGGGAACGGCTATTCAAACGGATTGGTCGATGTTTTTCCATTTTGAAGAGAAATCTCATCAAAATACTTCTCAAAGTATCTGCGCGCAATGATTGAAGTCATCGAGAGACTGCGCTTAGGATCGACGATCAGAGAAAGCACCATTGGCGGTAAGTCGTTGTCCGCTATGCGGGCGTAGTGCAATCCAACCTCATGGGGAAGAGGCCTGCCGGCAGGCATGGCCGTCACGCCGAAACCGCAGCCCTCGCGGACCATGGAGCGCATGAGCGACAGGCTATTGGTGGTCAAGATTGGCTGAAAGCGGATGTCGATACGGGCGGCGGCGATATCGACGATATCCCGCAAGTGGCTACTGGTGTCGGGTACAATTGTCGGACTCTTGAAGAATTCGTCTATGGATATGCTCTCGGGCCGTTCAAGATGGGGATCTCCCGGCAGCATGGCAATGAGATGAAAGTCGGCGGAACGCGTGACAACGACTCCCGGCAAGGGCAGGGGGCTGAAGGTTAGGCCGAAGTCTGCGCCCCCATCCCTAACCAGCTGCCGCACACGGTCGGAATCCTCCACTGCGATCGCATTGCGGATACGAGGATGATCCTTCGTGAACCGCGCAATCACTGCGGGCAGGAAATCGGGCACCGCTTCTTGCGACGAGGCTATTTTCACCTCGCCGCGGCGAAGTCCTTTCAGCTCCTCGATTTCGGATTTGATGCGGGAAAGGTCCTTATTCCATTCCCTATAGCCATTGACGAGCAATTCGCCCGCCGATGTCAGCCGCATGCCGCGCGGCAGGCGCTCGAAGAGAGTGACGCCAAACTCCTCCTCGGCACTAATGAGCTGTTTGTTGATCGCTGAAGCCGATACGTTCAGCTTTTCGGCGGCCTTTCTGATCGAGCCGTGATTGGCGATCTCGTCGAGGTAATGCGCGAAGCGGGAAAACAGGAGCCTGCTCATTCGGAGCTATACCTCGTTGAAGAAAAGGAAACATACCAGACGAATTTTGTTGGTTGTAAAAATCGTGTGATCTGGTGTCTATTAAGACGAGAATTTGAATGCAAACAATGTGCCAAAAAAGGCCGCAGTGATGTATCTTGAGACTTCTCAAACCTATCAGGTACAGGTTGCGGGCGAAAATTTCAGCCTGCCGATCGTCCGGCTGAGCGAGCGGCGTGCGATCGCATTGCTGATGGTAATCGATATGGGGATCCGGTTCGGAGATCTCGTCGGCAATGCCCTTGCCCGTCATTTTGCGCAGTCGAAACCCGATATTGTCGTCGGCAGCGCTACTTTGGGCGTGCCGGTCGCCATAGAGGTTTCGCGGCGCCTTGGTATCGATCAATATGTCATCTTACAGAAATCGCCCAAATTTCATCTTGCGGATGCCTTGGTCGAGGATGTTCGTTCCATCACGACCGCAGTGCCTCAGCGTCTCCTGCTCGATCGCCGTTCGATAAAACTGCTTCAAGGCAGACGCGTCCTTGTTGTCGACGATGTTATCGCAACCGGTTCCAGCATGGCGGCCGCACTCAGGCTGGTGCGCCGTGCAGGCGCAAACGTCATTGGCGCCGGCGCCATTCTGACCGAGGGTCATGCCTGGCGGAATTTGCTGGGTGATGACGCCCGCCTCGTGACCAGCCTGGGACATATTCCACAGTTCGATATTGTCGACGGGATGGCGACGCCCGATCTCGTCACCGAGAAGGACGCCTGGACGGATGATCAGGCTTCGCCTGGCAAGAATTTGACGCAGTTCCAGCGAAGACGCGCGGCAATCCAAAAGAGCGCAGCAGGGATGTAGGCAAGTCGCCGGTCCCTAGCATGGCTATCTTGATGCAGCCGGTCCATGATGCGCATGAATGGATTGGCCGATCGATGTCCCCTATGCTAGGTCATGTTTATATGCAATCTGAAATGGTTTTTGCGAACGGAAACACGCACAGCCATTCAATTCTTGGAAAAGGTTTTTCTGTGAGCCGGCAATCGATCCCATTTCAGTCTCAATTCGATTGCTTCGCGATCTTCGTTTCAAAAACTCATCCAAGCCTCTGAAGTTCGAGACGTACTGTAACTGAGGTTGGCAGGTGGCGTGTTCACACTGCCTTTCATGATCGGATGGGCGATTATCCGAGCAAGTGCATGCATTATAGATAAAGCGCTTCCCTGCGCTTGAATGGTCATGGAGAGCCTCTCAGCCGGTTCTCCGGCAATTTTTGGAAATTACTTTTTAAAGGAACCAAAATCATGCAGCCAGCGAGCATGTCACAATCTGACGGCAATACACTTTTTCCCATCGTCCTCTCGATCGTGGCGGCAGCCGCGACCGGTGTGCTTTGGGCCTATGCCAATCCGATCCAACTCGTGCCGGGGATCATTCAGTGGCGCATTTTCGCCTTCCTGCCGCCAGTGATCGGCATTCTGCTCGGCTGGCGCAGCGGCTTCATCTGCGGCTATCTCGGCACTATTGTCTGGTCGCTTCTCGCCGGCACGTTCATACCGGCGCATTCGCTTATTGTTGATGGCATCATGGTCGGTCTGACCGGTCTCGTGCCGGGGCTCTTCTTCGATCCTGCCAAAACGGTCTTCGATCGCGCCGCGCTGATCAAAATCGCCATAGTCTGCCTTGTCATCGGGCTGATCATGGTGGCGGCAGTGTCAGCAAGCCTTGCCTATCTCGGCATTTTCCCGTTCTGGTGGGGCTTCGGCTATATCGGCCTGTCCGACATCGTCCCGATGGTCGTCGGCACGCCGCTTCTGATCATCCCGGCCCTGAAAATTCTGAAGAGTGCTCATCCCGCCGGTTTCAAGCGCTTCTGAACCCAATCTGGATCGACAAGTGCTCAATATTGCCAATCTGACGATTGGTTTCGGCGGCGCCGCACCGGTGTTTGCCGAGACCAATTGCATGCTTGACGAGGGGCAGCGGCTTCTCGTCTGTGGTGAAGCCGGCAGCGGCAAGTCGACGCTTCTCGGCGTTGCCGCGGGTTTGATCCCACGCCTCATTCCCGTTGTGGAATTCTCCGGGCAGGTGGAGCTTGCCGGCCGTCCGCTGCCTTCCCTCACAAAGAAGGAACTCTTCGACACGATCAGCTTCGTGTCGCAAAACAGCGAAGATCAGCTTTGGGATATCTGCGTCGAGGACGTCATCGCCTTTCCGCTGGAAAACAAGAGCGTCGAGCGGAGCGCAATCCGGGACCGGCTCACCGAACTGATGACCGAGTTCGGGCTGGAAGCACTGAGCGGCCGTCGGGTTCTGACCCTTTCGGGGGGCGAACGGCGAATGGTCACCATTGCTGCGGCGATCGTCTCCAGCCCATCGATTCTGGTGCTGGACGAACCGACGACCGGGCTCGATCCGGCGGCTCGCGTGCGGTTGTCCAATATCCTGCGCAAAGTGCTGGACAGCACCCCGACATTGCTGATTTCCGAGCAGGACCCTTTGCCGCTTCGCTCCGTAATAGACAGCATTGCCTTGTTGCGTCGCGGCGGCATCTCTCCAAGCATGCCGCCGGAGACGGTGCTTCGGCAGGATGCAGCCTGGATCGACGCCGGCATTTTGCCGCCGATGCGCGCTCGGCCGGCGCGGCAGACTGTCGAGCGAGGGCGTCCGCTGTTGTCCGTTTCGGGGCTGACGAGCCAGCTTTCGCGCTCGCGCGGAAACCCGGTACTGAAGGACGTAAGCCTCGATGTCCGGGCCGGAGAAGTGCTGGCGCTTATCGGCCGTAACGGCGCCGGGAAGACGACGCTGTTCAAATCGATCCTCGGGCTGACGAAAACCACCTCGGGTTCCATCCTCCTCGACGGGATGAAGGCCGACAACTGGTCGGTTGCCGCGCGAGCTCGCAAGATCGCCTATATCCCCCAAAACATGCGGCATATTTTGTTCAACATGACCGTGCTCGGTGAGGTGATCTTTGCCATCACCGCGTCGAGCGCATCGTCGAGCGACCCCGCCGTCGTCGCGCGCGCCAAGGCAGCGCTGGAGCGCTACGCACTTTCCAATCTGGCGGAAGCCAATCCGTTTGCTTTATCGGCCCGCCAGCAGGCGCTGCTGGGGCTTGCCTGCGCCGATGCCACCGGCGCACTCGTCGCCATCATCGATGAACCGCTTCTAAGCAGAGACATCAAAGGGCGGCAGATGCTGGAGCTTTTCATCTCTTCAATGCAGTCCTCGGGCCGAGCCGTGATGCTGATTTCGCACGATCTGGAACTGGTCGACGATCTGGCCACCCGCCTGATGATCCTCGACAATGGCACGATCGCGTTCGAGGGAACGCCGGAAGAGGGCTGGAAAAGCGATGTCTTCCGTTCTCTCGGCTGGCAGGCGCCCTATGATATGACGGTCTGGAGCATGGCATGACGCGGCTTCATGAGCTCAATTTCTTTATCAAACTGGGCATTGCCTTCATCATCATGCTGGCTGCCTGGTTTGCTCCCGATTGGCGGTTCGGCGTAACTCTTGCGCTTGTCTGCCTGGCCCTTCTGTGGGGCCTGAGAGTTCCCGGTCTTCGCGGCTACATCAAGGGTGCAGCTTTGCTGACGGGCATGGTCATGGTGAGCTGGATGATAAATCTCTGGCTGCAGGGTCTTTCAACGCCGCAGGCCCTGCCTGTCGCGGCGGCGATGGCCGCCAGGCTGGTGACGACAACGGCCGCCTTCTATTTCGTCATGGAGACAAGCTCGCCGGGCGAAATATTGGCGGCGGCAAGCGCCGCGCGGCTGCCCCCCATTGCCACTCTCGTTTTGTCGCTGACCTTCGGCGTCATTCCGATGCTGCGCGACGATTTCGAGCGCATTGCGGATGCCCAGCGTTCTCGCGGCATGGAGATTGACGATGTCGGCCTGCCGACGAAATTGCGCTTTGCATTAGCACGCGGCATCCCGCTGCTCGTTCAGGCGATCCGCATGGCGCATGCCATCTCGTTTTCGCTTACCCTTTATGGGTATGATCTGAAACACAAGCGAACAACCTGGCGCGAGGTTGGCCTGATGGTCGAGCAGCGCCTTAGCATGAAGGATAAGACCTATGAGCTCTGAGACCGCCGACCCGAGAACCGGGCAGAACTGGAAGGTCGACGTTGCCGACTATACCGTTGATCTGCCCATCGTGGCGATCAAGCCGGATTTTGCCATTTCGCTGATGATGGTCATCGATCTCGGCGTGAAGTTTGGTGAGCATGTCGGCACCAAGCTTGCCGCCAAATTCGCATCTCTCAAGCCCGATATCGTGGTCGGTACCGCGACGCTCGGCATCCCCGTCGCCATCGAGGTCACCCGGGCGCTCGGCCTCAATGAGTATGTCGTCCTGCAGAAGTCGCCGAAAATCCATTTGGCGAATGCACTGGAACAACGCATCTCCTCCATCACCTCCAAGGGCGAGCAGCGCCTGCTGCTGGACCGTGCCGCAATCCCCCTTCTCAACGGCAAGCGCGTGCTTGTCGTCGACGACGTGGTCGCCTCCGGATCGAGCCTCAAGGGCTCGCTGGAGCTGGTGCGCAAGGCCGGGGCCGAGGTCGTCGGCATTGGCGTCATTCTGACGGAAGCCCGCGATTGGTGCGAGACGCTGGGATCCGATTGCGATCTCATTCAGAGCCTCGCCCATATCCCGCAATTCTCCAGGGCCGGCAATTCGACCTGGCAGCCGATCCCCGGCACTTGAACTTTCAGCGACCGGTGCGGCGTATGGGACTGTGAAGTGCTCGTCATCGACCCGAGCAGCCGACTGTCCTACACATGGAATTTCGCGCATGATGATCCAGCTTCGGGCCGGATCAGAAACAGCCCTATGGGGATGCCAAGGCGGGGATGGCGTAAGTTGAGGCTATTGCTGGCAAACCCGGGATGCAATCCTGCGAGTATGGCCCGGCCACTTGCTTTCATCAGGCCTTTGTCTTGTTCTGGCTGACGGCGTGGATACTTCAGATAGCCGAACCATAAAGTGGATGAAGATATGATCACCAATATCGAGGACTTCTTTGCCAAGGGATGCGGGCGCTGCGAACGTTTTGCGACACCGGACTGTTCCACCAGGCAATGGATTGACGGTCTGAACGAATTGCGCCGAATCTGTCTGGAGGCCGGGCTCGTCGAGACGGTGAAGTGGGCCCATCCATGCTACATGCACGAGGGACGCAACATCGTCATTATCGGCGCCTTTCGCGGCGATTTTCGCCTCACTTTCTTCAACGCGGCACTGATGAAGGACCCTGAGGGCGTGCTCGAAAAGCAAGGGCAGAATACCCAGCATCCCGATATGATCCGCTTCGTGAGTAACGCCGCCGTGACGAAGATGGAGCCCGTCATCCGATCCTATCTGAAGGAGGCGATGGGATATGCGGAGGCCGGCATCAAGCCTGCAAAAGTGGTGGGCGAAATTGAATTGCCGGACGAGTTGATCGAGGCACTGGATTCCGATCCCGTGCTGGCGGAAGCTTTTCACGACCTGACGCCAGGGCAAAAGAAAAGCTATGTGATCAACCTCGGCTCCGTGAAGAAATCCGAAACGCGGGCCGCGCGGATTGCGAAGTTTCGCAATCATATTCTCGCCGGGAAGGGCGCGCTGGAGCGCTAGCCGGCAATTGATGTCTCCTGCTTCTTGATCATCTCATCGATGAGCTCGAGCCGCTGCGCAATCTCAACTCAGTTCGGTTTGGGATAATACCAAGCATAACCGAAGTGATAACGATCCGGTTCCTTGCCGTAGTAATAGGGAAGGGCAATGTCCTGCTGCGGCGGCAGTTCTGCCGCCGTTCCGTATTTCGACGTGAGCCATAGCTGCAGTGCGTTCGGCATGGTTGATTGATGCCCGTCCCGTTCGTTCCAGACCAACAGGACCGGTCCATCGCCTATGACCTGGCGGGTGAGATCCGACGCAGGATATTCCGCCGATATGACGGATGTGTGCGGCATGTTCACACGCAGATTGCCGGCCTTGAGCCAGGTCGTCGTTACGACTGCGGAGGGTTGTTTTCCTTCTGCGGCGACGACTTTGTCCACGAAGGTGGCATAAGGGGCGTTCAGATGCTCATAAGAATGGAAAAACCGCGCAAAGAGGACGCCTCCGGCTATGATCAGAGGTAGCGCGATCATCATGACGATGGGTACGTAAAGGAATTTCTTTATATCGGCCTGGCTCTGTTGTCCCGCTGCATCGAGCTTCAGACAGAAGTAGGCCGGCAGCAGAAACAGGAAGGGTAGCAGCCAGCGGTCGCGAAATTCCGTAAGCGTGATCACCAGTATCAAGAGTACCAAAATGGCGGCGGTGCTTAAGAGTATCCTGCCGACGAAATCGCTCCATTCACTTCTGGCCCGCAGCGCTCGCAGAAATGATTGACGGAAGAACAGCAGAAAGATCACGCTCGTGGGAGCAATGATGGCGACGCTCGTCTTTATCAGCTCCAGAAGTCCGAAACCGATATCGGAAAGCTTTCCGCCGGCGCCTTGCTCCGACATGGTTTGGACAGTCGTTGTCAGGACCCGATCCATATTGGACACCATCCATATCGCGTGCGGCAGGAACACGAGAACGGCGATTGCGAGCGTCAGCAGGAGGCGCCAGTCCAGGAGCCTTTTTCGCCCGACCGGATGAAAGAAGGTCGCGATGAGGACACTGCCAATCACCAGAGCGAAATTGTACTTCGTCAGCATGCCGAGCCCGGCCCAAAGCCCGATCAGCGCGTAGGAGAGGACTGTCGGGCGACGGATGGTGACGATGACGAAATAGATCAACATGAGCACCGCAAGCAGAGTGCCGACGGTATGCGTCAGGTCTCTCTGCGCCTGCCAGAACATCTGTGGCATCGTCAGGAGCGATAGCGTTCCGACCGCCGCCAGCCTTTTGTCGGCCAAGAGCAATCGCAGCAGCTTGTAATAGGCGAGATAGACCAGGAAAAGCAGAAGATTCTTCACGATGACGAGCGATGCGACATTCGTGCCGAAAATTTCGAAGATGCCGTACTGAATCCAGTTGTAGAGCGGCGGCTGGGCATCGTAGCCCCAGGCGAGCCATTGGCCGACGAGAAACTGCTGCGCTTCGTCGATCCGCAGCGAGCTCGATATGGCGATGCGGATGGCTGCCTGCACGATGAAATATATCGCCAGGCTCCAGGTTACCCACCAATATTCGGAGGATGACCTGCTGTCGATTGATGCAGTCTGCTGTCCGGCACCGGCAAGACTGTCTTTTCCCAGGGGATTCATCCGGTTCTCCGTGCGATTGCCAAGATCGTTGCACGGCCATCTCATAGATGTCGCGACGGCACAATCGTTTTCAGTGGGATTTCTAGGGTTGGCATGTCGAGGATAGATCTATTCCTCAGATATCGTTCCTGAGCAGCCGGGTCATTAAAGTATCCTCGTCATTCATCGCATTCAGCTTTCCGACATCCTGCCGGTCGAATTCGCATGGTCAATAATTGACCAGGGCTGCGGGAGTATGAAGGCCACACCCGGCGCCAACAATAAATTTTCTCTGAATGTCGCCATAATCTCCTTGAGATCAGTTGTCAAACATACCGAATGTATGTATATAGAACCCAAGCTTGGGCGAGGGGCGCTTTTCAAACTCCGAGTCCGACCGCCATCCGACACTCTGTGTCGGTAGCCGCAGCCCATCGTTCCAATCCGATGCGGCTGCCCACCCCGATCGGTTGACCTCCGATCAAGACGAGAAGGATTCGGCTTTCCCTCCGAATCCTTCTCTTTTTTTGAGCCGATGTAGGCGAAACTCTCCTCAAACGCCAAAGTGCTATCGAGATCGCGATGGCTTGCCTGCTTCAATGTCGGATAAACACCGACGGCAGGGCCGGTTTCGCCGAAGCAGCTGGGACCGCGAGCCAAGGGGCCCCACCCGTCGAATAGAGGGGAACCTTTTGCCGTCCAACGCTTTTCATTTGACGATCTCAGGAACCATGTGGTTGTCATTTGTCGCGTTCATCCCCCAACGACCAGCAGCAATCCCGAGCTCTCGTCCCACTTGGATTTCTGAATTTTTTCATGGCCGATGTTCAGGCGGGCATCGGCCCGTTCCTCGGCGTTTTCCTGGTCACCCATGGCTGGCAAAGCGGTTCGATCGGCTCGGTCATGACGATCGGCGGGATTGCGGGGATGGTGATGATGGCGCCTGCCGGAGCCTTCATCGATGAGACCACGCATAAGCGCACATGCGTGATCGTGCTTGGCATCTGCACGGTCCTCGCCTCGATGATTATATTGGTGTCGCAGCTCTTCTGGGTGGTGGCGCTGTCGCAGGTTGCGACCGCTATTGCCGGCGCTGCGATCGGGCCAGCGCTTAATGGCATTACTCTCGGCATTGTCCGGCAGGCGGGCTTCAATCGGCAGAATGGTTACAATCAGGCATTCAATCATGCCGGCAACCTGGTCGGCGCCGGGCTGTCGGGATGGCTCGGCTGGATGTTCGGGCTTACTGCCGTGTTCTGGCTGTCAGCCATCTTCGGCGTGCTGACCATCATTTCCGTGTTGATGATCCCTTCCGATGCGATCGACGATGATGAAGCGCGGGGTGCGACCCTTGCTGCCGTTGGCTCACAGGGGGAGGCCGAGCCTCCCAAACACAGAAAACCGAGCGGCTTCAAGGTGCTCGCAGAATCGAAGCCGCTGCTGATCCTGGCGGGCGCGCTTGCTTTGTTTCATCTTGGCAACGGCGCGATGTTGCCATTGTTCGGGCTGGCTGTCGTCTCCGCCGGTCAGGCCGATCCCGCGGGCTTCGTCGCGCTGACGGTGGTGGTGGCGCAGGGCACGATGATCATCACTTCCCTGATCGCGATGCATATGGCGGAAAGAAGAGGGCAATGGCTCGTGCTGCTGGTCTCGTTCGTCTCCTTGCCGATCCGCGGCTTCGTGGCAGCGCATCTGATTACGTCCTGGGGTGTCTATCCCGTTCAGGTTCTCGATGGTATCGGCGCGGGCTTGCAAAGCGTTGCCGTGCCGACGCTCGTCGCCCGCATCCTGAACGGAACCGGCCGTATCAATGTCGGCCAGGGTGTTGTTATGACCATGCAAGGGGTCGGCGCATCCCTGAGCCCGGCAATCGGCGGCTGGCTGGCGCAGGAGATCGGTTACGGCCCGATGTTCATGATCCTCGGCAGCTTTGCGCTCGGGTCGATTGCGCTTTGGGTCGGGTTTCATGGGGTGCTGCGCGTGGCCGCTTCCGCACCGGGGCGACCTCAGGGCGTTGTGTTCTCAGGCGATTGATTGCCTATCTCCGCCCTATTGCGGGGCCAGGAAAGCATCATCCTTTGGGCATATCCCTGAGCTTCGCTCAATCGAGTTTTACCGTGGCGCGGCCGCTCGTGAGATCCCGAATAGTGTCAAAAACCTGTTCGGCGAGCGACGCGGCTATGGTCACGCTGAGCAGGGCTCCGGATTCGGTGAAACGCTCTTCCAGAACCTGCACGCCGGCCTCGGCATGAAGTTTCGCTTTTACGAGAGCGAGATGCGAAAACTGCACATCGATCGTTGCCGCGATGGTCGGCAGTATTTCTCTTTTCTCTGCGCCTTGCAGACATTGCGCGGCCGTGCCGCCATAGGCGCGGATCAGTCCGCCTGCACCCAAAAGAGTGCCGCCGAACCAGCGTGTTACGACGACAGCGACCATATCCAATTCGAAGCCGTCGATAGCCTGGAGGATCGGCTTGCCGGCCGTGCCGCTCGGCTCGCCATCGTCGCTGAAGCGATAGTTCTGTCCGATACGCCAGGCCCAGCAATTGTGATTGGCATCTGTGACAGAGTGCTGCGCGACAAACGCCTTTGCTGCCTCGGTATCGGTGATCGGAGCGGCCGTCGCAACGAACCGGCTTCGCTTGATTTCCTGATTGGCGGTGGCGATCGAAACAAGCTCAAACATATGGCCTCTTAGCCAATTTCGTGCACGCTGCGAAGAGGCAGTTGCCGCCGCCGGAAAAGACATGCGGTGGCGCGCGGTGAGATAAAAATGATAAGCATAGCCGTGGAAAGTATCCAAGGCCTTCGATGGCGTAGCCGAAGCTCGTTGAGCATGATCCAGCCGGGGAAAGCTCTGCCTCATTTGCATGAGGCAGAGCAGAGAGCCTTATCGGCGCCTCGTGCGAAACTTTGTTGGGGGCGCAAGTATTCGCACGCACACAGTGTACAACGGCTAGCTGAAACGTAGCTGAGGCTCTGAAGCTCCATGATCTCAGGTCTTCGACCTAAAATCCGAATTCGCCTTGAAATCAAGGCGATAGAACGGGAGGTCGCCCGAAAGCCATCCACACTTTTTGGCATTTTGCTTTAGCCGCGAGTCTCATGCACCCGCAGCCGGCAAGGCGCTCGACGTCGCGTCGGCGGCGTCGATTCCTCGGCCGTGAGAGGCAGGATGGAACTCTGTGACTACTTTGCCGCGGCCCTGGACATGCCGGCTTGGAGGTCAGCTTCATCGGCAACGATGGAGGCCGCCTCGTTCTGCAGGATATCCTTTGCGTTCTTGCGGGCCTTCTCGATGGCGATATCGGCGCTCAGGCTGCGCTCATTGGCCTGCAGGCCATCATCCTCGCCGGTATCGATGCCATCATTCGCCTGCCCGCGCGCCTTGATGCGGTTTGCCTGGGCGGTCAGCTCGTTGCGGCGTTCGGCTTCGTTGAGGGAGATGACCTTCTTGTCGCGCTGCTCCTTCAGCGTGGTGACGTCTTCCATGAAGCGCTTATATTCCGGATCATCCTTCACTCGCGCGTCATGACGGCTTTGCAGCTGCGGCAGCAGCGCCTGGAGGTCACCCCAGGGCTTGTAGTTCGCAGGCTTCACCTGCGTCCAAGGCAGCGCGTTGTCGTAGCTGGATTCGCCGAAGGCTTTGAGGTCCGAAATTCCGGGCAGGCTGATATCCGGCGTCACGCCGCGCAACTGCGTCGTACCCCCGTTGACGCGGAAGAATTGAGCGACCGTCAGTTTCAGCTCGCCGAATTTCGGTTTCTGATTGTGGGCCACCTGATCGAGATTGACCACGGTTTGTACCGTGCCCTTGCCGAAGCTCGGTTCGCCGATGATCACGCCGCGACCGTAATCCTGGATCGCTGCGGCGAAGATCTCGGAGGCCGATGCCGAGCCGCGATTGATCAGCACGCCGACCGGGCCGGTCCAGGCCGGGGCGGCAAGATCATCGCTCTCGACCTCCACCTCGCCGCCTGCATCGCGCTGCTGGACGACAGGACCCTTGCCGACGAAGAGCCCCGTCAGGTCGATCGCTTCCGACAGCGAGCCGCCGCCATTATTGCGCAGGTCGATCAGGACACCGTCGACCTTCTCCTGCTTCAGTTCGCCGAGAAGCTTGGCGACATCGCGGCTGGCGCTGCGGTAATCCTTGTCGCCCTTGCGCCGGGCTTCGAAATCCTCATAGAAAGCCGGCAGGGTGATCACGCCGATCCTGCGCGTCGTATTGCCGTCCTTCACGGATAGGATCGTCTGCTTGGCGGCCTGTTTGTCGAGGCTGATCTTGTCACGGACGAGACTGATGACGTGATGCTTGCCGTCCGGCCCGGCATCAGAAGGCAAAATGTCGAGGCGCACGACCGAACCCTTAGCGCCGCGTATCATTTGCACGATTTCATCGAGCCGCGTGCCGACGACTTCCTTGATCGGGCCGTTCTCGCCTTGACCGACACCGATGATGCGGTCACCGACCGCAAGCTTGCCGGACAATTGCGCCGGGCCGCCGGCAACCAGTTCGCGGATCGTCGTATAGTCGTCCCTTTCCTGCAGCACCGCACCGATACCGACCAGGGAAAGTTTCATCGAAATATCGAATTCCGCCGAGGCGGTCGCGCCGAAATAGTCGGTGTGCGGATCGACCGACGTCGTATAGGCGTCCATGAACGTCTGAAAGACATCGTCGTTTTTGTATTTATAGGCGCGCTCCAGCGAGTTTTCGTAGCGCTTGTCCAGCGTATCGCGAATGGCGGCATCATCCTTGCCGGCAAGCTTCAGGCGCAGCCAGTCGTTCTTGACGCGTTTGCGCCAGAGATCATCGCTTTCAGCTTCGGTTTGTGGCCAAGGCTCCTTGTCACGCGCAAGCGCGTAGTCTTCCTTCGCGGTGAAATCCAGCTTCTGAGTGAGCAGGCTGCGCGCATAGGTCATGCGATCGACGACGCGCTGCTCATAGACGTTGAAGATGGAAAACGGGATATTCAGGTCTTCCTGATTGATGGCGTCATCGATCTTGGTGCTGCCCGCCATGAACTTGTCGATATCGCTCTGCAGGAAGATGACACGATCCGGATCGAGGGACTTGATGAAGCGATTCATGATCCGGGCGGAGAGAACGTCGTCGAGCGGAACGGGCTTGTAGTGGAAGCGCTGCAGAAATTGCGCCGTCAAATGAGCGGCCTGTGCCTGCTGCGGCAGCGGTGTCAAAACTGGCGGTGAACCGGCTTCCAGAGCATATGCCGATGAGGCAAATGCCAGGAACAGGCAGAAGAAACCATATTTCGTACGCATCAAGTCTTGGCCCGATTCTCAACGTTAAATGTTCAATCTATAATCTAGGTGGAACAATTATGGTTTTTTGGCAACCGGACAGATGCTTTCCTTCGGGAAAGATTCTCGAAACTTTGCGTTACGCGAGTGCGAGGACCGTCAACACATTCGCAAATACGAAGCTGGCTCTACCGGATTCGACCTTGAGGTGCCGTAGAAGATGCCGCGCGAAAGGTTTCTTGGCTAGTTCAAGGTGCGTCGGGCGGTATCATCTTCGGATTTTGAGGGGCGGAAGGAGCTTTCTTGGGTCTCGCGAGGGCAATGTGCGACAACGGAGAGGCGCGCGAAAGCAATCTTAGCCCCCCGGGGGGCGCCTTCATTGCAGTAGGCGCAGGCCACCAGGCCGAAAAGTTTCGCGTCGGTAACGCGTGCGCTTCCTCTCGCATAGCAGGGAGGCGCGTGTCATGCGGATTGGAATGGCAGCCGGTACGGCTTTAACGAATTGTGGAAGAAGACCCGGAGGGAAACCAGGTCTTCTTCCGTCTCTGATCGGAGGTCTAGTTCAGATCAGATTAGAACGAGCGCTCGAAGCGGAGAACGCCAGCCCACTGGTCCTGATTGATGGAGTCCCAGTTGGTGTAGGTGACTTCCGGCTCGATGAGCAGGTTCTTGACCGGCTTCCACTTGACGTTCGTGGTTGCCGAGAAGGTCTTGTTGTCGGTGTAGGCGAGCTGCAGGTTCCACTTCAGCTTTTCGTTGACCGGTACGCCAACGCCGCCCCAGACAGCCCAGTCGCCCCAGCTCTGGCCGATCGAATCGCCATTGGCATACTTGTTCAGCTTGTCGCCGTCAGTGTTCCAGCCGGCCATCAAGAAGGCGTCGAATACGCCGAAGTCAGCGTCTACGCGAGCCTTGATGGCGCCTTCTTCGACGATCGAGTCATAACCGCCAACGACCTTGAAGCCCCATGCGCCGGCCTTGTAGCCAACACCGGCAACAACGTCAGGCAGGTAGTGGTTCGTGCTGTCTTCGCCGTTTGCGCCGGTTGCGCCCTTACCGGAGTTCGAGTCTTCAACCGAGATCACAGCCGTGAAACCGTTGCCGGCGTCGTAGTTGTAGGTAATCTGGTTCAGTTCGTACGGGCCATCACCGATCACGTCGTCGTTGATGACGTCGCCGGCGTAGCCGGTGAAGACGTTGAACTGCGAGTCTTCCTTACCGATGGTGAAGCCGCCGAGGCTGATGCTGGCGTGCAGCAGGTTGGTAGCCGTTGCATTGCCGTCATTCCAGTCCCAACGCAGCTCGGTGTTGGTCTTCAGCGCGCCGTATTCGGTGTCGGTTGCCGTCTGCAGCTGCAGCTCAGCACGCGTGTGCCAGAGAGTGCCATTGTGGCTGTCTGGGCTGTAGGCGTCGTACCACTTGCCTTCGGTACGAACCTTACCGCCGATCTTGAGGCAGGTTTCCGTGCCCGGGATGAAGAAGTAGCCAGCACCGTATGCGTCGCAGATGCGAACGTATTCCAGCGGCTCGGGCTCAGCAGCGACGATCGCGTCAGCCGCGTGGGCACCGGATACTGCTGCCAGCGCAGCAGCGGAGCCGAGAAGAAGGCTCTTGATATTCATTTTTTCTCCAATCGATTTGCCGGATCGGAACGTAGCCGGAGGTTTTCCACCACGTTCATCAATTAGGCGTTCCCTCTAACCGAAAGCCCGAAAGACTTTCGTATCGGCACGCTAGCGGGGCTTTTGACGCATCGGAATAGAATAATACGAAGTTATAAAGTAATTATCGTCATAAATTCGTCAAAGATGCAAAAATACACCATAAAATCACGCAATCTTAGTATGTATATGAAGTATATTAGAAATCTATACGTAATAAACGTACAAAATGTATGTTAATAATCGAAATTTCGTAAAAATAGTAAGTAAAGAATACAAACTATACAGTCATTATCGAGGCATCCGGGCAGGCGAATCCGGATGCAATCTCACTCAAGTGAGTTAGATGAACTGCGGAGGGATCGGGGATGGTGGTTTCGACCTGTCAATCTACGGGTGGAGAGGCAAAAGTGCCGCTCGGTAGCGCGCCTTAAGCCAAACTTGGCCGCAGGCCACTTGCGAACTCGGGCAATACTTCAGCAGCCCATGTCCCCCGGCCAAATGGCTGGATTGCGAGACCGGCGCGATTGTGGGACCGTCCGGCCCACAAGGTTCTCAGCCGTGCAGAATGCTTTGAAGCCGCCGAAGCGGGTCCCTCTGTGTTTTAGTGGGCTTCCGCGGGGACCAATGGAACTTCCGCGCCATTGGCGTCGTAAAGCTTGCCATTCAGGAAATAATCGCCGTCATGCAGGCCGGCAATGTCCTGATAGCGGATCAGACGTTCCGTTCCCGCAACGAAGACCGATTGCTGATCCGAGTTTCCGGTCGTCAGGTGGTTGAATAGAAGGTTCAGCGTGATCGCCATCAATGCCGCCGAGCTGATACCGGAGTGGAAGATGGTGATGACCCATGCGGGAAAATGTTCATAGAAGCCAGGCGACGCGATCGGGATCATACCGAAGCCGATCGAGGTCGCCACGATGATGAGATTCATGTTGTTCTCATAGTCGACCTTGGCGAGTGTGCGGATACCGCTTGCTGCGACCGTCCCGAAGAGGACGAGCCCCGCCCCGCCGAGGACGGAGTTCGGAACGGCAGCGACGATGCGGCCGACGATCGGCAGCAAGCCGAGGGCGACGAGAAAAAGGCCGCCGGTTGCCACGACAAATCGGCTCTTGATGCCGGTCACGGCCACAAGGCCGACATTCTGGGCAAAGGCGCTCTGCGTGAAGGAGCCGACGACCGGGGCGAGGATGCTGGACAGCATATCGGCGCGCAAGCCGTCGCCGAGCCGGCGCGCATCGACCTTGGTGCCGACGATCTCACCGACGGCGAGGATATCGGCCGAGGTTTCGACCAGTGTCACCATGATGACGATGCACATCGAGATGATCGCCGCTGCATCGAACACAGGATAGCCGAAATGGAAGATCTGCGGCAGGGCGACAAGCGGCCCGCTCATCACCCGCGAGAAGTCGGCAATGCCGGCTGCATAGGCGATCCCCGTGCCGATGATGATGGCGAGCAGGATCGAGAGCCTCGATATGGCGGCACTGCCCAGCTTGCTGAGCAGCAGCACGATCAAGAGTGTTGCGGCGGCGAGCAGGATATTGGCCTGGCTGCCGAAATCCGGCGCGTTCTTGTTGCCACCCATGGCCCAGCCCGCCGCAACCGGCATGAGGGTGAGGCCAATGGTTGTTATGACGATGCCGGTTACGATCGGCGGGAAGAAGCGCGTGATGCGCGAAAAGACGGGCGTGATGAGGAGCCCGATGAAGGATGCCGCAATGACCGCACCGAGAACGGCCTGTATGCCCCCATGCCCGGTAATGGCAATCATCGTCGCGACGCCGGAAAAGGATACGCCCTGTACGAGGGGAAGGCGGCTGCCGAAAAATGGTATCCCGATCGTCTGCAGGATGGTCGCGAGACCGCCGGCAAACAGCGATGCCGTTACGAGCAGACCGACATCGGCCGGAGTCAAACCCGATCCTTGGCCGATGATCAGCGGGACTGCGACGATGCCGCCATACATGGTCAGGACATGTTGAAGCCCATAGGCCAGATTGGCGCCGATGCTGAGTCTTTCATCCTCGGGGGACAGGCGTGCGGTATTTTCCTCTGCTGCTATTGCCAAGGTAATCTCCTCCATACCTTTGCGTTTCTCGTTTCCTCCAAACGAGCGTTGCACGTTACGGTGTGCGCCATCACATGACTTTATAGAAAAATGCGAAACACCTTATCTGAAGGGTGCATCCCTTTTCATGGACGGACCGCAGTCTTGGTGAACGTTCGAAAATGACAGATCGCTATTCACCTGAAATCGGACGAAAACTCATCTGCCTCCGCATCGCCCCGCAGGCTTATGCAGCTACCGAGACCGATTCAGTCTCGGGAAAGAATAGACGTGCAGAGCCTATATTAGATTTTCGATTCGAATATCGTTCAGAAGATTTGGATGAATTATATGAGTGAATACCAAAATAAGGCCGTCAGGATGCTGGCATCGACTGTAAGCGATGAGTCTCTGATGGATTTGAATGATCGCAGAGATGCGTTTCTGCGCCGTGCTCTGGAGCTTTATTTTGCCGCAGGCGGCACCGAAGCGGCTATCAAGCCGATGGTTGAGAAAGTCTATTCGAAGAACAAGTCGCGCGTGGATATAGCCGTCGGTGACGTGCTCTATAAATTGGCCGGCATCGGTCACGCATGCGATATTGATATCATACAGGCAGGTTACAATAAGCTCGACGACGCCAAGCAGACATTTGCGGGCGAGGAGCTCCATCTTTCCAGATAGGAGGGGGCAAGTTCCTTGCTTAGCCATATGAATTCTTGGCCATATGAATTTTGCGAACGAGCCCGTTCGCTTTTGTGGATGCCTCGGGTTTGCCTGGACAGCAACATTGCCGTCTCTATGCCAGCGTCCCTTCTACAAGGCCGGGATGACACCGCCTCATCAGCCTGAAGCTACGCATGTGGAAACCGTCACATTTATCCATGCGCGAATTGTGCGCAACATACGACAATCTTGCAATTATCTTGCACTAATATGGGAAATCCGTCTCCAAATCGCGCACCTCTTGCATGACCTTCCTGATATTCTGAGCATCAACGATCTGACGCGCTGCGGGAGGGGGAAATACTTAAATGACCGACAATGCGATCTATGTTTATCAGTCGATCGCGAGGGCGATTCGCGATCACGATGTCGGCACGATGTTCGGTCTCATGGGGGATGCCAATCTCTTTATTATCGACCATTATGTGCGCGGATGCGACGGCCGCTTCGTACCGGCAGCGCATGAGGGTAGTTCGGTCCTAATGGCGCTTGCCTATGCCCACGTCGCGGGCAGGGTGGGTGTGGCGAGCGTGACCCACGGTCCGGCTTTGACCAATTGCGTCACCGCACTCACTGAAGGCGCCCGCGGTTCCATCCCCATGGTGCTCCTGGCGGGCGACACGCCGGTCGTCAATCCGCACCATCTGCAAAGCATCGACCAGCGCGAGGTCGTCAAGGCCACCGGCGCCGGCTTCGAGCAGATGCGCTCGCCGGAAACTGCAACCCGGGACGTTGCCCGCGCTTTCTACCGTGCCCGGGTCGAGCGGCGTCCGATCGTCTTGAACATGCCGGCCGATTTCATGTGGTGCGAACAGGCCCACGAGCGGGCTGTCTTCGAAGTCTTCGATGCTCCCGGATATGTGCCCGAGGGTGACGCGCTGGACAGGGCCATCGGCATGATCGCTTCGGCAAAGCGTCCGCTCATCCTCGCAGGTGGCGGGGCTTGTGGTGCGCGCGATCAGCTGATCCGGCTGGCGGATCGGCTGGAGGCTCCGCTTGCGACGACCTTGAAAGCAAAGGGGCTCTTCGGCGGTCATCCCTATAATATGGACATTTTCGGCACGCTCAGTACGCCCGCCGCTTATGACCTGATTGCTAGGACGGATTGCCTGATCTGTTTCGGAGCGGGGTTGCATGATTTCACCACCGACCGAGGCAAGCTCCTGAAGGGCAAGCGCATCGTTCAGATCGATATGGATGCGCGCGCTATCGGCAAGAACATTCATCCGGATGCAGCCCTGGTAGCCGATGCAGGATTGACGGCAGACAATTTCGTTCATTGGCTGGACGAGGCGGAAATTCCGCCGAGCGGCTTCACGCACGAACTGGATGTCCCCTCGCTCACCACCCACCCATCCGATCAGCGCGGCAAGACGAATACGGGATATGTGAATTACATCTGGGCGCTCGAAGAGCTGGAAAAAGCTCTGCCGAAGAACAGGGTGCTTGTGACCGACGGCGGTCGTTTCATGACCGAGGTCTGGTGCCGAATTTCCGTCAGCGACCCGAGGAGCTTCGTGGTGACGGCAAATTTCGGCTCGATCGGCCTTGGGTTGCAGGAAGCAATCGGCGCAAGCGTTGCTGCGCCGGATCGGCCGGTGGTGCTTTTCACCGGGGATGGCGGTTTCATGATGAGCGGCGTCAACGAGTTCAATACGGCTGTGCGTCTTGGGCAGGACCTGATCGTCATCGTCTGCAATGATTCCGCTTATGGAGCCGAACATATCCAGTTTCGCGATCGGAAGATGGACCCGGGCCTCACCCTGTTCAACTGGCCCTCATTTGCCGAGGTCGCGACCGCGCTTGGCGGTCACGGTATTGCGGTCAGCTCGGCCGACGAGCTTGAAAGCGCCCTGGACGCCATCCGGAATCGCAATCGCCCGGTGCTGATCGAGCTGCGTCTCGATCCCAATGACGTGCCACGGATGCGCATCTGACAATCGCCTCCGAGGGCACGAGAGGCAAACCGCTTTCAGGGCTCAACATGTCGACATCGACTTGGCCAAGAGCTGTCGTCACCTCGTGGCCGGAGGATTTCTTCGGCCGTTCGATGCTTGCTTTTGATTTGCCGCAATCGAATAGTCTTCTGCGAGACGGTATATGTCTCCAATACCGTCGATCTTACCGCGGAGGTCGGCGGATTGGCGGAAGTTTCAAGGCGCGCCTTGTCCTCAATGAGCTATAGAATTTCGATGAAATCGAACGGGTTGATGTTGAATTCCTTCGGCCTTCGCTCCGGCGTTAAATCAGCAGGTGAGGCATCGTGGCCGGCTTGATTCGCATCTATCGCTGTCTGCTTGCCCTGCTTGCTTTGTCGGGTATCGCGATCTCATATTTCGCTATCATACCGGGCGTGCATGTTTCGCGGCTGACCATGACGTTGAATTTCTTCAGCTATTTTACAATACAGTCCAATCTTCTCCTCGCCGCGACACTGCTTTGCGCGCAAATCGCGTCGCGCTCGTCGATTGGCCAATGGGCGAGCAAGCCGTCGATCCGAAGCGCCGTTCTCATTTACGTCGGGATTGCGGGCATCGTTTATGTTTTGATGCTAAGGGACGTTTGGCACCCTCGCGGCTGGCAACTGCTCGGAGACCAGATACTCCATTATTGTGTTCCGGTGCTGTATGCCCTGGATTGGATTTTTCTGAGTGAACGCGGCAGGCTTTCCTGGCGCGATGTGCTCTGGTGGCTGGCTTTTCCCGCAGCCTATTCCGCTTATACGCTTGCGCATGGATATATCTCTCATTTCTACCCATACCCGTTCCTGGACGTTCGCGATATCGGTCTTGAAGCCGTCCTGCTGAACATGGGGCTGCTGGCAGCAGCCTTTCTGGTTCTGGGAGGGGTGCTGACTTTTCTCGACTGGGTCAGCACCCGGCAACGGGTCTTTCGGCGCGCATAGGCTGCGGGAATAGGCAATGTTGTCCCGGGGCACATTCGTCACGGAGCAATATGCCGCTGCAGGCGGCTCTCCTGTTTCCTCATTCGGCCAGCTGTGTAACGGCGGCCGTGCTAGGGGCTCGTGCGCCGGAAAGGCTTGCCTGGCCGAGCGCTATGACGATGACGGCTGCGACGGTTGCCGCGACTGAAACCCAGAAGCCGTTCGCGGGGCCGAAACTATCCACCACCCAGCCGGAGACGAAGGCGCCGAGTGCCATGCCGATACCGATGCCGGTCATGACCCAGGTCACTCCTTCCGTCAGCATGGCCTCCGGTACGCGGCGTTCGATAAGTCCGAAGGCAGTGATGAAGGTCGGTGAAATGGCGACGCCGCTGAGGAAAACGGCAAAGGCGAGCAGTGCGACCGAGGTGCTGGCTACAAGAAGCGGCAGGGAGGTAATGGCAAGGACGGTGGCGGCCACCAGCAGCTGACGTTGCAGCGGCATTTTGAGGTTCAGCGCTCCAATGATGAGGCCGACGATGAAGGAGCCGAGCGCATAGACACCGATGACGATGCTTGCGGCACTCGGTTCGCCGAGCTGCTTGGTGATGGCCACGGCACTGACTTCCGCCGTTGCGAAGGTGGCTCCGACGAAGATCAGCGCGAGCGTGATGATCTGGACCGGCCGCTGCCAGATCGCCGAGTGCTGCGGCGCTTCGGCATCGATTGCACGAACCTTGGGCTCCGTCGATCGCTGCATCAGGAAGGCTGCTGATCCGAGCGCGAGGAAGATGGTGCTGGCGATCATTCCGGCTTCCGGGAACAGTGAGACGGCAAGCCCGACGGAAAGGGATGCGCCGGTGATGTAGACGAGCTCATCAGCTGCCGATTCGAATGCAAAGGCCGTATTCAACTCAGGCCGGTCCCGAAAGATTTCCGTCCAGCGCGCACGTACCAGGGCAGGGATGCTCGGCATGACGGCCGCAAGAAAGCCCGATGCGAACAGTGTCCAGGCGGGCCAGCCCTGATTTGCCGCGACGACCAGAAGGATGAAGGCGACGACCGAAATGATGGTGGTCGGCACGACAACGGCACTTTGACCGAGCCGGTCGACGAAGCGCGATATCTGCGGCGAGACGAAAGCATTTGTCAAAGCGAAGGTGGCCGAAACCGCGCCGGCCAGCCAATATTCGCCCCGTGTCTGCGACAGCATGGCAACGATGCCGATCGGCGCCATGGCAAGCGGAAGACGAGCAAAGAAGGCGGCGGCTGAAAAGCCCTTGGCTCCGGGCGCTCGGAAAATCTCTCTATATGGATTGGACATCGGAACATTCCTCGATTGACGAGATTGCGTACGCATACGCGGCGTATGTCAATGAATAATTGCATACGCTGCGTATGTCAACTAATATACGCGGCGTATGCCAATAAATGTGAAGAGCCGACGGAGACGCAATGCGCAAACCTCGCAGTGAAATGATTGCCGAAACGCGAGCCAAGCTGCTGAGCGCTGCCCGTAAGGCATTCGGTAGCGTCGGCTATGCCGAGGCATCGATGGATGATTTTACAGCGGCGGCGGGGCTGACGCGAGGGGCCCTCTATCACCATTTCGGCGATAAAAAGGGGTTGCTGCAGGCCGTGGTCAACGAGATCGATGCCGAAATGACCGCAAGGCTCTGTCAGATCTCATCTCAAGCACCGTCGCGCTGGCAGGCGTTCGTTGACGAGAATGTCGGTTACGTCGAGATGGCGCTGGAGCCGGAAATTCAGCGCATCATGTTTCGTGACGGTCCGGCCGTGCTCGGCGAACCCTCCGGATGGCCGAGTGCCAACGGCTGTATCGCCACGATTACAGAAAGCCTTCGCTGTCTTCGCGAAGACGGTATCATCGTCAATATTGACCCGGAAGCCGGCGCTCGCCTCATCAATGCGGCAAGCAGCTGCGCCGCGCAATGGATCGCCAATTCGGACGATCCAGAGACGACCTCGAAACGGGCCGTCGGCGCTTTCCGCACCTTTCTCGAAGGATTGCGGATCGAGAAAGAATGATTTGTGTAGGGCGTGACGCGGTGGACGACGGCGGTAGTCGGGCTATCGCTTGTCGTCCATTGCTGCGATCAGGTCTTTGCGGCCTTGGCAAAAGTCGGATCGAATGTCTTCTCAAAGGGCACGTCGGCATTGGCGAGCTCGGGATCGAGAGTCTTCAGGACGCCCATCATGGAATTATAGCCTTCTATCGTGACCATGCCGTCGGGAGAATACATCTCCTTGGAGTTCTTGAAGGCCTGCATATAGAGATCGCGGTTGCCGAGCAGATATTCCTCCGGCACGACGCTGGCGACGTCATCCGGGCTTGCCGTTGCGATCCATTTCAGGGCCTTCATGAAGGCATTGACAGTCTTTTGCGTGGTGATCGGATTTTCCTTGGCAAACTCGCGCTTGATGTAGACCGTTGCGGCCGGGTTCGGCCCGCCGAAAAGGGCACGGGTGCCGGCTTCCGTGCGGGTATCCAGGAGAACGTTGATGTCGCCGTCATATTGCAGCTGCGCGATGACGGGATCGAGATGGGAAAGGCCGTCGATCTGATCGCTCTTGACCGCGGCAACCGCGCCGGCCCCGCCGCCGACGCCGATCAGCGACGCATCGTCGGTCTTCAGCCCGTTCTTCAACATGGCATATTGGAACATCAGCGCCGTCGAGGAGCCTGGCGCGGTCACGCCGATCTTGCGGCCCTTCATGTCCGCCATCGACTTGATCTCGCCGGCGAGATCCTTGCGCACGGCAATGACGATGCCGGGGAAGCGCCCGAGATTGCAGATCGCGACGATATCCTGCCCCTTGTTCTGCATGCGGATCGTATGTTCATAGGCACCGGCGACGACATCGAGCGAGCCGCCGATCAGGCCTTCGAGCGACTTCGAACCGCCAGCGAAATCATTGATGGTGACGTTGAGGCCTTCTTCCTTGAAGAAGCCTTTTCGCTCGGCGATCGTCAGCGGCAGGTAATAGAGCAGCGGCTTGCCGCCGACGCCGATCAACAGATCCGGCTTTTCCGGTTTCGCATCCTGTGCCAGGGCGGGCAGGATGCCGGCAAGCGATGCGCCGATACCGAAGCTAGCCGTCCCGATCAGAAATGTCCTGCGTTCCATGTCCTTGTTCCTCCACTTCGCTATTCTCAATGCGCTATTGGCCGCGCCAGGCGAGCAGGCGCCTTTCGACCATCGTCATCAGCCAGTCCACGAGCAGGACGAAGGCAGTCAGAACCACCATGCCCGCAAAGACGCCGGTCACGTCAAAGACGCCCTCGGCCTGCTGGATGAGATAGCCGAGGCCGGCGGCCGAGCCCAGATATTCGCCGACGACGGCGCCGACGACGGCAAAACCCACCGAGGTATGCAGGCTGGAAAATACCCAGGAAAGCGCGGATGGAAGATAGACATGGCGCAGCAGCTGTCGCTCGTTCATACCGAGCATGCGGGCGTTGGACAGCACCGGCTGGCTGACTTCCTTGACACCCTGATAGACGTTGAAGAAGACGATGAAGAAAACGAGGGTGATGCCGAGCGCCACCTTCGACCAGATACCGAGGCCGAACCAGAGCGCGAAGATCGGAGCCAGCACGACGCGGGGCAGTGCATTCGCCGCCTTTACGTAAGGATCGAAGACGGCAGCAATCAGCGGCCGGCGCGCAAACCAGAAGCCGAAGACAATGCCGCCAAAGGCGCCGAGCAGAAAGGCAAGGATCGATTCCGATAGTGTGATCCACAGATGATACCAGATCGATCCCGACGCAAACCATTGAATGACGCGCTGCGCCACCTTGAGCGGATCGGCAAAGAAGAAGGATATGGTTTTCGGATTGCCGAAAATGCCGGTATTCGTTGCGAGATGCCAGATAGTCAGGAGGACCACGGCCACGAGGATTTGCAGCAGAAGAAGGAGAGAACGGTTCATGCGATCTCTCCGCTGCTCTGGCGATAGGCGGTCATCACCTCATCGCGCAGCGCCTGCCAGATATCACGATGCAGCCGGTTGAATACGGGGTCGTGGCGTATCTCGCCGATATCGCGCGGCCGCTCCAAAGGGATCTTGAAATCGCCGATGATGCAGGATTTCGGACCGGCCGACATGATGACGACACGGTCGGCAAGGGCAATCGCTTCATCGAGATCGTGAGTGACGAACATCACCGCTTTGCGGTCCTCGGACCAAAGCTTGAGCAGGAGGTCGCCCATGATCAGGCGGGTCTGCGCATCGAGCGGCCCGAAGGGTTCGTCCATCAGGAGCAGTTTGGGATTGCGGATGAGCACCTGGGCGAGACCGACCCGCTTGCGCTGGCCGCCTGAGAGCATGCGCGGGAAACGATCGGCAAATGTGGCAAGGCCAACGCGCCCCAGCCAATCGCTCGCAATCCGTCTTGCCTCGGCCGTATCCGTTCCCGCAATCTCTAGTCCGATCGCAACATTCTCGAGAACCGTTTTCCACGGCATCAGCGAATCCTGCTGGAAGAGATAGCCCGCCTGTTTATTGATGGATTTCAGCGGCTGGCCGAAGACTTCGACCGTGCCGGACGCCGGCGTCAAAAGGCCCGCCGTCGCATTGAGAAGGGTGGATTTACCGCAGCCCGTCGGGCCGACGATGGCCACGAACTCATGCGCTCCTACCTCCAGATTGGTCGCCGCTACGGCATCGAACCGTGCCTTGCCGGCCATTTCAAAGGAAATCGCCACCTGTTTCAGGCTGATCGCCCTCACAGCCTCCATCGTCATGCCCTGCTTTCCTCCCCGATATCCGTCTACCTCCGGCGGCCATCAGGCATTGTCATGTTCGGCCAACAGATCAAAGCATGCCCGGCCAGTCAATATGCGGATTGGCTCCGCTCCCGTTCTGCTGCAGGGAAAAGATGCGAAAGCCCCGACAGTTGTTGCCGGGGCTTCGCAAGTTTCGTTGGAATCGAGCGGTCAGGCTGCACGCCGCCGGTGCCGGCCCTCCTGAACTTCCTCGACGATCTTGTCGACGAAGGCCGGGAGATCGTCGGGCGACCTGGACGTGATGATGCCCTCATCGGTCACGACCTTTTCGTCCTTCCAGGTCGCGCCGGCATTTTTGACATCCGTCTTGATGGACCAATAGGAGGTTGCCTGGCGTCCTCGCAATGCGTCGGCCTCGACGAGCAGCCAGGGTGCGTGGCATATGGCGGCGACCACCTTGCCGGAATTCAGGAATTCGCGGACGACACGCATGGCGTCTCCTTCGAGACGCAGCTTGTCGGGATTGATCTGGCCGCCCGGCAGCACCAGCGCATCGAACTGGTTCACGTCGACATCCTTGGCCAGGAGATCGACGTCGACGCTGTCGCCCCAATCGGTCTTGTCCCAGCTCTTGATGCTGTCCTTCTTGATGGAGGCAACCTTGACGTCAGCGCCACGCTTCCTGAGTTCGTCGAGGGGAACGCGGAGCTCTGAACGTTCGTAACCGTCCGTCGCCAGAATGAGGATATGTGCGGAATTGATGGAAGGCATGATCTATCCTTTCGCTGTATCGTTGATCGGATGCCCGTTTCCAAACTTCAGCCGCAGGCAATCGTTCCCCAGTTTCTGCGGGAACCGCAGCGAGATCCGGCGGTTATGATGGCAATCGACAGGGAGAGAACGGATGGAGCAGGCAATCCAATTCGAGCAGTCCGGCTGGGTTCCCAACAACAGGCGATTTCCGGTAATCGTCTATCGGCAGGTGCTTGACGATCCCGACAGGGCAGAGGCTTTCGAACGGCTCTTTCGAACCAATGGGTGGGGCGGCCTCTGGCGAAACGGCGTCTATTCCTTTCACCATTTTCATTCGACGGCCCATGAAATATTGGGCGTCGCCGCAGGTCAGGCCCGGCTGATGATCGGCGGACCCGCAGGCAAGGAAATCGCAGTCGAGGCCGGCGACGCCTTGCTGCTGCCAGCCGGAACCGGTCATTGCCGGCTGGAGGCGAGCAAGGATCTGCTTGTGATCGGCGGCTATCCACCAGGTCAGGTGGCCGATCTTTGCCGGGAAATGCCTACGGCCGAACAGCAGGCGATGATCGAAAAACTTGGCGTGCCTGCAAGGGATCCGCTGAAAGGAGAGGTCGGTGGCCTCCGCTCCCTTTGGCACGGCAACACCCAGCACCGGTGAAACAGAGCGTCACCAGATACCCGGCAGCAACCGGAATCGAACGCGCTTGGAATAGTCGGCATAGCCTTCCAGCTCGCTATGAAGCAGCGCATCTTCCCAGCTCGTGCGCAGGATCAGCACGGCGCTTGCCCAGGCGGCAGGGATCAAGGCCCACCAGGAACCCAGTGCCAGTGCCAGCCCCGCAAATACCAAGATCGCGCTGACATAGCCCGGATGACGCACGTAGGCGTAGGGACCGTCGCTGATGACGTGCTGGCCGCGTTCGCGCTGGAGACGCACGCCGGGCTCAAAGAAGCGATTGACCGCCTGAGCCCATGTGCCGAGCGCGATGCCTGCCACGAGCAGCAGATAACCGAGGATCACGATGGAGGTTGGCATCACCGACCATCCCATCCTGCCGGCATCCAGGGCTCCAAGCGGCATTTCGGCGGTCATCCCAAGCAAGATCAGCGAGACCAGGATGAGATCCCAGCCTTTGGTGCCGGCCTGGAAGCGGCTGCGCGCTTGGAAGATGACCGGGTTCACGCGCCGCATTACCAGAAACGCTATTCCATAGCTCACCACCAGGAACGCGATGAAGACCCATCCAGGCCGCCAGTCGAGACGACCGGCTGGCAGAAAGATAAGTACGAGCAGCGCCAGCGGCAGTCCGATCGCGTAGGATAAGGCCTTCGTGCGGGACATCGGCTCGGGCTCGGTAACAGTCATGTATTGGCTCCTTGCAGGACAAACCTGCTGCGCTCGTCGACGGATTCATATCGTATCGATGATGGAAGTGGACGGATCGAGCGGTTCGAAGCCTTGACACCCGATGCGCCGGGTTTAGACCGGCCGAATATCATTATGCTCCTTCCCCCCGGAGATTCCATGAAATTCCTGGCATCCTTTTCCGCCTTCGTCGGCAAGACCTTTTCCATATGGGTCATCCTGTTTGCCGTCCTCGGTTTTTTCCTGCCCGACGTCTTCAAGCAGCTTGCCCCTTGGATCGTCGTGCTTCTCGGCATCATCATGTTCGGCATGGGACTGACCATATCCGTTGACGACTTTCGCGAGCTGGCGCGTCGCCCTCATGAGGTCGCGATCGGCGTCATCGCGCATTTCGGCATCATGCCGGCGCTGGCACTGCTTTTGACGCGGATCATTCCGATGCCGCCGGAAGTCGCCGCCGGCGTCATTCTGGTCGGCTGCTGCCCGGGCGGCACCTCGAGCAATGTCATGACCTATCTTGCGCGCGGCGACGTAGCGTTGTCGGTCGCATGCACGAGTGTGACGACGCTGGCTGCGCCGATCGTCACGCCGTTCCTCGTGTGGATGTTTGCAAGCCAGTATCTGCCCGTCAATGCCTGGTCGATGTTCATCAGCATCGTGCAGGTCATCATCGTGCCGCTTCTGCTTGGTTTTGTTGCGCAGAAAGCCGTGCCCGGTCTGGTTCGTGCCGCAATACCGGTTCTGCCTCTTGTCAGCGTCATCGGCATCGTATTGATCGTTGCGGCTGTCGTCGGTGCGTCGAAGGCGGCCATCGTGCAGTCCGGCCTGCTGATTTTCGCCGTCGTTATCCTGCACAACGGTCTTGGCTATCTCTTCGGCTACTATGCATCGAAAGTGTTCGGGCTCAATTTCTACAAGCGCAAGGCGCTGGCTATCGAAGTGGGCATGCAGAATTCAGGCCTGGGTGCCGCGCTGGCGACGGCCTATTTCTCGCCGATCGCCGCGGTTCCCAGCGCGATCTTCTCCGTCTGGCACAATATTTCCGGCGCGACCTTGGCAAACTGGTTTGCCTCGCGCGAAGACGCAGACGCACCGCCGCGTCCCTGAAATATCCACGCTGTCGGGAAGGCGCCGCGGTTTCCATCGGCGCCTCTCCGGCCGAAATGCTCGCAACCGAGGGATCGTCGCTAGCGCATATCCCTGGCAAGGGCACAATAGACGGATTGATCCGCAGCGTTGGAAAGTCGAGTCACTGCGAGCGCAATCGGCGGCAGCCGCGACCCGGCGCCAACATGGATTGTTGCGCCATCGGTGCGGAGGAGGTTCAGCTGCGCCGCCAGATCAGGTTCGTCCAGCCCGTCGAAAATACCGCGGCCGCTGATCTTCAAGGCAGCCTCCTTGGCGACCCAGAGTCGGTAACAGATCTCCAGCGCCGCTGCGCTATCGAGGGTGGCCACGGCGGCCGCTTCCTGTGGCGAGAAGTGGTCGGCGGCAAAGGTCACCGGTTCGAAACCATTGATATCTTCGACCTCTATATCCACTCCGACAGCGCTGTTAGGCGAAAAGCCCGCCAGCAGCACGTCGGTGCGATGCGAAAGCGAAACGCCCAGCTCGTGATACGGAGGCCTTAGCGCCGGCCGCTCGCTGGGCCGGCGATAGATGGAAAGATCGTCCCGTTGTGTGGCTTCTCTCAAGGCTATTTGCGAGATCTGATCACGCTCTTCTCGCCCGCCCGGCATCGGGCGGACAAGGACGGCGATCGCATCAGCGACCGCCAGGACGACCTCGAATCGAGGGGTCGTCATCCCGCGCTCACGCAGCGGCGGAGGGCAGGGTCTCTTTCTGAGTAACCGGCTCCGGCTGCTGCTCGGCTTGAACTGCCTGGGCGGGAGCGCCGACCCATGATGTTCCCTGCGGGATGGCCTCACCCTTCATGACGAGGGTCAGCAATCCGATTTCGGCGAAATCACCGACATTGGCCTCGTAAAGCACGGTGCTGCCGGAGCCGATGGTGACGCCTTCGCCGATCGTGATACGGCCGACCTTCATGATGCGGTCTTCATAGAGATGGGTCTGCGGGCAGGATCCCATATTGAGAACCGCATGGTCGCCGATATGGGTACAATCGAATTCGCAGATATCGGTGCTGTTGATCCATGCCCCCTGGCCGATCTTGGCGCCGAAGGGACGGAGCAGCCAGGGCAGGAAAGGCGTGCCGCGCAGATAGTCGAGCAGCATCTTGCTGGCGAGACCGCCATAAAACACCGCGACGGCCTCGGTACGCATCGCCCACCACGACCACATCGGCCGGTTCATCGGCTTGTAGGTGCCAATCAGCGTCCATTTGAATGCGACGGCGACGAGATAGAGGATGCCGGAGGTCGCAAGCCCCGCGGCCATCAGCGTCCAGAAAAGGCTGCCCCAGGCACCATTGTCGATTTCGCTGGCCAGCATGTCGGACATGGCGAGTGCCATAACGATCAGGATGGCGGTCGGCAGCGACGTATGCATGGCCTCGAATAGAATACGCACAAGGCGCATGCGGAGCGGCGGTGCATAGGTGGTGTTCGCAGCCGCCTGCAGCCTCTCGCGCGTCGGGAACTGGAAGGCGGGGCTGCCGCACCAGGTCTCACCCGATTTGACGTGCAGGGAGTCGGGCAGGCGCGTCTTGATGCCGATGAGTGAATCACTCTCGATCACCGCACCCTGCGAGATGACGGAGGAGTTGCCGAAGAAGCAGCGATCGCCGGTCTTCAGGCGCTTGAGTATCATCCAGCCGTTCTGGATTTCCTCGTCGCCGAAGATGGTCTCGTCACCAATGAAGTTGTCGCGGCCCATTTCGATCAGATCGTAGCGGCCGGCGAAGTTTGCCGAGATCTCCGTGCCCTTGCCGATCTTGGCCCCCATCAGGCGATACCAATTGCGCATGAAGACGGTGGCGTAGAGCGAATTCAGAGTTTCTAGCATCGCCTCGGTGGTCAGACCGACGACCCATTTGCGGAAATAAAGATTGCCGAAGATGGAGTAGCGGCCCGGCACGACGCGAGGCAACAGCACCCATCTGAGCGCCACGACGACAGCCATGGACACGACGATCAGCAGGAAGGCGGCTGGCCAGGAGAGCGCGGCGATCATTCCCCAGGACAAGGCTTCGTCGGAGCCGGGCGCGTAAATCTGCTGCACGGCCGAGAACAGATAGAAGGCCGGGAAGATCGGCAGCAGGCCGACGACGAGGCTGAGATTGTAGGCAACGAAATAGGCTGCGAACTGGAAAACGCGTCCGACGGTTCCAAGCTCCGGATGGGCGGGCATCTCTTCGTGCTCGGCATGCCCGGTCTGGCGGGCGGGCGAGCCATCCCAGCGCGTATGAGCCTCGACATGCGTGCCAGCGGCAATCGCCGTCAGATCGCCGATGACGGCGCCGTCACCGATCTTCACGTTATGGCCGATGACCGAGCCATTGCCGACCTGCACGCCTTCGCCGATATCGATCGTGCCGACATGGATTTCATTGCCGATGACTTCGACATTGGCAAGCTTGATCTTGACGCCGAGGCTGGATCTTGCGCCGATGCGCACGAGGTCGATCGCGCCTTCCTCGAACTCGTCGATCATCGCGTCCTTGCCGACCTTGGCGCCGAGTGCGCGCATATAGACGCGGATAAGCGGCGAGCCTTTGAGGAATTTCGGAGCGGTCAGCTGGACGATGCGCTGCATCAGCCAGAGGCGGAAATAATAGGTACCCCAGAGCGGATAGACGCCGGGCCGCGTGCGACCGATGACAAGCCATTTCAGGGCGACGACAACAAGCTTCTCGCCGAGATTGAGCGCGAGGTAGACGCCGCCGAGAATGAGGATTTCATTCCAGAGCGATGCACCGTCATCGATCAGCAGGATCGAGGCAAGCAGCAGGCCGATCCATTGCAGCGTTGCGATAGCGACGATGAAGGGCAATACCACGGCTTGAGCGAGACCGCAGAGAAAACGCCGGCGCAACGGCACCGGTTCGAAATTCTTACGTTCCTGTCCCGAGGTGCTCTCGGCGCGCTGCTCCAGGATCGCGGCAATGCCGCGCAGCGTACGGCCGGCATAGACGTCGCGCAGGGCGATGCTGGCGAGCAACGGGATCTTGCGCACTTCGGAAACAAAGCGGGCCGCCAGCATGGAATGGCCGCCGAGTTCAGTGAAGAAATCCGCTTCGAAGCCAATAGAGCGCAGTCGAAGCGCCTCGGTCGCGGCCTTCAGCAGCTGTGCTTCCGTCCATGTGCGCGGCGGCTCTTGTGCCTGGGTCGGCTGGTCGGCCACCAGCGGAATAGCGGCAAGCGTCTTGCGGTCGATCTTGCCGGACGGAAGACGCGGCAGAGAGACATGGCTATGCCAGGCGGCGGGAACCATGTAGGGCGGCAGTTTGGCCGCAAGCACAGCGCGGGCCTTGTCGCGATCGAAGCTGCTGCCCGTGGTAACGATGTGGGCGACCAGCATGTCCTCGCCATCCGGCGGGCGATGCACGACGACGGACGCGGCCTTCACCTCGGGAAGTTCGCCCACGACGGTTTCGATCTCGCCGAGTTCGATGCGATAGCCGCGAATCTTGACCTGGTCGTCGATGCGCCCGAGGAAATGGAGCTGCCCTTCCTCGTCCATCAGCACGGCGTCGCCACTGCGGTAAAGCACCGGGTCGTCATGGCCGGCGAAGGGATTGGCGACGAATTTTGCGGCGGTCAGCTGCGGCAGGTTTCTATAGCCGGCGGCAACACCCGGTCCGCCGATCAGCAATTCGCCGGTGTCACCGCGGGCAACGAGCTGCAGGTTTTCGTCGACGACGTAGGCGGTCGTGTTGGCGATCGGGCAGCCGATCGTGATCGGCCGAGACGGATCGAGTTCGGCGTAGGTCGCAACCACAGTCGTCTCGGTCGGGCCATAGGTATTGATCAGGCGCCGGCCGGCTTTGGAAAAGCGGCTGACGATCGCCGGAGGGCAGGCTTCGCCGCCGACGATGATGACGCGCAGGCTTTCGACATCGCGCTCGAGCATGGTGAGCAGGGTCGGCACGGTGTCGATGACCGTGATCTTTTCGGCTTCCAGCACGTCGGCCAGCCTGTCGAGCTCGGCCATGACAGCAGATGTCGCAACCTTCAGGGTCGCGCCGACCAGATAGGGAACGAATATTTCTTCGAGCGAAAGGTCGAAGGCGACCGAAGCCTGCTGAAGAACGACGTCCGATTCGACCATGCCGAGGACGTCGTTGCCGGCCCGCAGATAATGGCAGATGTTCTGATGCGTGATGACGATGCCCTTCGGCTTGCCTGTGGAGCCGGAAGTGTAGATGGCGTAGGCGGGATCATCACGCGTGGCGGCGCGGGGCGCGACGCCATCATCGTCTTCTGCGAGCAGTGCCTTGAGGATAAGGGTCTGGCCGACGAATTCGGGAGCGAGGGCCGCCTTCTCGTCATGCGTCAACAGCCATTTCGCGCCGCAATCGGCGAGGCTGACGGCCACGCGGTCGGCAGGGGCAGCGGCATCGAAGGGAATATAGGCAGCTCCGGCCTTGAGAATCGCCAGAAGTGCGACATGTAGCTCGAGGGAGCGCTGGAACCAAAGGCCGACGAAATCGCCGGGACCGATGCCGCGACGGCTGAGTGCACGCGCTGCCTCATCGGAAAGCCGGTCCAGTTCGGCATAGGTCATCGCCTGGTCTGTTCCGATCAGGGTCAGTGCCGTCTTGTCGGGGCTGCGGGCAACCGTGGCCTTGAAGATGTCCACCAGGGTTTCATTGCGGACGAACTCAGGCCGAATGCCGCCTGAGGAGACCGAGAGGCTGGCATTTGGGGTAATCGACGAAATCTGGATAGTCATGGTAACTTCTGCGGAACGAAACTCGGCACAATCAGCGTGCCATCTGCCCATGCTTATACACCCTTCAATTTGCAGCTCTCTTACGGGCGTTGTCAGTGAATTGTAATGTTGGGAAAGCTATGCTTGGTTCGCTGCAGGGCGAGCCCTGTGTGCCATCTCGAAAGAAGGATTGATATCGTTGCGCATATTCGGGCGAAGAGCCGGCTGGCCCCGCTGGCTGTCCGTTCTCTTGGTAGCGGTTCTGCTAAGCTTGCCAGGCATGGAAGCATTGGCTCGTATACATAGCAATGTTCTGGTCGAAGATGCCGGCAGCTTGCGGCCGCTACGCGACATCTATGCGGTCGTTGCGCGCGAAATGCCGGGAAAGGTGCTGCGAATCAAGCGCGTTCGCCGGGCTGGGCGCCAGGCCTATGCCGTGCGCGTGTTGAAGCCGGATGGCAAACGTGGTGATATAGTGCTCGACGGCGCAACACTTGCCGTGATCGAGAGACGCTGAGAATGCGCATTCTGATTGCTGAGGATGAGCCCAGTATTGTGGCGGACATGCGCCGCTGCCTGGAGGATCAGCATTATGTCGTCTCGACTGTGAGCAACGGCGAGGAAGCCTGGTATCGCGGCGATATCGAGCATTTTGATCTTGTCATCCTCGATCTCGGACTTCCGAAGCTTGATGGATTGACGGTGCTGCGACGCTGGCGCGCAGAACGCCGCGGCATGCCTGTCATCATATTGACGGCGCGAGACGGGTGGCGCGACAAGGTCGACGGCATGGATGCGGGTGCCGACGATTATCTGACCAAGCCCTTCCGTATGGAGGAACTTCTGGCGCGCGTGCGCGCTCTGATGCGCCGCGCCGCCGGACAATCTTCTCCGATCCTTTCCAATGGCGTGCTGGAGCTCGACACACGCCAGCGCACAGTTTCGTTTCGCGGGCAGCCGGTCCAGGTGACGGCGCTTGAATACAGGCTTCTTGCCTATCTGATGCACAATGCCGGCACCGTGCTTTCCCGAACGCAGATCGCCGACAGCATCTATGATGAAGAGACGGAGCTGCTGTCGAACGCGCTCGAAGTGGTCGTCGCGCGTCTCAGGCGCAAGTTCGACGGCACCGTGATCGAGACCCGGCGCGGCCAGGGCTATATCATTCCGCGCGAGGCGCCGCCGTCATGACACCGTTCTCGCTGCGAGGGCGGTTGCTGCTGGGTTCCGTGGTGGCGATCATCGTTGCAACCTTTCTTGCCGGGGTCGGCATCAACGCCATTTCCGGGCTGGCGGTCAGGGCGCTTGCCCTCTCCGAGATAGATGAGGAGTTGCGCGTTCTGCTGGCGGCGGTCGATATAAATTCCTCCAATCAACTCTTCCTTGACGACACGCCGACGGATCCCCGCTTCGGCATTCCGAATGGTGGCTTCTATTGGCAGGTCGGCCGCAACGGCACCGTCGAGCTGCGCTCTCAATCGCTCTGGGAGCAGAACTTGCCCTGGCTGCGTGCCCGCCCTCGCGATGCCGGACGAGCGACGGATATGAAAGGGCCGAACGGCAGCCGTCTTCTTGCCGTTGAGCGGTCGATTTCGATCCCTTCGGCCACGGGCGACCAGATCGTCGATATTGTCATGGCACTCGACAACAGCGAGCTTGCGCCGGCACGCTGGCGTTTCTTCTACGCCATGGCGCCATCTCTTGGCGTGCTTTCAGCCGCCCTCATCGTGGCCGTCATCGCTTTTCTGCGATACGGGCTGCGGCCGCTCAATGATCTGCGCGCGGCCCTGATGGCGGTCCAGGAGCGATCAGCACGCAAGATCACCGGTCAGTTTCCGCGGGAAGTCCAGCCTCTCGTGGACGATCTCAACGGGCTGCTTGCATCGCGTGAAACGCAGTTGACACAGGCGCGTGCGCGCGCCGGCGATCTGGCGCATGGCCTGAAGACGCCGCTCGCGGCACTGGAGGCGACAGCGCGCCTTCTGTCGGAAGAGGGCATGTCGGAGCGGGCCGCAGCCATCCAGACGGAGGTCAGCCGGATGGAGGCGCAGATCAAGCGAACACTTGCGCAAACCCGTGCCAGCCTGGCGGCCGCCCATACCGTCGGCGTCATGGACGCCAGCGCCGATCTCCAGAAGATCATCTCGGTCATGCGGCGCCTGTCGAGCGAGCGCAAGATCGATTTCGAGCTTGTGGCGCCGCCCGAGATGTGGCTGGCGATCGACGAGGCGGATTTTGCGGACATTACCGGCAATCTGATCGACAATGCCAGAAAGTGGACGGCCGGCAAGGTGAAGGTCCGTCTGTCGCAGTTGCCCGAGCCTGAGGGCGTGGAACTGTGCATCGAGGACGACGGTCCGGGCCTGCCGGAGGATGCCGAGATGGCCTTCATTCGCCGTGGCAGGCGGCTGGACGAAAGCATTGCCGGAACCGGTTTCGGCCTGGCGATCGCCAAGGATCTGGTCGAGGCCTATGACGGCAAGCTGGCGCTCGCCCGCTCTAGCCTTGGCGGATTGTCTGTCACCGTCAATCTGCCGGCGCGACTGGTCAAGGACAGACAAGCGGCGCTGGAAAATTAGGTCTGCGGCATTTCCGGCTTAAGATTCTCAGCTTGCGATCGCCTTCAGGTACCTTTCCGCCGAACGCTCCACCACCTGGTTGCCGTCGCTCTCGACTGTTCGGCCGGGAAATGCGCCGTAGATCGTCTCGAAACGATAGGGCCGAACCGCTTCCAATATCCTCGTTACCGCCTTGGCGTCGAGCGGAACGAGGTTCGGGTAGCTGCGCATGAAGCTCACGAATTTACGGTCCATGGTCACCTGCATCGTGTCGCCGACGAAGAGGGCGCCGCGCCCGTCTTCGAGCCAGGGGCAATGGAGCACGCAACTGCCGTCGAAATGGCCGCCGCATCGGATCATGGTCGCCGAACCGATCGAAAGCGTCGCGCCTCTCCATGGGTGCAAGGCGGCATCCGGCCTTTGTACCCATTCGCTATCGTCGGCATGGATATGGATCGGCGCGCCGCCGCAAGCGGCACTCCACTCGACCATCGACGTATAGAAATGCGGATGGGAGATCGCGATTGCGCTCAGGCCGCCCATGGCGGCAATCCGCGTCTTGCTGGCCTCGTCGATGAGGCTGAGGCAATCCCAAAGAATGTTGCCGTCCGGCCCTTCGATCAAAAATGCACGCTGGCCGATGCCGAAATAGGGCGAAATCTGCAGGCTATGAATACTTTCCGCTTCCTTGTTCCAGATCACGCTATGTGTCTGGTCGAGGCTCGGCACATCAGTCCATTCCTGGCCCGATTGAGGTACGAATTGACGCTCATCCTCGCAGATCGGGCAGGCTCGCGGCAGTGCGTTGCTCTCGCCGAACTGCGTACCGCATGTGATGCAGACAAAATGCGCCATCTCGAATTCCTCGCCAAGCTATCGCCGCAGCCGGCGGACGGGATCCGGCGCAGGCTGAGATGGCTGTATGTTACATTGCTCAGATATACCCTGGATTAAAGGGAAAAGGCGAGGTTGTGTTGTCGTGGATAGAAACCGTCGTTTTTGGACCGACCTTTTCCGGTGGGGCGCTTATTCGTCATAGTGAGGCAATCGTATCTATGTCAGTGTATCTCGCTGATTTTAAATGTAAAAATATTACAAATAACAGTTTTATGACAATCCGCCCTTGCAAAAGGTGCAAAGACAAAGAACATAGTCGGCTAATGAAAGTTTACCATCTGCGATCTTGATTCCCTGCGTTTGTCTCGGGAGAGGTGGCAGGCTTATGGAGGACCATTATGGCGCTTATCCTCGGCCTCGTTGCTCTGGCCGGCCACATCGCCCTTCTGCTCTGGGGCACGCGCATGGTTCAGACCGGCATTCAGCGCGCCTTCGGCCCCGATCTACGGTCTTTTCTGGGCCGTGCGCTTAGCAATCGCACCAAGGCGTTTTTTGCCGGGATCGGCGTCACTGCCATCCTGCAGAGCAGCACGGCAACCGGCCTGATGGCTTCCGGCTTCGCGGCCGGCGGCCTGGTGGATCTCGTGCCGGCGCTTGCCGTCATGCTGGGAGCCAATGTCGGCACGACCCTGATCGTCCAGGTGTTGTCTTTCAATGTCGCAGCGGCTTCGCCGGCGCTGATCCTGATCGGCGTGCTGATGTTCCGCCGAACCGGGAACTCACGTGTGCACGATCTTGGCCGGGTCATGATCGGGCTTGGCTTCATGCTTCTGGCGCTGCATCAGCTTCTCGACCTGATGACGCAGTATGAGGGGTCGACGGCGCTGGCTTATGTCCTCGATGCGATTGCCGCGACGCCGGTGCTGAGCATGCTCCTTGCCGCTATTCTGACATGGGCCGCCCATTCCAGCGTGGCCGTCGTGCTGCTCATCATGTCTCTCGCGAGCAAGGGCCTTGTCAATGTCGACCAGGCTTTTGCGCTCGTTCTCGGCGCCAATCTCGGAACCGCGATCAATCCACTCATCGAAGGGCAATCGGGGACCGATCTATCGGTGAAACGCCTGCCCATCGGCAATATGATGACACGCATTGTCGGCGTGATCGCGCTGATCGGCTTTCTCGAACCGGTCACGCGCTTGTCGGCGCTGGTGGATAGCGATAGCGCCCGCGCCGTCGCCAATTTTCATACTGCCTTCAATGTCGTTTTGGCCATGGTGTTCATGCCGCTATTGCGACCCTATGCCGATCTCCTGACCAAATTGCTGCCGCGGAAGATTGACGAGACCGATCCGACGCGTCCCCGGTATCTCGATCCAGCTGCCAAGGAGACACCCGTCGTCGCGCTTGGTGCGGCAGCACGAGAGGCATTGAGATTGGTCGATGTCCTCTCCGAAATGCTCGCCGGCGCCAAGGCTGCCCTATCGGATACAGATCGAAAGGCGCTGACGCGATTGCGGTCGCTGGACAATATCCTCGACAGTCTGAATGCTGCCGTAAAGACCTATCTCACCTCGATCGATCCCGATGAACTCGGCGAGGCCGACAGACGACGCCTGAACGAGATCCTGCTGTTCTCGATGAATATGGAACACGCCGGCGACGTTCTCGATCAGAACCTCTTGCCGCATCTGGCCAAACGTCTGCGCCGGGGTCTGAACTTCTCGAAGGAGGGCCAGCTTGAATTGGCGCGGCTGTTCGATCGATTGCAGACGAACCTGCGCACGACGGCGGCCTTGCTCATGACCCAGAACGAGAGCACCGCTCGCATGCTGGCGGAGGAGAAGGTTATCTTTCGCAAGGCGGAGCGTGAAGGTACGGAGGCTCACTTCCAACGCCTGCGGCAAGGCGGGATCGAGACCGTCGAGACCAGTTCTCTTCACCTTGATTTGCTGCGCGATCTCAAACAGATCAATTCCCATCTGGTCGCCGCTGCCGCCTATCCCGTTCTGGAGGAGCGCGGCGAACTCCTGCAAAGCCGGACTCCAAGTCCGGCTCCGCAGACCGTAGCAGCGGCGCATGACTAAAAGACCTATCTCGGTCCTATGGCCAGCGATCGCCTTGCGGATCAATGTTCGGCTTTTGCTATACGCCCTGAGTAAGGAGGGCCTTCTTCAGCCGATGAATATGCCCGGCGCCAATCCCGCAGCAACCGCCTACCATCGTTGCGCCGGCATCGACCCATGAACAGGCGAAGCGCGAATAGGCGTCGTCATTCAGATCTTGCCGGGTTGCGTGAAGGCCTTCATTGGCGGCCAACTCGCCTTGTTCGCCTTCGAAGGCATTGGCATAGACGCCGATGTGCAGATTGTGGCCGCTCTGCTTGAAAACTTCCGCTGCGACCTCGACGGCCTCTCGCATGACCTCCGGTTTGCTGCAGTTGAAAAGAAGCGCGTCGGCACCGGATGCTGCTGCCCAGCGAGCCGCATCCTCGACGGCTTCGCCGGAGCGGAGCTTGGGCGAGGCTCCATTTCTTTGCGCGGCATCATCGGCCAGTGTGAAGGAGATCCAATACGGCTTGCCGGTTTTGGCGACCGCGGCCCGAACCGCCTCTCCCTCCGCGATCAGGCTGAGGGTTTCCCCGAGCCAGACATCGACATAGGGATCGAGGTTTTCGACCAGAACCCTGAGATAGTCCTGAACGCGTGACGGATCGAAATTCTGCGGCTCGTAAGAGCCGAAGATGGGCGGCAGCGAGCCAGCGACCAGGATTTTTCGATCCTTGCAGGCATTGGCGGCGTCGCGAGCCAGCTGTCCGGAAAGCGCGATGAGATCGGCGCCTTCCTTCCAGAACCGCTCTTCGCCAATGTGGAAGGGGACGAGCGCGTAGCTGTTGGTGGTCACAACGTCCGAGCCGGCGGCGATGAATTCGTCATGCACCTGCCGGACAATCTCCGGCGAATCGACGAGCGCGAGCGCCGACCATTCCGGCTGCTTCAGTTCCGCGCCGAGACGCAGTAGTTCGCGGCTCATGCCGCCGTCGAGGATCAAGGGTTTGCTCATGAATGGGATCTCCAGAATGGCTCGGATCTGCGGAGAGGTTTGATCTCTCCTTCGTGCCGTGGGTTAGCGCCGCACCGGCACCTGTGCTTCCAGGAAACGGAAGCTTCGCGCGATGATGGCTGTGATGATGAGATAGAAGACGGTGACGACAACAAGCGGTTCGTAGACCAGCAGGGTGTCCTGGCGAACTTTGGTGGCAACAGCGTAAAGGTCCATCACGGTGACGGTGAAGGCGAGCGGAGTGGCCTTTAGCTGCATGACGATTTCGCCGCCGATCGTCGGCAATGCGATGCGGATGGCGCGTGGTAGCCAGATGCGCCGGGTCAGCGTTAGGGGCCGCATGCCGAATGCGCGGCCGGCTTCCAATTCGCCTTTCGGAACGGCAAGCAACGCGCCGCGCAAAACCTCTGCCTCGTAGGCCGCATAGTTCAGCGTGAAGCTGACGGCCGCGAAGAAGAAGCCTTCGCGCAGGATGGGCCAGAACAGGCTTTGACGAATACCCGGGATGACAGGCAGAAGCGAGCCGACACCATAGTAAAGCAGCCAGAGTTGTATCAGCAGTGGCGTGCCGCGGAAGAAGGTGCAGTAGCCCCGGGCAAGGGCGCGCAGGATGGGGCCGCCGCTGACCTGGGCGAATGCAAGGCCGATGGCGATGATGAAGCCGAAGACGACGGAAATCGCAAGCAGCGACAGCGTCTGCACGGCTCCCGTCAACAGAAGCGGCCAATAGGCGGATATCCATGAGAAGGTCATGCCAACACTCCTCAGGCCAGCTTCGGTTGGCCGCGCCGCACACGCCGCTCCAACAGGTTGAACAGGGCGTTGGAAACGAGTGTGAGGGCGAGATAGATGAGGGCGGAGGCCAGGAAAAAGATGAAATAGTGCTTGGTGCTCGCACCGGCCAGACGCGTGGCGAGAGCCAGTTCCTGGTAGCCGACCACCGCGACGAGTGCGCTATCCTTGGTAACCGACATCCAGAGATTGGCAAGACCAGGCAACGCGTTCGGTAGCAAGGCGGGCAGGATGATGCGGCGGAAGCGCAGCTGCGGTCCCATGCCGAATGCCTTCGCCGCCTCGATCTGTCCGACGGGGATCGCCAGGATGGCGCCGCGCAGCACTTCCGTCATATAGGCGCCCTGCACGAAACCGAGCACGGCGACCGCGACTGCGAAGCCGTTCAGCTCGAAGGCCGGCAGATTGAGCGCGGCGAGGAGCCGATTGAGGCCATCCATGCCCGCGTAATATAGCCCGACGATCAGGATCAGCTCGGGAACGGCGCGAACGGTGGTCGTGTAGAGTTCGAGCGGTAGCCGGAGCGGCCTGATGCCTGAGAGCTTGCCCAATGCTCCGCCCGTGCCGAGCAAGAGGCCTATCAGAAAAGCGCCGGCGGAGATGGCGACCGTGGAGGCAGCCCCGGTCAAGAGCACTCCACCCCATCCCGGAGGATAGGGGGAGAGCAGGTCCAGAATGCCTTGTTGGGAGGTCGCCATCGTCGCGATCGTTTACTTGGCGCCGTAGATATCGAAGCCGAAATACTTCTTGGTGATTTCGTCGTATTTGCCGCTTGCGCGCACCGCGGCGATTGCCGCATTGAGCTTTGCCTTCAGCTCGGTGTCTTCCTTGCGAAGGCCGCCGGAAACGCCGGCTCCGAGGACCTCCTTGTCGTCGGCGACGTCACCCATCTTGGTGCAGCAATCCTTGCCGCTATCGCTCTTCAGGAAGGCGTCAAGCGCAAGGGAATCGCCGAAGACATAGTCGATGCGGCCTGCAGCGAGATCCTGAAACGCCTCGTCGAGCGTCTGGTAGGTCTTCTCATCCGCGACCTTGGCGAAGTACTTCTTGTAATATTCCGACTGGATGGTCGATACCTGGATGCCGATGGTCTTGCCCTTGACGTCATCTGCCGTCGCCCCCGTCTTCTGATCCTTCGGGCCGATCAGCGTGCTGGGCGTATTATAGTATTTGTCGGTGAAGTCGATGATCTTCGAGCGTTCGGCGGTATTCGACATCGACGACCAGATCACGTCGAACTTCTTGCTTTGAAGCGCAGGGATGAGGCCGTCCCAGGAAAGCTCGACGATCGAGCATTTCTCTTTCATCTGCTCGCAAACGGCGTCCATCATGTCGATTTCCCAGCCCTGCCATTTGCCGGCGGCATCTTTGGCGAAGAATGGCGGGTAGGATTCGTTCATGATGCCGAAACGAACCTCGGCCTGCGCCGTCATCGAGGAAAGCGCGAAGGCCAGTCCGGCGAATAATGTGGAAACCAGTCTCATATAAAAGATTCTCCTAATGGTGTTGTCTGCGAATTGGATGTGGATCAGGTCGTCAGCATGCCGGTAAATTCCCGGCAGCGGGTGCTGATCGGGGCGTCGAAGATCTGCCGGGGCGGCCCTTCCTCCTCGATCCGTCCCTGATGCAGGAAGAGAACGTGGTTCGAGACGTCTCGGGCAAAGCGCATCTCATGGGTGACCAGCAGCATGGTTCGTCCCTCCTCGGCGAGATCGCGGATGACCTTGAGGACTTCGCCGACCAGTTCGGGATCGAGCGCCGATGTCGGCTCGTCGAAGAGCATCACAGCCGGATCGATGCAAAGCGCGCGGGCAATCGCGGCTCTTTGCTGCTGTCCCCCGGAGAGAAAGGCGGGATAGGCATCGCGCTTGTCGTAAAGCCCGACTTTATTGAGAAGAGCCTCTGCCTTCTCAATCGCCTCGCGGCGAGGAACGCTAAGGACATGCACCGGCGCCTCGATGATATTTTCGAGGACGGTCATGTGAGCCCAGAGATTGAAGCTCTGGAATACCATGCCCAATCCGCTGCGCATGCGTTCGATCTGACGCCAGCTTTTCGGCTGCATCTGTCCATGGCGCCCCTGCTTCAGGGCGACTTCCTCGCCGTTGACGACGATGCGCCCGCGATCGGGCATCTCAAGCAGGTTTATGCACCGCAGGAACGTGCTTTTCCCCGAGCCGGACGAGCCGATGATGGAAATCACGTCCCCTTGATTGGCGGTGGTTGAAACGCCCTTGAGAACCTGATGTGACCCAAAGCTCTTGTGGAGATCTTCCACACAAAGAGCCTGGGAGGGCAGCTCTGTCATATATAATTCCGATGAAAAACAATTTGCGGAGAATATCGCGAAGAGGAGCGGAATTTGCGCGCAATTTCTGATCAATTTGCATAAAAAAAGCAAAAATGTATTTCTTGTGCATCTTTTATGATGGAATAGAGATGTCGTCGCCTGATTTCATCGCGCCTAAAGGAGTGGGGAAATGGAAAGTCCGGATCGTTTTGATCGCGATATTCTCGATATCGTCCAGCGCAATTGCCAGCTCACGGCCGAAGCGATCGCCGAGGAGGTCGGGCTTTCGACGTCAGCGGTGCAACGGCGCCTGAAACGGCTGCGCGAAGATGGTATCATCAAGGCGGAAATTGCTGTTGTCGATCGCAAGGCGACCGGGACGCCGATGGTGTTCATCGTCGGCATGGAGATCGAGCGGGACAATTACGATGCGCTTGCGAAATTCCGCCTTTGGGCGGAAAAGCAGGACCATATCCAGCAAGTCTATTATGTCACGGGCGCTGTCGATCTCATCGCGATCGTCACTGCGCGGGATGTCGAGCATTATGACGATATCGCCGCCGTAATCATGGCGGAAAATCCGCAGATCCGGCGAATGCATACGAATGTGGTGCTGCGCGACGTCAAGCTTGGATTGTTCGTGCCGATGGCAAACGGTGACGAAGCAGGCTGATCGAGGCGGAGCCGTAGCGCCGAGGCTTCACCCTCGGCGCCGGGCTTTAAGGATCGCGTCAGGCGGATTGCTCGATCACAAGCACGCCGTAGCCTTGAAGCTCGCTCCGTCCCGATATCGTCTCGCCGGTCAGCAGATCGACCCCCGCAGGCAGATCGACGATTTTCGTTTCATGCTCGGTATTGAGCACGAACAGCAGCTTCCTGCCGTTGCCCTCGCGCAGCGACACTTCGACCCCGGCAGGCATGTTCTCTACCAGCGGTGCGGCAACGCCGTTGCTGACGAGAATTTCCCCGAGGACCTCTGCGAGCGGCGTGGTGAGGTAGGTGCCGAGATAATAGACATGCCCGTTGCCATGCCGGCGGCGCGTCAGCATCGGCGTGCCTTCCAGGAAGCGGTCGGACCAGCGGCCGACAATTTCGGTATCTGCGGTCGTTTCCAGCTTCTCGTAAAGGTGCCCGGCCTCAAGCTGACGATTGCCGATCGTATAGGCATATTTGCGTGAGGCCGAGGATGCCGGCGGACGCGGGGACGGCTGATGGCTGCCGATACCGCCCTCGCGGAAACCGCTGAACAACCCATCCGCCCCCGGAGCGGAGACTGGTCCGAATTCGTAGACACTGACGCCGGAAAGCCTGGAAAGTGCGGTGCCCGGCGCCTGGGTGCGGATGATGTGGTTGTTGTCATCGCGGGTGCCCGTCATCGCCGATAGGATAAGCGTGCCGCCGTCAGCGACAAACCTCTCCACCGCCGCCGACCACTCATCCTTCCACATGACCCAATGGGGAACGTAGAGTGCCTTGATGCGCGAGAGATCATCTTCCGGATGGATGAAGCCGCAGGCAATACCTGCCTGATAGCATGCGCGGTGCAGATGGGCTGCATCCTGCATCGGGCTTGGCAGGCCGATCGCATAGGTCTTGTAGGCCTCCTGATTGTCGAAATCCGCGCCGGCGATCGCAATATCCATACGGACCGTGGTGCCGAGCAGCTTGTCCTCGATCTTGCGGATGTCGGATGCGAACTGCTTGGCTTCCGCGTAGCGACGGCGCGGAACGTCATCGTGGTCGATAATGCCGTTCCAGTAGATCTCCGCGCCGAAATGCGCCGGCCGCCAGCGGAAGAACATCAGGCCGTCGGCGCCGCGCGACACCGAAGTCATCGCCATGCGGCGCATCTCGCCGGGCTCCGGCACGGAGGAGGAGAAGCCCGGCTGGCTGCCAAGGCCGGACGCCTGTTCCGGAACGATGAAATTGCCGGAATAGGCGCGGCATTGGTCTAGATGGAAGGCCTGCGTGATCGCATGCCCGCCGCCACGACGCATCTCGTCATAGAGGAACGGATAGATGTCGAAGCCGATGAAATCGAGATCCTGGCCGAACTGGCCGCGGAAATCGATGTCCACAAGGCCGCCGAGATTATGGAAGATGAACCATGCGGGATTGGTCGCCCGCAGGATGTCCACCTGATCGTGCTGGAAGAGGGCCGTCGCGAAGGCGAGGAAGCGATGATAGTCCTGCACGTGACCGGGGCTGGAGAAGGACGGGTTCATCGGCTGCGGGAAGACGATCTGGTCGAAGGTCTGATAGGCCGTCGCCCAGAAATCGCCGCCCCAGGCAAAGTTCAGGGCTTCGATCGTGCCATACTTCGCGCGGCAGAACTTCTGGAACTCGATGAGCGCCGATGGCGAATAGCTTTCGGAGGTCGTCGTATTCAGCTCGTTATCCGTCTGCCAGCCGATGACATCCGGATTGTCGCGATAATGCTCGGCCATCGCGCGGGTAATCCGTTGGCTGTGCCGGCGCAGCACCGGGCTCGTCGTATCGCAATGCTGGCGCGATCCATGGCTTGCCTCTCTGCCGTTGGCATCGACGCGCAGGACTTCCGGATATTTTGCCGTCAGCCAGCGCGGCGGTGTTGCCGTCGGGGTGCAGAGAATGGTCTTGATGCCGTGCTTGGCCAGACCGGCGATCGCCTTGTCGAAGAGCGAGAAATCGAAGTGATCCTCATGCGGCTCCATGATATGCCAGGCGAATTCCGCCATGCGAACGGTATTGAAACCGGCAGCCGCCATACGTTCGGCATCGCGGTCCCAATAGCTCTCGTCGACATGTTCGGGATAATGCGGCACACCGACCATGAAGCCGTCGAGATTGAGCGTCCGCCAGACAGAGAGCGGCTTTCTTTCCAAAACTTTCATGAGGTCACAAGCTTTCTTTACAGAGAGGCAATGATGGGTTTCGGCCGGGTGAGGGTTCTTCCATCGGGACCGAAGAGGTAGAGGGAGGATGTCGAGGCGGACAATTTGATCTGCTCGCCGGCCGAAAACCCGGTCGCGTTGCCGAGCTGAACGGTGAAATTGCGCGTGCCGCTTTCCGAGCCGATCGTGGCAAGCGGACCCGCATCGACGTAGAGGATGGTCTCGCGACCGAGCTGTTCGACCAGCCGGACCTTGCCGTCCAAGGAGATGGCGACATCCTCGGTGGAGGGGCCAATCTTCAGCGATTCCGGCCGGATGCCCAGGGTGAGGTGGGACTCAGCCTTAAGATCGCCGACATCGCCCACCGGAACGCGGACCGTCGTGCCGCCGCCTTCGAGCGCGACTTCAGCGATGCCGTCGCGAAGCGAAACGAGCTTTGCGTTGACGAAGTTGATCCGCGGCGCGCCGAGGAAGCCGGCGACGAATTGGTTTGCCGGATTGTGATAGAGACTAAGCGGCGCGCCTTCCTGTTCGATGATACCCTTGTTGAATACGATGATGCGGCTCGCCATGGTCATCGCCTCGACCTGATCGTGCGTCACATAGATCATCGTTGAGCCGAGCTGCTGGTGCAGCGTCGAAAGCTCGACGCGCATTTGCGTGCGCAGCGCGGCGTCGAGATTGGAGAGCGGTTCGTCGAAGAGGAAGACTTCCGGCGCGCGGGTGATGGCGCGGCCGATGGCGACGCGCTGGCGCTGGCCGCCCGAAAGCTGCTTCGGACGCTTGTCGAGTTGGTCCGATATTCTGAGGATATCAGCGGCCCGCTTGACGGCAGCGTCGATTTCGACCTGCGGCCGCTTCGCCATCTTCAGGCCGAAGCCCATGTTCTCGGCAACCGTCATATGCGGATAAAGCGCGTAGGACTGGAAGACCATGGCAATGCCGCGATCGCCTGGCTCCTCGCGCGTGACGTTGCGGCCGTTGATCCAGATCTCGCCCGAACTGATACTTTCAAGCCCGGCAATCGTCTTCAGCGTGGTGGATTTGCCGCAGCCTGATGGGCCGACCATGACGATGAACTCGCCCTTGTCGACGGAAAGATTGACCGAACGCAGGGCATGATAGCCGCCATAATGTTTGTCGATATCGATCAGCTGTACATGGCTCATGAGTGATACTCCAAATCTGTTCGCGCGGTGCGGGGCATGTCAGCCCTTGACGGCGCCCATGGTCAGGCCCGCGATGAAATGCTTTTGCATCAGGAAGAACATCAGGACCGGTGGAACGGCGACGAACAGAGTTGCCGCTGCCACGATATTCCAGGCGGACGTCCATTCGCCCCTGAGGTTGTTGAGGCCCGCTGTCACTGGTTTGACGACATCGCTTTGCGTCAGCACGATCGCCCAGAAATAGTCGTTCCAGACGAAGGTGAAGATCAGGATCGCAAGCGCGGCAAGGGCAGGCCGCATCAGCGGTATGACGACATGGCGCATCGTCTGCCAGGGGGAGGCGCCTTCTGCGCGCGCTGCCTGGAACAATTCGTCCGGCAGGGCCGCGATGAAATTGCGCATGAACAGGGTCGCAAAACCGGTCTGGAAGGCGACATGGAAGATGATCAGCGCGAAATAGGTGTCGTATAGGCCGACCGAAACCATGAGATCGCGCACCGGGATCATCATGATCTGCGCAGGCAGGAAGTTGCCGCCGACGAAGAGCGAGAAGAGCAGGGCGTTGCCGCGAAAATTATAGCGCGCGAGCACATAGCCGGTCAGCGTCGAGAATACGAGGACGAGCAGCACCGAGGGCAGGGTGATGATGAGGCTGTTGATGAAATAGCCCCACATGTTGGTCTGCTGGAAAACCGCCTGGAAATTCTCGACGAGATTGAAATGCTCGGGCCATGTCCAGTATTTGCCGGCCATGATCTCATCGGCCGTCTTGGCCGCCGTCAGCATGACGGCAACGAGCGGCAGCAGCCAAAGTATAAGGATCAGGCCGACGAAGCCGGCATAAAGGCCGCGAAGCGCGGGCTTTTCTTCAGGGATTGGGCGAGGATACATCAGCGTGTCTCCCGTTCCATGCGCACCATGACGCGCAGATACCAGGTGATGAAAACGATCATGATTGCAAAGAGGACAGTGGCGATGGCAGCGCCATAGCCGAAGCGATAGGAAAAGATCGACTGCTCGTACATCTGATAGGCCAGCACTTCCGATGAGCCGAAGGGGCCGCCCGATGTCATCACCGCGATCATGTCGAAGGATCGCAATGCGCCGACGACCGTTACGGCAAGGGCAATGAAACCCACCTGGCGCAATTGCGGCAGCACGACGTGCCAGAGCATGTTCCAGCCGCGGGCGCCGTCGACGCGTCCGGCCCCGATGATATCGGAGCTCAAATTGTTAAGGCCCGCAAGAAAGAGCACCATGCAAAAGGCGATCTGCGGCCAGAGCGCGGCGGCGACCACAGCGAAGGTGACGAAATGTTCGTCGGCAAGCAGGGCGGGCGCCGTTGCGCCGAAAAGACCGAAGATGAGGGCAAGAAGCCCGTAATTCGGATCATAGACCCAGCCGAAGACGACGCCGACCGTGACTGTGGCGAGCACCAGCGGAATGAAGAAAAGCGACTTCAGGATCCGCATGCCGGCGATCTGCTGGTTGACGAGCAGCGCCAGCGCCAATCCGAGCGGCGGTGCCGCCATGAACATGACGAGCCAGATGATGTTGTTCTTCAGCGAGACGTAGAATTGCTGATCAGCAAAGAGTTCGGAATAGTTTGCCAATCCCACCCAGCTCTTCTGCCCGACGCCATCCCAATCGAAGAACGAAATCCAGACTGATTCCACCGACGAAGCGATGATGATCGTTCCGAACAGGATGCATCCCGGCACAATGAAGAGGACGGGCGTTAGCCAGTTCCTGTGTTTTTTCCACATGGCTCAGACTTCTTGGTTCGATAATTCAAGGCGCTTCGGAAGGTGCGGGCTTTTCAAGGCGGCGCGACGGGGCGGCGCATAAAGCCGACACCCCGCCAAGCCTTGGTCCGGGAGGACTATTTGAAAATGCGCGCGCGCGTTTTTTCGAGCCTTGCCAGAATCTGGTCGCGCCGGCCGGGCTTGACCATGAATTCCTGGAAGCCCTTTACGCCGTCCTGCGCCATGTCCGGATCGGTGTCGCGGTCGTAATATTGCGACGTTCCCTTCACGCTCTTGAGCGATTCCACGGCGAGGTTGACCAAGGGGTCCTTGCTCGGTGGGCAATCGTTGCGTGGCGGAATAGTGCCTTCGGCTTCGAGGAATGCGCCGAGATTGTCAGGCTGATAGAAGTAGGCGAGAAAATCGCGCGCACCTTGGCGGTTCTTCGCTTTGGCCGGAATATGCACGGAGTTGACCGAGAAATCCTCATAACGTTCGACGCCGGGGACGATTTCCGGGAAGGGAGCGAAAGCGATCTGGCCTTCGTCGCTTGCCGGGAAGGCGGATTTGATGAAGCCTCCGAGGTCCATCATCGCGGCCTTCTTCTGTGCGAGAGCCGCGCCCGCCTGTTCCCAGCCGAATGACGGGGCGCTTGCGGAGAAGAAGTTGGCCTTGATGAGCTCTTCCCACTTGTCGAAGACCGGCTTCAGCATCGGGTCGGTATAGGGGATCTTGCCCTCCATCAGGGCGAGGTGCTTGTCCAGACCGTTGATGCGCAGGTTCATGTGGTCGAACCAGCCTCCGGTCGGCCAGAGTTCCTTCGTACCTATGCTGATCGGTGTCATGCCGGCGGACTTCGCCGCTTCGCCGAATTTCAGGAAATCGTTCCAGTTCTTCGGCGCTGCCCAGCCCTTCTCAGCAAAGACGTCCTTGCGATAGAAAAGACCCCAGAGAATGCCGCCAAGCGGCAGACCGTACTGCTTGCCGTTGACGGTAACTGCCGTCATCGTGGCACCGAGCTTGTCGCTGTAGCCCTCCTTGGCAAAGAGGTCGGAAATGTCGTCGAACAGTCCGCGATCGACGAAAGCCTTCATGCGATTGCCGGAAAACCAGAAGCAGACATCGGGAGCGCCGACGACGAGATAGCTACGGATGGCCGTCTTGTGGGCCTCGTGATCCATATTGTTGATGGTGACTTTCGTCCCGGTCTTCTTGGTAAAATCAGCCGCGATGCGGTCAAGGACGGCTCGCTGTCCGGCATTGCCGATATCCGAAATGATTGTCACTTCGCCGCCATTGGCAATTGCCGGGCGATAAAGCGCCGTGGTCGCCAAGGCCACCCCGGTGCCGATCATGAACTGGCGCCGAGACGCCTTGATTGCATTGACGAGTGAAAGTTCGTTCTTCGATGCCATCTATTTCCTCCCTAGGCACATCAAATCCAGGCCCGCCCACAGATATGGGCAGCCGCTAACCTTCAGAAATTACGCAATAAACCGGCAATTCCGCTTGTGCTGATACAAGCAGACATTCCTCCATTGCCATGTGCTATTGCATACCGTATCTTCCGAGAAGCGACAATAGTTAATTTACAAAATTAATTTAAGGATCATCGTGCGCGGCAACCCTGGTACCTCCCGAGCCCTTAACCGGCGGCTCATTCTCAACCTGCTGCGAAGCCGTGGAGCGATGCCGCGTGCCGAAATCGCCACGGTCACGGGCCTCAGCCCGGCGGCGGTGACTTTCGTCGTCACGGAACTGGTCGAGGAAGGGCTCGTCGTCGAGGGAAAAGCGCAGACCGGCGCGACCGGGCGGCGGCCCGTGCCCGTCGATATCAATTATGATGGACACCTGGCTGTTGGCTTCAAGCTCCGCCACGACAGCATCGACTGTGTCCTCACCGACCTCGCCACAACGCCGATCGCTTCATTCGAGATGCCCGTGCCGGACACGCTGCCGGACACGATGGTCGAGGCGATTGTGGCGGCAATCCCGAAGCTTCTTGCCGATGCCGGCCGCACGGGGTCTCCGGTCATGGGGGTTGGCGTTTCCATTCCCGGCGAGGTGGATGCGGTCAACGGCATCTGCGTCCAGAGCCCGCGCTTTGGCTGGCGCAATCTTGCCTTTCCCGAATTGCTGCGTGAACGGGTCCATGTCCCGGTCTGGATCGACGACGACATCAGCGCCTTCACCGTCGCGCAGCGGCTCTTCGGTGCGGGCCGCAACTACAGCAATTTTGCAACGATCGCCGTTGGTACCGGTGTCGGGTCTTCGCTGGTTATGGGAGGGGAGATCTATCACGGAAGCCACGGCCTGGCAGGAAAGCTCGGTCACGTCATTACGGTTCCGGGCGGCCGACTTTGCGAATGCGGGAGACGGGGTTGCCTCCAGGCTCACACAGCCGAGGCTGCGATGATTGAGGACTGGGGCCGGCACAGAGGCGCAAAGGCCAATCGCGACGAATTCGCAGCGGCAATCGATGGCGGCGATCCGGCGGCTCTCCAGGTCATGGCGGAGGCGGGGGAGCTGATTGGGCGCCATCTGGCCGATCTGGTGAACCTGTTCGATCCCGAGGTTCTCATTGCCGGCGGCGAAGCCATGCAGTTCGGTGAAGCGATTCTCGAGCCGATACGGCGTTCGATGGCGAAATATATCTTCTTGAATACGCCGGAAATACTTCCTGACTGGGTGCCAGGTTCGTGGGCGCGGGGGGCTGCCGCCCTTGCGACCCAGCATTTCTTTGATCTGGATGTTGAATGAGGCTGCTGCGCGGATCGGTCTGACATATGCCGAGCGAACCGGTTGTTGCGCAGCGGAGATCATAGACAGCGCGGCTCCGCCTGCGTGATGATCACATCCATCGGAATGTCGTGAGCGAGCGGATGGATGGTGTCGATCCCCTGCGATTCGAAGCCGACGCCGATGACCAAAGGCTTGCGCTCGAGAGCTACGATGGTTCTATCGAAAAAGCCGCCGCCATAACAGAGACGATTTTGATATTCGTTCCAATGCTCTCGGTCCGGGCAGGCCAGACATGCTTGAGCTGCGAGAATGATTTTTATATAGGGAATGATAAGGTGGCTTAATTCCTGAATCGAGATCTTTTCGTTGGACCTTTCATCGATCGAAATATTTCTGGCGGTCGCAAGCGATCGCAGTGTGACCAAGGCCGCGAAAGCCGTGGGACGCGTGCCGTCGAACGTGACGACGCGCATCCAGCAGTTGGAGGACGACCTCGGCGTCCTGCTCTTCAGCCGCGACGGCAAGAAGATGACGCTGACAAAAGAGGGCGAGACGTTCCACGTCTATGCCAATCGCCTTTCGGCGCTTGCTCTTGAGGCGCGCCAGGCGGTCAGGCCACGGCGCCCAACGGGCACCTTGCGCTTGGGAACGATGGAGAGCACGGCTGCAAGCCGGCTGCCCGCGGCGCTCAGCAGGTTCAATCAGATGTGGCCGGATGTGTCGCTTCAGCTGGCGCTGGGCGCTTCCCGCGATCTTGCCCGAGATGTTCTGCACGATGTTCTGGACTGCGCGCTGATCGCCCGGCCGCCGAAAGCGATGCTGGATGAGGATCCAGATTTCGCGGCTGAACTCAGGCAGCTCGAAGCCGAACCGGTATTCGTCGAGGATCTACTGCTGCTGTTGCCATCCGGGCATCCTGCGATCCGATCCGCCGCCGATTTGCGGGTCGGATCGATTGCCGCTTTGGAGCCCGGATGCACTTATCGCAAGATTGCAGAGGGCTGGGCACGCAGGTCGAGCGCTTTGCCGACGACCGAACTTGGTTCCTATCATGCCATCCTGGCCAGCGTAGCGACCGGCAATGCAGCGGGCGTCATGCCAAGGTCGGTTCTCAATCTCATGCATTGGCCGGTGGCCTCGGCGACGCATCAGCTCGCCATCGTCGATACGGTTCTGATCTCTCGCAAAACCGATCGCCCGAGTTCCTTCGATGCGTTTCATGAAGTCCTCAGCGCTACCAAGGGAAAGAGCGTGTCGTCGTTGCCGAACTAGCCGGCGTCCTGCCGTTCATCCTCGAGAGATTCTTCCTTAAACTGGTTCCATCATGCAGCATTCAGAGCCCCAAAAGGCCGGTTCCAGCCGGTTCCGCCTATTTTCCCCGATCCTCGCCGGAGCCACCTTGCGCGAACGGCTGATCGCCTGCCTTGGCGCCTTGATCGGCATTGGCCTTACCGGAGTCATCAGCGGTTATCTCTTCGGGCAGGGGCCGCATCTTCCGCTCATCGTCGCGCCGATGGGAGCGTCCGCAGTGCTGCTTTTTGCGGTTCCGGCAAGTCCGCTCGCCCAGCCGTGGTCGATCATCGGCGGCAATACTATTTCGGCCATGATGGGCATCATTGCCGCCTATCTGATCCACGATCCGATCATCGCGATCGGGATTGGCGTCTCGCTTGCAATCGGGGCAATGTCATTTACGCGATGCCTGCATCCGCCGGGCGGCGCGGCGGCGCTGACCGCCGTTCTCGGCGGCCCGGTCGTTGCGGGCTGGGGCTTTCTGTTTCCATTCGTACCGGTTGCCTTGAATTCCTGCATACTCGTCGGCCTCGGCCTGGTGTTTCATAAGCTCTCCAGGCGGAACTATCCGCATGTCGCCGCAAAACCAACCGAAAATACCCATCAGACGCGCGATCTGCCGTCGCCTTTGCGGGTAGGCTTTCGCGAGGAAGACGTCGATGCCGCCCTCGGCGTGCTGGACGAGACCTTCGACATCGATCGCGCCGACCTCAGCCGCCTCCTGCGGCAGGTTGAATTGCAGGCAGCGGTGCGATCGCATGGAGATATAAGCTGCGCCGACATCATGTCGCGCGATGTCGTCGCCATTGACGAGCACGCAGAGCCGGAGCACGCACGGCATCTTCTGCTGAAACACAACATACGCACCTTGCCCGTGAGGGACGGGGAGGATCGCCTTATCGGTACGGTCGGCCTGCGCGAGCTCTCGCGAGGCCTCGACACCATCGCGCACGCCCTATCGAAACCGGCGGTTGCCGATGCTGGCGATCCCGCTTTGTCGTTGTTGCCCGTTCTGACGGACGGGCGAACGCATGCGGTCATCGTCATCGATGCCGACCGGCGCGTCCTCGGTCTGATATCGCAGACGGATCTTTTGAGCGCCATGGCACGGCTCCTGCCGACGAAGGACATTCCGGCACCTGTGGTCGCCTGAATACGGCGGAGGCAGTTATCGCTACCATCGAGCGCTGCACCTGACGCGGCGTGACACCGCCGGCCTAGTTCTTGCTGATGCCGCGAGGCCATAGACGGTCGGCCAGGATAGGCTTGCCGTCGCCGTCGTCCGCGGGTTCGTAAATTCGCTTGATCCGTAGAGACACATCCATCGCCTTTCCGGGCCGCCGCCAGCTACCGATGATAACATCAGTCGGCAAGGGCTTGGCTGATGATCCGGAGATCGGCTGCTTTGCATCTTGCTAGTCGCAGCGTGGCATGATTGCCAGCGATTCGCAGTTCACCTCAATCCATCGGACGCATAGCGTTGGGCGCGCGCTTGATCTCGGCGATAGACGTTCGCGGATTGGTTGACTTTCCCTCATCCGATCGCGTCGACTTGCATCAATCGTCGGCACGGCGATGCTGTGGCCTTATTTATGGCTGTTTCTGGCGGTCGATGAGCATCAGAGATTTGCCGGAGTGCTTTGAAGTCCCTTGTCTAGGCCACAGAATAACTTCCGCTTTTCTTGTATATATTATGCCGCGGTTGGGGAGTTGACCAATGATATAGAGTTAATGACTGTAATCAAGTTTGCCTTGCTTGCAGCATAGCAATAGTGTGGTTTGATGTGGGCTCTTGAAAATCCCCGAGCATCCTTTCAGATTTATTTTGCGTTGGGAATGTGATAGCTGACATATATTACGACTGCGAGAGTGAGAATGGTAGAATTCAAATTTAGCGAGCCACCTCAGGGAAGTGCCGAGGACCTCTCAGGCGAGTGCCAACGCCAATTGCAGCCCATTGTCAGTGAAATCGTTCAGGCTGCAGCAGCAGCGGGATGGAACCAAGAGGACGTGCTTCTGGCGATGGCGGACGTCGCCTGGGATCTATACGAGAAGCATCGAAGCGACACCTAGAGGTCGTATATCTTTCAGTCAATTTTCTACTTTTCCGGGAAATGTAGCCTGAAAGCAGATCGCTCCTCGCGGTGGTTTTTAGTATATACTTCATCAACTTAAAGATGAAATCGTCTGCTGGCATAGCATTTCTTCAGTATATGGATATCTGCTCTTCCAAACTCGTCAATTTCTACTATGTACTTTAACGCTATAGGCGGACTAGCGGGCATTGAGCCCGCCGTGCTGGGAAGCTAAGGTCTCGAATGAGTTGAGATCGGGTTCGCTGTTCGCATTCACAGATTTCGTTCGGGCGGGGCGATGAAGAATGAACTATACGGGTGAGGTCCGGGAACGGGCCGAACGATATGTGTTCGACATAATTCCTGAATATGCAGGACCGAGAAAGGCGACCGCCCGCGGGAGCGTTATCAATTCCGTACGCAATCCCGGATCGCAGACATTTCTCGCCAAAGAGCATGCGATGGGGATCGTGCTGGCTCCCATACGCGGCTTGCGCGCCTCTCTCGGCAGCGACCGAATCACCCAATATGATGCGCCCGTTGGATGTCTCATCATCAATCCGGCCGGCGTGGACAGCAGCCTCGCCTGGTCCGAAACCAGGAAGAATCTTGTCGTCGCCATTCCTCCCGACACTCTGTCAGAACTGGCACTTCAGGAGTTCGATCTCGCCGACATAGAACTCCGGCCACCTGCTTTCGGAACCGTCGATCCGATAGCGCTCGATATTGCGCAGAGGATTTCTGTCGAATTAACAGGGAAAGCAACTCCGAATGAACTCTTTCTGGATTCATTGGTTACGCTCTTTAGTACCCATCTCATCCGCAACTATGCAAGCAATATGAAACAGCTTCCGTCGCCAAGGGGCGGGCTCTCCGCCAAGAGCGCCCGTCGCGTTGAAGAGTATCTCCGTGAACATTTTACGGAAAAGGTTCACGTCGCTGAACTGGCAGCTGTCGCGGGCATTTCACCCAATCATTTCATCGTAAGATTTGCCAAGACATTCGGGATGCCGCCCCATCGCTACCTTATAAACCTGCGGCTGGATTTCGCGGAAAAGATGCTCGTCGAGGGTGAAATCCCCATTGCCGAAATTGCCTACCTGACCGGATTTTCAGATCAAAGCCATTTGGCGACAACGATGAAACGATATCGCGGCAGGACGCCGACAGAGCTGCGGTTCGAGCGTTGACCTGCCGAGCTTGCGTACTAGTCGTCATCCGTATGCAACCGACGTTGACCTCCGCGTTGCCTGAAACATCGCTTCCTCGCGAAGTCCGTCTTCAGGCCGCTATTTTTCGCGGCAATAACGCGGAACAGCCTCCGACCGGGAAAACCTCTGCGCGAAAATGAAACAGCCATAGGTAAGTGTGGCAAAGTGGCTACACCCGCAGCCGGCTAGGCAAAAACCGTAATTTTCTAAAAAAAATCCGGAATTTTATAAAATACGCTTGCGCTGAAATAAGGCCATCTTCCCGGACAGTAATCATCCGGTGCTCTATGGACATTCAATTCCCTGAATTTGAAATCTTTGCTCCGAAGATCGAGGTAGCCTGGACTGCCTTGCAAGACCGATATGCCAGCCGCTTGAGCGGCGCGGAGGTCGATTATCTATTTGCCTGCCTGGTCTACGGTTTGACGTCTCCGGCTTATGGAGAGGGGGAGCCACTATTCCATTTCGATGTGTGCCGCGCCCTGGTGAGGATGAAGCTTTCCCCTGACCGGGCGGATGCTGCCTTGTATTCCGTTCCGGACCTGACGCAGCCATGGGTCGATACCGTGCGCGAACAGCTCGAAAGCCAGGCCGCTAAAATGGGTCGCGCGCTTCTGCAAGCGCATAATTTCAACGACGACGCAGCCGCAGATGCGGGTCCAAGCGTGCTTGGTCGTCCAGATAGCAGCGAGGAGAAAGCAGCATGAACGAGTGCGTTGGGGAACATCTGCAGACTAAATCTCGTAGCGGATTTGTTGAAAGCTTCATTTCAGCCGATCGCACCGATCGGTCGCTTCGCCGTCGCCTGATGGCCGTACTGCGGATGGCCTCTCGTATTCTCGGCATGCGCCGCAAGGACATAGGCCCCGGTTCGTTAGGCGCCGGCGGGAGCTTGCGTTCGGCAAGCGTGATCGGCGGCCTCGCCACGCTCACCGCGCTCGGCCTTTTCTCGCCTGCGCAGGCGCAATATGCTGCCGGCGGCGGAACCGCGTCAGCCGCCAACGCCGTCGCCATCGGTAACGGTACCCAAGCCAATGGCCTGGAGAGTGTGGCGTTGGGTACCTCCAACAGCGCAACGGGCAACGCTTCAATTGCCATCGGCTACTCGATGAGTGTCAATGGCCTCAACGCCATAGGCATCGGTGTCTTTGCGAACGCGACCGGCGTCAACGCGCTCGCCGTCGGCGGAAACGCCCAAGCCACTTCGGATGCAGCATCGGCCTTCGGCGTGAACACCACCGCAGCCGGCAGCGGGACCGCCATTGGCTCCACAGCCACTGCTGCCGGCTTTGGTACCGCGGTGGGATCAACTAGCAAAGCAACCGGCGGCAACGCGACCGCGGTGGGAGCGGGCAGTACGGCATCCGGCGGCAACGCGACGGCATTGGGAGTGGTCAGCCAGGCAACCGGCGGCAACGCGGTCGCTATCGGCAATGGGGCCACTGGTAGCGGCACCGCCGCCACCGCCGTCGGCTTGTCGAGCCAGGCAACCAACTCCAATGCCGTCGCCGTCGGCAGTTTAAGCCAGGCGACAAATAGCGCGGCCACCGCCGTCGGAAACGGCGCCCGGGCCGCGGGAGACAGCTCGCTCGCGCTCGGCACGCAGGCTCTCGCGATCGGCAGCAGCACCGTTGCGGTCGGACAAGGCGCTGGCGCCGGTTCGACTGTCGGTAATTCCAGTTCGGTTGCGATGGGCATCGCAGCCGGCACGCTCGTGAGCGGCGCACAGAACACCGCCATCGGCGGCGGCATTCCCAGCGTCATGAGAGGTGCCGGCTCGGGCGTCTCCGGGACGCGCAACCTCGCGTTTGGAAGTGGCGACGGTGCTGTCGCTTACGATGCCACCCTAAAGGCCTCCGCGGGTAGCCTCGTCACGGGCAACGACAATATCGCGCTTGGAACCAACGCCGGTATTGGCGTCAGCACTAATAATACGACGTCGATCGGCTACAACGCCAAGGCCTCGAACACCAATTCTATCGCTCTCGGTACGACAGCGGCCGCATCAGGAACCAACTCGCTCGCAATTGGCCCAACCACCGTTGCATCGGGAGCCTTCGGCGTCGCCATGGGTAACCAGGCACAGGCGCTCGCTGCTGGTGGTGCTGTTGCGATAGGCTCGGGCGCAATCGTTGCCGCCACCGGGACGTCCAGCGTCGCGCTCGGCAACAATGCAAATGCCGCAGGTGTCTTATCGGTTGCCACGGGTGCCGGCGCCAATGCCAGCGGCGACAATTCCACCGCCACGGGACGACAGGCTGTCGCCAGTGGCACAAATGCTTCCTCGTACGGATCTGGAACGAAGGCGACGGGAAATAATTCTCTCGCCGCCGGCGTCAGCGCCAACGCCAGCGGGGCCGCGAGCACCGCACTCGGCATCGGCACCGTGGCTAGCGGCGATAGTTCGGCTGCCCTGGGCTTCCAGGCCAGCGTAACGGGAGCGCACGCGGTCGCGATTGGTTCTGAAGCCAAGGCCGCTGGTAACCGTGCGTTCGCCGGTGGCCGTTTGGCCAATGCTGAAGCGGACGACTCTATCGCCATTGGCACGGTGACCGTCGCGACAGCAGCAGCCTCGACCGCGCTCGGTTCGGGCGCGGTGTCAGAAGGCATAAACGCGATCGCCATCGGCACCGCTGCCGGCTCGCTCAGCGATGATTCCGTCGCTATCGGCACGGGCGCGATCGCCGATGGCGGTCAAGCCGTCGCAATCGGCTACGGCAACACTGCTTACGGCGACGGCGCGGTCGCGATTGGCGATCCGAGCTATGCCAGCGGCACCGGCGCCTTCACCGGCGGTGCCAATAACATCGCCAACAGCGATGGCACGGCAAGCGCCAGTGCGTCCAACCAGGCGGCCGGCGCGGTCGCGATCGGCAACAACAACAAGGCAATCGGCCAGGGCTCAGTTGCACTCGGCAACGGTTCTACCGCGGGCGCTTCCGGTTTTGTCGGCAACGTCGCTTTGGGTAATGGCGCAACGGCGACGGCTAGCTCCGGCGACGTAGCCCTTGGTTCGGGCTCGTCGACCCTTGCAGCAGTCGGCACCGCCAGCGGGGTGGTCAACGGCACGACTTACGCCTATCAGGGCATCAATCCGGCTTCGACGGTCAGCGTCGGCGCACCGGGTGCCGAGCGTACCATCACCAATGTCGCAGCGGGCCGGGTCAGCGGGTCGTCCACCGACGCGATCAACGGTTCGCAGCTCTTTGCCACCAACCAGGCGGTCGACGCCATCGGCACGACGGTCAACAATATCAACACGGGTGGCGGCATCAAGTATTTCCATGCCAATTCGGCGGCGGCGGATTCGTCGGCGACAGGTGCGGAATCAGTCGCGATCGGACCGCTCTCGACCGCGGCAGGGGCGAATGCCATCGCGGCCGGCAACGGCGCGAGCGCCTCCGGCCTCGACGCAACGGCGTTCGGATACATCTCCAAGGCGACGGGTGACTACAGCACCGCCATCGGCCCCAATGCCAATGCGACGGCGACCTCCAGCACCGCGATCGGTCAGAACGCGTTTGCAACCGGTGTTCAGGCAGCCTCTCTCGGCGCTGGTGCGAATGCCGGCGCTCAGAACGCGCTCGCACTGGGCGCTCTCTCCTCCGCAGTCAATGCCGGCGATGTCGCCCTTGGCTCGGGCTCGGTGACCACCACAGCGGTCGGTACCGCAAGCGCGGTGATCGGCGGCAATACCTATAATTTTGCCGGCACGACACCTGCCTCGACGGTGAGCGTTGGCGCACCAGGCGCCGAGCGCACCATCACCAATGTCGCGGCGGGCAGGCTCAACAACGGTTCGACGGATGCGGTCAATGGCTCGCAGCTCTTCGCGACCAACCAGCAGGTCGACCTGAATACGACGGGCATCACCAATCTCAGCAACATCGTCAACAACATCAACACCGGTGGCGGCATCAAATATTTCCATGCCAATTCCACCTTGCCGGATTCCCAAGCCCTCGGGACTGATTCGGTTGCCGTCGGCCCGAACGCGGTGGCGAACAATGCCGGTGATGTGGCTATCGGCCTGAATTCTCAGTCCGGTGCGACGACGGCGGTTTCGGGCGCAACGGTGGGCGGTACCGCCTACACCTTCGCAGGCACGACGCCGGCCGGCGCCTTCTCCGTGGGATCCGCCGGTGCCGAGCGCCAGATCCAGAATGTCGCTGCCGGCCAGCTCAATGGCGGCTCGACCGATGCCGTCAACGGCTCGCAGCTCTTTGCCACCAACCAGGCGGTCGACACTCTTAACACGACGGTCACCACGATCGGCGGCAACCTGACCAATCTCGGCAATACGATCAACAATCTCGCCGGTGACACATCGACGACCTATACCGATGCAAACGGTAAGGGCATCCGATATGTGCGCACCAATGACAGCACGCTTGCCGTCAGCGATTCCTCGGCGCAGGGCGTCGGTTCCACTGCGGTCGGCTATAACGCGACCGCTACGGCAGGCGATGCCCTGGCACTTGGAAGACAAAGCCAGGCCATCATCCAAGGCGGGGTCGCCCTCGGCTCCGACTCGGTTTCCGATCGTCCCCTGGCACCCACCAGCGGCCAGATTGCGGCTGGCCCAACGAACTTCATCCAATACAATACGACGGATAAAACCCTTTTGGGCGCGGTCTCGGTCGGCACGAGCACGTCCTATCGGCAGATCATCAACGTTGCGGACGGCACCAACGCGCAGGACGCCGTTACGGTTCGCCAGCTCCAGGGTGCCATCGCTTCGGTGGCGACAACCCCAAGCAAATACTTCCATGCCAATTCGGCGGCGGGTGACTCGCTTGCTGTGGGCGCCGAATCGGTCGCGGTCGGCCCGACGACCGTGGTCAACGGCGACAACGGCATCGGTATCGGCAATGGCGCCGTCGTCGACCAGGTTGCCCCGGGCGGCACGGCTATCGGCCAGAATGCCCATGTCATGCTGGCCGATGGCGTTGCCCTCGGCACGAATTCGCTGGCTGCGGGCGTCCAATCGGTGGCGCTCGGCGCCGGCGCGCAAGCCAACAACATCAACAGCGTCGCTCTCGGTGCACAATCCGTAACGACCGTGGGTGCTCAAGCCGGCTATACTGGCTTTGCCGTTACAGCCCCGCAGACTTCCGTCGGTGAAGTGTCGATCGGCTCGGCCGGCTCGGAGCGCAAGCTGACCAACCTGGCCGCCGGTTCGGCCGATACCGACGCCGTGAATGTCAGCCAGCTCAAGGGTCTTGGCACCAATATCACCAACCTGATCGGCGGCGGCACGACGGTGAACCCGGATGGGTCGATCACCGGTCCGACCTATAATGTCCAGGGCAACAACTACAACACGGTCTACGATGCCTTCGGCGCGGTCAACAACACGCTGACCAACATCACGAGTGGCGGCGGCATCAAGTATTTCCACGCCAACTCGACGCTGGCGGATTCCACCGCCAGCGGCACCGATAGCGTTGCGATCGGTCCGCAGAGTGTCGCCAGCGGCGTGAGCAGCCTGGCAGCAGGACTTGGATCTACGGCGACGGGGCAGGGTGCGGTTGCCCTCGGCCAGGGGGCGCAGGCCAACAATGCCAATGATGTGGCCTTGGGCTCTGGTTCCACAACACAGGCGGCCGTCGCTACCACCGGCACCGACATCCAGGGTCAGCACTACAATTTTGCCGGAACCGCGCCAGTCGGCACCGTCAGTGTGGGGGCTGCAGGGGCCGAAAGAACCATCACGAACGTCGCCGCCGGCCGTATTTCCTCCGACAGCACCGACGCTATCAACGGATCGCAGCTCTATGCCACCAATCAGGCGATCGACAGCCTGCAGACCGGTGTCGGAACGATCACCAAGAACGCCGTCACCTATGACCTCAATCCCGACGGCAGCAAGAAGAACAGCATCACGCTGCAGGGCGGTGATGTGAACTCGCCCGTGGTGATTTCCAACGTCGGCAAGGGTGTCGCTCCCACGGATGCGGTGAACGTTGCCCAGTTGGGTGACAGCATCACTCAGGTCAAATCCTATACGGATACGGCTGCCGCTACCACACTGGCCTCCGCCAACAACTACACGGACCAGAAGTTCGGGCAATTGAACCAGGAGCTTGGGGACGTCCGTTCCGAGGCAAGGCAGGCGGCCGCAATCGGACTTGCAGCGGCATCGCTTCGTTATGATGACCGTCCGGGCAAGGCGAGCGTGGCTCTCGGTGGCGGTGTCTGGCGAGGCGAGGGCGCGGTGGCCTTCGGCGCCGGTTACACCAGCGAGAACGGCCGCGTCCGGGCGAACTTGTCCGGTACGGCCGCCGGCGGACACGTGGGTGTCGGCGCTGGCGTCAGCTTCACTCTGAATTGAGGCTGTCATGGTCAAAGGAGCGCTTCTCGGCGTCCCGACGTTCCTGATGTGCACGCTCCTGTTCGGCTCGATGGCGGCCGGACAGGATGCCGCCTCCCCCGCGTTTCGTATAAAACCTTCCGAGGTCGTTGTTCCCGGGGAGGTGAAGCTTGGCGACTATCAGCGGACCATTCGTCCCTTCGAGAACTGGACGCTGATTTGCGACGAAAATCTCAAGATCCGCCAGCGGGTCTGCAATGTTACCCAGATCATCGAGAACGAGGCCGGACAGGTCGCATTCAGCTGGTCGCTCGCCGCGACGAAGAAAGGCGACCCCTATATGATCTTGCGCGCTGCCCCGGTTGCCAAAAGCGACGGCGGTATCCTGTTGCAATTCGAGGGCCGCAAGGAGCCGATACAGGTCCCGTTCAACGGCTGCAACAACACGGTGTGCGTCGGCATGCTGCCGGTCGGACCCGTCCTGCGCGAGCAGATTTCCAAGAATACCGCGCCAACGGTTTCCTATCCTACCGCGGATGGGAGAACGATCAGCGTGACCGCAAATCTCAAAGGCCTTTCCACAGCCGTGAAGGCGATAAAGTGAAGGATGGATTTCAATGACCCAGCAATCAATTCACGATCGCATCATGTCGCGAAACACCAAGAATGCCGCAATCCAGAACCTGGCGGTCGAGCAAGCCGAGCCGAAGCGAAGCTGGCGAAAGACCGCCGCTCTTTCAATGCTGGCGATCGCAATCGTCGCCGCTGGCGGCTATGCCGCCGTCCGATATGATGTCTTGGGTAATCTTCTCTCCCAGCCGGCGGTCGCCGCAGCGAACGACGCCAATCAGGCCCTGCCCGATACGCCGTTCCTGCAGCACGCCAAGCAGGCCGGACTGCATTCCTGTTCGACGATTTTCCCGGTTCTCGGGCAGCTGTTGACCAACGGCACGCAGTACAATGTCCAATCGGTGTGGAACAAGGAGGCAGCCGACAAGCATGCCGTACAAGCGCTTGTCGGTATGAACTATGCCACGCAGGGCTATAGCGGCCCGGCCGCCGGCATCGTATTTGCAGCACCAGTCGCATCCGGCTGCGAAGGAGCGATGGTTCGCGTCGCACCGTTCACAATGTCCTGCCCGGAAGTTTCGGCCAAGTTCCCGAACGGAAGCAAGCTCGTCAACAATCTCGACCAGGTCGGTGTCTACCAGCTCGGCAACGATGGTGGCGATGCCATGCTTTTACCGACAGGAAGCGGCTGCGTTGTCATTTCCGTGGCTTCGGCAGCAGGAAAGCAAGGGAGCTAAAAATGAGATTGAAATCCGCGATTTCAGCGATAGGCATGCTTCTTGTCTCCGCCGCCCATCCGTGGGCTGCCGATCTCTTCACGACAGAGCAGCCGCCGGCTCCCCCGCCTGACGAGCGCGGCATATGGGCAGCCATCGCCTATTCCGCGCCTGATGAAAAATACGGCTTCTTCTGGGGAGCCGACAAGCGCCAGGAAGCCGTGGATATCGCCCTCAAGCATTGCGAGCGGGATAAGGGCAAGAGCTGCGTCGTCGTCAGTGTCTTCCGCAATCATCGCCACTGGGATGACGACGATAAGACCGGCTTTCCATACAATCATTGCGGCGCGCTTGCCATCGGCAAGGAAGGCGGCAAGCGCCTCACGCCGTGGGGTGCGAATTCGGCGCCGACACGCCGCGAAGCCGAAGATCTCGCGCTCAAGGCATGCGAGGGCTCCGGCTCCCGCTGCAGTGTGCGGGAGTGGGTATGCACGTGAGCGCTTCCGCGCGAGATCGTCCTTGGGCGCGCCGGTTCGCGTCGAAGGGTGGTTGCCGACGCTAGCTCTTCATCCTGGCCTTTGCGGGAACGATTGCATAAGGTCGCATTTCAAAGCTGAGAGATCTTATCCCTTGTCAAATTCCGCATTCATTTCACTTCGGACAGTCGGCCGCATATCTTATGCGGTGCTCGCCTTCATCTCCGCGAGCTTTTTGGCGCCCGTGCCTTCGGCCTTCGCCCAATCGGCGCTGCCAAACGGCGCATCCAGCCTGCAGGAGACCTATCAGGACTGGCATGTTGCGTGCAATCAACGTGACAAGGCACCTTCTTGCGCGCTCTCGCAGGATCAAACCCAGCAGAATGGCCAAAGATTGCTCGCTGTCGAAATGCAGATGCGTCCCGATGGCAGTGCACTTGCGACGCTGCTATTGCCGTTCGGAATTGTCCTCGACTCGGGCGTCACGCCGAATATCGACGATCAGCCGCCCTTGAAGCCGGTGCGCTTTCGCACGTGCCTGCCGAACGGCTGCATAGCTTTGCTTCCGATCGATGCTCCGACACTTGCCAAATTGCGAACCGGCTCCCGCTTGAACCTCAAGGTTGTTGCCGATGGCGGCAATGCCTTGGGCTTCCAGGTGTCGCTACAAGGCTTTTCAGCGGCTGCCGATCGTGTTGTTGCATTGGCCAACCGATAGGAAGTGCACGGTGCGGGCGGCTCGCGCCGAAGATCCGATGAGCTATTTCTTGGACAGCGAGCTGTCTGCCAGCAGCTAGCCGTCGAAGATGAGGCTGGCCGCGCCGATCAAACCGGCATGGCGCCCGAGTTGTGCGGCAACGATCGGCACGTCGCGATAGGCGGGCATGGCGCGCTCGCGAACTGTCATCACCATTTGATCGTGCAGAAGATCGAAGCCATGCGAAATTCCTCCGCCCATGACAAGCACGTCGGGCGAATAGAGGTGAAGCAGGTTCGTAAAGCCGATCCCCAGCAAGCGCGCCTCGTCAGTCAGCAGCGCCAATGCATCAGCATCGCCCTCTCGCGCGGCTTCAACGACGTGTCGTCCGGTTACATCGGCGTTGGCGGCGAGCTTGCGCAGCACCGATCCGTCTGATGGCCTGGTGCGGGTCGTTGCCCGCCTGCCGAGTGCCGTGCCGGAGGCGACGGCCTCAAAGCAGCCGACCGCTCCGCAAAAGCAACGTTCGCCCTCGTTTGTGATCGTCATGTGGCCGATCTCGGCAGCCAGACCGCGCCTGCCATGCAGAATTCGGCCATCGGCAATCACTCCACCGCCGATACCGGTCGATACCGTGACGAACACCATCGAATCTGCCCCGCGACCGGCGCCATATCGCCATTCGCCGAGCGCTGCCGCGTTTGCATCGTTTTCAAGCCGCACAGGCAGCCGGAAGTGGCCGTGGAGAATGTCCGCCAATGGAACCTCATGCCATCCGACGAGCGTCGGGGCGGCAATCACGACACCGGCGTCCGGGTCGAGTGGACCGGGAGCACCGATCCCGATCCCGATCGGCGAAAGACCGGGTGTCTCCGCCAGCACCGTTTCGGCCAGCTGTTCGATCTGGCGGATGACGGCGGCGGGGCCACCGGCCGCGTCCGTCGATAGCGACGAGAACGACAGAAGGCATCCCGCATCATCGATAAGCGCGGCGCGCAGCTCCGTTCCACCGAGATCGAATGCAAGAGCGACCTTTTTCACGAAACCCGGCTCTCCAGTCCATGCAGCCAGGCGATCCGGTCGCCAAGGTTCCTGTCGCCGAATGCCAGCGACCCGAGAACGACCGTCTGCGCGCCTGCTTGGCGCAGAAGTGGCACTGTTTGTTCGCGAATGCCGCCATCGGCGGCGAGTATGATCTGATCTTCGCGGCCTGCCTTCCTCAGCAGGGAACGCGCTTCGATCAGGCGGTCGCAGGCCTTTTCGGAAAGGCTTTGTCCCTTGACCCCAATCGAGGTTCCGAGCAGCGTCACAAAGGCGACATGATCGATGAAAGGCTCGATCGCCGAAACGGGCGTTTCCAGCCGCAGCACCACGCCGGCTTCAGCACCAAGCTCCTTGGCGAGCGCAATGGCCCGCAAGCCTGCATCGCCGTTCTCGGCGTGGACGCTGATCAAATCCGCGCCCGCTTCTATGAACTGACGCGTCTGCTCCTCGACGATCTCAGCCTCGACCATGAGATGGACGTGGATCGGCTTGGCGGTCGACTTGGCGATGCGCGCGACGAAATCTGGAAAGAACAGGAAGCCCGGCGTAAACCGTGCATCGGCGACATCGATATGATGCAGGTCGACATAAGGCTCTATACGCTTGAGGTCGGTTTCCATATTGGCAAGATCGGCCGACCAGAGCGAGAATTCGCCCAGCAGCCTGTTGCGGGGAAGCGCTGCGATGGCCGCCGGGCCGGAAAGGGGTCTGGACGTCATGATGGAACGAAGCTCCGGAGTGTTTTGGATGCGAGAAAATGCGCGATGGCACCTTGGACCTCGGCAAAATGCCTGTCTTTGTCGATGGCCTTGGCGGTGACTTCGACAAAGCTCGCGCCTGGAATGACAGTAGCGAGCGTCTGCGCGCAGGAGAGCGGATGGATCGCATCCTGTCGGTTGCCGATAATGAGGGTGGGCACGGCGAGGGCGGCTGCCGCTGCCTGTGGCACATCCGGTCCATCTGCGGCGATATCAGCCAGAACGGAGGCAAAGACAAGAGCATCCGGTCGGTCGAAATAGCCGAGCAGGGAAGAGAAGTTGTCCGGCGCTTCCGTCTCGATCCGTTGCCCGGTTTCTGAGACGATAAAGCGGCTTCTGGCCTCCTCGACCGGGTACGAGCGGATCAGGGCCGCAACGGCCCGGATCGGCTCGAGATTGTCGGGCGATGCCTCGAAGGTCCAGGCAGGGCGTACGAGAACGAGGCCGGCGACCCGATTGGCGTGATGATGGGCAAGATGCAGGGCAATGGCCGCGCCCATCGAAATGCCGCCGATGATGAAGCGGTCAAACCCGTATTCGGTGGCCGCGGCCAAAACGTCCTCGGCAAACATGCGGATCGAAAAGGGTCGGGCATTGCCGAGCGAGGATTTGCCATGTCCGCGGCATTCCAGCGTCAGTCGGTGAATGCCCACCGAAGCGGGAACATTCTGTGCCACCTGCGCCTCATCGCCACCCAGGCCGTGCTGGAAGACGACCGGAAGCCCTTTCCCGTCCTCATGGACAGCAAGTTCCGCATCGTCACGTTTGAACGATTTCTGTCCCATCAGATCAATGCCTTGAGAAAACCGGCGACGCCGGCCGCTTCGGATGCTGGAAGGCCATGCGTCACGAGCGGCCCGTCGAAATTCACCGAGCGCAGTCGCGCGATGAAATCGGCAAAATCCACCACGCCTTGCCCGACGGTCGCGAAACGGCCGTCGCCGTGACGATCCTTGGCGTGCGCCAGGGCGATATGGCCGGCGGAGATTTCAACCGCCTTTTCGACGATCGCCCGCGCTTGCGCCCGCGTCGCCTGCTCGAAAAGATTGGCCGGATCAAGCACGATACGCAGCCGTCGCGATCCCATCTCGCCGATCAGCCGGCGGGCATCACGTGCCGACGTGACGATATTGGCCTGCTCCGGCTCGATACCGAGATCGATGCCATGCCGCTCCGCCAGCTCCAGGGCCTTTGACATCTCCGCCGCCATGTCGGCCCAGGCGGAAGCATCGCCATTGTCGGGATGATGTGCCCATTGGTCGTTCGGGTCGCGCGTTCCGGTGCAAAGCGTCACCAGCGGAATCGAGAGTGCGGCCGCCGTTTCGATGATGACAGCGAGCTGGGCGAGGCCCGATCGGCGAACGGCAATATCGGGGTGAGCCATGTTGTAGGTGCCCGACAGGGCTACAAGTGGGATGCCGGTCGCTTCGACGGCCGCCCGGATCGCTGCGAGCGTTTCTTTCGAAATGGTATCGGGCATAGACGGGAGCCCGCAGCAGGCGAGATTGAACTGCGCGCATGCGTAACCGCTATCCTGCACGGCCGAGAGAACGCCGAGCGGCTCCGTTCCGGGAAAGGTCTTGGCGAATATGCCGATTTGCATCAGACCGCTCCCGAAACCGATGCGAGTTCGACACGCTCGCCCCGTTCCACCGATCGGGCGATCGCCACCATTGCGCGGATGGAGGCCAGGCCGTCCTCGACATTGGCGCCGCGCATCGGCGCGCCCTTCAACGCCGTATCGGCGAGCCCCTCCAGCTGCCGGCGGAAGAAATGGCCGTCGGCGCCGAGCGGCTTCCGGCTCGTTGCATCCTTCTCGTGGAAGATTTCCACTTCGCTCGCGCGGAAGTACCAGGGATTGAAGGTCTTTGCGAGAACCGAGCCGTTTTCGCCGTAAAGCTGGAAGCCTTCATGCCAATCCATACGCACGGCAACGGTCAGGTCCAGATGGCCGAGGGCGCCGTTGGCAAACTCGGTCTCCACGAACCAGCAATAGGCGCCGGCGCGTTCCAGAAGCCGGGCGCGAACGGCGATGATCTCGCCGCAGAAAAAGCGTGCGGTGTCGACCAGATGCGAGCCATGCGCCAGCATGAAATATTGCCGGAGATCGGCCTTGGGATTGCCTGAGGGCTTGCGCGCAAGCTTGCTGGTGACGGGCAGGGGCTGTACCGCATCGGTATTGGTATAGCGGTGAGTGGAATCGCAATACCAGGCCTTCATCGCAAAGATCTGGCCTATGTCATCGCGCACGAAATCGCGCGCCGCCTCGAGTGCCGGATCGAAGCGCTTCATGTGCCCGACCTGCAGGATCTTTCCGGATCGGCGCACGGCCTCGGCAAGCTGCTGCCCTTCCTCGACCGACACGCCGATCGGCTTTTCGCAGAGCACATGCTTTCCGGCTTCCAGCGCCTTGATCGACATCGGCACGTGATAGGCGTCGGACGTCGCGACGATTACGGCCTCCAGCTCGGGATCGGCCAGCATGGCGTCATAATCGCCGTACATCTTCTGCGGCTCGTAGGTCGCGCCCATGCGGGCCAGAAGATCGGGGGCCGCGTCGCAGATCGCATAAAGATCGGCATTCCTCGCCTTGACGCAGGATTCCAGATGCGCGAACTGTGCGATCGGCCCGCAGCCGAGGACTCCCACGCGAAGACGGCGGCTTTCCTTTTCGATCATGGTCTTCTTCCTTATGCCCCATAGCCGCGCATGGTTTGGCGATTGGCTTTGACCGCGGCGGCAGGGTCGGCGCCGGCCGTCTCAGATTCCTCTTCCAGCACCAGCCATCCATTGAAGAGCGGAGCTGTCGAGATCAGGTCGATCACGGCCGGCGTATCGAGAACGCCCTCGCCGAGCATCGCCCATCGGCCCTGTGCATCGACATCCTTCAGATGCAGGTAGCGGATACGGTCCTGATAGGTGCGCATCGTATCAAGCATGTCGGGATGCCCCCGCAGAATATGGCCGGTATCCGGCACCCAGCCGACCAGGCTTGGGTCGAGGAGTGTGAAGATGCGGTCGTAATCGGCACGGTCGAACAACAGCGTATTGTGATGCGAGCTCGGATGCACGGCGACCTCGACGCCGGCGATCTTGCCCAGTTCTCCGGCGCGATTGTAGAACTCGCCGGCAATGGCGAACTTCTCGTCTCGTGGGCCTTCGGAAACGACGGTTGCCGAGCCGATGGAAACGAGTGCGCCCGGAAAATGCGCGGCATAATCGATCCAGCGCTTGGCCGTCGCAAGGTCATCGTTCATCGCGTCGGCCACCGTAAAGCCGCTCTTCGAGCCGAAGGCGAAGGAGACGAGCGTCAGGCCGCGATCCCTCAATGCATTCGCGAAGGCATGCGGGTTTGCCGCATAGCGGCCGATCATGGTGTCGGTGATTTCGATGCCGGAGTAACCGCCTGCGGAAATCGCCGACAGCAGATCATCGGCCGTTCCTGTCCAGGCATTGCCGAGCATTTCCCATGTGAACGTCTGGCAGCCGACTTTTATGTCCTTGCGCATTCCCGCTATTCCTTGATTCCGCCTTGGGTCAGGCCTTCGATGATGTGTCGTTGGAAGAAGAGCACCAAAATGATGAGCGGCACGGTGACGACAGCCGATGCTGCGGCGATGTCTCCCCAGGGCACATAATATTGGTTGGTGAAATTGGCGATGCCGACCGGGATCGTCTGGCTGTCGCTGTCCGAGGTGAAGGCCAGTGCGAACAGAAATTCGTTCCAGGCAGTGATGAAGGCAAGCAAGCCGGTCGTGACCAGGCTCGGCAATGACATTGGCAGGATGATATGCCAGAGCAGGCCGACCGGGCCGACGCCGTCTATGCGGGCTGCCTCGTCGATTTCGCGTGGAAGCGTTTCGAAATAGCCGAACAGCACCCAGGTCACCAGCGGCAGCCCGAGGGCAAGATAGGTGATGATCAGCGCGGTATAGGTATCCAGCAGCCCGAGATCGGAGGCGATGAGGTAGAGAGGTCCGACGAGCGCGATCTGCGGAAACATCGATACCGAAAGGATGACCGTCAGGATGCCGAAGCGCCCCTTCACATCGAGGCGCGACAGCGAAAAGGCAGCCAGCGAACCGACGATCAGGCAGAGAGCGGTGGTCGCAAGCGAAACGATGAGCGAATTCAGCACATAGTGATGCAGGCCCTTTTCGACGAAGGCGTTGTAGTAATGCTCCAGCGTGAACGGGTTCGGTATGAGCGAGGGCGTCCCCTCGGTCAATGCCTTGTCGAGCTGGAGCGATGTCGAAAACTGCCAGATGAACGGGCCTGCGGACCAGATGAGAATGAACAGGGCGCCGAGATAGATGAGGATGTTCTGGAAGACTGAGCGCTCTCCGGTCATGTCGTCCTCCTGATCTGGCGCACGAGGAACACGCAGAAGCCGATGGCGATCAGCCCCTCGGTGATGAACATGGCGGTCGAGACCGCCGAGCCATAGCCGAACTGAAGCGTCGAAAAGAGCACCTTGTAGGACAGCGTCGAAAGGGTCTCGGTGGAATCTGCCGGACCGCCGCCCGTCAGGACATAGACGAGATCGAAGACGCGGAAGGCATCGAGAGCACGGAAGAGTCCGGCGATCAGCAGCGTCGGCATCAGGAGCGGCAGGCGGACATGCCAGAAGATCGTCCAGGCGCCAGCACCATCGATGCGTGCCGCTTCGATCAGCGATTTCGGAACGGTCTGCAGCCCGGTCAACAACAGAAGCGCCATGAATGGCGTGGTCTTCCACACATCGGCAAGGATGATCGTCGTCAGCGCCGTATCGGGCGAGCCGTACCAGTTGACGTTCTGGTCAATCAGCCCGGCATGCAGAAGGATGAAATTGATGATTCCGTGCTGGCCGTCGAAGAGCCAGCCGAACATTTTCGACGTCACCACGGTCGGCATGGCCCAGGGCACGAGCATGGCGGCGCGGACCATGCCCCGGCCGGCGAAGGTCTCGCACAGGATCAGCGCCATTGCCAGGCCGATGAAGGTCTCGAGCAACGTCGAGATCAGCGTGAACCAGATCGTGTGCCACCAGGCATTCCAGAATGGCGGATCGGCCAGCAGCTGCACATAATTGGCGATGCCGACGAAATCATTGTCCTGGGTGATCAGCGAGCGGTTGGTGAAGGATAGATAGACGCCATTAATGATCGGATAGAAGGACACCGATGCCAGAGAGAGGAACGCCGGCAGCAGCAACAGCCAGGGCCAGAGGGCGCTTGACGGCGCCCTCGACTTGCCCGGGGTTTGCTCGGAAACGGCAGCCGTCATGGTTACTGCCATGTCAGCCGACGATCTTGTTGATCTGGGTTGCTGCTGCCTGCAGTTCCGCCTTGACGTTGCCGCTGACCAGGGCCTTCGAGATGCTGGACTGCAATGCCAGCGTCACCTTGGCATATTGCGGCGTGATCGGTCGCGGGGTGGCGCCGGTGAAGACGTCCTGGAGGCTCGCCATGAACGGCTGCTCGGCCTTCAGCTTCGCATCCTGGAAGATGGCGGGCCGCGAAGGCGCGAGACCGAAATTGAGAGCAAGCCGGGTCTGGGTTTCGGGTGAAGACATCCAGGTCAGGAATTCGATCGCCGCTTCCCGCTTCTTGGAGTTGGCATTGACGCCCAACTGGTAGCCTCCAAGGCAGGCCGAGCTCTTGCCGCCGGCAAAATGCGGCAATGGCGCGACAGCAACCTTGTCGACGACATGCGAGGCCTTCGGGTCCTGCGCGATCGGATAGACATAGGACCAGTTGCGCATGAACATCGCCTCACCCGAGGTGAACGGCTGGCGAGATGGCTCCTCGTCCCAGGAGAGCACGTTCTGAGGGCTGATCTTCGTCTTGTTGATGGTGTCATACAGGAACTGGATCGCGGCAACGGCGGCATCATCGCCGATGACGGAGGATTTTCCGTCGGCGGAAAGGATGGAGCCGCCATTGGATGCAATGATTTCGACGGCGTCACAGACCAGAACCTCGGCCTGCTTGCCCTGCCAGAGATAACCGAACTTGGCGTCGCCGGCCTTCTGCGCCTCTGCTGCCATCGTTGCCATGTCGGCCCAGGTTTCCGGCACCTTGCCGCCATGCTTTTCCACCAGATCCTTGCGGTAGTAGAACATGCCGGAATCGACGAACCACGGCAGGGCTGTCAGTTTGTCGCCATAGGTGCAGGCCGCCACCGTGCCGGGGAAATAATCGGCGCGCTTGTCCTTCGGGAAATATTCGTCAAGCGGCAGCGCCCAGCCGGCAGAGGCAAAGCCCGCGATCCAGATCACGTCCTGGCTGAAGACGTCGGGCGTTCCGTTGCGGCGAGCGAGTTGCTGAACGAGGCCCTGGTAGACTTCCGTCGACGAGCTCGGCGGCGGCAGCTCGATGAACTTGACGGTGATGCGGCTTTGCGACTCGTTGAATGCCTTGACGAGATCGCCGAGCCCTTCCTTGCCGAAGAAGCTGGCACTGGCAAAGCTGATTTCCGTCCGATCCGCAGCGCGTGCCGGGCGGATGCCGAGGCCTGAGGCAACACCAAGCATTGCCGTACCGATGGCGGCGCCGGCAGCATCCAACAGCAGCTGACGACGATCAAGCATTATCGATTGTCCGGCACTCTTGGCGTGAGCCGGCGTCTTCTTGATATCTGTCATGTTTCCCTCCCAGGAAGACCGGCGACCTCCAAACCTCCGCGCCAGTATTCGCATATGTTTTATAAAAATTTGTCGCGCGTCAAGAAATAAGATGCTTTAAATCGATCCGGGAGTCATCGTTCGGATGAGCCGAAGTGCGGCGAACAGATGCGGTGGATAGGGAGGAATGGGTAATATGGCTGGCAATTCAAAAGCTAAACTCGGCATCGGCGTTATCGGCTGCGGTAACATCTCGATGACATATCTGCGCAATGCGGCGCTGTTTGCGGGCGTCGAATTGCGCGCTTGCGCCGATATATCTGCCGATGCCGCCGCGTTGCGTGCCCGCGAATATGGCATTCGCGCGCTCAGCGTCGACCAATTGCTGGCCGATCCCGAAGTCGACCTTGTCCTCAACCTCACTGTTCCCGCCGTCCATTTCGACGTGACGATGTCGGCCTTGTCGGCCGGCAAGCATGTCTTCACGGAAAAGCCGCTGGCAACGTCGGCAGCCGATGGCCGCATTCTTGTGGCGGAGGCGAAGCGGCGCGGATTGCGGCTGGGGTCAGCGCCCGATACGTTCCTCGGCGCGGCCGGCCGCCGGGCGCGGCGCCTGATGGATGAGGGCGCGATTGGCCGGCCGGTCAGTGGCACTGCCTTCATGATGGGGCGCGGCATGGAGCACTGGCACCCCAATCCGCAATTCTACTATCAACCGGGCGGCGGCCCGGTCTTCGACATGGGGCCTTATTATCTGACGATGATGGTAAACCTGCTTGGCCCGGTCGTGCGGGTCATGGCAATGGCGACGAAAGGCCAGGAAGAGCGCTTGATCACCGCCGACGGCCCGTTCAAGAACACACGCTTCAAGGTCGGCACGCCCACAAACATTCTGTCACTTCTGGAATTCCAATCCGGCGCGACGGTGAATTTCGGTGCCTCCTGGGACGTCTTTCGTCACTCCAATCATCCAATCGAGCTGCACGGCACCGAAGGTTCGCTGCGCTTGCCCGACCCGGACACGTTCGGCGGAACGGTGTCACTGTCCGAGCATGGCGCGGATTGGCGCGATTTCGAAAGCGACGGCGAACTTTACGGCGGGAAAAACTGGCCTTTTGACTCTCCGGACCGGGCAAATTACCGCATGCTCGGCGCCGCAGACCTCGCGCGAGGACTTCAGGAGGGCAGGCCATCGCGCGCATCCGGAGAGCTGGCCCTTCATGTCCTAGAAATCATGGAGGCTATCCTCCAGTCGGGTGAAAGCCGGCAGTCAGTCAATATCGATACGCAATTCACGCCGCCCCGGCGTCTTGACGAAGACGAAGCACGCGGTTTTCTCGCCTGATCGTTGCAGAGGAGGGACAATCCAATGGAAAAGCTGGATGCCAATGGAAAAGCTGGATGAAAGCGCCCGGCGCGTGCTCGCTATGGCCAGCGGATCAAACGATCGGCCATTTGAAACGGGTACACCTCAAGAGGCCCGTATCGACTACAATACCGCTTGCCCAACGCTTCAAGGTGCAAAAGAGGCAGTCGCTTCGGTGGAAGATCGCGGGATTGTCGGCCCGAATGGTCCGATCACCTTGCGCATCTATCGCGGCATCGGCGCGCCTTTGAAGGATGGTCCGGGCCTGATCTATCTTCACGGCGGCGGCTGGGTAATCGGTAATCTCGAATCGCACGACGAAATCTGCCGATGGTTCGCCAATATTGGCAAATGCACCGTGATCTGCCCCGATTACCGGCTGGCGCCGGAACACAAATTTCCCGCCGGCGTGAACGATTGCGCCGCGGCATTGGCATTCGCAGTGCGATTTGCTGCAGATCTCGGCATCGATCCCGCGCGGATCGCCGTCGCCGGCGATAGCGCGGGCGGCAATCTGGCCGCCGTGCTGGCATTGATGTCGCGTCGCGGCGAAGCCGCGCCGATTGCGGCCCAGCTGCTCATCTATCCCAACACCGACGCCACCCAGGTGGCTGATAGCTACTATCGCTATGCCGAGGGCTTCGGCTTGACTGCCGCTACGATGAGATGGTTTCGCGATCATTACGTCCGCACCACAGCCGATATTACCAATTGGAGGGTCTCGCCGCTACGGGCTGAAACCCTCCTCGCCGGGGTGGCGCCGGCCTTCGTCGCAACAGCCGGGCATGACATTCTGGTCGACGAAGGCATGGCCTATGCCAAGCGGCTGCGGGAGGAAGGCGTGCCTATGGTGCATCGTCATTGGCCGGGACAGATCCATGGCTTCGTGTCGATGGGAAGGTACGTGGCGGAGGCCCGGCGCGCCGTGGAGGCAGCCGTGGCAGCCTGGCACAGCTTCGAGGCTAACTCTGGGTAGATGAATGGCAAGCGCGACTTCAGGCCGACTGCCGCATGACAAGCGTTCCATTCAGGCTGAGCTTGTGCGGGATCGTCTGAACCGGTGCACTCGCGTCTCCGAGCAATGTCAGCAGCGTATTGACGCCGCTTGCCGTCATCGCGGCAAAGTCCTGTGCCATCGTCGTCAGCGGCGGGCAGATGTACCGGCTCAAGGGATGGTCATCATGGGCTGCTATGCGCAGATGATCACCCTTTTTACGCCCTACTTTGAGCCCATGCGCGAAGGCCGCCGACATCACACCGAAGGCGAGACGATCATTCGCGCAGAGGATGGTTTTGCGGGGAAGAGATTTTGCCCGGAGCAGGCTGTCCATCTGCTCGTAACCGATCCGCTCGAACTCCCAAGTGTAGTCGGCATTGGTGCTGATCACCAGCGGCTCGCCGCCCGCCGCCTCCATGGTGGCGATATAGCTTGCCAGCCTTTCGGGTGAATTGTGATTGACATGCGGTATATCGAGATAGGCTGGCGCTTCCCCGGACCGGCAGAGATATTCGACGATCGTTGCGACGCTCTGGTAGTTGTCATTGCCGATGAACGGCGTGCTCCCTTCGATATAGGTGTCGAAGTAGACGATCGGCAGGTTCTGCGCGAGTTTTTCAAAGGTGCGTGGGTCGGATTTCTGTCCCAATGGTGCGACAAGCGCACCGGCCACCTTCAACGACAACATCGTATTGACGGCTTCTGCTTCCAGTTCGGGTAATCCATGCGACGAGAACACGATCGGCCAATAACCCTCGTTGCGCAGCCGCAATTCCAGGCGATTGACCATTTCGGCATAAAAGGGATCGGTAAGGGCTGGAACCAGGATGCCGATATTACGGGTTCTCTTGCGATTGAGGTTTCGCGCATACAGATTGGGTTGATAATCCGACGAACGAAGCGCCGCCTCGATCAGCGCTCGAGTTGCCGGTTTCACGCTGGTCGGATCGTCAAAATACTTGGAAAGGGTAGGGCGGGAGACGCCGCAGGATTTCGCGAAGTCCTCCATTGTCTTGTGCGTCAGTTTTTCCATCGAACCTCGGCCATTTCCTGTTACCCATGTCAGACGCCTTATGCGTCTGCAGGGAAGAGAGCGCAACCGGAAACGTAAGGTCCGGGCAAGTTCTTTTGCGTTTCGCGTCGTCGTAAAAGGTAACGCGCGTAAATTTTATTATTTGGCGCGCTAAATTTAGACCGAAGACGAAGAAACGAAACTGCAGCGAGCTGCCGGGCTGCCAGGGAGAGGAGCGACGCGACAACAATGTCGGCGTTTCGCTCTTGATCAACTCAGTGGCAAGCCTACTGAACTTTTCGACCCGTCGCGTGAAACAGCCGGGCTATTCCCCTGTACGGGTCGCGCAGCGAAGCTGCCTGCTCCAGCGCGATGAGTGCGTCAGCCATATTATCGTCAAAGCTGTCCGCATCGAGATGATCTGAGAAGATGCGGATACCCCTCCATTGACAGTCGTCAAAACCACACTGCTTCATGCGATCCACAATTGCTGAAGGATCATCACCGCGCGTGTTGACGCCGAGATTGCCGAGGCTGCTTGCCGCGCCGGTCTCGATCAACTGCCGTGCGAGCGTATAATCTCCTTGGAGTCCTTCGCGAAAACCGTTGGAGAGTGCATTCTTGGTCAGAATACTGAGCAGGCCGCCAGAGCTGACATGGCCTGCTAATGTTTGAATGGCAGCGCCGCTGTCATCCAAATACATCAACACTCCGTGGCAGCAGACTGCATCGAATGTCTGTCCTGGTTCAAAGTTTTCGATAGTGCCGACCTCAAAGTTAAGCCGTTTGCGTGCTTGCTCCGGTAATTGGGCCTTACGCAAATTTGCTCGACGCAGCATTTCGGCCGATGCATCGACACCCAGCACATTGAAACCTGCTTCGCATAGGCGCACGGATATTTCACCGTCACCACATCCCATATCCAGAACGGCTCCTCCAGCAGTTGTTAGTCCGGCTACGACTTGGAACACCAGTTCATGTCGTATTCTGCCGCGTATCCCGTCCGAATATCTCTGGTAGGCGTCTCCGACATTTCCGAAATCATTCAGCGGCATATCGTCCTCCATGTTTCAGCCAATAAGGCTTTAATCGTCTCAGCCTAACCACCGTAAGTTTTGGCCATACACTGATCCATAGGTTAGCTTTCGGCGCATATATCTCACGAGTGATCTGCTTTTTGCTCGGACGAACAATTCCGCGAAGCAGATCGGAGAGCCCAAAGGGCCCATTGAGTTTCAAGACGCACCATGGCTGCAAGACCAGGAAGAGCGTTGGCCGTTCAACGCCGCTCAAGCAGCCCATGCAGGACGAGATCGATATGCGCCTTCACATAGCTTGCCTTGTCCAGGGCCCGCCGCTCGTCGAAAAGCAGTTTGAAGAATAGAAAGGCGATGGCCGGCGCGACGACCGCATCACAGAATGCCGCCGGTGCCTGACGGAATTCCCCAAGCCTTACCCCTTCGTCGATAAGGGACTGCATCTGCCGTTCGAGTGGATCGATAAATATGTCGTGGTGCCTGTCGACGATCTGCGGGAACCGCGTGCCCTCGGCGATCACGAACCTCATCAATTCCCGCAATTTACGGTCCCTGATGATAAGATCGTAGATGAGGTCGATATTTTGCTGAAGCCGCTCAGTGGCGGTCCCTTTCAGTTCATTCGCGCTTGCCAACAGGTTTTCGAGGGGTTCCGAAATGTGCCGGATCATCGCTTCGAAAAGCTGTTCCTTGTTTTCGAAGTAAACATAGACGGTTCCCTTCGTAACGCCGACCCTACTGGCGATATCTTCAACGCGTGTTGCGACATAGCCGCGCTCCACGAACTCCTCAAACGCGGCATCCAGGATTTGTACGGGGCGGCGAGCCTTCTGCTCCGCGCGCGTCAGCTTCTTTAGATCGGTCATCGCCGCACCTTGAGCGTTATTGACGGTTTGACGTCAAGATAAATTCTATTGACTAATGGGTCAGTCAATAATATTGCTCCCGCCGACGGATGCAAGAGGTCAGATCATGAAAACTATCCTTGTCATCGCATGGCTGGGTGCGAGCGCGGTCGCGCTCTCCTCATGCGAAAAGCAGGCTGAAAGTGAAACAAAGCCGAAGAACGTGGAAACCGTCGTCGCCAAGCTCACGCCGGTCGTGGAAAACAGCGCCATCACCGGCGAAATCAGCGCACGCGTGGAAAGCGACCTTTCCTTCAGGGTCAGTGGGCGCATCGTCGAACGCTTCGTCGATGTCGGCTCGTCAGTGAAGGCCGGGCAGGTGCTTGCACGGATGGACGCCGAGGAGCAGAAGGCCGACCTGGATGTTGCCACCGCCAACTTGCAATCGACGCTAGCCCAGCAAACGCAGGCTCAGCTTGCCTTTGATCGGCAGCAGAACCTCTTCAGAACGCAGGTTACGACCCGCGCCGCACTTGATCAGGCACAGGAAACGCTGCTGACCGCCCAGGGAAGCGTGAAATCGGCACAAGCGCAGCTCGACACGGCTCAGGATGCGCTTTCCTATACGGAATTGCGCGCGGATGCCGATGGCGTCATCACGGCCAGGAATGCCGAAGTCGGGCAGGTGGCGCAAGCCGCACAGCTGATCTTTACGCTCGCTCATGACGGTCCCCGCGACGCGGTCTTCAACGTTTTCGAGTCCCTTTATCTGGGCCGCAATCTGGAGAACAAGGTCGCCGTCAGTCTCCTTTCGGCGCCGTCGCATAAGGTTGAGGCTTCCGTACGCGAAATCTCCCCCACGATCGATGCGTCGACCGGAACGATCAGGGTCAAGGTGGGGCTCGAAGGCGCGCCCGAAATGCAGCTTGGCGCTCCGGTAATCGGCTTGTTCCGGTCAACCGCTCGGGACGCAATCGAATTGCCATGGTCGGCAATGGCCTCGAAAAGCGGAAAACCGGCCGTCTGGGTCGTCGATCCCTCTTCGTCAAGCGTGTCGCTGCGCCAGATCGATGTTTCCAGCTACGAAACTGGCCGTTTCGCAGTACGGACAGGCGTGTCGCCGGGCGAGATCGTCGTCGCCGACGGCGCGAAATTCCTGCGACCGGGCCAGACCGTTGCGTATGACAAGGGAGCCGCAAAATGAACATCCGAGCCACAAGCGGCCTTGCGATCCTCGCGTTGCTGCTCCTGACGTCCTGCCAGAAGCCGGATGAAGCCCATTACGAGCCGCCGCGCCCCGTACTTTCCGTCGTCGCCCAGTCCACCGCTGCCTCCGCCCTGACCCTTCCGGGGACGGTCGAGGCCAGAATCGAGACCCAGCTTGCATTTCGGGTCCTGGGACGGGTCATCGCACGCAAGGTCAGCGTCGGCGATATCGTCAAGAAGGGCGACATCGTTGCCGCCATCGATCCGCTGTCGCTGGAACTTGCGGTCAAAAGTTCGCAGTCCGAGCTTTCGAATGCCCAGGCGCAGTTGGTCAATGCTGCATCTACCGAGGAGCGCCAGCGATCCCTCCTCGAGAGCAGATCGGGAAGTGAAGCGGCGTTTGAAGAAGCGCAGCTTGGGCGCAAGAGTGCGAGTGCTTCGGTTGCCAAGGCGCAGGCCAATCTGGACAAGGCGGAGGAACAGCTGGGCTATGCGCAGCTTCGTGCGGAATTCGATGGCGTCGTGACAGCGACTTCGGCCGAAGTGGGGCAGGTCGTCTCCGCAGGGCAAAGCATCGTCACCGTCGCCCGTCCCGACCAGCGCGATGTCATCATCGACATACCGGTGGCAAGCTTCGACGGCCTCAAAGTGGGATCACCCTTTGAGATCGCCCTCCAGCTCGATCCGACCATTCGCGCAAGCGGCACCGTGAGAGAGATCGCCCCGGAAGCCGAGGCGACCACCCGCACGCGGCGCACGAAAATCACGCTCATCGATCCGCCGGCGACGTTTCGCCTCGGCTCCGTCGTCACTGCGACCGCGACTGTCGTTGCAGATCCAACGATTCTGCTGCCGTCGTCCTCCGTCCTGATGAAGGATGGAAAGCCGAACGTCTGGGTGGTCGATACCGCAACTCGCAAGGTCTCCATTCGACCGATCAAGATCGACGGCGATCTCGTCGAGGGCGGCTCCGTGAAGATCACCGAAGGCATCAACCCCGGCGAACGCATCGTTATTGCCGGCGTTCACAAGCTTGCCGACGGCCAGGCCGTCAAAGTAGATTAAGGAAAATCCCCGTGAAGAAATTCAACCTGTCCGACTGGGCGCTCGAACATCGTTCGCTCGTCTGGTATTTCATGATTGTCTTCATTCTGGCCGGCGCGTTTTCCTATATTGGTCTCGGCCGCGAAGAAGACCCCGACTTTACCATCAAGACCATGATCATTCAGGCGCAATGGCCTGGTGCGTCAGCCGAGGAGGTGACCAAACAGGTCACCGACCGTATCGAAAAGAAGCTCGAGGAGCTGGATTCGCTCGATTATACCAAGAGCGAGACGGTTGCCGGCAAGACGACCATTTTCGTCGAGCTCCTGCCAACGACCAAAGCCAGGGATGTCAACGCCATCTGGACGCGGGTCCGCAACATGATCGGCGATATCAAGGGGGATTTTCCGAGCGGTGTTGTCGGACCGTTTTTCAACGACACCTTCGGTGACGTCTATGGCAATATCTACGCTTTTACCAGCGATGGACTGACACAGCGACAGCTTCGTGACCTCGTCGAGACTGCGCGCGCAAAGGTGCTGACGGTCGCAAATGTCGGCAAGGTCGACATCATCGGTGCGCAGGACGAGGCCATCTATCTCGAATTTTCTACACGAAAAATCGCAGCCCTCGGACTTAACCAACAGTCCGTCATCGACACCCTGCAGGCGCAGAATGCCGTCACCCAGTCCGGTTTCGTCGATGCCGGTCCCGAGCGCATCGCCTTGCGGGTCAGCGGCCAGTTCACGTCAGAGGAAAGCCTCAGATCGATCAATCTTCGCGTCAACGACCGGTTCTTCCCGTTGACCGATGTCGCGACGATCAAGCGCGGCTATGTCGATCCCCCCTCGGCGCTGTTCAGATATAACGGCCAGCCGGCGATCGGGCTTGCCATCGGCATGAAGACTGGGGCGAATCTCCTTGAATTCGGCAAGGCGCTCGACAAGGAGATCGAGCAGGTCACGGCCGATCTTCCCATCGGCGTGGACGTCCAGCGCGTTTCCGATCAGCCCGCCGTCGTCGACGAGGCCGTGTCGGGCTTCACACGCGCGCTGTTCGAGGCGATCGTCATCGTGCTTGCGATCAGCTTCATCAGCCTCGGCGTCCGGGCAGGGCTCGTGGTGGCCATCTCCATTCCGCTCGTGCTCGCGATCACCTTCCTCGTGATGGCATATACCGGCATTTCCATGCAGCGTATTTCGCTTGGAGCGCTGATCATCGCCCTTGGCCTTCTCGTCGATGACGCCATGATCGCGGTGGAAATGATGGTTGCCCGACTGGAAGTGGGCGATGATCTGAGAAAGGCGGCGACATACGTCTATACCTCGACCGCCTTCCCGATGCTGACCGGTACGCTCGTGACCGTCGCAGGCTTCATCCCGGTCGGCCTCAATACCAGCGCCGCCGGTGAATTCACCTTCACCCTCTTCGTGGTCATTGCCGTTTCGCTCCTGGTTTCATGGATCGTTGCAGTCCTGTTTACGCCGTTGCTCGGTGTTTCGATCCTGCCGAAAACCATGAAATCCCATCATGAGCAGAAAGGCCGTTTTACACGAGCCTTTGCATGGCTCTTGCGCGTGGCTCTGCGCTGGCGCTGGATTACGATCGCCGCAACGGTTGCAGCCTTCGCTCTTTCCATCGGCGGGATGAGCCTTGTGCAGCAGCAGTTTTTCCCGTCCTCCGACAGACCGGAACTGATCGTCGACTGGAACCTGCCGCAGAACAGCTCGATTTCGGAGACGAACAAGCAGATGGCTAGGTTCGAACGCGAGATGCTGGCCAACAACAAGGATATCGATCACTGGACGAGTTATGTCGGCCAAGGCGCTCCTCGTTTCATCCTGTCCTTTGACGTGCAGACGCCCGATGTCTCGTTCGGTCAGACCGTGATCGTCACCAAGGGGCTCGACGTTCGTGACAAGGTCAAAGCCGAACTGCAGGATTATCTGACGAAGACCTTCCCAGGAACCGATGCATTCGTGAAGCTGCTCGACATCGGCCCCCCGGTCGGCAAGCCGGTGCAGTACCGGATCAGCGGGCCGGATATCCAGAAGGTCAGGGATATCTCTCAGAAATTCGCCGGTATCGTCGGTCAGCATCCTCTATTGTCCAACATGACCTTCGACTGGAACGAGCCTTCACGCGTGGTCAAGGTCGATGTCCTTCAGGACAAGGCACGGCAGCTGGGAGTCTCCTCGCAGGATATTGCAACGGCACTGAACAGTATTGTCGAGGGGTCGTCGGCCACGCAGATCCGGGATGACATCTATCTCGTCGACGTGATCGGCCGCGCCCAGACCTCCGAGCGAGGTTCGATCGAGACGCTGCAGAACCTCCAGCTTGGCGGTTCCAATGGCAAATCCGTACCGTTGTCCGCGGTTGCGAATTTCCACTACGAGCTGGAGCAGCCAACGATTTGGCGGCGCACCCGCATACCGACCATCACCATCAAGGCTGCCGTGGTCGGACCGACGCAGCCGGCGACGATCGTCAACGAATTGCAGCCGAAGGTCGACGAGTTCCGCAAGACACTCCCAAGCGGCTACCACATCGTCGATGGCGGCTCGGTCGAGGAGAGCGCCAAAGCGCAGGGGCCGATCGTGGCGGTAGCGCCGCTGATGCTGTTCATCATGGCGACGATCCTGATGATTCAGCTGCAAAGCTTCAGCAGGCTGTTTCTGGTGTTCGCTGTTGCTCCCACAGCGCTTATCGGTGTGGTTGCAGCACTTCTCTTCAGCAACGCGCCCATGGGATTCGTCGCAATCCTTGGCATACTTGCTCTCATAGGTATCTTGATCCGCAACTCGGTGATCCTTGTCGTGCAGATCGAGCACCTTCGAAGCGAGGGTGTGCCGGCCTGGCAAGCGGTTATCGAGGCGACGGAGCATCGAATGCGGCCCATCATGCTGACGGCGGCGGCCGCAACGCTCGCGCTGATCCCAATCTCCAGGGAGATATTCTGGGGCCCCATGGCCTATGCGATGATGGGCGGCATCGTCGTCGGTACGGTTCTGACGCTGCTCTTCCTCCCGGCACTCTATGTTGCCTGGTTCCGAATTCCCCGCGACGACGCGCAACACTGAAGGGGCGTCCGATGCAGAAGGTTGGACGAAGGGACTTTGCCGGCAGCGTTCGTCCCGTTGCCTGCGCACAGCGCAGCTTGACCTCATTTGCTTTCAAGCGGTCTGGTCTTTCCGTTCTGATCTCCCTGTCGGTCCTGGCAGGCTGCGCGGGGCGGCTGGAGAATGTTCTCCAGCCAGTCGCAACGGCGCGACCAGGCACCCGCACCGTGGACATGCTGGTGGCGACGACACGCCAGCCGACCGACAAACCAGGCGAGCTTTATTCCGGCGAACGTGGAACGGCGATTTCTCTCAACGATATCGTCGTTTCCATTCCTCCCGATCGAAATCGCAAGATCGGCGAAGTGCAATGGCCATCGCATGTACCGGCCAATCCCGAAAAGGAGTTTGCTGTCCTCAAGGTCGGAAAGGTGGCATCGGAGCGCAACATTTTCGAGTGGTTTGGCAAGAACCGCAATGCCAAGCGGCAGGTCGTCATCTTCGTGCACGGCTTCAACAATACCTATGCCGACGCCGTCTTCCGCTTCGCGCAGATCATGCATGATTCCGGAACGGATGCCGCACCGATCCTCTTCACCTGGCCCTCGCGCGGCAACGTGTTCGACTATCTCTACGACAAGGAAAGCACGAATTTCTCGCGACGGGCGCTGGAAGACATGATCCTGCAGGCTGCCAAAAGCCCCGATGTCGGCGAGGTGACGATCCTTGCCCACTCCATGGGATCATGGTTGACGGCGGAAGCGTTGCGCGGCGTTGCCATGCGCAACAAGACAATTCCGTCAAAGGTGAAGAATGTCATCCTCGCATCGCCTGACATCGATATCGACGTATTCCGCCGCCAGATGATCGAGATGGGCGTGCAGCATCCGCACTTCACGATCTTTTCCTCAACCAAGGACAAGGCATTACAGGTTTCGCAATGGCTCTCCGGTGGTGTCAATCGGGTCGGCAGCTTCGATTCGACACCCTATGCGGCAGACTTGGCCAAGCTCGGGATCACGGTCGTCGATACGAGCGCCGTAAAGCCCGACGACGCGCTGGGCCACAATACCTTTGCGGACAATCGCGACATGGTCCAGCTGCTAGGGCGGCGGCTGGCGGGGCAATCGTTGGACACCGGACAGGTTTCGCTTGCGGATAGAGTGGGCATGGCGGCCGTGCGCACCGCAGATCTGGCGGGCTCGGCGGCGAAAGTCGCGGTCGCAGCTCCCATGTCGATCATCAGCGATGATGCGAGACAGGTGTTGAAACAGCAACTTTCCTCAGGATCATCACCGATCGTCGATGGGCGAATTTCCTACTGAACGGGCAAGGCTCTCGAACGTCAGGCAACGACGCGAATCGCACTGCGTTCGCAAGAGCTTCGGCCCGGTTGGACAGGGCGAACTTTTTCCGTCTATTCCTGATGGAGGAATACCAGCTTGTTCTCGTCGAAGATCCGGAAGAATTCGTCCCAGCCGATTTCCTCCAGGTTTTTCTTAGGCTCTCCGAAATCGATCCGCAAAAGGCCGCCATCGCCCCGGCGTTCTTCACGCGGGATGGGTGTCCGCCTCTTGAGTCCACCCATTGGCGGATCAGCTTGTGATCCGTCGTTGTTTTTAATGCAGACATCGCGTCACTCCTTCACTCATTGCCGGTTCGCCTTTGCGAATGCGCTCCTCCGCGCCTGGATATTTCGGCAAGCGCAAGGCCGGCAGATCCGTCCTCCATGGAAACGGCAATGTCGCCAAGTGAGAGTATGCCGACCAGCCGCTTGTCCCGATTGAGAACGGGTAGCCGCCGCAACTGAATATCGCCCAGGTTCATCATCACATCGTCGACGTCATCGTCCTCGAAGCAATATTTGACTTCTGCCGACATCACGTCGCCGATCCTGGTCTCCGGTCCTTTCCCTTGCGCGACTGCGCGTACCGCAATGTCGCGGTCCGTGATCATGCCCACGAGCCTGTCATGCTCGCCGACGGGGATAATGCCGGCATCGAGATCGGCCATCATGGTCGCAGCTTCGCGAATGGAATGGTTGGGATTTGCGACGCGCACGTCACGTGTCATTGCTGCGTTCACTTGCATGTCTCTATCCTCCTTGAAAGAAAGACCCCAACTCATGTCGGCACCCAGAGTTCCTTCATTGGAACAATAAGCGGCTAAGAAAATACGCTGCCGGCCGCCGGGGGAAGCTGCCTGCAGGACGAAGAAGTTCATTTGCCCATTCAAGGGAAGGCGGCGGAAACCTATTCTTTTAATCCACGAAATTTATAGATAATGTCTTGCACATTGAGAAAGCGGGCCAAGCGTGCGGCCGTGTCATGAGCGGAAGAAGGTAGGGCGACATTCGATATCTCCCCGGCAAGCCATCGTCGCATGTTGGATCGAAATCCATCCGCCCTAAATCAGATGAAAGGAAGTTATTGGCAATTCCCGCAGCGCCCGAAAGTGAAGAAGGCAAGCCATGATCTATCATGCCGTTGTCGTGGGTTCCGGCTTTTCGGCCATCTCCACCGTCTGTAACCTCGTGGAACTGCTTCCCGAAACCGCATCCATCGCCATTGTCGGAGACGATCCCGGATTTGGCCGCGGAACCGCCTATCGCACCGAGCTCTATCTGCACCGTTTGAACGTGCCGGCCGGCCGCATGAGCCTTTTTCCGGACCGTCCGAATGCTTTTGTCGAATGGCTGCGGGAGCATAAGCGACCGCTGGATGCGGGAGATTTCGCCTCTAGGCAGGACTATGGCCTGTATATTCGAGACAGTTTGGCTGCTCTGCTGCGCAACAGAAAACGGCGTTGCCGGGTTGATTTCATCAAGGCCAAGGCGACCGGATGCGTTGAGCGATACGGCTCCGCGCTCGGTTTTATTTTGGACAACGGCAATGAGATCGCCGGGCGAAGCGTCGTGCTTTGTCTGGGAGTGGGGAATGCCCAACTGCCCTTCGATTTGACCGGATTGCCCGCCGGCCTGCGCTCCCACATCATCGAAAATCCATGGCGACTGTCATGGCTGAGGCGCGTGGATGCGACCGATACGGTCTGTATCCTGGGTTCGGGATTGACGATGATCGATCAGGTCTTGGCACTGTCTGCCCACGGTTTCACCGGCAAGATAATCGTGTTGTCGCGGCGGGGTCTCGTTCCGCACGATCACGTCAGTCATCCGAAGCCGGCGGTCGAGATCGACGTTGGAGCCTTGCCCACGAGGATGAGTGAACTCTTGCATGTTCTCCGTCGCGAAAGCAAAGATGCGGGGGACTGGCGCAGAGTCATGGATGGCTTGCGCCCGAAAACGCAAGCTCTCTGGTCGAGATTGCCGGAGGCCGAGCGCCGCCGCTTTTTACGCCATGCGTTGCCATGGTGGAACATTCATCGTCATCGGGTTGCGCCGGATGTGTTCCGGAGATTTGAGACGATGCTGCAAAGCGGCCAGGTTTCGGTCCGCGCCGGCTACCTACAGAATGTCGAGAAAATCAAGTCTTTGACCGTACATTACCGGCCGCGCGGCGAGAGCTTTACCGCATCGATTGAGGCGGATTGGATCGTGAATTGCACCGGCATGGAGCGGGCAGGCATCGCCCATTCCCCATTGCTGCAGGAGATGCAGCGCCAAGGCCTGATCGAGGCAGACCCGCTTCGTCTCGGACTGGTGGTCGATGAGCGCTCACGCATCCCTGGTTCGAGCGGCAGCGAAGCGGTCATCTATGCCGTCGGCGCGCTGACTGCGGGCCAATTCTGGGAAATTACCGCCGTGCCTGATATTCGCGTGCAGGCAAGAAAGGTCGCCGAGGCCATTTCGGAGAGATTGCGATGAAGGACCGATATGCGCCACTGACGGCTGGCGGTCAGCTCTGTGCGACACGCACGACCAGTTTACCGAAGTTCCGTCCTTCTAGCAGGCCAAGGAAAGCTTCCGGAGCGTTTTCGAGCCCATCCACGATATCCTCCTTATATTTCAGCTGCCCTTCGGATATCCATTTTCCAGCTTCGCGATAGAAATCGGGGCGCTGATCGGCGAATTCGCGCTGTATGAAACCCCGGATGGTCAGGCTCTTTCTCAGGATGGCGCGCATCACCGCGGGGAGTTGGTCCGATCCGCGCGAAGTGGACGGGTCTTCGTTATAATGTGCGATCAGTCCGCAGACCGGCACGCGCGCGAAATCGTTCAGTAGCGGAAACACGGCATTCCAGACGTGCCCGCCGACATTTTCGAAATAAATGTCGATGCCGTTCGGACAAGCCGATGTAAGCTGGGCTTGAAAATCGTCCGCACGGTGATCGATCGCGGCATCGAAACCAAGCTCGTCGTGGATATAGCGGCATTTGTCCGGCCCGCCTGCGATGCCGACCACCCTTGCACCAAAGATCTTGCCGATCTGCCCGACGGCCGAACCGACCGCGCCGCTTGCAGCGGCAACGACCAATGTCTCTCCGGCTTTGGGTCGTGCGATATTGCGCAGCCCCGCATAAGCGGTGAAGCCCGGCATTCCCAGAATGCCGAGTGCCGTCGAGATCGGCGCCGCATTCGGGTCCAGCTTGCGCAATCCCGCGCCGTTTGAGATCGCATGGCTCTGCCAGCCGGAATGGGAGAGGACGATGTCTCCCGGCGTGAACTCCGTATTGCGTGATTTGACCACGCGCCCAACGGTTCCACCTTCCATCACGCCGCCAATTTCGACCGGCGCGGCATAGGATTTCGCGTCGTCCATGCGACCTCGCATATAGGGGTCGAGAGAAAGATAAAGGATCTGCAGAAGAACCTCGCCTTCGTCGAGATCCCGCAAGGTTTCCCGTTCAAGCCGGAAGTTTGCCGCCACCGGTTTTCCAACGGGACGGGAGGCAAGCACGATACGGGTGGTGACGGGCTGATTGGCCATGTGGAGTTCCTTGCATTGATTTCGATATCGAAGCGCTGAACGATCGCAATGCCGGATACCGGCATCTCAGTTGCCGCCGTTCAGGAGCTCCCGCCGTACTATTTGTGCGTCACCGCCAAGTATGCGCCGGCTCTTCTATTCCTTGAACCACAGCGCAACTCCATTGGCGGCATCGGCATCAACGAGCAGGCCGCCCTCAAGGGCGCGAGGCGAAAAGCCTCCTTGCGCCAGGATGTCTGCGGTTGCTTCAAGCGATCGTACCTTCAATCCGAGCGCCACTTTTCTTTCGTTGCCGTCAAAATCTGTCGGAATGGACGAGCCGAACCGGGAGGCAGCATCAGCCTCGGACAGAATATGAAGTGTGACGGTGCCGGCCTGAATTGCAATGCCGTCCCTGGTGATTTCAGGAGCAACGGTATTGGCAAATCCGCCTAGCAGTTCGGTTAGCGTCTGGGGAGCGCGGCTGACGATGAAGACATCGACGATATCAAGAACACCGTTGGGGTGGCTCTGATCCCCCGGCTGCCACACCAGTTCCGGCGTATTGTGCTGGCAAAAGAAGAAGCGACCGTTGGAGATCGCCTCTTTGCCGATCTGGAAGGTGCGGAAACTGGCTGACTTCTCTACGCCTCCAACGTCGACAGGGCGCGAGAAATCACGCCATTCGGTGACGGGTTTGCCGGCATCGCCCAATTCGCGCTGCAGAGCAGCCGCATCGGTGGTTCGAAAGGCAAGCCCGTTCAAACCGACCGGATAAGACCAGAGATCGGCGCGTTTCCCGTCACCGTCAGGCGGAAATCCGAGCAGCTCCAGATAGTTCTCGCCGAACACGGCAAGATGATTGATGGAGCCCAGCGTATGGTAGCCGCGTGGCGTCAGCGCAAAGCCGAGTTTGCGATAGATTGCGGCAGCCTCGTCCAGCCGGTCAAGAACGCCGATGACGGCGTGATCGAGGATGAGAGGTTGGGCAGTAACGACCATGTGTTGGGCTCCCGGTATGGAGATAGGTTAAGGCATGGGATAGGTCATCGCGTTGTGCAGGGCGCCGAAAGAGGCGATGCAGCCTCCTCATGATACGCCTTCTTTTATGCAGCGCGGTCGAGGTTGCCGGTCGACGGGGACGCCAATTGATGGATGGCTCGCAGCACGTCCGAAGCGGCGGCAAAATGTTGGCCGTCGAGATCATAGACATGAAACTTGACTGCGATGAACTTTAGCGCGCCGTTGTCCGGAACGACGATGCCTACCGGAATGCCGGCATATTCAATCACCTGTCTGGTCATTTTCATCACCCGTTGAAATCGATTCTTCCGAACGAACGAACGATCGGAGGCGTTCCAAGTTCGATTAATCCATTAATTTAGTGGATTATATGCTTGGTAGGTGCGGCAGGCCATTCTCGGCAATGCCAAATAGTCGGGCCGTAGGGAAAAACAATTCTAATAGAAAAGATTGAAGGGTATCGAGGAAGCGCATTGGATTGCGGAGGCGTTTCTGAATGCGCGAATATTGCCCGCTCATTTTTAGTGGATGCTTGTCCCATTAAGCAGCCCGCCGCACCCATTCAACGCCACGATATTGCCGCGCGTTCGTTTCCCAGGTTACGCCCAAATTAGAATATTAATTCTATAGATAGATAGGGGTTTGCCATAGGTTGATGTGCATTATCCTACAGAGGCTTACACAATGGGCATCAAAGCCAAATTCAAGGCGGCAAGTTTACTGACCGTGTGGCTACTGGCGGCGCCGGTGGCATTCGCCGATGACCAGCCGGTCAAAGGCGGCACGCTGATTTATCTCGAACAGCAGGCGCATACGAACCTCTATCCGCCGGCAGGCGGATTCTATCCGAACGGCGGCATTCTCAACCAGATCACCGACAAGCTGACCTATCAAAACCCGAAGACGCTCGATATCGAGCCGTGGATTGCCGAATCCTGGACGGTCAACGATGCGGCGACGGAATATACGTTCAAGATCCGTAAAGGCGTAACCTTTTCCGACGGCACCCCGCTTGATGCCAATGCCGTCGCAAAGAACTACGATACGTTCGGCCTCGGCAATAAGGAGCTGAAACAGCCGGTTTCCGAAGTCATCAACAATTACGATCACAGCGAAGTCGTCGATCCCTATACGATCAAGTTCTACTTCAAGAAATCATCTCCGGGCTTTCTGCAGGGAACATCCGTCATCGGGTCTGGCCTGGTCTCGTTGAAGACGCTGGCATTGCCCTTCGATCAGCTCGGCGATGCGACGAAGATCATCGGATCCGGCCCCTTCGTCGTCGAGAGCGAGACGCTCGGCAAGCAGCTCTCGCTGAAGGCGCGGACAGACTACAACTGGGGTCCGAGCAAGCTGGCGCATCAGGGCCGGGCCTATCTGGATGGCATCAAATACATCATCACCGGCGAGGATAGCGTGCGCATCGGCGCGTTGCTTTCCGGCCAGGCCGATTTCATCCGTCAGCTGCAGGCCTATGACGAGAAGCAGGTCTCCGACCAGAGTTTCGCGATCTATGCGGCGCCGACCCGCGGCGTGAACGACAGCGTCGCCTTCCGCCCGGACAACCCGCTGGTTGCCGATCTCAAGGTTCGCCAAGCGCTCCTGCATGCGACTAACAACAAGGAAATCGTCGACACGCTGTTTTCGGAAAATTATCCGCAAGCGAAATCGGTCATTTCGTCGGCTGCGGCTGGCTACACGGATCTGTCGTCGAAACTGACCTACGATCCGGCTCTTGCGGAAAAGCTCCTGGATGAAGCAGGCTGGAAGAAGGGCGCGAGCGGCGTTCGCGAGAAGGATGGCAAGCCGCTTTCGCTTGCAGTCTACGAATCCCTACCCCAGCCACAGAACAAGGCCGTGCTGCAGCTCGTCGCGCAGCAATGGGCCAAGCTCGGCGTCAAGCTGCAGGTTCTTGCCGGCACCTCGGGAAATCTGGTGACCGACAATGTCGATCCGGCAAAGACGCCTCTGGTCGTCGCCGAAGTCGGTCGTGCCGATCCCGATGTCATCAAGAGCCAGTTCTACCCCAAGAACCGCGATGCATTGCTGCAAAAGGGCGGCCTCAATCCCAAGGCGAGTTTCTCCGATGACAAGCTGAACGGCATCCTGGAAACCGTCGCCTCCGAGACGGATCGCGACAAACGCCTGGCGGCGGCCAAGGCGGCGCAGGAATATCTACTCGATCAGGCCTATGTCATCCCCTTCTTCGAGGAGCCGCAGGTTTTTGCCGGCGCGCCTTACGTGAAGGGAATTGTATTCGAAGCCGTGGGACGCCCATCCTTCTACAGCACCTGGCTTGCTGAACACTGATAAAAATGGGGCTGGCCCGGCGTGGTGCCGGGCCTTCCCGATGCGAAGACGTGGTATTGGCATGGCAAGATACATATTATCGAAATTCGGGCAGGCGCTGTTCGTCCTATGGGCGGCTTTCACCGTTTCGTTCGTGTTGCTGCAGTCGCTGCCGGGCGACGCGGTGCTGGTCAAGTTCCAGAACCCGGATTACGGACTGAGCCCCGAGCAGCTTGCCGATATCAGGGCGGCTTATGGTGCCGACGGATCGTTCCTGCACCAATATCTCCATGCCGTCTGGAGCTTCCTGACGGGTGATTTCGGCTATTCCCTGCAGGCGGGCGTTCCTGTGAGCTCACTGCTTGCCACCAACCTGCCGCCATCGCTGCTGCTTGCAGCATTGGGGTTTGCGGTGGCGACGCTTCTTGCCGTTCTAATCGCGATTGCCTGCAATCTTTCCGGCTTTGCCTGGCTGCGCGGCCTGATCCAGTCCATACCGTCGCTGTTCATATCGGTGCCGACCTTCTGGCTCGGCATCATGCTTATTCAGATATTCTCCTTCCGGCTCCGCCTCGTTCCGGTCATCAATCCCGGACCCTGGGAAGGTCTTTTCCTGCCTATCCTGACCGTCGCGGTGCCGATTTCCGCTCCGCTGGCGCAAATCCTGCTGAAGAACATAGACGAAGTCCTGACAAGGCCCTTCGTGCCTGTTGCACGAGCCAAAGGCCTCTCGCATGCCAAGGTCCTGTGGCGCCACGTTGCCAAGAACACGCTGCTGCCGGTCTTAACCGTTGCCGGATTGCTGTTTGGGGAGTTGATCGCCAGCGCTGTCATCACTGAAACGGTCTTTGGCCTCAATGGTATCGGCGGGCTCACGAAGCAGGCGGTGGACAGCCAGGACGTCGCCGTTCTCCAGGCAATCGTCGTCGTCGCAGCAACCGCCTTCGTCGTCATCAATCTCGTGGTCGATCTTCTTTATCCCGTGCTCGATCCCCGTCTGAAAATCAAACTGGGAGCGGCATGATGGCAAGGATCGAACCCGCGCAACGGCACACCGAACTGGATGCGCCAAGCCAGGAAGAAAGAGCATCGTCCGTGACGGTGACTGCCGATATTCGCGAGGACGCTCGTACTCGGCGGCCTCTCGCGCGCATACAGCCTGGTCTCGTCCTCGCCTGCCTCATTCTTGCACTGGCTGTGTTGTGGGCGCTCGTCCCTGGCATTTTCACGGTCTATGATCCCATACAGGGACTGCCCGGCCAACATCTCCGGCCGCCGAGTGCCGCTCATCTCCTAGGGACGGATTCGCTCGGGCGCGATCTCTATGCCCGCATCGTCTATGGCGCGGTGCATTCGCTTTCGGGCGCGCTTGCCGCCGTCGGTATCGCGCTTCTGGCCGGCACGACACTCGGCATTCTTGCCGGATCGTTCGGCGGCAGGATCGAGACGGTCATCATGAGACTGGTGGACGTCATGCTGTCCATACCGGATCTGCTTTTATCGCTCAGCATCATCGTTCTGCTCGGATTCGGCACCGTCAACGCCGCGATTGCGGTCGGCTGCACGCTGATCGCCAAATTTGCCCGATTGGTCCGCTCCGAAGTCGTCACCGTGCGCCGAAGCGAATATGTCGAGGCCGCCTTCGGCAGCGGTGGCACCTTCCTCAAGGTCCTCTGGCGCCACATCCTGCTGAATTCGCTGACCTCGGTGATCGCTTTTGCTGCGCTGCAGGCCGGCTGGGCCATCCTGCAGCTCGCAACCCTCGGCTTTCTCGGCTACGGCGCGCCGCCGCCGACACCGGAATGGGGCCTGCTGATTGCCGAGGGACGCAATTATATCGCAACCGCCTGGTGGCTGACGGCGGCGCCCGGCCTTGTCGTGGTCTTGGTCGTCATCTCCATCAACCGTATCAGCCGAGCGCTTGGGAGTATCGGGAAATGACGGCTCCTATCATCGGAACAATTGCGGAAAAGGGTGCGCCGATCCTCGATGTTGCAGGCCTTAGGGTAGCCTATCGCGACAGGAGCGGCCTGCGCACGGTCGTTCACGATATTGACTTTGAGGTTCGCGCCGGTGAGGTCGTCGCCCTGGTCGGGGAGTCCGGTTCCGGCAAGAGTTCGACGGCGCAAGCTCTCATTGGCCTCCTGCCTGAAGGTGGATTGCTGCAGCAAGGAACCGTTCGCCTGAACGGCGAGAACATTGCCGGCTGGCCGCAAAGGCGGCTGGATGGCATTCGCGGTTCCGTCATCAGCCTCGTGCCGCAGGATCCGGGCAATTCGCTCAATCCGGTGAGGACGATTGGCGAGCAGGTCGCCGAAATCCTGACGGTCCATGGCCGGGCATCCGGTGCTGCCGCTCGAGCCAAGGCAGTCGAATTGCTGAAGCGTGTCGGTCTCAGCCAGCCTGAACTGCGCGCCAGGCAATATCCGCATGAGCTCTCTGGCGGCATGCGTCAGCGCGTGCTGATCGCGATCGCCATCGCGCTGAAGCCTTCGCTGATCATCGCCGACGAGCCCACCAGTGCGCTGGACGTGACGGTGCAGAGGCACATACTCGATCTGATCGATGATCTGAGACGCGAATATGGCACCGCGATCCTTCTGGTGACCCACGATCTCGGGATTGCCGCCGATCGATCCGACCGGCTGATAGTCCTGCAGCATGGCCGCATTCAGGAGCAAGGACGCACCGCCGATATTCTCAGAAACCCGCAAAGCAGCTACACGCGCCGTCTGCTTGCCGATGCGCCATCGTTGAACGCCCGGCCGAAGCGATCGCCGCCGCATGCGAGCGTATCCGCTGCGCCGGCAGACGATATCATCGTGGTCGATAGTCTGGTGCAGGATTTCGGTACTGGCAGCGATGGTAGTTTCCGGGCGGTGGACGACGTGTCGTTTCGTGTTCGCCGTGGCAGCACGCATGCGATCGTCGGCGAATCCGGCTCCGGCAAGACGACGACGATCAGGATCGTTTCAGCCTTTCAGCGGCCGACCTCCGGGCAGGTTGTGATCGACGGGCTCGATCTGTCCTCGCTGCGTGGCGAAACGCTGAGACTGTTCCGTAAGAAGATCCAGCTCGTCTACCAAAATCCCTATGGTTCGCTCGACCCGCGTCAGACGATCGAAAGGATCGTGGAGGAACCGCTGTTGAATTTCGAACGGTTGCCCCGGCGTGAACGATTGGCGAAGGTGGCGGCCACTCTCGAAAAAGTCAGACTGCCGGCTGACTTATTGCAACGCCGGCCGCACGCGCTTTCGGGAGGGCAACGTCAGCGCGTGGCGATTGCGCGCGCCCTGGTGCTCGATCCGCAGATCCTGGTACTCGACGAGGCGGTTTCCGCGCTCGACGTAACGGTGCAGGCGCAGATCCTCGATCTTTTGGACGAGCTGCAGCGCGAGCTGGGACTGACCTATCTGTTCGTCTCCCATGATCTTGCGGTGGTGCGTCAGATCGCAGACACGGTCTCGGTCCTCAACGGCGGGCGGCTGGTCGAAACAGGCGGCGTCGAAGACGTCTTCAGCAATCCCAAGAGCCCTTACACGCGTGAACTGATCGATGCGGTGCCAGGCAAGAAGTTTCCGCGGGCCACAGATCCGACCCTCGTCAGTGCAGGATAATCCTCATGAGTACATCAACACCACCGAAGAGATTGGGTTTCTTCAGCCGGGTCCTCGATCAGGCAGATGCGAAAACGCGCTACAGGCTGGTTTCCGAACAGATCATCCACGCCGAAAAACAGGGCTTCGATTCTGCCTGGGTGGCGCAGCATCACTTCAACGGCGATGAGGGCGGCTTGCCCGCGCCATTGGTATTTCTTGCTGCCCTGGCCCCGCAGACGTCGCGTATTCGCCTCGGTACCGGCGTCATCACGCTGCCGATGGAAAATGCTGTCCGGGTCGCCGAAGATACCGCCGTGCTCGACAGCCTGCTTGATGGGCGGCTGGAAGTCGGCTTCGGCACTGGCGGCACTCCGCAAGCCTTTCTTCCCTTCGGCCTGGAAAGCAGCCAGCGCACGGAGGTTTATGGCAATCATCTTGCTTTGGTGCGCAATGCCTGGGCGGGCGGAGAGCTTACGGGCGGCAACCGCCTTTATCCCGCCGCGCCGCATCTGCGCGACCATGTCTGGCAGGCGACATTTTCCGTGGGCGGCGGCTTGCGTGCCGGCCGCGATGGCGACGGGCTGATGTTATCTAGGACGCAGCCGCGGCCGCCGGAGACGCCGGACGCCAGGCTTTCGGACCTGCAGAACCCGATTATCGATGCCTATCTTTCAGCGCTGCCGGCCGGGCGACAGCCGCGAATATTGGGTTCGCGGAGCCTCTTTGTCGCCGACAGCAGAAAAGAAGCTCTTCAATTTGCCGATCTCGGCCTGAGGCGGATCGTCGAGCACTTCAAGGCAGCGGGGTTTGCGATTCCGGGCGAAACCACGGCCGACCTGATCAAAGCGTTCGACGTCCACGTCGGTACCCCTGATGACGTTATTGAATCGCTTCAGGCAGACGCGGCCCTGGCGCGTGTCACCGATCTGGTCTTTCAGGTGCACTCCGTCGATCCGCCGCATGAATACATCCTGCGCTCACTGGAACTGACCGCCGCTCATGTCGCACCCGCGCTCGGCTGGGTACCGCAAGGCGCCACTGGGAACGAACGTCGCTTCGCCGCGCAGGTCTGAATAGCAGCATCCGAAGAGAAGGCATCGACCATGACTTTGCAGAACAGGGATATTATCGACTTCCTCGCTGGGATAGAGCCAGGATCCCGTCTTGACGGTCTTCGGGCGCAGCGGCCCGAGACGCGCCTTAATGCGCAGAAGAGCTATGAGGCTCTCTTTGAACCCGAACATTGGGGAAGCGCCACTCCGGCGGAGCGCTTCGCCGCCGCGGCCTTCGTTGCAGGGCTGCACAAGGCAGCCGCGATCGGGAGCTATTATTCTTCCAAACTCCAGGATGAGCCCCATGGCTCCGCCCTCGTTGCCGTCATCGACGCCGAAATAGATCGGGGCAATGCACACGGGCCTTACGGCCATTATCCGGCTGGCCCGCTATCGCGTGAGGACAAGCCGGGCCTCGTTTACGAGGTTTCGGGTGAGAGCCGAAATCTTCTGGATCCAAAACTCAGCGCAGCGCTCGAACACATCCACCTTCTGGTCTTCCGACCGAGGGAGGCAAGCGCCGGGGCATTGCAGAAGTTGCTCGATGCCGGCTGGACGACCACCGGCATCGTCACCCTGTCGCAGCTCGTCGCATTCCTTGCGTTCCAGATCAGGGTCGTTACCGGCCTGAAGGCCCTGGCGGCAAGTTCCGCCACCATCGGACAGGTCGCCCAAGCCTAAATCGCACGGATAAGGAATTCTGCCATGACCGAAACTGTCATTCATCCGGCAATCGAAAACCGGCCAAACGCCTTCACTCAAGCTGAGATCGGCTGGACGCCCTGGCTGCAGCCCCTTGACGAAGCGGAGCTGACCGAACGCCATTGGGCGGGCCTCGTGGACGCGTCGCGTGCAAAATCGCCCTACTTCATGCTGTTGGCGCGGGACCCCGACATTCTGGGCGCGCGTACGAAGACCGACAAGGATATCTTCTACAATGTCTCGGCCGGCCTTCCCCGCGCTGAACGGGAACTGGCTGCTACGGCCGCTTCGCGGGCGAATGGATGCATCTTCTGCGCATCGGTCCATTCGCGTTTTGCCTCCCATCATTCCAAGCGGACTGAGGATGTGCAGCGTCTGTTGGACGAGGGCCTTCAAGCCGATCTTGGCAGCCGATGGAACGCTGTCGTCGAAGCTTCAGCCGCGCTGACGGCCACCCCCTCGCAATTCGGAGTGGACGAAATCCGCAGGTTACGCGAAGAAGGTTTGGATGATCTGGAAATCGCCGATGTGATCCATGGAGCCGCCTTCTTCAACTGGGCGAACCGGTTGATGCTTTCGCTTGGCGAGCCAACGCCGGCGGCCTGAACGAAGGTTCGGCCAATAGAGCGGTTCAGCTTTTCACGGAATCTCTGAACCGTTCTATCAGGCAATTCCGGATGGAAAACCGCTGTGCACTTTTCCTGGAACCGCTCTAGCCGCCGTTCTCGTGACTGAGCGGCGGACGTATTTCGGGCGGATAGTCTCAGGCCTTGAAATGCATCAAATCGTGGTTGGCGACCAGCCGAGGCTCGGGGCCACCGTCTGTACGAGATCGGCCAGGAGGCGAACGTTCTCCGCAAGACCGAAAGCGGGCGGCAGGAAGAGAACAATCTCGTCGGCGGCGGCCAGCCCCGGGTCCTTGAGCACTGCTTCGATCACCTGATCGGGGGTGCCGTGGAAGACCGGAGAAATTTGGATGCCCGGCGGCTGAATGGCCGGCGCGGTCGGCTCGAGGGCGCCTGCGGGCCGGGATGCCCCGATGCCCTTGGTTTGGCGCTCGAGGTCGTAAGCGGCATATTTCTCCCGCAAATCGGCGGTGGTGCCAACCAGGATCGACGCCGCGACAGTGACCGGCGGCGGCTCGGTACCCCATCTCTGGCGCCATGTCACGCGGAAAGCCTCGATGGCGCGGGCCTGGTATTCTCCAAAACTCTCGCCTTCGGCGTGGTCGTGTTGCACGGTTCCCGAGATGAGGCCGATCCCGAGTTCGGCAGCCTGCACGGCCGAGGCAAGGCTACCAGAGCCTTGCCGGATACGCGATCGCAGCGTCGGACTGTGCGGGGTCACCCGCAGTTCGGTGCCCTCCGGGGCGCCCTGGCCTGGACCATCGACCGTATGCAGCACCTCGCCGGCGACCGCCGCAAGAAAGCGCGCCTGGCGGTGCTTCGCTTCCGTACGGGCATCGGTGTCGACCGTACCGAATACCGCGTCGAATGCAGCGTTGGCGCCGGTCGAGATGGCCAGCTCAAGCCTTTCGCCGATGAGCAGGTCCGCAGTGGCGGCTGCCTCGGCAAGCAGGATGGGATCCTGGTAGCGCATCGGGATGACAGCCGATCCAAGCGTGATATGGCTTGTATGTTGGCCGACAGCAGCAAAGAATGGGATCGGAGAAGATAGGTAGTGATCGAAGTGGCGCTGATAGGCCCAGCCCGACTGGTAGCCCAGCCGCTCGGCTGCCTTGAACAGTTCTATGCCGTCGCGCAGTCCCTGCGCCGGACCGACCTCATCGTTGAACGATACGCGGGTGTTGAAGCCGAGCCGCCGCTTGGGGCGGAATGTGGCGGGCAGGGTGCCTGCGGCGGCAACGATACTCATGCGATCTGTTCCTGGCTGATGATCCGGCGGGGTTGCGGGAGCGGTGCGCGGGCAGGGCTGGCGGCGGCCGGGATCGATTCCAGCAACGACACCGTGTAGGCCTCGCGTGGATTGTCGAAGATGTCCCTGACGTTGCCGTGTTCGACGATGCGCCCGCGTTGCATCACGGAGACGGTATGGGCGAATTGGCGCACGAGGGCCAGATCGTGGGAGACGAAGATATAGGTCAGGCCGAGGCTTGCCTGCAGCGAGAGCAATACTCCGACGATATCAGCCTGCACGCTCACGTCGAGTGCCGAGGTCGGCTCGTCGAGCACGATCACCTCCGGCTTCAGGACCAGCGAGCGGGCGATTGCGACACGCTGCCGCTGACCGCCGGACAAGGCTTGCGGCTTGCGTGAAAGCAGGTGCTCCCCGAGCCCGACATTCGACAGCGCTTCGCGGACTCGTTCCGCCCGTTCCGCATGAGTTCCAATGCCGAACCTGTCGAGCGGCTCGCGCACGAGCTGCTCGACCTTCCAGGTCGGATCGAGCGATGTGAATGGATTTTGATAGACGAGCTGAAGATTGCGCCATACGGAGCGTAGAGACTGGTGTGAGCGTCCGTTGAGTTTTTCCCCAGCGACCAAAATATGACCGACGTCCGGTTGATCGAGCCCGAGCAGCAGCCGGATCGTTGTCGTCTTTCCGGAGCCGGACTCGCCGACCAGTGCGTGCGTGGTGCCCGCCGGAACGGTAAAGGACACGTCATCAACTGCCGTCAGGACCTTGCCGTCGACCGTGAAGCTCTTGGTGATACCCTTGACCTCGATCTTCGGCGAGTTGTTGCCCTCAGCGTCAAGGAACCGAAAGCCAGGATCCCGAAGCTTGTAGTAACGGTTGGGATTAAGCGCCGGAACATCGGCATGCAGCTTCTTTGCGTAAGTCGATGCGGGTGAGGAGAAAACGGCCGCGGTGCTGCCGGCCTCCTGAACGATGCCATCCTTGAGAACGACCAGGGAGTTTGCCCGTTCGGCTGCGATCGCCAGGTCATGGGTGATGAGCAGCAGACTGATGTCGAGGTCTTGCTGCAACCGTGAGAGCAGGTCGAGGATTCTCTTCTGGATCGTAACATCGAGCGCCGAGGTTGGCTCATCGGCGACCAGCAACTGTGGCCGCGGCAGAACCGCAAGTCCGATCAGGACGCGCTGAAGCATGCCGCCGGACAGTTGGTGCGGGTAGGAATCATAGGCACGCTGCGGGTTGTCGAGCCCGACCTGGGCGAACGTCTCCAGGACAAGCGCCTTGCGGATTGCCTTGCTGGGCTCGTCGACAAGGGCTGCTGCTTCCATCGCCTGCGAACCGATTGTCCGCACCGGGTTGAGTGCGTTTCCCGGGTCCTGCGGCACGAAGCCGATAGCCCTGCCTCGAAGATGGCGGAAGCGGCGCTCGGAGAGTTGCAATATGTCCTGGCCGTCGACCGCGATGCGGCCCGTCGCCTGTCCCGTGCGGGGAAGCAATCGCAGCACGGCGCGCGCAATGGTCGACTTGCCCGAGCCCGATTCCCCGATGAGTGCAAGGCTTTTGCCGCGGCCTAGCTCGAAGCCGACATTGCTGACGACCTCATGCGAGCCGTAGGAGACGGACAGGCCCTCTACCTGAAGCAATGGCGTTTGCTGCTGCGGCGTCGGGGCTTTCTCGGTAATAAAGGTGCGAACTGCATTTAGTCTATCTTGCGAAGCCATCGGCTGATCCTATTCACAGAGAGGACGGTCGCGATCGTGACGAAGGCGGGTGCGTAGACCAGCCATGGCCACTTGAGGTAGTCCTTGCCAATCGAGATCAGCAGACCCCAATCGGAAGCTGGCGGCGGATCGCCGTAGCCGAGGAAGGCGAGGCTGGCGATCACCAGGATCGAGTCGCCGAACTGCAGCACGGCAAGCGGGAGCACGGAGCGCGATGCGTTCGGCAGGATGTGCCGCCAGAGGATGTGCCAGCGCGAGCCACCCGAAAGGAAAGACGCTTCGATGAAGGTCGCCTGCCTGGTCTTGATGACCTCCGCCCGCATGACACGGGCAAACACGGCAACCGAGGAGATGCCGGTGGCGATGGCGGCGTTCGTGGTGTCGAAGCCGATCGCGGTGACGACGATGACGGCAAGCAGGAATTTCGGAATTGCAAGCAGGACATCGACCAGGCGGGCAAGGGCGATATCGACACGGCCGCCGAAGAAACCGGCGAGCAGGCCGATGAAACCGCCGGCGACCGCACCGATGACGACGGCTATCAGCGCACTCCTGACCGAGGCGGCCGAGCCATAGACAACGCGGGTGTAGAGATCGCGGCCGAGTTGGTCGGTTCCGAACCAGTGTTGGGTGCTAGGTGCAAGCAGCTTTTGAGAGGGAATGCCGACCGCCGGATTGTGGCTGGTGAAGAGGGTGGGTGCGAGCGACCACGCGATCACGATCGCCACGATCGCGAATGAGAGCGCGACGGTCGCCGGCAGTCGGAAACCGGCAAGCCTGCTGCCAGCTGTGATGCGGTGGGACGTATTGGTCGAGAGAAGGGTCATGACAGCACCGACTTTGAAATATCGGCGGATCCTTCGTCCGAAGTGGCTGGGCGGCGCTCGGCACCGCCGAGCAGTTTCACGCGCGGGTCGAGCAGCGGATAGACAAGATCGGCGATCAGGTTGACCAGCACGAAAACCACGGCTGCGAGCGATACGACCGCCTGCAGAACAGGTAGGTCCTGGGTGCTGACCGAGCGCTGGACCAGGCTGCCGATGCCGGTGCGCCCGAACACCGCTTCGGTGATGAGCGAGCCGCCAAGCAATTCGCCGATCGTCAGCGCGACAACGGTGATGACCGGAAGCGAAGACGGCTTGAGGAGATGCCTGGCAAAAAGTTGCAGCTGGCCAAGGCCGCGACTGCGCGCAACGGTGGCATATTCCTGCCCCGACTCGTGATCCAGATTGGCTATCAGTACCTCGGCGATCTGGGCCGAGATCGGAATGCCGAGTGCGACCGCCGCGAAAAAGGTTGCCCAGAAGCTGTCGGGATTGATCACGCGGAAGAGACCGAGCTGGAAGCCGAAGATGTGGATCAGCACCAGCCCGATCACGAAATTCGGCACCGACAGGAACAAAGACGGGAAGCCCCGCAGCAGGCCCTGGCCGAACCTTTTTGGCAGGAACTGAGTGCCATAGGCAATCACGATCGCCAGGATCAGCGCGACGACGAGGCCCGCAAAGGCGAGAACGAGCGTCGAGGGTAAGACCTCGGCGATCATGGTCGTCACGGAACGGTTGGTTCGCATCGACAGGCCGAGATCGCCGATCAGGAAGTGAGAAAGCGATGTCGACAACTGCACGAGAACGGGCTTGTCGAGGCCCTGGGCGGCAACGATTTCCTGGATCTCCGCCTCGCTGAAGCCGTTCTGCGGGTTGCGCAGAACGTTGGTAACGGGATCGCCCGGCAGAACGCTGACGACGACGAAGGTGAAGACATAGGCCAGCAGGATGACAATGACGGCCTGGACGAGGCGCTTTGTGGCATAGCTAACATAGGCATTGTTCATGCTCGTCACCTCCTCGCTTTCCTTCGCTACGCTGTGGGTCAGTCACTGATCGTGGCCGTGTAATAGCTGGCATAGGCGACGCCGTTGTATGTCTCGCCTTTGAGCTTGGGAGACTGGACATAGATACGCTGGACCATCTGTGTGCGCGGAATGAAATAGCCCTGCTCAAGAACATATTTCTGAAGCTCGTCGAGCAGCGGGTTTCTGGCCTCGAGAGAACCGGCGCTGGCGATCTTGTCGCGCAGTTCGTTGATCTTCTGGTCGCTCTCGCCGAGCGCGAACCAGTTCTCGCCGTTATTGGCGTTGGTCAGGATGCTCGCGACGGTGCCGGCGTCGATAAAGCTGCGCGTTACCTCATAGGCCGGCACGCCGGCGCCGCCATATTGAACTTTCTGGCCGTAGGTCACGACGTCATAGGCCCGGATATCGACCTTCCAGCCGATCTTGCCGAGCTGTTGGGCGATGAGTTCGTCGATCGACCTCGAGGTCACGAGATATGGGTTGGAATTGAGCGTCAATGACAGCTGCTTGCCGTCCTTGGCGCGTATGCCGTCGGCCCCCTTTTTCCAGCCCGCCTCGTCGAGGAGTTTCTCGGCTCTGTCTGGATTGTAGGCCAGAAGCTCGCTGTGATCGGTCGCGCCGGGAACGTTGCTCTGAATGAATGATGTCGCGAGCTTCCAGTCGGGCGTGTAGACGGTATCGATGATTTCCTGACGATTGATGCCGGCCTGCAAGGCCTGTCGCACCTTGACGTCATCGTAAGGCGCGAGTTTCGTATTGATTGCCCAGCCATTGACGAAGCCGAGATAACGCGGCGTCGCGACGGTAAAGCCTTCCTGCTTGAGGGAGGTCAGTTCTTGCGGCGAGGCGTTATAGGCAACGTCCGCCTGGCCGGACTGGACGGCAGCGACCCGCAGTGACGGTTCGGATACCAGCTTGTAGGTGATCGTATCGAGATAGGCCGGACCGGTATGACCAACGGCCGCTGGACCCCAGTTGTAATCCTTGCGTTTGACCAGCTTGACGAAATCGCCTTCCTTCCAGGAATCGACCACATAGGGCCCGGTGCCGGAGGTCTTGCTGAGATCGGCCTGCTGCGCGGCCGGCTGTGCGATGGTCTTGGGAGAGATCAGAATGGAACCGTGATAACCAAGGGTCGGAATGAAGCCGAGCGTCGGTTTTTTGAAGAAGACCTTCACCGTGGTTGCGTCAACCGCCTCGGCGTGGTCGTAGGTCTTCGGGAAAAGCCCAATCGGGTTGATGCCCTCTTTCTTGCGTCCGGCGTACCAGATGTCGAGATTGGCGACAGTGGCAGATGCATCGAGGGGCGTGCCATCCGAGAAGGTCACACCACTCTTGAGATGGAGGGTGAATTCGGTGGCACTGTCATTCTGCTCCCAGCGCTCGGCGATCCACGGGCTAACCTTGCCGGCGGCATCCACGTAGACGAGCTTGTCGGTTACGTGACCCCATATGTGGCCCTGGAAACTGGAAATCGCACTGTTGTTCGGGATCCAGCTGTCACCCAATGAATCGATGAGGAAGGTGATGTCGCCGCCATTCGGCTCGCCGGCACTATGTGCGGGAGTGAAGCCTGCCATCGCTACCAAAGCACCGGTCGCCACGGCGGATGAAGTGATCAACAAGCGGCGCCGGGAAAGGGAGAGCGAGAAAAGGCGTTCGGTCATAGAGAGGTCCTGATGGTTCGGGTTCTGCGAATTCTTGAAACAAAGCCTACGCAGGCAGAACCAAAAGGAGAAAGACTGGTTGTTCTTTTTCTACTAATTTTATGGATTATTTTGGCCGGTTTTGGCCTCTGCAGGGGATCAGCATTTTTCAGGCCTGCCGGTGAGGAGACTGTAACCCGAAAATATTTGCTAGCGTGGGGCATCACCGCATCGATCTTGTCACGATCGATGTATCCGAGCCAATAGGGCTCCTGGAACTGGCTGATGCAGCAAGATCGAATGCTCGAATAGGCGTAAAGCGAGGTTTATAGTCGCGAACGAGAACTTATTCGATCGCCGGCATTATTCGTGTAGATTTCTCCCGAATTTGAGGCAATATTCCCTCATATAGCTTTAGCATTGATAGTATAGTTAGAGACGAACGGACAGGTCGAAGAGGGCGCGTGTAGATGAAGGCCGCATTATCGACTGAGACGGATCAGGCTCCGCCTGCGTCTCCCAAGAGAATCCTCTATATCCAGCCGGGAACGAGTTCGTTTGCCGGTATCGAGAGAGTTGTCGACACGATATGCTCAGCCCTGTCCGATAAATATCCCGCCGATTTCGATATCGATGTTCTCTACACATCCGAGCATAAAAACCGGCCGCACGGAACACAGAGCTACAACACAATCGACAGGATCGTGCACAACAGACGCGAGCTCATGTCGGTCTTGCGCGATGTCATCGGCGCAAAAGACTATGACTTGGTCGTTGTTCCGCAGATCGAGCCGACAGTGATCTGCATGATTGCCTGTATCGGCATCCGGCGGAACTTTGCCATGCATCTGCACGGTAACCCGCGGTTGGAGCCGAGCCATCTGAAAGCGAAGATCCTGTTCTTCCTGATGAGGATTTATTTCATCAAGCGGCTGACCTATGTGTTCGGCACGTCGCCAAGGCAGCTTGAATCGTTCAAAGCGATGTTCAGAAGCAACGTCCGGCAATATTGGCTGCCCAATCCCGTCAGGCGCTTCGATGCCCTTGAAAAGCCCGAGGGAGAAGAGGGCTGCGTCACATTTGTAAATGTCGGTCGCTTCTCCTTCCAGAAGGGGCAGGACATTCTCCTTACGGCATTTGCCGAAGCCTACAAGCTTCGTCCCAATATCAGGCTGAAGGTCGTGGGTTATGGAGACGGCGAGGCTGAACTACGCAACCAGATAGGGGATTTGGGGCTCGCAGCCGTGGTCAACGTCGAACACCATCCCGACAATCCCTCACCAGCACTGGCGGCGAGTGACGTCTATGTGTCGACATCACGCTGGGAAGGGTGGTCGTTGGCAATATGTGAGGCGTTGCGATTTGGGCTGCCGGTCATCTCGACCGATTGTGAATTTGGCCCGAGCGACATATTGGTCGATAGACGCCTCGGCCTTCTCGTGCCGGTTTCCGGAGGCGAGGAGCTTGTCAGGGCGATGCTTTATTATTGCGACCATCTCGAGGAAGAGCGTGCGCATGCCGAATTTCGGCAAAACTTCATTGATATTTACGACACAGAACGCGTCGTGGATGTTCATGCAGATGCCTTGCGGATAGCCGCCATGGGGCCTGCACCGCTGATTGCCTGAAAAATGACGGCATCACGAAACCCGGCGCTCCCCGGGTCTTACGGATATCATGCATAGACCCGCATGTAATCGACACGCATGTGGGTTTGGCGATCCTGCGGCTGCAAAGGATCGGGGAAGGGGACATCCGAGCGCAGCGCAAGCGTCAGGAGCGGCCAAAAGACATCGTTCTGCGCATCCATCTCCGCCGCGCGTCCGAGCGTCCACTCGATGAGCCCGCCGGTCTTCGGATCGGCGATTTGCTTGCGTTCGAAATAGAAGCGGCAGCGCGCACCTTCGATGAGCAGGCCATAGCGGAAATAGCCGGTTGTAATATCGACGCCGGTGGGAACGCCCACTCCTTCGTGATGCTCGCCGGGCTTGCCCCATTCATGCAGATAGGCGCCGTATAAATCGTGCTCCCAGCCCTTCTGTTCGACTATGTCGAGTTCGTTGCTCGTTGCGGGAAACAGAATGCTTCTGCCATTCATCAGCCAGAAAGCCGGAAAGCTCAAGGGATGGGCAGGAAACCACATCCGCGCCTCGAAATAGCCTTGTCGCCAACCCTTCAGGATCGTGCCGTCGGGCTTGGCCGTCTGGATATTGCCCGATATCCATTGATATTCGGGAAGATTGTTGCCGTAATAGTTCGGCACCTGCATGGGGTGCCCAATATATTGAACTGAGATCTGCAGTGCCTTGCCGTTGCTGGCGGATGGATCATCCACGATCGCATAAGGATCGAACCCTTCCTCACCACCGAAGCGGCTGAAGGCCGATCTGCCATAAAAGCCGCTGTCAAAGGTGGTCGCCTTGGCCCCGGCATGCCAGATCGTCTGATCAAGCGTCGTAAAGTTTTCATCGAAGATGATGGTACGGCCTTCGGTCGGATCCTGCTGTACCTGCGCTGAGGGATGGCGGTTTGCAAGCAACAGGCCGCCGGCCGCTGCCAACGATGCCGTGCCTATCAGCACGTTGCGCCGGGATGTCAGGCTTGGCATTGCTGCTTCTCCTCGATCGATTGCATCGTCCCTGACGGTTCAAGTCCTACGCGGCGACGGCTGCGTTCTTCGAGCCGGCTGCAAGGGCGCTGCCATAGATATCAAGCGTCTCATGGGCAACGCGGCTGATCGTCAGGCGGTCGAGATGAACTTGGCTCTTGTCCTTCCACTCCTGCATTCGGGCAGGTTCTCCAAGCAGCTCGCAGAGCACGGCTGCCAAAGCGGGCGGATCGTGCGGCGGCACCAGTATCCCTGCCGCTCCGTATTCCAGGAGCTGCGGGATCCCGTCCACTTTGCTGCCGATAACCGCACATCCTGCCTCGCGGGCTTCGGAGAGAACCAGCGGAGCCGGATCGGCATGTGACGGCAGCACAAAAATATCCGCCGCCGCCATCCAGGGGAATGGATCCTCCTTGGCGCCCAGAAAAGCGACGGCCGAAGCGCACTCCATCTTTGCCACCATTTCCATGTAGTTGGTCTGGAAGGGGCCTTCTCCGACGATAACAAGTCTGGCCTCGGGATGCTGCGCATGCGCCAGGCGAAAGGCCTCAAAGAGATCGGGCAGGCCTTTCCTCGGATGTAGGCCGCCGACGAAAAGGATGCTCGGAGATGGCAGATCGACCGGCGTTCTGCTGCGACCTTCGGAGCGGACCGAGCCGATCGTCCCGTTAAGGACCACACAAAGCTTCGATGACGGTATGCCCCGCCTGAGCATGGAAGCGCGCACGGCCTCGCTGACTGCGATGACGCGGTTTCCAAGGCCCATCAAGATCGCGCTCTTTTCGAATTCATTGTGAACGGTGGTGATGAGCGGAGTGCCCGACAACCTGCAAATCGGCCACGCGAGAACTGCACTTGTCATCATATGGGCGTGGACGATATCGGGCTGCCATGCATGGACGTGCTTGCGCAAGGCGAAGGATGATTTCAAAAGATTGACCGGCTTTCGCTGGTGGTCAACCATTGCCGTTGCGACATTATTCTTGTGCAGCAGCGGGTCGAAATCACCGCCGCCGTTTGCAATACATACGTCATGTCCCAATTGGGCCTGTGCACATGCCAGATCGACTGCTGCATGGACATGTCCATTCAGCCTGTTCGTGTGATTCAGTATATGCAGGATCCGCATGAATGCACCTTATATAAGTGTGATAAATACAAACACGATATATCGAGGATGCTGACGTAGTATGCTTTAGCTGCCCCGGCATGGCAATGATAAGGCATCGTGTTTATATTATAGAATTCGCTGCTATCTCGTATGGTATTTCCAATTATACCGGAGTGCTGTTGTCAATGCTTATGGTGTTGGCCTTTGCAGTGCTGCTTCTGCTTCCACCGTTGAAGCCCGTGCTGTTGGCTGATAGTTGAAGCCACCCTGGCGGCCTAAGGATTCGAGGCCGAACGCAAGGAGTTGTTGCATTGCTTGGGCAGCATGGGCAGCAGCACCCTTGCTATAGATGGGATATGCTTCTCCGAGCATGTCGCTGCCTTCCAATTTGAGATCACCCTCAAAAAGGCCGTTGGCGTGAACATGATCCCTGAAGTCGCTCTCGGCGCGTTCTATCGAGCAGCCAATCTGGTTGCCGATGACCTCGACTGTGAAATAATCGCGATCATCGACCCGACCGTAGAAATCGGAGTACATCGTCAGGCGCTTCCAGGCGCCTTGATGCGAGAAATTATAGATGATCGGTTGCGAAAAGCCGCGATTGCCGGAAAAGCTGAAATAGAGGGAGATGAGGGTGATCGTCTCAAGCTTCCGGCCGGAATCGAGGCCACACAGCTTTTCGGCCATATGAATGGGTATGGTTGAGATAACGCGATGCGACGCCACGACCCTGTCTTGTAGTTGCAGGTGGAGCTGATCGTGAACCTTGCGGATCGTCTGCATGTCCGCTGCCAAATGAAATTCCGCGCCGCGCCGCTCCAACCGTTCGACTGCAGCCCGGTAGAGGAATTGAAAACCTTCCTTAGGGCGGGCCATCTGCCGGTTTTTTGGTCCTTGGTGACTGCGTCTGAATGCCCGCGCGATCTGATTTTTCAAGGAGGCATGCTCGCTGATCCAGAGCATCCGCTTGCGGGCGAGATCGATGTCTATGCTTTCGACGGCAGCTCCATAAAAACGCTTCATGTAGGATTCCAGGCCGGAGCGATGCAGCAGACGGCTCCCGATCCAATAGCGGGCAAATTCTTTCGCATTGTGCATCTTTCGCTGAAAGAGCCGCGCGAAAATGACCGAGGAGAAAATTCGGACTACTTCAGTGACGCCGGCGTTGAAAATGTCATCGCGTACCGAAATCGGATAGGCAGTGATCATTCCCTGAGGGTTCAAGCGCGCCCATGTCGGTTCGATCGGAACATAGAGTGGCAGCAATTCCGGAAAATGGGCAAGCAACGGGGAGTCGTCCTGAAAGATCAAGCTGCCGATATCGAATGTATATCCGCCATGCGACCAGTCGATGTGATTGCCCCCGACATGGCCGTAGGTATCGACGATCAGGATACGCTGATAGCCCTGCTTTTGGAGGATCGAGGCGGAGACCAGCCCAGAAATGCCCGCCCCTAGCACTATGGCATCAAATCTCTCTACTTCGGCGATAACATCGTTGGCGACATAATGACCCGCATCGTTCATGGAAGCGTCCCCTGCTGCGGCTTTTCATGCACTAGATTAAATTTTGCTTATTGAAAGTTTAAGTCGAAAAGTGTTCCGAACTCACTTCATTAATGGTGTATCACAAATCTGTGTAAGTTCTATATGGAACAAAAATTCGAGTGAATACTCAATCTATATTGCAATTTTACTTGATATGTCCGTATTTGTGTAGTTAGATCATCCGCGGATCGGCTCGTCTTCTGATGAGCGCCAGGTTTGATTGCGAATAAATTACGACTGTGTCGATTATTACTATTCCGGTGAACGCCGAGGGAGTTATCTCGTGCTGCGGCCAAGCCTCGACGATGTCTACAAGAATCTTGGCGAAATCGACCTGATTTCCACCGATGTATTCGACACACTGCTATTGCGCCGCGGAACGTCGCAGCGTTCGCGCATTGCCGCCGGCGAAACCCGGTTTGCCCGCCTCCTGAAAGAAAAGGGACTGTTTGTCGAGAAGGCTGAACTGGTCAGGTGCCGCCTTCTCGCGCAGAAGTTCGCCTATCGCGCGCTCAACATGGGCGGAGGGGTCGGCGAAGTTCAACTGAGCGACATTATCCGCAGGCAGCTCCAATTGCTTGGCTTGCCGGACGATCTTGTCGGAGAGCGCATCGCCATAGAGCTTTCGGTCGAGAAGACGGCTCTTCGCGCAAACGCCTGGCTTGCCGCCCTGCTGCGGCAGTTTCGCCAGGAGGGAACCCGTATCGTCGCCGTCAGCGATACAGCGCTTTCCGCTGCAGAGCTTACGGCGCTGATCAATCATTTTCATGGCCCAGGCTTGATCGATCGCGTCTATTCGAGCGCCGACGCCCAGGCAAGTAAGCGCTATGGCGCATTGTTCTCCGCCATGCTCGAGAACGAGTCCGTTGCTCCATCTCGCGTCTTGCACATAGGCGATGACGATATCGCCGATTTTCGAATGCCGGCCTCGATGGGGTTGCGCACACTTCACCTGCCCAAGAGCCGGTTGGAACGCTACGCCTCGCGCGTGGACGGCGCAAAGACCGAGGCGATCAGTCGATTGGGGAGGCAGCCTTGGCGGAACGTCCCTCCGCCACCCACTCTAAGCGATAAGGTCTTGTTCGGCCGAGATGTCTTCGGGCCGATCGTTGCAGAATTTTGCCTCTATATCTGGCTCTATGCTGCGCAGGCCAGACTTGGGCATGACACCGCGCTGCTCTTCTGCGCGCGCGGCGGCATCGGCATCCGCGAGGCGTTCGAGCACGTCGTGCAGAAGCTGGGGCTTCCCCTCGATCTCAAGCGTGACAATATCCAGATTTCGAGGCTCGTGGCCGCGCGCTCGGCGGTCGTGCTTCGAAGCCCCGCGGTCCTGGATGAGCTTGGACGCGAATTCCAAGGTGGAAGCTTTGCAGATGTCGCTCGCGCCCTGGGCGGGCGCGCCTATGAATTGCCTGATACCTGGCGCCATATATTCGATCCAGCGCGGTTCTTTGCCCTTCTGGAGACGGATGCTGGGCAAGACGTTCTCGATGACATCCGCAAGCAGAACGATCTCTTCGCTCGCCACCTGGAACAGATCTCTGCCGGAGCGCAGCGCATCATACTTTGCGATACCGGCTTTTACGGCAGCACGCAGCGCCTGTTGTCTGCGGGGTTTCCTCAACAGCGCTTCGAGACGATCCAGTTTGCCCGGTGCAACTACAAGGGCCTGAGCGAGGATCATTTTCCCAGGGTCGCCGGCCTTGTCGTCGAGCAGAATCTTTATAACCCTTTCAAGTCGGAAACCGTCATTCTACGGTACTGGCAGATCATCGAAAGCCTGTTCGAGCCGGCACTCTCTTCCGTTCGTCATTTCAGTGAGGCAGCGGAGGGTGCCGTCGTCTCCAATGCCGGGGATATCCGCTTCGGCGCGGTGGATCCGTCGGCCGGAAATCCGCTTCTGACTGGCGCGCTGCAATATATCGAACAGGTCGAGACGGGAGGCCAGGTTCTGCAGGATGCCGGGCGTGCGTGGCTTCGTCTGAAGCAGGCGATCATCAATCCAAGCCCCAGCGATGTTGTCGCGCTCGACGTCGGCGCCCGCTCCGTAGATTTCGGCCGCTCCGATCTTGTTCAAGTGCTCAATCATTCGCAGAAAGTTGCCCTGGCCGCGAAGCTGATGTCGGTGAAATCCCATCTTTGGCGTGAAGGCGCCATCGCTCGTGATTTTCCCCGCTTCAAGCCGCCGCTGCTTGCGGCTCTGGAAATGGCGCATGTGCTGCGAGGGGTCTCGGCCCGGCTGTATCGCTGAACAACGGAGGCTGCCAAGGATATGTACATGAGTGATATGGCGCGTAATGGTTTCTCTCGGAGAGCGACGGATCCCGGATGGGGAACGGGGATCGTTCCGGCTCGCAAAGCCTTGGAGCGGCCGTCAGCGATGAGCTGCTTTCGACATCAGGTCTATGCGTTGCGCCGTCGCAGTCGCGGGCCGGGTTCCAGACAGACGGAGCATTAGGATCGCATGCTTGCGTTCAAAGCCTTCAAGGGAGCCGGTTGGCTCGTCGTTTCACGCTTTATCGGCCGCCTCGTCGATTTCTGCACGCTTCTGCTCTTCGCTCGTATCCTGACACCAGCCGATTTCGGCTTGGCTGCACTGGCAATGTCGCTTGTCGTGGTCGTCGATACGGTGTTGGAAGTGCCTGTCACCCAGGCGATGGTTCGGCTCGATATGGTCGACAAGAGCCACCTCGATACGGGCTTTACGCTGAGTATCGTAAGAAGCGGCCTGATTGCGCTCATCGTCCTGGCCGCCGCCTGGCCCTTCTCGTTGATCAATCACAATCCGCAACTCACTCCGCTGATTGCCGTTCTGGCGATCGGGCCGATTGCCAGGGGTTTCTGTAGTCCGGCGATGGTACATTTCGTCCGGGAGCTCGGCTTTCGTCAGACCTTCCTTCTGGAATTCAGCGGTAAACTATGTGCCTTTGTCATTGCGATGATCACGGTCTTTTCGGGAGGCAGCTATTGGGCAATCGCCGCGAATTTCGTCACCAATTCAGTGGCGGCTGTGGTGGTTTCCTATCTGCTTGCACCATATCGGCCAGCGTTTTCGCTGCGGCGTCTCTCGGATTTCGCCGGATTCGTGGGATGGTTTAGTTCCGCACAACTGATTTCGGCGCTCAACTGGCAGTTCGATCGCTTTCTCATCGGTGCGACGACCGATAGTACGACGCTTGGACGCTACGCGGTTGCCAGCGATGTCTCCGTTGTTCCAACACAGTCTCTCATTGGTCCCGCACTGCAGCCAGTCATGGCTGCATTCTCGCTCATAACTTCGGATCGGCAGCGAATGCGTCTGGCCTTTCTAAAGGCGGCTCGGTTTGCAATGCTCATTTCCGTCCCGGCGTGCATTGGAATATTTCTGACGGCAGATCTCGTTACCGATCTCCTTCTCGGAGAGAAATGGAAAGATGCTGCTCCCTTACTGAGCCTTCTATCCTTGTCCGTGATCCCCATACCTTACTTTCAGACGCTGTATTCGGTCAGTCTCGCGCTTGATCGCCCGCATGTCCTCTTCCGGCTCAACAGCATCGATTTGTGCCTGCGGATCACACTGATATCGATTGGCTTCTATCTTTTCTCGATCACGGGCGTCAGCGCAGCAAGAGTGCTCCTTTCAACCATCATGTTCGCGTTCTATCTGCGTGAGGTGCGGCGGCAGCTGGAGCTTGGAATAGGGACCCAGCTGAAGAATCTCTGGAAAATCGGCGTTGCCGCCGCGGTGATGGTCCTATGGGTCGTCATGTTGCGCGACGCATTGGCCGGGCGTGCCTTGAACCACGTTTTCGAGCTTGCCTTCGTTGCGGGAACCGGCGCGGCAGCCTATGTCGGTACGCTGCTGGCGCTCGGCATGCGCCTGATCGCGGGCCAAGGGCGGTTCGAATTGGCCGATCGCCGGTGATCCTTCGCTTGTACCGCGCGTGAAGGATGGCTTCGTTACATCAAAGCCTGCAGAAGTCCGACGGTCGAACGGTTGCCGCCGTTCAGCCGGTAGGCGAGGCCGCGGCGGGCGTTCCGGTTCGGCAATATCATCGTGAGCAGGCAAAATGCCGCAATCGTCCCCTTGGTCTTCAACGGGTATTGCTGGTGTTGGAGTTTTCGCAGCAGAGAAAGGAAGCACTTGATCGGGGGGCGCCTGCCTTCCGCGATCGCCAGATAGAAATTGCGCTCGATATAATAATAGGCCTCTTCCGGTCGAACGAGCGCGTCTGCGCGTCCGGTTGGCTCCAGAATTCGGCGCAAGTGCTCCATCCTCATAACAAAGCGGCGTAGTTCCTGGCGCAACGGGGCTGGATCGACCGCGCGTCCTAGTCCGGAAAAATTTTTGCCGTGGATGCGGTAGCGCCCAAGCCTCTGCGGCAGGCTGACGATATCGCCCATGAAAGGGGCGACGAAGAGCGGCAATCCATCGATCGCTGGATCGTAATCCATTTCTCTCAAATATTCGCAGACGTCGCGTCTGAAGACATTTCCCGATGTCGGAGGGCTGGTATAAACACCAGTATGCAGCACGCTGTCTGCAATCACGTGGCGATCTCGAAATCCTTCGAGGGTCGTGCCGGCGCCGAGGGTGTCTCCGCGATGATCGATCCGTGTCAGCGAGAATTGAAGTTTGGCAACGTCGTCATCCAATTCCGACAGGATGATGGCTAGAGAGCCCGGCGCCAGCTCGTCATCGGCATCCAGAAACAGCACGAAGGGCGCGCGCGTCCGCTCCAGACCATAAAGGCCGGCCGCCCTCTGACCGCTGTTTTCGATGCGATAGGCTGTGACGCCTTCACGTTGAATGACATCCCATGACGCATCGGTGGAACCGTCGTCGATGACGACAAGTTCGCATTCGTCGCAATCCTGCGATACGACGCTGCGGATCGCATTCGCCACATAGGTTTCATAATTCCAGCATGTGATGACGACGGCAATTCTTGGCGGTTTCATCGGGATTTATCTTATTGAAATAGTAGCGGGTGGCTTGAAACAAGTTCTACCGGCTTGATTTGACATGCATCATGCCTTTGCCAGATCGATGACAGTGCCGATGACATTGGCGCCGGCGCGTCGCAATTGTAGCAAGGTATCGTTGACTTGGTCGGTCGTTGTCCTGCCGGCGCTGGCAATTACCACCACGGCATCGGCGTGGACAGACAGCGCCACCGCATCCGACGAGCTGCCGACGGGAGGCAACGCCAGGAGTACGTCGCCTCTGGCTCTTGCCGTCTCCACGATCCGTCCTGCCCTTCTGTCGCGGAAATCGACATAGAGATTTGTTAGTGCATTGGTGGAATGGATCGGAAAACGGGCGATGCCTTGTCCGTCATTGCGTCCGTTGGAAAGCAATATCTGCTCGGGCCGCATATCGTCGACGAGAGCATCTGCCAGCGATGTCATCAGCAGATCATCCGACTCTCGATTGCTGTGGTTGTGTTGGCCCGCCTCGTCATAAAAGAGGGTGACATGCCGGCCGCTTCGGCTGAGGAATTGCGCCAGACTGACGCCCATCTTCGAGATGCCCTGGCCAGGCTCCCATCCAGTAATCGCGATGATGAGTCCTCGTTCACTTCGGATCGTCGAGCATGCGATCTCGATGGATGTCCTGAGATTGTGAATGGCCATAGCATAGGCGCTGCCCGGCTGATTGACGACAACCGAGGACTTCCTGCTGTAGGCTCCACGCAAGGTGCTCGCCCGACCAGCCGGGTCCGGCAGGCTTCCGAGACATGGTACCCCCGTATCCCGCGCCAGATCTTTCGCATTGCGAACCTTGCGATCGAAGGCGATATTGAGAACGATGATCGAGAAGCCGAAGAGTACGCCGAGAATACCGCCCAAAATGGTAATCAAGGTGGCGCGTGGCCCCGATGGACTAAGCGGCACAAGTGCCGCGCCGATAATTCGTGCATCGCCGTCGGGCGTCGGTACCGCAGGCAAGGCTCCCAGCTTCATGGCATCGGTCGCGGCAGTAACCTGGGCCGCCAGCGCGTCGAGACGCCACTGAAGAACCTCGGTTCCCGCCCGAGCCATTTCGTCTTTGAAGCTTACAGCCTGCAATATGTAGGCGGAAACCGTAGCGTTCGCGATGCGTGCTGAAAGCGTCGGATTGGACGAAGAATAGCTGATCTCGATGACATAGGATTGACCGACACGGCGCGCGTCCAGATGCTGTGTGAAATTCGAGAAGGCTGCTTGGTACGCATCGCCAGCCGAACTATTTGCCGGTGTGCCCGACGTGGTATCGGAACGAGGGGCTTTCCCCGCGTCAGGGCTGCTTATGGCAGACCACACGTAATTTATTGCACCCGTTATGTTGCCGATGACAAACGCACTTATGCTTGGCGGCTGTGGGCCAAGTTCCGGGTTGTTGGCAAGATTAAGGCTGCTGAAGACGGCCGAGAGCAGACGTTCGGAACGGATGATTTGAAGCTCGCCGTCAGCCCTGTTGAGGTCGAAATTCTGGGCGTCCTGGCTTGAAGTCAGAGAGAGGTGGCGAGGTTCGAGCAAGACAGTGGCCGTCGCCGTGTAGGTGCGCGGCAATGAATGCGCATAGGCTGCTGCCAGGCCGACGCCGACCGCCGTGCAAAGAATGAGCTTCGTCTTGTGCCGCAGAGCGAGCATGCACAGCGATCGCAGGAGCGCGACCGGCCCTTCGCTGGTCTTGTCCGCGGGCAGTTCGTCCAACCGCCAAAGCCGTGACGACCGTTCCAGTAGAGACGGAGCGTTTTGCGTCATCTAGTCCTCACCTCCGACTTGAGTTGTTCTGCGTTGCTTTGCGTCGGCAATTTTGCCGCTCGTTCGGGTTCAAGGCGCCCGTAAAGGAGATCTTTGATTGCAATGAGATTGCCTTTTGCGCGCCCCCATCTGTCGATGAACGGTTCCGGCCAGACGGCCCGCGAAAAGTTCATGGCCATGTTGCAGAAGATGTGATTGGCAACCATCGGGCCCGTCATTGTTCCCTTACGCAGCATGTAAATGGGGTTGATCACCTGCGAATAGCCGAAGCGGTCCCCGCTGACGCGGCCGCTCTTCACGCCCATATGCACCCCGAAAGCTTCCGCGCATTTGACGAAGCGGCCCCCGCGCTTGCCAAGGGCTGCAGCAAAGTCGCGGTCCTCCAGCCAGCCATAAAGGACAAGACGTTCGTCGAAACGCGTTTCGCCGATCGCTTCCGCCCGGAAGGCCATGTTGCATCCGTAGGGGCTGTAGGGCTCTACCCAGGCCCAGTCGCTCGTTGGGGCGGCCTCGGTAAGACGCAAAGCTTCCTCGAAGCCAATCCCCGGGCCGCCGACGCCATCGGCGAGCACCCGGCCGGTGAAGCCCACGATCTGATTGTCATCGCGAAATGCCCTTGCCGCCGCCGCCAGCCAATTCGCGTCTGCCAGGAAATCATCGTCGAAAAAAGCGACGATCTCGCATTCCTCGGGGATGTTCAAAAGCGCGGTATTTCGCTGCTTCGTTAACCCAGCAGGGCCTGTCACGACGGTCACGTCGGGATGACCGATGAGATTGCCGGCATCCGCGGCATCGATACAGGAGACGATGACTGTTTTAGGTTTCAACGTCTGCGTGGCCAGCAGGTGGCGCACGGTCGCGTTTACGGTCGCTGGCCGTCCCCGCGTTGCGACGATAACCGCAATATGGGGGGTGCCGATTCCAGAAGGCTTATAGGTTTTCGGCCGGGCGATGGGTTGAGCAAGCAGCTCCATGTAGCCGGCGGCTGTCTGCGACCAGGAGAAATTCTTGATCTGGTCGTATCCCCGTCCCATCAGATCGATGCGCATTCCCGGGGATTCCTTCAGTGCTCGGATTTGCCGAATCCATGCCGCCGGATCGGTCGGCGAGGCAAGCAGGGCAGCGTCACCGCAGACCTCCGGTATGCTTGCACTGTAAGAGGCGACCACGGGGCAGCCACGCGCCATCGCCTCCACGATCGGTAGACCGAAGCCTTCCGTTAGGGATGGAAAGGCAAGACAGAGCGCCCTTTCGAGTAGGTAAGCCAGGTCATGATCCGAAACGCGCCCTATCATATGGACGTTCGGCCGTTCCTTGAGCGCGCCGGGAACGAAAATTCCCGCATCGCCGCCGGCAATCACGATATCGATGCCCATCTCATCGAGGCCCGGTGCGGCGTCAACGAGCAGGGCAAGGTTCTTGTGCCGCGCCTTGGATCCGAGTGCCAGGATGAACTGACGATCGCATCGCTCGAAGGTTTCGGCGACGAAGCCCGGGGCAATCTGCGCAAGCGCCGGATTCCAGCCAAATGCATGTTCGTGACCATTGGGAAGAACGGCAATGTCTTCGATCCGGATCGGCAGATGCCTCGTGATCTGGCGTGCCGCTGCATGCGACACGGTGACGATGCGAGCCGAGCGTTTCACGAGAAGCGGCTGGAGCGTCTGATAGACGATCCGGAAAGCCCGGCTATAGCTATCCGGCGTCGTGAAGACGTTGGCGTCGTGGATGCATACGATCTGATCAGCCTTGGTGGCGGGCGCCGTGTTGCAGAGGTTGAGAAGGCGGCCATGCCATTGAGCCGGCAAGGTGATCTGTTCCCATGGATGGCCGGAAAGCGCTCCGGATTGCATAAGCGGCATATGACTGAACCCCGGATCCGTTGTCCCGGAAGGGGCAATGATGGCCGCCCGTTCATCAGCGGCGGCAAGCGCCGTGTTGAGCGCGCGCACCACATTCGATGCGTAACGCTGCACGCCTGTTGGATTCTGACCGAGGAAGCGGCCGTTGACCGCAAAAAGGGCGCCAGCGCTCATATGGTGACTACTCCTATAGGGCGACCGGTGCGTATATGTTGTCTGCTGCGTTCCGGCAGGGCCGACGCCAGTCCGGCAAGCATGCAGAAGAATAGGCCCTGATCGATGACGGGGCTGACGAGCATATCGCCGATAAGGAGGCCGAAGCAGCCGTTGCAGGCCGCCAGCCGCGCATCCGCGGTAAGGCTGCCAGGGGTTCCACGCTTCCTGATCAATGCTCCGAAGGCGAAAAGCAGATAGAAAACCGTACCGGCGATGCCGACATTTGCGAGAAGGGCAAGGGCAAAGCTGGAGGTGCGAGCAGTGCCGAGACCGACGCCTACGCCCATGGTGTCAACGACATTCTGGATTGCGGCCATGTTCCAGGAGCCCCGCTCAACGGCGGAGTCGGACGTGGATTTGCCGAGTGCGATGATGTCGATGTAATTATATACGGTCTTCGACACCTCAGGATCTATCGCGATCAGTAGCGCCGCCGCGGTCGCAATCGTCGGTATGAATACGATCGCCAGGGTACTGAAGCGGCGGGCATTCTTATGCCCTCCGACGGCAATTGCCGTCAGGTAAAGGATCAAACCCATCACGGGTGCGCCTACCAGGCCGGTTGAAGATGTCGACATCACAACCAGGATAAGCGACGTCACGGCGACAAAACCAGTGAGATAAGGACGGCGGCCACAGAGCCAGAGCGTGCCGGTGAAGGCAAAGACGCCGAGGGTTGAGCGTGCAAAGGAAGAGGCTTCGGTGAATGATCCAACGATGCGTTTGACGCCGGCAATCTGATCGTCGGTATGGAGAACATACTGGGCATTTCGTATGAAGGCGAGCATGCCTTGTGTGCCTGTGGAATAGGTGGCGACGTCAAGAAATGCAAAGGCAGTGTTGGCAACGGCATAGGCAAGAAGCCCGGTCAAGACCGCGTTAAAGCCGCGCCAATTGGAGGCAATCGCAACCGTCAACGCGTAGCAAAGAAGATTGCCAACCATGTAGACGCTTTGCGTAAGATTGCTCGAAACAGGAACAAGCGGAACCGTCGATCGGCTATCGTCAAATATTGTCGTGCCGAGCGGTACGATCTGGGTGACGCCCGACAGAATGCGCGGCGAAAAGTATGCGCTCAGCACGCCATAAAAGACAAGGAGGGCAAACCAGAAGCCAGGTTCGCCGAATTTCAACGCGTGGAGAAATTCGCGTGTTGCGCGTTCCCGCGTCATGACACCCAGTAGCAGGAAGCCGAGCATAACATGGCCGGGCTGAATATTGGCGGCTCCGACGAACATTGCCGCTGCCGATCCGAATACAGCCGCCACCCCCAGGGCTATGACGGTTGCACTATCGCCGAGGAAGAGGCAGAAGAGCCCGCATAGAATGGCAGCGATACCGATCGGCTCGATACTCATGGCAAAGCCTCGCGGCGACGAGATCGACGCTGGGCAGCGTTGCGGTTCGGGACGCCCCGTGAGGCGGAGACGTCGAGGCGAAGCTGCAAATCTGCCGCATCGCAGGCGCCGGCATGGGTTTGCGCTGATGCCATGGATGACTACTCTGCAAGAACGAGAAGAGAGTAGCCGCCAAGGATTCGCACTGCCAAATCCGGATGAATCGAATAAAGCAACCTGCGCGGCAGCCGCATCAATGTACTGCTGAAAGCCTGATTGGGTAATTCCAGGCGGCTTGCAGTATACGCATAGTCGATAACGGAGTAGCCGCAGCCCCGCAGGGTAGCAAGCGCCGTATCCTTGAAGAAATAATGTAGATGCCCGACATTATCGCGCAAATTCGCGATCGGCCAAGCACGCAGGACCGACTGCACGGAAAGGTCGAGCGGGATATGGAAGATCTTGTAGCGACCGCAAGAGCGCAGTCCCTTGATGAAGGAAATATAGTCTTCGACATGCTCGATCACGTCGGCAATGACGACGACGTCAAAAGTACTATCCTTCTCCTCAAGTATATCGCTCAATTGAAAGGAGACGCGACTGGTTTCCTTCGTCTTTGCTCTCTGATAGGCGTGGGGGGAAATCTCATAGCCGGTAAAATGTGCCTTTGGGAAGGAGCGCGACAGATTCAGGAGGATTTCACCCGTACCGCAGCCGACTTCGCAAAGGCTGTCGAAGTTCAGCCGATTTTTGCGAATAATCGCTTCGATCTGCTGTGCCTTCCACGGGGAATCTTCCTCGTGCCACGTCGGGTTCAGTTCGGCATATTGGTCGGTGAGATAAATATCGTGCAAAGCTAACCCTTCCCTGCCAGGAGTTTATACCTCCTGTCGACTGCCGCGGAGGTTCTGGAAATCTATACTGGGTCGTTTGGTAGCTACGGCTTACGAAAATGGAAGCTTACGCAGCTGGTATGCAATCGCATGCAATATGCATCCGAGGCAGCCGGATCAGTAGCTGCCCCGCGACGACAAGACGGCCGGAATGGTCTTGGCCATGATCACGACGTCGCCCCATAGGCTCTGTTCAGCAATATAGCGCACATCAAGTGCGATGCGCGTATCATAGCTGGTGTCGCTACGGCCGCTGACCTGCCAAAGGCCCGTCAGGCCGGGCCTGACACGGATATAGTCGGCAAAATGTGCTCCATACAACTCGGCTTCACTCGTGACGATCGGCCGTGGCCCGACAAGGCTCATTTCTCCACGTAACACGTTGAAAAGTTGGGGAATTTCATCGACACTGTTCTTGCGCAGCAGCTTGCCGAATTGCGTGACGCGGGGGTCGTCCTTCAGTTTGCGCGTCGCGTTCCACTCGGCCCTGAGGGAAGGATTGGCATCAAGATGCTGGGCTAGAACTTCCTCGCCATTTTTGACCATCGTTCTGAATTTGAGGCAGGGAAATAGGACCCCATTTTTGCCAACGCGCCGATGCGCATGGAAGATCGGTCGCCCCTGCGTTACCAAAAGAATAGCCACGACCATGATAATCATGGGCGCCAATACAACCAATGCCACTCCGGCCAAGGTGGCGTCAACACAACGCTTGGTCGTGCTGGAGGTTGGAGTCCTGTTGTTTGCCCGACGAATGGACGTGCCGCTGCGGCGACGCGTCCCCAGATCGCTCAGTGAATCGAGCTCACGTCTAACGTTAATTTCCCTCATCAGCTTGCCCCGCATTCGGAAGAAACAAAGAAATGTCGTCAGCAATGTTTAGAAAGGCGCTGTCCCGCGCCGAGATCGAATGTAGTTTGAGATTAACAAATAATAAATAATTTGACAATGTCTTTGTTGCTCTGCAATATATGT
>NZ_JBXSOV010000006.1:0-288438 GCF_057784355.1 Martinezella sp. CNPSo 3959
AGCCTCGGAGTTCGTTGAGAGCTCCTCACCCCCCTCTGTCCTGTCGGACATCTCCCCCACAAGGGGGGAGATCGGTTCGATGGGCTGCTCTTCCGAAACTACATTGGCCTCAGGATCGGCAGGTTGCTCCGGTTCGATTGCCTGACGATCTTCCGGTTGCTCTTGCGGCTCGGATTCGAGAGACTGAGCGGCCTCAATTCCCTTTGCGCCGGAAACATCCGCCTGGCTTTCAGCCTGCTGCTCTTGCTCAATCGGCGCCTCACCCTCCAACCGATCTCCCCCCTCGTGGGGGAGATGTCCCGAAGGGACAGAGGGGGGTGATGCAGGCTCGGCAGGTTCTGAAGCCGGCGAAACATCCACGACAGGCGCGTCAACCCGAGCCAAATCCCCTGCAGGCGCCTGCTCCTCAGCCGGCTTTTCACGGCCGAAGGTGAAGACTTTTTTGATGAAACCAAGCGCCATAAAGTGTCCGTTGAAGCATTAGGCCGCGTCGGCGGCCAGAAGTTGCATGTCGAGGTGCTTGCCATTGTGGCCGGTGATTGCGACCTGCACAAGGTCGCGCGGCCGAAGGCCGGGGGCGGCGACAAGCGTGAAGTTTTCCGTATGCGCCAGTCCGCCATTCTCCACAAGCAGCCATTGTCGCGTGCCGACCATCTTGTCGAGATGCGCCCGGTGCAATCTCTGTCCGGCTTCGCGCAGGCGGGCGGCACGTTCCTTGATCAGGCCGCGATCGAGCTGCGGCATGCGGGCAGCCGGCGTGCCTGGGCGTGGGCTATAGGGGAACACATGCAGATGCGCGATACCGGCCTCTTCAGCCAGACCGACGGCATTGGCAAACATCTCTTCCGTCTCGGTCGGAAAGCCGGCGATCATATCGGCGCCGAAGCTCGTCTCCGGGCGCAGACGGCGCACATCCTCAATGAAACGCACGGCATCGGCGCGCGAGTGTCGCCGCTTCATGCGCTTGAGGATCATGTCGTCGCCGTGCTGCAGCGAGAGATGCAGATGCGGCATGAAGCGCGGCTCGTCGGCGATCAGATCCATCAGATGCTGATCGGCCTCGATGCTGTCGATCGAAGACAGCCGCAGCCTTCGGATCTCCGGGATCTGTTTCAGCAGAGTTTTGGCAAGCAGGCCGAGCGTGGGCGTTCCCGGCAGATCAGCACCATAACTCGTGGCATCGACACCCGTCAGCACGATCTCGCGATAGCCGCTTTCGGTGAGATTGCGCGCCTGATCGACAACCGCGCCCATCGGCACCGAGCGCGAATTGCCGCGGCCATAGGGAATGATGCAGAAGGTGCAGCGATGGTCGCAGCCGTTCTGCACCTGGATGAAGGCCCGCACATGGCCGTCGATATGGCGGATCATCTGCGGCGCGGTGGCTCGCACGCTCATGATGTCGTTGACGCGCAGCTTCTCTTCCGCCGAAACGCCGAAATCCGGCAGAGAGCGGTAGGAGGCGCTCTTAAGCTTCTCCTCGTTGCCGAGAACGGCATCCACCTCAGTCATTTCGGCAAAGGTCTGCTTCTCGGTCTGCGCGGCGCAGCCCGTCACGATGATGCGGGCATGCGGATTGTCGCGGCGTGCCCGGCGGATCGCCTGGCGCGCCTGGCGCACGGCCTCGCCCGTCACGGCGCAAGTATTGACCAGAATGGCATTGTTGAGCCCGGCTTTCTCCGCCTCGGCCATCATCACTTCGGATTCATAGGTATTGAGACGACAGCCGAAGGTAATGACCTCGACCCCGCTCACCGCGCCTGAGCCCCCTGCTCCGGATCGCGCGAAAAGCTGCCAGTCACCGGATCGACGGTGCCGGACCATTCCCATTCGGCCGGCCCGGTCATAACGACATGGTCGTTACTGTCTAGCCATTCGATGGTGAGCTTGCTCGGAGCAGGCGCCGAGGCGACCTCGATCGTCACCTTGCGACCGGTGCGGCCGGTGCGGGCGGCGCTGACGGCGGCGGCACAGGCGGCCGAACCGCAGGCAAGCGTCAGGCCGGCGCCGCGCTCCCAGGTGCGGGTGCGCAACGAGGTCGGCGAAAGCACCTGCGCCAGCGTGATATTGGCGCGCTCGGGAAACATCGGATGGTTTTCGAGCAGCGGACCGAAACGATCGAGATCGAAGGACATCGGGTCCCTGTCCACCCAGAAGATCGCGTGCGGATTGCCCATCGACATCACGGAAGGCGAATGCAGGACGGGATTGTCGATCGGCCCGATCTGCAGCTCGATGCGGCTGGTATCGGCGAATTCTTCGGCAAGCGGGATCTTGTCCCAGTCAAAGACGGGCGTGCCCATATCGACCGAAATCGTGCCGTCCTCATGCTCCCGAGCATTGAGAATACCGGCGACGGTTTGGAAGGTGAAAACCTTTTTGCCGGTTTCGGCCGCCAGCGCCTGCACGACACAGCGCGTGCCGTTGCCGCAGGCCTGCGCCTTCGTGCCATCGCAGTTCAGAATATCGATCCAGGCGTCGGTGCCATCAATCTTCGGATCGTGGATCGCCATGATCTGGTCGAACTGGGTGACCGGATCGGCATTGAGCGCGATCGCCGCAGCCGGCGTCACCACATCCTTGCGGCCGCGCATGTCGACGACCAGGATCTTGTTACCAAGCCCGTTCATCCTCGCGAATTCGACCGTATTGCTCATGATGTCATGTCCGTCAGTGTTTTCGAGCTGTATATGGCGGAAATGCGGGGGAATTACCAGTGGGGTGATAATCCTTCGGCTTGCGACGTCGGCCTTGATGATAACAAGGAGAGGAAGGCGAATCGCTGACCTCAATCGTCTCGGCGAAATGCGCTTGCGAAAACGCCGTAGCTGGTGCCGTGGCCTTCGACTACGATGTGCATACCAGGCCTGAGACTTTTCCTGATCTCATCGGGGACATCACATAGTCTGTCGAAGGCAAATAGCAGCCCTTGAAGTTCCAACGGCGAATTGCAGTGACGCTCATTAGGCCTATTAGCGCGTGCTACCGTATAAGGCAGCTCCACGTGATACCCTGCCACCAAAGCCAAGACCATCGGTCCAGCGACGAGCACCGCATTTCTCCCCAAAACATAACCGAACAGAGGGGAGAATAAAACGACTCCGGCTTTCTTGATATCGCCTCCTGGTATTAGATCTTGCCGGATCAAGAAGAGTCCGCACATCAACATCCCCAGCGCCAAACCCGTGAAGTTGCCAAAGGAACTGGTCTCAGAAGCCCATTCGGCCGATGGAAGGAAACGATAACCCAATATCATACCGCCCATGGCGATGAGAAAAGGTAGAATGCCGAGCAACAGCCAAGTCCCGAAAACGAACCTGATTGGTTTGCCAAGCGGATGCCCTGCATTTCCGCTTATTGACTCATTCATCCAGCAATCACTCTTCAAACTACCGTCAGTGCCTATATGGTATGCTTTCGGTTGTTGTTTCAATACACTAGAAGCGATTGAAGTCAGCCTTCGAGGCCATCGCTATATAGTCGGTTTTGCCCGATGACCGACTACCTCAAAAAATTCACTCCGCATGTCGGATCACCGTAACCCCTGCACGTCCTAGGCTCGTCCACTCCGTAAAACCATAGGGATTATGACCATGCCGAATACCATAAGCCTGCACCGCGTCCTCGCCACCAGCCCGGAAAAGGTCTATCGCGCATTCATCGAAGCCGACGCACTTGCCAAGTGGCTGCCGCCGAACGGTTTTGCCTGCAGCGTGCATCACTTCGAAGGAAAAGTCGGCGGCGCGTTCAAGATGTCGTTCCGCAATTTTACGACCAGTGAAGTCCACGCTTTCGGCGGTGAATATATCGAGCTCGTTCCCGGCGAACTGGTGCGTTACACAGACAGGTTCGACGATCCTAACCTGCCCGGCCAAATGGAAGTGACGGTGACGTTAAAAAAAGTGCTGGTGGGAACCGAGGTCAACATCACCCAGGCCGGCATCCCCGATGTCATCCCGCCGGAAGCCTGCTATCTCGGCTGGCAGGAATCGCTGATCAATCTGGCGAAATTGGTTGAGCCTGAGATTAAGCAGTAAGGCTCGATACCCCAACGTTCAACCCCTTCTGCCGCAGGGAGAAGGGGTTGAACGTCAATGTTCACACGACGGGCACGTCGAAAACCTCGCCTGCCCGAAGCGGCCGAAACCGATCCGCCTCCACACCTTCTGCCTTCAGCGCGGCATCCAGCGCCTGAACGGGCGCATCGATCCCCTCATTCGTCAGCTGGAAGGTCGCGAAGTGATGCCCGGCGACATAGGCGGCGTTGCAGAGCTTCATGCCCTTGACAGCCTCTTCCGGATTCTGGTGCTGGCCCTTCATGAACCAGCGCGGCTCGTAGGCGCCAAAGGGCAGGATCGCGAGGCGAAAGCCGCCATGTTTTTGCCGGGCAGCCTCATAATTGATGCCATCGTGAAAGCCGGTATCGCCGACATGATAGATCTTGCCCGCTGGCGTCGTAAGCACGAAGGCCGCCCAGAGCGCCATGCGCCGGTCGCCCATGCCGCGCGCCGACCAATGATGGCAGGGCTCGGTATCGATCGTCACGCCGCCTCTGACCTCAACACGATCGCCCCAGTCGACAACGGCGATGTCGGCATCGGGAACGGCGCGGCGGATGATCGTATCGTTGCCGAGCGGCGTGACGATCTTTGGCCGATGCCCCTGCTGCAGGCGGGCAAGGGTCACGAGGTCGAGGTGATCGTAGTGATTATGCGTCACCAGCACGAGGTCGATATGGGGCAGATCCTCGAAGCGGATGCCGGGCGGCACCACGCGCTTCGGCCCGACGGAGCGGAAGGGGCTGACCCGCTCCGACCAGACGGGATCGGTCAGGATATTCAACCCGGCAATCTGTAGCAGTATCGAGGCATGGCCAACCATGGTGACCCGCATCTGCTCGCCGAAAACATGCCGGTCCGGCTTGGCCGGCGGAAAGGCGCTGATGACGGGATTGGGCCAGCGCACCCGCCCGCCGCCGAGCTGCCAGCGCAAAAGATCGAGCGCATTGCCCGGCGCTACGCCGCCCGGGTTGAAAAAGCGCTGGCCGTCGAAATGATCGGAAACCGGACCTTGATAATAGGGATTCTTCCTGGCAGAGCCGGAGGAGCTTGTCATGGCTTGTCCGCTCCTTGGGTACCTGCCATCTCGGCGGTGGGAAAGCCGGCTTTGGCAAACCATTCTTCGGCTTCGGAAAGCGTCAGCGTCTCCTCAAGCACGACATTCGCCGGCATGGCAAAGAGCTGCGGCGTGAAAAAGCTGGTATCCCACAACGCCGCGCCTTCGACCGGAGGTGAGAGCACAATGATCTGCCGACCATCGATGCGGAAAATCGTCTCGACGGATTCCTCGCCGGAAATATCGGCAAGGCCTGGCTCATCCGACCGCACCGTCTGGTAGCGCCACCACGGTTCGTCATTGCCCTCTTCGGCCACGGTTACACAGCGCGCCATATCGACAATGAACCGGTTAGGCGCTCGACCGCCGGGAAGCCGCTCGCCGAAGGCCGCCTGGACGAGCGTGAACAGATGAAAGCAGTTGACGATATTCTCATAGCGCAGACGAAAACCCTGGCGGCTCGGCAGGTGCAGCACCAGCAGATCGTCGCTGCGGCTCAGAAGCACTTGGCGAACCCAAGCCGCCCCCGGCGTGTAATCCTGCAATTCCGCAAGCTGCGCCATCAGCGCCTTGTTGCCAGCGGCAAGTGCACGCTCCTGCGGCATGCCGGAAAGATGCGAAACTGCCGATTGGCCGAGCAGTTGAAAAGCGTCGAGCAGCTGCCTTTGCCGTGGGCTCAGCTCCTTGCGGCCGGCAAAGCCGCGATGGATCTGCGGCAGCCACGCCAGATAGAGCCCCCAGACGGCCGGACCGCTACGCTCCACCGCACCGCCCTTTTCGACGATGGTGCCGAGCATATTGGCAAGAACGGCGGCTCCAGGCGGCGGCAGGCGGCTGAGCTCGCGCGCCGCCCGCGCCGCGATCTTCGGCTGGGCCCTGGCACTCGCGTAGAAGGCTTGCGCGGCTGCATTGAAACGTGCGTCGACCCGGCCGCCGGCGTAAGCGCGACAGGCAGCGAGGAGATCGGTCAGGGCTGCATCATTCATTCGGAACGGTCTCGGGGAATCACTTGACGGCTGGGATCGATACAACAATTTGAAAACGGTGATACGGTCAAATCGACATCGATATGGTGATGTCATCCGTGCATTTCAGGCATTTCGGCTGCATTGGGTTGACTTTGCCGGCCTTTTCCTGTTTATCGCCCGCAATCTGCGACGAGCACAAGCCTCCGAGCCACCGACCGGGACCCATTTAGGTATAAAGAGATCCCGGAGGTCAACACCCGACAGCGCGACGCGCCCTCGGGTGCTTTTTGGCTTTGCGTCTTGTTTTCGTCATGGAAAAGCACGACGTTTTCGGGCGAGGAACCGCGCAAAGTTGCGCCAAGTCCAATCCCAAGCGATCGATAAGGAAGAACCGATGTTTGAAAACCTCCAGGACCGTCTTGGTTCCATTCTGAATGGACTGACTGGCCGCGGCGCGCTTTCGGAAGCCGATGTTTCCGCGGCATTGCGCGAGGTTCGCCGAGCGCTGCTCGAAGCCGACGTGGCGCTGGATGTCGTTCGCTCCTTTACCGATCGCGTCCGTGAAAAGGCCGTTGGCGCCGAAATCCTGAAGTCGATCAAGCCCGGCCAGATGGTCGTCAAGATCGTCCATGACGAGCTCATCGAAATGCTCGGCGGCGAAGGCGTGGGCATCGATCTCAACGCGCCTGCCCCGGTCGTCGTCATGATGGTCGGTCTGCAGGGCTCGGGTAAGACCACGACCACGGCCAAGATCGCCAACCGCCTGACGAGCCGCGACCGCAAGAAGGTCCTGATGGCCTCGCTCGACACGCGCCGCCCGGCGGCGCAGGAGCAGCTGCGCCAGCTCGGCGTGCAGACGGGCATCGACACGCTTCCGGTCATATCAGGCCAGTCGCCGACCGATATCGCCGCACGCGCCGTACAGGCCGCCAAGCTCGGTGGCCATGACGTCGTCATCCTCGACACCGCCGGCCGTACGCATATCGACGAGCCGCTCATGGTCGAGATGGCGGATATCAAGAAGAAGTCCAATCCACACGAAATCCTGCTGGTCGCCGATAGCTTGACCGGTCAGGACGCCGTCAACCTCGCCCGCAATTTCGACGAGCGCGTAGGAATCACCGGCCTCGTGCTGACCCGTATGGACGGCGACGGCCGCGGCGGTGCGGCCCTTTCGATGCGCGCCGTGACAGGCAAGCCGATCAAGCTGATCGGCGTCGGCGAAAAGATGGGCGAGCTGGAAGAATTCCATCCCCGCCGCATCGCCGACCGCATCCTCGGCATGGGCGACATCGTTTCGCTCGTCGAAAAGGCCGCGGAGAATATCGACGCCGAAAAGGCGGCCGCCATGGCCGCCAAGATGGCCAAGGGCAAGTTCGACCTTAACGATCTTGCTGATCAGCTTGGCCAAATGCAGAAAATGGGCGGCATGGGTGGCATCATGGGCCTGATGCCCGGCATGTCGGGCATGAAGGACAAGATGGCCGCTGCCGGCCTCGACGACCGCCTGTTCAAGCGCCAGCTCGCCATCATCTCCTCGATGACCAAGGCCGAGCGCGCCAATCCGGATCTCTTGAAGCACTCCCGCAAGAAGCGCATCGCCGCCGGCTCCGGCACCGACGCCTCCGACATCAACAAGCTTCTGAAGATGCACCGCCAGATGGCGGACATGATGAAGATGATGGGCGGCAAGGGCAAAGGCGGCATGATGAAGCAGCTGATGGGCGGCCTTGCCGGCAAGATGGGCCTCGGCGGTATGGCCGGCGGTATGCCCGACCTGTCGAACATGGACCCCAAGCAACTCGAAGCCCTGCAGAAGCAGGCCGAAGCCGCTGGTCTCGGCCGTCCCGGTGGTTTGCCGGGTCTGGGCGGCGGCGGCGGTTTTCCGGGTCTCGGTGGCGCCAAATTGCCAGGCCTCGGCGGTGGTTTCCCGGGGCTCCCCGGTTTGCCGAAGAAGAAGTGAAAAGGATCGTTGACCCCCATGATTGATCCAGATGTCAAAGCCCAACTGGGCAACTACCGCCAGTCGATCGACAATATCGATGCCGCACTGGTGCATATGCTGGCCGAACGCTTCCGCTGCACCAAAGAGGTCGGCGTGTTGAAGGCCAAATACGACCTGCCGCCGGCCGACCCGGCGCGCGAAGAATTTCAGATCGAGCGCCTGCGCCGCCTGGCAAAGGACGCAAATCTGGACCCGGATTTCGCCGAGAAGTTCCTGAACTTCGTCATCAAGGAAGTCATCCGGCATCATGAACAGATCGCTGCGGATTTCAAAGGGTAATCCCTGGCCGCGTGACCCAGAAGACGCAGGACGTTTTCGACGGGGATTACACGGCACGAAAAAAGCAGCGCGACGTAACCATACCGCACAACGAAGCGGTCACGAAAAGCCTAAGGAGAATTAACATGGCACTGAAAATTCGTCTCGCCCGCGGTGGCTCCAAGAAGCGCCCGTACTACCACGTTGTCGTAGCCGACGCTCGCTCGCCGCGCGACGGCCGTTTCCTGGAGACCCTCGGCTCCTGGAACCCGATGCTTGCCAAGGACGACGCCAAGCGCGTTGAACTCAAGGCCGAGCGCATCAAGCACTGGCTCGACCACGGCGCACAGCCGACCGACCGCGTTCTGCGCTTCCTCGCCGAAGCCGGCATCGCAACGCGCGAAGCCAAGAACAACCCGGAAAAGGCAAAGCCGGGCAAGCGCGCCCAGGAGCGCGCCGCTGAAAAGGCACAGAAGGCTGCTGACGCCGCTGCTGCTGCTTCTGAATAATCGGTCCTTGTGACTGTCGAAAACGGGCGGCATGGCAACATGCCGCCCGTTTTTTGTTTCCCATCGGCAAATGTTCAGCCTATGAGAGAACCAACGACAGCGCCGCGCGTCACGCGCAAAGGTCGCTGGAGCAATTCGGATCTGCTGCATAATCCCGGTAATCGGCGAAGAGACCATGACGAAACTGCAAAACCCGGTATTGATGGCCACCATCGGCGCCGCGCAAGGCTTGAGAGGCGAGGTGCGAGCGCGCGCCTATACCTCGGATCCGACCGCGCTCGGCGATTACGGTCACCTGCACAGCATGGACGGCCGCAGCTTCGAGGTGCTGGAAATCCGCGAGGCCAAGAATGTGGTCGTGGTGCGCTTTCGCGGCGTCAACGACCGCAACGCCGCCGAGGCGCTGAACGGCCTGGAACTCTATATCGAGCGCGACAACCTGCCTGATGACGAACTCGACGACGACGAATTCTTCTATGCCGATCTCGAAGGGCTGGAGGCCGTCGACGACCAGGGTACCGGCTACGGCACGGTCAGCGGCGTCTATGATTTCGGCGCCGGCGATCTGCTGGAGCTGAAGGGGCCGGGCAAGCGCCCGGTGCTGATCCCCTTTTCCGAAGCCGCGGTGCTTGAAATCGACCTCGAGGGCGGCAAGATCCTGATCGACCCGCTGGCCGCTGGCCTGGTCGACAGCCCCGACGACCTGATCGGCAAACCAGAAAAGCCGGAAACACCCGAGAAGCCGCAGAGCAAGCCGAAGAAGAGGTGATCCTTATTGGGAAGTGAGCGCGCCATGAGTTTCCGGGCGACCATATTGACGCTTTATCCCGAGATGTTCCCGGGCCATCTCGGCACGTCGCTTGCCAGCAAGGCGATGGAACGCGGGCAATGGGCGCTCGACACTGTACAGATCCGTGATTTTGCCACCGACAAGCACCGCACCGTCGACGACACGCCGGCCGGCGGCGGCGCCGGCATGGTGCTGAAGCCAGATGTGCTTGCCCGCGCCATCGACCATGCGAGCGAAAATGACAGCCGTCCGCGCCTGCTGATGAGCCCGCGCGGTAAGCCGCTGACGCAGAAGCGCGTGCGCGAGCTTGCAAACGGCGAAGGTGTTATCATCGTCTGCGGCCGCTTCGAAGGCGTCGACCAGCGCGTCATCGACGGCCGCGACCTCGAGGAAATCTCGATCGGCGACTATATCCTCTCGGGCGGCGAGCCGGCTGCGCTGATCCTGCTCGACGCCATCGTCCGCATCCTGCCCGGCGTCATGGGCAACGACCTCTCCGGCCTGCACGAAAGCTTCGAAGGCGGCCTGCTGGAGCATCCGCATTATACCCGCCCGCAGATCTGGGAAGGCCGCGAGATTCCGGCAATCCTGACCTCCGGCAACCACGCGGCAATCGCCAAATGGCAAAGGGAAAAGGCTGAAGAGCTGACGCGAGAGCGTCGGCCGGATTTGTTGGACGAATTGCAGAAGAAATAACGACAGCACCGGCTGGATGAGCGAGATCCTTGAAATATGCCCGCGAAACTGCCGACAAGCGCCACTTAATTCCTCGCCAAGGGGTGACAAACGCGTGACAATAGGGTATGTGCGCGCCCGGCATGGGAAATTTCCCATCAACCAGCAAAGAAGAGCAGACGTATTCGCTCCTGCCTGAACGGGCATATATCCGAGGCGTGATCTAACGGTCCGACCAGAGATAGAATGATGAGCGCTCTGGCTGTTGAAGCAACAACGAGGTTGATACTATGAACATCATTCAGCAGTTGGAAGCCGAACAGGCTGCCAAGATCGAAGCCAAGCGCACCCTTCCCGCATTTTCCGCCGGCGACACCGTTCGCGTCAACGTGAAGGTCACGGAAGGCAACCGTACCCGCGTTCAGGCCTATGAAGGCGTTTGCATCGCTCGCTCCGGCGGCGGCCTGCAGGAAAACTTCACGGTTCGCAAGATCTCCTACGGCGAAGGCGTCGAGCGCGTATTCCCGGTTTACTCGCCGATGATCGAAAGCGTCGAAGTCGTTCGCCGCGGTAAGGTCCGTCGCGCCAAGCTCTACTACCTGCGCGACCTGCGCGGCAAGGCTGCCCGTATCGTCGAAAACACCGGCACCCGCGCCCGCAAGCTCAACGATGCCGAGCGTCAGGCTCTCGCCGAAGAAAAGGCACGCATCGAAGCCGAGAAGGTTGCAGCCGCTCAGGCACTCGCAGCCGAGAAGGCAGCAGCCGAAGCCGCAGAAGCAAAGGCAGCTGCAGAAGCTGCTGCAGCCGCAGCAGCCGAGCCGGCAGCAGAATAAGTTTCGATCCATACGGATCGCAAAGCTTGAAGGCGGCCCTCGGGTCGCCTTTTTGCTGTCTGCCGCAAGGCGACGCGCAAACGGAAATTTCTTCGACAGCCTTACGTTTTAGACCTGCTTTTCCTTTTTTATAATCGCTGCGATGGCAATAGCCTTGCCATCAGCTTTCCAAATATGACAGTTTTCCGCCACGCTAATCGGGGAGATTTCCATGGCATTTCGTCGTTCGTTCCTTCTGGGCCTCAGCGCCCTCGTGCTTGCACCTTTCGCTGCCTTCGCCGCCGATCTGCCGAACCTGAACGGCAAGACGGTCGTCGTCGTTACCGAGAATGCCTATCCGCCCCTGCAGTTCATCGATCCAAAGACGAACAAGGCAATCGGCTGGGAATATGACGCGATGAACGAGATCGCCAAGCGCCTGAACTTCAAGGTCGAGTACCAGAACACCAGCTGGGACGCGATGATCCAGGCCGTTTCCGAAGGCCAGTACAACATCGGCATGACCGGCATTACCATCAAAGACGACCGCAAGCAGAAGGTCGATTTCTCCGACCCCTACATGCGCTCCGAGCAGTTTATGCTCGTGCGCGGAGACGAGAAGCGCTTCACGGATGCCAAGAGCTTCGCCGCCTTCAAGGACGGTTTGATCGGTGCGCAGCCGGGCACGACACCCTTCTACACCGCCGTCTATTCGGTGCTGGACGGCAACGAGCAGAACCCGCGCATCAAAACCTTCGAAACCTTCGGCGCCACCGTGCAGGCGCTGAAGACCGGTGACGTCGATACGGTGCTGACGGACGGCACCGCTGGCAAGGGCTATGTCGATGCCTCCAATGGCGGCCTGAAGCTCGTCGGCGGTCCGCTCGGCACCGAGGATTTCGGCTTCATCTTCCAGAAGGGTTCCGATCTCGTCGCCCCGATCAATGCCGCCATCGCCAGCCTCAAGGCCGACGGCACGCTCGACGCGCTGAACAAGAAGTGGTTCCTCGACTACAAGATGGGCCAATGAATTCTAAAGATCGATATATTGGAAGCCCGCTCTGATGGCGCCTTTGGCAGGCCCGGGCGGGCACCGCGGCAAGGAAGACTTTCCCTGGTGGCTGGTCGCCCTCGCTATCCTCGGCATCGTCGCCTCATTCGCAATTGCGGCGAACGGCCTCTATGCCCAGATTTTCTCTCTTCTGCTGAATGGCATCGGCGTCACGGTCTTCGTGACGCTGGTGGCTTTTGCGCTGGCCGTGCTGCTCGGCCTCGGGCTGGCGCTACTCGGCCTGTCGGATTTCCTCGTGCTGCGACAGGTGGCGCGCTTCTATATCGAGATCGTGCGCGGCATCCCGATACTGGTGCTACTTTCCTACATCGCATTCGTCGGCACGCCGGCCTTTGTCGCCGTCTATAACGTCGTCGTCTCGCCATTGATCTCCGCCGGCTGGGCAAGCCCGCTCGTCACCCGCGACGTGCCCTTCGTCTGGCGCACGATCATCGCGTTGACAATCGCCTATTCCTCCTTCATCGCCGAAATCTTCCGCGCCGGTATCCAGGCGGTGGACCAGGGCCAGATCGAAGCTGCAAAGGCACTCGGCCTCACCCGCTTTCAGCGCTTCCGCCTCGTCGTCTTTCCCCAGGCGATCCGCGTCATCCTGCCGCCGCTGTCGAACGATTTCATCGCCATGGTGAAGGACAGTTCGCTGGTCTCCGTACTCGGGGTTGCCGATATCAGCCAGCTCGCCAAGCTCTACTATTCGGCCAATTTCCGCTACTTCGAAACGCTGTCGATCCTCGCCTTCATCTACCTGCTTTTGACGATCGGTCTGTCGCTGCTGCTCAGGCAGCTCGAAGCCTGGATGCGCCGCCGCTCCGGCAGCGACCGCTCCGCCTTCCCCCGCCTGGCCGCGGGCCAGCCGCCCGGCGCGCAGGTGTGATTGTTGCGGCTGGATGACGGCCGCTCCGATACAGCCTGTCGTCGCCATTGCCGAAAGTTTTGAAAATTGATATGAGCATGGCCATGAGTAAGATCATGAGCAAAGACGGACGTTACGTCACGGCTTTCGTGCTGCAGGACCATAAGCGCCTGCCGGCACGCTTCTTTGCGATGATTTCGGGCGCGCTCAACAGCCGACTTCGCTGATCACACCCGAGGCCGGCGGTCCTGATCCGTCAATCCCCTTTCGACAATGCCAATATGGATTTGTAGCCATGAGCGCTCCACGCACACTGTACGACAAAATCTGGGATGACCACTTGGTTGACGCCCAAGAAGACGGCACCTGTCTTCTCTATATCGACCGTCATCTCGTTCACGAAGTGACGTCGCCGCAAGCCTTCGAAGGCCTGCGCATGACCGGCCGCAAGGTTCACGCGCCGCAGAAGACGCTTGCCGTCGTCGACCACAACGTGCCGACCTCGCCGGATCGTCATCTCGGCATCAAGAACGAAGAAAGCCGCATTCAGGTCGAGCAGCTCGCCAAGAACGCCGCCGAATTCGGCGTGGAATACTACTCCGAAAACGACAAACGCCAGGGCATCGTTCACATCATCGGCCCCGAACAGGGCTTCACCCTGCCCGGCATGACCATCGTCTGCGGCGACAGCCACACCTCGACCCACGGCGCCTTCGGCTCGCTTGCCCATGGTATCGGCACGTCCGAAGTCGAGCATGTGCTCGCCACGCAGACGCTGATCCAGAAGAAGGCCAAGAACATGCTGGTGCAGGTCGATGGCCAGCTGCCGCCGGGCGTCACCGCCAAGGACATCATCCTCGCCATCATCGGCGAAATCGGCACCGCTGGCGGCACCGGCTACGTCATCGAATATGCCGGCGAAGCCATTCGCTCGCTGTCGATGGAAGGCCGCATGACCATCTGCAACATGTCGATCGAAGGCGGTGCCCGCGCCGGTCTGATCGCTCCGGATGAAATCACCTTCGAATATATCAAGGGCAAGCCGCGCGCGCCGAAAGGCGAAGCGCTGGAACAAGCGATCGCCTACTGGAAGACGCTGAAGTCCGACGAAGGCGCGCATTACGACCGCATCGTCAAGCTCGATGCCGCAAGCCTGCCGCCGATCGTCTCCTGGGGCTCCTCCCCGGAAGACGTCATCTCCGTTCAGGGCATCGTCCCGAACCCCGATGAAATCCAGGACGAGACCAAGCGTACCTCCAAGTGGCGTGCGCTCGACTATATGGGCCTGAAGCCGGGCACGCCGATAACCGAGATCAACGTCGACCGCGTCTTCATCGGCTCCTGCACCAACGGCCGTATCGAAGACCTCCGAGCAGTCGCCAAGGTCGTCGAAGGCAAGACGGTGGCTTCCACGGTCAACGCCATGATCGTTCCGGGCTCTGGCCTGGTGAAGGAGCAGGCTGAGGCCGAAGGTCTCGACAAGATCTTTAAGGCTGCCGGCTTCGACTGGCGCGAGCCCGGCTGTTCCATGTGCCTCGCCATGAACGACGACCGCCTGAAGCCGGGCGAACGTTGCGCCTCGACCTCGAACCGCAACTTCGAAGGCCGCCAGGGCTTCAAGGGCCGCACCCATCTGGTCTCGCCGGCCATGGCCGCCGCCGCCGCAATCGCCGGCCACTTCGTCGATATCCGTGAGTGGAAGTGATCGGCTTCGATTGATTGACAGCAAAAGGCGGCCTCCGAGCCGCCTTTTTTGCTGCTGTGAAAATTCTCCCGCCTGAGCCGTCTATCTCGGAGTTCAGCGACAGCTCTCAGCCCTACCGCTTCAGGCCTGGCTTTCACGACATCTGCTTTCCCTTATATTTTTAAAGTTTCTATTTGAGATTGCAGGCGGAAGGTGATTTTATGCAGCCCGTCTGGCTCATCCCCCCGCGCTCCTCCCGATTTTTTGATCCGAGAAGCCCATGTCGATTTCAGATGCGATCTACCGCCCCTTCGAAGGCCTGATCCGGCCGCTCGACATTCCCTACCGGCCGCTGCCGTCAAACGGGCCATGGGCCGTCCTTCTTCACTTCGTCCTGATGTTTCGCGGCATCCTGATCACACTCGCCCTTTGCACCATGGCGATTGAAGTCATGAGCCTGACCATCGTTTGGGGCCTGTCCGTCATCGTCGACGGCGTCACGCAACAGGGCGCTGCCGCCTTCCTGCACAACGACCGGATGCTGTTGATCTTCCTTGGCCTGATGCTTTTCCCCTGCATCCCAATCGGCTCTTTCCTCGTCAATACGCTGAACTCGCATACGCTTGGCATCGGCATGCCGGCCGCCATTCAATGGCAGGGCCACAGGGCGGTGGAGCGGCAGGACCTCGCCTTCTTCCACGATCTCTATGCCGGCCAGGTCGCCTCGCGCCTGCAACAGGTAGCGTCAGCCGTGCAGCAGCAGGTCATTTCGGCCTTCCAGTCCATCCCGCGCTTTATCATGCAGATGATCGGCTCCGTCATCCTTCTGGGCGCGCTCTCCTGGCAGCTTGCCCTTCCGTCCATCATTTGGATCACGCTCAACGTGCTTCTCGCCATCAGGCTGGCGCCCGTCTTCACTGAACGCTCTCGCCGTTCGGCCAAGCGTCGCAGCCTGATTTCCGGCGCCATCACCGACCTCTACGCCAATATGCAAATGGTCAAGCAATTCGCCGCGGAAGACAGCGAGGCCGGCGCGATTAGAGGCATAATCGGCAAGGCGATCGAAGCTCAGCAGAGTGAACAGCGCATTTACCGCACCTCTGAGGTCATCGTCGTCGTCCTCAACATGATGCACTGGCTGGCAATCCTCTCGATCGGCTTTACCGGGCTCGTGGATGGCTTCGTCACGATCGGCGAATTCACGGCCGCCGTTTATGTTCTCAACCGCTTCTCCGGTCACACGTTTACATTCCTGCAGATGGGCCAGCAGATCTTCCAGGCGATCGGCACGATCAAGGACGCGATGCCGGTCATGACGACACCGCCCACCATCACCGATGGGCCGGACGCAAAGGACCTTGTCGTCCCCACCGGCGAAATCCGCTTCGAGAACGTCCGTTTCGCCTACAAATCTGGCAAGCCCGTCATCGGCGATCTTTCGCTGACCGTGCGACCGGGTGAAAAGGTCGGTCTTGTCGGCCTCTCAGGGGCAGGCAAGACGACGCTCGCCAACCTGCTCCTGCGCTTCTACGATATCGAGGACGGCGCGATCCGGATCGACGGGCAGGATATCCGCGCCATCACACAGGCAAGTCTTCGCCGCGCGATCGGGGTCATCGCGCAGGATGTGGCGCTGCTGCATCGCTCGGTCGGCGACAATATCCGCTATGGCCGACCGGGGGCGACGCAGGAAGAGGTTGAAAGGGTTGCGAAAATAGCGAGCGCCGATGGCTTCATCGCCGACCTTGCCGACAGCGAGGGCCGCAAAGGCTATAACGCCTTCGTCGGCGATCGAGGCATCAAATTGTCAGGTGGCCAGCGCCAGCGGGTGGCCATCGCCCGCGTCCTCCTGAAAGATGCGCCGATCCTGGTGCTCGACGAGGCGACCTCGGCGCTGGACAGCGAATCCGAGGCCGCGATCCAGGAAAGGCTGAACCTCGTGATGGAGGGAAAGACGGTGATCGCTATCGCCCACCGCCTTTCGACAATTACCAGGATGGACCGCATCGTCGTGATGGATCATGGCCGCATCGTCGAGGAGGGCAGGCCGGAAGAACTGATCGGGCAGAACGGGTTGTTTGCCCGCCTCTGGAAACGCCAGACCGGTGGATTTATTCCCGACGACATCAACGAACTCCTGCCGACATCGTCTACGACCTGATGTCAGAAGTCTGGAGGCAACTGTTGCCTCAAGCATGTCGCGCAAAAATATGAAGCGATTTTGCGATAACGACGTGCGCAAAATCAAGAGCCCAAAGGGCGGCGAGCGAATCTGAAAGATCGCCACGCGCTTTAGTAGCCTTCTATCTTCTTGACGCGGTTGCCGGGCGCCCGGTAGGTGCTGATTTTTCGGTGGGTGGAGCCTGCTGCGCGCGCTGGCTGAGCCAGACGCTGCAGAGCACGACGACAATGCCGAACATCTGCATCGGGCTCAGCTGCTGGCCGAGCACTGCCCACCCCAGGATCACGGCCATGGTTGGGCTGAGGAAGCCGAGCGGCGAAACCATCGAGGGCTCGAGCCGCGACAGGCCCCGAAACCAGAGAATGTAAGTCAGCGCCGCGCCGATCAGCCCGAGATAGGCGAAGCCGAGAATGTTGGCGCCGGTCAGATGCGGTAGCAGCGGCTCGAGCAGCAGCGCCACCGGCAGCAAAAGCACGCCGCCCGCCGTCAGCTGCCATGCCGTAAAGGTTAGCGGCGAAACATCCGGCCGCCAACGGCGGCTGAGCACGGTTCCGGCCGCCATGGAGAAGGCGCCGCCGATGCCTGCAATAATGCCGATCGGATCGAGCGTCGCATTCGGCGTCAGGATCAGCAGCGCGACACCACCGATACCGGCAATCGCGGCAACAATCGAAAGGCTGCGAATCGGCGATCCCAGCAGCAAGCGCGCCAGCACGATGACGATCAGCGGCTGCACGGCACCGACCGTCGCGGCCACGCCACCGGGGAGCCGATAGGCCGAAATGAACAGCAGCCACCAGAAGATGGAGAAATTCAGCGCCCCAAGTACCAGCGACTTCAGCCACCAGACCCCATGCGGCAGCCGCCGCACGATGAGGAGCAGCAGCAGACCGGCGGGCAGTGCGCGGAGCATAGCGACAGTCAATGGGTAACCGGCCGGCAAAAACTGCGTTGTCACTAAATACGTGCTGCCCCATATCGCCGGCGCGATGGCGGTGAGCAACAGGTCGAAATTCCGATTCATGGCCTTGGCCTCAAATTTATCTTGACTTCAAGATAATATGAAATACCTTGACGTCAAGATAAATTCATGGCGAGATCTCGTTATGGATCGCATCGACAAAATTCTCTCCCAGTGGCGCCGTGAACGGCCGGACCTCGACACCACGGCGATGGGCCTCTTCGGGCGCCTGCGCAATCTCGCGCTCCATCTCTCGCGCGAGATGGAGAAAACCTTCGGCCGCTTCGGCCTAAATTCCGCGAACTTCGATATGCTGGCGACCCTGCGCCGCTCGGGCGAGCCCTATACGCTCTCCCCCAGCGACCTGATGGAAACGATGATGGTCTCGTCGGGCACGATGACCAATCGTATCGACCAGCTGGAAAGGGCCGGCCTTGTCGCTCGCAGCCAGAACCCGAATGATGGCCGCAGCTTCCTGATATCCCTGACGCCGAAAGGCTTCGAGCTTATCGATGCGGCGGTGACGGCACATGTCGAAACGCAGAAACGCCTGATTTCCACCCTTTCTGAAGGCGAACGAAAGGCTTTTGACCGGCTGCTGCGCAATTATTTAGCCGACTTTGAATCCAGCTGATTACTTCGAGCGCGATTCGGCGCAGACATCGCGAATGCAACCCCTCAGCCAGCGGTGCGCCTGATCCGCATCCATGCGCGGATGCCAAAGCAGCGAGATCGTCACATCCGATATAGGCACCGGCAGCACGAAACTGTGCATGCCGACACGCAGATTGCCCGTATAGCGCTCCGGTACGCTGACGATCAGGTCGGAGGCGCGCGCCAAGGCCAGCGCAGCCGAAAAGCTGCCGACAATCGTTGCGATCTGCCGCTTCAGGCCCAACTCTTCCAACGCCTCGTCGATCTGCCCTTTCTGAAGGCCGCGCCGTGATACCAGAAGATGTTGCCCGGCAGCGTAACGTTCCGGGGTCACCTCTCCTTCACTCAACGGATGTCCGCTTCGGACCACGCCAATGAAGCGATCGCGGAACAGCGCCTGCGTTCGCAATTCCGGACCGGTATCGTCGCCGACAACACCGGTTTCGAAGTCGATCGCCCCATCGCGCAAAGGCGCGCTGTCCTTGTCCAGCTTCTGCATGAAGTAGAGCCGAACGCCAGGCGCCTGCTCGGCAATGCGCGCGATCAGTTCAGCGCCGAAATTCTCCACGAAACCTTCGCGGGTGCGCAACGTGAAAATTCGAGCAAGCTGCTTCAGATCCAAGCTTTCGGCGGGCCGCAGGGCCGCTTCCGCCTCCTGCACAAGCTGACGGACACGGTCGCGCAGCTCCAGCGCCCGCGGCGTCGGCACCAGTCCTCGCCCCGCCCGAACCAGCAGCGGATCCCCTGTCGTCTCACGCAGACGCGCAAGCTGTCGGCTCATGGCGGATGGGCTGAGCCGCAATCGCCGGGCAGCGCGCGCGACACTGCCTTCGGCAAGCAGAACATTGAGAGTGATAAGCAGATTGAGATCGGGCGTGGACATGCCGCGAGCATAGCACTGTTTGTGTAATATATAGCGTCAAACGCACGAATGAAGTGCAAATGCTGCGCGTTCCGCCATATCGCGTCGAGAGCTACCTTTCTGCCGGAAGTTTTATTACGTCGCTAGAAATGGAGCTCATGTTGCAGCCAATCATCGAAGATCCGGGCAAAGCCGGCCACATTAAATCAGCATCCTCGACCCGCTGGGCGCTCGCCAGCCTCTCGCTCTCCATGCTGATGCCCTCGCTCGGCACCAGCATTGCCAATATCGCTCTGCCGACGCTTGCCCAGGCATTCGGTGCCTCCTTCCAGCAGGCGCAATGGATCGTGCTCGCCTATCTCCTCGCCATCACCACGCTGATCGTCAGCGTCGGAAAGTTAGGCGACATTTTCGGCCGACGGCGCCTACTGCTGATCGGCATAAGCCTCTTCACGCTCGCCTCGCTCTTCTGCGGCGTCGCACCGACGCTCTGGCTATTGCTCGCCGCCAGAGGTCTGCAGGGCCTCGGTGCCGCCATGATGATGGCGCTGACCGTGGCGATGGTCGGCGAAACCGTGCCGAAAGAGCGGACAGGCAGCGCCATGGGCCTGCTCGGCACCATGTCCGCGATCGGCACCACGCTCGGCCCATCGCTCGGTGGCATCGTCATCGCCAGCTTCGGCTGGGAGACCATTTTCCTGATCAACGTGCCGCTCGGGATCGCAAATTTTCTGCTCGCCGCCCGCTTCCTGCCGAGGGATCGTCGGGACCGGAAGGCGAGCAAGGGCCAACTGGATACGATCGGTACCCTGCTGTTGTCACTGACACTCGCTGCCTATGCGCTGGCCATGACCCTTGGGCGCGGCAGCCTCGGTGCGCTGAATATCGGCCTGCTGTTAGCGGCAGCTTTCGGCATCGTTCTCTTTGCGGTCACTGAAACGAAAGTGGAGGCGCCGTTGTTGCGCCCTTTGATGTTCCGTGATGCATCGCTAAGCGCAGGTCTTGCCATGAGCACCCTCGTTTCCACCGTCATTATGGCGACGCTGGTGGTCGGCCCCTTCTATCTCTCCCGCAGCCTTGGCTTCGATGCAGCCCATGTCGGCGCCATCATGTCCTGCGGCCCGCTGGTGTCGGCCCTGACGGGCGTACCGGCCGGCCGCATCGCCGACCGCTTCGGCGCCCAACGTGTGACCATGACGGGTCTTGTCGGCATGATTGCCGGCCTCTTCCTGATAGTGATGTTGCAAGGCAGGTTCGGAGCCGCCGGCTACATCGGTCCGCTGGTTATCGTGACCGCAAACTATGCGCTCTTTCAGGCGTCCAATAACACTACCATCATGAAGGACATAAAGGCGGAGCAACGTGGCGTGGTTTCCGGTATGTTGAGCCTGTCGCGAAATCTCGGCCTGATCACAGGCACAGCCGTCATGGGTGCGATCTTCACGCTGGGGTCGGGAACGAGCGATATTATCACGGCACGCCCGGAAGCCATTGCAACAGGCATGCAGATCACCTTTGCAGTCGGCGCCCTGCTCATCGTCGCGACGCTGGCCATCGCTATCACCGGCATGGCGCGTTCAAGGCGTGATGCCCTTGCGCAAGAGGTCTCGTGAGAACGAGCCCAGAGGATAGCGGGGGATAATCCCGCCATCCGGTCACACCGGTCCGTGGCCGCCGAATTCCGCCGAAACGAAGTCGAGAAAGCTACGGAGCTTCGGCGTGATGCGGCGATCCGGCGCGTAGAGAACATGCAGCGGGCGCGTCGGCACGCTATATCCGGGCAAAAGCGGTACCAGCGCTCCCGTTTCCAGGCTCGATTGGATGAGTTCGGACGACTGCAGGATAATGCCGAGCCCTGCCAGCGCGGCTTTCAGCAACGCCTCACCATTGTCGATCATCAGCCGGCCGGAGATCGGAACGCTCACATTCCCCTCCGGTCCTTCAAAATCCCAATGAGTCCTGAGCATTGTATGCGAGAAGATCAGGCACTCATGATTTCGAAGATCATCTGGCGTGGAGGGGGTGCCGCGGGCGCGCAGATAGCTCGGCGCAGCACAGATCACCAGACGATAGGGACCGAGACGACGGGCTATCAACCCGCTGTCAGCAAGCTCACCGACGCGAAAGACTGCGTCATGGCCCTCATCGATCAGATCCACCATGCGGTTCGTTAGCGACAGATCGATCGAAACCTCCGGATGCATACCCAGATATTTGGGAAGCGTTGGCGCGAGCGCATGGATACCGAAGGTGACCGGGGCGTTGACCCTCAGCTTCCCGCGCGGCACGGCCCGGGTTTCCGCCGCCAGCGCCTCCGCAGCCTCGACTTCTGCCAGTATATTGCGCGAGCGCTCGTAAAACTGGCTGCCGACTTCCGTCAGGTGCTGACGACGCGTGGTGCGGTTCAGAAGCCGAACACCAAGATGCTGTTCGAGAAATTGCACATGTTTGCCGACGAGCTGTGGCGACATGTTCAATGCCTCTGCCGCGGCACTGAAGGAGCCGAGCTCGACTGCCTTGACGAAAACGTTCATGCCGGAGAAGCGATCCATTAGAAACAATCCGTTTCAAGTATCGAGTTATCTAGACCATTTATCCGGATATGGCGATAATTTTATATGTTTGTCAGTTACAACAAGGAGCTGATAAATATGAAAATCGCTGTCATTGGTGTCGGAAATATGGGTGCGGGACTGGCGCGTCTGCTGACCGGAGCAGGGTCTGACGTCATCATCGGCCATCGCGATCCCGCAAAGGCAGCAGCCTTTGCCGCCGAACTGGGCGCTGGCATCGAAGCGGGCGGGGTTGCCGCCGCCATCAAGCTCGCAGATATCGTCATACTGGCGCTGCCCTATGGCGCTATCGCGGAAACGTTGAAGGAAGCCGGAAATCTCAGGGGAAAGGTGCTGGTCGATGTCAGCAACCCCGCAACCGCGGACTTCCGTGATCTCGTCATCGGACACTCGAGCTCGGCGGCCGAAGAAATCCAGGCGCTTGCACCCGAGGCGACGGTGGTAAAGGCTTTCAATACGATTTTCGCACCGTTGCTGCCCGCAGAAGGACGTAACGGCAAGGTGCTACAGGTCTTCATTGCCGGAGACGACGAGAAGGCAAAACATGCCGTATCCGACCTCGTCAAATCCATCGGCTTCGAGCCGGTCAACGCCGGTCCGCTTAGCAATGCCCGTTTCATCGAGCCTATCGGCGAGATGAACATCCACTTCGGCTTCTTTCTCGGCAAAGGACCGACTGTGGCACCGGCCTGGGTTCAGGTCTGACGGCACTCAGGACGCCAGGATGACAAAAGAGGCTCGGAGTCTTCACTCCGGGCCTCTTTGCATAAACTGATGGCAACCTGCGATCAAAAGCTCGCCGTCAGCGGATCCGGACCGATGCGACCTCCGGCGGAATCGAGCTTGGCTATGTCAGCCAGGTCGTCACTGTCGAGCTTGAAATCGAAAACGTTGAGGTTTTCCTCGATGCGGCTCGGCGTCACCGATTTCGGGATGACGATCAGGCCGTTGTCGATGTGCCAGCGGATGATGATCTGTGCCGGGGTGCGGCCATGCTTGGCGGCGACCTTGCCGATGACGGCGTTGGTCAGAAGCTTGCCCTGGCCGAGCGGGCTCCAGGATTCGGTCTTGATGCCGAGTTTGTCGTGAACGGCACGCAGTTCCTTCTGCTGGAAGGTGGGATGCAGCTCGATCTGGTTCAGCACAGGCGTCACGCCGGTCTCGCCGATAATACGTTCGAGATGCGCGGCGGCAAAATTGGAGACGCCGATCGAATGGGCGCGGCCTTCTTCCTTGAGACGGACGAAAGCCTTCCAGGTGTCGAGATAGCGGTTGCGATGCGGCGACGGCCAGTGGATGAGGTAGAGGTCGATATAGTCGGTGCCGAGCCGTTTCAGGCTTTCGTCGAAGGCCTTCAGCGTGGAATCGAAACCCTGTGCCTCATTCCAGAGCTTGGTTGTGAGATAGATGTCCTTGCGGGCAACGCCGGACTGGCGCACGCCTTCGCCAACGCCATCTTCGTTGGCATAGATGGCTGCGGTATCGATATGGCGATAGCCGGCTTTCAAAGCCGTGCTGACGGCCATCGGCGCGACGTTTTCCGGCGTCTGCCAGACACCGAGGCCGACCTGCGGAATGGATTTGCCGTCATTGAACGTGATTGTCGGTTGCGTGGTCACGATAAGTCTCCAAAGGATGAGAAGCGGGTGGAGTGAAGGCGTGATTTAAATTCTAAAAGAAAAGGGGTCGGTCTGGTCCGCAAAGGCGCACCGGTCGAAATCCCATATAGTGGAGAATAGCGGGATGTTAACCCCGGGCGACCTTTCAGACAACCCGGACGGTCGTACCTCTTCGCAGTAACGGCAGGATGCGCCTCATGTCGCGCAGGCTCACCGCAACACACCCGGCCGTCGGCTCATATCCCGGCCTGATCAGGTGGAAGAAGATCGCCGAGCCGCGATTGCGCCGGCGCGAGCGCACGTTCCAATCCAGCACCAGGCAGATATCGTAAAGGCCATCCTCCCGCTGCAATTCCTCGTGGCTCGGCTTGAAGGGCGCCTTCACCGGCCTGTTGTAATTGGCATCGTCGGGTTGATCGCACCAGAGCATGTCCTCCCGGATATGCCGCATCGGCAGGGCCGTCCGCAGGAAGCGGACCCGATCGCCGCGCGTGAAGCCATAGAGTAGCTTCATGCCCGCAATCGGCGTCGCGCCGTCGCCCTCCCGCTTCAAGATGCTGCGCCCGGACCGGCCGATTGCCGCCGGTACCGTGATGCCCCCCACTTGCACCAATGCCCGCGTTTTCTTACGCGGCGCAGGCCGCACGACGATCGTCGATGCGGTCCGCCCCGCCTCCGCCCTTATCTTTTGCATTTCCCTCACATGTTTTTGCTTTGCGTGTGATTTCGTTTGAAATCATAGCAGTTTCAACCAAACGACCAAGCCTGAGCCGCCTCGCGACTTGCCAAAAGTGCAATTTGGCGTAGGACTTAGGAGGAATGAGAACAAGGACCCGAACGGCATGACGGCACGCACCATTCTCCTGGTGGATGATGACAACGACCTGCGTGAGATGTTGGTCGAGCAATTATCGCTTTACGAGGAATTCAACGTCCTGCAGGAAGTGACTGCCGGAAAGGGCGTGCAGACGGCGCGCACCGTGCCCGTCGATCTCCTGATCATGGATGTCGGCCTGCCCGATATGGACGGCCGCGAAGCCGTAAAGCTGCTGCGAAAGAATGGCTTCAAGCCGCCGATCATCATGCTGACGGGCCACGACACGGATTCCGACACCATTCTTGGCCTCGAAGCCGGCGCCAACGATTATGTGACGAAGCCTTTCCGCTTCGCCGTGCTGCTTGCCCGCATCCGCGCGCAATTGCGCCAGCACGAGCAGAGCGAGGATGCGACCTTTACTGTCGGACGCTACCTCTTCAAGCCGAGCCAGAAACTGCTGACCACCGAAGACGGACAGAAGATCCGCCTCACGGAAAAGGAAGCCGCCATCATCCGTTATCTCTATCGCGCCGACCAGAAGGTTGTGACCCGCGATATCCTTCTCGAAGAGGTTTGGGGTTACAATTCCGGCGTGACCACCCATACGCTCGAAACGCACGTCTACCGCCTTCGCCAGAAGATCGAACGAGATCCCTCCAACGCCGAAATCCTGGTCACGGAAAACGGCGGCTACAAGATCATTCCGTAGGCGATCGATGGCGCTGAACGACGATATTCGACTGCTGTCGCAACTGCCGCTGTTTCATGGCATGGGCGACGAGCCACTGCGACTGATCGCCTTCGGTGCCGATCGCCGCCACGTGAACGAAGGCCAGACGCTGTTCCGGGAAAAATCGCCCGCCGAATGCGCCTATGTCATCACGCGCGGCAGTTTCGAGCTCAGCACCATCGATGCTAACGGCCAGATACAGGTGGAAGCGATAGTCCAGGCAGGCACCATGCTTTCGGAGCTGGCGATGGTGACCTTGGTGGAACGGAAATATACGGCTGTCGCCGCCGAAGAGTCCGACGTGATCCGCATCACGCGCGCCCTCTTTCACCGCTTGATCGAGGAATATCCAGACGCCGGCCTGCTGATCCAGAACCGCATCCGCGAAAACTTCGCCGCCCTGGCCCGGCAGGCAGCAGCAATGCTGGGGCGCTTTTCCTGAAGCAATTCTAGGAAAAGTGCGAAGCGGTTTTCCGTCCGGAATTGCATAAATACAAAGGGATAGAGCGTTTTCGCGATTCAAAGAAAAGCGCAAACGCTCTAATATCCTCAATCCCTTTTAGAGATTGAAATGCGCCACCACCGGCACGTGGTCGGACGGGCGATCCCAGCCGCGCGCCGCTTTCAGGATCTCGATCCTCTGCAGATGCGGGCCGAGATCGGAGGATGACCAGATATGGTCGAGACGGCGGCCACGGTCGGCGGCCTCCCAATCCTTGGCGCGATAGCTCCACCACGTATAGAGCTTTTCGTTTTCCGGCACCTGCTGGCGCATCAGGTCAAGCCAGGCGCCGCGTTTCATCACCTCAAGAAGCCCTTCGGTCTCCACAGGCGTATGGCTGACGATCTTCAGGAGCTGCTTGTGCGACCAGACGTCGTGCTCGAGCGGAGCGATATTGAGATCGCCGACGAGGATGGCGGAGGTGTTCTGCTCGGCATTGGCATGCAGCTTCTTCATCTCCTCGATGAAATCGAGCTTGTGGCCGAATTTCGGATTGATGGTGCGATCCGGCTCGTCGCCGCCGGCCGGCACATAGAAGTTATGCAGGCGAATGCGGCGGCCACCGCGCTCGAAGATGGCCGAGATATGCCTGCTGTCGCCGACATTGCAATAATCCTGGCGGTGGTCCTCGGTCAGCGGGAAACGCGAAGCAATGGCGACGCCATGATAACCCTTCTGGCCATGAATGATGATGTGCTCATAGCCAAGCGCGCGGAGCGGCGCATGCGGAAAAAGCTCGTTCGGAACCTTGGTTTCCTGCAGGCAGAGAATATCCGGCCGGGTCTGCATGACGAATTGCTCGACAATGGGCATGCGCAGCCGCACTGAATTGATATTCCAGGTCGCAATCGAAAATCCCATGCCCGAACCTTTTCCCTAAAGCAATTCGAGGAAAAGTGCGCAGCGGTTTTCCGTCCGGAATTGCGTCAAAACAGACAGCCGAAGCGACTCGGCGATTCGATGAATCGCTGGTCCCTCCGGTCAGCCTAAGGCTTTAGACCGGCTGTGGCGGAAAGAAAAGCGCCATTCGCCGCTTACTATGGCTCGGGATGGAGACGACGCTCAGCGCGTATAATCGATGCGGAAAACGCTGTCGTCGAAGGCGACATTGGTCTTCACGTTGTTGATGATCACATCGGTCGTCTTGCCCTGCGGATCGATGACGGTCCATTGGCGCAGATCATAGGACTTCGAATCGAAGATCATCGTGATGGTGGAATCGCCGAAGACAGTTCGGTTGCCGAGCGTGATCTTGGTGAGGTCCGGCTGCGAATCGACGTTGCGCACCATGTCGGCGGAAAGATCGATCTTGTTGGCCAGCAGCAGGCTCAGCGGCGTCTTCGACAGCTGATACATGTTCCTCGTCTGCGTCTGGTCGTTGATGACCTGCACGTTGTTCCCGTCGCAGATCACGCGCATGCGCGACGGCGGATCGTAGTTGAAGCGCATCTTGCCGGGCCGCTGGATGAAGAAGGCGCCGCTCATCTGATCGCCGCGCGGGCCGATCTGCAGGAAACCACCCTTCATCGACTTGATGGACGAGAAGTGGTCGGCAATGGCCTGGGCGATGCCGGGATTGAGGGTAGCTGCGGCTGCCTGTGTCTGCGCCTGGGCCTGGGCGAAAGCCGAAACCGGCAGAGCGCCTGCCGCACCGACCGCAACCACGGCGCCGAGGAAATGCCGGCGGGTCAGGGAAAGTCGGCTGGACGGCTGCGCATCAAACTTTGTCATCAAATTCTCCTTCATGCTTCGTCCATGGCGCCCAAAATCGGCGTCTTCATGGCGCAACGGCCCAGGGCCGGTAAGGGCTGCGATCAAATTTCTCTGAACATAGGCTGGGCACGCAAAACCGGAAGACGGATCGCCTCAGCGATCCAGAATGTCGGCTTCGGTCGGAACGAGAATTTCGCGCTTGCCGGCATGGTTGGCTGGGCCGATCAGTCCCTCCTGCTCCATGCGCTCGATCAGCGACGCGGCACGATTGTAGCCGATGCCGAGACGGCGCTGGATATAGGAGGTCGAGGCCTTGCCGTCACGCAGCACGATCGCAACTGCCTGATCATAGGGATCCTCCGAATCGGAGAGATTGGACGTGCCTGCCGGGCCATGGCCGTCATCGTCCTCGTCGTCATCGGCAGTGATGGCATCGAGATATTGCGGCGCGCCCTGTGTCTTCAGATAAGCGACGATATCCTCCACCTCGCCATCGGAGACGAAGGGTCCGTGGACGCGCTGGATGCGCCCGCCGCCGGCCATATAGAGCATGTCGCCCATGCCGAGGAGTTGTTCGGCACCCTGCTCGCCGAGGATGGTGCGGCTATCGATCTTCGACGTTACCTGGAAGGAGATGCGGGTCGGGAAGTTCGCCTTGATCGTGCCGGTGATGACATCGACCGAGGGGCGTTGCGTTGCCATGATGACGTGGATGCCGGCGGCGCGCGCCATCTGCGCCAAGCGCTGCACCGCGCCTTCGATATCCTTGCCAGCGACCATCATCAGGTCGGCCATTTCGTCGATGATGACGACGATATAGGGCATGGGCTTCAGGTCGAATTCTTCGGTCTCGTAGATCGCCTCGCCGGTCTGCCGATCGAAGCCGGTCTGCACGGTCCGGCTGATCGCCTCACCCTTGGCGACGGCCTGTTCGACGCGGCTGTTGAAGCCGTCGATGTTGCGCACGCCGATCTTCGACATCTTCTTGTAGCGCTCTTCCATCTCGCGGACGGTCCATTTGAGCGCAACCACGGCCTTCTTCGGATCAGTGACGACAGGCGACAGGAGGTGCGGAATGCCGTCATAGACGGAGAGTTCGAGCATCTTCGGATCGATCATGATCAGACGGCATTGCTCGGGCGTCATGCGGTAGAGCAGCGACAGGATCATGGTATTGATGGCGACGGATTTACCCGAGCCGGTGGTACCGGCGACGAGCAGATGCGGCATCTTGGCGAGATCGGCAATCACGGGCTCGCCGCCGATCGTCTTGCCGAGCGACATGGCAAGCTTTGCCTTGGAGGTCTCGAAATCGCGGCTGGCGATGAGCTCGCGCAGATAGACCGTCTCGCGCGTCGAGTTCGGCAGCTCGATGCCGATCGCATTGCGGCCGGGAACGACGGCGACGCGGGCAGCGATCGCGCTCATCGAACGGGCGATATCATCGGCAAGGCCGATAACGCGGGACGACTTGATGCCTGGCGCCGGCTCCAGCTCATAGAGCGTGACGACCGGACCGGGGCGGACATGGATGATTTCGCCCTTGACGCCGAAATCCTCCAGCACGCCTTCGAGCATGCGCGCATTCTGCTCCAGCGCGTCAGCCGAGAGCGTTGCATCGCGGGCGACGGCCTTCGGCTCGGCAAGCAAATGGACAGCGGGAAGCTGGAAGCCATAGGGACGGATGAAGGAAGTCTGCGCCTCGCGCTCAGCCCGCGCGCCAGGCTTCGGGCGTGGCGCGGCTGGGGTGACGCGATGGCCGGCGGCGGCTCCCTTCGATGCAGCCGGGGCCAACGGCCAATCTTCATCCTCATCGTCAGGCAGGATATCAGCAGGACGCCGCGGATCGCGATCATAAAGGGAATCGTCGTCCTCATCCTCGTCATCGCCGAGGCTGATCGAGGGCGCGGACACCACACGCCGGGCGGCGGGGCCATCCATGGACGGATCGAGACGGTCACCACGCACCATCGGCGCCTTGGCGCGCACGGGCTCGTTCAGCGTGCCGAATTCGTCATCATTGAAATCGTAAGGCGCGTCGAAGGCATGGTCGCGGCGCTTGCGTGGGCCCATACCGAACAGCCGGCGCAGGCGGGCGTGCGTATTGTACCAGGCATGCATGACGGCACCGAAGGCCATGAAATTGCCAAGGAAGCTGCCGCGGTCGTCATCCTCGTCCACGTCGCCCACCCGACGGGCGCGGCTGCGGGTTTCCTCGTAATCGTCCTCATCCTCCTCGTCTTCCACAAGGTTTTCGCCGATGATACCGGAGGCAAAGAGCATGAGCCAAATGGCCGGGACGGCGAGAACCGAACCGATGATGATGGCGACGACACCGCTCGGATAGGTGCCGATGAAAAGGGCTGGGAGGCGTAGCAGAAGATCACCGACGACACCGCCGATGCCGTTGGGGATCGGCCAGGTGGGCGGCGCCGGGAAGCAGGCGATGGAGCCGGCCGCGACGACGCAGCCGCCGAACCAGGCGCCGAGGCGCGATGGCACCCGATGAAGCTTGCGGTTGGTGATCAGCGCAAAGGCCCAGGCGACGACGGGCAGCATGGCCAGAAGCGAGGTAAGGCCGAGCGACTGCATCATGATGTCGGCAAAAGCGGCGCCGGGAAAGCCGAGCAGGTTGGTCGGCGCATTGGCAGTTGCGTAGGAATAGCTGGGGTCCATGACGTTCCAGGTCGCCAGCGCCGCAACGGCGAGCGCCAGCAGGAACAATATTGCAAAGCCCGAAAGCCCCTTGATCTGACGCCAAACCACGCTCGAAAGCGATAAACGGTCGGGGCGACCGCTCAACGCCGCCGAATTGCTTCTGCCCATGATATCAAGCCCCGTTCCAGTCCAAAGCGCAAGCGAATCGGTCTATGCCCACTCGCCGGCAGGTTAGCCATACCTAATCAGAGGAGGGTTAATGGCATGTTAACCATGCACGCCGAGCCGGGGGATTGTCGGCTTTTCCGGCTGGATGTGATTGCACCAAAGAAAAGGGCCCGAACCGAGGTCCGGGCCAAGAGCGACCTATTTGCGATGAAACAGGACGCGACGGGATGTTCAGCGAGACCGGAAACTTTGCTCCGGTCTCGCAAGCTCCGATCAGGAATTGTGGTAGGCGGCTTCGCCGTGCGAGGCGAGGTCGAGACCTTCGCGCTCGGCTTCCGGAGCGACGCGCAGACCGATGATGACATCGACGACCTTGTAAAGGATCGCCGAACCGATGCCGCACCACAGGATGGTCGTGACGACGGCGGTCAACTGGACGATGACCTGGCTGCTCATGGTGACGCCTTCGGCATAGCCGACGCCGCCGAGCGAGGCGCTGGCGAAGATACCGGTTGCGATGGCGCCGAAGATGCCGCCGATGCAGTGCACGCCGAAGACGTCAGCCGTGTCGTCATAGCCGAACTTGTTCTTCACGACCGAGACGAAGAAGTAGCAGAGCGGCGAGACGATAAGGCCCATCACGATCGCGCCCATCGGACCGGCGATGCCGGCTGCAGGCGTGATGGCGACGAGGCCGGCAACCATGCCCGAAGCGCCGCCGAGCATGGAGGCCTTGCCGCGGGTGAAGGTTTCGACCAGCGACCAGGAGATGATAGCAGCCGCGGTTGCGATGAAGGTGTTGACGGTTGCGAGCATTGCGCCGCCGGATGCTTCAAGGTTCGAGCCGGCATTGAAGCCGAACCAGCCGACCCAGAGCATGGATGCGCCGACCATGGTCAGCGTCATGGAATGCGGAGCCATCATGTCCTTGCCGAAGCCGACACGCTTGCCGACGAGAATGGCGCCGACGATGCCTGCGATACCGGCATTGATGTGAACGACGGTGCCGCCTGCGAAGTCGAGCGCGCCCATCTTGAAGAGCATGCCGTTGGAATCCCAGACCATGTGAGCGATCGGGAAGTAGACGAAGGTCGCCCACAGCGCGCAGAAGAGCACGGCCGCGCCGAACTTGATGCGCTCGGCGAAGGCACCGATGATCAGAGCCGGCGTGATGGCGGCAAAGGTCATCTGGAACAGCATGAAGATGAACTCAGGAATGACGACGCCCTTGGAGAAGGTTGCAGCCGTCGTCGAGGTCGAAACGCCCGACAGGAACATCTTGGCCGTGCCGCCCCAATAGGGGCTGGCGCCGCCGCCGAAGGCGAAGGAGTAGCCGTAGAGAACCCAGATGATCATCACGACCGCGCCGATCATCGTGCACTGCATCAGGACCGAGAGCATGTTTTTGGCGCGGACAAGACCGCCATAGAACAGCGCAAGGCCTGGAACGAGCATGAAGAGCACGAGAATGGTGGAGATGAACATGAAGGCGGTGTCGCCCTTGTCCGGAACCGGAGTGGCGGCGGTCGCAGCGGCTGCAGCCGGGGCGGTCTCCTGCGCAAAGGCGATCGCCGGCGCAAGCAAGGCCGCAGAAAGCGCGCCCACCCGTGTCAGGGCGGAGGAAAGCTTGGAAAATGACATGCAAATAACTCCCTGGTCCGCCGTGTCTTACAGCGCTTCTGAATCGGTTTCGCCCGTACGGATACGCACGGCATGGTCAATGGAATAGACAAAGATCTTGCCGTCGCCGATTTGGCCGGTCTTGGCGGCCGACGCGATGGCCTCGACGGCCTTGTCGACGGTTTCGGATGCGACTGCGACTTCGATCTTCAGCTTCGGCAGGAAGCTCACGGCATATTCGGTGCCGCGATAGATCTCGGTATGCCCCTTCTGGCGCCCGTAGCCCTTTACTTCGGTCACAGTCAGGCCCTGGATGCCGACAGCCGTGAGGGCCTCACGGACCTCATCGAGCTTGAACGGCTTGATAATGGCCATCACAATTTTCATCTGGTTTCCCATCCTTTGTTAGCCTCGGCGCGGAGCCGACTCTCCTTGCCGCCGACGAGTGTTTCTGCAGCGACTGGCCATACACATTCAAAGGGCGTGCCAGATTCGTGACACATTTATAACGTATTGAAATAAAACAGATTTATTGCGTAGATCCAATAAAGCGGCATTTCTCGCCAAAAGAGCAGCACAAATAAAGTGCAATTTTATAAAATTGCACTTTATTTAATCATTTGCCTTTTTACGAATCAGGCCTTCCTGCGCTACCGACGCAATCAGGATACCGGATCGCGTAAATAGGCTGCCACGCGTAAATCCGCGCGCGCCGGAGGCGCTGGGGCTCTCCTGGCTGTAGAGCAGCCAGTCGTCCAGCTTGAACGGTCGATGGAACCACATGGCGTGGTCGAGGCTCGCCACCTGGACGGTTGGGTCCAGAACCGATGTGCCGTGCGCATTCAGGGAAACATCGAGCAGCGTCATGTCAGAGAGATAGGCGAGCACCGCATTCTGGTAGAGCCGGTCGTCCGGCACCGGTCCCGTCACCCGAACCCAGATATTCTGCCGCTGGCTCGGCTGCGCGCGCGAGAAATAGCTTTCGATCGACACCGGCCTGATTTCGATCGCCCGCTTGCGCTCCCAGTAGCGGCGGACATTCTCCGGCGCATGGGCGAGATAGCGCTGCTTGACCTGCTCTTCGTCCATCAGATCCTCCGGCATCGGCACGTCAGACATATCGCCTTGATGATCGAAGCCGGGCTCGTCGACCTGGAAGGATGCGGTCAGCGCAAAAATCGCCTTGCCATGCTGGATGGCCAGCACACGCCGCGTATTGAAGCTGGAACCATCGCGCAGGCGGTCGACCTGATAAAGGATCGGCACCGAAGGATCGCCCGGCAGCATGAAATAGGCATGCAGCGAATGCGCGAAGCGATCGCCATTCACCGTTCTCTGCGCCGCCATCAGCGCCTGGCCGATGACTTGCCCGCCGAAGACGCGCTGCCAGCCGACCTGCGGGCTGTTGCCGCGAAACAGGTTCATCTCGATCGTTTCGAGATCGAGCGTCGCCAGTACGGTTTCCATCGGGGTGAGCGTCTCGGTCTCTCGCGACATTTTGCTTGAACTCCCATGGTAGGAACCGTCAACAGGATGCTCTATATAGAGCAGGACGTGACAGTAAGACACAGGGAAGCGCTATGTTGGACATGCTGGTAGTGGGTGGCGGATATGTGGGTCTTGCCGCAGCAGTCGCAGTCAAGCAGGCCGCACCTCACCTCGACGTCATGATCGTGGAAGCCGCTCCCGAAACCGCCTGGAAGAAGGACATGCGGGCATCGGCGATCATCGCCGCCGCTTCGAAGATGCTCGATGTTCTCGGCGTCTGGAACGAGATCGCGCCTGAGGCCGAGCCGATCACCCGCATGATCGTCACCGATTCGCGCACCGGCGATCCCGTCCGCCCGGTCTTCCTCACCTTCGACGGCGAAGTGGCCGAGGGTCAGCCCTTCGCCCACATGGTCTCGAATATGACCATGGTCGGGGCGCTTCGCGGTGCCTGCGAACGCTTGGGCATCCCGATCAAGCATGGCCTCAGCGCCACGGATTTCGTCACCGACGACAACAAGACCACGCTCACCCTCTCGGATGGCAGCACCCTGGAAACGCGGCTTCTGGTCGCCTGCGACGGCGTGCGCTCCAAGCTGCGTGACATGGCCGGTATCAAGACCGTCAATTGGGATTACGGCCAGTCCGGCATCGTCGTGACAGTCGAGCATGAGCGCCCGCATGGCGGCTGCGCCGAGGAGCATTTCCTGCCCTCCGGCCCCTTCGCCATCCTGCCATTGAAAAACAACCGCTCCTCGCTCGTCTGGACGGAACGCACCCCCGATGCCGAACGGCTGGTCGCCTCGGACGATCTCGTCTTCGAGGAGGAACTGGAACGCCGCTTCGGCCATAAGCTCGGCGCACTCACCACTGTCGGAGAACGCCGCGCCTTCCCGCTCGGCCTGACGCTTGCCCGCGCTTTCGTCGCGCCTCGCTTTGCGCTGGCCGGCGATGCCGCCCACGGCATCCACCCGATCTCCGGCCAGGGCCTCAATCTCGGCTTCAAGGATGTGGCGGCCCTTGCCGAAACCATCGTCGAGGCCGACCGCCTCGGCCTCGACATCGGCTCGATCAACACCCTCGAACGCTACCAGACCTGGCGCCGCTTCGACACCTTCCGCATGGGGGTGACGACCGACGTGCTGAACCGGCTGTTTTCCAACGACAACACACCGCTGCGCATCGCCCGCGACTTCGGGCTAGGGATCGTCGACCGCCTGCCAAACCTCAAATCCTTCTTCATCGGCCAGGCAGCCGGCACCACGGCGAAGGACAATCCGCGGCTGCTTGCGGGCGAGGCGATTTAAAAAGTCGGGAAATTGGAAGGGGGCAATTCGCCGCCGGTGCCTGCCAAGGGGCCGATAGCTGAACGTCGGCTGCACGACGCGCTAGAGGGAAAAGCGGACATCGCAGTTCTTCCTGCCGATGTCTGAGTTCGGCCTAAACCTGACGTTTCACGACAGGTCAACGGGTCCGTGGAGCACCTAGGCGCTAACATGATCGCACGCGGTGTTCAGTGTCTTTTTTCGATGTTGAACGGTTTCAAATTTAAGTCGGCTGTTATCGAGCGCGTTTACTGTACCCGACCTGCTCAGATCGGGTACAGCGTTTCGACGTAAGCTTAGACCTGCCGCAAGCCGCCGTCGACGCACAGTTCGGCACCGGCGATGTAGCTCGCGTCTTCGCTCAACAAGAACAAGGCGGCCGCAGCCACTTCTGAAGGACGCGCCATTCGCCCCATCGGGATCGGAGCGACAAGCGCTGCACGCATATCTTCCGGAACCACAGCCATCATTTCCGTATCCGTTGGACCGGGCGCAACAACGTTGACGCGTATCCCATTGGGCGCGAGTTCTGCCGTCCAGGTTCGGGCATAAGAACGGACGGCTGCTTTGGTGGCCGCATAGGTTCCGTACGAAGAGTAGCCCGCGTTATCCGCGATGGATCCGACGAGGACGACCGACCCACCTTCTGTCATAGCAGGGAGCGCCGCCTGCATGCCGAAAACCATCCCGCGGACGTTGACGCCGAAGTGGCGGTCGAAGTGGTCCGGCGTTATGTCTGCGATCTGCGCAGGCTCGGAGAGGCCTGCATTCAATACGAGTGCATCAATATGGCCATATGCTTTCCGCACTTTTTCGACAGTCTCCACCATATCTTCGCGCACACTGGCATCGGCGGCAATACCGACCGCGTCGTGGCCGATACCCGTCGCCGCCTTCTCGGCATCTTCACGTCTACGACTGGTAATGAAGACCTTCGCCCCTTCGGCAGAAAGCCGCTCTGCAATTGCCAAGCCTATGCCCTTGGCGCCCCCGACGACCAGGGCAACCTTGTTACTCATTCGAGCCATCGCAAATCCTTTCAATTGATGGTCTCGTCATGATATACGTCATATATCTGATATCAATTACGCACCTGAAGTAGCCTAGATATGGACGAGTATACTGACCTGGAAGCACTTTCTCATCGCGCCTGTGCCGACATGGCTCGGGTTCGCCCGGTGCTCGACAAGATCGCTGACAAATGGACGATCCTGATACTGACAGTGATCTGTCCCAGACCCTCGCGCTTCAACGAGATCAAGCGGCGTCTCGATGGGATCACGCACAAGGCTCTGGCCGACGCTTTGAAGAGGCTTGAGCGGAACGGCCTTGTGACGAGAACCGTACTCCCAACTCAGCCGATTGGCGTGGAATATGCAATCACCCCACTAGGCCATTCACTGCGGGAGCCGTTTGAAGCACTATGTGCATGGGCAGCGGCCAACGGCGACAAGGTCGAGGCGGCCACGCGACGCTATGACAACACGGGAAATCGTCGCTGACAATGTCGCTATGACCGCTTCTGGCGCGCAGGGAAGATGACGGGCGCCCTAGGACTATGTCAGCTTCCAGGCTAGTCGATGACGACCTCCACGACCGACATGAAGACGCAAAGTCGCCATTCCATTGGTCACAGAGAGGGACGGCCGGCCCCTACTCCACAATTCCGAAAGAAACTAACTTCAATCCTCGATACGCCGTGCCTCCGAAATCAGCATGATCGGAATGCCGTCGCGGATCGGATAGGCAAGGCGCCCCTTTTCCGAGATCAGCTCGTTCTTTTCCCGATCGTAGCTCAGCGACCCCTTGGTCAGCGGGCAGACGAGGAGATCGAGCAGTTTCGGATCGACTTTGCTGACCGTAACATCCATCGGCAAGCTCCTACTGCATCAGCGAATCGGTGTCGCCGGAGCCGGCGAGTACGATCTTGACGATGGCGATGAAGGTTTCGGCGCGGGTTTTGAGATCCGGGGCTTCGAGAAGTGCCTGCTTTTCGGCCGGATCGAAGGGCGCCATCATCGAGAGCGAGTTGACAAGCATCATATTATCGGCGCGCTCGACGCTTTCCCAATCCGCCTCCAGCTTGTTGGCTTCCAGATAGGCCCGGAAGGCCGAAAGAAGTGCGGCGCGGTCGACCGTATCCTCTTCATGGTGCGACTTGAGGTCGGAGATGAAAGGCGTGATGCGGAAAGTGCGATAGGGCTGGTGCGTGGCGATTTCATCCATCAGCCGGAAACGGCATATGCCGGTCAGCGCGGCAATGTAGCGTCCGTCGCCGGTTTCGGCGATGGACGTGATGCGTCCCAGGCAGCCGACATGCGAGAGGTTCGGCGATTCGGTCGGCTCGGAAAGCGCAGGCTGCACGATGCCGATCAGCCTGTTGCCGGCGATCGCCGCATCGAACATGGCAAGATAGCGCGGCTCGAAGACATTGAGCGGCAATTGCGCCCCGGGCAGCAGCAACGCACCGGACAAGGGAAAGACAGCAACTGATTCGGGCAGATCGCTTGGCTTCAAATATCTGGCATTGCCGACTTGCATCTCTTCCATCCCGCTAGAACACCGTGCTGCCGGCCACGGAGGGCCGCACAGGAACGACACACATCGCGGTCGCTTCCCATCCCGCGCCACGTCGTCAGACAATGTGAGCCCGTCTGCCGAAAACACAAGAGTATTTTAGCCGAGGTGCCGATACGCCGCGTTCATCTAAACAAACGATCGCGCGAAATGTTTCGCACGATCGCCATCTCCATCAGGAAAACAGAATCGAGGAAAGCTTGCGCCGTGCGGCGATCGTGGCCGGGTCCTTGGCGCCCCATACCTCGAAGAACTCCAGCAGCTGGCGGCGCGCGCCGTCGTCGTCGTAGCTGCGATCCTTGCGCATGACGGTCAGAAGATGCTCGGCCGCCTCTTCGCGCTTGCCTTCGACATTACGGATCTTGGCGAGCTTGACGCGCTGCTCGTGATTGTCGGGATTGGCCGCCAGTTCCTGCTCGATCGCCACTGGATCGCCGAGCTTGCGGGCCTCGTCGATCTGGTCGAGCTTCTTCACCACCGCCTGGATGCCGGCATCGTTGGCGAGCGTTTCCGGCAGGTCGGCAAGCGCCTCGCGGGCGCGCTGGCTCTGGCCGGCGGCGATCATGCATTCCGCCATGCCGGCAAGGGCCTTGGCATTTTCGGGATCCGCCTGCAGCACCGCGCCGAAGAGCTCTGCGGCACCATTGACATCACCTGCGGCAAGCAGCCTGCTCGCCTCTTCCAGAACGGCGGCTATTTCCGCCGCCTGATCGTCCGCACCGCCCGCTGGGCCGCCGAGACGATCGATGAACTGGCGAACCTGGCTCTCGGGAACAGCACCCATGAAACCATCGGCCGGACGGCCGTCGACGAAAGCGATAACGGCCGGGATCGACTGGATGCCGAGCTGACCGGCGATCGACGGATGATCGTCGATGTTCATCTTGACCAGCTTGACGCGCCCCTGGGCTTCAGTGACGACCTTTTCGAGAACCGGCGTCAGCTGCTTGCAGGGGCCACACCAGGGCGCCCAGAAATCGACCAGCACCGGTTGCCGGCGCGATTCTTCGATAACGTCCTTGGCGAAGTTGGCAGTCGTTGTGTCCTTGATCGGCGAAGCGCCACCGGCTGCCGGCGCGCCGCCGTAAGATGCCGAGGCCGACATCTGCCCGCCGAAGGAAGCGTTATAGGGATTGTTCGAACCGCTCATGAGTGTCTCCCGCCTGCCGGCATCCTTGATCTTGTGAGGAGCATGATTCCCAAACGAACTGATAAAGTTCGCCGGACAGCACGCCGAATGGAATGGTCAAAGCACGCGGACAGCCCGAAGAGAAGCCGCCTGCCATATCTTAGCGCTAAAATCGTACGTTAGCTCGTCACTTTCAAGACTAGCGGCGCATGACCCGTCGCCTCCATGAAGCGCAGGAGATCGCCGCTGGCAATCGACGTCGTCGCATCGTTCGACAGGGGATGGCAATTGACGGTGTCATGCGCCATCAAATCGGCATCGAGGACGAAGGTGACATTGTTGCCCGCGTCGTTGATCGCACCGAAAGCCGTGACGGATCCCGGAATGACGCCGAGATATTCCATCAGCTTTTCCGGCTTGCCGAAGGACACCTTGCTCGCCGCGCCAATCAACGTGTGGACGGTCTTCAGATCGACGGTCGCGTTTTCCTCGACGGTCAGCAGGAAGAAATTGTCCTTTTTGTCCTTCAGGAACAGGTTCTTCGTGTGCCCGCCGGGGATCTCGTCGCGCAACGACACCGATTCGGCGACGGTGAAGACCGGAGCGTGATCCTTGGTGGTATGGGCAATGCCGAGCTCATCCAGGAATCGGAAAAGATCGTCGCGGGTTTTCGGGCTGGTCTCGGTCATGACGTCTCGCAATCAAAAATGGTTCGCCCCTGATACGTCGCTCACAATTTCATTGCAATCTTCGAGACGACAAAGCCCGGCGTTTCCGGGCTTTCCGAGAGCTTATGGAAAGAAGATGCATTTTTTCTTCGCGAACTCGTCATTTCCCTGTTGCATTTGAAAAATGGTTAGGCCATATAGCGCCCGTCGCCGCAAGACGACGCCCAGCGGTCCAACACACTACCCCGGATCGCGACGGGAATGAGCGGGTGTAGCTCAGGGGTAGAGCACAACCTTGCCAAGGTTGGGGTCGAGGGTTCGAATCCCTTCGCCCGCTCCAGTTTTCAAAGTCTTCAAAGCCTCGGTTTTCCGGGGCTTTTGTGTTTTACAATGAAATTGGAACCACCGGACGAGGGATGTCAGTTAGGGCAGGTTACTACAGGGTTACGAATTCAATTTCACGAGTAATCGTTTGCGCCTCACCGGACAGAGCTATAGCACTTCGGTGAAAGGCCAACGATGCGAAGACGAATATCCATCTTCCCGAACTTTAACCGACAATTCGAAACGCGTTCCTGCTGCGCTCTCAGATACCTCCTTAGGGCAGCGCTTTATATCGATCATGGAATCTAATCCCTGCCCATTGACCACCCGCACTACATTTTTTTTACCGTTTTGAACCACTTCCACAAGGTAGCTCTCATAAGGCATATGCCCATCCTTCGCTTCACTGTGATCAGGAATGAAGGTCAGTGATGAAGGAATTCTCGCGAAATCGAGGCGTTGCATATTCCTCATCAAACTGAGCTTTGAAAACAGTGGGAGGTTGGAGGAAGCCCCTTCCCAATTCTTATGGGTGATAATACCAAAAACGATCTTGTAGTCCGAATTCTGGAATGGCGCTAAAAAGTCTGCGGGATCGGCTTCGCCCAATTTCTGTACTACTATCGCTTCCATTTTTTCGCGAGACGCCACCTCGTGCGTTATTAGTTCCACAGAATTTACACCTTGGTTGAAGAGATGACTAAGGTGAGATGAGCGCGTGGAAATCTTTATATGGTAAAATATGCCCCGTTGACCGGATCGCGCTGTTCCATCGGGTCGTGCGGTGTAAATATCGCAGGGCTCAATCGCCGTGGCACCTGAGGGGCTGATGTCGGTTTGGTCGAGGCATAGCAACCCCTTGTGAACCGCAGCCATCGCCGAGTTGTAGCTCTCTTCGCTATAAACTCTCTTCCCCTTTTTCATCACATCATGGTTGTACGGACTTAAATCAGTAGGTTCGCACTTTGCGTCGAGGTAGGTCTTCAGGCGCGTCGCGAAAGCCTTTTCGACTTTATACCAAGCCCCTTCACATAAATGATAAATGGCCTCTTCGTCATCTGGCTCAACATCAAATATTACGCTTCGATAAAGTCCATATGACTTATCGGGCGAACCCTCTGTATCGGTTAGTATCAGCCGATAATCTCGTTTCAGGGCGTCCAAACTGAGGTTTTCGAGGCCTTCCTCGCCTATGTACTCATAAAACTTCTCAATAGAGATATCAGGATAAATTTGGCTCGGCCTGTCACCTCCCCCGAACATGCAGCACGTATTGTCCTTATAATCGACAATGTCGGGAATTGTCAGGGTAGTTGCCCCATCTCTTTGCTTGATTGAGGCAAGAAGCCTAGCATTTAATGGAGCGATGTCGGCAGGATTGCGCACCGGCGAGATGTTCTCAATATTCGGAAAGGACGTTTTGTACTCGTCACTCTCATACAATTCGAGAAATCGCTTGCATCTAGCTGAGAGAGCTTCTGGACTAATCTTCAGGCTAATTTTAAGGCTGGCTGAGCCTGTTGCGCTTTTGAATAAATCCTCAAACTCAGGCTTTACTTTTCCGGTTAGGCTCTTGATGATTTCGCTATTGGCATCAAAATCGAGATACGTGAGTTCCGTGGAAATTGGCACTTGCGTTCGCTTACGACGCGCCGGCCCGGGCTCGACCATGTCGGCACTTCGGAGTTCTCGGGGGTCAAGCATGTTGAGTGTGACGCGCAAACCAAAATCATACTCATACGCGACGTCTTTAAGATTGTGGTAGACCTGCCCAAAACAAATCGCAAAACAACGACCTTCTACCGGCAAGAAAAGTAGTGCACCCTTAAACTCCTGCCAAATGTCCTCGTCAATGCCAAAATATGACCGCCACCACGGACGCTTTCGGTCAGCATCAAGTATATAAATTACACCATCGGCAGGTAGGTTATCGGCCGCCGCTGCCTCTAAATTATGGTCAGCGGTAAGCGAATTGGAAGCATCGTAACCTTCACGTAGAAGATAAATCGAAAATGGTCTTGCTTTCTCGGCCATGCCATACTCTCAGAGAGCTATTGTTCCAGCAGAAGCTCACCACAGAGTGTCACAAAAAACAACAATAAGTTGTCAATATGCTCGGCATGAATGAATTAAACGCGCTCCGAACTGGGCCACGCGCAACATTCGCGTACCTGATGTAAAATGTTTCGCGCAATTGTACCCGCATCCGGCATCGGATTCGTAAGGGTAGTGCATGCAAACCGAGCAAGACATGCTGTTCTTTAATACAAACTCGTCCCCAGCTGATTTTTGCTACGACCGGCTATCGGCTAACGCTTCTAATATACTAGCTGCTCGTCTAAGGTCATCGTCTTGTAGAGCATGAAGAGAGAGCATGAAGAGCTGCAGTCGCTCGTTGCAGGGAGACTTCTGCCGGTGTTGCCAATTTTGTCGAATCGATTAGCAAATCATTCGGCGTCGTGGCCAAAACACACGCAATCTTTACGAGAGTCGCGAGATCTGGTTCGCGCCGACCGCTTACATAGTTTCCGTATCTCCGCTCACTAAGCCCAGCGCGGCGAGCAACTTCGGCATTGGAAATGCCCAACTCCTCAGCGCGCTTTCTAAGATTTGTTGCGAACGGTTCCATGGGAACAAATTGTTCATTACATACCCCACGGGTCTATGTACGTTATGGCGTTACTATACACGCCATAACGTGGGGTTTGCGTGAAACATCAGTATGTCGGCGACATCAATGACTATAGGAAATACGCACTATTGCGCTCGCTGGCCTCGACGGGAATAAACAGGATTGGCGTCTGTTGGATGCTGACGCTTCCAGATACTCGCAACGACGGAGGCAAACTGGAATATCTTCGGCAGCCGGAGAGGTTCCGCGATTTCGATCCGAGACTGTACGACATACTGGCCCACGCCGCTGCAACGCCGGATCGTCGCCGCCTGCAAACGATCGAAGACAGCGGCGCAATCCCAAATGCGCTTTACCATAGCGACATATTGTCTGATTCCTTGTCCGAGCGAAGGGCATTTATGGGCGCATGCGCGTCAGCATTCCGCCATGCTGACCTCGTCTTCTTCGACCCAGATAATGGCATAGAAGGCTCACTACCCAAAGGACGAAAGTACTCATCCAAATACCTATATCTGGACGAGGTAGCGACATTCTACGCGTCAGGTAAATCGCTCCTGATCTACCAGCATTTCCCGCGAATCGAACGTAAGTCGTTCATAGCGTCATGTGCAATGCGTCTACGAGCAGTCGCTCCCGATGCAGAGATTTGGACTTTCACCAGCTCCAACGTGGTCTTCCTACTCCTCCTGAATCCCGAAAGCCCGGCGCGGCTAGCAATGGCAGCAATGCAAGCCTGCCACCAATGGGACACGCGCTTCATCGTCGGCGCGCACTTAAAGGATGCCCGGACGTTGGTATAATTGACGGCGATTTCTTCGAATGATTTTTTGGTAATTTTTTCAATGGGATGAGAAAATGAACAGATTAAGTCTCCTCTTCACATGCGCGGCTCTGACCTTGTCCAGTTGCGCAACCGTGGAAACGAAAACGTCGATGGTTACACCGAACGGTAATAATGTCCGCGAAGCCGGCCCCGGCGATGTTGTCATGTCATTTGAATCGCGTCGATCACTCCCCAACATTGTTGGCAAAGCCGACATCTGGGGCCGGACGACAAGCGCAGGCGGCACCACTGTAAGGTTCATCGGAGGAAGAGGTAACCAAGCCTTCTTCGAAAGATCAGATGTGGCGGTTGAGAGCAACGCAACCACGATGACTGAGAGCCCGTTGATCATTCCGCAAACAACGACAACCACTGTGGATGGAACCGTCGGCCTAACATCGGTCAACGGGACCGCTAGATCCACATCCTATCAATATATTCCACCGCGTGGATCGACACAGTATTCGACGGCACGACAGCCTATTCGGATCGCGGTCGAAGGCGGCCGCAGCGTCACCATTCAGGGTAAGGTACTGAAGGTGATCAGCGTTTCCGCGAACTCGGTGAAATATACCATTCGGTGAGTGCATCGCGCGTACCATGGTACGGCGGTGGTGTGAGTCGACGCCCGCTCGGGGCCCCCGCTCATAATCGAACAAAAGGTGGCATCGGGGGGGATTGAGCACTTTTCCTCCGAAACGCTGCATGGCTCGCAGTGTCAGCCGACGACCGCCAGCGCCGGCCGGGTATCGATAATAAGATAGTCCATCGAATTGCAGCAACCGCTATCTTCAAGGGCGGCATCTATCTCTTCGGCGTCAATGCCGGTGCGGCAGGATGCCTGCTGCACCGTCATCATGGTAGCTTCGCCCGTGGCGTTGTCGATCACCAATAAATAGTCCATCACTTCGTTCCTTCGTGTTTGCAAAATTAAAACACAGCGGAATTTTCGGGACAATTTATCGCGTAATTTCAGTGGCATAACGCAGGAGCTGAGCGGCAGCCGGCGCCCTACCGCCGCCCGCATGGGCCGCTACGGGCCGGCGTACGTACTTCCTGACGCGCTGTAGCTATAGGCGTGGTCCAGGGCCGCCATAGCAGCAGCGCCGCCACGTACGGCCTGCGTGTAGTGACCGAGCGTCACGGTGGGATTGACGTGACCAGCAATCTGGGCAACGAGGCCAACCTCGATCCCCTGCGCCTGCAAGGTGGAGATAAAAGAATGGCGCGCGGAATGCGGCGTTACATACGGGAGCCTAAGAGCCTTGAAGGCAGGAGCCCAATAACGCTTGCGAAAATTCTGATAGAGCAAAGGTCCGCCACCGCCCAACCTGGGCTTTGGCCATTCCTGAAGGCGACCAGGGCCGGGGAAAACGCGATGTAGTTCCTTGCCTTTCCTTGGGCAACGAATGCGCCATTCAAGAAGCATCTCGCGGAGAGTGGCGGTCATCGGAATGTCACGAGTTCCCGCCTCCGTCTTCGTCATTTCCGTCAACGAGCCGTCGCGCTCTTGAATACGGCAAATGCGGATGACGCCCTTATCGAAATCTACCTCACTCCAAAGCAACCCCAATTGCTCCGAGGGACGCGTACCCACGAGGAATGGGAAGGCGTAGTAGATGCCATGCTCCGGGTCATTCTTGGCTGCAGCGACCAACCTGGCAATATCCGCGGGCGTGAGCATCGCCTTTTTCGGCTTATGCCGCGACCGCGCAAGACCGGTCGGCATCGAAGGCGCGCGGATGGAGAAGTCTTCTTCAGCGAGAGCGAGGATGGACTTCAAATGACTTTTGGCACGGTTGGCTGTGTAGTTGCCGCATTGCTCGACAACCGTTTTGTGCCAGACGCGGATCATTGCAGTAGTAAGCTCAGTCAATTTAATATCGCCGAGCAGCTTGATGAACCGGGCATTTTGGGACGCAACCCCACTCTCGGTGTAATCGGCCCGTTCTTGTGCGGTGCCGATCAACAATGGACCACGGATCGCGCCGTTGACGACCACTTTATAGCCCTTCAAGGTGGACGCCTTCACCTTGCTTTCCTTATCGGTCAACCAATGGTCAATCGCCTTGGAAACATTCGGAGCTTTGCGCTCGTCCACATAATTGTTTTCGGCGACCTTAACGAGCAGCGCATTCCGGAATGCCTCAGCATCCTTCTTCCGGTTGAATACGCGACGCCGCCGCTTCTTTGTCAGGGGTTCGCGATATTCGCAGTAATACTGCGGATATTCGGCAGTGGTGCCGTCCTTGAGTTTGCGACGTCGGGTCGCGCTAGTGATGGAAACGTTGAATTCAGTCATCGGATTACCTGTGTCAGATAAAAAAATCTCAAGGAAAACATGGCCTTGTGACCCGCACAAGTAATCGCCGACGGCCCGTTGGGCCGCCAGAAACGCCCTCGGTAGTGACCAGGTATGTAACCTTGAATTATGAGGAGGTACGGAGACCGCGACGCGACGCGGTCTCTGATATTTTGGATTCCGAGCTCATGGAGGTTGAAATCGCTACCGGGGAATCGTGCAGAGTAATTCCATCGGACCAGGCGGGTGGCGGCGGTGGCATGCCACCTGGGGCCGGTGGAGGCAGTACATAGCCGGCAGCTAGGCAACTCTGCTACACACCCGGCGCGCCTACAGCACATGCCACCACTGCCACCGCCACCACCGCCTAGAATTTCGGTCTTGTCGGCTCCGGGTCATCGACCTGCCCTTCAAGTTTGAGCCGGTGGAATCCGCGTAGTGTTTTCCCTTCGACTTTGAACTTGCCGGGCTCCCAGCCGACGCTTCGCATAAGGCCGGCAATCCGTTTCCCGTGTCCGTGATGCTGACGCTCCGGCGGAATTCCCAACACCCCTTCAAGCAGGTCTGCGGTATAAACTCGCGCTTCGCTGCCGAATACTTTCCCGTTGACGGCTGATAGTTTTTCCAGCCACGGATCATCTTCCAGGCGATCCTCCTGCTCGGCGGCCGCAATCGCCCACAACTCTTGGGGAAGAAGGATGCTCGCACCATCGGCTTCAAGTTTTGCGGCCTCGGCCCAGAGCTGATCACGATCACGGAGAAGAATCTCCAGATCTATCTCTCCTGTCTTCACAGGCAGGAACCGGCGGTTGCCGGTACGATCCTTCAGGTACTTATGCTCGTTGGTAGTGCCAACGAATATCGTTTGGCGGGCTCTTGCCTCGGGATGCCGACCGTAGGACATTCGAGCGCGGTCAACGTCGCGCGACGCAAAGGCCTTCATGCGCTCCACCTCGCTCTTATTGAGCCCCGACATTTCGCTTAACTCATATATCCAAACGCCTTGCATTGCCTCCATCTGAGCCTTGGTGTCGAGGGTCAACAACTCGTTGTCGGAGTGATTGCCAGGGCCGGCAAGGATGCGCAGCGCCGTGGACTTGCCTGTGCCCTGCTTACCTTCGAGGATCACGATGGTATCGAACTTGACGCCGGGTTCGCGCACGCGCCTTACAGCAGCAATGAGCATGATCCGCCCAATTGCTCGATTTAGTGGCGTGTCCTCAGCGCCTAAATACCGTGTCAGCCAATTGTCCACACGAGGAACGCCGTCCCACATCAGCGCATCAAGCATCTGCCTGATTGGATGGAAGGTGTGCTCCAAACAAAGCTGCGTCACCGCATCACGCACGTTTTCTGGTTTGGGGTCAAAGTTGAACGTCTCAATGATGAATGACCGCAGCAAGGCGCAGGCATCATCGCTGATTTCGCCTTCGTGCTCGTCAAGCATAGAGCCGTTGACGACTTTTCGGTGCCGAAATAAGTCGTGAGAGAAGGTGAAGTCGAGCCGGCGAAGCGCGACGACGGTATTGCGCATTGTGGCCCTCGGGAGGCCATTCTTGTCGTAGTCAGGCCAACCGTCTGACACCGCAGCCAGAGCAGAGAGGGCTTGCCGCCGGGCAGATTGGATAGGCTTCTTCTTTTCCAAGATTGAGCGAGAGATGCCAAAATCCGGGTTGATGAGCACGCCGGTAATGATCTCTTCAGAGCAGCCTGCACGAGCAAGATCGCAGGCGACCCGGAACACCGCTTCGCTGCGCGAACGGAAACGTGGAGAAGGACCAGTACGGGGGCGCTCCTTATCATCGCCCAGCTCTATGATTGTTCTGGTGGCCCGCAACAGTGTCGGAGGCAGCGCGCCTAGATCGACTGGGATGACAAACGCATTTTGTGCTACTGCGCCCTTTGGGTCTGCCGGCTGCGGTCCATCGCCCTGCGGAAAGTCGTCCAGCGAATAGCAAAGTGACCAGTCGGCTTTCACAAGCCGGGCAAGCGCCGATTTGCGCCCGCTTGCCTGCTTCTTCGCGTTCGGAATATTTACCGTTCCCGGCAAGCGCATGATGCGGTCGATGTTGTGACATTTGTCACCAGCCAGGACCTTGGCCACAGCCTCGTTGATCGCCTCGACGCGGACTAAATCAGTAGTCGGCTCATTCAGCCGCCAATAAGCATGATAACCGCCGCCCGAGAATACAACGCTCGTAGGAGGGAGCAAGAAGCTGAGAAGACGCTGCTCGGCGCTCACATCATCTATATCGACATGAACAAACAGAGCTCTCGAAATATCCCCCTTAGTGGCCTTCTTGTTCACGACGCCGGAGAGCAAGTCATTTACATGAAAGTAGAGATTTGACTCTCCTTGCCGAGCATCGATCCATGCACCTATTCCCTCGTCTTCGTTCGGAAAGAACGTCCTCGCTTCCACTCGTCCATCGAGAGAGATAGCGACAAGGTGGCGTCGCTGGCCAGGGAACATCCGATCGAGGAATTCGACCGCTCCATCAGTGTTGCCTACTGAGAAGTCCCGTTCGTCTGCCATTACTGCGCACCTCCTTGACGACGGGAGTCGATGTACGCGACGACTTCGGAGAGCCTCACTAGCTTCCTGGAATTGAACGGTTTGTAGTGGGGAATATCGCCGCGCTTCACGGCGCGTTGAATCTGCCAGTAGTAAGCGCCAAGCGCTCCAGCAGCTTCGTGGAAAGTGAGGAGTTTTTCAGTAGATAGGTTGGGTCGTTCCATTTAAACCTCCTTTGATTGAGTTGGAGGTCTGTTTAGATATACGTCTGCCCTCTGCTTGTATGGGGAAAAACTAGCAAAGGAATGCGCATATGCCGATGGACATCGAACCGGTTGATTACGGAGACCCCGTAGGTCGCGACTTTTTTGACAAGCTACTTCTTGGAGTTATCGACGCCTATCCTGTACCCGCGAAATCCACCCTCGCAGCTACCCGTTTGCGGGACGAACGTCTGCGCGAGGCGCGTAAAGCACTGCTGGGACAACCAAACTTAGAAGGTCGGCCCCGCGACCACGACACCACTGTATTGAGATGGATCGGCAGCCAACATCACAGAGACCTATCTGCGCAAGGACTTGCTAGGCTTACCGGGAAGCCGTTATCGAAAGTTCGTTCAACTAGGCAGCTTGTTTCGGAAGCCGTTGCTCGCTTTGAGTTGACCGGGAGCGCCGAAGAGCGCCTACGGAAGAAGCTCAGATCGACAGGGATGCGAAGGTGGTTCGACATTGCCGAACTCCACGACGACGTTCCCGAACAATTGGACATGAATTTACTTCTCAAGGTTAGCGAGATTTTGGAGCGGCGCGGCATTCGCATGAACCTGGGGAGCGTGGAGAGATAGTCGCTTTTACATTCGGAGGTCGCGCGCCCGCACGCGTAGGTAGGCCACCACGAACGGCTGAGGATACAGCGCATACCGACGGGATGAGACGTACAGGGGTATGAAATTTCCAGCGAGTGGGCCACCTCGACCAAGCGATAATTGAAGCGGAATCGACTAGTTCTGGGAGAACTTCATGTCGTGGGGACGAACTAACAAGCCCGCATTCTGCTCGAATTTAATGCCAGCACTACTGATCTCCACGCGGTAACCACTGCTGGCGGCAATCAAGATAATGATGACTACTGTCCCAAGCGTCAGGAGCCGATTGACGTCAAAATCCTTCACGTTTCACACTCCCTTTCGAACCAACTTGCTTCCGTCGCCACTTTTATGGCCAAGGAACGCGTGCTATACAAACAGTATTGCAGCGAACGAACATGATATACAGAAAGCCCCAGATAGATTCAAGCTGGCTTTGGAATATTTTTAGTACTGCATGGGATAGGGAGACAGATAGTGACAACACTGATTGCCGTGTCGCTAAAGGAAGCGGCGAGCTCAATTTTCATGGGAGTGAATTTGGCCCGGGTTCCTCCGGCGACTGGTGAGACCGAAAGTGTGCCAGTTATTCACGTAAAGGATCTCGCTGAAGGCGTGCTTAACGATGTCCAATCATTGGAAACCGTTGAGATCTCAAAATCTTTTCAATTGGGCAGACAACACTTGCAAACTGGCGATTTGCTAATAAGTGCGCGCGGGACGCTCATGAAAACCGTAGTCATACAAGCCTCTCATTCAGGATCAATTGCGAGCGCCAATTTCATTGTCGTACGCATGGGAGAAAATCCCATTCTCTCACCGTGGCTGCTAAATGCTTTTCTCCAGCAGCCACGCGTGCTGGCTCGCATACTCAGTCGCGCGACAAGCACCGCCCAAGCCGCACTCACGATTCGTGACGTTGAAACATTGCCTATTCCCGTTCCAGAACCCGAGCTACAACCTGTTTTAGCTCACTTCCTTAGCGTGTCGGAGGATCACTATCGAACTGCAATTGATGTCGCTCGCCTCCGAAAAGAAGAGGCAATGGAAATTTTAGCTCAGTATATGGACGTCAGAGATGCACTATAACGAGACCCAAAAGGACACGCACTTTGTTCCGTGGGATCTTATTCTGCGATCAATGTTGGATTTGAGTCGCGGAACTCGATTTCAGCATTACAATGAACCGCTTGCTCTCTTGGGATTCGTTTATTGTCTCAGGCGCGATCATGCAGACGTCGCACCTCCCATCGTTGGTATGGATCATTTCTTTGCGTGGCTCGGCCGCCAGATGGAAAAGCGTTGGGCAGGTGCAGAGAATTCGGTAATCAAATATCTTTTCCCGAACCTCAATCAATTGGAGTCGAGCATTGGTAATGGCTGGCTCAAGTTTGCGCTGAGCGAATGGCCCCTCGACGGTTTCCCCGAATGGTTTCGCACCAAACTTTACCAACTTAAAATTGAAATGTACCACTGGACACCCCCAGCGGTAGAGAATATGATCTCGTCACTTTTTGACAGCACCAATTTCAAAGCGATTTGCGATCCCGCTTGCGGTACGGGAGGATTGCTACATGCTACGGCTGCTGGGCGAGGAAAGCACGCACTATTCTTCGGGCAGGAGGAGGGCAAGGAAGCTTGGGCCTGGGCTTGTCTTAGATTCTGGGTCTCCGGTCTTCACGCCGACTTGAGGAGCGGCAACGCTCTAAAGAATGATGCTTTTCAAGAACTCGGTAGTACTCGACTTTTTGATCTGGTCGTAAGCAACCCACCGTTTGGGGTGCATATTAATTCGCGAGGTATAGGTTTAGCGGAGTATCGCAGCACGTTAATGGGTGAACTACCCAACCGAGTGTCAAGCGAAGTTGCATACGTAAATAAAATCTATGACAGCTTACGAGACGGAGGCATCGCGGCGATCATAGTTCCGAATGGGCTTTTGTTTCGAGCTGGGCTGGATGAAAGACTTAGAGAAGCGCTGATAAACCGCGATGCTATTGAAGCCGTTATCGGCTTGCCAGCGCGCCTTTTTGCGCCCAGTACGAGCATTGAAGCAGGGATTCTTATCCTTAACAAGCACAAAGCTCACCAACGTCGAGATCACGTCTTATTCCTAGACGCCCGAGATCTGGGTCAACGGGATGGCGCTCGTATCGTTCTCCCGGATGCAGCAATACAGCGGATTTCGGTGACCTACCGAGAGTGGAAATTTGAACAAGGATTTTCGAAAGTTGTGGCTTCACAGGATTTAGCATCCGAAGCTTTTTCCTTGTCACCTTCCCGCTACATTCAGCCTGCACCCACACAAACGACAGTCAGTTTTTCCGATCGTCGGGTCCTTATCAACGAACTGGATCAACGCTGCGCTGATTTGCAACAAGAGTATGAAACACTGCGGGTCGAGCTTACGCGCTGGAAAGGCGAGTCGAACGCAATGTGATGGTGAAGGCGATCACTCCTCGACGAAGAAATCCTCATCAAGCCGCTTGACTTCGACCGTGCGAGCAACACGGACGCCGACGCCGTGTTCGATCATCAGATCGGCAAATCGGTCGCCGTCGATCAATACGATCCGCTGAGGCAGATGGCTGACGAAATCCGTGGCCGGTGCGCTAAAGCTCGATGTCGTGACGAACACGCCCTTCGATGCGCCGAAGCCCACCAGGCTGCCGACGAAGGCCTGGATCTCAGGCCGACCAACGCCGACATGCGGCGCGTAGCGCTTGGCCTGGACGTAGATGCGGTCGAGGCCGAGGCGGTCCTCGTCGATCACGCCGTCGATGCCACCATCACCGGTCTTTCCAAGGCGGCGGGCGGCATCTTCATGGCTACCGCCATAGCCCATTCCGACCAGTAGATCGACGATGGCGCGCTCGAAGAAAGCAGGACTCTGCGCCAGGACGCGTTGCAGCAGGTCCGCTTTCAGGGCCTGATGCAGGACGGACTGTGCGGCATCGATCTGCTCCTCAGGTGTGGCGGCGGTCGTCGCATCGATTGCCTCGCCGGAGCCGAGTGCCGCTGCATTGGGGCTGCCGGAGCCGGAATTGCTGGACGAATAAAATTCGACAAAAGCCGGATAGGCTTTCAAGGTATCAACATCGATGGAGCCAGGGTTGGTTGCAAGCAGCCTGCGCCCCATCTCGCTTGCCAAGAACCGGCCTCTTGATGGACTTTCGATTAGACCCGCTTTCGTCATGTAGAATTTTGCCCAGTGAAGGCGGTTATTCAGCACGCGTTGTCGCCCACTAGGCAACATTTCCTCCCGTTCCAGAACAGAAAGACCTAGCTGGTCGGCCAGTTTGTCAGCCGCCTCAGGCACGCGCGTTTCGCTCTCGGCAGCGAGTCTAAGAACCGGGAGCATGAGAGACTGATAATCGGGAATGGCCATGATGGTGTCCGGGTTCAGGAGGCCGCGCGCCGACCGCGTTTTTGCCTCGGCGCTGCTGCACGTTCCGCCTTGATGCGCTCCAGAAGTTTGTCGGCCGGCTCGTCATTCGGGTCCTGCGGCACAAGTTTACCGCGAAAAGCCTTGGCAAGGATGGCGGCTTCCAGCCGGTCGAGCAGTTTTCGTGCACGGGTGGCTTCGGCTTCGAGGCGGTCGGCACGAGCGAAGGCTATGTCTATCAGTCGCTTCATTTCCACTTGCTCTTCTTTCGAAGGTAGCGGAATGGCAAGTGAGCGTAGCTTGGTTCCATTTACATTCGCTTGCCCAACCTGCTGGCTAGCAACACTTTCGATCCATGAGCGACCTATCGGGGAATTGAGGTAGCGGACAAGCAAGTCAGGTAAAATACCGCAGCACTGAAGTCGTATAAGGTATGAGGCGTACGAAATCGGTCTCGAAGCGCCACGAAAGACCGCACTCTTTCCCACAAGCTCAAAGCTATTCGTGCGATTGAAAAGAACATCGCCGTCTGTGAGCAGAAGGTCTGGGAATTCGTGATGATTAGACGGCAAATACTTCAGATTCGAGAAATCCAGCTCACCGCTCTGGATGTTGCCCATACGGAGTACCGGCACGCCGTCGGAGTTCTCATCTGTTTTCGATGACGATCCATACTGGGCAACGGCGATCACCCGATCAACTGATACCCAGCGCCATCCATCAGGGATAGCGAACTTAGGTTGCCAGTCTATTGTCGCAGCAGGCTTCTTCCGTTTCACCTTAGTCTTTTGCACGAAAAGGCTGTCCAGATATTCATCGTCTTCGGCTTTGAGTTGAGATGTTCGCCGAAATCGTTCGGTAAGGCGCCCCGCGAAAGCATCAACCACAACAGATTGCCTCAGTTTCTCAGCCAGCAAAGGCACCCGATCCAGTTCGACACGCGCGCGAGCGATGCGGGCAGTTAGCGCATCCAGCCGTCCAACTATCCGGCGTTGTTCTGCTATCGGAGGCAAGTCGATATGAAACGCCTTGACCGCAGGAAAATAGATCGTGGTGTGTGTCGATCCTTCTCCAAACTTCCGAATATCGTCCCCTTCTGCCAAGAGGGTGGCCATTAGAAAGTTCGGATCGAGCGCTTCGCTACAACTCCATGTGACAAAGTCTTGGCTTGTTGCCATCTCGCGGCCTAACTTGACCACGTAGCCGACAGACGCTGTTCGCGACAGGCAGACGGTTTCTTTCGGCAACAGCCTTGCGGCTGAGTTTTCCAGCCCCAGCGGCGTAATCGTTTGAGCGGTGACGTCGATGATGCCTCCATGATGAGCGCCGGCATCGCGAATTCCGACCCAGGGAACGTCCCCGCCCCAATACTCCGGATGATTTCTGCTTGGCGTATGCCCTGTCCCGAGGTCAGCAATGTCGGTCAGTGGAGTGCGAACCCATCCTGGGGGCGTCGGATGTCCTGGATCATTCACGGAAATACCGAAGCGACCTCGCAGTATGCGATCTGTTGGTGCCCTTCCGCTCACTACTCCGCTGCCTCCGGTATCACCAATTCGATAGCATCCCCCTCCAATCCCGCCATCAGTGCGGCAATTTCCTCCAATGCCGATTTCAAATGATCCTCGATAGCGAGCGCAAAATCTTCCGGCGTCTCCAGCCCATCCTCAGCCTCTGCGCTGGTATCCTTCAGCCAGGTGATATCGAGATTGTCGCCACGGGTGGCGATCTCTTCGCGGGTAAACTTGCGAAAGCGGCTGGCTTCGCCTTGATCTTCGCGCGGCGAGCCGCCGTTCGAGTCTTCGCCGAAAGCCTCCACGAAGGGTTCGAGATCGGCAGCCTTGAAGGTGTTGGTCTTGCCATAGGAAGGCGCGCCAGAGCGGGCGTCGTAAATCCACACCTCCTTCGTCGCGTCCTCCATCGGCGCTTCCTCGGTCGCGCGGGTGAAGAACAGCACATTGGTCTTTACACCCTGCGCATAAAAGATGCCGGTTGGCAGACGCAGGATGGTGTGCAGATTGCACCGGCTCATCAGCATGCGGCGCAACTCCTTTCCGCGACCATCATCGAACAGCACATTGTCTGGCACAACGACGGCGGCGCGGCCGCCAAGCTTTAGTGCACGGATGCAGTGTTCGACGAAGGGTAGCTGATATGATGAAACACGATCTGTGATCGTCAGGTCGTCGCGCTTGGGTGGTCCGCCGGCTGGGCCAAAGGGCGGATTGGTGAGGATAAGATCAGCATTCTTGAATTTCGGCTCCGATCCCCTCGGGCTCAGCGTATCGGCCAGATCGATATGGTCCGGATCGATGGCATGCAGATGCAGATTCATCAGCAACAAGCGAAAGGTATCAGGTACGTTCTCCACGCCGCGCAGCGCGTCGCGCAACTGAAAGGCCTGTTGCTTGGGCGACAGCGCAAAATAATCGTCAGTAGCCGCCTTCATGAAGCTATTGGCGGCAATGAGAAATCCACCCGTGCCCGCCGCCGGGTCCTGTATAACCTCGCCCGGCTGTGGCTTCATCAGGTCGACCATGACGTCGATTAGCACGCGTGGTGTGAAATACTGCCCTGCGCCGCGCTTGGTCTCCTCAGCCATCTTCTGAAGCAGACCTTCATAGGCATCACCAAACCGGTCACGCTCTTCGCTAAACCAGTGCAGCGCGTCGATAGCATCAATCAGCTTGCGCAGGTTGGCCGGCTCGCGAACGATGGTTGCGGCATTCTGGAAGATAGCGACCACGGAGCGGTCGGCGATCTTGGTGCCATCGCCGAGATCGATCAGTGCTTGACGATAGCGCTGCAGTACCTCGGTTTCACTGGCCGATTTCAGCGCGCCCCAGCGGAATTGTTCCGGGATGCGGCTCTCATCCTTCTGCTCGGAGGCCATCTTCAGAAACAAGAGATAGGTCAGCTCCGTCACATATTGCTGGTAGGTGACACCGTCCTTGCGCAGCAAAGCACAGAGACGCCAGAGCTTGTTCACGAGATCGGCAGAGGGGTTCATGGCAAATCTTTCGTCAGGCAACTTCACCGCCATCCCAGATGGCGGCGTTCAAATCCTTGAGTACATCTCCTAGACCGGAATCGAACTCTCGGTCTACCATCTCGAATCCACCCGCTTGTGCGAAAAGTGGTTCGGAGAGAATTTCAGGATCGCTGACCGGTTGCGCCTTCAAGACACGACCGATCCGGCCCAGCCATTGTTTTTGTTTCTGCGTCCAGGCACGACTTGCCAAGATCTTCTGCACGCCGTTCTCGACGCGTGTTTCATAGGGTACAAGAGGGTCACCAAGTGCCGCCTGGCGCACGAAACCGATGATATGGGCGGCGATATCCGCGTTGCGGGCGCTGCCATAAGCACGCCGAAGGCTTGCCTCCGAAAAGCCCTCAGCGTCCAATCGAATGGCCAGTTCCTTCAGTTCCTTGCGTGTCAATTCGCGTGGCCGCTGAGTAGCAGCGACCATCGCGGGAATGGCATTCATGTTGGTCCGGACGAAAGCCTCAAAACTCTCGATGTAATCGGCGGGACTTGCCTTACCACCAAAGTCGTCTTCGACCGAGATCAGTTCATCCTCATGCTCGGAAATATAGATCCCATCACGGCGTCCGATATTTCGAGGCATGTCGAGAATGGTCGTCAGGGACGGATGTTGCTGGAAGAGAGCTATCGTTTCTGCCGGCGGCGCAGCTTTCAGACCTTCAATAAGCGGCTCCAGAGGACCGAGTACTGCCTCTAGCGTTTCTCTTTGCTGGTCTGCCAAGCGTTTTAGGCGCTGACGTAGTTTCACGACGATTTGGTCACGGACGAATACGCGGTCTTCCTCGGTCGTGGCACGACCCAGGTCCCCGACAAGCGTTGCGAAACTCAAAGTCGGATCGACGACGACCGGTCGCATGTCCGTTACTTCTTGAAGGTTCGCATAGATATCGACGGCGTCGAAAATGCGGAAATATTCCTTTCCGATCTCATCGCATTTGCGTGTCGCTCGGCCAATCATCTGATCGTAGAGAATGCGACTGTTTACACGGCGAACGAAGACAAGATTGGTGATCGCGGGCACATCGATACCGGTCGAGAGGAGGTCGACGGTGACGACATATTTCGGACGCGGATCGTTCTTAAAGGCCTTGATACGATCCGCTGGCTTGTCAACTGAGCCTGTGATCTTTTCGACGAGGTCATGCGGTTGGGGACCATACTCCTCAATCAGCGCGGCGCGCAGCTCCTCCACTAATATATCGGCGTGGTCGTCGCGAGCCGCAAAAAGGAGGGTTTTACCCGGTTGGTTCGGCGGGCACTCCCCCGCAACTGCAGTCGCGACTGCGCGGTTGAATGCGCGGGTGTAGACCTTCTTGTTGAATTCGGCGACCTCGAAATCGACCTGATCGTCGAGATCAAATAGATCGACCTGACCTGTACGAGGATCAATGATGTTAACCTCTTCGCCCTTATCAAAGCTGATACCCGTCTGACTGAGAGCCGTCGTAATACGACGAGGCGGACGGTGGTCGATCAGGTAGCCATCGATCACAGCTTGGCGATAGCCGTAGCGAAAGACCGGTGCGCCGAAAATCTCGCGAGTATGGAACGCAGGTGTGGCCGTCAGCGCGATCTTCGTTGAGTCGAAGTAATCGAGCACGCGCCGATAGGCAGAGAGATAATCATCAAGATTGCGGAAACCGAGATCATCCTCGCGAAGTTCTGCATCCAGCGTATATCCCCGATGGGCTTCGTCAACGATGATCAGATCATAGGTACCGGGCGTTGGACGCTCGGAGGTCGGGTCATCAAAAATCCGACGGATCATCGCCTGCACAGTCGCCACTTGCACGCGATCCGTCGCCTCCGGAAACCTGCGCGCCATGTCGGCAACCGAGAAAACCTGATCAAATTTCAGGAACCCATTGGTATCCGTCGTACTCATCGCGTCGAGCGTTTGGCGTCCAAGCGCATTGCGGTCAACGAGAAAGAGGATGCGACGAAAACGCTTCGCCCGCAGAAGCTCATACATGAGCGCAATGGCAAGGCGCGTCTTGCCCGTTCCCGTCGCCATGGCAAGGAGGATGTGGTCCTGGTGCCGTCCGATCGCTTCTTCAACAGCACGGATCGCCTCTTGCTGATAAGGACGGAGACCCGTGACGCCAATCTCTCGATCCTCGAAGCCAGGCGTTTCATCACCGACCCTTTGCTCAAGACGTTCGATGAGATCTCGCGGCGAGAACCACTCCGCCAGCGCTCTTGGCGCTGATTTCGTTCTGGCATCCCAAAACCATGTTCCGGATTTGGTGGCGAGTTGTTTGACATACGGACGACCGTTGGTCACGAACATGAAGGGCGCTCGAAACTGATCGAGCCCATCCACCCAAGGCCCACCAGGAAGTGCCTCGTCTGACGATAGCGTAATGTCTAGACTATAGCGTTTGGCTTGGCCCAGGCGTCCGGGGACGTCTCGGATTTGCCGCTTGGCTTCTATCACACCCACACAACGGCCGTTGATGAATAGCGCATAATCGACCGGGCCGCTCTCCGTCGGCCACTCGGCAATCGCAACTGCTTCAGCGTCACCCGGGCGCGTTCCGTTTCCATGGCGTAAGAACGCCGTATTAACCTTCCAACCAGCCGCTTGCAGCTGTTCGTCAATGAGAACACGAGTGGTTGCCTCATCTATTTCGATTTGGTCCGCGCTTCGTGCGGCAGCTTCAGCCAGAAGATCCAACTGCTGAGTAGGCATCGCCGAGGCACGAGCCTGCAATTCGGCTAGTGTCCGTTCTGTTTCTCTCAAAGCATCTTCAATTTCCAAGGCCTGAGCTTCCCAGAAAGCTCGGTCCCGCGCCTCGACAGCAGCTCGTCCTTCTAGTTCAAGGCGTGCCGCCTCGGCTTCTTGGGCAGTCAATCGTGCCTTAGCTTCAGCGTCGGTGCTTGCGATGACCACTGCTCGCAAGCGCTCGATCTCTTGGAGCAAGCGAAGGCTACCATCCGTAGGTGGAAATGGAGGCACAAAAGGGCCGGGCCGAAAAGACGGCGCATTTCCATAGGATTGATAGAACCAAGCACCGACAGCACGCGCAACTTTCAAACCCGTTAGGGCATCGCTTCTGGTGCCTTGATCCTCATGAGCAGCCAGATTGCCTGCCCGCTTCAAATGGTAGAATAGGTCGGCAATCTCTTGGCGGAGTACGGATCGCGTACGTAAGATGCGCAATATCTCATCGAAAGACATCTTGTTATTGGTTAGCAAAGCTTGGCGAGCTGCCACTTCCTTTGCAATCAGTTCAGCAAACTGACGTAACTTCACAAGCGCGGTCGGCGGATCGTCATGAAAATAGCGCTCGGCCAACCGGCCCAGCTTGGCCAACTGCGGGTTAGATTGAGAAAGAAATGAAAAGTTTCCAGCGTCTTCCGTCATAGGGATAGCAATGCTTTTCCATTGAGCAGATTTCAATTTCTAATGGCAATCTATTGCAATCTTTGAGAGGCGATCAAGAGCTATTGCGCATTCCCTGCGATCCCGCGATCTGTTTGCAAGGACTGCTGGTTGTTCCGGTTACCATGCGGTCACCGTTACGCCAGTTCACGGCGATGGACCGCGAAATGCAGTAGGGCAATCTGGTCGTTATTTGTAAACGGTAGCTATGGCCTCGAAAAATGAGCAAGGGGCGACCCTTGTGGATTCTGGTGAACTGCGTTACACATACTCGCATTAAGTGAATACTGTAATTCATTGCTTGCCAAGGTTGGGGTCGAGGGTTCGAATCCCTTCGCCCGCTCCAGTTTTCCAGATTTCCTCCGAAGAGAAAAAGTCACGGCTTAGGCCGAAGCTGGTGTTTTGCCGAAAAGGCAAGTTTCCTTATTCCCGTTTCCTTTCCTTGCATCTATGCCTTGCCCACGCGCGAAGGGTCTCAAATCAGTCTCATTTGCCGTCCAGGTCTGCGCATCGGATAGACGGACGAAACGCGGTAGCTACTCGCATGAAAAGCATGAAAACAAAGATTTCCCTGCTGATTGCGATGCTGTCGCTTCTACCCATTCCCGCATTTGCCCATCCGCATATCTTCATCGATGCCAAATTCGAGGTCGTCTCGGCGCCCGATGGCTCGATCAGCGAGCTGCGCAACGTCTGGAGCTTCGACGAGGTGTTTACCTCTTCCGTGCTCATGGATTACGGCAAGAGCGGCGACCAGTCGCTGACGCCGGCTGAGCTCAAGGCAGTTGGCAAGACGGTCCGGGATTCGCTGGCGCAATACGGTTACTACACGAACGTCACCAGCAACGGCAAAGCGGTGCCGATGGCCAAACCGGACGCGGTTGAGGCCAATTACAAGGATGGTTCGCTGACGCTGACCTTTTCGCTGAAGCCGGAGCAGAAGACCTTTCTCAAAGGAACCACCATTTTCGGCATCTACGACAAGACGCTCTATACGGCGGTCGATTTCGCCACCGACAACGATTTGACCACGTCGGGGCCGGCTTTAGGCCGCTGCAAGCGCAAGGTGATCAGGCCCAACCCGAAGGAAGTCATGGCGGAAAACCAGGCCGCGCTGACCAGCATGTTCTTCAGCGACCCCAAGGGCACGGACTACTCGCTGCTGGTCGCGACGCGGCTCGAAGTCCAGTGCTGATCCTGCAAGGGGTAGCTTCCCTCATTTAAAAGGCGGACGATCGTTTTCGGTAGACCCCTTGTCCCCTGCGGCAGGCGATATGTAGCGGCGGGCGATGAGCCAGCAGGCGAGCGCCCAGGTCGCACCGGCGCACCAGCCGCCGAGAACGTCGGTTGGATAATGCACGCCGAGATAGACCCGGCTCGCGCCGATCATCAATGTCAGCAGGATGCCGGCCGCGACGATGAAAACCCGCGTCGAACGATAGGTCCGCGTCCCTGAGATCAGCGCGGCAAGCGTCAGATAGGTCACGGCCGATACCATCGCATGGCCGCTCGGAAAGCTCAGATCGTGAACCTCGACCAGATGCGGCACGATTTCCGGCCGCGCCCGCGCGACGCCGACCTTCAAGGCCGTGCTCAGCGCCCATCCGCCTAGCACTGAAGCGAGGATGAAAATGGCGATAGCGCGTTGCCGGTCGAGCAACAGATAGGTCGTCACGAGCGCCGTCATCAGCGCCAGCACCGTCGTCCCGCCGAGGCTGGTAATGTCCTTGACGGCATGAGTGAGCCATCCCGGCCCGATCGGCATGGCAAGGTTCCCGGGCTGACGAAGCGCCAGCAATATCGCCTCGTCGAACCCCTTCGTGCTGCCTTCGAGGACCTCGCCGGTCAAATAGATGAACAGAAGAATGCCGCCCGAAAGCGCAGCGAACATCACGAGCAGCAATGGCTCGTAGCGGTTCAACCATCCCGGAATGCCCGATGTGCCGAATGGCCGATCCTTCATGCGCGAAAACCCGCCTTGCCTGCTCTCATATCGTTTCGTCCAGAATCGAAGCCCGATAGCGGACAAAGCCTATCTAGGAATAAAACGCGCAGCTTCCAACCAATCAAAGCCGGAACGATATGTTCGGCGGCGCATGCGCTTCAGGTTCGTGAAATAAAACCTCTCTATCTTGACGGGAATTGTCGCAGGCACCGCGGCAGCCACGACAGGATGTGGCCTGCTTCGCTTTCTGCCGAAGGATGGTCCATGGGGGCGTTAGCAATACAGAAGCGTTCAGGCTGGTGGTCAGGCGCCATGTCTGTTGTCAAACTTTCTACTGTTTTCCAAGCCGCGAGCTGTGCTACTAGAGCTGCAGGGGCGATCAGGCATCAGGTGTTTTCAGAGTGTTAAATGTTGGGACATCTTTTTCCGCCCGGCTGTCTGTGCTGGCCGGAACGGGGCTGCTGGCAGCGTTCATAGTCGGTATGTTTCCCACCTCATCCAAAGCAGCGGATGACACCCCTAAATCCTCATCCGATACCTGGGTTGTCACGCTTGGCGCGACCGTGGAATACGGCCCGAGTTATGAGGGATCGAAGCATTATACCTTCGGCGCCCTGCCCTCATTCGACATCCATCGTTTGGGTGAGGCGCAGGAATACAGCGCACCGGACGATAATTTCGATTATCAGCTCTTCGATCTCGGCGGCGTCGAAATCGGCCCGGTTGTGGGACTGCGGGACGACCGCTTCGACATCAACAACCTGCACCTGCAAAGCCAGCGCAGAGTGCGCTGGAACTTCGATGCGGGCGGCTTCGCCCAATATTGGCTGATGGACAATCGGCTTCGCTTCCGCACGGAAATACGCCAGTCGCTTTGGGGCGGCGATGGACTGGTCGGCGATTTCGCTCTCGACTGGTTCCAGCCGCTCGGAGACAAATGGCTCCTGTCCGCCGGTCCTCGCCTGTCGATGGCAAATTCAGTCTATATGCGCACCAACTTCGGCATCTCGGAGAGTGAAGCTGCCAGACATGGGCATATCAATGCCTTCGATGCCGGTGCCGGTGTGAAATCGGTCGGCTTCACGGTAGCGGCGACCTATACGATCTCGCCGGAATGGAGCGTGCAGGTCTACGGAAAATATAACCGTCTGGTGGGCGATGCGGCCGACAGCCCGATCACCTCGCGCTTCGGCTCACCCGACCAGAACATCATCGGCTTTACGCTGAACAGAACCTTCAACGTCAAGTTTTGAAGCATTCTTCGCTTCATTCTCGGCGATATAGTTGCGCGTCAGCGGAATGATGTCATTTCGCTTGGCGATCTGGATCTGGAAGACGACGAGATCCTCGTAGCGGAAGGCGGCCTCCGCCGTCGAAAGATAATATTCCCACATGCGGCAGAAGCGCTCGTCATAGAGCTTGGCGGCGTCGTCCCAACGCGCCATGAAACGCTCCCGCCACGCCTCCAGCGTCTTGGCATAATGCAGCCGCAGCACCTCGACATCGGTGATGGCAAGTCCCGCCGCCTCGATCTCCGGTACGATCTCGGACAGCGCCGGAATATAACCGCCTGGAAAGATGTATTTGTCGAGCCACGGCGTCGTGAAGCCGGGCGTCGCCGAACAGCCGATGGTGTGCAGCACCATGATGCCGTCATCCTCGAGCAGTTCAGCACATTTGCGGAAGAAGGTGCGATAGGAAGCTAGCCCGACATGCTCGAACATGCCGACGGAAACGATCCTGTCGAAGCGGCCGGTGAGGCTACGGTAATCCCTCAGCGCGAACTGAACCTCCGCCGGCGTTCCGCCGGCCCTGTCGGCAACCCGCTTCGACGCATATTCATGCTGCTCTTCTGATAGGGTCACGCCGAGCACGTAACCGCCCGGTGCATGTTCGGCCATGTGCAGCGCCAGGCCGCCCCAGCCGCAGCCGATGTCGAGGATGCTGTTGTTCGGTTCGATCAAAAGCTTGGCGGCGAGATGCCGCTTCTTGGCAATCTGCGCGTCGTCAAGCGATTGATCTGCATGCTCGAAATAGGCGCAGGAATATTGCCGGTCCGGATCGAGGAAGAGTTCGTAGAGCCTACCGTCGAGATCGTAGTGGTGCGCGACATTCGCCTTCGATCGTCCCGGAAGGTTGCGGTGGCGGAAAATCCGCAGCTTCGTCCTGATATGATCGATGATGCGGGCAATGAGGGGGTGAGTACTGTTCTGCCCTTCGCGCAGCATCATCGCCACGAAATCGTAGAGCGTACCCTGCTCCACGATGAAGCGGCCATCCATGAAGAGCTCGCCAAGTCGCTTATCGGCATCGATGAGGAGCGCCCATTCGGCGCGGTCGTCGGTGAAACGGACATGGACCGGCTTGCCGGTGCCGTCGCCGAAGGTCAGCACACGGCCGCTAGCCGTGGTCACGGTCAATGCGCCGCGCGTCACGATCGAAGACAGCGCGCGCTTCACGCACCAGTCTACAACGCCGGAGAAAAGGACATTGCTCTTGCCCGTGCGGCGGCTTTCAGCTGGAGAACCGGTCATCATCTATCCTTACCGGCGCTGCTGCGCAGCCCGTCATGCTTGACATGCCAATCGTCACGCTCTTCCGGCGCCGCATTGGCTCCTGCGATCAACCAGACCCCCAGGAGGATCAAACCGCTGCCGACCACCTGCAGGGCGACGACACGCTCGCCGAAGATGAACCAGCCTGTCGCGATGATCAGCACGTAGCTAATGCCGGAAAGCGGGAAAGCGCGGCTGAGATCGAGTTCGGCAAGCACGTTCATCCAAATGAAGAAGGTCACGATCTCGACGGCGATGGCTGCCAATATCCAGTAGGAAGAGAGCGCTTGCCACAGCCAGCTTTCCGCGCCCCCACCGTTCATCTGCTCGGCTCCGAGCTTGATGAAGAATTGGAACAGGGTATTCAGCACCGGCACCGCAAGCCAGGAAAGACGCATCGGCATTACACATCCGCCTCATCTGTCGAGAACAGCGGCGATACCAGTCGCAACAGTCCCTGAAGGAAAGGATTGCGGTGGCGGAAATACATCGCATTGGCCGTCAGCTTGCTGCCGAGCCGCACCTTGTTTTCATAATAGGCCTGACCGCTCTGGTATCGGCTCAAGCCATTATCGAGGCAATAGCGCAGATTGGTGAACCAGCTCAGGAAATAGAGATTGTAGGGCCGGCCCTTTTCGCCATCCATGCAGAAGAACTTGTCGATCGCCAAGCGCTCGTCATGGACGATCAGATTGGCGGCCATAAGCTTGTCTTCGACAAAATAGAAGGCGCAGAACGAGCGGCCGCTCATCCGGTCGAGAATGCCCTGGAAATAGGCAGGCGTCAGTTCCTCAAACTGCCATTCGCTGCGATTGCGCGTGTCATGATAGAGCGCCATCACCTCAGGCAGGAATTCACCGAAATCGGTCCGGATCTCGACCCTGACCTGTTCGAAGGATTTCATCTTGCGGCGCATGTCCTTGCGCGTACCGGACGAAAGCCTGGCGAGATATTCGTCGACCGTTTTGAAATCGATGTCGAGCCAGGCCGTCGGAAGGCCACCGATCGTGGCATAGCCGCGCGCGGCAAACAGCGCGCCGAATTCGGCTGATGTCGGCTCAGGAATATCCTTGAGGCCGATCAGCCCGCAATGCTCGGCCGCGGCGACCTGCTCGAAAAAGGACAGCATCTCGGCCAGCAAGACGCCGCGGCGCTCGCCATCGACGTCGGGATGAAAGCCGATCGCCCCCGTTTCCGTGCAGGGTGAACCCAGGCAGGCAAGGCGCAGCTTCAGGAACTTCGGAAAATAGCGCTGGACCTTGCGCATGGACCGACGCAGGAAGCCTTCCTCCAGCGTGGTATCAAGGGCATAAAGGCAGAGAAAGGCTGGCATTGCTGCGCTGACCCGTCCGCCTTCCGTGACGGTGATGTAGCGCCATTCGAACCCCTCAAGACCAGCCTCTTCGATCGCCAGCAAGCAATCATAGTCCTCGACCTGACCCGGGAAACACGCATTCCAGACATCGCGGCCAATGGCGCGGATGCTGACATGAACTTCGGCCACCGGATCGCCCATCGGCTGCGGCGGGACTTTAAGCAGCGGCTGCGACATGACGCGCCTCGAAGAAATCGGCCGTAAAATCGGCCACCTGACGGTGCTGCCGGTCGACATGGATCATGTGGTAGCTGTCCGTGATCCATTTCAGTTCGTGCGGAGCACCGATATGCTCGGAAATGTAGCGGGCATGCTTCGGGCTGGCGAGATCGTCATCCTCGGCATGCAGGATCAGCGTCGGCGTCTGCATTTGCGGCAACTGGCTGCGAAGAGCCTTGCCCAGCCGGTGCATCTCGACCAGACCCTTGCCTGGGAATTTTTCCAAAACGCCTTCGCTCGCCATGCCTTCGATCAGCCGGCGCATGCGCTCGTCCTTTATCCCAAGCGAGGTCGTCTCGCTGAAGTTCAGCCGATCGAGGAACGGAACGCGCGACAGCCAGCCGATCTGGGAGGCCAGCAGCGGATAGTAGAAGGGAACGTCCCAGCCGTCATAGCTGAAGCAGGGAGAATAGATCGCCACCGCGCTGATGGTTTTCTTCTGCTGTTCGGCGGCCAGCATCGCCAGCTTGCCACCGACGCAGATGCCGGCCGCAAAGACTTCCTGCGTTCTGGATGCAAGAAATTCCGATGCGCTGACGACAGAGGCTAGCCAGTCTTCCCAGCTCGTTCCGCGCAGGGTCTTCGCATCGACGCCATGGCCTGCGAGCAACGGCGCATAGATGCTGTAGCCCCTGCGGTTGAGGTGACGAGCCACCAGCTTCATCTCGGCCGGCGCTCCCGTCAGACCGTGAATCAGAAGAACGCCTTTGCCGTTTGAGCCCTCCATGAAGAAGCTCAATTCGTCAGCTTTCATGAGAGAGCTCCGACGGCCGGTTTTCCTTGGCCATAAAGCCAAGAGCATGGCAGGTGCTGATCACATGCGTGCCATTCTTTTCCTGCTCGTCCTTGATCTGCTCATGCAGCGCCTGGAGTTTCGTCCAGTGGGTCCGCGGGCGATAATGGTGCTCCGCATGATAGCCGTTGCCGAACCAGAGCCAGTTGTAGAAGGATTTGTGGCTCGAAACGCCCCAGGCGATCGGCTCGTCCGGATCGCCGTTCAGATGCTCGTAATAGCCGTTCAGCGACGACAGGCAGTTGCCGATATAATAGAACGGCACGAAAAACAGCACCGCCTTCCAGTCGTAGACAAGTGCGAGCGCGGCAAGTCCCAGGAAGAAATAGAGTTCGAACCGGCCCCAGGCCGCATCGAAGGGGCGGTTGCGGGCGATCGCCTTGTGGATGTCACCGAGACTGTCGCGGAAGAAGCTCAGAAACGTGTAGGACCAGACGTTTTCCGGCTGGCCGTCGCGGCCGTGGCGATAGATCGACAGCAGATCGATAGTATCGCCTTTCTCATCCGGCCGGTCGCTGTTGCCGGAATGGTGGCGCATATGCACCCAATGATAATAGGTCTGCGAGAAACCGATCGCGACCGACTCCAGCAGGCTGAAGCCGTAGTTCATCCAGCGCGGCTTGAAATAGGGCGTATGGATGAAGTTGTGCGATATGCTGTTGATGTTCCAGGAGATCGAAACGGCGTAAAGGCAGCCGAGAACGGCGGAGAGCCAAAGCGGCCGGCTTTCGAAGCCGACGATCAGATAGACATCGAAGGCGAGATGGGCGACGGCGGCCAGAACCGGTGCCAGATCCCATCGGGTGTGCGCAAAGATTTTCATAGTCCTGTAACTCCCACGCAAGCCACACCGGCGGTGACGAGGAACACGCCCGTCGCGTGGCGCAGGTTGATGTTTTCCTTGAAGATGACGGCGCCGGCCAGCACGATGACCACATAGCTCAGCGCCATCAGCGGGAAGGCGATGGTCAGGGGGACGCGCTCCAGAACGGCCGTCCAGGCGAAAAGCTCCACGGCCCAGAACAGAATGCCGAGCCAGGTGATCGGCTTGGCCAGCGCCGAAAGCAGGGTGCCTTCGCCGGCCGTTTGCTTGAAGCAAACTTCGCGGGCCGTCTCCGCGAGTATGCAGAATAGGATCAGTCCCAGCATGGGAAGTGTCAGGCTGCCAGTCATTCCATGTACTCCGCCAGCACCTCCAGCAGCGCATGATTGGCTGCGCTGTTGATGTTTCTCATCGCCTCGGCGCCCTGGCGCATACGCGGCTGATCGATAAAGATCTCCGCGCGCTTCATGAACTGCGTCCGAAGACTGCCAGCATAACTCGGGGTCGAATAATCCCCGATGACATCGGCGCCGATGATGCGGTGCCGGCTGCCGATTTCGCTGATGAGGGAGAGGAGATAGGGCAATCGCATGCGGCCCTGATCCCAATTGGTAACGGCATCGTCGGCGGCCAGCACGTCCTTGTCGATCGTCACATAGACCGCTTCGGTGCGAATACGGCTGAGCATGTGATCGATGAAATTTTCCTCGCCGATTTCGGCGATCGACTTCCAGTGCAGCGCCCCCCGTTCCTGGCGGTAGCTGGCGCCATTGCCGTAATCGGCCAGAACGCGGCTTGGCGGATGTTCGTAAGGGTAGAGTTCAAGCTTGCCGTCGCCGAGCCAGTGCAGATTGGCTCCCTTTCGCTCCGGGCTGCGAAGATCATGGCTGCAGACGCCGATCGTAATGACCTTCTGGATGCTGGGATTAGCAAGTGCGCTGTTGACCCAGGAGCCGCAGTGCAGGCCGCCGTCGAACTTGACCCAATCCGGATGATTGTCGAAATGGATCAGCGTGGCCGCGCTGGACTGCCGCTCGAGCGCGTCGTCGAGCAGTAGGGCGGTGATATGATGGAAATCACCGGAGCCCATGAAGCACAATTGCGGGGTCTTACCTGTCGCAGGCCTGTTCTTGACGATCTCGCGGCTGAGATCGTCAAGAGGACCCTGTTTGCTCCAAAGCCGAACCTGCTGGCCGGCATTCTTGCCGAAATACTGGTACGCGCCTGCGAATTTGCACGCGCGTACGAAGTCGGGCTGCAACTCCAAAGCATCATCGAGATGAAGAAGCAGCAGTTGCACCGTCTTATCTCCGGGCCGCGCGCGTCAGAAGCTGATCGAGAAGCGCAAGCGCCAGATCGATCTCTTCGCGGGTGATGAGCAGGTTCGGAGCAAACGTGATGACGTTCTTGTGGTAGCCGCCGACGTCAAGCACGAGGCCATAGGTCCTGCCGCCGACTTGAAGGTCGCCCTTCATGCCTTCGTCGCACATCCAGTCCAACGTCGCCTTGTCCGGCGTGTAGCTGTCGTCCTTGCAGATTTCCATGCGCAGGGCGAGACCGAGACCATCGACCTCGCCGACGGTGGCGTGGCGCTTCTGCAGCTGCTTCAGCCCGTCGAGGAAATGCGCGCCCTTTTCCATGATCGCAGCGCCGAAATCCTGCTCCTCCAGCATCTTCATGGTTTCGAGCGCAACGGCAGTCCCCATCGGGTTGCTGGCGAAGGTCGAATGCGTGGAGCCGGGCGGGAAGATCTCCGGATTGATCATTTCTTCGCGAGCCCAGACGCCGGAAAGCGGGTTGAGGCCGTTAGTGATCGCCTTGCCGAAGATCAGCGCATCCGGCGAAACGCCGAAATGCTCGATCGACCAGAGCTTACCGGTGCGGTAGACGCCCATCTGGATTTCGTCGACGACGAGCAGGATGCCGTGATCATCGAGCACCTTCTTCAGTTCGACGAAGAAGTTCATCGGCGGAATGACATAGCCGCCCGTGCCCTGGATCGGCTCGATATAGAAGGCCGCGTATTCGGACTTTCCGGCCTTCGGGTCCCAGACGCCGTTATATTCGCTCTCGAACAGGCGGGCGAACTTCTGGACGCAGTAATGTCCGTATTCTTCCTTCGACATGCCCTTCGGGCCGCGGAAGTAATAGGGGAATTCAACGAATTGGGCGCGATCGCCGAAATGGCCGTAGCGGCGGCGATAGCGATAGCTCGAGGTGATCGCCGAAGCGCCGAGCGTACGGCCGTGATAGCCGCCTTCGAAGGCGAACATCAGGCTCTTGCCGCCGGTGTAATTGCGCACGAGCTTCAGTGAATCCTCGACGGCCTGCGAGCCGCCGACGTTGAAATGAACGCGGCCCTTGTGACCGAACTTGCGTTCCGCATCCTGGGCGATCATCGCCGCAAGCTCCACCTTTTCGCGGTGCAGATATTGCGAGGCGACCTGCGGGAGACGATCGAGCTGGCGGTGCGCGGCCTCGTTCAGGCGCTCGTTGCGATAGCCGAAATTGACGGCAGAGTACCACATCTGCAGATCAAGGAACGGCGTCCCGGTCCGATCGTAGACATAGGAGCCTTCGCATTCTTCGAAGAATTTCGGCTTGTCCATATAGTGAACCGTGTCGCCATGGGAGCAATAGATCTCCTCAAGCGCGCGCAATTCCTCTTCGGAGCGGACGGACTCGGTCTCACCGCTGAAGGCTTCGGCTACATTCGTTTTCATTCAATGCCTCTCGGTCTGTTTTACGCTGTCTTGAAATGCGGCAGCGTACGGGAGCGTCGCTCGACGCTCGGGAGAACGGCTTCCATCTTTGGAAGCAGGTCGGAAAAATCTGCAAAACCGACATAGGGAATGCCGTTTTCCTCGCAGTAATCGACAAGCTTGGCCTTGGCGAAAACGAGGTCGACCTTGTCGGAAACGCAGAAGTCGCTTCGCCCGTCGCCGATGTAGACCTGAAGGTCGTTGCTATCGACGACGCGGCATTTGCAGACACCGGCGCCGGATACGCAGCCGGTCGCCGTAAACGGCGGAAACAGCGAATAGGATTCGCGGCCCTGGGAAACGCTGCAGGTCAGCACATTGGCGACGATCGGCAGGCCCTCGATGCCATGACGCGCCAGGATGCGCCGGATAAAATAATCCACACCATCGCTGACGATCGTGACAGGTAATTCACCGCGACGGCAGAAGGACAGGAAAGCCTCGAAACCGGGATCGATCGCCAGCGTATCGAGAAACCGGTCAAGCTCCCCTCTGTTTGCTTCGATGAGAGCGATCTGCCGGCGCATGCATTCGCCGGAGCCGATCTGCCCCTGCTTCCACAATTGCTCGATATCTTCCCACTCGGAACCGGCGAAACGGGTTAGCACCATATCCGTCGCGTCTTCGATGGATATGGTTCCATCAAAATCGCAAAACACCTGCATGAAATACCCCTTCGCCTTATCTTAAGTTGCGTCTAACAACCTCAGATGAGCCGGGCATGAGCGGAAAATGATGCGAAAATGAAAAACGACGAGGCCGTCAGTTTTAGCTGAGCGGCAATCTCAAATCGACTTGGAGACCGCTACCCAGACGGGAAGAAGAGAGATCGACGGTTGCCGAAAGGCGGTCCGCAGTATCCGCGACGATGGCAAGCCCAAGTCCCGCCCCTTCAGTATGCAGCGTATGGAGGCGGTAGAAGCGTTGGAACACCGCTTCCCTTTCATGCGGCGGAATGCCGGGGCCGCTATCGCTGATGGAAATGCAGGCAAAGCCACCCTCCGAGGCGATAGAAACTTTAATTTCCCCTCCCGCAGGCGTGTATTTGATCGCATTGTCGAGCAGATTGGTGACGAGCATGCGCAGCAGCGCCTCATCGGTTCTGACCTGGATAGCCTCATCGCCTTCCAGCACCACGTCGAGCTTTCGGCTGGTGATGATATTGCCGAGCTCGGCAATGAGCGACGCCATCCAGTGATAAAGCTCGATCGACGTGAGATTAAGGGGGTGGTGACTGACCCTGGCGAGCCGCAGCAGCTGTTCGATCAGATGAATGGTGCGGTTGTTGCTGGCCACGAGATCGGAAACGATCGTCTGCCGTTCCTGATCACTGTCGCTGTTTTCGAGCATCCGCAAAAGCAGCTTCACGCTCGCCTGGGGCGTACGCAGCTGATGCGCAGCAAGATCGGAGAAGCGTCGCTCCAGCGTCAGCGACTGGCCGAGCTTTTCCAGCAGCTGGTTGATCGACCTGCCAAGCGGCAGCAGATCGCGCGGCAGCTCTTCGACGGGGATAGCCGAGAGATCATCGGGCGATCTTGTCCGGATCTGCCGTACCAGTCCATGAATCGTGCGCAGGCCGCTATTGATGCCGAGCCAGATGAGAAAGCCGATGACCGGCACCAGCATCAGCAGCGGAAAAAACAGATTGAGGAGAATGTTGGAAACGAGCGTTTCGCGAAGCGCAATCTTTTCGCCGAGTTCGATCACGATGGTCGTGTTCGGGATCGGCAGCGAATAGACGCGCCATTCGTCGCCGCCATAGGTCAGCGTGGTAAAACCCACCTTCTGCTGCGGGACGTCAGAGAGGAAGGCGGTGCTGCTGTAGAAGCGGATATTGCCGTCGACCCAGGCGCGGAACATATGCGCATCGGCATAGTCATCAGCGTCTTCGTTGAAAGCCAGCTGATTGTCCATGTTGAAGTCGATATCGTCGATCTGCTTGGCGCCATGGTCCGGATTCTTCTCCAGCGGCCGGCGCAGCAGGCTCCAGATCACATTGGCATCGTCGATGAGCTGGGCATCGTAGATATTGTTGATCTCCCGCGTCGCGCTGTTGAAGGCGAAGGCGGCGATCACGACGATCGTCACCACGACGACAGGCGCGATGCGCAGAAATAGCTTGCGGGTAAGCGTGGAATTGTTCATCGCTCGATCATATAGCCGACGCCGCGGATCGACTTGATGAAATCGGTGCCGAGCTTCTTGCGCAGATTGTAGATCGTCACTTCGATCGTATTGCTCTCGACGGTGTTTTCCGCGTCATAGAGCGCATATTCGATATCGTTCTTTGTCACGTACCGGCCGCTGCGCTCCATGAGCAGCTTCAGGAGATGAAATTCTTTCGCCGTGGTATGGACCTGCACATTGTCCTTGCGAGCCACCATGGCCGAGGGGTCGACCTCCACGTCGCCGCAGCGGATGACGCTTTCGGTCCGCCCGTCACGTCGGCGGATGAGCGCGCGCAGCCGCGCCAGCAGCTCGTCGAGATCGAACGGCTTGACCAGATAGTCGTCGGCGCCCTCATCCAGACCCTCGACCTTCTGGCGCACGGAATCCATCGCCGTCAGCAGCAGCACGGGAACGGAATTTCCCCGCTGCCGGATGCGCCGCAACACCTCCATGCCGCTTAGCTGCGGCAGATTGATATCGAGCACGATCGCCGCAAAATGCGAATGCGCCGCCGCTTCGAGGCCGGATTCGCCGTCGCGCATCCAGTCGACGCCATAGGCATGCTTTTCCAGCGCCTTCTTCAGCGATGAGCCGAGGATATTGTCGTCTTCAACAAGCAGAACGCGCACGGCCGACCTCACGTAGCGGTGTATTCCATAGTGGATGTGAGCCGCAATTGGAGCGGCCATGTGGCAAAGCTATGACGGATATTTTGCACCTGGCAAGAGCCTCGGGAAGAGACGGCGTTCCTGCCGGTGGCTCGGAGGCACGGTTTTGCGCCGAATATGGCCTCATTGCTGCGTCGCCATCAGGCATTCTGCAAGACAGATTGCAGCTGGCGTGCTCTCCTGCGGCTGCAATATCCCTATCTCGCGATAAAACCCTGGTTCGGATAAGGGCACCATGCGGATCGGCGCCACCGGAGGAGGGCTGCCGTCGACAACAGGCAGAAGCGCCACCCCGAGCCCATGCCCGACCAATGCGGCAATCCCGGCGATGTCGTCGACCTCCACCGATTCACGCGGAACGATCGAATGCGACCGCAGGAAGCGGTCGACCTGCCGCCCTCCAAAAGAGCTGCGATCATAGCGGATGAAGGGCTGCTCGCGCAGCAGCGTCCGCCAATCATTGCCCTGCAGCTTTTCGGGAACCGCAAGCACGTAGGGCTCGCGCACCAGGGGCCGCCAGATGAGATTCTTGGGCAGGCCGAAGGGTGGTTCGATGAGCACGGCAAGATCGAGTTCGCCGGCATCGAGCAGATCGAGCAAATGCAGAGAGACCCCTGGGACAATGCGGAGATGATGATTTGCGAATCGCAGACGGAAGGGGCCGAGAGCGCGGGCAAGCAGCGCCGATTGAACGGAAGCGATTGCGCCGACGCGCAGCTCACCGCCCGAAGCCTCGTCGACGGGATCGGCAATGTGCTCGAACATCGCGATAATGCTCTTGGCGCGCTCAAGCGTTCTAAGCCCGGCAGCATTCAGTGTCGCGGAGCGGCCGGTCCGCTCGAACAATTTAACGCCAAGCCTTTCCTCGAGCCGCTTCATCTGTCCGCTGACCGCGGCTTGAGTCAGGCCGATCCGGTCCCCCGCCGCAGCAAACGTTCCAAAGCGGGCGATAGCCACAAGGGTTTGTAGTTCCGCAATCATGATTCATAATTTTTCCTGTATCTCAACATCACGATATACCATTTTTCATAGAGAAAAATGTATCTTATTCATCTCTGCATCACTTCGCTTCTTGGAGACGATCATGAGCGCAGCACCGCTTCATCCCTTCCACCTCGCATTTCCGGTCAATGATCTCGCTGCGGCGAGAGCCTTCTATGGCGGCCTTCTCGGTTGCCCCGAAGGCCGCAGTTCGCCTGACTGGATCGATTTCAACTTTTACGGCCATCAGATCGTCACCCATCTGGCGCCGGGTGAAACGACCGACGTGGCAGCAAATGCCGTCGATGGCCATGGCGTTCCGGTACGCCATTTCGGCGTCGTTCTGTCGATGGAGGAATGGGAGGCCGCCGCCGAGAAGCTGACGAAAGCCAACATCGAATTCGTCATCAAGCCCTATATCCGCTTCCGGGGCGAGCCGGGAGAACAGGCGACCATGTTCTTCAAGGACCCGAGCGGCAATGCCATCGAGATGAAGGCTTTCGCCGACATCAACAGCCTCTTCGCCAAATAGAGATCAAGCCGGCGACATGAGCGGCCGCCACGGTGGAAACCCGCCGGTCGGGAAATGTTCGTGTCGCCGGCGAACCTCTAGGCTGCCGTGACGCCGCTCGCAGCGGCATCCTTGTGTATCGCCCGCAGCTTTCGCATGGACGCTTCCAGCACGTCGAAAATCCGCGTATCGGCCGATTGTGCAACGTTGAACCGCATGAAACGGCCAGCCGTCTCCGACAGGCTGAAGACATTGCCGGGCGCGAGGATAACGCCTTCCGCGAGGCAAGCACGGGCAAGATCGGCGGCATCAAGCCCTTCCGGAAGCCTGCACCAGAGAAACATGCCCGCATGCGGCTTGAGCCATGGGCTGATACCAATCGCTTCCAGCCGGGCCGCAACCTCGTCCATCGCCTTTGCAAGCCGGACGCGCAGCGCCTCGACATGCTTGCGATAACTTCCATCCTTCAGCGCGAGATAGACGAGTTCGGCCGACACTTGCCCGCAGCTGAAGCTGCTGGCGACCTTGAGATCGACGAGATCGTCGATCCACTCGGGCTTCGCGGCGATGAAGCCGCAGCGGATGGAGGCCGAAAGCGTTTTCGAGAAACTGCCGATATGGATCACCCGGTCCAGCCCGTCATAGGCGGCCAGACGCGGCGCTGGCACCTGCTCGAAATCGGCGAAAATATCATCCTCGATGATGATGAGCCCGGAAGCATCGGCCAGCTTCAGCAGCCGATGCGCCGTGACGGGGGAAAGCGCCGCGCCAGTCGGATTGTGAATGGCGGAGTTGGTGATGTAGAGCCGCGGTTTGTGCCGTTCGAGCACCTGGCCGAACAGCTCGACATCCGGCCCCGTCGGTGTGAAAGGCACGGAAACGACTTTGGCGCGATGCGCGCGCAGCAGTGCATGGAAATTGAAGTAGCAGGGATCGTCGACCACGACGGTATCGCCGGGTTCCAGCAGGAATCGGCAGAGAAGATCGATCGCCTGCGTGCCCGATTCCGTCAGCATGATCTGATCAGGCGGCACGTTGATTCCATGCTCGCCCAGGCGGCGGGCAAGCAGCTGCCGCAATGGCGGCAGGCCGAGCGGTGTCCCGTAGTTCGCAAGCACTCCGATATCGCCGCGCGCTAGTGTGCGCATCGCCTTGCGCAAGGCCGCCTGCGGCAGCCATGAAGGCGGCAGCCAGCCGCAGCCTGGTTTCAGCGCGTCGTCGCCGACTTCGAGCGATTGCCGCGAGATCCACAGCGGATCGACATTGCGGCCCGATTTCGCCCCGGTTTCGGAGAGCGATAGGGGCGGCAGCGGCCCGCAGACATAAAAGCCGGATCCCGGCCGCGAGCGGATCACCCCCTCGGCCGCAAGCCGTTCATAGGCCTCCACAACGGTCGAAACCGACACCTGCATCGTCTTGGAAAAGCTGCGCACGGAGGGAAGCCGCGCGCCGGGCACAAGGCTGCGCGCAGCGATGCGCTCTGATATCGCCGCCATCACGCCTTCTATCCGGGTCGTGCCGGCAGCGCCGATCATCGAGAGATTACCCATCCGTACTGCACCTTCAACCATAACAGTTCTCGCAGATTGTACTGTACCGTCACTGGTTCGGCCAGACAAATGCGCCGATACCGGCGAATATCACGAAGGAGCATGCGCCATGGACAAGACGACGACGGGATGGATCTACGGTTTGACGGGAGTGGTGATCTTCAGCGGCTCGCTGCCGGCAACGCGCGTGGCCGTCATGGATTTCGACCCTCTCTTCCTGACCGTTGCCCGAGCCGTCATCGCCGGCCTTCTGGGTCTTTGCCTCCTCCTCGCCTTTCGCGAGAAGCGCCCCAGCCGCGGCGACATTGTCTCGCTGACGATCGTCGCCCTCGGCTGCGTCGTCGGCTTTCCGCTCTTGACGGCATTGGCGCTGAAGCATGTCACCTCGGCGCATTCGATCGTCTTCATCGGCCTGCTGCCGCTGGCGACCGCGATCTTCGGCGTGCTGCGCGGCGGCGAACGGCCGCGCCCAGCCTTCTGGATATTCTCCCTCCTCGGCAGCGCGCTGGTCTGCAGCTATGCGCTGGCGCAAGGCGTGTCGGCCTCGCTCACCGGCGATCTCCTGATGCTCGCAGCCGTGATCGTCTGCGGCCTTGGCTATGCCGAGGGTGCCGTGCTCTCGCGCCGGCTGGGCGGCTGGCAGGTCATCTGCTGGGCTCTCGTGCTGTCGCTACCCGTCACCATCGCGCTCTGCCTCATGACCATGCCGCACAGCATTGACGGCATCGGCGGTCCTGCCTGGCTCGGCCTCCTCTATGTCTCGCTTTTCAGCATGCTGATCGGCTTTATCTTCTGGTATCGCGGGCTCGCCCAGGGCGGCATCGCAGCCGTCGGCCAGCTGCAATTCCTGCAGCCCTTCTTCGGCTTCGCACTTGCCGCGGCCCTTCTCAAGGAAAGCGTCAGCTGGTCGATGCTCGTCGTAACCCTCGCCGTCGTCGGCTGCGTCGCCGGAGCGCGAAAATTCGCCCATTGAGGCCGCGGCAAATTAAGGTACTTGATCTTATAAACTGATCAGTCTATTAACAACCAATCAGTTTAGAAGGAGCACACCATGCCGACCCCTCTCGTCCCGCCTTTCACCCGCGAAACCGCAATCGCCAAGGTCCGCATGGCCGAGGATGGCTGGAACAGCCGCGATCCGGAGCGTGTTTCCAAGGTCTATACGGAAGACAGCCAGTGGCGGAACCGTGCCGAATTCCCGCGCGGTCGCAAGGAGATCGTCGAATTCCTGACGCGCAAATGGGCAAAAGAGCTGGACTATCGACTGATCAAGGAACTCTGGGCTTTCGAGGGCAACCACATCGCCGTTCGCTTTGCCTATGAATGGCATGACGACAGCGGCCATTGGTTCCGTTCCTACGGCAACGAGAACTGGGAATTCGATGCAGATGGCCTGATGCAACGCCGTTTCGCCTCCATCAACGACATGCCCATCAGGGAAGAGGACCGGAAATTCCACTGGCCGCTCGGCCGCCGGCCGGACGATCATCCGGGCCTCTCCGACCTCGGCCTTTGAGATGGTGCGCAGCGTCTTCGAAAAATCCGATGCCGTTGCCCTCGTTGCCGAAGTCTTTCGCGAGCTCGGCTACGAGGGCGCGTCGATGAGCGAAATCACCGCCCGTACCAAACTGTCCAAGGGCAGCCTCTATCACTTCTTTCCGGGCGGCAAGGAAGAGATGGCGGCCGAGATCATGGCCAATATCGACGCCTGGTTCGTGACGGAGATGTTCAGGCCGCTCGAAGAGGAAGAGCCGCGCGCCGCCATTGCCCGCATGTGGGAGACAACGGATAGCTATTTCCGCTCCGGCCGTCGCGTCTGCCTGATCGGCGCCTTTGCGCTGGACGAAACGCGCGACCGTTTCTCCGCTGCCATCCGAGGCTACTTTCATCATTGGATCGAGGCGCTTTGTGGCGCGTTGCTCAGGGCCGGCGTGCCGGGTGCCGAGGCGAAAATGCTCGCCGAAGAGGCCGTCATCGGCATTCAGGGCGCGTTGACGCTTGCCAGAGCCCTTGGAGATGAGATGGTGTTTGGTAGAACCTTGGCGCGGCTGAGGCACAGGCTGGAAACTGCCCTCGGCTAAAGCCATTTCATCGACGCGAATCACCGAACTATCGATGCTTCGCCCTTGCCGAATGCGCTCGTGCCATTAGCTATTCCTCCACTTTTGCCAGCGATCTCCGCGAAAATCGCCTGGAAAGGGCATCCACAGCCTCTCGATGTTGGGGATGACGACTTCAACAACCCACTGATATTAAAGAATCCTCCACAAAAGTATGTCATTGTTAATCATCTTTGATTTGCAACTATCCAAGCTCCCATGTTCAGCAGGGAATGGGAGCATCGAGGAGATGGATAGAAGATGCTGCAGCAGGTAAACGAAACCGACGACGCGCTGATCGACCAATTGCAACGCTCGGCGTTCGACTATTTCATGCTCTATACCAATCCGGAAAACGGGCTGGTGGCGGATACGTCGATCAAGACGAGCCATTGCAGCATTGCCGCCGTCGGCTTCGCGCTATCAAGCTACCCGGTCGCCGTCGAGCGCGGCTGGATCAGCCGCGCCGATGCAGCAAAACGGGTACTGGCCGCTCTGGATTTCTTCGCCAACAGCGATCAGGGCACCGAGCGTGGCGCCACCGGCCATCGCGGCTTCTACTATCACTTCCTCTATATGGAAACCGGCAACCGCGCCTGGAACAGCGAACTTTCGACCATCGATACCGGTCTGCTGCTGCTCGGCGTGCTGACAGCGGCAGCCTATTTCACCGGAAACAGCCAGGTCGAGCGCGATCTCCGCAAACAGGCGAAATTCCTCTACGAGCGTTGCGACTGGCATTGGGCGCTGAACAGGGGCCAGACCATCAGCATGGGCTGGAAGCCGGCAAGCGGCTTCCTGCGCTGGCGCTACCAGGGCTATGACGAGGCGATTTTCCTCTATGTGCTGGCGCTGGCCTCGCCCACGCATGCGATTCCGTCCTCCAGCTACGACGCCTTTGCCTCGACCTATACGTGGATGATGTTCAAGGACGCGCCCTTTCTCTATGCCGGGCCGCTGTTCATCCATCTGTTCTCGCATGCCTGGATCGATTTCCGTGACATCCGCGACAAGCACGTCGCCGACAAGGACACGGATTACTTCCGCAATACCCAGGCGGCAATTGCTGTGCAGCGCGATTACACCGAGCGCAATCCCGGCCATTTCGTCGGCTATACGAAGGATATCTGGGGCCTTTCCGCCTGTGACGGGCCGAACCCGACTGGCACCAAACATAGCCTGCGCTATGCCCCGAAAGTCTTCGGTTATGCCGCCCGCGGCGCGCCGCTGGGTCCCGACGACGGCACCATCGCCCCATGGGGACCGCTATCTTGCCTGCCGTTCGACCGCGAAGCGGCGCTCGATGGCACGCGGGCGCTGCTTTCGACCTATCCCAACCTGCTGCTCGACGGCCGCTTTCCCGGCGGCTTCAATCCGAGCGTGAAGGGACCCGGCCCGGAAGGATGGGTGGACGACCGCTCGGTGGCGATCGACCAGGGGCTGCTGGTCATGATGATCGAAAACGCTCGTACCGGCATGATCTGGGACCTGATGCGGCAATCTCCGATCCTCCGCACCGGCCTCGAACGCGCCGGCTTCACCGGCGGCTGGCTGGACGAGAAGAACGCAAAGCCTGCCATCGCTTGATCTGCGGATCGTGATGGCCATCAGGTGCCTCTGTCGACACAGCCACTGCCTGCCTGGCCCCTCACCCTAGCCCTCTCCCCGCAAGCGGGGCGAGGGGACGATCGAGCCAACCAACTATCCTCTCATCAATGCAGCACCCTGTTTTGCGCCATAACTCCCTCGCCCCGCTTGCGGGGAGAGGGCTGGGGTAAGGGGCCGTGTATGAAAGCGCGGCAAACACACACTCACCCGACTAGCACCTTTGACATCTCAAAGCCTCTCGATCGCCGCAATCACCTCATCCTCGACGGTAACCCCCTCCGTCAACGCAAGACGCCGTGAGCTCTGCCCGCGCCGGCCGGGCAGGCGGACGTTCGGATCGCGGGTGATTTCGCCTGCCAGCAAGGCCAGCCGTTGTGCCGTATCCACGGCACTCGTCGCCTCCGGATTGATGGCAATGATCGTGTGCCCGAGCGCCGGCGGAGCACCTTTGTCGTCGAAGAGCGAGGAAGCCTCGAAGGCGTAGTTGGCGCCGGTCAGGCCGGCCGCCAGAATTTCGACCATGAGAGCAAGTGCCGCACCCTTGACATCGCCGGCCGGGACCATCGTCCCAGCCAGAGCCTCTTCGGCATCCGTGGTCGGCCTGCCATCGCGATCGAAAGCCCAGTCCGCGGGGATCGAAGCGCCCTGCTGCCGCGCCGCCATCACCTTGCCGCGCGCTACCTTGGACAGCGCGAGGTCGATGACAACAGGCTCGTCGCCAGGAAGCGGTGCGGCGAAAGCGATCGGGTTGGTGCCGAAAACAGGCGTCTTGCCGCCCCAGGGCGCCATAGAGGCCGGCGCATTGGCGACCATCAGCGCCACCAGCCCCTGATCGGCAAAACGCTCGACCGTCAGGCCCATGACGCCGGCATGATGCGAGCGGCTGATGGCTGCAAGTGCAATCCCCTGCTCGCGGGCGACAGCCGGAAGCTTGGCAACGGCAAGGTCGAGCGCGGGATAGGCATAGCCGTTGCCGGCATCGATGCGCAGCACGGCGGGAGAAGGCCGGCTGAGCTGCGGCTGAGCGAAGCCATCGACCTTACCAACCTTAGCCTGTCCGGCATAGGCAGGCACGCGCCGCAGCCCATGACCACTCTGCCCGGCGGCCTCCGCCGCTACGAGCGCGACCGCCACCGAGCGGGCATTCGCATCACTCACCTTGTTTCGCCGCAGAGCCGCCACAACAAGCGTTTCGGCTTCGGCGAGCGACAAGTGCATGAGACAAGTTCCTGAACAAGATGAGGGGGTAAGGACCTTCTACGCCCTCATCCGCCTCATCGCAACGCAGCAAAGTGCCATTACGCCACGTCGAACTTGACGCCCTGCGCCAGCGGCAGCGTGCGGCCATAATTGATCGTGTTGGTCGCCCGGCGCATATAGGCCTTCCAGGCGTCGGAGCCGGACTCGCGGCCGCCGCCGGTTTCCTTCTCGCCGCCGAATGCGCCGCCGATCTCGGCGCCGGAGGGGCCGAGATTGACATTGGCGATGCCGCAATCCGATCCGCGCGCCGACACGAAAGTCTCTGCTTCCCGCATGTCATTGGTAAAGATCGAGGACGACAGGCCTTGCGGCACGGCATTATGCAGCGCCAGCGCCTTGTCGAAATCGCTGTACTTCATGACATAGAGGATCGGCGCGAAGGTTTCCTGCTCGACCGGACCGGTCTGCTCCGGCATTTCGACGAGAGCCGGGCGAACATAGAAGGCATCGGCTGAACCGTTTTCGATGCGTTCGCCGCCGGTCACCCTGCCGCCGGCCGCCTTTGCGGCGGCAAGGGCCGCCTGCATGCGGTCGAAGGCCTGCTTATCGATCAGCGGACCAACGAGAGTACCGGGCTCAAGGGGATTGCCTATCGTCACAGTACCATAGGCCTTCTGCAGACGCGGCACGAGCTGGTCATAGACGCTGTCATGAACGAAGAGGCGTCGCAGCGTCGTGCAGCGCTGGCCGGCCGTACCCATTGCCGAAAAGGCAACGCCACGCAGGGTGAGATCGAGATCGGCCGTCGGGCAGACGATGGCGGCATTGTTGCCGCCAAGCTCGAGGATGGCGCGGGCGAAACGGCCGGCAAGACGCGGGCCGACCGCCCGGCCCATCGCCGTCGAACCGGTCGCTGAGACCAGCGGCACCTGCGGATGATCGACCAAAAGCTCGCCGAGATCACGGCCGCCGATCAACAGCGTCGAAAGATTGGCCGGCGCCTCGCCGCCCTCGGCGACATAGCGCTTCAGTGCCTTTTCAAACAGAGCCTGTACGGCAAGCGCCGTCAGCGGCGTCTTTTCCGACGGTTTCCAGATGGTGGAATTGCCGCAGACAATGGCAAGCGCCGCATTCCATGACCAGACGGCGACGGGGAAATTGAAGGCCGAGATGATGCCGATCGCCCCCAGCGGATGCCAGCTTTCCATCATGCGGTGCTCGGAGCGCTCGGTGGCAATGGTGAGGCCATAAAGCTGGCGCGAGAGACCGACGGCGAAATCGCAGATATCGATCATCTCCTGCACTTCGCCAAGACCTTCGGAGGTGATCTTGCCCACTTCAATCGAGACGAGACGACCGAGGGCCGCCTTGCCGGCGCGCAGCTCTTCGCCGAGTAGACGGATCAGCTCGCCGCGCTTCGGCGCCGGCACATTGCGCCAGGCAAGAAACGCCGCGTGCGCCGCCTCGATTGCCGCCTTCGCCTCACCGGCCGAATGCTCCTTCAGCCGGCCGATTTCGGCGCCGGTCACAGGAGAGGTGACGGCAAGCGTTCCGCCGATGTAGCGATCGGCCGATACGCCGAACTCCGTCAATATTGACTTGGTTTCGGCGGCAAGATCTGATGTCGCGGTCATCTTGTTTCCTCTTCCCGTAATGCCGGTTCGATTATTTCACACCCGGGCGCCGACGAAATGCGCGGCCTGGGCGCCCGCCTCGTACCACATTTCCTTTGCCGCCCTGAAGCTCGGCTCGACGATATCGGTCACCGGCAGCGGCAGATCGGCCTCGGAAATCTGCCCGAGAATATGGCTGGCAAGCACCTTGCCGAACACCGTGCCCGGCGCAATGCCGCGGCCATTATAGCCGGAGAAACCGATGACATTCCGATCCAGCTTGTGGAAGCGAGGCAGCGCATTGTCGGTCATGCCGATCTTGCCATACCATTCGCATTCGAAGGGAATGTCACCGAGCTGCGGAAAGAGCTTTTTGATCGACCGTCGAGCCCAGTTCTTGTGGATGGCAAGGCCGGTATTGCGCAGCGCACCGACGCTGCCGAAAACGAGCCGGCCGGCCTGATCCATGCGGAAGGACGACAGCACTTCTTTCGTATCCCAAGCCCCTTCGCGTCCGGGCAGCACGGATTTGCGCAAGTTGTCGCCGAGGGGGACGGTGGCGAAATTGAAATAGGGCAGATGCACCTGTTCGTTCCGCACCATTTCCCAGGGACCGGTGCTATAGGCGTCCGTGGCCACCACGATCCAGTCGGCGCTGACCTTGCCGCCATCGGTCGAAACCAGCCATTTCGCACCACTTCTTTCCGTCGATGTCACGCGGCTGCCGGTGTGAATGGTAACGCCGGCTTTGACTACGGCATGGGCAAGGCCGCGCGCATAGGCAAGCGGCTGCAGCGTGCCGGCGCGCATGTCCAGCAGTGCCCCCGCATAGGCCGAGCTGCCGACGCGACGCTCCGTCTCCCGTGCATCCAGCACCGTGACCGGCGCGCCGCGCTTTCCCCATTGCCGGGCGCGCTCCTCGATTTCCTTCAAACCCTCTGGCCCGACGGCGCAATGCAGCGTTCCGTTGCGTTCAAGCTCACAGGCGATCCCGTGTTTGTCGATCAATTCCATCACCAGCTTCGGCCCGTTGCCGAGCAGATCGAGCAGCCGCTCGCCGTGAACGACACCAAGCTCGCCCGGCAGATCGTCCGGCATCACCCACATGCCGGCATTGATGAGTCCGACGTTGCGCCCCGCTCCGCCAAAGCCGATTTCATTGGCTTCCAGCAGCACGACGCTGGTGCCGGCTTCCGCCAGATGAAGCGCCGTCGAAAGACCGGTATAGCCGCCCCCGACCACCACGACATCGGCGGAGACATCGCCGGAAAGTGGCTTCGTTGCTGGCGGCGAGGGGGCGGTCTTTTCCCAGAGACCATGGGAGCGTGGGTCGTTCAGCATGAAATCGGTCCAATCGACAGAGATAATCGCGCCAATCTAGCGCTACGCGCGAAGTTGCGGAAGCGGCAAGAGCGACATCCGATGGACATGGCATGATGCCAAAAAATCATCGGTTCTGGAGAAAAACTTGCATGGCGGCGGCGCTTTCGACCATGATAGAGAAAAAGCCGATCGCCATCGCGGTCGCAGGCAAAAGCAGGACAACCTCATGAAGCCCATTTTCGTTCAGCTCCAATGCGCCCCCGGCAAAACCTATGAGGTTGCCGATGCCATCTATCAAACGGAGCTGGTTTCGGAACTGTATTCCACCAGCGGCGATTACGACCTGCTGATGAAGGTCTACATTGCCGAAGAGCAGGATATCGGCAAATTCATCAACGACCACATCGCCAATATTCCGGGCATCGTCCGCTCGCTGACGACGCTAACCTTCCGAGCGTTTTGAGAGGTGCGGACTTCGGGTCGCAATACATCATCGCATTGGAAATTGCCCCTCACCCCAGCCCTCTCCCCGTTTTGACGGGGAGAGGGAGTCCATTGAGTTCTGTGGGCGGGACGAGACGCACGCGGCAAACACCGAAATAGTCCCCTCTCCCCGCAATGCGGGGAGAGGGCTAGGGTGAGGGGCATGGCACAATAGTCCAGCATCATCACATTCCCCCGGCGCGCTTGTCCTTCTCACTGCATATCGCTTCGCCATTAACCCTTTTGCCCGAAACACAACGCTCGCCAACCCGCGATTAAACCCTTTTTAACCGACCCGATGATCTGCTTTGCCGACTGATCAACGGGCGGCGCGCTGCAGCGCCGGATTGCCCGCCGGGCGGCGCGGCATAGAGGTCGAGGGTGGATCGATGACATCTGCTGTTGCGGATATTCAGGCAAACAAGCACACCGGGCCGCTGATCGTGCATGTCGTGCGCCAATTCCTGCCGAATAAGGGCGGCCTGGAAGACGTCGTTGCCAACCTCTGCCGCCAGCTGGTTTCCCGCGGCTATCGCGTGCGCGTCGTCACCTGCAACAGCCTGTTTTCCGATCCCGACCGCCAACTGCCGGAACGCGAAACGATCGACGGCATCGAGATCGTCCGCATTCCCTGGTCCGGCTCCAGCCGTTATCCGCTGGCACCCAAGGTCTTCCGCCATCTGGCCGATGCCGACCTCATTCATGTCCATGCCGTCGACTTCTTCTTCGATGCACTGGCATGGGGCAAGCTCATGCATGGGCGCCCCATGGTCGCGACCACGCATGGCGGCTTCTTCCACACGCAGAAATATGCAGCCATTAAAAAGGTCTGGTTCAATACCGCAACGCGGCTGTCCGCGCTCGGCTATGCCTCTCTCATCTGTTGCAGCCAGTCCGACGCGCGCCTCTTTTCCCAGATCGCCGACAGTCGCGTGCACCTGATCGAAAACGGTGCCGATGTCAGCAAGTTTTCAAATTGCGCTGCGCTGGAAGCGCGCCGCCGCGTCGTCACCATCGGCCGTTTCTCGATCAACAAGCGGCTCGATCATCTTCTCGACGTCATGAAGGTGCTCGCGGCCCGCCATGACGACTGGCACCTCGATATTGTCGGCGCCGAGTCTGATCTCGACCGTGCTGGAATGGAAAAGGAAATTGCCGCCCGCAATCTGACGCGCAATGTCGCTCTGCATGTGTCGATCGACGAGGGCTCGATCCGCAACATCATCGCCCGCGCCTCGCTCTTCGCTTCGGCTTCAGAATATGAAGGCTTCGGCCTGGTGGCGATCGAGGCGATGAGCGCCGGATTGCTGCCAGTGCTGAACGTCAACGAGGCCTATAAGGCGATGGCCGAAACCCATCCGGCCCTCATGCTCGCAGATTTCTCAGATCCGGAAGCGGCCGCCGATACCCTGACCGCAGCCTTCGAGCGCCTAGAAGCCGACGATCTGAGCCTGCGGCAGGAATTGCTGCGGGACGCTCGCGCCTATGCATGGAATGAAGTCGCCCAACGCTACATGGATGTCTATGCCGAGACGCTGACGCCGAGAGGCAAATCGCCTCAGCTTCTGCGCCAGCGCGGCCAGGCGGCGTAACCTTCCAGAATGCCCATCAGCCAGGCGCGCTTGTAGCGTGCCGCATCGACGTTGAAACGCGCCAGCGCCGCCAGCCAACCGGCGACCGGACGAAACAGCCGGTAGCCGACATAATACAGCGGAAACGCCTGCTTGCGCATCAGAGCGCCGAAGCCGCGTCCATATTTGCGGGCTCGCTCTACCTGCCGCGGCCCATACTCGCTGGTGACTTGATCATGATGGACGATCAATTCAGGGAAGAACATCGCCTGCCTGCCGGCGCCGAGCGCGCGCAGCAGGAAATCCGCCTCCTCGCCGCTCTGGAACGGCGTTTCCGAGCCGACCCCAAGATTCTCGTCGAAGCCGCCGATATCGGAAAGCGCCGCGCGGCGCCCGAAGATCCCATTGGAATTGCCGCACTTCAGGTAGTTCCAGCGCGTCAGCGCCAGCCGCGTCTCGCCCGTCGGGCTGACAGAAGCGAGACCCTCGGCATCGAGCGTGCGGCCGGTGACGATCGCGAACTCTGGATGGGCCGAAAACAGTGCCGCTGCTGTCGAAAGCGTATCGGCTCCGTACCAGCAATCATCATCGGGAAAGCAGATGTAATCGCCTGCCGCGACGGCCATGCCATTGTTGCGCGCCCGCGAAAGTCCCTTCGGCGAACGGATGTGACGGATCATGAAGGAAGGGGAAAAGCTGTCGATCAACACCCGCAGCCGGTCGTCGGCATTCTGATCGACGACGATTACCTCGAAATCTTTATGACTCTGTTGGGTCAGCGAACGGAACAGCCGCTCCAGCTGATCGAACCGATCGATCGTGCAGACGATGAGGCTGAACAATGAAACCCTCCGCTCAAGCCCTGCGGCCAACATCAGAGAGAAAGAATATTAGCCAAAGTAAAAAACGAACTTATGGCAGCATTAAACCCTAAATATTAAGGCATATGAAATAGAACTGGCGCTATCCCCACGAAAAGCCGGATAGGAGCGAAGTCCCGGCAATTTGAGGAACGGTCAGTCTTCATGACGAAGAGCATAATGGCAAATTCGGTTTTGAACGCCGCGGCGGGATTGACCCTGCTTGCGACCGGCTTTGCCTGTTCGATCATCGCGGCGCGTCTGCTTGGCCCGGAGGCCAACGGCATCATCGCCTTCTCTCTCTGGCTGACGACAACAGGCGCGCTCGTCGCCGAGCTCGGGGCCGGCGTTACCCTGCTGCGCGTCCTGCCGCAGTTGAAGGGAAACGGCTATTCGACGGAAGAGCGGCTGGGCTTTGCCGCTTACCTTCTGCAGCCGACGATTCTCGCAACGGTCATCCTGCTCACCGGCTATGTCGCCTATTATTGGGATACGGAGCGTTTGCACTGGGCGGGCGATGCATCTGAAGTCATAGCCATAACAGGCGTCTTCTTCGTTCTTCAGTCTCTTGGCGCCTATAGCAAGAACTATCTGATCGGCGAGCAGCGGGTCAGCGCGTTCCTGCGCATCACCTTGATAAGTTCGGCGCTGCAACTGGTTACCGTCCTTGCGGGAGCGATCTTCTTTGGTGTCAGCGGCGCACTTGCCGGCTATGCGATCGGCCAGCTGCCGATGTTCATCGCAACGCTGAGAATCGCGATTGCCCGCAAGAACAGCTGTGGTGTCGGCCTTTCCGCTCTCGCCAGTTCGTCGCTCATTCTCTCCATCGAACTCATCAACAGCTCGATCTTCCTCAACCGCATCGAGCTTTTGTTCCTGCAGCGGTACTGGGGCATCGAAGCGGTCGGCTTTTACGCCGTCGGCCTGTCGCTCGCCAACCTGGCGCTGCAGCTACCGGTGCAGTTGAGCGGTAGCCTCTTGCCCTATTATTCCGAGCAGATGCACGCGAGGGAATCGGACAAGCTGCCGGTCGAGGTCTTCGCCGGAGTGGCGCGCAGCATTGCCTATATCACCCTGCCGATGAGTTTCGGTCTGGCGGCCATCTCGCCGAAACTTGTCGTGACGATCTTCGGCCCGGCCTTTGCGCCGAGCGGCGGCATGGTGGCGCTGCTGTCCCTGACTGCCGTGCCCTACGTCTTCATGCAGATCTGCACACAATATCTCTATTCGCTGGATCGCGTGCGCGAACGCACCGTCATCGGCGTCGTCGCCAGCTTCGTCATGGTCGTCGGCTGCGCCGTCGCCGTGCCCTTCTACGGAGGCGAGGGTGCCGCGCTTGTTCGCCTGCTCGCCTTTGTCGCCCTGTGCCTGATGACGGTACGCCGCATGGAATTCGAAGGATCGACGCGCGGTATGCTCATCAACCTTGCAAAAGTCACGGTTGCTGCCATTCTATGCGCGGTTGCAGCCTATGGTTTCGTTCAGGCGCTGACCGGTGTCGCAGGCCTCGTAGGCGCCATCATCGCCGGCGCGCTGGCCTATGGCATTGCGCTCAGACTGCTGAAAGCCGTTCCAGCCGAAGATATCGACGTCATGCAGAAGATCGCGATGCGATTGCCTGCACGCATAAATCCGATTGCCACTCAGGCTCTGGCTCTATTAGCGCCGCGCCGAATGTGAGGAGACGAGCATGGCTGGTTGGGGAGCCGCCGAAAAACAGGACAAGGAAGGGCAGACAAGATCCGCAGCCATCCCGGTAACCTTCGCCGGCACGGTCGGCCTGTTCACATCAGCCGTCAAACCCTCGCGCGGCAGCGCCGTCCTGTTTCTCAGCCCCTGGGGTTTCGAGGAGATGTGCGTCCGCAAGTTCTGGCGGATTCTGGCGGAGGATCTCGCCGATATCGGCATATCGAGCCTTCGCTTCGATTACGCCGGCACGGGCGATGCGCTTGATCTGACCGATGAGGACAAAGCTCTGGAGCCGTGGCATGAAACCGCTCTCGCTGCAGCAGCAAAGCTGAAGGCGCTTTCCGGTTGCGAGCGGCTGATCCTCGTCAGTCAGGGCCTCGGCGGGACCATCGCCGCTGCTCTTGCCGAGCGGCTTGCCGGCATCGACGGCATCGCCTTTCTTGCACCCGTCGTCTCCGGCCGTGCCTATCTGCGCGAACTGACCGTCTGGTCGAAGATGATCGATGAGAGCATGGGGCTTGCCGAAGCGCAGCGCCAGACGGAGGGCGTCACCGTCGCAAGCCTCCGGATGCCCGATAGCGCCGCCGATGCAGTGAAGAAGCTGAACCTCATGACACTGGATCGGCTCGCGACGCCGAGTTGCCTGGTGCTGGCGCGCCCCGGCCGCCCCGGAGACTCCGACTTCGCGCACCATCTCGAAACGCTCGGCCCCGAGGTCACGCAGACTTCCTACGAAGGTTACGACGATCTCGTCTCGAACCCGACCATCGCCACCATGCCGACCGAAACCGGCCGGAAAATAGTCGAATGGGTGCAGTCTGTCGCCGTCGAAACCGGCGATACCGCATCGACCGAACTTACGCCGCCCGTCGCGGAACCTCTCATCGGCGAAGGCTTTCGCGAGACGCCGCTGCGTTTCGGCGCGGACAACCGCCTGTTCGGCATTCTCTGCAAGCCCGAAGGTGCGCGCACTGGCGCGACCGCGCTGCTCCTGACGACGGCCTATGACAGGCACGCCGGCTGGGGCCGGACGTCGGTCACCATGGCGCGCGCGCTTGCCCGCGACGGCATTGCCTCGCTGCGTTTCGATACGGCCAATGTCGGCGACAGCCCGCCGCTTTCCGGCGCCCCCGAACAGGTGCTCTATTCCCGCGAACAGCATCTCGATGTCGCCGAGGCACTGGACCTGCTGGAAAGGCGGGCTCTGCTGCCGGCCTATGTGGTCGGGCGTTGCAGCGGCGGCTATCTCGCCTTTCAGGCAGCATTGCGCGATGCGCGCTGCCGCGGCCTCATCACGGTCAATCCCTACAGCTTCCATTGGGACGAGAGCCGATCGGTCGATGAAGCTCTGCGCTTTGCTCCCCGTTCGCTGGAAACCTATGGGCGCAAACTCCTGCAGATGGAAACGCTGAAGCGGCTCTTCGGCGGCCAAGTCGATGCAAGGAGCGCCATATGCAACATGGCGACCGGGCTCGGTCGGCGGGCGATACGAACGGCTCGCCAACTGCTCGGCGCCTTCCCGATCTTCGCTGCGGCTCAAGGACCTGTGCTGGGTGGTTTCCGCACACTTGCCAAGCGTGGCGTCGATATGTCCCTGATCTACAGCGCCCACGATATCGGGCTCGATCATCTCCATGACGAATTCGGCGAGAACGGTGTCGGATTAAAGCATTTTCCGGACATACGCCTCACCATCATTCCTGAAGCCGACCACAATCTGACCCCGCCCTACGCGCGCAAGGTCTATTTGCGAGAGGTCCGGGAGATGGGTTTGCGGCTCGCCAACCGATGACGCACAGGCTGGAAAACCGCCGGAAATGTTCGCCATATCCGACACTTGCTGTATAGTCGCGCCATGAGGCTCTTGATCGTCGAAGACAACCGCGAACTGGCGTCCTGGCTCGGCAAGGCGCTGCGTCAGGCGCAGTATGTCGTCGACATCGCCTATGATGGCGAAGATGCCGAGCACATGCTGAAAGTCGCAGCTTACGCCATCGTCATCCTCGATCTGTCGCTGCCGAAGATGGACGGGCTGACGCTGCTGAAGCGACTGCGCCAGAGCGGCAACAAGGTGCCCGTCATCATCCTGACCGCCAATGCCAGCCTCGACGGCCGCGTTGCCGGCCTCGACAGCGGCGCCGACGATTATCTGGCGAAACCCTTCGAAATTGCCGAGCTCGAGGCGCGCATACGCGCAGCCGTCCGCCGCGGTCACGACCGCGCCGCTCCGGAGATCGCCGTCGGCGACCTGGTGTTCGATGGCGGCACGCGGCAATTCTCTTTGGCCGGCGAAGCACTGGCGCTGACGCCGCGCGAGCACGCGGTGCTCGAACATCTGATCATGAAGGCAGGCACGACCGTCACCAAGGCGACCCTCTCCGAAAGCGTCTTCGGCTTCGACGATCTCGCCGATACCAGCGCCATCGAGATCTATGTGCATCGCGTCCGCAAAAAGCTCGAAGGCAGCTCCGTGCAGATCGCGACGCTGCGCGGCCTGGGTTATCTCCTTCGCCATGCGCAATGATGAGGCTGCACCACCCAAGGGCCTTGTAAGCCGCGCGCTCGGCGGGGTAGCGAGCAGTCTTCGCGCGCAGCTGTTTGCCTGGGTCGTATTGACCCTGATCGGCGCGATCTGCATCAACCTTTATCTAAGCTTCCGTTCCGCCGATGCGACGGCCGATCTTGTCACCGACCGTACGCTGCTCGCCTCCGCCCGCGTCATCGCGGAAGCGACGCATGTCGACGGAAGCGGCACCGTGCAGATCGATATTCCCCCGGCTGCGCTGGAAATGTTCGATACCGGCTATGGCGACCGCGTTTTTTATCAGGTGATCACGGCATGGGGGAGCCTCATCGCCGGTTTTCCCGATCTGCCACGGCCGAAACGCGACATGATCGGCGAGGACATGACGTTTCGGACCGACGGCGTGCGCGTACTCATGCTGAGCCACCCGGTTGTTGGCCTTGATCAGGACAGCACGATTTCGGTCGCCGTTGCCGTTACTCATAACAGCCAATATGCCATGCGCCGCAGGCTGTGGCTGTCTGATTTCACCAAGCAGCTCGCGCTTGTCCTGCTTGCCGGGCTCGTCACCATCATCGGCCTGCAGCGCGGGCTTGCTCCCGTACTGCGCCTGCGCGACGCCGTGCGCGAGCGTGGCCGCCAGCGTCTCGATCCGCTGGACCCTCACATGGTGCAGAACGAGCTTCGGCCGCTCGTCCACGCCCTCAATGATCACATGGAGCGGGTGCAGAACCAGATGGCGGCGCAGCGCCGCTTCGTCTCGAACGCCGCTCATCAGCTGCGCACACCGCTCGCGCTGATTTCGACGCAGGCGAGCTTTGCTGCGCGTGAAACCGACAATACCAGACGCGACGAGGCACTGACGGCATTGCGTTCGAGCACGCGGCAGGTGACACGCCTTGCCAGCCAGCTTCTGACGCTTTCGCGCGCCGAACCCGGCAGCCGCCGGCCGCGAAACGACACCATCGATCTGGCGGAAACCGCCCGGCGTGTGCTGGAAACCCTCGCCGAGGAAGCCCTGCGCCGGAATATCGATCTTGGGCTCGAAGCGGATGATGACATGGCGGTTCATATCGAGGGCGACGGCACCATGCTGCGCGAAATGCTGGTCAACCTCGTCGACAATGCACTGCGCTACACGCAGGCGGGCGGCCGCGTGACGGTCGGCGTCGGCCGCGACGGCGATACGGCCCTGCTATGGGTCGAGGACAACGGTCCTGGCATCCCCGAAGCGGAACGCGCCCAGGTCTTCGAGCGCTTCTATCGCATCATGGGCACGGAACCGGAGGGAAGTGGCCTCGGTCTCGCCATCGTCCGCGAAGTCGTCGACGGCGCCGGCGGCTCTGTCACGCTTGGCGAGGCGACGGGTGGCGGCCTGCTGGTCCGCGTGCGGCTGCCGGCTGTTTGAAGGTGGGACGGCGTTGATGGCGGGATAGTCCCCTCTTCCCGCATGCGGGGAGAGGGAGTCTACTGTGCCCGCAAAACGAAAAGGCCGGGCGAAACGCCCGGCCCCTGGCCTTGGGAGGTATCAGAAAACCAACGCTTAATGCGTGTCGAGGCTTTGCTGCGGACGCCAGCGGGTGATGCGGTTTTCGATGAGCGTCATCACATATTCGGCGCCGAGCGTAACGACCATCACCAGGATGATCGCGGCATAGAGGCCAGCTGCGTCATATGTACCCTTGGCGATCGAGATCAGGTAGCCGATGCCGGCCAGCGATCCTACGAACTCGCCGACGATCGCGCCGATGATGGCGAAGGAGAAGGAGATGTGCAGGCTTGCAAAAATCCAGCTCATCGCCGAGGGCAGGATGACGTTGCGGGTCACCCGCCAGTTGGAAGCGCCGAGAATGCGGGCATTGGCGATCATGTTGCGGTCGGCTTCGCGAACGCCCTGAAAGGCATTGGCGAACACGACGAAGAACACCATGATAAAGGCCAGCGCTACCTTCGACGCCAGGCCGAGACCCATGATCATCACGAAGATCGGCGCAAGAACGACGCGCGGGATCGAGTTGATCGCCTTGATGTAGATCGAGAGGATGTCGGAGGCGAGCTTGTTGCGACCAAGGGCGACACCGACAAGGACGCCGGTCACCGAGCCGATGATGAAGCCGATCAGCGCTTCTTCCATGGTGACGCCGAGGTGATACCAGAGCGAGCCGCTCTCGGTGCCCTCGGTGATCCACTCCCAGAGGCGCAGTGCGATCCCGTATGGGCTCGAATAGAAGAACGGATCGATCCAGTGCAGGTCGGAGGCGAGCTGCCAGAGACCGAGAATAGCGAGCAGAATGCCGATCTGCCATGCCTTAACGACATACTTGCGGCGAGTGAGTGCCTTCAGCGCTGCGGCTTCGATTTCCGCGTCCGAGGTGCCGGCGCGGAAGATCGGAGCATTGCCTGCTTCGAGAGCTGTATTTGCCATGATCAATCCTCCCTTATGCCGCTTCCGCGGCACGGCGATAGCTGGTTTCGACCTCTTCGCGCAGGTCGTCCCAGATCGTCTTGCAATAATCGATGAAGTTTTGCTCGTAGCGGATCTCCGAGACGACGCGCGGGCGCGGCAGGTCGATCGTGTAGACCGATTTGACCGTCGCCGGGCCGGCCGTCAGCACATAGACCTTGTCGGCGAGTGCAACGGCTTCTTCGAGATCGTGCGTCACGAAGACGACGGAAGCCTGGCGTTCGGCCCAGAGCTTCAGAAGCTCCTCATGCATGACCGTGCGGGTCTGCACGTCGAGCGCCGAGAAGGGCTCGTCCATCAGCAGGATTTCCGGCTCGTTGATAAAGGTCTGCGCCAGCGAGACGCGCTTGCGCATGCCGCCCGAGAGCTGATGCGGATAGTGATGCAGAAACTTGGAAAGGCCGACACGGGCAAGCCAGTCCTTGGCCATCTTCTCGGCCTCGGCCTTCGACTTGCCGCGGAACAGAGGGCCGGCCATGACATTTTCGATGACATTCTGCCAGGGGAAGAGCGCATCCGTCTGGAAGGCGAAGCCGACGCGCCGGTCGATGCCGTTGACCGGGCCACCCATCAGGCGGACTTCGCCGGCGCTCGGCTTGGCAAGGCCGGTGACGAGATTGAGCGTCGTCGACTTGCCGCAGCCCGTCGGCCCGACAACCGCGACGAACTCGCCGCGCTCGACGGTCATGTTGAAATCGCGCAGTGCGGTCAGCGACTTGCCGGTCGGCGATACGAAACGGCGGCTGACATTGATGAGCTCTATCGCCGGGGTACGGCGTTCATCCTGTTGCATGGTGCTGATCCTGACGCGTGCCTTCAGGGCGTGCACGCAAAGCCCAGTGAACTGCAAAGTCTCTTGAACCACCGCTTCCGGAACCTGTCTGAAAACTGGCCGGAAGCGGCGTTCTGACTGTTTACTTGACGTTCTTCACGAATTCCGTCGTGTAGGTCTTCGACAGGTCGATCGTCTTGCCCTTGACGTTCTTGGAGAACTGCGAGAGCACGGCGAGAACGGTCTTCGGACCATCTTCCGGCATCACACCGTCGGCGGTGAACATTTCCTTGCCGGCGTCGAGAGCCTTGATGTAGCCGTCCTTGTCACCGACGTAGAAGTCCTTAGGCATCTTCTCGGCAATTTCAGCGGCGGAATGCGTATGGATGAAGCGCAGCGTCTTGACGAAAGCGTTCGCGAGCTTCTGCACTTCTTCCTTATGAGCGTCGACCCATGCGGCATCCATATAGAGCGAGGCCGCCGGATAGGTACCGCCGAGCGCCTCTTCGGTGCCCTTCAGCGTGCGCAGATCGACGAGGATCTTCGCTTCGCCGGTCTTGAGCAGGCGCGAAATCGTCGGCTCGGTGGTCATGCCCACCTGGATGGCGTCCTGCTGCATGGCGGCGATGAAAGTCTGACCGGCGCCGACCGGAACAGGCGTGATGTCAGCCGGCGAGAGGCCTGCCTTCGACGCCATGTAAAGCGTCAGGAAGTTCGTCGACGAGCCGAGGCCGGTGACGCCGGCGCGCTTGCCCTTCAGGTCGGCGAAGGATTTGATATCGGGATACTTGGCCGAAACCAGCTCGACTTCGCCCGGAGCCTGGCTGAACTGCACGACGGACTTGATGAACTTGCCCTTGGCCTGCAGGTCGACGCAGTGGTCGTAGAAGCCGACGACACCCTGAACGGCGCCTGCCAGCAGCTGGTTTTCGGCATCGACGCCGGCGGATTCGTTGAGAAGCTCGACCTCGAGGCCTTCATCCTTGAAGTAACCGAGCCCTTCGGCAAGCTTGGCCGGCAGATAGATCTGCTTTTCGTAGCCGCCCACCATGATGGAAATCTTGTCGGCAGCATTGGCGGCCGTGGCTGCAAGGGAAGCAGCGGTTATGACAAGGGAAAGGGCTACGGTATGAAAAAACGTGCGCGATGGACGCATCAATGTCTCCTCCTGTTTTATTCTTGCGCCACACGACGCTCTGGAAAGGCGCTTCCTCCACGAAGCTCAACGAGACTAGCGCGGGCAACCTTTCAGTCAGCTTTCAGTGCGCAACCCTACGAGGGAACATTGCGATTTTATTAACGCGGACGCCGGCGGCTCGATATGCCGCCGGCACCCGAAACGCTACGGCGCACTATTTGGCGTTCTTGACGAATTCCGTCGTGTAGGTCTTCGACAGATCGATCGCCTTGCCCTGCACGTTCTTGGAGAACTCGGAAAGCACGGCAAGAACGGTTTTCGGGCCATCTTCCGGCATCACGCCATCGGGCGTGAACATCGCCTTGCCGTTTTCAAGCGCCTTCACATAGCCTTCCTTGTCGCCGACATAGAAGTCTTTCGGCATCTTGTCGGCGATCTCGGCGGCCGAATGCGTGTTGATGAAATGCAGCGTCTTGACGAAAGCATTCGCAAGCTTCTGCACCTCATCCTTGTGATCCTTGACCCAAGACTCCTGCATATAAAGAGACGCCGCAGGATAGGTCCCACCCAGAGCGGCCCTTGTTCCGTCCATCGTGCGCATGTCGATCAGAACCTTGGCCTCACCGGTCTTCAGGAGACGCGAGACCGTCGGCTCGGTCGTCATGCCGGCCTGGATGGCATCCTGCTGCATGGCGGCGATGAAGGTCTGGCCGGCACCAACCGGAACGGAGGTGAATTCCCCCAGCTTCAGGCCGGCCTTGATGGCCAGATACTGCGTCAGGAAGTTGGTCGAGGAGCCGAGACCCGTGACGCCGAGGCTCTTGCCCTTGAAATCGGCGGGGGATTTGATTTCCGGATGCTTAGTCGACACCAGCTCGACTTCGCCCGGCGCCTGGCTGAACTGCACGACGGATTCGACGAACTTGCCCTTGCCCTGCAGGTCGATGCAATGGTCATAAAAGCCGACGACGCCCTGGACGGCGCCTGCGAGCATTTCGTTTTCCGCATCAACGCCTGCAGGCTCGTTGAGAAGCTCAACGTTCAGCCCCTGCTCCTTGAAATAGCCAAGCCCTTCGGCAAGCTTGGCCGGCAGATAGATCTGCTTTTCGTAACCGCCCACCATGATGGAAATCTTGTCAGCGGCGTTGGCGGCAGTGGCAGCAAATCCGGCTGCGGCTATCGCAATGGAAAAAGCCGTCGAATATCTGAGAATGCTGGATGCACGCATGAAGTCCTCCTCTCCAATTGTGTACCGGCGCCGATTGACAACGGCGCGGCACGCGCTTCCTCCTGAAGCAGGAGAGACATGCACGCCCAACCTTTCATTGAACTGAAAGCAAGTTCTTGACTACCGTCTGCTGGCTTCGAATGTCTGCGGTTTTCCGCAGCGGCGACGGAAAGCCCGATTTCCGTACAACGGGAAGCATTCCTCCATCTTGGCATTTCCCGCATCGCGACTATCTAAGATGGAACGCTTTCGTTGGGAGGGATCACCGATGAGGACCATTGCCGCAGCCCTTGTCCTGATGATGATCACGGTAACCGGGCCGGCATGGGCGATTTCCCGCTACGAGTCGCTCGGCAAGACGTGCGCATCGGTGCAGCAACTTATCGCGGAGGAACGGGCGGTGATACTACGCTATCCGTCCTCCGGTGGCGGCCCCGTTCTTTACGACCGCTATGTGGCCGGCCGCGGGCAATGCAGCATCTCCGACTATGCCAGCCGCGCTTATGTTCCCACCAGGGATAACCCGCTCTGCCCTGTCTACAGTTGCAAGCCATCCTCCATTTTCAATCCGCATTGACGCGAATCAGCTTTTCTGAGGTTTATGCGAGGGTGGATTATAAACTTTGCGGCAAAAGACTTTTAGTTGAGTTACACTCATATTTAACGCACATTTTGCGGGCAGATGAAGGACGCGTCCCTTCCTGAGAAGGGTACGAGCATGGTGTTTCCACCAGCCCCTAAGTGATAAGGAGATTGCGCCGTGAGTGCAAAAGTACCGAATCCGATCGATGCCTATGTAGGCTCTCGCGTGCGCACGCGCCGTCTCATGCTTGGCATGAGCCAGGAGCGGCTTGCCGAACAGATCGGTGTGACGTTTCAGCAGGTGCAGAAATACGAAAAGGGCACCAATCGCATCGGCGCCAGCCGACTGCAGGCCATTGCGGGTGTGCTGGCCGTACCGGTTGCCTTCTTCTTCCAGCAGGACAATTCGCAGCCGCTGAACACCGATGGCCTCGGCGCGATCAATGGTCTGGAGGATCTGTCGGACTTCCTGACATCGAAAGAAGGCCTCAGCCTCAACAAGGCGTTCATGAAGATCAACGATCCCAGCGTTCGCCAGTCCGTGCTGACGTTGATCAAGTCCTTGGCAAACGCTTCCGACATTCTGCCGAATCATATTCCGCATGCAGCGGACGCGTCGGTCGGCCTGCGCAACTGAGGCTGCCGCTCCCGCGAGAATGACGATGCGGTCGACCCGAGGCAGGCCGAAAATTGCTGCTTTGGGCCGGCGCAGGATTATTGCCAACAACTGCGGTGCGGGCCGGTCCGGCCAGTCAAGCGATCGACGCCGAGATTGCGCCTCGTTGCAATTTTCTCCGTGCCTGACCTTTGGAGGCGATAAGAGCGGAATTTGCCGCAACCAAGCATCGTGTCACGCTGCATGTCACGCGCCAAGCTGCAAAACTTCCGTTACGGTTTGCTCATGTTCCCGGCTAGACACGATTCGTCTGCCGGGAACGGGGGCAATAGAGGGTACGAAATGACAGCAGCACTTCCGATCGACGCAGCATACCAGGATCCTGACTCGCTCAAGGAACTGGCATCAATCGCTCGGCTCATCACCTATGCACGGCAAAGCGCCAAAAACCTGAACGCTGAATTCCCGGTCTGGTGCCTGGACTTGGCACTCGGGGCCGTGTTGCAGGAAATGTATGAAAATGGCTTGCCCAATCCCTTGTTCGAAAAGGGAACGGACACAGCAAAAGTGGTGGCACACTGAATTTAAATAATTCCGGCCTTTGCCGGATGTGAAATGATGCCGGTATGGCTCCCCAGGCCATGTCGGCATTTTCTTGTGAGGCGACCGTCAGGACGACGAGGTTATCGCATGCCGGGTGGAAGCTAAAGCACTTCCAGGAAAAGTGCGCAGCGGTTTTCCGTCAGGAATGCGTTGGGAAATAAGAGCATAGAGCGTTTTCCCGATTCAAAGAAAAGTGGAAACGCTCTAACGGCGCGGTTTAGCAGCCGTCCTTGCGCGGCCGGACGCCGGCGGTAAAGATTGCGATGCAATGACGCAGATGGCGCAGCCGCATTTCGCGGTCCGTCCAATCCTTCGGACGGCCCGGCCTCGAGATCATCGCATCGAAGATCATGCTCATCAGCATACGCGCGCCGCTTGACGCATCGGCAACCTCGATCACGCCGCGCCGCTGCTGCTCGAGAAGCCAATCCGCCAACATCAGCTGCGATTGCTTGCCGCCGTAAGTATGCAGCAACATCGCGATCTCCGGAGATTGTTGCGATTCACTGATGGCGAGATGAATAAAAGCGTCCCGTTCACGCTCCTGATCTTCATCGATATCGATCATGAATATCTGCTCGAGCGCCTTGTCGAACGGCAGGTTTTCATCCTCTGGCCGCGGCAGGGCCAGCATGGATGCGCGATGCTCGGCGATGATGGCTACAAACAGATCGGTCTTGCTCGGAAACAGCCTATAGAGGGTCTGCTTCGAAATCCGGCATCGCGTGGCAACCAAATCCATGGTTGTACCGGCATATCCGAGTTCGTAGAAGATCGCTCGCGCCTCTCTGACGATCTCAGCGCGGCGCTCATCGTCGCTCACGGTTTTCGGACGGCCGCGCGGGCGGCGCGTGGCAGCCTGGTCGGCCTTGGCTGTTCGTTCCTTTGTCAGCACATCGAATTTACCCCAACAACCGAATACGATTGACATTTGACGCTGTATAAATATTTTCGGTACGACTTGGTACTATAAATAAGGCAACAGGAAATAGCAACGTGCGAAAGCTCGCTCCTCCCACTTCTGCACTCGTATATCCGCCGACATCCAATCGCGTTTCAGCCGGCCGCTCGTCGCTGACCGCCGCAGGATTGATCGCTGCGATGTTACTGGCCGGCTGCAACCAGCAGAATTCCGCGCAGAGCAATGCGCCGGTCGTAAAGACAGAAGTCAGCGCGATGTCGCTGCATCCGCAATCCGTCGCCATCACCGCCGAACTGCCTGGCCGCACCAGCGCCTATCTTGTCGCCGAAGTGCGGCCGCAGGTCGGCGGCATCATTCGCAGCCGCAATTTCAAGGAAGGCAGCGAAGTCAAGGAAGGCGACGTACTTTACGAGATCGATCCGTCCTCTTACCAGGCATCCTATGACAGCGCCGCCGCGGCCTTGCAAAAGGCCCAAGGCGCCTTGCCGAGTGCCCAGTCGAAGGTCGATCGCTACAAGAGCCTCACTCAGCAGGACGCGGTCAGCAAGCAGAACCTCGACGACGCGATTTCAACATTGGCCCAGGCCAATGCCGACGTCGCATCCGCAAAGGCTGCGCTGGAAACGGCGCGCATCAATCTCGACTACACCAAGATGCGCGCGCCGATCGGCGGCCGCGTCGATGCCTCCACGGTCACGGTCGGCGCTCTCGTCACCGCCGATCAGACGACGGCGCTGACAACAATCCGTCAGCTCGATCCGATCAATGTCGATGTCACGCAGTCGAGCACCAACCTGCTCGAATTTCGCCGCGCCGTCGCGGAAGGCCGGCTGAAGACTAGCGGCAACAATGTTTCGGTTCACCTGACACTCGAAGACGGCAGCCAATACAAGGAAACCGGCACGCTGCAGTTTGCCGAATCCTCCGTTGCGGAAACGGTCGGCACGATCACCGTCCGCGCTGTCTTCCCAAATCCGGATCGCATCCTGCTGCCGGGCATGTATGTTCGCGCCACCATACAGGAAGGCATTGCCGAAAACAGCTTTGTGGTGCCTCAGCGCGCCGTGACCCGCAACACGAAGGGCGAACCGATCGCAATGTTCGTGACTGCGGAGGGCAAGGTACAGCAGCGGGTGTTGAAGGTGGAACGCAGCATCGGCAATAGCTGGCTTGTCAACCAGGGCGTCGCCGACGGCGATCGCGTGATCGTCGAAGGCGTTCAGCGCGTCCGCGACGGTCAGGAAGTCACCGTATCGCCGGTAACGATCGACGATGCGACCGGCGAAGTGAAGCAGGCCGCCGCCGATGGCAAGCCGTCTGCCGAGCAGGCCGGGCTGGAAAAGACCGATATGAAAGCCGCCTCCGGCGTCCAGAAGTGAGGTTAGACGATGTCTCGTTTTTTCATCGACAGGCCGATCTTTGCCTGGGTGATCGCCATCGTCATCATGCTGGCGGGCGCACTTTCGATCTTCACCCTGTCGATTTCGCAATATCCGCAAATCGCGCCGACGACGGTCAGCATCAGCGCCACCTATTCCGGGGCTGACGCGGCGACCGTCGAAAACTCGGTGACCAAGGTCATCGAGCAGGGCATGACGGGTATCGACAACCTCGACTACATGACCTCGACCTCGACCTCGACGGGTCAGGCCTCGATTTCGTTGACCTTCACCAACAAGGCCGATCCCGACGTCGCGCAGATGCAGGTGCAGAACAAGCTGCAGCTCGTCACCGCACAGCTGCCGCAGACCGTGCAATCCACGGGCATCGTGGTTTCCAAGTCGACGTCGAACTTCCTGATGGTCGTGGGCTTCGTATCGACCGACGGCAAGCTTAACTCGAACGACCTTGCCGACTACGTCGACAGCACCCTAAATGACACGCTGAAGCGCATCGAAGGCGTGGGCAACACGCAGATCTTCGGTTCCGGCTACGCCATGCGCATCTGGGTCGATCCGGACAAGCTCGCCAAATACCAGCTGATGACGTCGGATGTCGTCTCTGCCATCCAGGCCCAGAACTCGCAGGTCTCGGCCGGCCAGCTCGGTGCATTGCCGCAGCGCAAAGGCCAGGAGCTCAATGCGACGGTCACGGCCAAGAGCCGTCTGCAGACGCCCGAGCAGTTCAACAACATCATCCTCAAGAGCCAGCCGAACGGTTCGCTGGTTCGCCTGAATGACGTCGCCTCGGTCGAACTCGGCGCCAAGAGCTACACGACGTCGAGTACCTATAACGGTCATCCCTCCGCCGGCCTGGCGGTGATGCTGGCCTCGGGCGCCAACGCCATCAATACGGCGGAAGCGGTTCGCACGACCATCAACAATCTCAGCCAGACGCTGCCGCCGAATGTAGAGATCGTCTATCCCTACGATACGACACCCTTCGTGAAGCTATCGATCGAGGACGTGGTCAAGACGCTGTTCGAAGCCATCGTGCTCGTCTTCATCGTCATGTTCGTCTTCCTGCAGAACATCCGCGCCACGCTCATCCCGACGCTCGCCGTCCCTGTCGTGCTTCTCGGCACCTTCGGCGTGCTGGCGCTGTTCGGATATTCGATCAATACATTGACCATGTTCGGCATGGTGCTCGCCATCGGCCTGCTTGTGGACGATGCCATCGTCGTCGTCGAGAATGTCGAGCGCGTGATGGAGGAAGAGGGATTGTCGCCGCGCGAAGCGACGATCAAGTCGATGCAGGAAATCACCGGCGCGCTGATCGGTATCGCCACCGTGCTTTCGGCCGTGTTCATCCCGATGGCCTTCTTCTCGGGTTCGGTGGGTGTCATCTACCGGCAGTTCTCGGTGACGATCGTCTCCGCGATGGTGTTGTCCGTCATCGTTGCTCTCATCCTGACGCCCGCGCTTTGCGCCACCATTTTGAGAAAGCCCAAGCACGGCGCCAGAGAGCGCGGTCTGTTTGGCTGGTTCAATCGCAACTTCGAGCGGGCGACGCATCGCTACCAGCGCGGCGTACACGGCATGATCCGCCTCAGCATCGTCTTCCTGCTGGTATTCGTCCTCATTGGCGGCGCCGTCGCCTATCTATTCAACCGCCTGCCGAGCTCCTTCCTGCCGGATGAAGACCAGGGCATCCTGCTGACCGCCATTCAGCTGCCGCCGGGCGCCACGGATTCACGCACCAAGGCCGTGCTCGAGCAGGTGAGGAACTATTACCTCAACACCGAGAAGGACTATGTCGAAGGCGCATTCGCCGTCGCCGGCTTCGGCTTCAGCGGTCAGGGCCAGAATGTCGGCCTCGTTTTCGTGAGGCTGAAGGACTTCGACCTGCGCAAGACGCCGCAATCCAAGGCGCAAGCGATCGCGCGCCGCGCGATGGGTGCTTTCTCGAAAATCAAGGACGGCAACGTCTTTGCGCTGGCGCCGCCGGCCATCCCCGGCTTCGGCAGCTCGAGCGGCTTCGACTTCTTCATCAAGGACATCAACGGTGCCGGTCACGCGGCACTGATCGCTGCCCGCAACCAGTTGCTCGGGGCTGCCGGCAAGAATCCGAAGCTCGCCGGCACCCGTCCGAACGGCCAGGAAGATACGCCGCAATTCTCCTTGAACATCGACGAGGAAAAGGCGAGCGCTCTGAATATCAGCCTGGCCGATATCGACTCGACCCTGTCGACCGCCTGGGGCGGCACCTATGTCAACGACTTCATCGACCGCGGTCGTGTGAAGCCCGTCTATGTTCAGGCCAACAAGGATTTCCGCATGCAGCCCGAGGATTTCGGTCGCTGGTACGTGCGCAATTCCAGCGGCGACATGGTGCCCTTCTCGGCCTTCTCGAACGGCGAATGGAATTACGGTTCGCCGCGCCTGGAGCGCTATAACGGCTCCTCCGCCGTCGAAATCCAGGGTGCGGCCGCGCCGGGCGTCTCCTCGGGCGACGCCATGAACGAGATCGACAAGATCATGGCGACCCTGCCGCAGGGCTTCAGCCACGAATGGACGAGCCTCTCGGCCCAGGAAAAGCTCTCGGGCAACCAGGCGACCCAACTCTACGCCATCTCCATCCTGGTGGTGTTCCTGGCACTCGCCGCCCTCTATGAGAGCTGGTCGATCCCCCTCGCCGTCATGCTGTCGGTGCCGATCGGCATCTTCGGCGCGCTCTTGGCTGCAACCCTGTTTGGCCAGTCGAACGACGTCTACTTCAAGGTCGGCCTTTTGACGACCATAGGTCTGGCGGCGAAGAACGCCATCCTGATCGTCGAATTCGCCATCGAGCAGCAGAACCAGGGCAAGAACCTGATCGACGCTACGCTGGAAGCATCGCGCCAGCGCCTGCGGCCGATCCTGATGACCTCGCTTGCCTTTATCCTCGGCGTCATGCCGCTGGCGATCGCCAACGGGGCAGGTTCCGGTAGCCAGAACTCGATCGGCATCGGCGTCATGGGCGGCATGATCTCGGCAACCGTGCTCGGCATCTTCTTCATCCCGCTGCTCTTTGTCGCCGTCCGCCGTGTCTTCAAGGGCAATGTTCGGTCGACGGCAGTGCCGGAGGCCGCCAACCCTGACGTGGCGCATTAAGGCCTTTCCACTCGCTCTCTCGAAAGAAAGAGCGAGTGGAAATCTCGATCGGGCATCGGATGCTTCGTCTTGATTTGCCAAGTTTGTCATCAATGATTAATATGCAATCATTGATGACAGGGTATTTTTATGGCCAGTATGACGATCCGCAACATCGACGATCATTTAAAGACCCGGCTGCGCATTCGCGCCGCTGCACACGGGCGATCGATGGAGGATGAGGCGCGAGACATTCTGCGGGCCGCCTTGTCGACGGAAGAAAAGCGTCAGCCCAATTTAGCCGAGACAATCCGTCGTCGCATGGCTGCAAGTGGTGGAGTCGTGCTGGATATTGCCCCACGCGAACCAATCCGCCCGGTCGATCTCGATCCATGATCATTCTCGACACGAATGTCATTTCGGAACTATTGGGACCATCACCATCGCCAGTAGTTGAAGCTTGGCTCGCTGCCCAGCCCCCTCTCGCCATCTTTACGACGGCAACGACACAGGCGGAAATCCTTTACGGTCTCCGGCTATTGCCTGCGGGCCGACGCCGAAGCGAATTGGAAGCTGCTATTCTCCCGATATTCGAAGAGGATTTCGCCGGAAGAGTCCTCCCCTTCGATAGCGAAGCCGCGGGAGTTTATTCCTTCATTGCGACATCGCGGCGTCGGGCCGGCAAACCGATCAGCCAGTTCGATGCCCAGATCGCCGCAATTGCAGCGTCGCGAGGAGCAACCCTTGCAACCCGCAACGTGTCGGATTTCCTGGACACCGGAATAGCTGTCGTCAATCCTTGGGACTATCGGGGCTGATCCGGTCCGTCCATACACTGCTAAACATTCAAGTTGAGAGCGGAGATACTGGCGGCACCGTAGCTTGCGCCTTCGGCGACCATTTTGCATGCAGCTTGGCAAGCATCAGATAGATGATCGGCGTGGTATAGAGTGTCAGTACCTGCGACACGACGAGGCCGCCGACGATAGTGATCCCGAGCGGGCGGCGCAGCTCCGCGCCGGGGCCTGTTGCGATGATCAGCGGGATGGCACCCATAAGTGCGGCGAGCGTCGTCATCAGGATGGGGCGGAAACGCTTGAGGCATGCCTGATAAATGGCTTCTTCCGAAGACAAGCCGAGCGTGCGCTCGCCCTGCAGGGCGAAATCCACCATCATGATGCCGTTCTTCTTGACGATGCCGATTAAGAGAATGATGCCGATGAAGGCGATGATCGTCAGCTCCGTGCCGCTGATGGCGAGCGCCAGTAGCGCGCCGAGGCCGGCCGAGGGCAGTGTCGAGATGATCGTCAGCGGATGCGCCAGGCTTTCATAGAGAATGCCGAGAACGATATAGACCGTCAGCAATGCCGCCAGAAGCAGCAGCGGCTGGCTGCCGGACGACTGGGTAACGCTCGCCGCATCGCCGGCGAAATCCGCATGCAGCGTATCGGGCAGATGCATGTCGAGCACCGCCTTCTGAATGGCGTCGTTCGCCACCTGCAGCGGCGTGTTGAGCGCCAGATTGTAGGAAATCGTCACGGCGGGATATTGACCCTGGTGATTGACGACCAGCGGCGCGAGCGTCCGGTCGATCGACGCCACCGCGCTCAACGGTACCTGCGTGCCGCCGGAGGCGGGCACGTAGAGCTTGGAAATATCGTGGGGATCGAGCGCATAGTCGGGATTCGCCTCCAATACGACTCGATATTGGTTGCGCTGCGTATAGATCGTCGAGATCTGCCGTTGCGCGAAAGCATTGTTGAGCGCGGAATCGATGGATTGGATGTTGACGCCGAGCTGGGAAGCGAGGGTGCGATCGATATTGACGGTCGCCTGCAGACCGTTGGGCTGCCTGTCGGTCGCGACATCGGTCAATCCTGGAAGAGCCTGCAGACGTTCCAAAACCTTGGGCGCCCATTCCACCAGCTCATCGTAATTCGCACCCCAGATCGTGAATTGATACTGCGATTGCGACTGGCGCGCGCCGGCGCGGATATCGCCCGGCGAAAACAGGAATGTGCTGAGGCCCGGAACCGCCATCAACTGCTTGCGGAGCCGGTCTATGACATCGGCGGTCGGCGCACGCTCCGATTCCGGCTTCAGCGAGATGAAAAGCTGGCCCCGATTGACGGAACTTGAAAAGCCTCCCCCGCCGACAGAAGAGCCGACACCCGACACCGCCGGGTCCTTGGCGACGATATCCGCCGCCAGCTCCTGGAGCTTTACCATGGCCGGATAGGAGATATCGGTCGCAGCCTGCGTCCCGCCCTGGATAAAGCCGGTGTCGTCCTGCGGAATGAAGCCCTTTGGGACCTTGACGTAGAGATAGCCCGTCATGACCACGCAGGCGATGATGACGACGACCGAAAGGAGGCGGTGATGCAGCACCGCCCGCAGCGTGCGACCGTAAAAGCCCGTAACGGCGCTAAGCGTGCCTTCGACGATACGGCCAAACGGGCCGGGCCGGGCATCGATATCGTGCTGACGCAGTCGATGGCCGCAGATCATCGGCGTCAGCGTGAGGGATACCAGTGTCGAAACGACGATAGTGAAGCCGAGCGTCAACGAGAAGGTCTGGAAGAACCGGCCGACGATACCGCCCATGAAGAACAGCGGGATGAAGGCGGCAAGCAGCGACAGGCTGATGGAAACGACGGTAAAGCCGATCTGCTTTGCCCCTTCGAGCGCCGCCCGCATCGGCTTCATGCCAGTCTCCAGATTGGCATAAATGTTCTCGATCATGACGATGGCGTCATCGACAACGAAGCCGACGGAAACGGCAAGCGCCATGAGGGAGAGATTGTCGATCGACAGCCCGAAGAGCCACATCGCGGCAAAAGTGCCGGCAAGCGACAGAGGCACCGTCACACCCGCGGCAAAGGTCGGCGTTGCTCGTCGCAGGAAGACGAAGACAACGGCCATGACCAGGCAGATAGTGGCAAGCAGCGTCCATTGCATGTCGGTGACGCTGGCATGAATCGTAGTGGTGCGGTCGGAAAGAATAGAAACATTCACGCCGGCAGGAATGAGCCGCTGCAGCTCCGGGATCAGCTGCTTAACGCCATCGACGGTGGCGATGACGTTCGCATCCGCCTGCTTGGTGATGTTAAGCAGCACGGCCGGCTTGCCGTCGTACCAGGCATCCGAGCGGCTGTTGCGCACACCCGGCTCGACAGTGGCGATATCAGAAAGGCGAACCGCCGTGCCGTCGCCGCTGCGCACCACGATCCGCCCAAACGCTTCCGGCGTCTTCAACTGGCTGTTGACGGCAACGGAGAAAGCGCCGCCCGCACCGTCGATCGAGCCGAAGGGGCCGAGAACATTGGCATTGACGACCGCCGTACGGACCGCATCGAGCGAGAGGCCCATGGCCGAAAGCCGGTCCGGATCCAGCCGGACGCGGATGGCGGGCTGGTCGGCACCGCTCACGGTCACACCGCCGACGCCGTCCACCTGTGAAATGCGCTGCACCACCACGGTATCGGCTGCATCATAGATGGCGCTCGGAGAGACATTGTCCGAGGTCAGTGCCAGGATGAGAACGGGGGCCGCAGCCGGGTTGATCTTGCGGAAGGACGGGAGAGTCGGCAGATCGCCGGGCAGGTCTGTCGCAGCCGCGTTCAATGCCGCCTGCACATCCTGCGCGGCACCATCGACGCTGCGCGACAGGTCGAACTGGATGATGATCGTGCTCGATCCGAGCGAGCTGACGGACGTCATTTGAGTGACGCCGGCAATGGTCCCAAGATGGCGCTCCAACGGAGCGGCCACGCTCGCCGCCATACTGGCCGGATCGGCTCCGGGGCGGCTTGAAGAAACGACAATGGTCGGCAAATCCACCGTCGGCAGGCTTGCAACCGGCAAGAAGCGATAGGCAACGATGCCGAGGATCACCAGCCCGATCGCCAGAAGCGTCGTCCCGACAGGGCGTTTGATAAACGGCTCGGAGATGTTCATCTCTCACCACCTGCCAATTCATTCATCTCGGCGCTCGGCGTGCCGCTGGTGCGGCCGACGACCTTGGCGCGCAGCCGCTCGAAGGCGAGATAGATCACCGGCGTCGTATAGAGCGTCAAAAGCTGCGAAAGCACGAGACCGCCGATAATGGTGATGCCGAGCGGAATGCGCAACTCCGCGCCTGTGCCCTGCGCCAGCGCCAGCGGCAAGGCGCCGAAGAGCGCCGCGAGCGTCGTCATCATGATCGGCCGGAAACGCAGGATGGAGGCTTTCAGAATAGCCTCGCGCGGCTCCAGGCCTTCCTTGCGCTCCGCCTCCAGCGCAAAGTCGATCATCATGATCGCATTCTTCTTGACGATGCCCATCAGGAGCACGATGCCGATGAGGGCGATGATCGACAGATCCTGCCCGAACAGCATCAGGGCGAGCAGCGCGCCGACGCCAGCCGAAGGCAGCGTCGAAAGGATCGTCACGGGATGGACGGCGCTCTCATAGAGCAGGCCGAGCACGATGTAGATCGTCACGATAGCCGCAAGGATCAGCCAGGGCTCGCCCGCAAGCGAGGAGGCAAACTCTTCGGCATCGCCCGAATATTTGCGCTGGATATTGTCGGGCATGCCGATACCCAGCTCCGCCGCCTTTATCTCGGCGACGGCATCGCTGAGCGACGCGCCCTTGGCGAGATCGAAGCTGAGCGTCACGGCCGGAAACTGCTCGTCATGGCTGATGACCAGCGGCGCGGTCGTGAAACTCGCCGTCGTGAAGGCGTTGAGCGGCACCTGGGTATCGCTGGCACCAGCGACATAAAGCTTGTCGAGCGATTTCGGGTCGGATTGATATTGCGGCGCCGCCTCCAGAATGACGCGATACTGGTTGGCCTGCCCATAGATCGTTGCGATCTGCCGCTGGCCGAAAGCATCATTCAAAGTATCGCTGACGGCCTGCATGGACACGCCGAGCCGCGACGCGGTCTCGCGATTGACATCGACGAAGATCCGCCCGCCGCCCATCTCCGCTTCGGATGCGACATCCGTCAGCTTCGGACTTTCCTGCAGCCGCTGGGCAAGCTTCTGCGCCCAGTCGACCACCGTATTCGTGTCCGTGCCCGTGAGGGTATACTGATAGGGCGCACGGCTGGCCCTGGTGCTGATCGAGATGTCGCGCACGCTCTGGAAGGTGACATGGATGCCGGGCAAGCCCGTCACCTCGCCGCGCATCCTGTCGATGATCTGATCGACGGACGCATTACGCTCACTCCGCGGCTTCAGCACGAGACTGAGATTGCCGGTATTCAGCGTCAGATTGCTGGCACTCGCACCGATGACGGCAACGACGCTGGTGACATCCGGATCCTTGCGCAGCCGGTCGACCACATCGGCCTGGATCTGCTTCATGGTCTCGAAGGAGGTCGTCGGCTCGGCCTCGATGACAGCGGTGATGAGACCCGTATCCTGCGCCGGCAGGAAGCCCTTGGGAATGACGACATAAAGCGCGATGGTCGCAGCCAGCGTCACCACCGTCACCAGCAGCATGAGGCGGCTGCGATCCACGGCCCAAACAAGGCTCCGCCGATAGCCTTCAACCATCCAGTCGGTGAAACGGTCGGCACCGGCCAGAAAACCGCCCTGATGCTCTTTTGGCTTGCGCAGAATGCGCGCGCACATCATCGGCGTGAGCGTCAGCGAGACGACGGCCGACACGACGACGGCAATGGTGAGCGTCAGTGCGAATTCGCGGAACATACGGCCGACAATGCCGGTCATGAACAGCAGCGGAATGAAGACGGCGACCAGCGAGACGGTGAGCGAAATGATCGTGAAGCCGATCTCGCCGGCGCCCTTCAGGGCCGCCTGCATCGGGTTTTCGCCTTCCTCGATATGGCGGGCAATATTCTCGATCATCACGATGGCGTCGTCGACGACGAAGCCGGTGCCGATCGTCAGCGCCATCAGCGAGAGATTGTCAAGGCTGAAGCCGGCGAACCACATGACGCCGAAGGTCGCGATCAGCGACAGCGGCAGCGCGACACCGGCAATGAAGGTCGCCGTCATCGTCCTCAGGAACAGCAGGACGACGAGGATGACGAGACCGATGCTGATAACCAGCGTCCATTGCACGTCATGGATCGAGGCGCGGATCGTCTCGGTGCGGTCATTGACGATATCAAGCGAAATACCGGCCGGCATCGCCTGCTTCAGCTTCGGGACCTGCTTCAGGACATTCTCGACCGTCTGGATGACGTTGGCGCCCGGCTGGCGCATGATATCGAGAATGACGGCGGGCTGGCCCTGATACCAGGCGCCGACCCGATTGTTCTCCAGCCCCTCGACGACCGTTGCGACGTCCTTCAACTGCACCGGCGCGCTGTTGCGGTAAGCGACGATGACGGACCTGTAGACATTTGGATCGACGATCTGATCGTTGGCCGCGAGCGTAAAACTCTGCTGCGTGCCGTCGAGCGAGCCCTTCGCGCCGGCAACGCTGGCATTGGTGATGGCGGTGCGGATGTCCTCCAGGGCGAGACCATAGGAAGCGAGACGCGGCAGGTCCACCTGGATGCGGATGGCGGGTTTGACGCCGCCCTGGATGTTGACGTCGCCAACACCGGAGACTTCGCTCAGGCGCTGCGCCATCATGGTATCGGCAAAATCGCTGAGTTCGCGGATCGAATAGCTGTTGGAGCGCAGCGCCAGCGTCACGATCGGCGTATCGGCCGGGTTCACCTTCGAATAGGTCGGCGGATAAGGAAGCGTGCGCGGCAAAGTCGATCCGGCGGCGTTGATCGCCGCCTGCACATCCTGCGCTGCGCCATCGATATCGCGCCCTAGATCGAATTGCAGCGTGATCTGGCTGATGCCGAAGGCGCTCGATGAGGTCATGGAGGCAAGCGAGGGAATCTGGCCGAGCGGCCGCTCCAGAGGTGCCGTCACCAGCGCCGCCATCGTATCGGGATCGGCACCCGGAAGCTGCGTCGTCACCTGGATCGTCGGAAAATCCACCTGTGGCAGCGGCGCGACCGGCAGGAAGAGAAAGCCGAGAATGCCGCCCAAGAGAACCGCCACCCCGAGAAGCGAGGTGGCGATCGGCCTGCTGATGAAGAGCGACGAGACGTTCATTGTTGCTGCGTCGGCGTGGCGGAGGAATTGTTGGAGGCCGAGCCGCTGCCCGTATCCGCACCCTGCGCGCCGCCTGCGCCGGGCTGACCGTCCTGGCCGCGACGGCCACCGTTTCCGCTCTGACCGTTGTGCCGGCGATGCGGGCGCTCGCTCGCATTCACTGTGCCGGCACCGCCATTCTGCGAATCGTTCTCTGCGACCGGCTGCCCGCTATTGTCGGGCGTCGGAGTATCCGGGGACGCCTGAGCCGGATTGGCCGAAATCTGCACCTTCGATCCATTCTGCAGCCGCGCGAAGCCGGTTGTCACCACCTTGTCGCCGGGCGCCACGCCATCGGCGATGACGGCGAGCGTATCGTCCTGCTGGCGCACCTTCACCGGCTTCATCGCGACGGTCTGATCCTGGCCGATGACATAGACGAAGGTGCCGTTCGGCCCGCGCTGCACGGCGCCGCTCGGAATGACGGTGACGCCTTTCAGCGTCTCCACGAGCAGTCGGGCATTGACGAAGGCGCCGGGCCACAGCGCCAGCTTGTCGTTCGGGAAATTCGCCTTCAGCTTAACGGTGCCGGTGGTGGGATCGACCTGATTGTCGACCACACCAAGCGAACCATTGTCGACCACCGTCTCGCCGTCGTTGCCCAAAGCCTGGACGGAAAGCGTTCCGGCTGCGCTTGCCGCGTTGATGCGGGCAAGCTGCTGCTGCGGAATGGAAAACAAGACGGAGATCGGCTTGATCTGCGAGAGCGTAACGATGCCTGTCGTGTCGCCCGAGCTGACGAGATTGCCGATATCGACGTTACGGATGCCGGTGCGCCCATCGAAGGCCGCCCTGATCGTCGTATAGTCGAGCGTCGCCTGCGCGCTTTCGATCGCCGCCACATCCACCTGGACCTGCGCGGTATATTGCGCCACCAACGAGGTCTGCGTGTCGACCTGCTGCTGCGTGCCGGACGCGCTCTTCACCATCATCTGATAGCGGGCGAGATCGCGCTGGGCGCCTGCAAGCAGAGCCTCGTCCTGCGCCTTCTTGGCGATCGCCTGGTCGAGCTGCGCCTTATAGACGGAATCGTCGATGCGGGCGATGATATCGCCCTTCTTGATGTCCTGGCCCTCGACGAAATTGATTTCGACGATTCGTCCGCTGACCTGCGCGCGCACCGTCACGGTATTCAGGGCCTTCACCGAGCCCACACCGTTTATGTAGACGGGGACATCGGCCGTCGTCGCATCCTCGGCGAGCACCGGAACCGGTCCACTGAACTGCGACATGCTGCGCCGTCCGCCACCGCTGCCACCCTGCCTTTGGCCGCCACGGCGTCCGTCCTGGGCCTGCTCCCCCGGTGCTGCGGCATTCTGGTAGCCAAGCAGCTTCTCCGCCGGCCCAAGCCAACGATCGCGGGTCGCATAGGCACCATACCCAACGGCGCCGATCACTGCCAACCAAACGACGACCCGAAACGTCCGAGCCATTCACCCACCTCTTCAAATCCCGGGGTGATCGACGATCTCCCGCTATTCATGGCGCGACCTTAGCTTGCATCGTGCCGCTTAGGAATTTGGTATGGGCATTAAATTTTGTCCATTTTAGCGCCACTTAGCGTAACAAACTGTAACATTGGACGAAAACCAGGGTTGTGGTTGCAAGGGACGGCGACGCTACCCACACCACCCGTTGCAGCTGATCAAAGCACGCCCCAGCCTCGATAGCGCCCGCGCCCGGTCATTTCGCGCAGGCCGAGTTCGGTCACCAGATTGAGCGCGCCCCTTGAGGTAATGCCGACATGGCGCGCAATCATTTTCGCCGAGACGATCGGCCGCGATAGCACGATGTCGATGACCTCAGGCAGGCTGCTGTTGGACCGCCTGTCCTTCAGCCGCACTTCCATCTGCAGCTTGGCAAGCGAAAGCCGATCGAGCTCCTTGAGGCCCGAATCGGCCGAAAGCGCCATGGCCTCCAGAAAGGCAGCCAGCCGCGTGGCGCGGTCCGGCGCTCGCCGGCGGTCGTGACGAACGGCCTTCAGGCCGACATTCAGGCAGAAGAGGTGCGATGTCACCTTGCCCCGGCTGCGCAGATAGGCGCTGGCCAGCAAGCCGCCGAGCCAATGCTGCCGCCGCAGCGGCTCGATCCTTTCCCAGGCATCGAAAAGCACCGCGGCACCCAAGGTAGCCGGCAGCAGATCCGCCTCGCGCATGACGGCGCGCCAGCTGTCCAGCCGCTCATCCTCATCCCAATCCTCGTCTCGGATGAGTGCCAGGGGATCCTGGGCATCGACAATCGGCTGCCTGGGTTCCGGAACGCCGCCATTCAGGACCTTGTCGGATCTTGCAAGAATGGCATCGATCTCAGCAAAATCGACGCCGAAATCATCCTCCCCGTCCTCCGGCTCGTCAGGCTCGGTGGCCCGGGCAGAGGTCGAACGCGGCGTGCTACCCTCGTCGGTCTCGCCGACCTCACCGCGCAGCACCGCAAGGCCGACCGGCTCCAGTCCCCAGGACGGATCGGCGGCCCATAGGCGACGACGGCTGCGCAGCACCGAATGAGCGATGGTCAATTCATGAGTCGGGGTGCGCGTATCCATGCGCGCATCGTGCAGGACGAGATCCTCCACATGCACGAGTTCGCCTCCCACCCAGAGCGCACCGGCAGCGTCGAAAAAGTGCCCACGTTCGCGAAAGCCATTTGCCACCGCATGCCTCAGCACGCGCTCATCCAGCCGGGCCAGCATATCTTCCGCCTTGACGACGGCAGGCAAAAGCGCGGCAAGCGGCAGCGTGGTCAGATCATATCCCATTGGAATCACTTCATTGCATCGATCTTACGGAACTTATCATCGCCATCCGCAGCGAGATAGGAAGGCGGCCTTGTGAACTGTGGATGGCAATCACTATTTTCCGGCTTGACCTTCCAGCGATGGGAAGGTCCATAGACCTGTCCGAAGGCCCTTCGGGCAAAGGAGTATGACATGGCACCGCATGACGAGCACGATCACAGCCATCATGGTCACGATCACCATAACACCCACACGCAGGATGAAGTGATCCGCGATCCCGTCTGCGGCATGACCGTCGACCCCGATGCCGGCAAGCCGTCGCTGCAATATCACGGCCGCACTTTCCACTTTTGCAGCAATGGCTGCCGTACAAAATTCGAGGCCGCACCGGAAAACTACCTCACGGCCAAGGATCCCGTCTGCGGAATGACGGTCGATCGCGCCACTGCCCGCCATTTCACGAAGCACGATGGCGAGAAATTCTATTTCTGCTCGGCCGGCTGCAAGGCGAAGTTCGAAGCGGAGCCATCGGCTTATCTCGACGGCAACAAGCCCACGCCGAAGCCGATGCCGAAGGGCACGCTTTATACCTGCCCGATGCATCCCGAGGTGATCAGCGACCATCCTGGCGACTGCCCGAAATGCGGCATGGCGCTGGAGCCGATGGGTGTCGCGGCCGCCGATGAAGGCCCGAACCCCGAGCTTGTTGATTTCACGCGCCGGCTCTGGATCAGCGCCGCCCTGTCGCTGCCGCTGCTTGCCATCAGCATGGGGCCGATGATCGGCCTTCCCATTCGCGACTGGATCGGCGAGCCGATCGCCACCGGGGTCGAGCTTGTTCTTGCAACGCCGGTCGTGCTTTGGGCGGCTCTTCCCTTCTTCCGCCGCGCCTGGAATTCGCTCGTCAACCGCAGCCCCAATATGTGGACGCTGATCGGTCTCGGCGTCGGCACCGCCTATCTTTACAGCGTAATTGCGACGCTTGCCCCAGGCCTGTTTCCGATGAGCTTCCGAGGGCACGGCGAGAGCGTGCCCGTCTATTTCGAAGCGGCATCCGTGATCGTCGCGCTGGTCTTCGTCGGCCAGGTACTGGAATTGAAAGCCCGCGAACGCACCGGCTCAGCCATTCGCGCCCTTCTCGATCTCGCGCCGAAAACGGCACGACGCATCGGCGCCAACGGTAGCGAAACCGATGTGCCCGTCGACGAGATCCATGCCGGCGATCGGCTGCGGGTGCGCCCCGGCGAGCGCGTCCCTGTGGATGGCTCCGTTATCGAGGGACAATCGACCATCGATGAATCGATGATTACGGGCGAGCCACTGCCGGTCGAAAAGGCCAAAGGCGATGCCTTGACCGGCGGCACGATCAATAGGAACGGCGCGCTCATCATGCAGGCCGAGAAAGTCGGCGCCGAGACCACGCTCTCGCGCATCGTCGAACTCGTTGCCAAGGCGCAGCGCTCGCGCGCGCCGATCCAGACGATGGTCGACCGCGTCTCTGCCGTCTTTGTGCCCGCCGTCGTCGCAGCCGCCATCATCGCCTTTGCCGTCTGGGCCTTTGTCGGGCCGGAGCCGAGGCTGGCGCATGCGCTGCTTGCCGCCGTCGCGGTGCTCATCATCGCCTGCCCCTGCGCGCTGGGCCTGGCAACGCCCATGTCCATCATGATCGCCACCGGCCGCGGCGCACAGGAGGGCGTGCTGGTGCGCGATGCAGAAGCGCTCGAACGCTTCGCCAAGGTGGACACATTGATCGTCGACAAGACGGGCACGCTGACGGAAGGCAAACCGAACCTGACCGATATCGTCACCGCGGCGGGCTCCGACGAGGCACGCCTTCTCTCGCTCGCCGCCAGCCTGGAGCGCGGCTCCGAACACCCGCTCGCCGAAGCCATCGTTGCCGGCGCCGAGGAACGCGGTGCGCGCTTCGTCGAGATCTCCGGCTTCTCTGCGGTGACCGGCAAGGGCGTGGAGGGCCGCGCCGGCGAAACCGCGATCGCGCTCGGCAATGCCGCGATGATGTCCGATCTCGGCGTTTCGACCGCTGCCCTGAAAGCCGAGACGGAGCGCCTGCGCAGCGAGGGCAAGACCGTCATGTTCGTCGCCATCGACAGGAAGCTGGCCGGCCTCGTCGCCGTCGCCGACCGGATCAAGCCGACCACAGCCGCCGCCATCAAGGCACTGCATGAAAGCGGCCTGACGATCGTCATGGCGACCGGCGACAACGGCAAGACCGCCGCTGCCGTCGCCAGCGAGCTCGGCATCGACGAGGTGCGCGCGGACATGCTGCCGGAAGGCAAGAAGGCGCTGATCGACGAGTTGCGGGCCAAGGGCCGCATCGTTGCCATGGCGGGCGACGGCGTCAATGATGCTCCCGCGCTGGCATCGGCCGATGTCGGCATCGCCATGGGCACGGGCGCCGATGTCGCCATGGAAAGCGCCGGGATCACGCTGGTCAAGGGCGATCTCAACGGCATCGTCCGCGCCCGCCATCTCTCGGAAGCGACGATCCGCAACATCAAGCAGAACCTTGCCTTCGCCTTCGGCTACAATGCCCTCGGCGTGCCGCTGGCGGCCGGCGTGCTCTATCCGATCTTCGGCCTGCTGCTGTCGCCGATGATTGCGGCCGCCGCGATGAGCCTGTCGTCAGTCTCGGTGATCGGCAATGCACTGAGGCTGAGATTGGCGAAATAGCGTGATGCCGGGAAACTGGACACAGCAAATGGCCGATGCCAGTATCCATATCCGAGACAAGATAACGGATCTGGCATGAGTAGGGATCGATTTCAGCTGAAGCGCCGGAGCGATGATTTGGTCTATACGTTTCATCGCAAACAGCTGTCCGATGGAAGGATCGGCTACCGGCGTGAGGATGCCGATCTCTGGATCAGGTTTCAAGTTGGCTTCGGTTGGGGCACTTGGGATGATGAAGACGGAGCCTTGCTCGGCAGGCCGTGGAACGTGCCGTTTCCGGAACAAGACGCCGATTATCCACCTGAAGGCGAGTGGGTGAGCAAGAAGGGTTCGAAATCCTACGTCTACGAACTGGTCTATGTTTGACGGTATGGAGAGGGCATGCAACGCGGCCCCTCACCCCAGCCCTCTCCCCGCTAGCGGGGAGAGGGAGTTTTAGTTGATAGCCTACGATCTTTCACGCAAATTCGCCGCCTCGCGCGGTCGTCCCTTCTCCCCGCATGAGCGGGGAGAAGGCTAGGATGAGGGGCCACGCCCATACGTGCGGCATCGGCAGACGCACCTGACTTGCCCGAATTCGCTTACCCAACCCGCTCCACAGCAATCGCCGTTGCCTCGCCACCGCCGATGCAGAGCGCGGCAACACCACGCCGTGCCCCCTGGCGCTCCAGCGCATGCAGCAGCGTCACGATCAGCCGCGCGCCTGTAGCGCCGATGGGATGGCCGAGCGCGCAAGCACCGCCGTTGATATTGAGCCGGTCACGGGCAATGCCGAGCTCCTTTGCGGCCGCCATGGCGACGACGGCGAAGGCCTCGTTGATTTCGAAAAGATCGACATCGCCGATCTTCCAGCCGCTCTTGTCGAGCACCTTGCGGATCGCCGGGATCGGCGCGGTCGTATACCAGGCAGGCTCCTGAGAATGCGTGGCGTGCGCCTTGATTTCGGCAAGAATGGGCAATCCCTCGCGCTCGGCAAGCGAACGGCGCGTCAGGATGAGCGCGGCCGCACCGTCGGCATTGGCCGAGGCGCTGGCAGCCGTAATCGTGCCATCCTTGCGGAAGGCCGGCTTGAGCGTCGGGATCTTTTCAGGCGAAACCTTTTGCGGATGCTCATCCTTGGCGATTGTGACCGGGCCACCCTTGCCACTCACCGAGATCGGCGTGATTTCCGCTTCGAAAGCGCCGGTCTCGAGCGCGTTGCGAGCGCGCGACAACGTTTCGACCGCGTAAGCATCCTGATCGTCGCGGCTGAACTGATAGGCCTCGACCGCCAGCTCGCCGAAATCGCCCATGGAGCGACCCTTCTCATAGGCATCTTCCAGCCCGTCCAGCATCATGTGATCGAAGATGCGGTCATGGCCCATGCGATAGCCGCCGCGCGCCTTGGCGAGCAGATAGGGCGCATTCGACATGGATTCCATGCCGCCGGCGACCGCGATGGAGGCCGAGCCGGCGAGAAGGAGGTCATGTGCCAGCATGGTCGCCTTCATACCCGAACCGCAGACCTTGTTGATGGTGGTGGCGCCGACGGCATCCGGAAGGCCAGCCCCGCGCGCAGCTTGCCGGGCCGGCGCCTGCCCTTGCCCGGCAGGCAGGACGCAGCCGAACAGAACCTCATCCACTCTCTCGGCAGAAAGTCCGGCGCGCTCCAGCGCAGCACGGATGACATGCGCACCGAGCTCGGGTGCCTGCAGGGGCGAAAGATCCCCCTGGAAACGACCGAGCGGCGTGCGCGTGGCGGAAACGATGACAACGGGATCGATAGCGGGCATGACATCTCCTCACGATCAAGCAAACAGCTTGATGTCATTGCTAGCATGTTAGATGATGTTCGTCATCTAAATATCGATGCACACGGAACACAAGCAGGCAACAGATCCGATTGCCCTCAAACCAGACAGGCTCTAAGGATATCCGCAAAGATTCAAAGGATATCTCATGCCGCTTTACATCAAGGACGACGCCATCGACCGATTGGCGCGCCGCTATCAGGCGTTGACCAAGGCCACGACCAAGACGGAAGCCGTTCGGCTTGCCCTGCAGAAGGCGCTGGATGAGGAGCTGACCAAACCAGCCCTTGCCGATGTCGCCGTCGCCTTTTGCCGCAATCTCAAGCAGAAAGCCACCGCCAAGGGCGCCGGCACTCGCGCGACCGGAGAAGCCTGATGTTCATCGACGCTTCGGTGCTGTCAGCAATGATGACAGACGAGGAAGAGGCACACGCCTTTGCCATCCGCATGCAGCCGGCAACGGCACGCATGACCTCGCCGCTTGTCGCAGCGAATGCCGCGATCCTGGTCTCTGATGCTTTGGGATTGTCGCCGACCGAGGCAGGCGAAGCTGTCCGCACGTTTCTGCAGCTCATGAATATTCAGCTGCTCGCTGTGCCGCCTCGTGCCGCAGCTCTCGCGATCGAGGCTTATGAGCGCTATGGCCAAGGCGGCCAGACGGCTCGCCTCAGCCTTGACGATTGCATGACCTATGCCTGCGCTCGCTATTATCGCCAACCGCTATTGTCGAAAAGCGACCGCTTCAAGCAGACGGATATCGAGCTGGCCTAGAGCATGTCGCGTAAAAGTGTGCAGCAGTTTTGCGACGACGACATGCACAAAATCAAAGACCTAAAGCGTGAGAAGCGAATCTGAAAGATCGCGACCCGCTTTAGGTCAGCTCGAGCCATTACGCCATTACGGGCAAAGCGAAGCGGAGCCTGCACTATAGGTGCTCGAACGAGCACCGACGGAGTTAGGGGCAGCGGCGCATTGCAGGCGGGAAATGGAGTCGCCGGCACGAATCGGACCGGTCACCGACGGATCGGTGTTGATCGTGCCGTCCGGAAGGATCGCGTCCTTCGAATGGTCGACGCTGCCGACATCGGCCTGGAACGCCTCGACATTGACGCGCTTGGGGTGATGCTTGTGCACCTGCTCGGCCATGGCGGCACTGGATACGCCGACGACGAGAGCGGAGATAGCGAGGGTTCTGAGCAGCATGGGACTGCCTCCTGTGGGAGTTGACGCGAGTTTCATATGGGAACCGGCAGGCCATTTTACAGCGGCTTGCCTGTCAATATCATTAAGAATTTGAAGGTTTTGATCAGGTCTTCACTTTGTGGCGGGATACCTCTGCGCCGGCATCGTGCGGCAGGCTGATAAAACGCAATGCGGAGATGCCACCGATAAGGCCAATGATGAGGAAAGCCCAGCGAAAATCGATAAGCGAGAGCGTTTCCCCACCATGAATCGTGCGCGAGAGATTGAGAACGACGGCAGCGACGGCGACGCCCAGCAGCAGCGAAACCTGCTGCAGCATGCTCGACAATGTGGAAGCGGAGCTGCGCTGCGCGGCATGGATATCGACAAACCCCAGCGTATTCAGCGCCGTGAAGTTCATCGACCGCGACAGGCCGGCGATGAATAGCAGGCAATATATCAACGGATCTGGTGTCGAGGGAGACAGAAACGCGCATCCGGCAATGCTGGCCGACGAGATCAGCCCGTTGACGACGAGCACGTTGCGGAAGCCGAAGATCCTTAACATCTGCGTAGTGATCGCCTTCATGCCGAGATTGCCTGCGAAATAGAACAGCAGATAGGTGCCCGCGTCGATCGCCGTACGGCCGAAGCCGACCTGGAAGAGCAGCGGGATCAGGAAAGGCGTCGCGTTGATCGCCACACGGCTCGCCGTACCGGCGGAAAGCGTCGACATGGCGAAGGTCTGGATCTTGAAGGCGGAGAGATCGAGCAAGGGCGCATCGGCTGTCATGAAATGCCGGGTGGCGATGACGGAGAAAACCGCACCTGCAGCGATCAACCCAATGCTGAGCGCCAGCCCCGTCGTGCCCTGCACCACGAATTCGAGGCCGGCAAGCAGGAAGGTCAGCCCCGCCGCCGATTGCAGAAAGCCGATAAAATCGAGCCGCGCGACCTTTTCCTCCCGCGGATCCGGCACGAAGCGCAGAACGAGGCCGAGCCCGATGATGCCGATCGGGATATTGATCAGGAAGTTCCAATGCCAGCTGAGATAGGTGGTGATGAAGCTGCCGAGCACCGGACCGATGACCGGAGCGGTCAGCGCCGGCCAGGTGATCATCGACATCGCATGCACCAGATCGGATTTGCGAGCATTCTTCAGCACGATGATGCGTCCCACCGGCGTCATCAGCGCGCTGCCGATGCCCTGAACGGCACGGGCAATGATGAACTCGGTCAAATTGCCCGAGAGGCCGCAAAACAGCGACGCCACGGTGAAGATGGCAATGGATGCCAAGAACACCCGCCGGGCGCCATAGCGATCGCCAGCCCAGCCGGCGAGCGGCACGAAAGCCGCCATGGTGAGCAGATAGACCGTGATGCCGATGCTCATCGAGACCGGCTCGACGCCGAAACTTACCGCCATCTGCGGCAACGAGGTGGTGATGATCGTCCCGTCCAGAAACTGCATGAAAAAGGAAACGGCGACGACAAAGGCGATGATGCGGGACTGCCGACCGAAACTTGCTTTGGAGGGCTCTTCTATAGTCCGGGCAACGGTCATGAGACGAATTTCACTGAATGGCGTTCAAGGGAGCCGGTACTTCGGCGGCAATGATATGATCATTGAATACGCCCATGATGGTGGCTTGCAAAGCCACAAACCCGGCTGGCGCCACGAAAAATTGACACGGTGACATAAGAACTGCGGTTCGAGATAGCCAATCCAAGGCTCCTCACCCGCAGCGCTCCGGAAGCGTCAATCGTCCGAGTAGCGCTGCTCCCGCCATGGATCGCCGTACATGTGATAGCCGTTCTTCTCCCAGAAGCCGGCCCTGTCGGCGCCGATGAACTCGATACGGTTCAGCCACTTGGCGCTCTTCCAGAAATAGAGATGCGGCACGACGAGACGCATCGGGCCGCCATGTTCGCCGGTCAGAGGCTGACCTTCCCAGGCGGTCGCCAGGATCGCATCCTCGGCCGCGAAATCCGCAAGCGGCAGGTTGGTGGTATAGCCGTCATAGCTCGTCAGCAACACGTGATGCGCCTCTTCCGTGGGCATCGCGAGATCGAGGAGATCGCGCGTCGAAACGCCTTCCCAGCGATTGTCGTAGCGCGACCAGGTCGTCACGCAATGGATATCGCTGATGCGGGTGCTTTGCTCGATCGTCTGGAAAGCCGCCCAATCCAAGCTGAGCCGCTTTTCCACGAAGCCGATCACATCGAGCCGCCAGCTGGATAGCGAAATCTGCGGCTGTACGCCGAGATCCAGCACCGGCCAGTTCTTGACGAGATGCTGCCCCGGCGGCAGCCGCTCTGCCTCGGGCCGGCTGACATGCCCCGTCAGAAACTTGCCCTCCGCCGCCCAGCGGCGCTTGGAAGTCGTGAGCTTGCTATCGGCGGGGATCTGGTTGTCGCTCATGCCGGCTATCCTCTCTCTGCTGAGTAGAAATAGGATAATCGGTACGGGTTCATGTCAAGCCGAAGAACATCTCATAGCCGGCTATATTGCCTTAATGGTAATCCAGAACAGCTGCGCCTTGCCCGAAATGGACCGCTCTGCGACGTCACCCTCCGAGAAAAGCAGGCAATCGCCTGCGTTAAGCGCCGTCCCATCGATTTCAGCATCGCCGCGATGGCAAAGGACAAGGGTCGTCCCAGCCTCGAAGGCGACTTTGCTATTCCCATCGACCAAAACGCGCCTCACCGAATGCGTGAAATGCCCCCGCCGCGTCATCACATTGAGATCCGTAATCGTCCCGTCGATCAAGGTCGCCGAAGTCGACGCGTCGGCAGCAAAGGGCAGCGGCTCGCTCGCCTGCGTCAAGCGCTCGGGCGCACGCCCCTCGATGAAGAGGGTCATGCCTTCGCCATCAAGGATAGATAGCGTACGATCTATACCCGGAAAAACCGAAAACGGCCCGTCCGTCGCAACGGTTGCCATGCTGACGCGCCAGTCGAAGTCAGCAAGCCCGGTGCCCTCTGGCGAAACGGCGATCTCCACCGTTTCTCCGCCGCCGTTTTTCCACGGCATGCGACGGTGACTATCGCTGCGGAGAAGCGTGATTTTCGGCATTGCCATCTGTTTTTGTCCCCTCATTGCAATTCGTTTTAGAGTAAACTAAGTTTAGTGGACTAAGTCCATTCGGAGCCTGCTATGGAAACCGTCAACATTCATGAGGCGAAAACGCACTTGTCGCGGCTGATCGAAAAAGCCGCCAAGGGCGAAGCTTTCATCATCGCCAAGGCGGGCAAGCCGATGGTGAAGGTTGTGCCTCTTGAAGAAAAGGAGGCACCGAAGAAGCGCCGCATCGGTTTCATGGATGGCGAGATCATGGTTCCCGAAGATTTCGACACGATGATGGCCGATGAAATCGAAGAGATGTTTCATGGTAATCTCAATGATTTCAAAAGCATCAAAGGTCGATGAGATTTCTCCTGGACACGCATATTCTGCTCTGGGCGACGGCTGCTTCTCAGCGACTGCCGGAAAAAGCCCGCGACTTGATTGAAGACCTAGACAATAGAATTGCATTTTCGACCGCCAGTATATGGGAGGTGGCGATCAAGGCAGGGTTGGCGCGCCCCGACTTTGCGATTGATGCCCGCAGGCTCTACGAAAATCTGCTCGAAAACGGATATGAAGAATTACCCGTTTTCGGACAGCACGCGGCCGCGATCGCGGATCTGCCCGATATTCACAAAGACCCCTTTGATCGAATTCTTGTCGCCCAAGCCTTCGTTGAAGGTATTTCCCTGATCACCGCCGACAAGACCGTCGCAAGCTACGGCGGTCTTGTGCGGCTGGTGTAGGCCCTAGTTCCCCAGGATGGCCGGCAGGCGCAGGCCCTGCTGCTTAGCCCAGTCGAGTGCGATGTCGTAGCCGGCATCAGCGTGGCGCATGACGCCGGTTGCCGGGTCGTTCCAGAGAACCCGCTCCAGGCGCTTGGCCGCATCATCCGTGCCATCGGCGCAGATGACCATGCCGGAGTGCTGGCTGAAGCCCATGCCGACGCCGCCGCCATGGTGCAATGATACCCAGGTGGCACCCGATGCGGTGTTGAGCAGAGCGTTGAGCAGCGGCCAGTCGGAAACGGCATCCGAACCGTCCTTCATGGCTTCCGTCTCGCGGTTCGGCGAGGCGACCGAACCGGAATCGAGGTGGTCGCGGCCGATGACGACGGGAGCCTTCAGCTCGCCGTTCCTGACCATTTCGTTGAAGGCGAGGCCGAGGCGGTGGCGATCGCCGAGGCCAACCCAGCAAATGCGTGCCGGCAGGCCCTGGAAGGCGATGCGCTCACGCGCCATGTCCAGCCAGTTGTGCAGGTGCTTGTTGTCGGGCAGCAACTCCTTCACCTTGGCGTCGGTCTTGTAGATATCCTCCGGATCGCCCGAAAGAGCGGCCCAGCGGAACGGACCGATGCCGCGGCAGAAGAGCGGACGGATATAGGCCGGCACGAAGCCCGGGAAAGCGAAGGCGTTTTCAAAACCCTCTTCCTTGGCGACCTGACGGATGTTGTTGCCGTAATCGAGCGTCGGCACGCCGGCATCCCAGAAGGCGACCATGGCTTCGACATGCACCTTCATCGAGGCGCGGGCGGCGGCTTCGACGGCCTTCGGATCGCTCTCGCGTTTGGCCCGGTGTTCGGCCACCGTCCAGCCAATCGGCAGATAGCCGTTCAGTGGATCGTGGGCAGAGGTCTGGTCGGTGACGATATCCGGGCGCGGACCACCGGCCTTCATACGCTTCACGAGTTCCGGGAAGATTTCGGCGGCATTGCCGAGCAGACCGACAGACTTGGCTTCGCCGGCCTTCGTCCACTTGTCGATCAGGGCAAGTGCTTCATCCAGCGTCTTTGCCTTCTCGTCGACATAGCGGGTGCGCAGGCGGAAATCGATGCGGGTTTCGTCGGATTCGACGGCGAGGCAGCAGGCGCCGGCCATGACAGCCGCCAGCGGCTGCGCGCCGCCCATGCCACCGAGGCCGCCGGTCAGTATCCACTTGCCCTTCAGGTTGCCGTTATAGTGCTGGCGGCCGGCTTCGACGAAGGTCTCATAGGTGCCCTGCACGATGCCCTGTGTGCCGATGTAGATCCACGAGCCGGCCGTCATCTGGCCATACATGGCAAGGCCCTTCTTATCCAGCTCGTTGAAGTGATCCCAGGTCGCCCAATGCGGCACGAGGTTGGAGTTGGCGATCAGCACGCGCGGCGCGTCCTTGTGGGTGCGGAACACGGCGACCGGCTTACCGGACTGCACGAGCAGCGTCTCGTCTTCGTTGAGCGTCTTCAGCGTCGCAGCGATACGGTCGAAATCGTCCCAGGTGCGGGCGGCGCGGCCGATGCCGCCATAGACGACCAGCTCGTTCGGGTTCTCCGCAACGTCCGGGTCGAGGTTGTTCATCAGCATGCGCAGCGGCGCCTCGGTCAGCCAGCTCTTGGCGTTGAGCTCCGGACCACGAGGCGCGCGGATTTCGCGGATATTATGGCGTGGGTTGGTCATGTCACATCTCCAAGGAGGGCAGGATGTCGGTTGAAATCGAGGCATTAAGGGCGCCGGAGCCGACGAGGTCCGCGGCGGCCTTCAAGTCATTTGCCATGTAGCGGTCCTCTTCGAGCGACGGCACCGCGGCGCGGATCGAAGCAATGGCAAGGGTCAGTTCCGGGCTGGTCGCCAGCGGCGCGCGCAGCTCGACGCCTTGGGCAGCGGTCAGCGCTTCGATGCCGATAATGGCAAAGAGGTTTTCGGTCATCTGCAGCAGGCGACGGGCACCATGGCAGGCCATGGAGACGTGGTCTTCCTGGTTCGCCGAGGTCGGTGTGGAATCGACCGAGGCCGGATGCGACATCTGCTTGTTTTCAGACATCAGCGCGGCGGACGTCACTTCGGCGATCATCAGGCCGGAGTTCAAGCCCGGCTTCTTGGCAAGGAACGCCGGCAGGCCGTAGCTGAGCGCGGGATCGACGAGCAGCGCGATGCGGCGCTGTGCGATCGCGCCGATTTCGCAGACGGCGATGGCGATCTGGTCGGCGGCGAAGGCGACGGGCTCGGCATGAAAATTGCCGCCGGAAACGACGGAATTGTCCGAAAGCACGAGCGGATTGTCTGTCACGGCATTGGCTTCGATTTCGAGCGTGCGGCCGACGGAACGCAGAAGATCAAGGCAGGCGCCATCGACCTGCGGCTGGCAGCGGATGCAATAGGGGTCCTGCACACGCTCGTCGCCTTCGATATGGCTTTCGCGGATCACTGAGCCGGCCAGCAGGCCGCGAAGGGCGGCGGCGGTATCGATCTGGCCCTTATGACCGCGCAGCGTATGGATATCCGGATGGAACGGGGCGGAAGAGCCCATGGCCGCATCCGTCGACATCGCTCCGGTGATGAGAGCGGCCTGTGCGGCACGATGGGCGCGGAAGAGACCGGCAAGCGCCAGCGCGGTCGACACCTGCGTGCCGTTGATCAGCGCCAGCCCTTCTTTGGCAGCAAGCACGACCGGCTTCAGACCTGCCTTTTCGAGCGCTGCCGCGCCAGAGAGCTGCTCACCGGCATGGAAGGCCTCGCCATGACCCATCATGACAGCGGTCATATGCGCGAGCGGCGCCAGATCACCGGAAGCGCCAACCGAGCCCTTTTCGGGGATGACGGGCACGACGCCCTTTTCAAGCATGCCTTCGATCAGCCGTACCAGCTCCAGCCGCACGCCGGATGCGCCGCGGCCGAGCGAAATAAGCTTCAGCGACATGATGAGGCGAACGACGTTCTCAGGGAGCGGTTGGCCGACGCCGCAGCAATGCGAGAGGATGAGATTACGCTGCAGCGTCGCGACATCGGCACTGTCGATCTTGATCGACGCCAGTTTGCCGAAGCCGGTATTGATACCGTAGACCGGCGCGTTGCCGGCAGCGATCTCCGCGATGCGGGCCGCGGCCTTGGCAATGCCGGCATCAAAGGACGCATCGAGCTTCGCCGGCTCACCGCTCCAATAGATCGTCGCGAGCTGTTGCAGCGAGACGGAACCCGGATGGAGAACGACAGTCATCGGTTGAACCTCTTTCCCTTGAAAACATGTGCATGGAGGGGATTGAAGCCGATGCGGTAGACAAGCTCCGCCAGACTTTCGACATCCCAGATGGCAAAATCGGCCGACTTGCCGGCCTCGAGCGTGCCGGTTTCTGACAGCAGACCAAGGGCGCGGGCGCCTTCGCGCGTCGCGCCGGCAATGCATTCCTCGACCGTCAGGCGGAAAAGGGTGGCAGCCATGTTCATGGTCAAAAGCAGCGAGGTCAGCGGCGAAGTACCGGGATTGGAATCCGTGGCAATCGCGATCGAAACGCCCGTATCACGCAGGTCCTGAACCGGCGGCTTCTGCTTCTCGTTGATGGCATAGAAGGCACCTGGCAGCAGCACGGCAACCGTGCCAGCCGCAGCCATCGCCTTGACGCCATCCTCATCGAGATATTCGACGTGATCGGCTGATAAAGCACCATAGGAGGCGGCAAGCTTGGCACCGCCGAGATTGGAAAGCTGCTCCGCATGCAGCTTCACCGGAATGCCGAGCGCCTTGGCGAGATCGAAGACGCGGGCGATTTCCGCCGTCGAAAAGGCTATGCCTTCGCAGAAGCCATCAACAGCATCGACAAGACCTTCGGCATGCGCCTGTTTCAAGCCGGGCAGCACGACATCAGTAATATAATCGCCGTTGCGGCCCTTGTACTCCACCGGCGTCGCGTGCGCGCCGAGATAGGAGGTGACGACGCGAACTGGGCGAACTTCGCCGAGCTTGCGTGCGGCCCGCAGCATCTTCAATTCGGATTCAATGTTGAGGCCGTAGCCCGACTTCACCTCGATCGTCGTTACGCCTTCGGACAGCAGCGTGTCGAGGCGCGGCAAGGCAGCAGCAATAAGCTCATCCACTGATAGCGCCCGCGTCGCGTTGACGGAGGAAACGATGCCGCCGCCGGCACGGGCGATTTCTTCGTAGCTCGCGCCTTCCAGCCGCATCTCGAATTCGCGGGCGCGATTGCCGCCATAGACGATATGCGTGTGGCAATCGACGAGGCCGGGGGTCACCCAGCGCCCTTCGAGATCGATGATTTCAGCGCCTGATGTATCAGGCAGATCGGCTTCACCGCCGACAAAGACGATACGGCCGCCCTTGGTCAGGATCGCGCCCTTCTCGATCGTGCCGAGCCGAGCCTCGCCCTCTTTCAAGGTCGCAAGGCGAGCATTGCGCCAGACGCGGGTTGCGCCGTCACTTGCCTTACCATCTTCGGAAAATTTGTTCCCACCCATCAGCTTTACGCCTTTCCTCGTTGGCTCATAATGTATATACATAATCGAAAGGCTGACAAGAGGGATTTTGGACTCTGCGTCCGAAAGGAAAGGGTGAGACCATGACGAGACTTCATGCACGCACGGCTTTGCTTGCCGACGGATGGCACGAGAATGTGCGATTGACCCTCGAAGACGGCCGCATCGCCGAGATCGCGACCGATGTCGCTCCCGAAGACGGTGATGACAGGCAGGATGTTCTGGTTCCGGCGATGCCGAACCTGCACAGCCACGCCTTCCAGCGCGCCATGGCCGGCCTTGCCGAAGTCCGCGGCCCGGCCAACGACAGCTTCTGGAGCTGGCGCACCGTCATGTACAAGTTCGCCCTGTCGATGACCCCGGATCATGTCGAGGCCGTCGCCGCGCAGCTCTATATGGAAATGCTGGAAGCCGGCTTCTCCCGCGTCGGCGAATTCCACTATCTGCACCATGACAAGGACGGCAGGCATTATGCCAATATCGCCGAACTGGCCGAGCGCATCGGCGCCGCCAGCACTGAGACCGGCATCGCGCTGACTCTTCTACCCGTCTTCTATGCCCATTCCGGCTTCGGCGGCGCCGCTCCCATCGAGGGCCAGCGCCGCTTCATTAATTCGATCGAGAGCTTCGAGGCGCTGATGGCCGGCTGCCGTACGGTCACCAGCCGCCTCCCCGGCGCCGAACTCGGAATCGCGCCGCACAGCCTGCGCGCCGTGACACCGGAAGAGCTGGCCAAACTCGTGCCGATCGCCGGCGACGGACCGATCCATATCCACGTCGCCGAGCAGGTGAAAGAAGTGGAGGACTGCATCGCCTGGTCGGGTGCCCGCCCGGTGCAATGGCTGCTCGACAACGCTCCTGTGAACGAGCGCTGGTGCCTGATCCACGCCACGCACATGACTGAGGATGAAACTCGGCGCATGGCTAGGAGCGGCGCAGTCGCCGGCCTTTGCCCGATCACCGAGGCCAATCTCGGCGATGGCGTCTTTGCAGCACCGCTCTTCCTCGAAGAAGGCGGCCGCTACGGCGTCGGCTCGGATTCCAATATTCTGATCTCCATGCCTGAGGAGTTGCGGCAGCTCGAATATTCGCAGCGCCTGGCGCTGCGTGCCCGCAACGTCATCGCCACGACCGGCGGTTCGACCGCCCGCATGCTGTTCGACGGCGCGCTGGCGGGTGGCGGTGCGGCTCTGAAGGCGCCGGCCGGTCTTGCCGTCGGCAACCATGCCGACATCGTTTCGCTCGATGTGAGTGCAGTGCCTTATCTCTCCGGCGACCGTATTCTCGATCACTGGACTTTTGCCGACGGCGTCAAGGTCGTTGGCGTCTGGGCGCTGGGCCGCAAGCAGGTCGAAGGCGGCCGCCATCGCAAGAGAGAGGAAATTTCGGCGCGATTCCGCCAGGCTATGGCCGAGCTGATCGCTTAAAAGCCGCTTTTCCTCCCCTAAATTGGCCCCTAAATAACCTGCGGGAGATCCCATGTCTCACACGGAACAGACGGACGGTATGACCACAGGCAAAGAGGCGACCCTCCATCAGCGCATTCTCAGCGATATTGAGGGCCGGATCGTCTCCGGCGCCTGGCCTCCAGGGCATCGCATTCCATTCGAGATGGACCTGGCGGAACACTATGACTGCTCGCGCATGACGGTAAACAAGGTGCTGACACAGCTTGCGCGCGCCGGCCTGATCGAGCGGCGAAAGCGCTCGGGCAGCTTCGTCACGCATCCACAAGCGCAATCCGCCGTGCTTGAGATTCACGACATCAAGTCCGAGGTCCTATCACTCAATCTGCCCTATTCGCACCGGCTGATAAAGCTTGCCGAACGACGCGGACGGCCGGAGGACGCGCGCAGGCTGCAGTTCGTCGGCTCCATACCGGTGATGGAGATCACCTGCATCCACTATGCCGGTCCGCGCCCCTTCTGCCTGGAAAATCGCGTCATCAATCTCGATGCGGTGCCGGAAGCGGCGAAGGCAGACTTCGAGACATTGCCGCCAGGCCCCTGGCTGCTCAACCAGGTGCCGTGGAGTACCGCCGAACATCAGATCCGCGCCATATCGGCCGAAAGCGACGCCGCCGCCAATCTCGATATCCAAAAAGGGACGGCGTGCCTCGTCGTCGAACGGCGCACCTGGAGCGCCGCCGGCCCGATCACCCACGTTCGCCTGACCTATCCCGGTGATCGCCATAGCCTCGTGGCGCGCTTTACACCGGCAAGCTGACAGTTGCCCGCCCCGATTAAGGACGCTGCGGCGACTCTGTCGGCGGCGGAATGAGGCTGTCGGATTGACGGACAGGCGGAGCGGGATCGACCAGCAGGATACTGAGCGCAATCAGAACCAGTGCCAGAATCAGCAGGATTCCGATCAGAAGCGGGCGAATCGCGGTCATTTCGTTCTCCAATCTCCCCAGCCCAGCGCCAAGCGCGATAGGGAATTCGAGATAACCAGCGCAGTCTAACGGTAAACGTTAAGCAATGCTTGATGTTCTGCGAAAAAATGGGCCTTTTCCCGGAATTTCTGCCCACGCCGGACGAGACGGCAATCTCACGCTTGTTTGAATGGTGAGTGATGGAAGCGGCGCATAGGATCGCGATATCGATGGCTTCGAAGCCGTTCCGCGGCTTCCGTCGATCAATTCCAACCTTCTCATCAAGCACGACCGGCGCATCGCTCGGCCGATATCTCAAGGGAGACTCCACCCATGGATCGCAAACGTCTGATCGCGGCTGCGCTGACGCTCTCCGTCGCCACGCTTGCCGCGTTTCAAAGCGCCGAGGCCGCCGAGCGGGTAAGGGTGCGCGGCACCGTGGAAAGCCTCGATGGCGACACGCTCAAGGTCAAGTCCCGCGACGGCAAGGACATTACTGTTGCACTGAAATCCGGCTGGAACGTCGGTGGCGTCATCAAGGCCGCAGTCAGCGACATCAAGCCCGGCGATTTCGTCGGCATCGCCTCGCAGCCGACCGATAGCGGCATCAATGGCGCGATCGAAGTTGTCATCTTCCCGGCCTCGATGAAGGGAACGGGCGAAGGCGACCGCCCTTGGGATTCAGCGCCGAACAGCTCGATGACCAACGCCACGGTCGCCAATGCCGTGACCTCGGTCAACGGCCCGACATTGACGCTCACCTACAAGGGCGGCGAACGCAAGATCAATATCCCGGATGGCACGCCCGTCGTGACGCTGACGTCAGCAACGAAAACCGATCTGAAGCCCGGCGCCGGCGTCTTCATCACAGGCGAGCAAACCGGCGAGACCGCAGTCTCCGCCGACCGCGTTGCCGTCGGCCTCAACGGCACCGTACCGCCGATGTGATGGATTGGCGGCGGGCTAGATAACGACCCTCAGCCGATCGAGCAAGGCACAATCCGAATTCCGCATATCCCGGCTGAGGACGAGCATCAACAGCGTGTTCGCCATCACGATCCTTTTTTAGTTTTTCGATCGCAAAGATCGAAACACAATCGCACCATCAACGACGCCGCCGCCTACCCCATTCGATATTCGATGGAGGGCCTGCTGCTGGATGACGGCGATCAGACAATTCTTGGCTCGTCGATGTCGGTGAACGCCTGAATAGGCTGCCTTTTTGGGCTCTATTGCGCTGCGAAAATGACCGCCGATAGGCCATCCCCCAAAAGGCAAAAAAATGCAAACCCGATTGAAATATAGCCTATTGCATAATTCTTATATCGGTCGTATTTGTTTAGTAGCATCATAGCCCGATCCTCCCGGAGCCCCGCATGACGCAAGTTCAAGAAGCTGCAGCACAGCGGCAAGCATGGCGATTTGCCGGCCGCGATGAAGACGATCGTCCGAGCCTTCCCGAAGTCAATGCCACCGTCAGGGTTCCTCATGGCGGCAGCTGGATTCGGCGCCTGATCGCTTTCGTCGGTCCAGGCTATATGATTTCCGTCGGCTATATGGACCCCGGCAACTGGGCGACCGATCTCGCCGGCGGCGCGCAATTCGGCTATACGCTTCTCACCGTCATCATGCTGTCGAACCTGATGGCGATCCTTTTACAGGCGCTTTCGGCGAGATTAGGCATAGCCACCGGCCGCGATCTCGCACAGGCCTGTCGCGATCACTATCCGCGGCCGGTCAATCTGGCATTGTGGTTTGCCTGCGAACTCGCCATCATCGCCTGCGATCTCGCCGAGGTCATCGGCACGGCGATCGCATTGCAGCTGCTTTTCGGAATTCCGCTGATCGGCGGCGCATTGATCACCGCGCTGGACGCCTTTCTATTGCTGCTGCTGATGAGCAAGGGTTTCCGTTATCTCGAAGCGTTCGTCATCGCGCTGCTGATCGTCATTGCCACCTGTTTCGCCATCCAGATCGTCGCGGCCGCACCGCCGGTGGCAGCGATCCTCCAAGGCTTCATTCCCTCGCCGGAAATCGTCACCAATCACGAGATGCTCTACATCGCCATGGGCATTATCGGCGCGACGGTCATGCCGCATAATCTCTATCTGCACTCCTCCATCGTGCAGACCCGCGCCTACAAGCGCACGGACGAGGGTCGCCGCGATGCGATCAAATGGGCAACGATCGACAGCACGGTCGCCCTCATGCTGGCGCTCTTCGTCAATGCCGCGATCCTGATCGTCGCAGCCGCCGCCTTCCATACCAGCGGCCATTCCGACGTGGCCGAGATCGGCCAGGCCTACGAGCTGCTGTCGCCGCTACTCGGCCTCGGCATCGCTTCCACGTTATTTGCCGTCGCGCTGCTCGCCTCCGGTCTCAACTCCACCGTTACGGCGACGCTTGCCGGCCAGATCGTGATGGAAGGCTTTCTCAGGCTCAGGATTCCGCATTGGGCAAGACGGCTTTTGACGCGCGGCCTCGCAATTATTCCGGTTGTGTTCGTCACCGCTATTTATGGTGAAAAAGGCACTGCAAACCTGCTTGTTCTGAGCCAGGTCGTTCTCTCCATGCAACTGCCCTTTGCCGTCATTCCTCTGGTTCAATTCGTCACGAATCGCGAGAAAATGGGCAGTTTCGTCATATCGAGAAGCGTCGCCGTTCTCTCGTGGGTAGTCGCCGCGATCATCCTGGCGCTGAACTTCAAACTGCTCTACGACACCATCTTCGGTTGACGAATCACCCGGAACGCGCAAATCTCGCCCCTGTGGACGATCACGGCAATTAACTGACTCGTAATATTTGCCTAGATTTCGCCATGATTTGCCCTAGTTTGGGCCCACCGCAATCTGCAGGGTTCCTCACTTCATGGCCGAAAGTCCATTGCGCGTTCAATTTCCTGCAGAAGCCGCCATCCAGGCGCGGCCGCATCATGATTTTCACATTCCATTCCTGCCGCGCTCCGCGCATCTTCGCCATCTGATCGTCATCGGCCTCGCCGGCACCGCATCCTTCGGCCTGCTCGCCACTGTGCTCTATCCCTTGCTGGCCCGTAACACGATCGAGCGTGCAACGCCGGTGCGCACCGCTCAGCTCGCGCGCTCTCAGCCAGCCATGCGCAAAGCCGGCCGGCTGGCCGCGAAACAGCGTTTCGATGGCGCCCGTTTTGCGCAGGTGGCGGAAAAACTATCCAGCGGCGAAACCCGCATCTTCACCTATCATCGCACGACGCTGGTCTTCAAATCCGACGAAGCTGCCCTGGCGCGCGCAAGCGCCATCAATGCCTCCTATGGCGCAGAGCGTGCCGACAGCGAGCTATTTTCGCCCCCGTCGCTTTCGGATATCCGCCATGGCATCTATCCGCAGACAACACATTATGATGCCGTGCGCCGCTCTCGTTTTCCGGTTCGCGGCGTGCCGCTGAACGTCAGCGTAGCGCGCGCGACGACCGGTGAAGCCGGCCGCGAGTTCCACAGGCTCGTCTCCATGCCGAAGGATAAGCAGGATCTTCAGGATATCCTGGCGTCTGCGGGCCTCGGCAGCGACGCCGGCGACGAACTGCAGCGCGCGCTGGAAACCGATACGGTCTCCCCTGGCGACAGCCTGGAACTGCTGCTTGAGAAAAAAGGACCTAATGCCCGCCCGAAGCTGATCATGGCGCGCCTCAGCGGCGACAAGACGCGGGAGCGCGTCGTTGCCCGCGACGATGCCAACGGCTTCGTTCCGATGGCCAATGACAGGCTCTTTTCCACCCTCTACAGCGAAAGCCAGGCCGACGCTCCGTCTTCGACGGAGGTTGCCGCTGTTGATCTGAAAGGTGTCGACGAAAGCGATGAGCGGGCAGTCAGCGACAAGCTCGAAAGAGCCGGCCTGACCAAGGAATATGCCTCGCAGCTCATCAAGCTTGCCAAGGCCAAAGGCATTTCTCTCACCAGTATCGACGATGCTCCCGACAGCGTCGATCTGCTCTTCCGCAAGGCGGACGACGGCCGCAGTGAGCTGATGTTCATCGAATTCCACGCCGATGGCGACACGCATCGCTTCTATCTGCACAAAAACGACGGCGAAGGCCCTTCGGAATTCTACGACGAGCGTGGCCGTTCGATTGCCAAAGTGCTCGTGCATCGGCCCGTGCCGAACGGCACGCTCGGTGATGGCTTTGCCTGGCGAATCCACCCGATCCTGGGCGTGAAGAAATTCCACAATGGAGTCGATTTCCGCGCACCGATGGGCAGCCCCATCCAGGCCGGCGGCGACGGTGTCGTCGAGAAGATTTCCTGGGAAACCGGCTACGGCAAATATGTCCGCATCCGCCACGATGGCGGTTACGAAACCACTTATGCCCATATTTCGGCAACGCCGCCGGATCTGCGCGTCGGCCAGCGCGTCACCCAGGGCCAGACCATCGCCTATGTCGGCTCGACGGGCTACTCCACCGGCCCGCATCTCTATTACGAGCTGCGCGTCAACGGCCGTTACGAAAACCCGCTGACTGCGCAATTGCCTGCCGGCACCAATCTGACGGGCAAGTCGCTCGACAGCCTGCGTTCTCAGGTCAATCATGTCGAGAACATCATGAGCTATCTCGACGTTCCGCCCGCTGCCCACGGCAATGCGCCCACCGCCTTCGCCAACTTCGAGCAAGGCCCGAGCTTCGGGCCGAATTCAGGGCCAAACCTGGGACCAAGCTTCGGGCCGAACCATTTCGGCGCACCCTCTCCTTAAACAGACTAAAAAGCCGGCGCAGACGACTCCTTCCGATTCCGTCGGTCGGCAATAGCGCCTTGATGCCGAATACGGTAACAATCGTCCGGTACTTCGCCATGGAGAAGACGCTGCCGCGCACTATTTTTACCGCAGGGCCGGATATCGTCACGTGGCAATCCGTAAGGAGCAGACATTGGCGCGCAAGCCGTTGCCGGAACCGAGGAATATCGCGCCAAGCGAAAGCAGGCGTCTGCGCGCCGATGCGCGGCGCAACTATGACAAGCTGATCGAAGTAGCAGCACAAGCCTTCGCCAGCCACGGCACCGCCGCCTCCCTCGAAGACATAGCTCGCCGCGCGGATGTCGGGATCGGTACGCTCTATCGCCATTTTCCAAGCCGGGAACATCTGGTCGAAGCGGTTTATCGTCACGAGGTCGAAGCACTGTGCGATGCCGCGGAAGAGCTCTCGCGCGAGCGCGCACCGGATGAAGCTCTGGAAGAGTGGATGAACCGCTTCGTCGGTTATATCGCCACAAAAAGGGGGATGGCCGATAGCCTGCGCATCCTTCTCAGCAGCAACTCCAAGCTCTTTGCCGACAGTTACGGCCAGGTGCCGGTCGTGCTCTCGGGCCTGATTGATCGCGCGGTCGCCGCCGGTACGATCCGTGCCGATGTCGACAGTACCGACGTGCTGCAGGCATTGTCCGGCACCTATTCCATGCCCAATTCACCGGAATGGTACGACCGGTCCCGCCGCCTCGTGCGTCTGCTGATGGATGGGTTGCGTTGGGGTGCCCCGAAAATACGAGTGTCGCAAAAGACCTGACAATCGGCAGGATGCTTCCTATATGCATTTGAACTGAGAACGTCAGGTGAATCTGGTTCTGCCGCAGCTTATGTGGCTGGCCCCTCACCCTAGCCCTCTCCCCGCTAGCGGGGAGAGGGGACGACAGCGCAAAACACACGCTGCTCCATTGGGGCGGAAGCGCCTTAATCACCGTAAAGCCCCCTCTCCCCGCGACGCGGGGAGAGGGTTGGGGTGAGGGGCCGTGCACGAAGCCGCGGCAGAATTAAACTCCGCCGACTGCCATCAAAGCTGAGGAGAGCAGGAATGTCCGAAAGACCAGTCAAGATCCCCGGTCCGGATCATCCGATTACGATTGAGGACAAGCAGGCGCATGTCATCGTCTCCGTCGCCGGCAAGGTGATCGCCGATACGCATGAGGCGTTGTCGCTCAAGGAAGCATCCTATCCGGCCGTCATCTATATCCCGCGCAAGGATGTCGATATGTCGTTGCTGGAAAGGACCAGCCACGAAACCTATTGCCCCTACAAGGGTGAATGCTCCTATTACAGCATCCCGGCCGGCGGCGAGCGCTCGGTGAATGCCATCTGGACTTACGAAAACCCCTATGCATCCGTCAGCCGGATCAAGGACTACATGGCCTTCTATCCGGATCGCGTCGATTCGATCGACGTGAAGGCTTAAAGAGCAAGACCACTCGCGGCATCGAAGACGTAGACCTGGTCCGGGCTCACGGAGACATTCAGCGGTTGGCCATAACGCACCGGTGCCTCGCCATCGACGACGGCCGTCACCTGCTCTCCGGCGAGGTCGAAGAGCACATGCGTCTGCGCGCCGGTGGGCTCGACGAGCAGCGTCTGCCCGGTGAGCGGCGAACCGCCATTGGCAAGGCTCAGATGCTCGGGCCTTAAACCAACCTTCACGCTTTGGCCCGCCTTCACCTTGCGCTCCTCGGCAATGCGGATCGGCGTGCTGTCCTTCAGCCGCACGGCTGGCGAGCCCTCGACGCCCTCGACCACGCCGTCGAGGAAATTCATGGCCGGCGAGCCGATGAAGCCGGCGACGAAGAGGTTGGCCGGCTTGCGGTAAAGCTCGATCGGCGTGCCCTGCTGCTCGATCCGACCCTGGTTCAGCACCACGATACGGTCGGCCAGCGTCATCGCCTCGATCTGATCGTGTGTGACATAGATCGAGGTGGTCTGCACCTTCTGATGCAGCGCCTTGATTTCCGAACGCATTTGCACGCGCAGCTTCGCATCGAGGTTGGAAAGCGGCTCGTCGAACAGGAAGACGGCCGGGTTGCGCACGATGGCCCGGCCCATGGCGACGCGCTGGCGCTGGCCACCGGAAAGCTGCGCCGGCTTGCGGTCGAGCAGCTTGGTGAGATCGAGCATTCGCGCCGCTTCATTGACCCGCTGTTCGATGACCGGCTTGGTCTCGCCCGAGAGCTTCAGATTGAAGCCCATATTCTCGGCAACCGTCATGTGCGGGTAGAGCGCATAGGACTGGAAGACCATGGCGATGTTGCGCTCGCGCGGCGTCATGGCGTTGACCACCTGCCCGCCGATCGACACGTCGCCATCGGTAATCTCTTCCAGCCCGGCGATCATCCGCAGCAGCGTGGACTTGCCGCAGCCGGAGGGACCGACGAGCGCGATGAACTCGCCATCCTCGATCGACAGCGAGATATCGTGGATGACGGTCAGCGCCCCATAGGCCTTGTGGATGTTGTGCAGTTCGACGGATGCCATGTTGTTTGCGCTCCAGTAAGGCTCAGGATTTCACAGCGCCGGCGGTAAGGCCGGCAATGATGTGCTTCTGCGCCAGGAAGAAGACGATGACGGTGGGCAGGATGGTCAGCGTGATGAAGGCGAGCACCAGCTCCCATTCCGTGCCGAATTCGCCGCTATAGACCATCATGCCGAGCGGCCAGGGATAGATCGAATCCGAGTTCAGCATGATCAGCGGCAGGATGTAGCTGTTCCAGCTGCCGACGAAGGAGATGATGCTGACGGTCGCGATGATCGGCCGCGAAAGCGGCAGCGAGATATGCCAGAAGAAGCGGATATAGCCGCAGCCATCGACAAAAGCCGCCTGGAACAATTCTTCCGGGAGGTTTCGAAAATAGTTCCGGAAGAGCAGAATGCTCATGCCGAGGCCGAAAGCCACCTGCGGCAGCACCACGCCCCAATAGGTGTTAAGCAAACCGAGATCGCGGATGCGGATGAAGAGCGGCAGGATGGCGGTGGCGGCCGGGAACATCAGGCCAATGAGGAAATAATTGAGCAGGAAGTTCGAGCCGAAGAATTTTACATGCGCGAAGGCAAAGGCCGCCATGGCCGAGACGGACAGCGTCAGGAACACGGTGAGTACGGCGATGATCAAGGAATTCATCATCTGCCGCCAGTAGCGGTCGCCGAACAGGATGCCGGTATAATTCTCGAAATGCCACTCTGCCGGCAGGCCGAACGGATTTGTACGGAGATCGCCGAGGGTCTTGAAGCCGCCGAGCGCGGTCGTCAGCAGCGGGATCAGCACGATCGCGGCAATGATGGTCAGCGACACATAGAGATAGATCTTCGTGCCGGTGGTCAGTCGAACGGATGAGGCCAGATCAGTCATTGCGCATAAATATCCGTTTGTAGCCAAAGGCGAGGGTGACGCAGATCACGAACAGCACGACGCCGACGGCGCTGCCGAGGCCGACCTGCATGCGGGTGACGCCGAAATTGTAGAGGAAGGTCACCATCGTCTGGGTCGAGTTGAACGGGCCGCCGCCGGTGAGCGGCATGATCATGTCGAAGAGCTGCAGCGAACCGACGACCGCGAAGAAGACGGAAAGACGAAGCGTTGAGCCTAAGAGCGGCAGCGTCACGTAGCGGAATTTCTGCCAGCCGGTGGCACCATCGATTTCGGCTGCCTCCAAGACGCTCTTGTCGAGGGATTGCATGCCAGCGATGAACAGCATCATGTGAAAGCCGAAATATTTCCAGACGATCACGCCGAGCACGGCATACATCGCGAGATCCTTGTCGGCGAGCACATAGGGTGTCGGCGTGCCGAGGAAATGCGCGATCGCGGCGAACAGACCGTAATCGCCGTCATAGACGAAGCGCCAGATCAGGCCGGCGGCCACTTCGGCCAGCACATAGGGCAGAAAGAAGATCAGCCGGAAGAGCACGACGCCGCGAATGCGATGCGCCAGCATCGTCGCGAGCCAAATGGCAAGCGGCACCTGGACCGCAATCGACACGACGATGATCAAAGCATTGTTCTTGAGCGACGTCAGGAAAGCGCCGTTCTTGAAAAGAACCTGGAAATTGCGCAGCCCCACAAACTCCGTCGGCGGACCATAGCCGTTCCAGCGATAGAGGCTGTACCAGGCCGCTTCCCCCATCGGCAGGATGACGAAGATGGTGAAGAGCAGCAGCGCCGGCGGCAGAAACAGCAGGATGACGGGGAGGCGACCACGCGCAGCCGGCGATTTTCGCTTCGTTGCGGGTCTCGCTCTCGCGACGGAGGGCATGGCGGTCGTGGCGCTGACATCGGTCATGGGCAGTCTCGACAGTTGCAGTTCAAAGAAGAACCGGCGCCGGCACAAGGGAGAGGCCGGCGCCGGATGGCGCTAGAGCTGGTCCTGCTCGAAAGCGTCCTGGACCTGCTGCGCGCCATCCTTCGGCGAAATCTGGCCGGAGACGATGCCGACGGCCACATCGTTGACGACGCGGCCGACCGAGGGGCCGAGATCCTGGTCGAAGAAGTTCTGATGCCAGGTCGAATGCGCCAGCTGGTCGGCAGCCTCGTGCATCAGCGGACCCTTGACGCCGTCCTCAGCGCCGACGGCGACCGGGATAATCATGCCCGCCTGCGCCATGGCGCGCTCGTTTTCGGCATTGGTGAGATAGGCGAGGAAATCAAGCGCCTCGGGCGGAGCCTTCTTGGTGACGGCCCAGCCATTCAGGCCCCCGAGTGTATCGGTAGCAAGACCTGCCCCGCCGGTCACGGCCGGGAAAGCGAAGCGGCCGATATTGTCATTCGCCAGACCCTTGCCGTCGCCGGAATTGGTGCGCTGGTTGGCGACCGTATTTTCGAAGCCGAGGATCATCGCGGCCTTGCCATCGCCGAAGACGCCGAGCGCCTGCGGCCAGGTGGTGCCGAGATAGCCGGGCTGGAAGGGTTCGAGCTTGCCAAGCTCGGCAAGCTGTTCGCCGGCCTTGATGATCGCCGGATCGTTGAAACCATTACCCTTGCCATTCTTGGCGTCGTTGAAGACCTGCTGACCGCCGTCGCGCATCACCAGATAGCTCCAGTAGAAATGGATCGGCCACTTTTCGCCGCCACCGCCGGCGATCGGCGCGATGCCAGCAGCCTTGATCTTCTTGACCGCGGCCAGATAATCGTCCCAGGTCTTGATGGCGCCGGCATCGACGCCTGCCTTGGCGAACAAGGCCTTGTTATAGAAGAAGGAAACCGTGCCGAGCTTATAGGGCACGGCGCTGATCTTGTTATCGAAGGTCAGGCCCTTGACGGCTGCCTGATTGTAGCTCTTCAGCCAGGCGCCGTCCTTGGCGTTCATCGCCGCAGTCAGGTCCAGCAGCGTGCCCGTCGCCTGCTGCTGCTTGAGCACCCCGCCGCCCCAGCTGAAGAAGAAATCGGGAGCGTCCTTCGATTGCAGGAGCGTCGGCAGCTTCGCCTTGAAGGCTTCATTGGCCAGGAACTGCATCTCGATCTTCGTGCCGGGATGCTTGGCCTCATATTGATCCGCGATCTTGCGCCAGACCGCGACATAGTTCGGATCGGTTTCCAGATGCAGCCATTTGACAACGGTGTCGGCGGCAGCGCCCGTTGCGCCGGCGAGAATCGCCAGTCCGGTCGTCGCGGCAACAGCAGCAATGCGAAGGGCTTTGGCCCCACGTAGATGGATCATGATTTTCTCCTCCCAAGGGAACCAAGAGCCTCACTATTTTTTCCCTTATGCGGAATAATTCAACGGAGCTTTGCTAAAATGTCAACCGCCTTCGTTAAATTTTCGGCAGATTGCCTGCGAAATGGCTTGACATTGGGCAATGGCCATAGGTTATTTAATTCGCATTCCGTTAAAAATACCAGGCCGCCAGCCGAGCGGGTCCGTCATTCGGCGTCAATCTCATGAAAACAGCAGACCCCGAGCTTATGCGGGCGATAAACCGCTTCAATGTGCTGGATACGATCCGGCGGGCGGGCTCCATCGCGCGGATCGAAATCAGCGACCGCACCCAGCTTTCGACCACGACAGTCTCGGCAATTACAGCCTCGCTGCTGGATGACGGGCTGATTCTGGCCCGCACGGAAGGCGACTTGCGGGAGGCGGCCAGCCGCGGCCGACCCCGCGTCATGCTGGAACTCAATCCCGATGCCGCGCGCGTCGTCGGCGCGAAAATTGCCGCCAATCGCATGGTCTTCGTCGTGACGGACTTTTGCGGCGAGGTTCTTTCGACATTGACGCTGGCGCTGCGCGTCGACCGGCAGCCGATCGGTGTCATCGCCGATCTCATCGAGGATGGCGTGCGCCGCTGCGTCGTCGATGCCAATCTGGCGCTCGACGAAATCGATTCCGTCTGCCTCGGTCTACCCGGCGTCGTCGAGCACCGCACCGGCCATATCCGCACCAGTCCGATCTTCCGCGAGACGGGCGTCGATTTCGCCAAGGAAATGTCGGAGCGGCTGGGCGTGACCACCATCGTCGAAAGCGATGCGCATGCCATCACGCTCGCGCATCATTGGTTCGGCAAGGCGAGAGACCTCGACGACATGGTGCTGGTATCGCTGGAGCAGACGCTGGGTCTCGGCGTGCTGCATGGAGGCCAGCTGTTTCGCGGCGCCGGCGGCCTAAGCCACAATCTCGGCGACCTCGTGCTTGGCATAGGCTCGCAAGGCACCGTCAGATTGGCGAGCCTTGCCGGCGAAAGCGCCATTCTCGGCGATCAGCCAGGCGGCGGTCGCTTTGCCGAAGCCATCCGCCTCGGCCGTGGAATGGCGCACGCCAAGACGCTGATCGATGCTGAAGACACGTCGCTGATCAGCGCGGCAATCCGTGCCGGCGAAGCCTGCGGCATGGCGCTCGCCAACATCGTCACGCTGTTTGCTCCGCCGCGCGTCATTCTTGTGGGATCAAGCCTGGCGCTCGGCCAACCCTTCCTCGACAGCCTGCGGGAGGCCTATTCGCTGGCCATTCCGCCATCGATCAAGGGCGTGACCGAACTCGTTTTCGACCAATCGACCGACGAGACCTGGGCGCAGGGCGCCGCGGTCGTCGCACTGCGCGAACTCTACGAATCGCCCTGGGGAACAACGGGACCGGCACCGGCTCTCTGATTTCGCGGGACAGCACAGACAATTCATCTGGAGGAATCTTATGAACAAGGTCGGCATCGGCATCATCGGCTGCGGGAACATTTCCGGCGCCTATCTCACTGCCATGAAATCCTTTCCCATTCTCGACATCAAAGGTGTGGCCGACCTCAATCGCGAGCTCGCGGAGGCAAAGGCTGCCGAATTCGGCCTGAAGGCGGTCGATATCGCCACCCTTCTGGCGGACCCCTCGATCGAGATCATCGTCAACCTGACCATTCCGAAAGCACATGTCGCCGTCGGCCTGCAAGCGCTCGAAGCCGGCAAACACACCTATTCGGAAAAGCCGCTGGGCATCAATTTCGCCGAGGGCAAGACGCTTGCGGATGCTGCTGCGGCCAAGGGTCTGCGTATCGGCGCTGCCCCCGATACCTTCCTCGGCGGCGGCCACCAGACGGCGCGCGCCATCATCGACGAGGGTGCGATCGGCATCCCGGTCGGCGGCACCGCTACATTCATGTGTCCCGGCCATGAACGCTGGCATCCGAATCCGGCTTTCTATTACGAAGTCGGCGGCGGCCCGATGCTCGATATGGGTCCCTATTACATCACCGATCTCGTCAACCTGCTCGGCCCTGTCTCCCAGGTCGCCGGCTTTGCCGTCACGCCGCGCAAGGAACGCATCATCACCAGCGAACCGCGCAATGGCGAGCACATCCCCGTGCATGTGCCAACGCATGTTGCCGGCGTCATGGCCTTTGTGAGTGGCGCGGTCGTCCAGATCGGCATGAGCTTCGATGTCGCCGGCCACAAGCACGTGCCGCTCGAAGTCTACGGCACCGAAGGGACGCTGATCGTGCCTGATCCGAACCGTTTTGGCGGCCCGGTGGAGTTTCTGAAGAAGGGCGGTGAATTTGCCGAGCGCGAGATCACCGCGCCCTATGCGGACGGCAATTACCGCTCGCTCGGTGTCGCCGACATGGCGCACGCCATCCGCTCGAACCGTCCGCACCGCGTCAATGGCAGCCTCGCGCTGCATGTGCTCGAAGTCATGGAAGCCTTCCAGACGGCCTCCGACACCGGGCGCACGGTCGCCATCACGACGCAAACGGAGCGTCCGGCCCCTCTGTCCGAATCCCTGGTGGATGGGCAGATCGGCCGCTAACCAAGTAATTTCAGGAGGATTATCATGCGTGAAGCACTTATCGTCTGGGGCGGCTGGAGCGGCCATGAACCGCAGGAATGCGCCCATATCATCCGCGACATGCTGGAAGAGGACGGCTTCAAGGTCTATCTCGAAAACAGCACTGAGGCCTTTGCCGACCCTTCGATCCACGATCTCAGCCTGATCGTGCCGATCGTTACTATGTCGAAGATCGAGAAGGAGGAGGTGAAGAACCTCGCCGATGCGATCGAAAGCGGCGTCGGCATAGCCGGCTATCATGGCGGCGCAGGCGATAGTTTCCGCGAAAGCGTTGAGTATCAGTTCATCATCGGCGGCCAATGGGTCGCCCATCCCGGCAACATCATCGACTACACGGTCAATATCACCCGCCCGGACGATCCGATCATGGAGGGGATTACCGATTTTCCCTACACGTCGGAGCAATATTACATGCATGTCGACCCGTCGAACGAGGTGCTGGCGACCACGACTTTCACCGGCGACCATGCCTACTGGATCGACGGCGTCGTCATGCCGGTCGCCTGGAAGCGCAAATACGGCAAGGGCCGCGTCTTCTATTCCTCGCTCGGCCACCAGGCCAAGGAATTCGATGTGCCGCAGATGAAAACCATCTTCCGCCGCGGCGCCAATTGGGCGGCACGCTGACGACAGGCTTCCCGCCCGGAAGAACCGCCTCCTTGGATGCCTTTCCGCTTTTCTTCGAATCGCGAAAACGCTCTATCTCTTTGTTTCATGACGCATTCCGGACGGAAAACCGCTGCGCACTTTTCCTGGAAATGCTCTGGATCAGGATCTGACACCGTCCGCAGCACCTTGCCGCGGACGGTTTCCATATTTGGAAACCACCTTTATGGTCGCGTCTTGCGCATACGTACGAGAATTGGCCAGAAACCGGAGTTTCCGAACATATGCTTCATCATATTTCCCTCGGCGTCTCCAACATCGAGCGATCGGCGCGATTCTACGACGCGGTCGTTGCTCCGCTCGGATACCGCCGCGTTTGGGAGGATCTCAGACCGGGAGAACCTGGTCAGGCCGTTGGCTATGGCATTGCCGATGGCGAAGACAAGCTGGCGCTGAAGTTTTGCCCGCAAGATCAGCGGCCGCCTGGTCCGGGGTTTCATCTGGCTTTGGCAGCCCCAAGCAGACAAGCCGTTTCTGATTTTCACAAGGCGGCTGTCGAACACGGTGGAACGGACAACGGTGCCCCCGGCCTTCGGCCCGACTATGGACCGCATTATTTTGCGGCTTTCGTGATCGATCCCGACGGCCACCACATCGAAGCCGTCTTCAATTCTCCCGTTTGATCGCAAGAGGCAGGCACCTTGCCACCCTGGTCCGAACTGGTAGAATACTGCCTGCACGCCACAAACTCTTGTGCTGCTTGCGCTTTTTTGCTGCCATGGAGGATGGATGGATCAAGGCGCCATGGAAGCAACAAATACCTCGACCGTCAGCTACGGCATCGAACCGGGGTTGCGTTTCGCCTCCCTGCTCGACGGCCATGGCGGCTGCAGGCGGCAGCTCAATATGGACCAGGTCTGCGCCTGGAATCCCGCCGAGGGCGTCATCTGGCTGCATCTCGAACGCGACCATCCCGCCGCCGCCGACTGGATCGCCCATAAAAGCGGTCTCGATCCTTTTGTCATCGAAGCTCTGCTGGAGGAAGAATCCCGCCCGCGCGTCGAGCCGGTAGGCGACGGGCTGCTGATCATCCTGCGCGGCGTCTGCGCGACCTCGCCTGATGGCGCGACGCAGAAGCCCGCGGATATAGACTTGGTGCCCCTGCATCTATGGATCGACGCGAACCGCATCATATCGCTGCGCGACAGCGGCCACTACATCACGGCACTGCGCGATATCCGCCTGTCATTGGAGAAGAAGAAGGGGCCGCAGCGCTCTGGCGATCTGCTCGCCCTCATCGGCGACAAGCTGGTGCGCGATCTCGAACCGGTGCTTGACGCCATGGACGAAGAGGTGGACGAGCTCGACGAGCTGATCTTTCACGGCGAAGCCGGCCAGGTGCGCGAACGGCTGAAGCTGCTGCGCCGGCGCGCCGTGCAGCTTCGCCGCTATCTCGCCCCGCAGCGCGACGCGCTGAACCGTATCGAGCATGACGACGCACCCTGGCTTGCCGAACGCGACAAGCTGCGCATGCGCGAGGTCATCGACAAGCTGATGCGCTACATCGAATATCTCGACGCCATCCGCGACCGTACCAGCATCCTGCATGACGACCTCTCGACCGTCATCAGCGAGCGCATCGCCCGCAACTCCAACCGCCTAGCCGCCCTTGCCGCCCTGCTCCTGCCGCCGAGCGTGGTGGCCGGGCTCTTCGGCATGAATGTCGGCGGCATTCCCGGCGTCAACGACACCTGGGCCTTCATCATCATCGTCGCCTTCGTCACGATCACCTCGATCGCGACGCTCTGGGTGCTCAAACGTATCAACTGGCTTTAGGTCCGGCAATTTCGGCTACGCGCGGCGAAAAGGCGACCCTTTCGAATGGTGGAAACACCGCTCCCTCCGGCAATTCGCCCGACCGCCACGCGGACAAGGCGACGAAAGAAGCTCGAAACCATCGGTTTGTTTTTCGCGATCGACGCAAGGATTTCAGGCATTTCCAATCCCGATCAATCGCTTACCGATTTTGCCCCGCCCGCGGAAATATCGTCCTTCGACCTGGCTTTCGGCGGGCAATCGGGACTCGCCTAATTTTCGTTTGACATTCCTTTAGCTTCATTTATCGTCATTATAGTTTCGGTTTTAGCTTGAGGAGTAGAAACCGAAACAGGGGGAGAGATCATTGTCCAAAGCTCGAAACGACAAGACAGACGGCATCGATTGCGCCGCAGGCCGCAATCCTTTCGAGCAGGCTTGCCGTATCCTTGCACGACGAATGGAGCTTTCCGCTTTGCATGGTGCGAAGCCTATCGATGATGATCGCCTGCGGCGCGAATCGCCCGCACGCGGCTCGCCGCAATTCGCGTCTGTGCGACTACTTAATTCTTATCAATTTGTTGAAAACGCATGGCATTCTGCCCCTATGCCGATCTTGGCCGAAGGCACCGCTTCGTGACGCAGCCGATCGCCATTCAATGGGCAAAAAACAGGCCTTGCGGCCAGCAGTCCGTCGCGGCTCCGGCATGTGGCGTGTAGAAGGAGCCTATCGTGCTTGAACTCAGAAACGTGTCGAAGTCGGTGGGCGGCGAGACGCATATCGCAGAAACGAACCTGACGCTGCAGCGCGGCACGCTGAATGTGCTGCTCGGGCCGACGCTTTCGGGCAAGACCTCGCTGATGCGGCTGATGGCCGGGCTCGACAAGCCGACCACGGGCACGATCCATGTCGATGGGAAAGATGTCACCGGCCTGCAGGTGCAGCGCCGCAACGTCGCCATGGTCTACCAGCAATTCATCAACTATCCCGCGATGACCGTCTACGACAATATCGCCTCGCCGATGCGGCTGAGCGGCAAAAGCGCGGCGTCCATCGACAAGGAAGTAAAAAAGGCAGCCGATCTTTTGCGGCTTGGTCCCTTCCTTGATCGCCTCCCCTTGAGCCTTTCCGGCGGCCAGCAACAGCGTACGGCCCTTGCCCGCGCCATCGTCAAGAATGCTGGCCTCGTGCTGCTCGACGAGCCGCTCGCCAATCTCGACTACAAGCTGCGCGAGGAACTACGCGCCGAATTGCCGAAGATCTTCGCTGAATCCGGCGCGATTTTCGTCTACGCCACCACCGAACCTTCCGAGGCGCTGCTTCTGGGAGGTAACACCGCGGCCCTGGCAGAAGGCCGCATCACGCAATTCGGATCGACGATCGATGTCTTCCGCAATCCTCGCGACCTGATTACCGCGACCACTTTTGCCGATCCGCCGCTGAACACGATGACGCTCGATAAGCGCGGCCGGGAATTCGTGCTCGACAGCAACATCCGCCTGCCCGTACCGAGGGGTTTGGAGGACCGGACGGATGGCCGCTACACGATCGCCTTCCAGCCGCATCATCTGGCGCTTGCGCCGCAGACGCCGGAGGCGGTCGCTGCCCCGGCACGGGTGATGGTGAGCGAGATCACGGGCTCGGAGAGCTTCATCCATATCGATTTTGCCGGCCAGCGCTGGGTAATGCTGACCCAGGGCGTGCAGGATATCGATGTCGACGATGCGATCGACGTCTATATAGACCCGCGCCACATCATGGTCTTCGACGCCGATGGTGCCGCCGTCACTCCCGCCCTGCAACAAGCCGCCTGAGGAGGGACTATGGCCCGCATCGATCTCGACCACATCCGGCACGCCTACAACGACCACCCGAAATCCGACGCCGACTATGCGCTGAAGGAAGTCAATCACAGCTGGGAAGACGGCAGCGCCTACGCTCTGCTCGGCCCCTCGGGCTGCGGCAAGACCACGCTTCTCAACATCGTTTCCGGTCTGGTACAGGCTTCCGAAGGCCGCATCCTCTTCGACGGCAAGGACGTGACCCGGCTGTCGACCCAGGAACGCAACATCGCCCAGGTCTTCCAGTTCCCGGTCGTCTACGACACGATGACCGTCTACGACAATCTCGCCTTCCCACTGCGCAACCGGCATGTTCCGGAGGCCGAAGTGAAGCGCAAGGTCGATGAAATCATCGAGATGATCGGCCTTTCCGACAGCGCCCACCGCAAGGCGCGCGGTCTGACCGCCGACGCCAAACAGAAGATCTCGCTCGGCCGCGGCCTCGTGCGCTCCGACGTCAACGCCATCCTCTTCGACGAGCCGCTGACCGTCATCGACCCGCACATGAAATGGGTGCTGCGCTCGCAGCTGAAGCAACTGCACCGCCGCTTCGGCTTCACCATGGTCTATGTCACCCACGACCAGACGGAAGCGTTGACCTTCGCCGACAAGGTCGTGGTCATGTACAATGGCGAAGTGGTGCAGATCGGCACGCCGAACGACCTTTTCGAGCGTCCGCGCCACACCTTCGTCGGCTATTTCATCGGCTCGCCCGGCATGAATGTCATGCCCGTCGAAATCGAAGGCAGCAGCGCGCGCATCGGCAACCGCACGATCACACTGCCCGGCGCGCCTAAAGAGAAGCGGTTCGGCCGTTCCGAGCTCGGCATCCGCCCCGAATTCGTCCGCATCGGCCGCGAAGGCATGCCCGCCACCGTCACCAAGGTCGAGGATCTCGGCCGCCGCAAGGTGGTCCGCGCCAAGCTCGACGGCCAGGATATCGTCGCCGTGATCGGCGAGGACCAGACGGTGCCGGCCGAGCCGCACATCGCCTTCGATCCGGCCGGCATCAATATCTACGCCGACTCCTGGCGCATCGAGATGGGAGCCTGATGATGGACAAGACCTGGAACAACAAAGCCTGGTTCATGCTCATTCCGGTTCTGCTGCTGGTCGGCTTTTCCGCCGTCATTCCGCTGATGACGGTCGTGAACTATTCGGTGCAGGACACGTTCGGCAACAACGTCTTCTTCTGGGCGGGCACACAATGGTTTGAAGAGATCCTCCATTCCGGGCGTTTCTGGGATTCGATGATCCGCAACCTGATCTTCTCCTTCGTCATCCTGGCGATCGAGGTGCCGCTCGGCATCTTCATTGCGCTCAACATGCCGAAGAAGGGCATCGGCGTTCCCGTCTGCCTCGTGCTAATGGCCTTGCCTCTGCTGATCCCGTGGAACGTCGTCGGCACGATCTGGCAGGTCTTCGGTCGTAGTGACATCGGGCTGATGGGCTACGTCCTCGTCAATCTCGGCATCGACTACAACTATGTCTCCGATCCGGCAGACGCCTGGGCCACGATCATCATCATGGACGTCTGGCATTGGACAAGCCTCGTCGTGCTGCTGTGCTATGCCGGCCTCGCCTCCATTCCCGACGCCTTCTACCAGGCCGCCAAGATCGACGGCGCCTCGCGCTGGTCCGTCTTCCGCTACATCCAACTGCCGAAGATGAACCGCGTCCTGCTGATCGCCGTGCTGCTGCGCTTCATGGATAGCTTCATGATCTATACCGAACCTTTCGTCGTGACAGGCGGCGGCCCCGGCAACTCCACCACCTTCCTGTCGATCGACCTCGTGAAGATAGCGCTCGGCCAGTTCGACCTCGGCCCGGCCGCAGCCATGTCGCTGGTCTACTTCCTGATCGTGCTGCTGCTGTCCTGGGTCTTCTATACCGTCATGACCAATTACGATGCGGGAGCAAGCCGATGAGCGGCAAACCCCTTACCACCACGGCCGATGGCGCCGCGATGCACAAGATGGCCGCCTCGGATGCCGCCGCAAATGCGATTGTTGCGACGGGCACGCAAGTTGCCCGCCGTCACGGCGAAAAAGGCCGATGGTCCTGGCTTGTGCCGACGCTCTACATCGTCTTCCTGCTGCTGCCGATCTATTGGCTCGTCAATATGAGCTTCAAGACCAATGAGGAAATCATTGGCGGCCTGACCCTCTATCCGCACCAGCCGACGCTGCGCAATTATGCGATCATCTTCACGGATCCGTCCTGGTACAAGGGCTATATCAACTCCATCACCTATGTCGTCATGAACATGGTGATCTCGGTCGCCTGCGCGCTTCCCGCAGCCTACGCCTTCTCGCGCTACCGCTTCCTCGGCGACAAGCATGTCTTCTTCTGGCTGCTGACGAACCGAATGGCACCGCCGGCGGTCTTTGCGCTCCCCTTCTTCCAGCTCTATTCGGCCTTCGGCCTGATCGATACTCATATCGCCGTGGCGCTGGCGCACTGCCTGTTCAACGTGCCGCTGGCGGTCTGGATCCTCGAAGGCTTCATGTCCGGAGTGCCGAAGGAGATCGACGAAACCGCTTATATCGACGGCTATTCATTCCCGCGCTTCTTCATCAAGATCTTCATTCCCCTGATCGCAAGCGGCATCGGCGTCGCAGCCTTCTTCTGCTTCATGTTCTCCTGGGTGGAATTGCTGATCGCCCGCACCTTGACGACGACCGACGCCAAGCCGATCGCCGCCATCATGACGCGCACGGTCTCGGCCGCCGGCATGGACTGGGGCCTGCTTGCCGCCGCCGGCGTGCTCACCTTGGTTCCCGGCGCCCTCGTCATCTATTTCGTCCGCAACTACATCGCCAAGGGTTTCGCGCTCGGCCGCGTCTGAAGGAAAACCGCCATGAATACAGACTTTTCCTGGATGGCCTGGACACTGCCGACGGCGCTGTTTTTCGCGACGATATTGCTGCTTTTGATCGGCATGGCGGTCTGGGAATATTTTTCGCCCGGCGGCAATCCGCGCCTCGGCATTCTGCGCTTCGAAACGACGCGCGGCGACCGGCTGTTCATTTCGCTGCTCGGCGCCGCCTTCATCCATCTTGCTTGGCTGGGCCTGGGAGGCCCCAGCCTGTGGTGGGCTCTTGCTCTTTCCGTGGTCTACGCCGTCGGTGTCTTCCGTCTGGTCTGACGCGGAAATTCAACCCGTTACCGCCCCGTTGCCCATCCGGTCATACGGAGCAGTAAGGCAAATCGATACAGACGGCCGGAAATCCGGCTGGCTGACAATGCACTCGCAACCTGTAGGGAGGAATATATGCGACGGCATCTCTTGACGACAACGGCAGTTGCCTTGCTGGCCCTGGCCGGCACAGCCAACGCTGGCATGAACGAAGCCAAGACATTCCTGGACAAGGAGATCGGCGATCTCTCGACGCTCTCGCGCGCCGACCAGGAAAAGGAAATGCAATGGTTTATCGATGCGGCCAAGCCTTTCCAGGGCATGGAAATCAAAGTCGTGTCGGAAACGCTGACGACGCATCAGTATGAATCGCAGGTTCTCGCGCCGGCCTTCACTGCCATAACAGGCATCAAGGTCACCCACGACGTCATCCAGGAAGGCGACGTTGTCGAGAAGATCCAGACGCAGATGCAGACCGGCCAGAACCTCTATGACGGCTGGGTCAACGATTCCGACCTGATCGGCACGCATTGGCGCTACAAACAGGTGCGCAACCTGACCGACTGGATGGCTGGCGAGGGCAAGGACGTCACCAATCCGGGCATCGATATCGCCGATTTCATCGGCACCAGCTTTACGACTGCTCCGGACAAGAAGCTTTACCAGCTTCCCGACCAGCAGTTCGCCAACCTCTACTGGTTCCGTTACGACTGGTTCAACGACCCGAAGAACAAGGCCGATTTCAAGGCCAAGTATGGCTACGAGCTCGGCGTGCCGGTCAACTGGTCGGCCTATGAAGATATCGCCCAGTTCTTCACCGGTCGCGATGTCAACGGCAAGAAGGTCTTCGGCCATATGGACTATGGCAAGAAGGACCCGTCGCTCGGCTGGCGCTTCACCGATGCCTGGCTTTCCATGGCCGGCAACGGCGACAAGGGCCTCCCGAACGGCCTGCCGGTCGATGAATGGGGCATCAAGGTCGATGCCAATTCGCGTCCTGTCGGCTCCTGCGTCGCCCGCGGCGGCGATACCAACGGACCGGCCGCCGTCTATTCGATCCAGAAATATCTCGATTGGTTGAAGGCTTATGCTCCGGCGGAAGCACAGGGCATGACCTTCTCGGAATCCGGCCCGGTTCCGTCGCAAGGCAATATCGCCCAGCAGATCTTCTGGTACACGGCCTTCACCGCCGACATGGTCAAGCCCGGCCTGCCGGTCATGAATTCGGATGGCACGCCGAAGTGGCGCATGGCACCGTCTCCGCATGGCGTCTATTGGAAGGACGGCATGAAGCTCGGCTACCAGGATGTCGGTTCCTGGACGCTGATGAAATCGACTCCTGTCGATCGCGCCAAGGCCGCATGGCTCTATGCGCAGTTCGTCACCTCGAAGACGGTGGACGTGAAGAAGAGCCATGTCGGCCTCACCTTCATCCGCGAATCCACCATCCGCGACAAGAGCTTCACCAAGCGTGCACCGGAACTCGGCGGCCTTATCGAGTTCTATCGCTCACCGGCGCGTGTCCAATGGTCGCCGACCGGCACCAACGTTCCTGACTATCCGAAGCTCGCACAGCTCTGGTGGCAGGCGATCGGCGATGCCGCATCGGGTGCCAAGGATGCTCAAGGAGCCATGGATGCTCTCTGCGCCGATCAGGAAAAGGTGATGCAGCGCATCGAACGCGCGGGCGTTCAGGGCGACATCGGCCCGAAGCTCGCCGAAGAACACGATCTTGCCTATTGGAACGCCGATGCCGTGAAGAACGGTCATCTCGCTCCGCAGCTGAAGGTCGCCAGCGAAAAGGAAAAGCCGGTCACCGTCAACTACGACGAGCTGGTCAAGAGCTGGGCCGACGCGAAGAAATAAGTCGGGTACATAACGCGAAATGGGTGCCGGGGCTCGAAAGAGCTCCGGCATTTTTTCGTGGGGATGAAAGTTTCGCAAAAATAATGATGCGATGACTGTCACAGGCTTGACACATTTCCCGCGAGCACGAACTATCCTTATCCGGATCATGATGTCGACGCACATCAGAACCCATTGATATATTTCATGGATTTCTGCATAAGGAGAACAGCGTGAGAAACGGATATTTTGGGCACAGGACGCTCATCACCGCCATTGGCCTTGCTGCCGCCCTGCCGGCTCTCAGTGCCGATCTGCCGGCACCATCGCCAGACGACAATCTCAATGCCGTTCTTTGGGACCAGACATCGGTCGAGGCGCAGGCCAACGCGCTCGGCGCCTATACGCTCGGCCGTATCAGGCTCGATGAAGCCCTGGCCGACAAGGATTGGACCGCAGCTCCGGTCGAGCAAACAGGTAATTTCCAGGACTTTCCGCCCGCCATCATCCTCGATGTCGACGACACCATTCTTAACACCTCGCCCTATCAGGCGCGTAACATCACGGCAGGCACCAGCTTCAAGCCGGACACCTGGACGCAATATGTGAATGCCCAGCAGGACAAGCCGATCGCAGGCGCGGTGGAATTTACCCAATACGCGGCTTCGAAGGGCGTGAAGGTCTTCTACGTCACCAACCGCACCGCCGATGAGGAAGGTCCGACCGTCGAGGAAATGAAGCGCTTCGGTTTTCCGATGGGCGACAATGTCGACACGTTCCTGAGCGCCAAGGAGCAGCCGGACTGGGGTTCGGCCAAAGGCACGCGCCGCGCCTTCATCGCCAAGAACTATCGCATTCTCCTGATGTTTGGCGACAATTTCGGCGACTTCACGGACGACTACAAGGGGACCGTCGAGGAGCGCCAGAAAGTCTTCGAAGCCAACAAGGCGCATTTCGGCCACGACTGGATCGCCATCGCCAACCCGACCTATGGCTCATTCGAAAGCGCACCCTACAAGGGCGATTACAAGCTGCCGCCGGAAGAACAGCGCCGGATGAAGCAGGATGCACTGAAGGCCTGGGATGGGAAGTGACAGCAGAATTCTAGGAGGGGCAACACCCCCTCTGTCACTTCGTGACATCTCCCCCACAAGGGGGGAGATCGGTAACTCGTGGGCACGCTTTATCTCAAAGAAACATCGAATCTGCTGAAATTGCCGTTTATTGTTTTACGAGTGACGCGCGGCAAGCTCCCAACGATCTCCCCCCCATGTGGGGGAGATGTCCCGAAAGGGAGAGAGGGGGGTAGCAGCGGGTGCGGCATATAACAAAGCCCCTATAAACTCCAATCAGCTCTTCCGCTTCAACTTTGTCGCACCTTCTTCCACCAGCCTCTTCGCCGCCTCAGCCACCGTGATCTTGCCGAAGGCGAGTTGATCGGCGACAGGGCGGGCGACGTTCACGTCGAATTCCTGGGAGCCGAGCGGCGCCGGCACGGGATAGGTGCCGACCTGATCCTTCAATAGCTCGATATAGTGCACCGTCTGCTGTTCCACCGGATTGAGCGTTGGCAGGATGGCGGCCCGAACGGCAGGCGACATCGGCACGCCGCGCTCGACACCGAGGATCTTGCCGGCATCGATATCATTGACGAAGAAATTGATGAATTTCGCCGCCGCTTCGCCGTTCTTGCTGGTGGCGCCGACACTCCAGATCAGCGCCGGACGATAGTAATGGCCGGACGGGCCATCCTTCTTTTCGCGCGGCAGCATCGTAACGGCGAGCTTGCTCTTGACAACAAGCTGGTAGCCGACGAGCTGGTTGGAATAGGCCATGCCGATCGCCGATTTTCCAAGCGCCAGACAGTTGCTTTCGATGACGTTCTGGTCGAGCGTCTGCACATCGGCGGAGACCGTGCCGCCGCGTTTGCGCAGCTCTTCCCAGTAGTTGTACCATTCCTTAGCGTCGTCGACACTGAAGCCGAGACCGCCGTCTTCCGTAAAGAGGCTCTTGCCGCGCTGACGCAGCCAGACGTCGAGGACATAATTGTAGCGCGCGCCATACGGCCCGCCCCAATAGCCGCGCTTGCCGGCAGCCTTTGTCATTTCCACCGCGAGATCGGCATATTCGGCCCATGTCGTCGTCGGACCGGGCGGCGTCAGGCCGGTCTTCTTGAACATGTCCTCGTCATAGAACATCGCGAAAGAATTCAGCCCGAGGCCGACGCCATAAAGCTTGTTGTCGACCGTGGTCAACTTCAACACGTCCTTGCCGAAGCTGTCGATATTCAGCGTCGAGGGCACAAACTGGTCGAGCGGCATGCATGCGCCGCGTTTCGAATAATCCGAGATCGTGCTCGGCTCGAGCTGGAAAACGTCCGCGATGTTCTGGCTGGCCATTCCCGTGGCGAGCTTGGCCCAGTAGCCGTCGCCGCTGATGCTCTCGCCGATGACGGACAAATCAGGATTCTTACTGTGAAACAGTTCGGCAACCGCGACGGTACGCTTGCCGCGATCGGGCGAGCCCCACCACATCGCCCGGAGCTGCGTGGCATCGGCAAAGGCGGGCATTGCGCCTCCCCCGAAGGCAATGCCGGCCGCGGTCCCCGTGGCTCCGATCATGAAAGAACGACGATTCATGCGCATGAGATTCCTCCTTCTCTTGCGTTGCCATCCGCGGCGATCTCCCCGACGCCTTCAGCGGACAAGTCAGCGTGACGATATGCAACTTCATTGCACTGTGCAATAAAAAATCTTTCTGTTGCAAATTTGCATAATTTTGCATAGCGTTTGCGATATGAACGATATTCGCTCCAAACGCATCAGGCAGGCTGACATCGCCGCTGCCGCCGGTGTCTCCGTCTCGACGGTGTCGCGGGTCCTCACCAATGAACCCGGCATCAGCGACACGATCCGTCAGCACATTTTCAAGGTGGCGAGCGATCTCGGTTATCCACTGAAGACCGCAGCCGAGACGGCGGCCGGCGGCTTGGCATTGATCGCCAGCGACAGCGTCACAGGCGGGTTGAGCGTCTTCTATGAAGGCATTTTGGAGGGTCTTCGTGCAGGCGCTGCCGAGCGCGGCATGCGCTTCGATATCCGCCTCATCCGCGAGGCAAGGACCGAGCCGGAACTGGTGAAGGAATATCTGCAGACCGCGGGTGCCGAGGGCCTCTTTCTCGTCGGCATCGACCCATCGGAAGAGCTCTGCCGGTGGCTCGAAGCCAGCGGCACGCCGACCGTGCTCGTCAACGGCACCGATCCGAAGCTGCGCTTTGACGGCGTTTCACCCTCGAATTTCTTCGGCGCTTATAACGCAACCCGACGTCTGCTCGATGCCGGCCACCGCCGCATCCTGCACCTGACCGGCTCGCATCGCCAGACGATCCGCGAGCGCATCCGCGGCTTCGAGGCAGCGATCGCTTCGGTGGAAGGCGCTGAAGGCCGCATCGTACCAATGAATTTCAGGGGCAGCTCCAGCCACGAAGCCCAGGACAAGACCGCCGAGATCCTTGCGGCAGACAAAGGCTATACCGCCGCCTTCTGCATGAACGATTTCATCGCCGTCGGCGTGCTCGACGCCGTCATTGAAGCCGGCCTGCGGGTGCCGGAGGATTTCGCCATCGTCGGTTTCGACGATCTTCCCTGCGCCCTGATGACCAATCCTCGGCTGGCAACCATGCGCGTCGACCGCCCAGCGCTCGGACGCGAGGCCATCGCCCTGATGATCGCGCGCTTCCGCGACCGCGATGCGCCGGCCCGCCACATCTGTCACGGCGTCCAGCCGATCGCCGGCGGCACGCTGCCACCCGAAACCTGAAATTCAATCCACTGCGGAAACGATCGAGAAAGCCGAACCGATGATCTATGACCCCGCCAGCTCCAATCCGCTTGCCGGCAACCCGTTGAAAACCCTCCCGGACATGCGCCGCGCGCTGAACGATCTGTTCGATCCGCTGCTGCCTTATTTTTCCGAGGGTAACGCGCGCGTCCGGATCGATGCCGCCGGCGCTCATTTCGACCGCGCAGCCGCCGATCTCGAAGGTTTCGCCCGCCCGCTCTGGGGCTTGGCGCCGCTCGGCGCTGGTGGTGGTGATTTCCGCCATTGGGACCGCTATGCCGAAGGCCTCGCCAATGGCGTCGACCCGCAACATCCGGAATATTGGGGCACGATTAATGGCCGCGACCAGCGCATGGTCGAGCTGGCTGCCCTCGGCTTCGCGCTAGCTCTCGTGCCGGAAAAGATCTGGGAGCCGCTCGATCAACGCGCCCGCGGCAATCTGATTGCCTATCTCAAGCACGCCCGCACCTTCGATTATGCCGACAACAACTGGAAGTTCTTCCGCATCTTCGTCGATATTGCGCTCGATCGGCTCGGCGCGACCTTCGACCGCAGCCTGACGGAAACCTACCTCAACGAGCTGGACGGCTTCTATATCGCTGACGGCTGGTATCGCGACGGCAATGTCCGCCGCATCGATCACTACATTCCCTTCGCCATGCATTTCTATGGGCTGATCTATTCCAAGCTGGTGGATGATGATCGCGCCGAGCGCTACCGCGAGCGTGCAGCGCTCTTCGCCAGGGATTTCCGCCATTGGTTCGCGCCCGATGGCGCCACGATCCCGTTCGGCCGCAGCCTGACCTATCGCTTCGCCTGCGCCGGCTTCTGGTCGGCGCTCGCCTTTGCCGATGTCGAGGCGCTGCCATGGGGCGAGATCAAGGGCCTGTGCCTCCGGCACCTGCGCTGGTGGGCCGACAAGCCGATCGCCCATCGCGATGGCACCCTGCCGATCGGCTTTGCCTATCCCAACCTGCTGATGTCGGAGAACTATAATTCCGCCGGCTCACCCTATTGGGCTTTCAAGGCCTTCCTGCCCTTGGCGCTGCCTGAAACGCATCCATTCTGGACAGCCGAAGAAAAGGCTCCGGAAAATGAGCCGGCTATCATCCCGCAAAAGCATCCCGGCATGGTTTTGCTGCGCAGCAAGGATGATGTCGTGGCACTTTCCTCCGGCCAGGAAAACCAGCAGATGCGCTTCGGCGCCGAGAAATATTCGAAATTCGCCTATTCCGCACGCTACGGCTTCAGCGTCGAAAGCGACGAGCGCGTCTTTACCGGCGGCGCCTTCGACAGCATGCTCGCCTTCAGCGACGACGGCCTGCACTACCGCGTCCGTGAAACCAATGAAGAGGCGAAACTTGCCGGCGATACGCTCTATGCCAAATGGTCTCCCTATCCGGATGTGACGGTGGAGACCTGGCTGGTGCCGGCCGCGCCCTGGCACATCCGCCTGCACAAGATCATCACGCCGCGACCGCTGCAGACGGCCGAAGGCGGCTTTGCCATCGCACGGCGGGATTTCGAGGCCGACACGCTCTCCTCCACGACCGGTGCCGCCTATGCCATCGGCGAAGAGGATTTTAGCGGCATTCTCGACCTCGGCTCGACGATCGCACGCGAAGGTATCGCGCAGAAGGCGCCGCCGAATACCAATCTTATCGTCTCGAAGACCTTGGTGCCGCAGTTGCGCGGCCCGATTCCGATGGGCGAGACCGTTCTCGTCTCCGCCGTGCTTGCGGCGAAAGATCCATCAGCCATTGATCACGCCTGGAGCAAGCCGCCGGCCAAACCCGATATCGATGCGCTGCGCGCACTCATCAAGAACAAGGGCATCACGGTCAGCGCCATCGAGGCACCGGGTCGCCTGCCATGACGCCATCCCTCTCCAACCGCCCGGCCATCGCCTTTGCCATGCTGCCGTCGCGCACGCAGCATGTCCTTCCGAACGCACTTATTCAGCGCCTTAGAACAATCGGCCGCGTGCTCGATGCCGCACCGATGCAAAGTTTCGACGACGAGCGTGCGGCCAAACTGCTCGCGGAAACCGAAATCCTGATCACCGGCTGGGGTTCGCCGGCGATCGATGCCGCCGCGCTGGCGCAGGCGCCGCATCTGAAGCTGGTGGTGCACGCTGCCGGCACAGTGAAAGGCCTGCTCGGCGACAGCCTCTTCGATCGCGGCATCCTCGTCAGCCATGCCGCCCAGGCCAATGCCCTGCCGGTCGCCGAATTCACGCTGGCCGCCATCATCTTTGCCGGCAAGAAAGTCTTTCAGTTTCGTGATCTCTATGTCGCCGATCGCAACCGCAATCGGACGATACCGATGCACGCCGAGGCCATCGGCAATTATGGACGCACCATCGGCATCATCGGCGCCTCGCGGATCGGCCGGCGGGTGATCGAGCTGCTTGCTCCCTTCAATTACCGCATCCTGCTCTATGACCCGATGGTCGATGCGGCCGAAGCGACACGTCTCGGCGTCGAAAAGGCCGAACTGGACGCGCTTATGGCATCGGCCGACATCGTCTCGCTGCATGCGCCCTCGCTGCCCTCCACACGCCATATGATCGACGCCCGCCGCCTGTCGCTGATGAAGGATGGAGCGACGTTCATCAATACGGCACGCGGCGCGCTGGTCGACGAAGCCGCCCTGATCGCTGTGCTGAAGACCGGCCGGATCGACGCAATTATCGATGTCACCGATCCGGAAATTCCGGAGGCCGCATCGGCCTTCTACGACCTTCCGAACGTCTTCCTGACGCCGCATATTGCCGGTGCCGTCGGGCTGGAGCGGACCCGCCTTGGTGAGATGGCGGTGGATGAAGCCACCCGCTTTATCGAGGGCAAGCCGCTGCTCTATGAAATCCGCCGCGAGGATATGGCGCTGATGGCGTGACGCGGCGCAGCAAAACCATGAAAACACCCTGAAATCGCCCCATTTCGGCACAGGCAAACAACCCGTTTTTAATCATTCCGCGCTAGCAATCTCATAAGCGTGGGTCCGCCAAAAGCTCCGTTTCGAACTTTTGGAAAGGATCATGCGCCGGCAGGTTGTTGCTGCGTATCTCGTGCCACTGAAAGACGCACGGCGCAGCAATGAAGAGGTTCTAGTAATGCGTACCCGCGTCCTTTCCATTCTGGCCGTAATGCTGCTTGGCGTGCTGGCAGGCTGTGCCACCGCACCGTCGCGCACGCGCAACATCTGCGCGATCTTCGACCAGCGCGATGGCTGGTTCAACAACTGGCAGCGAGCTGCCGAACGCACGGAACGCAAATATGGCGTGCCGGTGCCGATCCTAATGGCGACGATCTATACCGAATCCGGCTTCCGGCCCCGCGCCCGTCCGCCGCGGCGCTATTTGCTCGGCTTCATTCCCTGGAAGCGCCCGACGACGGCTTACGGCTATTCACAGGCGCTTGACGGCACGTGGGACAAGTACAAGCGCGAGACAGGCAACTGGACGGCAAGCCGCACCAATTTCGCCGACGCCATCGACTTCGTTGGCTGGTATCATTACCAGACCCATCTGCAGACGGGCGTGGCCCTGAATAATTCCTACGATCTCTATCTCGCTTATTACTCAGGCCCGAAGGGCTACCTACAGGGATCGTGGCGCGGCAATTCGACCGCTCTCGCCGGCGCCAAGCGCTTCAACGGTATGACACGGATCTACGCTCAGCAACTGCCGAGCTGCAGCTGATCTCAAAACGAGAAGCTCAACGCCGCGGCCTTAAGGCCGCGGCTCCAGCAAATTCAACCCGCCATCCTCGCCCCAGATGTCGGCCACGGATACCTGCTGACCTGTACGGCTGCTCTGCAGCGCGGCAATGCCACAGAGGACCGACATCGCTCCTGCCCGCGAGCCGGCGCGCTGCTTGAGCTCGTCGTTCGGACCGGAGCGCAGGAGCATGTTACGCAGCCGGTCGTCGCCGCCATAGTGCCCGCCTGAGGAGTGCGGCACCCATATCCGCTCGACATCGCCGAAATTCTTCATGACGACGATCTCGTCCGCCGGCGGTGTCGTCCAGTTCTGCTTCTCATACTGCCGGAGCTCGATACGCCCCTTGTGACCGTTGAAGGCGATATGATGGCCTTCGATCGGCATATAGGTATTAAGGGAATAGGAGACATTGACGCCGTTGCGATAGCGGATGGAAGCAACCATCGTATCCGGAATATCGATATCCTCGCGAAAGACGCAGGCATCACGGACATAGCCATCGACGGTCGACGGATCCTCATAGAGGCTTTCGAGCAGCGGCGTCTCGCTGATGTCGAGATAATAGTCGCACTCGTCCTTGTACCGACAGCTTCGACAGCGCTCGCCGCGGAACGGACCCTTGCGGCCGTAATGCTTGAGATCGGCAAAGGCGGCGACCGTTTCCGGATCGGAATCCAGATACCAGTTCAAAAGGTCGAAATGATGCGTCGCCTTATGAACGAAGAGGCTACCGGAATTTTCGACGTAAGCATGCCAGCGGCGGAAGTAATCGGCACCATGGCTGGTGTCGAGATACCAATGGAAGTCGACAGAGGTGACATCGCCGATGACGCCCGAATTGATCAGCTCCTTGATCTTCGCAGCGGTCGGCGCAAAGCGATAGTTGAAGGAGATATCCAGCCGTTTGCCGGTGCGCGCCTCGGCATTGAGGATGCGCTTGATCTTATCGACGGTCGTCGTCATCGGCTTCTCGCTGATAACATCGGCGCCGGCCTCCATCGCCTTGACGATCAGATCGTCATGGGTGGAATCGCGGGTGCAGACGATGACGAGATCCGGCTTTTCCGTCCGCAGCAATTCGTCGAAGTCGGTATAGATAGGCACCGATGCGCTGATATAGTCGAGCGCCCGCTTCGCCCGCATGGCATTGAGATCGCAGACCGCGACGAGTTCGACCTCGTTGCTCCAGCGCTCCACAAGATCCTTGCCCCACATGGTCGCGCCACGATTTCCCGTGCCGACCAGAACGTAACGTTTCCTCGATGACTGCATCTGCTCCTCCACAATCTGCAAACAGCGATGATAGGCCCTGAGGCCTGAATTTACCTGGGTGAGGGGACAGGCACGAGGACCGGACAGCGACATGAAACCCTCGTGACCATGGCCAAAATCCTACGTCGGCGACCTCTCCATTGCCGTCCAGTCTGGCGCGACCGACGAACCGAGACCGATCGCACGGATAACCGAGCCGATCGCAAGCTGCCCCGCTTCGATCCGCAATCGTGTGCGGCCATTGCTGACGCGGTAGAGATCGGAATGCGCCCCGGCGAAATCAGCCTGCTCCGCCTCCGGCGCGCCGGCCATGCCGTCGACGTAGTGATGACCGTTGCGTTCGATATGCGTCATGCCGATGAGGGAAGCGAGCGCCAGATCCTGCTGCACGGCAAGGCCGCCCTGCGTCGTCAGGTCCTCCGCCGACATGAAATAGGGAATACCGTCCTCGGCGCTCCATTTGGCGACGCGGGCACGGTTCAATAGCGAGCGATAGAAACCCTTGCAGGATTTCGAGGATATGCCGGTATAGCCGAGCCCCCTCGCCGTAACGAAGGCATCGATATCGGCATCGGATTCGTCGATTTCCACCGGCTTGAAGGCAGCCAGCGCCTTCACCGGCTTCTCGAAAGCGTGGGCGCGGGCGATCGGCTGCTCGACAAACAGGATCGAGGAGGCGAAGGGCGCGAGCCTCGGCTCCTCCTTCACCCGGGTGAGCAGATCGGCAACCGCTTCGGCAGATGAAAATTGTTCGTTGCCATCGAGAGTCACTGAATAGCGGGGCACCTTGGCATCGATAACGGCAGCGATGCGGCAGAGACGATCGATATCGGCCTCGGGCGCTCCCGAAACCTTGACCTTGAAGAAGGTCAGGCCATAGGCGTCGATCGCCTCTTCGAAAGTCTCCGGCAGACCGTCATTCAGACGCTCGCTTGCCGGAATATCGCCTGATACGATGGCATCGACCAGACCGACCGTATGGCGGGCGGCAAGGCGTGCGGCCGGTTCCAGGGTCGAAAGGAAACCTGAGAGATCGAAGCCCGATAGATCGCGCGCGGTGGAGGCATCGATACCGATGCGGTTCGCCTTGATTGCTCTCGCGACCGTCAGCCCTTCCAGCCGGCAGAGCGCGTCGAGAACAGCCCGGTTTGCAAGCGCCAGGCCGAAGGATGCGACAAGCCCGTTCAGTTTCTCAGCCGCTGCTTGCGCATGATGCGAGGCCTCGACCGCGGCATGCAGGCCAAAAGCTGTTCCCGCACCCGCGCCTCTCAGGGAATCGAGCGCCAGAGCCAGCGAACGTCGCAGCTGATTTTCATTGTCGGCGTTAGAAAGCTCGGGCGATTTGTCGAACCATTTCGGCACCATCAGCTCGGCCGCCATGCCCTCGGCTGACCGTCCCTGTGCATCTTCGATGCGCACGCGCAGAAAAATCTGCCGCGCCTCCCGCAGGGTCGCCGCCCCGAAACGGAAGGGAAGCCGCAGCTTGACCGGGCGCTCGAATGTCTCGGCCTCGACAAGCCTGATTTTCAATGGATCGGTCATGATGCTGGTCGGCTCCTGTTATGGGTCAGGCAAGTCTATTCGTGTACGCATTGCATGCATGGCCCCTCACCCCAGCCCTCTCCCCGCAAGCGGGGAGAGGGAGTCTTCCAGTCTATATCCAGCCCGAAATTGAGATAGCGAGTTGGTTTGCTCTGTCGCCCCCTCTCGCCGTTTCAACGGGAAGAGGGCTGGGGTGAGGGGCTATTCAGTTCATTGCAGAAGCAGTTTACCGCAAGCCAATCGCATCGCCCTGTGGCAGGGGATAATCGTGTCGGTACGACAGACTTCATGATTTTCCTCCATGCCCGATTCCCTCCAGAATCAGGAAAAGCAAACGCTTGGTCGGCCGAGCAATGTAACCATATGGTTACAAGATCGCGCGTTACCTCCGGCCTTGTCAATCGCCTTTTGAAAATTTCTCGAAACCGCCGCACTGCCAAGCACTATGCGCGGATCGAAGCGAGCGTGACGGCAACGATGTGCTCACCCCACTCATTCAGCGCATCCGGGGCCGTCAGCTTGCGTGCAAAAATCGTCGACAGCGTATGGCGGTTCGACAGATAGAAGAAACCGAGCGCCGCGATCGTGAGATAAACGGATATCGGATCGACTGCCCGCCGGAAAATGCCGAGCGCCTCCCCGCGACGCAGCACATCGGAAAGCTCGTCGATCAGATGCGAATGCATGGCCGAGATTCTATCGGAGCGCTGCAGATAATGCGCGTGATGCAGGTTTTCGGTGGCAAGCAGGCTCAAAAACTCAGGATGCGCTAGGAAATGCCGCCAGGTGAACAAGGCCAGCTCCCGCATCCCCTCCTCTGGATGACGATGCGCCAGATCCAGCTGCTTTTCGGCATTGCGGATTGTCGCATAGCTCGCCTCCAGCACCGCGAGATAGAGCCCCTCCTTGTCGCCGAAATAGTGATAGAGCATCCGCTTATTGGTCTGTGCCCGCGCTGCGATCGCATCCACCCGGGCGCCGCCGAAACCATGCGCGGCAAATTCTTCCGTCGCCGCGTCCAGGATCGTGGCATGGGTGCGCTGCGGATTGCGCGATGCTTTTCTCGACCGCTTGTCCATGGTCTTGCCGGCATCCGCTTGTGCTTTATTTTCAGTCTCTTGTCTCGCCCTGCCCGCCATGGACGATCTCCTTCCGAATGGTAGCATTAGCGACGGACGCTGCCTGTTCCGGCATGCATCGTTTTGATTGCCGCGCGATTGGCGCTTGACAGCGGTCGCGTTTCTATCCAACTTGTAACCAAATAGTTATATCATGCAAAGCAGTTCGTAAATCATCGGTTCGCTGGGGAGGAGACCAGGATGACGTTGACGATCGACCGCCGGCAGTTGCTTGCCGGCATGGCAGCCACACTTGCTTTCAGCAGTATCGGACTTTCCCGCGCCAATGCGGCAACCGCCATGCGCCTTCTTTGGTGGGGGTCGAAGGAGCGCAGCGACCGGACATTTGCAGCGGTAAAGGCCTATCAGGCCAAGAACCCGGATATCACCATCGCCGGCGAATCCTTCGGCTGGGACAGCTATTGGACGCGCCTCGCCACCCAGACCGGGGGCGGCAATGCGCCCGACCTCATCCAGATGGATTATCGCTACATCTTCGAATATGCCCGCCGCGGCGCGCTGCTCGACATGACGCCCTATTTCGGCAAGAGCTTGAAGATCGAGGATTTCGGCCCGGCGAACATCGATTCCGGCAAGGTGGACAACAAGATTTACGGCGTCAGCCTCGGCGTGAACTCCTCGATGGTCGTCGTCAATATGGCCGCGTGGGACCAAGCCGGCGTCGAGCCGCCGCGTGACGGTATGACATGGGAGCAGCTCGGCGATGCCTGCGCCAAGGTCACGGCTGCCAAGAAGCGCCGCGGCTTTTACGGCACGGCGGACGCAAGTGGCGGCGAACCGGCTTTCGAATGCTGGCTGCGCCAGCGCGGCAAGGCGCTCTATACGGCCGACGGCAAGCTGGCTTTCGAGGCCAAGGACGCAACCGAATGGTTCGACTTCTGGGGCCATATGCGAGAGATCGGCGCTTGCACGCCAGCCGACGTTCAGGCGCTGGACCAGCAGACCCTCGAAACCGACATGCTCGTGACCAAGAAGGCAGCGGTCAGCTACGCCCATTCCAACCAGTTCGTCGCCATTCAGGGCCTGGTCAAGGAGAAGCTCGACCTAGTCGCCTATCCGAGCAACCCGGGCAGCAAGCCCGGTCAGTATCTGAAGCCGTCGATGCTGATGTCGGTTTCGGCAACATCCCAGAACAAGGATGCCGCCGTCGCCTTCGTCAACTACCTGGTCGAAGACCCGGAAGGCACGAAGGCACTCGGAGTCGAGCGCGGCGTTCCGCCTTCAAAAAAGATCCGCGATCTCCTGACGCCGGATCTGGATCCCGTTAGTAAACAGGTGGTCGATTATATCGGCCGGTTGACGCCGCATGTCGGCCCACTGCCGCCATCCCCGCCGAACGGCGCTGGCGAGAATGCATTCCTGCTGAAGAAGATCGCCGAGGAGGTGGCCTTCGGCAAAACCAGCGCACAGGACGCTGGCACCAAGTTCACCGAACAGGCAGCAGCAAACATCACGCGAGGCTGACACCGTGGGTACAAACAGCAAGAGCGTTGCCGGCGGCTTGACCGTCGGCGCGCGCGCGCCGTTGCGCGTGGAAACCGCCTATAAGGCGCCGAGCGCATTCGCGCGGAACGCACCCGGCTATCTCTTCCTTCTGCCGTGGTTCATCGGCTTCTTCGGACTGACCCTCGGCCCGGCGATCGCCTCGCTCTATCTCTCCTTCACCGATTACAATCTGCTGCAGTCGCCAAACCTCGTCGGTATGGAGAACTACGTGCGGATCGCGACGGCCGACGACAAATTTCTGTCGTCGATGAAGGTGACGCTGTTCTACGTCGTCTGTTCGGTGCCGCTGAAGCTCGCCTTCGCGCTGCTGGTGGCGCTGCTGCTCAACCGCGGCATCAAGGGCCTCCCGGTCTATCGCGCCATCTTCTACCTGCCGTCGCTGCTCGGCTCCAGCGTCGCGATCGCCGTGCTGTGGCGGCAGATCTTCGATGCCGACGGCATCGTCAACACCCTGCTTTGGTACGCCTTCGGCATCAACGGGCCGAGCTGGATCTCCAATCCCGATTATTCGCTCCATACGCTCATCATTCTGGCCATCTGGCAGTTCGGCTCGCCGATGATCATCTTCCTCGCCGGCCTGCGCCAGATCCCGACCGATCTCTACGAGGCCGCCAGCCTCGACGGCGCCTCCAAGGCGCGAATCTTCTTCAAGATCACCCTGCCGCTTTTGACACCGGTGATCTTCTTCAATGCCGTGGTCCAGACGATCGATGCCTTCAAGGCCTTCACGCCGGCCTATGTGATTTCCTCCGGCACGGGCGGGCCGATCGATTCGACGCTGTTCTATACGCTCTACCTCTACCAGGAAGCCTTCGGCTATTTCCGCATGGGATATGCCTCGGCGCTGGCCTGGATCCTTGTGATCATCATCGCAATCTTCACCGCCTTCTCCTTCCTCTCCGCTCGTTATTGGGTCCACTACGATGACTGACGCGAAGCTCACCCATTTTGCCGAGGACATGAAACCCCCGCGCGAGCGCCCGTGGTTCTTCTCCATCCTCATCCACGCCGCTCTCATCGCCGCGTCGATCGTGATGCTCTATCCGCTGCTGTGGATGCTCTCAGGCTCGATCAAGGACCAGAACGAGATCTTCGGCACGGCCTCGCTGATCCCCTCGCAATTCGACTTCAGCTCCTATGCCCGCGGCTGGTTCGGCGGCCAGGTTACCTTCGGCAAATTCGTCTGGAATTCAGCCCTCATCGCCGTGCTGTCGGTCATCGGCAACGTGATTTCCTGCTCGCTGGCGGCCTACGCCTTCGCGCGGTTGAACTTCTGGGGCAAGAATTTCTGGTTCGCGCTGATGCTGGGCACGCTGATGCTGCCCTATCACGTCACGCTGATCCCGCAATATATTCTCTTCCTGAAGCTCGGCTGGGTGAAGACCATGCTGCCACTCGTCGTGCCGAAATTCCTCGCCGTCGACGCCTTCTTCATCTTCCTGATGGTGCAGTTCTTCCGCGGCATTCCCCGCGAGCTGGACGAGGCGGCCATGATGGATGGCTGCAGCCCATGGCGCATCTACTGGCGCATCATGTTGCCTCTGTCGCTTCCGGTTCTGGCAACGGCCGCCATCTTCTCCTTCATCTGGACCTGGGACGATTTCTTCGGGCCGCTGATCTATCTCTCCGATATCAATACCTACACAGTGCAACTCGGCTTGCGCTCCTTCGTGGATTCCACCGGAAGTTCCGACTGGAGCAGCCTGTTTGCCATGTCGAGCCTGTCGCTGATCCCGGTCTTTCTGATCTTCCTCTTCTTCCAGAGGCTATTGATCGACGGCATCGCGACCGCCGGCCTCAAACGCTGATTATGAACCCAGCAGTCCCGAATACCCAAGATTTGGGGCTGCGAACCAACAAACCCACGAAAGGAAATGTCGCATGAGCGCGCTGCGCTTCGCCGCCATCGGCCTCAATCACGATCATATCTACGGGCAGGTCAACGTTATGCTGCGGGCCGGCGCCGAACTCGTCGCCTTCCACGCAGTGGAAGACGATCTTGCCGCTGTCTTCGCCGAGCGTTTCCCGCAGGCACGACGCGTTGTCGACAAAAGGGAAATCCTCGAGGACAGCTCCATCGCGCTGATCGTCAGCGCCGCGATTTCCAGCGAGCGCGCCGGCCTTGCCATCGAGGCCATGCGCCACGGCAAGGACGTGATGCTCGACAAGCCCGGCATGGTGACGCTGGATCAGCTGGCAGACGTCAAAAAGGTACAGGCCGAGACCAAGCGTATCGTCTCCATCCTTTACTCCGAGCACTTCGAAACGGCATCGACAGTCAAGGCCGGTGAGCTGGTCAAGGCCGGCGCCATCGGCAAGGTCATTCACACGACGGGCCTCGGACCGCACCGTCTGCGCAAGCCGACCCGGCCGGACTGGTTCTTCGACCGCAAGCGCTATGGCGGCATCATCGCCGACATCGCCTCGCATCAATGCGAGCAGTTCTTGTTTTTCGCTAACTCGCTCGAAGCAGAGGTCTTGTCGGCCACAGTGTCCAATCGCGCCAATCCGGAAACACCGGGCCTGCAGGACTATGGCGATTTCCATGTGAGGACGCCTGATGTGACGGGCTATGTCCGTGTCGACTGGTTCACGCCGGACGGGCTTTCCACCTGGGGCGACGGCCGCTTGTTCATCGTCGGCACGGAAGGGACGATCGAGCTGCGCAAATATATCGACGTCGCCGGCCGGCCCGGCACCGACCACCTTTTCCTCACCGACCGCAAGGGCATGCAGCATATCGATTGCAGCGGAGTGGAGCTGCCCTATGGCCGCCAGCTCGTAGCCGACATAAGAGACCGCACCGAAACGGCCATGGGCCAGGAACATTGCTTCAAGGCCATGGAGTTGGCGCTGAAGGCGCAGGCGCTCGCCGAGGCAACATCCCTCAAGAACATTCAGAGGTAATTGCGACATGTCCGACATCAAGAAAGTCGCGATCATCGGCCTCGGCATCGGCCGCTCCCACATTGTCGAAGGCTATCTGCCGCATCCGGACCGTTTCGAGGTCGCCGTTCTCTGCGATCTCAACGACGAACGCCTGAACACGGTCGGCGATGAATTCGGCATCGCGAGACGCCTCAAGGATTTCTCCGAAGTCCTCAACATGCCCGATATCGACATCATCGATATCTGTACGCCGCCCGGCTCGCATTTCCAGCTGATCATGCAGGCGCTTGCCGCCGGCAAGCATGTAGTCTGCGAAAAGCCGCTCGTGGGATCGCTGGCCGATGTCGATGCGGTCATCGAGGCCGAAAAGACGGCCAAAGGGCGGCTAATGCCGATTTTCCAGTATCGCTATGGCGACGGTATCCAGAAGGCCAAGCGCATCATCGCTTCAGGCATCGCTGGCAAGGCCTATGTAGCGACGTCCGAGACGCATTGGGTGCGCGGCGCCGACTATTATGCGGTCCCCTGGCGCGGTAAGTGGGACACCGAACTCGGCGGCGTTCTGATGACGCACTCCATCCATCTGCACGATATGCTCACTTATCTAATGGGGCCGATCGCGGGCCTCTTCGGCCGCGTCGCCACCCGCGTCAACGATATCGAGGTCGAGGATTGCGCCAGCGCCAGCCTGCTGATGGAAAACGGTGCACTCGCCACCATCAGCGCGACGCTCGGCTCGCAGGAGCAGATCAGCCGCCTGCGCCTCGCCTTCGAAAACGTCCTGATCGAAAGCAACCACGAGCCCTACAGCCCCGGCCAGGACCCCTGGAAGATCATTCCCGCCAATGACGAGATCGGCGCGAAGATCGATGCGCTGCTCGCCGACTGGTCGCCGATCCCCAACCGTTTCAACACGCAGATGAGGCTGTTCCACGACGCGCTGGTGTCCGGCGGACCGCTGCCGGTAACCACAGTCGATGCCCGCCAGGCGCTGGAACTGGTCACCGCATTCTATGAATCGTCGGAAACCCGCACCGAAGTCCGCTTCCCTGTCGGGCCGGAAGCCAAGAAATACAAGAGCTGGAGGCCGTCATGAACGTTGCCTCGCGAGCCATCGGAACCAAGAAGGAGGAAGCGCCCATGGCGACAAGCGTATCGCTGCAGAAGGTTATCAAGCGCTATGGCGAGCTTCAGGTGGTTCACGGGATCGACCTCGAAATCGAGCCGGGGGAATTCACCGTCTTCGTTGGTCCCTCCGGCTGCGGCAAGTCCACGCTGCTACGCATGATCGCCGGGCTGGAGCCGATTTCCGGCGGCGGGCTCTATCTCGACGGCAGCCGCATGAACGATGTACCCGCTTCCAAGCGCGGCATCGCCATGGTCTTCCAGTCCTATGCGCTCTATCCGCATATGACCGTCTACAAGAACCTCGCCTTCGGCCTCGAAACCGCGGGCATGAAGAAGCAGGACATCCAGCCGCGCGTCGAAAAGGCGGCCGAGATCCTGCAGATCAAGCAGCTGCTGCAACGCAAGCCGAAGCAGCTTTCCGGCGGCCAGCGCCAGCGCGTCGCCATCGGCCGCGCCATCGTGCGCGAGCCCAACATCTTCCTCTTCGACGAGCCGCTCTCGAACCTCGATGCCGAACTGCGCGTGCAGATGCGCGTCGAGATTGCCCGCCTGCACCAGCGGCTCGGCAATACCATGATCTACGTCACCCACGACCAGACCGAAGCCATGACCATGGCCGACAAGATCGTCGTGCTCAATGGCGGCAAGATCGAGCAGGTCGGCGCTCCCCTTGACCTCTACAACAGGCCGAAGAACAAATTCGTTGCCGGCTTCATCGGCTCGCCGAAAATGAACTTTCTCGATGCGAAGATCGTCGCTTCCGACGACGGCTCCGCCGTCATCGATCTCGCCGGCCAGACCGTACGCCTGCCGCGCCGGCTCGGTGGTCTCCAGCCCGGACAGCCCGTGACACTTGGCGCGCGCCCGGAACATTTGAACGTCGGCGATCGCGGCTTAGGGCTCGGCAATGCCCGCGTCGATCTCGTCGAGCACCTCGGCGGGCAGACAATCCTCTACGTCACACTGCATGGCGGCCAGGCACTGACGGTCGCGCTCGAAGATCAGCAGGCGATCCGCGCCGGCGAAACAGTCAGCATCCACATCGATCCCGAGCGTTGCCATTTGTTCGGGCCGGATGGGATGACTTTGTAGGAGCATCTTGAAGCAGGTGGGGCCTATCTCGCCCCTGGCGGGCGAGATAGTAAAAACTTGGGATTAGGCGCGGGCTCGTCCCTCGTCTAATTCTTAGTTTTTACAAGAGCGGGGTAGGCATGGACGCAATCAGTGTCCAGTTTATTGGTGCAAGAAGCGGACCCCCTCTCTTGCAATTTCAATGGCTTAGAAATTGCGCTGAGCTTTTGAGCACGCTGAGCCTCCGGTGTCGCAATTCCTAAACCAGTGAAATTGCTTTCTCGCCCGCCAGGGGCGAGATGCCCCCCTCACACCTCAACGACCCGCTGGCTGCCGATAGCGCGGATTTGCCCGGATGGAATGACATCGGCCGGAACGCCTTCCCGCCTATACAGGCGAAGCCGCCGGCTGCCCGGCGCAAGATGGAACCAGTCATCCTCCGCCCGATAGGCTTCCAGATCGATCTGCACCGATTGCGCCAACCGGTCGGTGCTCAGATCAAGGAACCAGTCCTCGCCCTCCTGCACCGCCGACGCCGTGATTTCGGCATCGTGGAACGCCTTGGTGCGCCCAAGCGGGAAGTAAAAAGCCTGGGCGATAACAGCGCCGGTCGCCGAGGCTGTCAGCCGCGCGACCGTGACATCATGCGATGGCGGTCCGAAGCGGAAAGCGTATGTCGTGTCGAAGAAGGCGCCGAAAAGTTCAGTGCAGGCTATCTTTTGCTTACCGCGCGCTTCGAGCGTCAGATCACGGCCCCCGCCGACGACGATCTGACGGCCATCGCGCAAGCAGGAGACCTCGACGGTCAGATCGAGCGCCGCATCGCTCTCGTTGATGACATGCACATCGAGGCCGTTCGTGCCTTCATCCATGAGCAGCACCTGCACCGGCCGGAAGGCTCGGCGCAGCCCGTACCAGACCGGCTTCGGCTCCCCCGTCGAATCGATCACGCCCCAACCGGCGCCGGGAAGCAGGTCCTGCAGCGTCCAGACAAGCGCACCGTTGCAACTGGAACCTTGGCGGCGCCACTCCGCATAGGTCTCCTCGACGACTTCGCCGGTCACCGCGCGTGAAAGGTTGAGATAAAGATCGGGATCTTCGCGCCGAAGCTTGTTGGGCTCGAAACCGTAGAGTTCCTGAAGATAATGATCGCGCACATCCTCGAAATCCCAGGATGCGCCGCGATCACGCGGCACGCGCTCTTTCCATAGTGGGCTATGGACTGCCGGAACCGGCAGGTGCTGGCCGAGCGTGCGGGCTTGCGGCACGTGCGCGAAGGCCAGGCTCTCGGCGGCGAAGCGAACATCGGCGCGGCGGCCATCGGCGAGCGGCCGCATATAGGCGCCGACGCCATAATAATGCGTGACGCCGGCATTCGGTGAAAACGGCATCGGCCGGCCCGACGGCGAATTGACGACATAGGGTACATCCGGCCGTAGCGATTGCACCAGCGGCGGGATGATTTCCTCGACGATAGGACTTTTCCAGAACTGCTCGGGCAGGCCCATCATGGCTGCCTGCTGGTGGATCTCGCTGCCACCGCAAAGGATAGCCAGTGAGGGCGACAGCCGGGTACCGCTGAGAAGCTGCGAAACCTCCGTCTCGACATGGGCATTGAACGCCTTGTCGTTCTTCGGATAGTCGAAATTGGCAAACATGAAATCCTGCCAGACCATCAGGCCAAGTTCGTCGCACAGACGGTAGAACTCCGGCGTCTCGTAAGCCATGGTGCCGCCGATGCGGATCATGTTCATGCCGGCCTCGGCCGCCAGCCGCAGCCAACTCTCGTAATCCTCGCGATCGCCGGGCAGGCGCACGATATCCGCCGTGGTCCAGACCGCGCCGCGGCAAAAGATCCGCTCGCCGTTGACGATCAAAGCGAAATCCTGTCCTTCGGCGCCACGATCGACCGACAGCCGGCGAAAACCGGTCTGCCCCAGCGCGCGCTCGACGCCATTGACGACGAGGGTGACGTCATGGAGTTGCGGAACGCCATGCGTATGCGGCCACCAGGGCGCCACATCGGGAATTTTCAGGATAGCGGTATAGCGGCCGGCACCGGCCTTCTCGAAAGCCTGTTCAGCATCGCCGCACCGTAGTGTCAGCTGTTCGATATCACCTTCAATCGAAAGCGAGGCATAGAGCCTGCCCTCGCCATTCTCGAGCAGCTCCGGCCGCAAGGAGAGATCGCGGATCACAGGAGCACCGGGACGCAGCAGCGAAATCGACCGCCACGGGCCGACGGCCTGAACCTCAGGGCACCAGCCGGGCATATGGCCGAGCAGCGTCGTACGCACCATCCGCAAGCCCTGTGGCGTGATCATCTGGGGCCGCCAACGGGCGCGTGGGCCGGGTTCCAAAAGCTTCGGCTCCAGCGCACGGAAGCAGAGAGCCAGTTCGTCACCGCCAAGCAAGGTGACATCGACGTCGTGAGCCTCGAACATGCTTTCGGACACAAGGATTTGCTGGCCGTTGAGGAAGACTTCGCAAAGCGTCGCGAGCCCCTCGAGCCGCAAGACCGCCTCACCGGCGCCAGCATCCACCAGACGGCAGATGTACCAGGCATCGCGGTCATGAAGAGGCTGCGGCTTCGTCCGGTCGAAGCGTCCGGCCTTTTCCAGGGCTTCCGCCACCGTGCCGGGCACGGGCGCCGGGATAAAGCCGGACGTCAGCGGCACATCGGAGGGCGAGAGGCAGGTGCCCGCCTCCGTCAATACCAGATTCCATCCCTCGCTCAGCCGCATTCCACCGCCGAGATCCGCCAAGCGCCCGCCCATGACATTTTTCGAGGGATTGCCCCCCGCCCCAATATGTTCAGAAATAACCCAGCCGCATGGCGATCCAACGGAAGCCGATTAGAGCTTCCGTTCGAGCTTGCTCACCATGAAATCCCACGCATCTGCGGCAGGATCAAGCGCCGTCCGCAGCGGCTCGAATTTCTTGCGCGTAATGGCCCGGGCCAGCTGGAACTGCACCGACTTCGCCGTCTCGGAAATTTTCCGTGCCTCGGCTGCCGCATCGGACAAATCGGCTGAAAGCCAGTCGAAATGGCTGCCGGCAAGCTCGAAATTGGCGCCGAGCTGACGCAGCGTGTTGAAGGCATACTTATGGAAGAAGCCGAAAGGCCGTTCGGCGACCGCTTCCACCTGCGCCGGGAAGACTTCCGCGAAGGCGCGGATCGGATTGGCCAGCGGACGACGGCGGAAATGGAAAGACAGAAGCTGTCGGGCCGTCTGACGGATCGCAGCCTCACCCGGTGCCTTCTCCGGAAATTTCGCAAATTCCGTATAGGGCAGGAAGGGCAGATCCTCATCCGTCAGATGCAGCTGGAAGAGCCCGTCGAAGTCCTCGCCCGACAACTGGAAGAACCCGCCATTGTGGAAGTAGTCGAGCGTGCGGCCCTGCATGTCGAGCCGGTTGATCGCCACCGTCGTCTTGCCGTGTTCGCGGCGATAGCCGACCCCTTGAGTATCCGGCATGAAGAAGGAATCCATCTCCACCAGGCAGAGCCGGCCGCGGCCGATCTGCTCGGCAACATGGTTCTGAACCTTGTCGTAGATCGCAAGCTCGGTGCAGCGCACGCCATAGAGCGCTTCCAGATCCTCGAGCGGCACCTTGAAGAAGGTGAACTGATCGCCCTCGAAATCCTGTGTCAGCGTAAAGCCGAGCATGGCTTCCGGCGGCAGCTTCAGGCTCGAAAGAACCTCGATCCAGAGATCGATGTAGCAGTTGGTCTCGGGCCACATGCGCTCACTGTCGTGCAACGCATGTGGCTTGTAGACGGCGGGATCCAGTCCCTGAAACACGGCAGCCATGGGTGCGATCAGCCCCAAAGCGTCTTGCGCACGCTCTCGGGCCATTCCCTAGTGTCGAGACCGTGGGTGTGGAACAGCGCCAGCGCGATGCGCTCCAGGCCGAAGCCGACGCAGGCCGTATGCACGACGCGGCCATCGGCAAAATTCAGGCCCCATTTCGTGCCAAAGGCATCCTGATGATAGTTGAAGCTCATGCAGGCTGTGGGATTGGCGACGGAGGTGATCGGAATCAACAGCTCGAACTTCAGGTTCTGGTCGCGCTGGTTGTTGGCGAGCATCTTGCCGGCGCGACCGAAGAACGGATCGTTGGCGACATCGATGGTTACATCGAGACCGACGGCCTTCATCATCTCGACACCGCGATCCATCCAGCTCTGGCGGAAATCCGTCACATGCTTTTCGCTGCCCATGCAGACATATTCGCGCATGCGGAACAGCTGCTGGCGGGCCGGGTCCTTCGAGGGCTCATGTCGGAAGCAATAGGACTGCAGATCGTAAAGCGCGCCGTTTTCCGGAATGGCACCGCGCTTGGCAACCGTCGGATAGAGCGGATAGCAAGCCGCCGGCGTCAGCACGATATCGGTCGCCTGCTGGTCTTTCGTCCAGTCGTCGCCGACTTCCATGCACTTCAGCAGGCTCATATGGTCGAGCTCGTTGCCGCAGAAGCTGTGCACCGTGCCGGCCAGTTGCGGGAAGCTCTTCATATAGCCGCTTGTCTCAAAGAAGGCGCGGTTCATGCCGGGCGGAAAACGGATGGCTTCGGCGCCATCGGCGCCGCCGAACGTGTCGATCAAGCGCTCGAAAGCGGAAATCACGTCTTCGAACTGGCCGCTGCGGCCATAGAGACCATCAACGCCGGTGTCGATCAGCAGGCCAGAATCGAAAAGGCGGTCGAGAAACGATGTTTGCATATCCATGACGGTTACCCCAACAGGCTGGTATCTTGTTTGTGGACGAGCAGCATGGTCGACGTATTGCCGAGAATGCGGTCATTCGAGATCATCAATTGCGCCGAGTGCGCATCGCGCAGGTGGCGGCCGAGGCTGTAGGGCGTACCGTTCTTGTACCCCATGATGCCGCAGATGAGCATTGCGTGGTTAATGATCGGCAGGATCATCTCCGACGACGCGATCTTGACGTTGTTCATCGCCACGGCGAAGGCCATCGACGACAGGCGGTCCGCATCGAGCTTCGCCTCTTCATAGGCCTTCAGCCCGGCAACCACATTGGATTTCACCATCTGCAGCATGCTGGAGGCTTCGGCGAGGCGCAGCGCGCCGGGCGGCTGTACGCCAGGAGACTTGCGAGCGGCGGCTCGCACGAACGCCTGCGCGCGGGAAACCGCGTCGGCGGCAATGCCGTACCACACGCCGCTCCAAAGCAGGTGCGAGCTTGCGAGCATCGACTGTGCAGCGATCTCGGCAAACGGCTTTGGCAGGATCTGCTTGGCCGGAGCTTTACCTTTGAACAGGAAACCGTCGGAACAGGTGCCACGCATGCCGAGCGTGTTCCACTCGACGGTGCGCTTGATGTCGTATTGATCTTTCAGGAAGCAGGTCAGCACCTGATCGGAGGACGCCGCCTCGGCATGGCTGCGCGAGGTGATCAGAATGGCGTCGGCATGGGCGCCATAGGAAATAACTGTCGCATCCTTTTCGAGGGTGCAGGTATCGCCTTCGACATTGATGGCGCAGATGCTGTTGCGTAGATTGCCGCCGATCCCGCCCTCGGTCGTCGCCGACGCAAGCAGCAGCTGTTCCCTGGCGATGCGGCGCATGAAGTCGCGGTGCCAATCGCTATCGACGCCGTGCTCGACCAGGCTCGAAAGCTTGATCTGATGCATGGCGAAGACCATGGCGCTGGCCGCGCAAGCCTGACCGAGGATCGAGCAAAGCTCGGCGATTTCGGTCATCGACGCGCCTTCGCCGCCGAGATCGGCGGGGATCTGGATGGAGAGCAGCTTTTCGGCGCGCATCGCGTCGACGGCTTCGCGCGGGAAACGGCCCTCGGCATCGACGGCATCGGCGTGTTGGCTGGCGATCGCTGCGACGCGGGCGGCGCGCACCGCCGCTCCCTCGCCCGTCCCAACCTCGAGTAGAGCGACCGCCGCAGTCATCAGGCGACCTTTCTGCTGTCCAGGATCATGCCGACGGTTCTTTCGATCGCGGCGATGCTGGCGAAGGACTTGCGGTTCAGCAGGTTGTCGGGAAATTCGATGTCGAAGGCTTCCTCGATGCCGAGCATCAGCTGCACGGAAGCGAAGGAAGACAGCCCCGTCGCATAAAGATCAGCGTCATCTTCGATCTGATCGATAGCAACGGGAAGCGTACCGAACTTGGCCAGCAAATCGCGAATCGTCTTGTTCATAGTCTAGTCCCTTCTGGCAATGGCAAGCATAACCGCAGTTACGCAGTCTTATTCTTCGCCGAGAAGTAACAGGCAAAATAGAAAATTCCGCTAAGCGACGTGGTAAATGAAAACAACTTATACTTGGTGGGAAAGTGCTATATTCTAGACTTTTCCGATTGAAATTCACCAAACGTTAGTCATCTAAATCGCGGCCCGCGCATTAATATTATGTATTCCTGTTATAAAGGCGTGGCGCTTTTTTGGAAAGCCGCAGGTCTCACGTCGGTTAACGTGCCAAAATTCGTCACAACGTTTGCGCTAGAAATACAATCCCAATCGGAGCGCCGGCAAAAGTATAGACCCTTTGTAACGAGTGCTAACCTTCCGGCGGATAGATGTGGTCACCGCCCCTGTAATCCGAAATCGAATAGCAACCCTCGCCCAGTTCGCGAACCGCGCTTCGACCGATGTCGACCTTGCCGTAGCCGCCGGGAATATCGAGAATGTAGGTCGGCTGGCAAAGGCCGGAAATCCGGCCGCGCAGGCTTGCTACGATTGCCTGCCCTTCGGCGATCGTGAGGCGGAAGTGGCTGGTGCCGGGCGCAAGGTCCGGATGATGCAGATAATATGGCTTCACCCGCGTTTCGACAAAAGCCCTCATCAGCGCCGCCAGCACCTCCGGATCGTCATTGACGCCCTTCAACAGAACCGACTGGCTGATAAGCACGATTCCCGCATCGACCAGCCGGCCGCAGGCAGCGCGCGCCTCCTCCGTCATCTCCCGCGGATGATTGGCATGCAGCGCTACATAGATGATCTTACCGCTCGCCTTCAGTGCCGCAATCAGCGCCGCATCGACCCGCAAAGGATCTACGACGGGGATGCGGGTATGGAAGCGGACGATCTTCACATGCTCGATATCGGCAAGCTGCCCGAGAATCTCTTCCAGGCGCCGCGGTGAAAGCACCAGCGGATCGCCGCCGGTCAGAATGACCTCCCAGATCTCCTTGTGCTCGCGGATATAGGCAAAGGCGCCGTCAAGCGCAGCGCCATCCAGCGTCCCGAGCCCCTGCGGTCCGACCATCTCGCGGCGGAAGCAAAAACGGCAATAGACCGGGCAGATATGCACGGCCTTCAGAAGCACACGGTCGGGATAGCGGTGGACGATGCCCTCGACCGGGCTATGCGCGTGATCGCCGATCGGATCGGCGCGCTCCTCGGGCATGACGACGAGTTCCGCCGGATCAGGCACGAACTGCCGGGCAATGGGATCGGCGGGGTTTTCGGCGTCGATCAGTCGCGTCACGGTCGGCGTCAGGGCGACGGCATAGCGCTCCGCCACGGCTTCGAGCGCCACTGCCTGATCGGCGTCGATCAGCCCGGCGCGCTCAAGTTCGCCGATAGTCCGGATTGGGCGCATCACGTTCATGCGTCATACTCCGCGACCGGCGCCCACAGCACCTGCTCGATCCGCGAAGCGCCGGTTGCCAACATCACGAGCCGGTCGAAGCCCAGCGCAATACCGCTTGCGTCAGGCATGACGGCAAGCGCCTGCAGAAAATCCTCGTCCAGCGGATAGGTCTCGCCATAGACGCGCTGCTTTTCCGCCATCTCGATCTCGAAGCGGCGCCGCTGCTCCTCGGCATTGGTAAGCTCGCCAAAGGCATTGGCAAGCTCAACGCCGCAGGCATAGAGCTCGAAACGCTCGGCAACGCGGTGGTCGGCTGCCGACGGCCGGGCAAGGGCTGCCTCGGAAACGGGATATTCGTCAAGAATGGTCACACGCCCGAAGCCGAGATTGGGTTCGATCTTCTCGACCAGCACCCGGCTGAAAAGATCCTGCCAAAGATCGTCGTCGGCAACGCGGATGCCAGCCTGCCGCATATCCGCCGCCAAGCGCTCGCGATCCGTCGATCCGTCGAGACCGATGGACGCAAAGAGATCGATGCCGGCATAACGTTCGAAAGCGGCTGCGACGCTGATGCGCTCGGGCTGGAGGAACGGATCGGTTTCTGCACCGCGGTAGCTGAATTTCTTCGCCCCGACCGTCTCGGCCGCAAGCCCCAGGATTGCGGCGCAATCGGCCATCAGGGCCTCGTAGCTCTCGCCTGCCCGGTACCATTCCAGCATGGTGAATTCCGGATGATGCAGCGGCCCGCGCTCACGGTTGCGATAGACATGGGCAAAGCAGGCGATGCGCTCCTCGCCCGCCGCTAGTAGCTTCTTGCAAGCAAATTCCGGTGAGGTGTGCAGATAGAGGGGCAGCGTTTTGCCATCCGTCGTCACTGCCTCGGTCGTGAAAGCATGCAGATGGGCCTCGTTGCCGGGTGACACCTGCAGCGTTGCCGTATCGACCTCGATGAAGTCGTTGCGCGCAAAGAAAACACGCAAGGCAGCCTGAATGGCATTGCGGCCGATGAGGAACGGCCGCCGGTCCGCATGGACATTGCGGGTCCACCAGGGGGACGCTTTGCTCGTCTTCGGCTTCATTCCTAGCTTTCTTCCGCGCACCTGCCACGTTGGGGGGTGGCAATTTCCATTGATTTAGGGTAGTTGCGCCCCCAAGCAAACAATTGCTGCGTCTCGGAGAGCATTCAGACAGTCCCTCTACGACGCAAAACGCAGCGTTACAAGGAAGTCTTATGGTCAAGGTCATCGCCTCTTCGGTCCGCAAGGGCAACGTTCTCGACGTCGACGGCAAGCTCTACGTCGTTCTCACCGCTCAGAACTTTCATCCGGGCAAGGGTACGCCGGTTACCCAGGTCGACATGCGCCGCATCGTCGACGGCGTGAAGGTCTCCGAGCGTTGGCGCACGACCGAACAGGTCGAGCGCGCCTTCGTCGAAGACGTGAACTTCCAGTACCTCTATGAAGACGGCGAAGGCTTCCACTTCATGAACCCGGCCACCTACGACCAGGTCGTGGTCGATGTCGAAACCATGGGCGACCAGAAGGCCTATCTCCAGGAAGGCATGACCTGCATCCTGTCGATCCACGAAGGCATCCCACTCGCGATCGAACTGCCGCGCCATGTCACGCTCGAAATCAGCGAGACAGAGCCGGTCGTGAAGGGCCAGACGGCATCCTCTTCCTACAAGCCTGCCATACTGTCGAACGGCATCCGCACCCTGGTGCCGCCGCACATTACCGCCGGCACCCGCGTCGTCATCGCCACGGAAGACAATTCCTACGTCGAGCGCGCCAAGGACTGAGCTTCAAGCTCATAGCTTGCATGAAGAACGCCTCGTCCTCGCGACGGGGCGTTTTGCGTTTTGGGCGGTTGAAGCCAGAGGATCGCATGAAGATGGATCCCACTGTCTTAGGGAGCACTGGCCTTTTTCTCGCCCGCCCGCATTGCGCTGGCAGCTTCGGGAGGCGTTTGCATATCGGTACTGTGCTCATGCGGAGCGAGGGACTGCAGATGCAGGATGCGCGGCGACATGGAGTTCATAAAGGCATCGGAGCGGCCGATGTAGATCAGGGTCGCACCCTCCAGTTCAGTGAGCATAGCGAACGCCTTCGCCTGAACTTCAGCCTCGAGCCCTTCCATGGCATCGTCGAAGACGATCCATTTCGGCTTCGCGAGCAGCAGATGCGCAAAGCCGACAGCCTTCTGCTCTTCGGTATCGAGCAATCGATCCCAGCGGGCCTGCGTATCGAGACGGCTCTTCAGCCGGCCGAGCCCCACCTTGTCGATGACGGCCTCGACAGCGGCATCGTCGTAGGCGTCCGGATCATCCGGAAAACAGATTGCCTCCCTGAGCGTGCCGGTCGGCACATAGGGCGTATGTGGCACGAAGAGCATGTCGTCCATCGGCGGCAGGCTGACCGTGCCCGAGCCGCTGTACCACTGGTGCGCCAGCACCTCGAACAGCAGCCTGCGGTTTACGCCGTGATCGCCATTGATCATCACATGCTCGCCGGCATTGATGGTGACCGTCCCCTCCGCGATCCGGAAGCCGTTTTCGGTCGCATCGTCGCTGGTCTTCGTCGAAATCTCCAGATCGGTCCAAACCATCGTCCCAGGTGCCGCTTTCTCAAAGACGAGGGTGTGCGGCATCGGCGTCTTGTCGTCCATCTCCGTCAGCGCCTTACGGAAATCGGTCACGCGCATCAGCGTCGCGCGCCATTCGGCGATCGGGCCGAAATTGGCGACATACCAGCGCAGCGCCGAATTGACCTGATTGAAGGCGCCGACCGCAACCATCAGCTGACCGAAGGTCAAGCCTCCGGAGAAATAGGCGGGCGCGGCAACGAGGATCGGAATGATCAGCACCAGCCAGCCATAGCCGGCCGATACCCAGGTGAGATTGGTATTGGCGATGGCAAGCTGCCGGATGACGGCAAGCACGGCCGATATATCGAGATTGATCCGCCGGCGTTCGTTCTCTTCGCCGCCGGCAATCGTGATCGCCGGCATATGCTCGTTGGCATGCATGAGCGCAAAGCGCAGCTCGGCCTCTTTCGAATAGCGATCCGCATTCAGCCGCACGAGGCGGCGGCCGACGAATTGGCTGAGGAACGATGCCGATCCGGCATAGAGGATTGCCGCCCAGACCATGTAGCCGGGGATGGCAAAACTCATGCCGTTGACTTTGAATACCATGCCGCTGGAAAGCTCCCAGAGCACGCCGATAAAGCTCAGCAGCAGGATCGTCGCCTGCACCAGACCGATGGCGAGCCCGGTCGTGCTTTCCGCGAGGTTGCGGGCATCTTCATGCAGACGCTGGTCGGGATTGACGCCGATCAGGCCGGAAGAGGCGAGACGAAGCGCGCGCTTCGCCTGAAGCCACTGATTGACGAGATCACGCGCCAGACCCTCGCGCATGTACAGCGCGGTCATCTGGTTGAGCCAGGCCTGGATGACGTTGAGGACCAGAAGCGAACCGGCGATGATGCCGAAGACGCCGAGCTGATGGAAGAAAGCGGTAATATCGCGCCTTGCCAGCGAATCGTAAAAGGGCGCGTTCCAATTGTTGAGCAGCACCTGAACATAGGCCGTGACGAGAATGATTGCGAAAAGCGCGACGACAAGGATAATGAGCCTGATGCGGACCGGCGAATTCCAGAACGCGGAAAACATCATCCTCAACCGAAAGAAGAGGCTCAAATCGTATCCGACCTGCTCGTTCCCCTGCCCATTCGGCTTGGCTTGCGTATCAACTGCCATCAGCACTTCCCTGCCACGCGTCCCGTCAGTTAATCATGAGCCGCCCTCATGTCCACCCTTGCAATAGATCGGTGGGATCACATTCCTATATACACGGTTTCGCGTCTTGAACCGAATAAGGCCAGCAATTAGCTTGCGCTTGAAAGATTGAGAAAGCCTTCCGATGCAATTTCAGGGAACTGCCGACTATATTGCCGACAAGGATCTGATGGTCGCCGTCAATGCTGCCATAAGGCTGGAGCGTCCGCTTCTCGTAAAGGGCGAACCCGGTACGGGCAAGACCGAACTCGCACGCCAGGTGGCCACCGCGCTCGGCCTTGACCTGATCGAGTGGAATGTCAAATCGACGACGAAGGCCCAGCAGGGTCTCTACGAATATGATGCGGTTTCGCGCCTGCGCGACAGCCAGCTCGGCGACATCAGAGTTCATGATGTCAGCAACTATATCCGTCAGGGCAAGCTTTGGCAGGCCTTCACCTCGCCGACGAAGTGCGTGCTGCTGATCGACGAGATCGACAAGGCCGATATCGAATTCCCGAACGATCTCCTGCAGGAACTCGACCGCATGGAATTCCATGTCTACGAGACCGGTGAGACGATCCGGGCCGCCGTCCGCCCGATCGTCATCATCACCTCGAACAACGAGAAGGAGCTGCCGGACGCCTTCCTGCGCCGCTGTTTCTTTCATTATATCCGCTTCCCAGACATGGAGACGCTGACGCGCATCGTCGAGGTGCACTATCCCGGCATCAAGCAGACGCTCGTCCATGCGGCACTGACGCAATTCTTCGAAATCCGCGACGTGCCGGGCTTGAAGAAGAAGCCCTCGACCTCGGAAGCGCTCGACTGGATCCGCCTGCTGGTCGCAGACGATATCGAGCCGGAAACATTGCGCGCCGATGCGAAGAACGTATTGCCGAAACTCCATGGTGCGCTTCTGAAGAACGAGCAGGATGTGCACCTCTTCGAGCGGCTGGCCTTCATGGCGCGTGGGCAGGGTAGATAATGCAACCCGATGCCGTAAAGGTTTTGATCTATGCCGTTCGGGATGGGCATCTGCTGGTATTCGATGAGCCAGACTTCCCCGCCGTCCAGCTCCAGATTCCTGGTGGCACTGTCGAATCCGGTGAGGACATTGTAGCGGCCGCAGCGCGCGAATTTGAGGAGGAGACCGGTTTTGCGCCGCGCGAACTCCATCCGCTTGGCGTCCACGACTACCGTTTCGAAAAGAACGGCCGCGATTACTATCACCAACGGCACTATTTCCGCTGCGGTATCTCCGAGCGAGCGCCTGCCACTTGGCTCCACCACGAAATGACGCCTTTCGACGGTGGCGACCCGATCGGCTTCCGCTTCTTCTGGCTACCGATCGAGACCGCCAGCCAGCGCCTCGGTTATGGCATGGAAGCTCTCATTAAACATCTGTAGGCCGTATCGCGCCTCTGGACTCAACCCACCGACTTCCATCGACGCTTGTCCCCATTGACCCGCCGAGATGACAGGTCTATTGAATTTCCCTCGTGGTGATTTGGCCGGCCGGCTTGCAGCCACGTTAAATAAGTCGCTAAAGGGCCGCGTGCGGACCGGTAGCGATTCATCGCGGCCGGTTTTTTTGTATTTGGCGAGTGAAAAGATGCCCATCAAGATTCCCGATACGCTCCCCGCGTTTGAAACCCTTCAGAACGAAGGTGTGCGGGTGATGACCGAAACGGTGGCGTTCCGTCAGGATATCCGCCCTCTTCAGATCGGGCTTCTCAACCTCATGCCGAACAAGATCAAGACCGAGGTCCAGATGGCGCGCCTGGTCGGCGCATCGCCGCTGCAGGTGGAGTTTTCCCTGGTGCGTGTTGGCGCGCACAAGGCCAAGAACACCTCCGAAGAGCATCTCCTCGCCTTTTACCAAACGTGGGAAGAGGTGAAGCACCGCAAGTTCGACGGCTTCATCATCACGGGTGCGCCGATCGAGCTGCTGGAATATGAGGACGTCACCTATTGGAACGAGATGCAGGAGATCTTGGACTGGACGACGACCAACGTCCATTCGACGATGAACGTCTGCTGGGGCGCGATGGCGGCGATCTATCATTTCCACAAGGTGCCGAAATACACGCTGAAGGAAAAGGCTTTCGGCGTCTATCGTCACCAGAACCTGAAGCCCTCCTCGGTCTATCTCAACGGCTTCTCCGACGATTTCGCCATTCCGGTGTCGCGCTGGACCGAAGTGCGCCGCGCCGATATCGAAAAGGTGCCTGGCCTGCAGATCCTGATGGATTCGAGCGAGATGGGCGTCTGCCTCGTGCATGAGCAGGCTTGTAACCGGCTCTACATGTTCAATCACGTGGAGTATGATTCCACCTCGCTGGCGGATGAGTATTTCCGCGATGTGAATGCGGGCGTGCCGATCAAGATGCCGCACAACTATTTCCCGCACAACGATCCGGAAATTCCTCCGCAGAACCGGTGGCGCAGCCACGCGCATCTGTTCTTCGGCAACTGGATCAACGAGATCTACCAGACCACGCCATATGATCTGGAGGAGATCGGTCAGGAAAGGACTTGAGGCTTGTTCATTCCCTTCTTCCTGAAGCTAAGGCAAGCGAAGGTTCCGGTGACGCTCCGGGAATTCCTGTCGCTGCTTGAAGGAATGGAAGAAGGGATTGCTGATTACGACGTCGAGGCCTTCTACTATCTGGCGCGCGCGACGCTGATCAAGGACGAGCGCTTCATCGACCGTTTCGACCAGGTCTTCGCCGATTACTTTCGTGGCGTCGAGGCGATCGCCAGCAATGCCGATGGAGAAGCGGTGGAGCCGACCGCCATTCCTGAAGAATGGCTGCGCAAGCTCGCCGAGCGGCATCTGACGGAAGAGGAAAGACGGCAGATCGAGGCACTCGGCGGCTTCGACAAGCTGATGGAGACGCTGCGCGAGCTGCTGGCCGAGCAGAAGGGCGGGCATCAGGGCGGCTCGAAATGGATCGGCACGGCGGGCACCTCGCCCTTCGGCGCCTACGGCTATAACCCCGAAGGCGTGCGCATCGGCCAGGAAACCTCGCGCAATCGCCGCGCGGTAAAAGTCTGGGACCGGCGCGACTTCAAGAACCTCGATGACGGCGTAGAGCTTGGCACCCGCAATATCAAGGTGGCGCTGAAGCGCCTGCGCCGCTGGGTTCGCGAGGGGGCAGCCGAGGAACTGGATCTTTCCGGCACCATCCGCTCCACCGCCGAGCATGGCTATCTCGATGTCCAGACACGGCCGGAGCGCCGCAACGCCGTCAAACTTCTGATGTTCTTCGATGTCGGCGGCTCGATGGACGACCATATCCGCGTCGTGGAGGAACTCTTCTCCGCCGCCCGCGCGGAGTTCCGCCACATGGAGTATTTCTACTTTCACAACTGCCTCTACGAGGGCGTGTGGAAGGACAATCGTCGCCGGCGCGTCGATATCACGGCGACGACCGATCTCATCCGCACCTTCGGCCCCGACTACCGTGTCGTCTTCGTCGGCGACGCATCTATGAGCCCCTATGAGATCTCTCAGCCGGGCGGCTCGGTGGAGCATTGGAACAAGGAGACCGGCGAGACCTGGCTCGCCCGAATGACCGGCCATTTCCGCAAATGCATCTGGATCAATCCGGTGCCGGAAAACTATTGGGGCCATACGACCTCCATTTCCCTCATCCGCCGCCTGATGAACGACCGCATGTACCCGCTGACGCTCGGCGGGCTGGAAAAGGCGACAAGGGAATTGTCGCGCTGAGGCTGGATCAGTCTGGGTTTTGCAATGGTCAGGCGCGCACTGTTCTGCCGCGCCCTCGTGCCTGGCCCCTCACCCCAACCCTCTCCCCGCTTGCGGGAAGAGGGAGTTCGACAGTGCCTCAAACTCTCTTCGCAATCCGAGTGGTCAATCCGGCTGGCTCGGTCGTCCCCTCTCCCCGCAAGCGGGGAGAGGGCTAGGGTGAGGGGCCGTTACAGAATCGACCCGCTCTGTCATAGGCATTGCATACTTCCGGCGCAGCGTAGTGTCTCTAAAGCCAAACGGAGCCTTGATCCCCCGCTGCTCACCTCTAAATTTCGCCATCGAACTGGTTGCGGAACGGCGCGAATGGAGGCAGGGTCTGGCCTCGCATACTCAAAAGCAATGGATGAGCTGATATGACGGAAAGCACTTTGCAGCGGGAACATTTTGGGACGACGGCGAATGGAGATACCGTTTATCGCGTCAAGATCGTCGGTGGCGGCCTGACCGCCCATATCATGTCCTGGGGGGCAGTCATCCAGGATCTGCGCCTCGACGGCCACGAGCCCTCGCTTCTGCTCGGCTTCGACAATTTCGCCGATTATCCGGCCCATTCCTCCTATTTCGGCGCCACGCCCGGCCGCTGCGCCAACCGCATCGGCGCTGGCCGCTTCACGCTCGACGGCAAGCAGTATCAGCTGGAGCTCAATGAAAAGGGCGTCACCCATCTGCATGGCGGCAAGGACAATATCGCCAAGCGCAACTGGACCATCGTCGAGCACGATACCGACCGTGTCGTCCTGAAGATTGTCGACCCCGATGGCCGCGCCGGCTATCCCGGCAATTGCACGATCCAGGCAACCTATTGGGTGCATGGCAATGGCGAATTGTCGGTCACCTACGAATCGACCACCGATCAGCCCACTCTCGCCAATGTCTGCCAGCACGCCTATTTCAACCTCGACGGCCGCGACGATGCGCTCGGTCACGACATCATGATCGCCGCCGATCACTACACACCGACGGACGACAAACAGATACCGACAGGGGAAATCCGCTCTGTCGAAGGCACTGCCTTCGATTTCCGCGAGATGTCGCCGATGAAGCGTTTCGAAGGAAGTGATCAGGCGCTCTACGATCATAATTTCTGCCTCTCCAGCGAGCGCACCGCCAAACGCTCCGTCGTGCTCGCCCGCAGCGTCAATTCCGGCGTATCGCTTGAGGTCCGCACCACCGAGCCCGGCGTGCAGTTCTATGCCGGCTTCAAGCTCGATGTGCCGGTTCCCGGTCATGACGGCCGCAAGATCGGCCCGTTTGCCGGCTTCTGCCTGGAAACGCAGGTTTGGCCCGATGCCATCAACCATGAAGGCTTCCCCAATGCCGTGCTCCGCCCGGGCGAGGTATTGCGGCAGGAAACGGATTACATTTTCACGAAGAACTAAGCCGGGCACGCCCTGCTCACACTAATCGGCCGGGCGTCCAAAGCGCCCGGCCGATTCTTTTTTGCACTGCGGACAGATTCATCTTGTGAATTGGTTCTAAATAGGTTCTATATGACGACCATGGATAGAACCAGTTTGATCGCCGAATTGAACAATCGCGGCCTCAGCGACGGGACTGGGAGCGGGCCGCTGTACAAGCGCCTAGCACAAGCGCTGACGGGTCTGATCCAAGAGGGCCTGCTGAAACCGGGCACGGCACTTCCGGGCGAACGCGACCTCGCCAGCGCACTGGAAATCGGCCGCATCACGGTCAGAACCGCCTATCGCGACCTGCTCACTTCAGGCGTCATCGAATCCCGCCACGGCAGCGGCACCTTCGTCTCGCAGCATGTGGAGCGCATCGAGCAGCCGCTCTGGCGCCTCTCCTCCTTTTCCGCAGATATGCGCTCTCGCGGCCGCGAACCGGCAGCACGCATTCTGTCCCGCACCGTCAGCGCGCCCGCGCCGGAGGAATCCTTCCTGCTGGGCCTCGGCCTTGATGAACCCGTGTTGCGGCTCGATCGACTGCGCCTGGCTGATGGCCAGCCGCTCGCCATCGAGCGCGCCGTCGTTCCCATCAAATTCCTGGGTGAGGAGGCCATATCCGAGGGGTCGCTTTACGACGCCCTGGCCGCCAAAGGCTTCAAGCCCGTCCGCGCCCAGCAGAGGCTGACCGCCGTGACGCTCGACCCGACCTCCGCCTCGATCCTGACCGTGAAGGCCGGAGCGCCCGCGCTTCTGATCGAGCGCGTTTCCCGCCTCGCGGACCAGCGCGTCGTTGAATATACCCGCTCGCATTACCGCGGCGATGCCTATGATTTTGTTGCTGAATTGAGAATTGGAGATGACCTATGAGCGAGACCCAATCCCTGATGCTGACGGAAGCCGGCCAATCGCCTGAGGTGGTTGCGACGCTGCTTGAAAAGGAAAAGCCTGCTTTTGCCGAGATCGCGAAGCTCTTCTCGACCGGTCGCCCGTCGCTGATCACGACGGCCGCGCGCGGCTCGTCCGACCACGCCGCCACCTTCTTCAAATATCTCTTCGAAATCTCCTGCGGCATCCCGGTCGCTTCCGTCGGCCCGTCGATCGCCTCCGTTTATGGCGCTCCGCTGCACCTGAAGGGCGGCATTCACTTCACGGTCTCCCAGTCCGGCGGCAGCCCCGATATCATCGCCATGCAGGCCGCCGCCAAGAAGGGCGGCGCCACCACGATCGCCGTCGTCAACGTCACCGACAGCCCGCTCGCCAAGGAGGCCGACATCGTGCTCGGCCTGAACGCCGGCAAGGAACAGAGCGTCGCCGCGACCAAATCCTTCATCGCCTCGGTTGCCGCTCTTGCCGGCGTCACGGCTGCAGTGTCGCAGGATAAGGCGCTGATCGATGGTCTCGCCAAGCTGCCGAAGGCGCTTGCTGCGACCTCGGGCATCGACGGCAAGGCGGCCGAAGATGTGCTCTTCGATGCCTCCTCGCTCTATACCGGCGGCCGCGGTCCGGCTTTCGCCATTGCGCTCGAAGCGGCCTTGAAGGCGAAGGAAACCGCCGGCCTTCATGCCGAAGCCTTTTCGCTGGCGGAGCTCATGCACGGCCCGATGCGCCTCGTGCAGCCGGGCTTCCCCATCGTCGCCTTCTCGCCCGATGATGCAGCCTTCGCCAACAATGCCCAGGCCTTGGAACGGCTTCAGAAGCTCGGCGCCACCGCCGTCTCCTTCTCGACCGCGCCGCTCGCCGGCATCAATCTGCGCATGCCAACGACAGGCAACGGCCTGCTCGACCCGCTCGTGTCGCTGCTGTGCTACTATCGCCTCATCGAGTCGGTGACCCGCCGCAAGGGCTTCGACCCGGATAAGCCGGCTAATCTTCTCAAGGTAACGGAGACCATGTGATGGACTACAAGGTCTTTACCGGCGCCCGCATCTTCGATGGCGACCGGTTTCACGAGGATAGCGCGTTGGTGATCGGCAATGGCCGTATCCATGCCATCACCGGCATCAACGATGTGCCCGATAATGCCGAAACCATTCAGCTGAAAGGCGGCGTTCTCTCTCCGGGCTTCATCGACGCGCAGGTCAACGGCGGCGGCGGCCGCATGCTGAATGACGAGCCCTCGCCCGCGTCCATGTACATGATCGCCGAGGGGCATCGCCCCTACGGCACGACGTCGGTGCTGCCGACGCTCATCACCGATGTCGCAGCCGCAACGACGGCCGCGATCGAAGCGGCCATCGAAGCCGTGAAAGCCAATCGCGGCGTCGCCGGCCTGCATCTGGAAGGCCCGCATCTGGCGCCTGCCCGCAAGGGTGCGCATCTGGCCGAATTGATGCGTCCGGTCGACGACAGCGACGTCAAGACTTTCATCCGCGCCCGCGAAGCGATCGGCACGCTGCTGGTCACCATGGCGGCCGAGCAGGTGACGGAGCGACAGGTGCAGGCGCTCGCCGAAGGCGGCGTCATCGTCAGCATCGGCCATAGCGATTGCACGGCTGAAGCCGCCGATGCGCGCTTCGATGCCGGCGCCCGCGGCGTTACCCACCTTTTCAATGCCATGAGCCAGATGGGCCATCGTGCGCCCGGCCTCGTCGGTGCAGCGATCGACCATCCCGCCCCCTGGTGCGGCATCATCGCAGATGGTCATCACGTCGAGCCGACGGCGCTCAGGGTTGCACTGCGCGCGAAACGCGGCGAAGGTCGTCTGTTCTTCGTCACCGATGCCATGTCGCTGGTCGGCACCGACCTGCCGAGTTTCACGCTGAACGGCCGCACGGTCTATCGCACCAAGGGCGGCTATTGCTCCAAGCTGACGCTCGATGATGGTACGCTGGCGGGTTCCGATGTCGATATGGCCTCCACGATCCGCTATGGCGTCAATATTCTCGAGCTGCCGCTGGCGGAAGCTCTGCGCATGGCGACCTCCTACCCCGCCCGCTTCCTGCGGCTTGCCGATCGCGGCCATTTGGCGCCGGGAATGCGTGCCGATCTCGTTCACATCAACGACGGCATCGAAGTCACGGAAACATGGATCTCAGGTCAAGCTTCGGCCTGACACAGCATATGAGGAAGCTCGGCATGAGCGCAGTCACGGACAGCTATTTCTCCGCTCTCATTGGTCGGTTGGAGACCCTGCGCGAAACGCTGGCGGAGCCCATGTCCACAGCTTCGGCTGCTATCTGTGCCGCCGCACGCGCCGACCGCCGCGTCTATGTCTTCGGCACCGGCCACTCGCATATGCTGGCCGAAGAGGTGCATTATCGCGCCGGCGGCCTCGCCTTCACCATTCCCGTGCTCGTGGGCTCCGCCATGCTGCATGAAGGCGCCGTTATCAGTTCGGTCTATGAACGCACCGAAGGCCTTATCCGCCCGGTCTTCGAGCGCTACGGCATGCAGCCGGGCGATGTGCTGATCATAGCCTCCAATTCCGGCGTCAACGCAGCACCGATCGAGGCGGCGGACTATGGCCGCGAGATCGGCGCAACGGTCATCGCCATCACATCGCTCGCCTATTCGGCCGCCATCGCCAATGGACGTAGAAAGCTCGCCGATATCGCCAATATCGTGCTGGACAACGGGCTGCCGCCCGGGGACGCGATGATCGAGCTGCCGGGAACGGAGCTGAAGGTCGGGCCGGCCTCAACAGCCGTCGGCGCCACGGTGCTGAACGCCATCTTCGCCGATGTCGCCGCCGAACTCTGTAAGGATGGCAATCCGCCCGTCTACCTCAGCGCCAACATGCCAGGCGCCAAGGAAACCAATCAGCGCCTGGTCAAGAAATATAGACCGCGCAATCCGCATCTCTAAAGCAATCAGCGAAAAAGCATCGAACGGCTTTGCGTCTGGCATTGCCTGAAAGCAGCCAGATAAAGAGGCCGAGCGGTTCCCGTGAAACGCTCGGCCTCTCCTCTGTTAGATATCATTGTGCTGCGGCATCTGTGGCCGAGGGCTCCTGCGCGGCTTCCGCCTGCTTGCGCCGCCTGCGCAGGACGACATAGAAGACCGGCGTCAGGAACAGGCCGAACAGCGTCACGCCGAGCATGCCGGAGAAAACGGCCGTACCGAGCGACTGACGCATTTCGGCGCCGGGACCGGTGGCGATCATCAGTGGCACGACGCCGAAGATGAAGGCGAAGGCCGTCATCAGGATCGGGCGCAGACGCAGATGACTGGCCTCGATAGCCGCCTCCACCGCACTCTTTCCCTCGGCCTGTGCCTGCCGGGCAAACTCGACGATCAGGATTGCGTTCTTGGCCGCAAGACCGATCAGCACGATCAGCCCGATCTGCGTCAGGATGTTGTTGTCCATCCCTCGCAGATACACGCCGATCAATGCCGCCAGAACCGCCAGCGGCACGATGAGGATGATCGCAAGCGGCAGGATCCAGCTTTCATACTGCGCCGACAGTGCCAGGAAGACAAAGATGACCGACAAAGCGAAGATGTAGATCGCCGTATTGCCGGTATGCTTTTCCTGATAGGCGAGTTCGGTCCATTCGAAGGTCGTGCCCGAGGGCAAGAGGTTCTTGGCCAGCCCCTCCATGGTGTCGAGTGCCGTACCCGTGGAAACCCCCAGGCCCGGATTGCCCTGCAGGGGGACCGAGACATACATATTGTAGCGCTGGACGAGCGCCGGCCCGGTCGTATCGCGGATATCGACCAGCGTGCCGAGCGGCACCAGCGCGCCCGTTGCCGAGCGTACCTTCAGCGCCAGAATATCCTCGCGATCCATGCGATATTGCTGGTCTGCCTGCGCCCGCACCTGGTAGACGCGGCCGAAGGCGTTGAAGTCGTTGACATAGGACGTGCCGAGGTTGATCGACAGCGTCTCGAAGATATTCGGGATCGGCACATTGAGTGCGCGCGCCTTGTCACGGTCGATCGCCAGGAAATATTGCGGGCTGTTGGCGGAGAAAGTGGTGAAGACGCCGCTGACACCCTTGTTCTGTGCGGCAACGCCCATCATCTGATAGGCGAGCGGCAGGATGCGGCGCATGTCCGGATTTTCCCGGTCCATGATCTGCATCTTGAAGCCGCCGGAATTGCCGACGCCGCGGATCGAAGGCGGCGGAATGGCGATGATGAAGGCTTCCTGGATACCCTGGAGGCTGCCGAAGAGCTGGCCGATAATCTTGGTCGCCGTATCTCCTGTTTTCAACCGTTCCTCGAATGGCTTGAACGGCGTGAAGATGACACCCGAATTCGAGGCATTGGTGAAAGTCGCACCGTTGAAACCCGCGAAGGCGACGGCATTGGCGATACCAGGCGTCTTGCTGATGATATCGGTCGCCTTCTGGATGACGGCATTGGTGCGCGCAAGCGACGCGCCGTCAGGCAGTTGCACAACGACAATGGCATAGCCCTGATCCATGGTTGGAACGAAGCCTTGCGGGACGATCCTGCCCATATACCAGGTTCCCGCCAGCAGCCCCGCGAAGACGAGAAGTGCACAGGCCAGCGCCGCCCAGGTTGTCACAAGGTGCCGGATGATCCACGAATAGCCGCTGCTCATCCGCTCGAAGCCGCGGTTGAACCCGTCACCCAAGGCGCGGCCGAACCGCGCGAAGACATTGTTGGATTTCTCATGACTGTGGGGGCGCAACACGATCGCGGCGATCGCCGGCGAGAGCGTCAGCGAGTTCAGGCACGAAATCGCCGTCGCGACCGAAATCGTCACTGCGAACTGCCGGTAGAATTGGCCTGAGATGCCGGGGATAAAGGCTGTCGGCACGAAGACGGCGATCAGCACCAGCGAGATTGCCAGAACCGCCGTACCCACCTCGTTCATCGTCACATGCGACGCCTCTTTTGGCGTCATGCCGAGCGCGAGGTTTCGCTCGACATTCTCAACGACGACGATCGCGTCATCGACGACAATGCCGATGGCAAGCACCAGGCCGAACAGCGTCAGCATGTTCAGCGAGAAGCCGAAGGCGAGCAGGAAGGCGAAGGTGCCGATCAGCGATACCGGTATGGCGACGATTGGAATGATCGCCGTCCGCCAGGACTGCAGGAAGACCAGCACGACGATGGCAACGAGGATAGCTGCCTCGAAGATCGTCTTGTAGACCTCGTGGATGGATTCGGCGATGAACTCCGTTGGGTTATAGATGATGCGATATTCGAGCCCCTGCGGGAAATCCTGCGCCAGGCTTTCCATCGTCTTTTGAATATCGGCAGCGGCATCGAGCGCGTTCGTGCCCGGGCGAGCGAAGACGCCGAGCGCCACCGCCGGGCTGCCATTCAGATAGCTGTTTGTGACATAGTCCTGCGCGCCGAGCTCGATGCGAGCGACATCCTGCAGCTGCACGAGACGACCGTTGCCCGTCGCCTTCACGATGACGTAGCGGAATTGCCGCGCATCGGAAAAACGCCCCTGCGTGGTGACGGTATATTGGAAGGCGTTGGTGCCGGATACCGGTGGCCCGCCAATCGTACCGCCGGAAACCTGAACGTTCTGATCGCGAAGCGCCTGAACGATGTCGCCGGCAGTCATGCCGTAGGCGGCGAGCTTTTCCGGATCCAGCCAGATGCGCAGCGAATATTGGCGCTCGCCGAAGAGCTGGACGTCACCGACGCCATCGAGACGAACGAGAAGATCGCGGATGCGCGTACGGGCATAGTTGGAAATATAGAGCTGGTCGTAGCGATTGTTCGGCGAGAGGAGATGCACGACCATCATCAGGTCGGGCGAGCTCTTGACCGTCGTGATGCCGATGCGGCGGACATCATCGGGCAGTCGCGGTTCGGCAATGGCGACGCGGTTCTGCACCAGCACCTGTGCCTTGTCGAGATCGGTGCCGAGCTTGAAGGTGATCGTCAGCGCCATGGAGCCGTCGGCGCTGGAATAGGAGGACATATAGAGCATGTCCTCGACGCCGTTGATTTCCTGCTCGATCGGCGTCGCCACCGTATCGGCAATCGTCTGTGCGTCAGCGCCCGGATAGGAGGTACGCACGACGATGGTCGGCGGCGCGACTTCGGGATATTGCGCCACCGGCAGCTGGAAATAGGCGATGCCGCCAACGATCAGCAGCACGATAGATAGGACCGATGCAAAGATCGGCCGATCGACGAAGAAGTGGGAAAACCTCATTGGCTGGTCCCCTGTGCATCGGCCTGGGCTGGCGGCTCATCATTCGTCGCCTGCTGCGGCAGTTCGATCAGCTGCGGCGTTACCTTGACGCCTGGGCGGATGCGTATCAGTCCGTTGACGACGATCGTCTCGTCACCGGTCATGCCATCGCGGATGACGCGATAGCCATAGAGCTTCGGCCCGAGACGCACGGATTTCGGCGTGATGTTGCCTGCGGTATCGACGGTATAGACGACGCGTTGGTTTTGATCCGAACCAATCGCTTCATCCGGCACTAGAATCGCCTTGTAGCTGTTGGATCCCTGCACCTGAACACGTCCGAAAAGGCCGGGCTGCAGAATAAGATTGGGATTGGGGAAGCGGGCACGGACGCGGATGGTTCCGGTCTCGTTATCGACGCGGTTTTCGGCGAAGTCGAGCTTGCCCTTGAACGGCTTCTGCTTGGAATCGGCAATCGTAACAGTCACATCGAGACCGCCGCCGCCCTGCTGCAGAGCACTGCCATTCTTGCGGGCCTCATCGGCGTAGGAAAGCAGCCGGCGCTCATCGACATCGAAATAGAAGTCGATGGGATCGAGCGACACGATGGTCGTCAGCACTGTCTGATCGGCCTGCACGAGGTTGCCGACCGAGATCAGGCGTCGGTCGATGCGGCCGCTGAGCGGCGCGGTAATCCTGGTGAAATCCATGTCCAGATTGGCGCGATCGACCGTCGCCTGAGCACCGCGCACATTCGCCTGCGCCGAAATGAGATCGCGGCGTCGGTCATCGAGCGTCGAAGCCGATTGGCTGCCCGTCGTCGACAGGGATTCCGCCCGCTTGTATTGCGCATCTGCAAGCGTCAGGGACGATTTTGCCACTTCCAGCGCCGCCGTCGCCTCGTTCAGCGTGGTGATGAAGGGCCGCTGGTCGATGACAAAAAGCAGATCTCCCTGCTTGACGATAGCGCCATCCTGGAAATGCACCTCCTGCAGGTAACCGCCAACCCGCGAGCGCACGGACACCTCATCGACTGCCTGAAAGCGCCCGATGAACTCGTCGCTATCGACGACATCGCGAACCACAGGCTTGGCGACAGTAACAGGGGGCGCCGGCGGCGCACCTTGCGCAAGTGCCTGGGCACTCGAGAAAACGACAATAGCACAGCTCAACAAGACGGCACGCGGCAGCATCGGCATGAAGCCCCCCTTGAAAAACCGCATGCGGCAGTAGGCGCCATCATCACGGTACGCTCACGAAATTTATCTGCAACTTTCCACGAAGAACCCGCCGCCATAGGCGCAGTGAAATCAGGTCGCTTCGGACTTCCCCAACTTGCGCCACGGGCCACACGGGCCCGGGGGTATCAACCGGAGCGTGGTCCGGCAACATGCGTTTATGTATAAACGGTTTATCGGATTCGACAACAGGGAATGAACGGTCGCGACCGAGCGCAACCGATTGTTTTTACTGCATAGTAAAGACGCGCATAGGATGAGCCAATTTGAGCGTCAGCCCTCCAGCTCCTCGCGCAGCATTTCGAGCTCCAGCCATTCCTCTTCCATCTTTATCAGGCTTTCGCGCAGCTTTTCCATTTCCGCAGCAAGGCGGTTGAAGGTTGCGGGATCCTTGGAAAAGAGGTTCGGATCGGCCATTTTCTTTTCGCGGACGGCAATTTCGGCTTCCGCCTTCGCCATTTCCTTCGGCAGGTTTTCGAGCGCAAATTTCTGTTTGTAAGAAAGCTTGCCCTTTCCCTTCGAGCTCTCGCCGGCCGGCACCGAAGCTTCGGTCGATTTCGGCTTTTCGGCTGCTTTTTCTGCCCGCCTGCGCTCCTCGATCGCCCCCTTGCGTTGAGCGAGCATGTCGGAATAGCCGCCGGCATATTCAATCCAGCGGCCATCGGGCTCTTCCGGATCGGCGGGCGCAATCGTCGAGGTCACGGTACGGTCGAGGAAATCGCGGTCGTGGCTGACGAGGATGACCGTGCCGGCGAAACCGGAGACGATTTCCTGCAGCAGGTCGAGCGTCTCGATGTCGAGATCGTTCGTCGGTTCGTCGAGGATCAAAAGATTGGTCGGCCGCGATAGGATACGGGCCAGCATCAACCGGGCGCGCTCGCCGCCGGAGAGATTCTTGATCGGCGTGCGCGCCTGCTCCGGCTGGAACAGGAATTCCTTCATATAGCCGGTCACATGCCGCTGCTCACCATTGACGAGCAGGTTCTCGCCGCGACCGTCGGTCAGATAGTTGGCGAGCGTATCTTCCGGGTTCAGCTCCTCGCGCTTCTGGTCGAGCGTGGCGATTTCCAGATTGGTGCCGAGCTTTACAGTGCCGCTGTCCGGCTCCAGCTGACCGGTCAGCATCTTCAGAAGCGTGGTCTTGCCGGCGCCGTTCGGGCCGACGAGGCCGATGCAATCGCCGCGATGCACGCGGATCGAGAACGGCGCGACGATGAGCCGCTCGTTATAGGACTTGGTGATCTTGTCCGCCTCGATCACCAGCTTGCCGCTTTCCTGCGCATCGGAAGCTGCCGCCTGCACCGTGCCCAAAGCACCTTTGTGACCGCGATAGCGCGAGCGCATATCCTGCAATTCACCGAGGCGGCGCATGTTGCGCTTGCGCCGCGCCGTCACGCCGTAGCGCAGCCAATGCTCTTCGCGCTCGATCTGCTTGCCGAGCTTGTGCTGCTCCAGCTCTTCGGCCTCCAGTACCTGATCGCGCCAGGCTTCGAAATGGCCAAAGCCCCTATCCAGACGACGCGAAGTGCCGCGATCCAACCAGACGGTCGCGGTCGAAACCTTCTCCAGGAAGCGCCGGTCATGCGAGATCAGCACGAGCGCGCTGCGGCTCTTCTGCAATTCGCCTTCCAGCCATTCGATGGTCGGCAGGTCCAGATGGTTCGTCGGCTCGTCGAGCAGCAGGATATCCGGCTCCGGCGCCAGAACGCGCGCCAGTGCCGCGCGGCGCGCTTCACCGCCGGAAAGGTTCTTCGGATCCTCCTCCCCGGTCAGGCCGAGATGGGAGAGCAGATAGGTGACGCGATAGGGATCATCGCCAGGCCCGAGACCGGCCTCGGCATAGGCCGCCACCGTCTTGTAACCGGCAAAATCGGGTGCCTGCTCGAGATAGCGCACGGTCGACGATGGATGACGGAAGACTTCGCCTGACTGCGCTTCGACAAGGCCGGCGGCGATCTTCAGGAGCGTCGACTTGCCGGAACCGTTGCGTCCGACAAGGCAGATCTTGTCGCCCGGCTCCACCTGCAGGCCGGCACCGGCGAGCAAGGGCGCGCCGCCGAAGCTCAGAAAGATGTCGTCGAGTTTCAGAATGGGAGGGGCCAAGATCAGACTCCGGAAAGGTCATAAGGGCGGGCAAGAACGATGGCCCTGCCGCTGCCGAGCGAAAAGCGCACATCGCCTTCCGCCACGTTGGAAATGGTGCGCGATGCGCCGAAGGGCAAATGAAAATCGCGCAAGGGGTAACGGGCATTGTCGATGAACAGGCCCGTCAGATCGCTGAAACCAAGAACGGAGAACAACGAGCCTGATGGTAGCGCCAGCGTGAGTTCGCCTGGCGGAAGCGGCACCGCCTCCTCGTCACCCGATGTCAGCAGCACGTCGACGCCTTTTTCGGCGAGCTGGATACCATAAAGCAGGTGCTGGATCGCATGGTCGGAGCGCTCGCCGCCCATGGCGCCCGCCAGGATCAGTCTCGTGGCGCCGCGAGCGATGGCTTCCGAGACGGCGATCTCGCCATCCGTCGCAGCCTTCGCCGCCGGATAGGGCTGTCTGGGCACATTCGGAAAGGCTCCCTGCAGATCGGCAGGCGTGGAATCAAAATCGCCGACCCACAGCTGCGGTTCCACCCCAATCGCGAGGGCATGGCGCATGCCGCCGTCGGCCGCGATGAAGCGGCTGCCGGAAACCGCAGCGCGCAATCGCTCCGTCAGGCGAAGCTCGCCGCCGAGCAGGATGGTGAAGGTAGTGGACTGGCTCATGAGGCAAGCCCATAGCGCAAAGTCCTATCTCTAGGGAAGAGCGCCGTTACTGGAACGGTGCCGCCGAGCCGATCATTCGGTCGTTTCCTTCATGGCGGTCTGGACGACACGTTCATAGCCGCTGACATAACGATCGAACAGAAACGAAAAGCTCTCGATGTCTTCGGGCGACCAATCAGCAAAGATGCTTCCGATAACGGCGTATTTCTGCACCTGGATTTCCGACAGCAAGCGCTGCCCGAGTGCGGTCAGCACCACGACGATACGCCGCGCATCCGCCTGCGATGCCTTACGGCGCAACACACCGCGCGCCACCATGTCGGCAGTGATGCGGCTCGCGCGCGATGGATCGATGCGCAAGAGCTCGGCAATCGTGCCGACGGTCACTTCGCCCGTATCTTCCGCCCGCCGCACGACATCGAGCACATCGAGATGCGAAAGCTCAAGCCCCGGGGCCACGTGTTGAATGGCGAGCCTGCCGATCATGCGACGGCCCGTCAGCAAGCGCATGCGCATCATCGCCTGACCGATGCGTAGAAACTTCTCGTCTTCGGCCAGCGTCGGAACTTCGATATCTTTTGTATTCGGCGCAGATGTCATCCCTAAAGCATAGCAGAGGTCGCGAGGAAACAAAACATGCAAATGGCATTCACCTGCCATTGACAATTATATGCTAATAGCACATATATTCACTCATGAAGACCGGGCGTCCCGCGCATTCGTTCGATAGCGCAGCGTTCCGGCCCAGTTCGGGTTCTTGCTCCATGGACATGCAGACAAGCTTCACACCGCTCGTGGCGGATCACAAACGGCGGCTTATTCTTTTCCTCTTTCTGATGACTGCCATGTTCATGGCAACGCTCGACAACCAGATCGTCTCAACGGCACTGCCGACGATCGTCGGCGAGTTCGGGCATCTGGATCGCTTCGGCTGGATCGGCTCGGCCTATCTTCTCTCGCTTTCCGCCGTCATGCCCGTCTACGGCAAGCTCGGTGATCTCTTCGGCCGCAAATATGTGATGATGACGGCGATCGCGATCTTCACGGTCGGCTCTGCCGTCTGCGGCCTGGCCGTCTCGATGGATACGCTGATCGCCGCCCGCGTCCTTCAAGGCTTCGGCGGTGGCGGCATCATGGTCTCGATCTTTGCTGTCAACGCCGATCTCTTCGAGCCGCGCGAGCGCGCACGCTACCAGAGCTATTCAAGCCTCGTGCTGATGGCGTCGGGCGCCATCGGCCCCGTTCTCGGCGGCACGATGAGCGATCTTTTCGGCTGGCGTTCGATCTTCCTCGTCAACGTGCCGATCGGCTTCATCGTGCTTGCCGGCCTCGCCTTCATGCTGCCCTACCGCAAGCCTGCCCGCCGTCCGAAGATCGATTATGCCGGCGCCATCGTCCTTGCCCTGACGACGACAAGCATTGTGCTTGCTGCCGACGGAAGCGAACTCTTCGGGTCGCTGCTATCGCCGCAATGCCTCGGTATTATTGCCTTCGGGGTAATCTGCGCCATCGCCTGGGTCTTCATCGAGCGCCGCGCACCCGAGCCGATTGTGCCGATGACGCTGTTCCGCAATCCGACATTCGGCCTTCTGCTGATCCTCTCGATCACCAGCGGTGCCGTCGCTATCGGCATGGTCAATTACTTCGCGCTCTTCCTGCAGACGACGACAGGCCTTTCGCCCTCCATGGCCGGGCTGCTGTTCATTCTCCTGACCGGCGGCATCGTCTGCGGCTCGCTCTCCGCCGGCCGGCTGATCGCGGCCAAAGGCCGTTACAAGCCGTTTGCCGTCGCCAGCGCCACCTGCAGCACCATCGCATTCGCTTCGCTCGCCTTCGTCCATGCCGGCACGCCCATCGTCCTCATTGGCGGCCTGATGCTGCTGCACGGCATCGGCATCGGCCTTGCCCAGCAGGTGCCCGTTATCGGCGTACAGAATGCAGCGGCAGCGCGCGACGTCGGCGCTGCGACCGGCGCCGTCACGCTGTCGCGCATGGGCGGCGCCTCCATCGCCATCTCCATTTACGGCGCCATCATCGCCGCCAAACTCGGCAATGTTGGTGTCTCCATATCCGGCGTACCGAACATCGAGGAGCTGACGCCGAAGATGATGGCCGCCTTGCCCGAGATAACCCGCGAGGCCGTCGCCAACGCCTATGCGAGCGCCTTCAGTCCGTTGTTCATGACGGCAGCCGGCATTTGCATGCTTGGTCTCCTGACCTCGCTGACGCTGAAGAATGTGCAGCTCCCGAGTGCCGCGAAGAAATTCGAAAGCCCGGCGGTCGCGGAGGCTGCCGAGTAAATCCTTCATGCTGCAATCGGCAAGGGAATCATTTCCCTTGTCATCCCTCCGTCACAGGGCTAAATCTGCCGACGCTCTAACGGGGTGCCTTATGTCCTTCAGGACATTTGGCTGAGAGGCTTTCACCGGCCAACCCGCGGAACCTGATCCGGCTAACACCGGCGGAGGGATTAGACGCGTGACGAAATCATAGCGCCCTTTCCCCTTCAGACGAAACCCAGAGCATGATGCCGAAAAACGGAAACGGTTTTCGGACGACATCATGCCCTAATTATTTGATTTTAGAGCAGATTCAGATTTTAGGTCGGTAGACCTGGAATCATCCGGCTCTAGGAGGAGGCGCGACCATGCATAACCGTTCGCTATTGTCATTCTTCGCCGGCCTGGCCCTTGCCGCCGGAACGACCTTTTTTGCCGCGCAGCCTGCCGCTGCAGCCGACAAGACCCTGACCATCTACACCTATGAGAGCTTCACCGCCGACTGGGGTCCTGGCGCCAAGGTCAAGGCCGCCTTCGAAAAGACCTGCGGCTGCACGGTCAATTACGTCGCCGTCACCGATGGCGTTGCACTTCTCTCCCGGCTCAAGCTGGAAGGAACGGGCACCAAGGCCGATGTCGTTCTCGGCCTCGACACCAATCTCATCGACGAAGCCAAGGATACCGGCCTCTTCGACGCAAGCGGCGTCGACACCTCGGCCCTCAAGGTTCCCGGCGGTTTCAAGGACGACGTCTTCGTGCCCTACGACTACGGCCATTTCGCCGTGATCTATGACAGCCAGACGGTCAAGAACCCGCCCAAGAGCATGAAGGATCTCGTCGAGGGCGATCCCGCGCAGAAGATCGTCATCGAGGATCCGCGCACCTCGACGCCGGGTCTCGGCCTGCTGCTCTGGGTCAAGTCGATCTATGGCGACAAATCCGCAGATGCCTGGGCGAAGCTCAAAGGCCGCATCCTGACGGTCACCCCCGGCTGGTCGGAAGCCTATGATCTCTTCACCAAGGGCGAAGCGCCGATGGTGCTCTCCTACACGACGTCGCCGGCCTATCACATGATCGAGGACAAGACCGATCGCTATCGGGCCGCCGCCTTCTCGGAAGGGCATTATATCCAGATCGAGGTCGCCGGCCTCATCAAGTCCTCGCCGAACAAGGAACTTGCCCGCGATTTCCTGAAATTCATGATCTCCACCGGCTTCCAGGACATCATTCCGACAAGCAACTGGATGATGCCGGCCGCCGACACTTCCGAGCCGCTGCCGGATGCCTTCAGCAAGCTCGTGGTGCCGTCGAAGACCTTCCTGATGAGCCCTGCCGACGTCGACAAGAACCGCAAGGCCTGGATCGACGAATGGCTGACCGCCACCAGCGGCAACTGATGCCTTGATCATACTCACGGCACCCGAGCGAAGACGCGCTATTTCCGGCGGGGCGTTCAGCCTCGGCAGCATTGCGCTCTTCGTCGGGATCGCCGTTCTTGTTCTCCTCTCCGCCGGCATCGAATCCGGCGGCGACACCTCGCTCACAGACCCATATCTGCTGCGCATCCTGCGCTTCACACTGCTGCAGGCGGTGCTTTCGACACTGCTCTCCATTGTGCTCGCCATTCCGGTCGCCCGCGCATTGGCGCGCCAGCCGCGCTTTCCCGGCCGGCTGTGGCTGATCCGGCTGATGGCCGTGCCGATGGGCCTGCCAGTGCTGATCGGTGCACTCGGCCTGCTCGGCATATGGGGCCGGCAGGGCCTCATCAATCAGGCGCTATCAGCACTCGGCCTGTCGCAGCCCGTCAGCATCTATGGCCTGGCCGGTATCCTGCTTGCGCATGTCTTCTTCAACATGCCGCTCGCCTGCCGGCTTATGCTGGCCGGACTGGAGCGTGTGCCAGCGGAATATTGGCTCGTGGCCGGCGGACTCGGCATGCGGCCCATCTCGGTCTTCCGCTTCATCGAATGGCCTATCCTGCGCGGCCTCATTCCCGGCATCGCCGGCCTGATCTTCATGCTCTGCGCCACCAGCTTCACGCTTGTCCTGATCCTCGGCGGCGGTCCGGCCGCAACGACGCTGGAAGTGGCGATCTACCAGGCGCTCCGCTTCGATTTCGATCCCGGCCGCGCCGTAATGCTGTCGCTGCTGCAGATCGTCGTCACCCTCCTTGTGCTTGGCGCCATGACGCTGTTTCGCGCTCCCGACGATCATGGCCTCACCGGCGGGCGTGCGCTGCGCCGCATCGATGGACAGGGCATGGCTGCGCGATGCATCGATGCTGCGCTGCTGGCGGCCGCGACGCTCTTTCTGGGCATGCCGCTCGCCTCGGTCGTCGTGACCGGCCTCGCGGCCAATCTTTTCAAGCTCGTCTCCCAGCCGATCTTCCTGCAGGCGGCAGTCACAAGTCTCGCAATCGCGCTTGCTGCGGGCCTTCTGGCCGTGCTGGCATCCTTCGCGATCATTCGCGCCCGCTCGGTGATATCGGCCGATCGCCGAAAGTCCCTCGGTCCACGCAGCCTGGCGCTCGCATTAGGCGCAAGCTCCTCCCTCATCCTGCTGGTGCCACCGATCGTGCTGGCAACCGGCTGGTTCCTGGCACTCAGGCCATTTGGCGATCCCAGCCGCTTTGCGGCCGTCCTCATCATTGTCATCAATGCGCTGATGGCGCTGCCCTTCGTCATGCGCGTCATCGAGCCGGCCTATACGGTCCATGTCAGCCGCACCGGGCGGCTGGCGGCAAGCCTCGGCCTTCACGGCATTGCGCGCCTGCGCATGGTCGATTGGCCGGGTCTGCGCAAACCGTTCTTCACGGCGCTCTCCTTCGCCATGGCCCTGTCGCTCGGCGATCTCGGCGCAGTCGCGCTCTTCGGCTCAGACAGTCTGATGACCCTGCCCTGGCTGGTCTACAGCAAGCTCGGCAGCTACCGCACCAACGACGCCGACGGATATGCCTTGATCCTCGGCCTGGTATGCCTTCTCCTGACCATAGCCGGAACCGCGGGCCAGGGCGCGCCGGATGACGAAAGCAGGCGAAATGACTGACGGCAGCATCATGAAGGCGGAAGACATCAGCATGGAAGGGGTCGAACTGCGCCTCGGCACGCATGACTTCCGCTTCGATTGCGCATTGCCGCAGGGCAAGATCATCGCCATTGCCGGACCCTCGGGATCGGGCAAATCGACCTTCCTCAATTTGCTGGCAGGCTTCGAGCAACCTGACCGCGGCCGTATCCTGCTCGCAGGACAGGACGTGAGCGGCCAGCATCCCGCCGAACGGCCGGTGTCTCTCGTCTTCCAGGACAACAACCTCTTCGCTCATCTCGATCTCTTCACCAATGTCGGCCTTGGCATCAGCCCGTCAGTGAGGCTTTCGAAGGAGGATCGGCAAAAGGTCTCGGAGGCTTTGGCGCGGGTCGGACTAGCCGGTTTTGAAAAGCGCAAGCCGGGAACGCTTTCCGGCGGCGAGCGCCAGCGCGCCGCTTTCGCTCGGGCTCTGGTGCGCGACAAGCCAATCCTGTTGCTGGACGAGCCTTTCGCCGCGCTCGATCCCGGCCTGCGCTCCGGCATGGTCGAACTTCTGAAAACTCTGCATCGCGAAACCGGCAATACGGTGCTGATCGTCTCGCATGACCCGGCCGAAGTGCGGCGCCTTGCCGACCACGCCGTCTTCATCGACGGCGGCACGATCAAGCTTACCGCGCCCATCGAAACCTTCCTGCAAGCGGACGGGATTCCGGCATTGACCACATTTCTGCAACATTGATTGTGTCATGGCAGCTTGCCGCCGGCTTTGCCTTAATTTCGTCTAGCGAAGCGGCTGAAAGTCCTCGGAAATGCTTGCTAAAATACAACGCTGCCACATTTAAACGGAGTCTCGCTATGCAACCGGTGCCAAAATCGGCTACAGCAAGAGGTGGAAGCCGTCCGGGTAACGGCAGATCGATGGGGGCGAAAACAACCTCTATTGGCGCACGACCATGATCGGCCCGGTAAGGATCAACCGGATTTGGCGCCGAGCCGGCATGACAGCGAAATGAGTAGGATGCAGGTCCTGAAGCAGAGCAAGCGAGCAGAACGAAGGATCGATGCGACCGTCGCAGCCCGTTTGCGCCGTTTTGTGCCTTTCCTTGCAGCCGCAGCAATGTTGAACAGCTGCCAGACGGTGATGGATCAGTCCTATCAGCCGAGCGTTTCGCCCTCCGCCAATCCGCAGATCGTTTCCGAAGTGCAGAAGAACGACCCGCGCGCGCAGATGGGCGCCCGCGAGCATCCGCGCATCCTCGCAAGCTATGGCGGAGAATACAAGGATGCCAAGACCGAGAGGCTCGTTGCCCGCATCGCCGGCGCCTTGACCAGCGTGTCGGAGAATCCGCAGCAGTCCTACCGCATCACCATTCTCAACTCGCCCTCGATCAACGCCTTTGCCCTGCCCGGTGGCTATCTCTATGTGACGCGCGGCCTTCTGGCGCTTGCCAATGATGCGTCCGAAGTCGCCGCGGTGCTGTCGCACGAGATGGCGCACGTAACCGCCAATCACGGCATCGAGCGGCAGAAACGCGAAGAAGCCGAAGTCATCGCCAGCCGCGTCGTTTCGGAAGTCCTGTCGAGCGATCTGGCCGGCAAGCAGGCGCTTGCCCGCGGCAAGCTGCGTCTTGCCGCCTTCTCGCGCCAGCAGGAACTCCAGGCCGACGAGATCGGCATTCGCACATTGGGCCAGGCCGGCTACGATCCTTACGCCGCTGCGCGCTTCCTGAACGCGATGGAGGACTATAGCCGCTTCATGTCGGCCAATTCCGACGTCGACCAGAGCCTGGACTTCCTTTCGAGCCACCCGAGCACGCCGCAGCGTATCGATCTTGCCAAGGCGCACGCGCGCGAATTCGGCGAGGAAGGTAAGGTCGGCGACATCGGCCGCGACTATTATCTCAACGGCATCGACGGCCTGCTCTATGGCGACAGCCCCGAAGAAGGCTATGTGCGTGGCCAGACCTTCCTGCATGGCGGCCTCGGCATCCGCTTCGACGTCCCGCCCGATTTCCGTATCGACAACAAGGTCGAAGCCGTCATGGCGACCGGCCCCGGCGACATTGCCATCCGCTTCGACGGCGTGGCCGACACGCAGAACCAGAATCTGACGAACTATATCTCCAGCGGCTGGGTCACCGGCCTCGATCCCTCCTCGATCAGGTCGATCACCGTTAACGGCATGCCGGCCGCCACTGCGCGCGCCTCGGCCGACCGCTGGGATTTCGATGTGACTGTGATCCGCGACCGCACGCAGATATTCCGCTTCCTGACGGCGGTGCCGAAGGGGAATATCGCTCAGCTCGATCAGACCGCCAATGTGCTGCGTGCGAGCTTCCGGCATATGAACCCGGAAGAGGCGGCCTCGCTGAAGCCGCTGCGTGTTCGCGTCGTTACCGTCAAGCCCGGCGACACCATCACCACGCTCGCCGCCCGCATGATGGGCACAGACCGCAAGCTCGACCTGTTCAAACTGATAAATGCCCTGCCAACCGGGGCAAACATTGCACCGGGCGACAAGGTCAAGATCATTTCGGAATAATAGCGGGGCGACTTCTCCCGGACGGGAGAAGCGCGCACTCAGGCGTAGCTGGCCATGCGGGGATCCGCATCCACCAGGGCGTTGCGGAGCTTGTCCATCGCGCGGCTTTCGATCTGGCGCACGCGCTCCTTGGAAATGCCAAGATCGGCACCGAGCTCTTCGAGCGTCGCGCCGTCTTCGACCAGGCGGCGCGCTTGGATGATCTTCATTTCACGTTCGTTGAGATGTTTCAGCGCCGACGCCAGCCAAACGCGGCGGCGCTCGCCGTCGATCATGTCGGACACCTGCTCGTCGGGAAGCGGCTCGTCGCTGATCAGGAAATCGATGCGCTCGGCACTTTCGGAATCGCCAGCAATGGAGGGGGCCTGCAGGGAGGTATCGCTACTGGAGAGGCGCGCATCCATCGTCTGCACATCCGTAAGGCTGACGCCGAGCGTCACGGCGATTTCCTCATGGATGGACTGGACGGTGACGTTGGAATTGCTGCGGGCAAGCTTGGCGCGCAAACGGCGCAGATTGAAGAACAGCGCCTTCTGGGCGGAACTCGTGCCGCCGCGCACGATTGACCAATTGCGTAGGATATAGTCCTGGATCGAAGCGCGGATCCACCAGCTTGCATAGGTGGAGAAACGAACTTCCCGCTCTGGTTCGAAGCGGGCGGCCGCTTCCAGCAGGCCGACATAGCCTTCCTGCACCAGATCGCTCATCGGCAGTCCGAAGTTACGAAACTTCCCCGCCATGGAAATGACGAGGCGCATATGGGCAGTTGCGATCTGATTGCGGGCGCCGCGATCGTCGTGGTCTTTCCAGCGTATGGCGAGATCGTGTTCTTCGTCGCGATCGAGATAGGGAGCAGCCATCGCAACTTTGATCATGCGCCGATCTGCAGACATATTCGTCATATGCATCTCCTGGGTTTCGGCCTCAAATCGTCTCTATGCCGCGGTCGACGAAAAGGGCAGCAAGCATCGTTTCCGAACATCGCTGTTCGGATGGAAATCAATGAATGAAATTGCAAATTGGAAACCGATTATCCGGGCCACCGGATGATCGATGACTAGTCTAGTTCGATCTCATCGAACGGGTCTGACGATTGAATCATCTTCAGATCGCCGGGGAGCTTCGAGTGAAAACGCATAGGCCGGTCCTCGTGAATATCTATAAAACGGCCTGTCTGAATACCCCTCTCCACAGGAGTGTACCCACACGGACCGCCAACACAGGGACTTAAACGCATCAGAACGGAAAAGGTTCCAAAGAAAAAACCCGGCACGAAGGCCGGGTTTTTTGAAGCGATATTGGCGTGTGGCCTTATGCGGCTTCGTCCTGCGAATCGTCTTCTTCGACGACCTTGCCGCGCTTCGGTCCCTTGTTCAGGTTGGTTTCGACAAGGCGAACGGCTTCGGTTTCCGACATCTTGTTGACAGCCGCGATTTCGCGCGCCATGCGGTCAAGTGCTGCTTCATAAAGCTGACGTTCGGAATAGGACTGTTCCGGCTGATTCTCGGCGCGATAGAGATCGCGAACGACCTCTGCGATCGAGATCAGATCGCCGGAATTGATCTTGGCATCGTATTCCTGCGCGCGGCGCGACCACATGGTGCGCTTGACGCGGGCTTTGCCCTGCACGACCTTCAATGCACGCTCGACGAAATCGGTCTCGGAAAGTTTGCGCATGCCGATGCTCATGGCCTTGGCCACCGGAACCTTCAGGCGCATCTTGTCTTTCTCGAAGTCGATCACGAACAGCTCGAGCTTCATGCCTGCGACTTCCTGTTCTTCGATCGCAGTGATCGTGCCGACACCGTGGGCCGGATAAACGATCGCTTCACCAGTCTTGAAGCCATGGCGTGCTGCTGAAGGTTTTTTCTGCTGGGTCGTCATTCTTTTCAAAAACTCCCTGTTATGCGCCCCGTTAGGGCCGGGGTGCCGGGTCAGTCAGGCCCGGATGAGACGGACGTACCGTCGGGTCACTTCATCCTGGTCCAGCCAGACTTATGCAAACAGAAACCCACCCATCGCGATCAGGGACCCGACAACACAATACGTTGATATGTCAAGGAAACCGCGTACGGATTGGTGATTTGCTTTCGTGATGGTTTTGGGCACGCGAAATGCCGCTGTGGATCAGTGTGACGACCCTATCACAAAAATCTGAGGAAATCAATAATTTGCTGCACACGCGCCAAATTGGCCATGTTGACCAGCCTGTGGCCCAATGGCAGTGATTCGCTTTCTGCAATATCGGCTACACCTTTATCGAGGGCCTGTCACGGCCTTCGATCAGTCGCCCGTACCGGGATTGGCCGAGAAATACTTCTCGAATTTTCCCTGTTCGCCATCCATTTCCTTGGCTTCCGGCATCGGGTCACGCTTGACCGTGATGTTCGGCCAGATGGCAGCATATTCCGCATTGACCTTCAGCCACTTGTCGAGACCCGGTTCCGTATCGGGCTTGATCGCCTCGGCGGGACATTCCGGTTCGCAGACGCCGCAATCGATGCATTCGTCGGGATGGATGACGAGGAAGTTTTCGCCTTCGTAGAAGCAGTCTACAGGGCAGACTTCCACACAATCGGTATATTTGCAGCGGATGCAATTGTCGGTCACGACATATGTCATGAAGCACTCCAGGAATGTATCTAGCTTCCGCGGATGCGCAACCTGGAACGTCGCGCCCTTTCCACGGAGCCGAACGGGCAGACGAATGCATCATACGCAAACGCGCCGTCCGGCTGGTTACCGGCAGGTTGATGGTGAGGTATCGACTTTGTCAGCCAATTTCAAGGACAAACAATCGCAAAACCCCTCCGCAACAGGCAGAGTTTTCTAATCATCGTCGGAGGTGAGGCGATCGATCGCACGCCGATCCCTTTTTGTGGGCCTGCCGCTGCCGGGTGCCCGCAACGCCTGCTCGAATGGGGTGAGGCGTTTTGTCTCATCCGGCGGAGGCGTCAGATCTTCGTAAAGCAGCCTGGCTTCTTCGAAGGGACCTCTGCGCTCGCCGGCCGACCGCACGATCAACACTATGTCCCGCCGCTCCAGCGAGAGCTCGATGCGGTCACCAGCCTTGACGCCGAAACTCGGCTGCACGACCCGCTCGCCATTCACCCGGACGCTGCCGTTCTGCACATAGACCTGCGCCAATGAGCGGGATTTCACCATGCGGGCAAAGAACAGCCATTTGTCGATGCGCTGGCGCGAACCGGAAAATGGCTGTTTCTCGTCTGTCATGACCTATTTCTTCATCTGCTCCTTGAGGGCAGCGAGCTTGGCGAAAGGAGAATCCGGATCGATCGGCTTTTCCTTGCGCGGCGGCTTGGCTTCGAAGCGCAACGGCTGCGAGGCACCGCGATTGTTGCGATCATTCCGGTCGCCACGTTCCTGACGATCACCGCGTTCGCCGCGGTTGCCCTGATGCTGCGGACGGCCGCCCTCGCGATTGCCACGCGGACCCTTGTCATTGCCACGAGCCTCACGATTGTCGCGTCCATCGCGGCGATCACGACCGCCTTCGCGATTGCCTTCACCGGCTGCCTGCTCGCCACCACGACGATTGCCCTGCTGACCGCGCGCCTCGCCCTGCTGGCCGCGACGATCGCCATGGCCGCGGCCACCTTGCCGCTGCTGATGGTCGTTGCGGCCACCCAGACGCCAGAGCAGAACAGGCTTCGGTTCCGTCGGCTCTGCGGCGACTTCTGCAACGGCAACAGGCTCGGCAGCTACGGCAACTTCCGTCTCAGCAGGTGCCTCGGCGGGAGCGGTTGTTTCCGGCGAAACGGCTTCTACTTCCTTAGCCGGCTCGTCAGTCGCAGTGTCGGCGTCATCATGATCGGCTTTTTCGGCTGTGGCGTCCCCTGCCGGTGCGGCGGGCGCCGCAGCCGCATCCTGCTGAGCGAGGAAGGCCGTAGCCTCCTCCGCCTTCACCGCATCGGCACGATAGCCGAGACCCTTCAGAATTTCTTCCATGTCCTCGAGCGTCGCGCCGAGAATGGAGAGCATCGCGGTCGTCGTCGTGAAACGACGGCCATCATAAGCGCCGTCAGGGCGCGAAGCCTGGCCGGGCTTCCACTGCAGCAGCGGACGGATGAGGTCCGCCAGGCGCTCGAGGATGTCGATGCGCACCGCACGCTTGCCGAGGAACCGGAAGCCGGCAAGCTTGTAGAATGTGCGCTCATAGCCCGGATCGGTGACGACCGAGGTACGGCCAGCGGCCAGAACCGGGATCAGATCGCCATAGCCCGGTTTGTCCAGGCCATCGTTCTTCAGCGCCCAGAGGAGCGTGATGAGCTCGGCCGGAGCCGGCTTCAGCAGGGCGGGCACGAAAATATGGTACGCGCCGAAACGAACGCCGTAGCGGCGCATCGAGGCACGCCCGTCCTGATCCAGCGATTTCACTTCTTCCGTGACGTCACGGCGGAACAGAACGCCGAGATTCTCCACCAGCTGGAAAGCCAGCCCCTTGGCAAGGCCCTGCAGATCTTCGGCACGCTGGAGATCGTCCAGCGGCTTCAGGATCGTGCTGATATGATGGTTCACGAAACGCTCGATACGGGCGGCGACATGATCGCGCGCATTGCCGGTCAGCTGTTCGTCGGCCAGCAGGATGACGCGCGGACGCATGACATGATCGCTGCCTGACAGGCGCGCGACGGGGTCGCCGAGCCAGCGCACGAGGCCATCGGCACTGATCGCGAGATCGCCGTTGCCGGCCGCATGCAGACGTGCGGCACGTGCCTCGAACTCCAGCCCGAGCGCCTTCTGCGAGGCGGTCTGGACAGCCTTGGCATCCGGCCCCTCGGTCCCTGCGATAGGCGTGAACCGGAATCCGGTCAACTGTCCCACATGATGCCCCTCTACGAAGACATCTCCATTCACACTGATTTCAGCTTCCAGCATCGCATTCTCTCTCAGGCGCTTCATGAGCACAGATGTCCTGCGATCAACAAAGCGTTTCGTCAACCTCTCATGTAACGCGTCGGACAATCGATCTTCGATTTCCCGCGTCTTTTCTTGCCAGTGTGTCGGATCGGCAAGCCAGCCGGGCCGGTTCGACACATAGGTCCAAGTCCTTATCTGCGCGATTCGCGCCGAAAGCGTGTCGATCTCGCCATCCGTCCGATCGGCGCGATGCACCTGTTCGGCCAGGAAGTCCTCTTTCACCGTGCCATAGCGCACGAGATCAGAAAAGAGGGTGGCGATGAGATCAGCATGCTGGGCAGGCGTGATGCGCCGATAGTCGGGAAGCGCACAGGCCTCCCACAATTTCTCAACCCGAGCCGGGTTGCTGGCAAGATCGACTATCTCCAGATCGCGTGACAGATATTCCAATGCCTGCTGGTCTACCGCAGGCAGCGCCCGCGTCAAGCCCTGCACGCGAGGCGCGTCTTCCAAACTGCTACGCAACGCCGCGATCGAAGCGAAATCCAGTTCTTTGGTGCGCCATTGCAGCACCTTGACCATGTCGAATTCGTGTCCCTCGATCCGGCGCACGAGTTCGTCGTCGAAAGGATCGACCTGTCCCGTCACCCCGAAGGTGCCGTCCTTGAGATGGCGGCCGGCGCGACCTGCGATCTGACCGAGCTCGGCCGGATTGAGATTGCGGAATTGATAGCCGTCGAACTTGCGGTCCTGCGCAAAAGCGACGTGATCCACATCGAGGTTGAGCCCCATGCCGATCGCATCGGTCGCAACCAGATATTCGACATCGCCGGCCTGATAGAGAGCCACCTGCGCATTGCGGGTACGCGGGCTGAGCGCCCCGAGGACGACGGCAGCGCCACCGCGCTGGCGGCGGATAAGCTCAGCGATCGCATAAACCTCGTCGGCGGAAAAGGCGACGATGGCCGTGCGCTGCGGCAGCCGCGTGATCTTCTTCTGCCCGGCGTAGAAAAGATGCGATAGCCTCGGCCGTTCGAGGACGGTAATTCCAGGCAGAAGTTGTTCAAGGATCGGCCGCATCGTGCCGGCGCCGAGCAGCAGGGTTTCATCGCGGCCGCGCAGATGCAGAAGGCGGTCGGTAAAAATATGTCCGCGCTCCAGATCGCCGGCAAGCTGCACTTCATCGATCGCAACGAAGGAGGCGCGCGTCTGGCGCGGCATGGCCTCCACCGTGCAGACCGAATAGCGCGCATTGGGCGGCGATATCTTTTCCTCTCCGGTCACCAGCGCGACATTGTGCGCGCCGACCTTCTCGACGACGCGCGTATACACCTCACGGGCAAGCAGCCGCAGCGGCAGGCCGATCACGCCGCTGCCGTGTGCCACCATGCGCTCGATGGCATAATGGGTCTTGCCGGTATTGGTCGGTCCGAGCACTGCGGTCACGCCGCGTCCGCTCAGGATCATGGGCTGCGAAGTCTGAGTCATAGGTCCGTGCATAGGCGAGAAACAGCCGTCTTCCGATCAGCCAGTTCCTCCTGGAGGAAACGAACAGATGACGACCATATGTGACAAAGGCAAGACCCGAATGAAAAAACAGATGCGGCAACATTCGATTTCATATTTGAGCGCCTCAACCATAAGCTACATTTACGTTGCATCCCATGCGAGTCCGGGCGATTCCGGAACAGCTTGAGAACGAATCGGAGACGAATCGCTGACTCCGTCATGTTCCTTATTTGTTCACGACTACATATGGATTTCAATGAAGATTCCCACCAAATGCTGAATCTCGTTTACACGGCTTTCCGCAGGAAAAAGGAGTCAAGCGGAGAATCCTCAGCCAGAGAAATTTCGCGCCGCGCCATCGTTAACAATCTGTAAATAATAAAGTTTCGCATGAATCAGCGGACGACATCAACATCCAGGCCAAAGCCGGAACGAATCGGCGACGAATCGCAGATTCCAAGCAATTCTGTTTTTGTTCTCCACAATATCTAGCGTTTTCCCGGCAGGGACATACCGGACTCTGAATGGTTGAGATGCGAATCCGAGCCGAATCTGCGATTGCGGTTCGTCTTTTGACGAGCGCAGCTATAATGAATCGACAAATGCACGCAAAAGATGCAATCGTTAACACAACGATCAAAGCCCGGAACGAATCGGTGACGAATCGCGGATATCAGCGGGTATCGCATTTGTTCACGGCTACATGTTGTATTTCGCCGGAGCAGCATCGCGACATAGAGGTCAGCTTGAATGGCAATGCTGTTGCGGAGCTCGCTGCGAATTAACGAATCCGCCCACGGACACACCACCTGGACGATATTTGCCGGCGGCGCATCCTTGTATTCGGCATGTCGGCAAACGCTCGGCCGTTAACCAAAGTTCAAATGCAGAACGAATCGCCGACGAATCACGGACATCCGGTCTTTCCCGTTTCGTTCACCACAACCCATTGTATTTTAACGGTATTTTAACCATACAAATGAATTTGCTGCCGCGCCTGCAACCGTCACCCGATGCAATCTTTTTTAAGGGTTTGCTAAGCATCCCAACTGCTGCGCGCGTGCATTTTTATTTCTTAGCCGGAACAATTGTCGCGCATGCAAGTTTCTATGAGCAGAATTGAGGAATTCGTCCATTCACTGGAACAGTTTCGAGTGGGAAAGCTGGAAGGTTAACGCCATATCGAACAGCGATAACGGCGGGATATTCGAGCCGGACGGACATGGAGGAGACATATCATGCTTGGTACGGTATTGCTTGTCATACTGATTCTGCTGCTGGTTGGCGCACTTCCCAGCTGGGGTTACAGCCGGTCTTGGGGGTATGGCCCATCGGGTGGTCTCGGGCTTGTTCTCGTCATTGTCCTCATTCTGTTGTTAATGGGGCGCATCTGATCCGCCGACATTGTTCTAACCTCGCAACATCAGGGAGCTAACACCATGAAGAAGATTATCGTCGCGATCGCCCTCGTCGGCGCATTGGCGTCGTGCACGGCAACGGAAAAAGGTACGGCGATCGGCGCCGGTACCGGCGCGCTGATCGGTGGCGTCGCCACCCACAGCTGGGGCGGCGCCGCTGTCGGCGCGGTCGCTGGCGGCGTAGTCGGCAACCTCATCGGACGTTCGGAAGATCGTCGCGGCTACTGCATCTACCGCGACCGCTATGGTCACCGTTACGAGGCTCGCTGCCGCTAAGGCATTGCCTGACCGGTCGCCACCGGCGACCGGTCAGGATTCGCTCTCGGTACAAATTCAGGGAGCGGCAGTTCCCTCAACAAAATCTTCTTCCCGCGCCGTCGGTCACGGCGAGGCGGCAGTGTTTTGAGAAAGGAACGGCATCATGGCCGCAATCATCGCAAGCAGTGCAGCACTCGTGCTTACCGGCACCACTTTTTACGCGCTCGTAAGCGCGGCGAGAGCTCGAGACAGGGAGAAGCGGCAGGTCGCCCTTGAGGCCGTCATCCTGGAATTCAAGCCACGACATGGGCAGCAGGCCTCAACAAGAGGATGATTGCTGGCTGAGCTCAGTAATTCCGTTCGTAATGCGCTATACAGGCTGAAGCGGCTCGTCGCCTTGAACCGCTTCTTTTGTTACCCTTGCGCAGCTCCCAGCGGAAAACTGGCCGGCGCTTTTCCTGAATTGCCTAGACGAAGAGCTGGCCGCCATTGGCAGATATGGTCGATCCGGTAATGAAACCGGCATCGTCGCTGGCCAGGAAGACGGCGATGCGAGCGATTTCCTCGGGTTCGCCGAGGCGCCCCACGGGAATCTGCGGAACGATGCGCTCGTTCAGCACTTTCTCTGGAACCGCCAGCACCATCTCCGTGCCGATATAGCCGGGGCAAATCGCGTTGACCGTAATATTCTTGGCAGCACCTTCCTGCGCAAGAGCCTTGGTGAAGCCGAGATCGCCTGCCTTGGCCGCGGAGTAGTTCGCCTGCCCCATCTGCCCCTTCTGACCATTGATGGACGAGATATTGATGACGCGGCCGAAGCTGCGGTCGCGCATGCCCTGCCAGACGTGGTGCGTCATGTTGAAGAGGCCGGTAAGATTGGTATTGATGACCTCGTGCCATTGCTGCGGCGTCATCTTGTGGAACATGGCGTCGCGAGTGATGCCGGCATTGTTGACCAGAATGTCGACATGACCGAGATCATGCTCGATCTTGGCGATGCCCTTGCCGCAGGCCTCGTAGTCGGTGACATCCCACTTGTGAACGGAAATGCCGGTCACATCATGGAAGGCCCGGGCCTTCTCATCATTGCCGGCATAGGTTGCGGCCACCTTATAGCCCGCATTGTGCAGTGCCATCGAAATGGCAGCTCCGATGCCGCGCGTACCCCCGGTTACCAATGCCACTCTGCTCATGTGCCACTCCCCTTTTTTGTTGCAGAGGCGGGACGCCCGAAGGTCGGGTCGCCCGCTCGCTTTCACCACTTCTTCTGGAAATTCCCTTCAAGACGCCTTAGAGCATGATGCCGAAAAGTGTCATGCGGTTTTCGGGCGACATCATGCTCTATTTCTTTGATTCTAGAGCGCCTCGAAGCACATGGCGACACCCATGCCGCCGCCGATGCAAAGCGTGGCAAGTCCCTTGCGGGCACCGCGGCGCCTCATCTCGAACAGCAGCGTATTGAGGACGCGAGCACCCGAAGCACCGATCGGATGGCCGATGGCAATCGCGCCGCCATTGACATTGACGATCGACGTATCCCAGCCGAGATCCTTGTTGACGGCGCAGGCCTGGGCAGCAAACGCCTCATTGGCCTCAACGAGATCGAGGTCGTTGACGGACCAGCCGGCCTTTTCCAGCGCCTTGCGGGAGGCCGGTATCGGCCCCGTACCCATGATCTGCGGATCGACGCCGGCGGTTGCCCAGGAGACGATGCGAGCGAGCGGCTGGATTCCGCGGCGCGAGGCTTCCGCCTCGGTCATCAGCACGGCAGCGGCAGCACCGTCGTTGAGCCCGGAAGCGTTGCCGGCGGTGACGGAGCCCTCCTTGTCGAAGGCCGGACGCAGCTTCGCCATGGCCTCCATCGTCGCACCAAGGCGGATATATTCATCGGCATCGACCGTAACGTCGCCCTTGCGCGTCTGGATGGTGAAGGGAATGATCTCGCCCTTGAAGCGGCCGGCCTTCTGTGCGGCTTCCGCCTTGTTCTGCGAGGCAACGGCGAACTGATCCTGCTCTTCGCGCGACAGCTGCCACTGGCGGGCGATATTTTCGGCCGTGATGCCCATGTGGTAGCCGTAGAAGGCATCCGTCAGGCCGTCCTTGATCATGGTGTCGATCATCTTCATGTCACCCATCTTGGTGCCGGAGCGAAGATTAGCGGCATGTGGTGCCATCGACATGGATTCCTGGCCACCGGCAACGATGATCTTGGCGTCACCGGTTGCGATCTGCTGCAGGCCGAGCGCCACGGCACGCAGGCCCGAGCCGCACAGCTGGTTCACGCCCCATGCGGTCGCTTCCTGCGGAATGCCGGCCTTCATCGCGGCCTGGCGGGCCGGGTTCTGCCCTTCGCCGGCCTGAAGCACCTGTCCGAGGATCACTTCATCGACTTCCTTGGCTTCGACACCGGCGCGCTCCAGCGCACCCTTGATCGCGGCAGCGCCGAGTTCATGCGCCGGAACGGTCGCAAACGCGCCGTTGAACGAACCGACCGCAGTGCGGGCAGCGCTGGCGACAACGATGGATGAACTGCTCATGGAAGCCTCCTCACAGAATGAACACGTATATGAGGCGAAACTGTCAAAGCTTTGCTCCTGAGTCAAACAGCAAGAATTTTCATCGTACAGATTTCACGAAGCTGTCACCGCCTTCAAAAAATCCAATCAAAGGAAAGGCCTTGCCGCATCGCACAAACCGATTGTCACCAAGCTTCTTTTGCGTCTACACTCCGGAGTGGAGGAATATTCCATGCAATCAGACGGGGCCAGGAGACTGATAAATGGCAAAGAATGAGGGCCAGATCGTAATCAAGAAATACGCCAATCGCCGCTTATACAATACCGGCACCAGCACCTATGTGACGCTGGACGACCTGGCGGAGATGGTGAAGAAGGGCGAGGAATTCATCGTCCAGGACGCCAAGAGCGGTGATGATATTACGCATTCGGTCCTGACACAGATCATTTTCGAACAGGAATCGAAGACCGGCAATACGCTGCTGCCGATTTCCTTCCTCCGGCAGCTGATCGGCTATTATGGCGACCAGATGCAGATGGTCGTGCCGAGCTTCCTCGAGCACTCCATGCGTGCCTTCACCGAGCAGCAGACGCAGATGCGCGAACAGATCAATCGCGCATTCGGCGAGACGCCGCTCGGCAAGAACCTGCAACTGCCCATGCAGATGGTCGAGGAACAGGTCCGCCGCAATACCGAAATGTTCCAGCAGGCCATGCAGATGTTCTCGCCCTTCATGAAGCCGCCGGCCAAGGAAAGCCGCAAGGCCGAAGCCAAGGACATCGACGAATTGAAGGAACAGCTCCGCGCCATGCAGAGCAAGCTGGATAGTTTGTGAGATAAGACGGCACTGGAAAAGTGCCTGCGCGTTCATGGAGAGTTTTCACCCCCTCTGTCACTTCGTGACATCTCCCCCACAAGGGGGGAGATTGGTAATTCGCAGTACCTTCTCGCCACAAATCACAGGCGCATCTGCTGAAGCTGACCTATAAAGTTTATTCCAGGAAGAAGCGACATACTCCCAACGATCTCCCCCTTGTGGGGGAGATGTCCCGAAAGGGACAGAGGGGTATCAGCCGCACGGCACGCAAACAGCCGCCTCCCCCGCACAAACCCCAATCAAAACAGAAAAAGGCCGGCGAACCGCCAGCCCTTTCATTCATGCCATAAAGGCAGCGCTAGATTATGCGCTTTCCTTCGGCGTCAGAACCTGACGGCCGCGATACATGCCGGTCTTCAGGTCGATGTGGTGCGGACGACGCAGTTCGCCGGAGTTCTTGTCTTCGACGTAGGTCGAAGCCTTCAGGGCGTCAGCAGAGCGGCGCATACCGCGCTTGGACGGGCTCGTTTTTCTCTTCGGTACAGCCATTCTCGTTACTCCATGTACGGACGAAACATATCTACGGCCAGCAAGGCGGCCGAAACAGACATGCATCAATTTCGGAAATTGGGCGGGCTTATACATGGCTTACCGGGCTTTGACCAGTCCCTAATAGCATTTTTTGGCCGCCGCGCCAGATTCGCAGATATTCGAGACCGGATCAGTCCTCGTCCTCTGGCACGGTCCATGTTTCCTGCAATGCAGCTTCCTCCCATTTTTGCCAGGCAGGCAGCGCCTTCATGGCCGCCATATAGTCCCGCGTATCCGCCGCAACCGCGATGTCATACCGCTCCAGACGGCTGACGACGGGGGCAAACATGGCGTCCGCGCCGGAAAAATTGCCGAACAGGAAAGGCCCGCCAGAAAAGGCTCTCGCCTCGCGCCAGATGGCCTCGATACGCGCCACGTCCTCCATTACCCCATCGGGTAGATCGCGCCGGGCGACCGGACGGCGCATGTTCATTGGGCAGAAGTTGCGCAGGGCGTTGAAACCGGAAACCATTTCCATGCTGTAGGACCGCGCCAGCGCACGCGCCTGGCGATCTCTCGGCAAAAGCCCGGCATCCGGGAAAAGCTCAGCCGCATATTCGATGATGGCGAAGGATTCCCATACCTTGAAGCCGCCGTGAACCAGCATCGGCACCTTGCCCGTCGGCGACACCTCACGAATGCGCGGATTTCCACCTGGAAAATCGAAGGGTATCAGCACCTCTTCGAAGGGAATGCCGCACCCTTCAAGAGCAATCCACGGCCGAAACGACCAGGACGAATAGTTCTTATTGCCGATATAGAGGGTTAGCTTGCTCACGATCTTGTTCCCTTTTTAACGTCGGAATTCGAAGACGAAGAGTTCCTCGAAATGGTTCATGTCATGGAACGAGCAGAAGGCTGACGGCCGCAACTCAAGAAAGGGCACTTCGGCGCGAAGCGTATCGGCCACCTCATCCAGCATGACCTGCCAGCGCGGCAACGCCTCGTCGTCCAAGCGCTCGATGACATAAGCGAAAGTGATATGAAAAACATAAGTTTCGTGATCTGGATGGCGGTAGCCCAGAACATCCGCAAAGGCATCGCGCCAGTCGCGCATGGCCTTTCGATCCGTTTCGGTGGCGCCGGCAACCACCAGACCACTGGGGCGCGCCTTGACCACGGTCACCTCGAACGGATCGTGCCCGGAAAAGGTCTTCAGCCGTTCTGCCATGATCCCGGTCATCTCATCGATCGGCGTGTCAAGCGCGACATCCGCCGGCCAAAAGGGTTGGGCGCGGCGATATTCGATAATCCCCTGGAACAGGGTCATATGTAGGCTGGGCACTGGCGTGAAGGCAAATTGCTCAGCTTCCGGCATGTCGAGATATTTTTGCCGCGCCGCAACGATCGCGCTCTGCGTTATCGACCCCTCGAGCAGATGGCAGACGATGGTGTTGCCTGGTTCAGGCTGAAAGATACCGGAGCGGTCGTAGCGCCTGCCGAGATGGATTGGCGGTTCAGGATTCAGGCTCTTGGCGTATTTGAGCAGGTCGGGAGAGACGGTGGAGAAATCCATGCGCAGATCCGATCTTCGTTGGCAGACCATCCGCCCTTACGTCACGGTCAAGAATGCCAGATGACGACAAGCCGATCGAACGACAAGTTCTGATATCAGTCATAAAGGCATTTGATGTATGCGTCGGCATTGCGCGCGCGGCGCTGGATCAGCGAAGCGAGCTGGCTGAGCCCGCGTCCGGGCCTGCTCGCCACCCGGTCGATCGGGTTCGGGAGCGAAACGGCAAGGAGAGCCGCCTGACGTGCCGTGAGCTTAGAGGCCGGCACCTTGAAATGGTAGCGCGCCGCCGCCTCGATGCCGTAAATGCCCGGTCCCCATTCGGCAATATTGAGATAGATCTCCATCATCCGGCGTTTCGACCAGACGGTCGAGGCGGAAACCGCGAGCGGCAACTCCAGCGTCTTGCGTACGAAAGAGCGGCCGTTCCATAAAAACAGGTTCTTCACCGTCTGCATCGGGATCGTGCTGCCGCCGCGCGTGGACCTGCCGCGCAGCGTTTCCTGGACCAGCGCGCGCATTTCGCCCCAATCGACACCACCGTGAAAACAGAACTGCCCGTCTTCCGAGACCATGACGGATTTCACCAGCACCGGCGCAATTTTATCCAGCGGAACCCAGCGGCGGTCATATCCCTGAAGCGTAACGGCGTCGCCTACCATCAGGGTGGAAACGGGGTGAACGAACGGCAGCAGATAAAAGACGATGAAAAGGTAGGGCAGCAGGAGGACGCCAATCAATACGAGGATGACGCGCTGCCAAATTGGCCTTGCCTTGAAGCGCGCCAACGGGGAGGAGCGTTGCGGCACCTCGGCTTCCTCCTCCTCATTATCAGTCGATATGTCCAAATGCCTGACGTCCACGATCGCTCCATCCCGGTACAACCCCTTAATGCATCCGGGAAACGCTCTGATGCTGCATCCCGTCATACCGTCTACATAAAGCGATGACCAGAGTGCGGCGCAATTCCCACCCCGCCGTCGACGATTGTCATTGCCAGCAACGGCCTCTCATGCCAAACAGCGCCCATGGACAGCACCTATTCCTCATTCGAGAACCGCCTGAAGGACAATGCCGGCAGGATCGAAGCTCTGCTGAACCGGCTTCTCGCCGACGGCAGCCTGAATGATGAGATCGTCCGCCCCGACAGGCTGCTGAGGGCCATGCGCCATGGCGTCCTGAACGGCGGCAAGCGGCTGCGTCCCTTCCTGGTCATGGAATCGGCGGCGCTTCTCGGCGGCAATGCCGAGGCCGCACTGAGGGTCGGCGCAGCACTCGAATGCGTGCACTGCTATTCCCTCGTCCATGACGATCTTCCCGCCATGGACGACGACGACCTGCGCCGCGGCCAGCCGACCGTGCACATCGCCTTCGATTACGCCACGGCGATTCTGGCCGGCGACAGCCTGCTGACCTACGCCTTCGACATTATCGCCGCCCCCGAGACGGAGCTGCCGGCGGATCAAAAAATGGCGCTCGTGCTGGCACTGTCGCGCGCAGCCGGCATCGGCGGCATGGCCGGCGGCCAGGCGCTTGACCTCGCTGCCGAGAAGGAACCGCCCGACGAAAAGGGCATTACCACGCTGCAGGCGATGAAGACGGGAGCGCTGATCCGCTTTGCCTGCGAAGCCGGCGCCATCATCTCAGGTTCACCTGTCGAAGACCGCGAACGCCTCAGGACCTTCGGCGAAAAGATCGGCCTTGCCTTCCAGCTCGCTGACGATCTTCTCGACCTCACGGCCGATGCCGCCACCATGGGCAAGGCAACCGGCAAGGATGCCAGCCGCGGCAAGGGTACGCTTGTCGCCCTGCACGGCCAGGAATGGGCCGAAACGACGCTCGCGAAGCTGGTGAACGACGCTGCCGACCTGCTGTCCGGCTATGGCGACAAGGCGGATGTCCTGACGGAAACCGCCCGCTTCGTCGCAAACCGTAGAAGCTGATCCCTAAGCACCTTCATGGTGTTGCCCAAGGGTGAGCCCATCCACGCGGCACCGGCTACCGGCCCATGCCCGTTCAGCTATGCCCGTTCAGCCATGGCCATCCATTCAGCCATGAAATGTCACCATCACAAGAATCCATGATTGTGCCGGGTGATTTCGGTCGTGTTTTATGACAAGTTGGCGATCCGAGTTGGCCGACAACGCAGAATTCTTCGCGCCGGCCGACACCCCCCGGAAATCTTCCATGCACGAGACCCTTGCCTATCTGCCGCAGATCCTGCCGGCCTATATCGCCTACCTCATCGCCGTCGCCAGTCCCGGCCCCGCCATCATGGCCATCATCGCCACCTCGATGACCCATGGCCGCAAGGCCGGCATGACGATTTCGCTCGGGATTTTCGGGGGATCGATGACCTGGGCGATTGCCGCAGCGGCAGGTCTCGCAACGCTGCTGCAGACCTATGCGATGGCGCTGGAGCTTCTGAAGATCTTCGGCGGCATCTACCTGCTATATCTCGCCTACAAGGCATTCCGTGCCGTGCGTGCCGGCGGCGAGCTGCCGACCGCTGTCGAAGGCCCGAAAACGCCCAGCTTCAAATCGCTGGTCCTGCGCGGCTATGGCATTCACGTCACCAATCCGAAGGCGATCTTCGCCTGGCTCGCCATCATCGCGCTCGGCATGCCGCAGGGCGCGCCCGCTTCCGTGGCGGTGCTGATCATCGCCGTCTGCGGCACGACCGGTCTTCTGGCGTTCATGGGCTATGCGATCCTGTTTTCGACATCGCATGCGCTGAAAGTATATCGCAATGCCCGGCGCTGGATCGAGGGCGCCATGGCCGGGTTCTATTGCTTTGCCGGCATCAAGCTGCTGACGAGCAATATCTGATCCGGCCTCGCTTTAAGCGGCGGATCACTCCGCCGCGACGGTCTTCTGGCCGAACCGCTTCTCGATATAATCGGTCACCAGCGCTTCGAAATCGGAAGCGATGTTCGGGCCGCGCAGCGTCATAGCCTTTTGGCCGTCGATGAAGACGGGAGCCGCCGGCGTCTCGCCGGTGCCGGGCAGCGAAATGCCGATATCGGCATGCTTGCTTTCGCCCGGACCGTTGACGATGCAGCCCATGACGGCGACGTTCAGCGCTTCGACGCCCGGATATTTCTCGCGCCAGACCGGCATGTTCTTGCGGATGTCGTTCTGAATATTCTGCGCCAGTTCCTGGAAGACCGTCGACGTCGTGCGACCGCAGCCGGGACATGCCGCAACGACGGGAATGAACTGCCGGAAGCCCATAACCTGCAGCAGCTCCTGCGCCACCTGCACTTCGCGGGTACGGTCGCCATTCGGCTCCGGCGTCAGCGAAACACGGATGGTGTCGCCGATGCCATGCTGCAGCACATAGCCCATGGCGGCGGACGAGGCGACAATGCCCTTCGAGCCCATGCCGGCCTCGGTGAGACCGAGATGCAGCGCATGGTCGGAACGCTCCGACAGCATGGAATAAACGGCGATCAGATCCTGCACCTGGCTGACCTTGGCCGAGAGAATGATGCGGTTGCGCGGCAGGCCGATCTCCTCGGCAAGATCCGCCGAGATCAGCGCCGACTGCACGATCGTTTCGCGCGTCACCTGCCGGGCCGAGAGCGGCGAGCCTTCGGCAGCGTTCTTGTCCATCAGTGCGGTCAAAAGATCCTGATCGAGCGAGCCCCAATTGACGCCGATGCGCACCGGCTTGTCGTAGCGGATCGCCATCTCGATGATTTCGGCGAACTGCTTGTCCTTCTTGTCCTTGAAGCCGACATTGCCGGGATTGATGCGGTATTTCGCCAGCGCCTCGGCGCAGGCCGGGTGATCGGCGAGCAGCTTGTGGCCGATATAATGGAAATCGCCGATGAGCGGCACGTCCATGCCGAGACGCAATAGCCGCTCGCGGATCTTCGGCACGGCGGCAGCGCTTTCATCGCGATCGACCGTAATGCGCACCAGCTCGGAGCCGGCTTTGTAGAGGGCGGCGACCTGGGCGACGGTCGAATCAATATCGGCCGTGTCGGTATTGGTCATGGACTGCACGACGACGGGGGCACCGCCGCCGACAATCACGCCGCCGACATCGACGGCAACGGAGGAACGGCGCGGTTTCGGATCGAAATCGGTGGCGGACGACATGGAAAGCTCTCGCAGGCCTCGAAAATGGGTGCCTTTCAGGTGGATCACGAAGCGGTCGTTGTCAACCGCTCCGGCGATCTCTTTTGATCGGACGGAGCTTAGCCGTTACCGAGCAAAAGCGACGAAATTAATGCTTGGCATCCCCGATGCCGTCAGCGTAGCGCGCGAGCGACGAGAAGGCCAGCACGACGAGCAGCAGCACCGGCAGCGTCATCAGGACCGGCGAGAAGCCGACATGCTCGGCGGCAAAACCGATGGCCGATGGCGCGACCAGCATGCCGGAATAGCCGAGCGTCGTGACGACGGAAATGCTGATCCCTGGCTGCAGGCCCGGAATATTGCCGGCTGCGGAAAAGGCGATCGGCACCATGTTGGAAATACCGATGCCACAGAGCGCAAAGCCGAGAATGGCGATCTCCGCATTCGGCGCCAGCGCCGCGGTCAGCATGCCGACGATGGCAAAGACCGTGCAGATGCGCAGCGTTCTGATGGCGCCCAGCCAATCGCGCACGAAATCGCCGGCAAAGCGCATGGTCGCCATGGTGGCGGAGAAAGCAGCGTAGCCGAAACCCGATAGCGCCACCGACGCACCTTTTTCCTGGCTGAGATAGAGAGCGCTCCAATCCAGGACCGCGCCTTCCGGCACCATGCAGAACAGCGCAACGATGCCGAGCAGCCACGGCAGCGGAATCATCGGCAGCTTTGCCTTTGGCTTGGCCTCATCGTGATGTGGCTGATCGCCAAGCACCATCGGCCAGGCAATGGCGACGAAAAGCACGGCAATCGCGGTCGAGGCCTCGGCATGACCGAGAATGCCCCAGCGCGAAATCAAGAGCCCGCCGATCGCCGCGCCCAAAAGGCCGCCAAGACTCCAGAAGGCATGGCAGGAGGACATGATCGCCCGACGCATGGATTTTTCGACCGAGACGGCATTGGCGTTCATGGCCACATCCATGGCGCCGATGAAACCGCCAAAGAGGAAGAGAGCGACGGCCGCGGTCCAGACATTCGGCGCAAGCGTCAGCGCCAGGATCATCGGCAGCAGCAATACCGCAAAGGCGCGCACGACAATGCGCGAACCGCGCACGGCGATCTGCGCGCCGGCAAGCGGCATCATCACGAGCGAGCCGACGCCGAAGGCGAGGATCATCAACCCAAGCTCGAATTTCGTCAGTTGCAGCCGCTCGGCGAATTCGGGAATTTTCGGTGCCCAGCAACCAACCATGAAGCCATTCATCAGGAACATCAGCGAGACGGCTGCGCGCGATTTGGTGAAAAATGAGCTCCTGCGCTCCTTCAAACCCTCCATTCTCGTTCCGTTGTCCATAAAAACTCCTCCCAAATCTGTGTCGCAGTCTATTTAAATCGATTGAAATCTCAACAATCGAAAAAGCCGCGTCAGTCACATTTCGTCTCCGTCTGTTAAAGTGGGGGCGATGGCGCTACAACCCCGAATAAATAACACTGCCGGGCGTCACCCTATTAAAATGTCCTATTGACGGCGTAAAATTAGGCTCCTATCGGTTGAGACCTGAAAGATTCTTTGGCCGGCCTCGAGTCGGGTCATCCTCTGGTGCATCCCCGTGAAAAACTCCATCAGCTATGGCATCCTGCTTACGGTGTTTGCCTACATGCTGTTCACCGCCCACGATTCGGCGGTGAAGCTGCTCGTCGCCTCCATCCCCGTCTGGCAGGTGCTGTTCATCCGAAGCTGCACCATCCTTGCCGGCTGCTTCGTCTTCGAAGGCCCCTCGCTCGTTCAGAAAGTGGCGCGCTCGCCGATCATCAAGCCGATGATCCTGCGCAGCGTCATCATCCTGATCGCCTGGATTTCCTATTACTCGGCAGCCTCCTACCTGCAGCTCGCCGAGGTGACGACGCTCTATTACGCAGCACCGATCGTCGGTACTATCCTCGCAACCATCGTGCTGCGTGAAAAAGTCACCGTCGCCCGCTGGATGGCGGTCGGCGTCGGATTCTGCGGCGTGGTGATCGCCTCCAATCCCGTAGGGCTATCGATTTCCTGGCCGGTCTATCTGGCGCTGCAGGCCGCCGTCCTCTGGGCAAGCGGCATGGTGCTGCTGCGCAAGACCGCGCTGCACGAGAAAAGCCATATCCAGATGGCCGTCTCCAATATCCTGTTCATCATTCTGACCGCCGGCATGGCGATCGCCCACTGGCACACGCCGACGCCCTTCCAGATCGTGCTGCTGGCGCTGACAGGCATCATTGCCGGCGCCGGCCAGTTCGCCCTCTTCGAAGGCATGCGCCAGGCGCCCGTCTCGGTGCTGGCGCCGTTCGAATATACTTCGCTCGTCTGGGCCTTCCTGCTCGGCTATCTGATCTGGGGCGACATCCCCGGCCCCAACACCTTCATCGGTGCCGTCCTGATCCTGAGCGCGGGGTTCATCATCATTATCAGCGAACGGATGAAGCGGCGGACAGCGGCGGCTTGAACTGCCTCGATGTGCTTTCGGCAGGTACAAGCCAGGGAGCGTGTCGCAAGCAAACGCTTCCACCGCCGGCGGATAGCCGTCACTCCGCCGGAGCGACGGTCTGTTCGATGGGCTTCGGCTGCCGCATCAAAAGAGCCTGCATCGGCCGCTCGAAGAACTTGAGGAGCACCACCGAAATCCCAATCGTGCAAAGCGTGACCACCAGCAATATTCCGGTCACAAAGGGTAGGGAGAGATGCTTGCCCAACAGCTTGAGCGGAAGCTGCAGCGTGTAGGGGTGGATGAGATAGAGCGAATAGGAGGCGTCTCCCAGCAGAACCAGAATGGCCCATATTCTCCCGGCTGGCATCCGCATGAGCAGGAAGCCCGAGACGAGCAGGACGGCAAGCAGGCTTGAGGCGAAAAGGCTAGGGCCGACGAATGTCACGATGAAGAAATGAGCCCCGCAGGCCAGAAGAATGAGCAGAGCGGCGGCTATATTCGATCCGCTTCTGAAGGCGCTGTATGCTGAATATGCCTTATGAAGCATCATGCCGAGAACGAATTCGATCAATATCGGATTTGTATAGAAACGCCATTCGACTGATCCCTCCGGCCAAATCTCATGCAGCGCGATCAGGAAGAGAACGGCTGCGGAGGCGAACCAGGTTGCCCTGGCGCCAAAGATCAGACAGACGCCATAAATTATGTAGAAGAACACCTCGTAACAAAGCGTCCAGCCCAGGAAAAGGATCGGCTGCACGGCGCCGCCCGTTTTCTGATAGGGGACGAAAAGAAGAGATTTGACGATCGTTTCCACCGTCACGATCGTCGAATTGAGCAGGCTGGGTTTCACAAGCGCAATCAAGACGACCACGAATGTCAACAGCCAGTAGAGCGGAACGATTCTGGCAATGCGCTTGCGTGCGAAATAGGCAAGTCCGCGCGCCGGATTGGAGGAGTAGCTGATGATGAAGCCGCTGAGAACGAAGAAAACGTCGACGCCGGTCGCACCCATGAAGAAATAATTTCGATCGAGATGGTATTCGATCGCAAGGCCGCTTCCGAAATGGAAGAGAAGGACGGAAAAGGCAGCCACGAACCGTAGAAACTGGAGAGAATCCAATTGTTTCAAGTTTGACCGCCGAATGGAAAGCGTCTGTTCGTCAATCATGAAGGCCCCAATCCGCTCTGATAGCTTGCTCCAACAAGGTTGCCATTGCCGCATTGGTGCTGCGGCTTGGATGCCAATCGCATCCGAAGTCCTTCGGTTTGACGCGTAAATTCAGATATCGCAGGCGAGTTTCGCCTTTCGTGGCGCTCGCCTGCACGACGGCCTCGATTGCTTTCTCGGCCACATCGAAATCCTTCTGGGACATCATCGGACCGAGAGCGGCGTACAGATACGCCTTTGGAAACTGATATCTGAGCCTGAAGATGAGCTTGACGTATTCGTCGATGAAATCGCTGGGATTCCTGTTATCCGAAAAGTCGTTCGTCCCCAGATTGACGACCACTGCGGAAACGCCTTCGTCAGGAAGAGCGGGCACGCCCTTTCTCAACGGCGTCACGCTGTCGATGACATCAAGCATGGTTTTCGCATTCTTGCCTGCACGCGAAAGGCCGATTCCGGAAACAGCGAGCGTCGTAAGTTCCATCCCGAGGCTGCGCGCCGCGACCGCGGCATATGTCAGGTATTGATTTTCCGTTCCGGGGCTGAATTTACATCCGGGACCAACACCCTCGAGGCCATAGCCTGCGGTAATGGAGTCCCCGATTGCCACCAGCTTTGTGGCCGGTGTTTCCGCGGGCAGGAACGACCCATCGGTTTCGGCGGAAACGAATATGGTATCGCCGATCCATCCCTCGGTGCGACGCGTCGCGCGAATCTCATGGGCGCCTTGCGGCAAGCCATCGGCAAACTGGTATCGGTGCTGCCCCGCTTGCAGATCAAGGCGCTGGGGAACGCCGTCCAGTTCGACCTCAAGGCTATTTTTCCCGGTATCAACGAGGGTAACCGAGAGCGACGTGCCTTCGAAACGCAACGCAAAACCACTGCCCGGCCAACCGAAAGCCGCATCGCTGGCAGCGACGCGGCCGATCCATTTCGATGGCCGCTCGATCGTTTCTGCCGCAAAGCACGGCATGAATGTGCATAAACTCAGAAAAAGAAACGCAATCGCGACATCAAACCTCATGACCGGCCATGGCCGGCAGCGCGCAATGATGGGCAATTCATCACCTCTTCGGGCTGCGTCAGATCAATTTTGCACTTTAAATTTCTAGTAGAATCGCAGTTTGATTGCTGCCGATGTCTCGCGGCAAACTACCGGGACACATTAATGGAGGCGCATGCGCATGCCTGGAATGAAAGGTGCCGCGCCAAGACATCGATGAGATGACGAAATGGGGCAACATTAAGAATAATAGGGCAGCATTGAGAATTGTCACTATGCCGCACTGCACAATTGATCAGCGATGGTTGGCGGTGACGGATGCAGCGGCTTCTTCGACGCTCCGATCGCAATTTCTTGAGAAAAATATTCGCATTTGCCCTTTTATCTTGCAGTTTTCTACGCTTTCGCGGTGCAAATTTTCTGCGATGTATGCGACATTGAATGAAACCGCTCCAGAAACGGAAGAAAACGATGAACTGGTTGAAGACTGTTGCCGCCGCCGCCCTCGTGCAGGCTGCGTTCCTGCTCCCCGCCCATGCCGGCGAAAACCTCAAGGCGATTCAGTCGGCCGGCGTATTCAAGGTCGGCACGGAAGGCACCTATGCGCCTTTCACCTTTCATGATGAGAGCGGCAAGCTGACCGGCTTCGATGTCGAGATCGCGGAGGCCATCGCCGGCAAGCTCGGCGTCAAGGCGCAGTTCCTGGAAGGCAAGTGGGATGGCCTGATCGCCGGTCTCGACGCCAACCGCTACGATGCCGTCATCAACGAAGTCGGCGTCACCGAAGCCCGCAAGAAGAAGTATGACTTCTCCGAGCCCTACATCGCCTCCAAGGCCGTGCTGATCGTCAAGGACAGCAACAGCGGCATCAAGGATTTCGCCGATCTCAAGGGCAAGAAGGCGGCACAGTCGCTGACCAGCAACTTCGGCAAGCTCGCAACCGAAGCCGGCGCCGAACTCGTCGGCACCGACGGCTTCGACCAGTCGATCCAGCTCGTGCTGACCGGCCGCGCCGACGCGACCATCAATGACAGCCTTTCCTTCCTCGATTTCAAGAAGCACAAGCCCGACGCGCCGGTGAAGATCGTCGCCCAGCAGGCCAATGCCGATTTCTCCGCCGTCATCATCCGCAAGGGCGAGCCGGAACTGCTTGCTGCGATCAACAAGGCGCTGGCCGATATCAAGGCCGACGGCACCTATGACAAGATCTCCAAGAAATATTTCGGCCAGGACGTTTCGAAGTAACAAGGCATAGGCAGGGACATAAATCTGTGAAAAAGATGCGTCCGGGGTCACCTCCGGACGCATTCTGTTATCGAAAGGCTTCTCCTTGGAGCATTGGCTGCAACTGATGTGGGAGTCACTGGGCACGCTGCTTTGGGCGGGGCTCGTCTTCACCATCCCGCTTACCTTGATCACCTTCGTTCTCGGCCTTCTGCTCGGCCTACTCACCGCCGTCGTCAGGCTGTTCGCCCCGGCGCCGTTCGTGGCCATCGCCCGCTTCTACGTCTGGGTGATCCGCGGCACGCCGCTTCTGGTGCAGCTCTTCGTCATCTTCTACGGCCTGCCGAGCCTCGGCATCCTGCTCGATGCTTTCCCCGCCGCCATCATCGGCTTTACGCTCAGCGTCGGTGCCTATACGTCCGAAATCATTCGCGCCGTCATTTCCTCCGTGCCGAAGGGTCAGTGGGAAGCCGCCTATTCGATCGGCATGAACTGGCGCCAGGCCATGAGCCGCACCATCCTGCCGCAGGCAGCGCGCGTCGCCGTGCCGCCGCTGTCCAACACCTTCATTTCGCTGGTCAAGGATACGTCGCTCGCCGCCGCCATCACCGTGCCGGAGCTGTTCCAAGCCGCGCAGCGCATCGTGGCAACGACCTATGAGCCGCTGATCCTCTATATCGAGGCCGCCATCATCTATCTCGTGCTCAGCACCTTTCTTTCGACGCTGCAGGGTTACCTCGAACGCCGCTTCGCCCGCTCGGGCGGCACACTGGAGGCACAGGCATGATCGAGCTTTCGCATATCGAAAAGCGCTTCGGCGACAATGTCATCCTCAAGGATATCAGCCTGATGATCCCGGAGGGGACGGTGACGGCGCTTGTGGGGCCTTCGGGCGGTGGCAAGAGCACGCTGCTTCGCTGCATCAACCTTTTGGAAATCCCGACCGCCGGAACGATCCGCATCGGCGGGGAGACGGCCACCTTCCAGCCGGGCAAGAAGCCATCCTGGCAGGATATCCAGAAGATCCGCCGTCAGACGGGCATGGTCTTCCAGAATTTCCAGCTCTTTCCGCATCAGACCGCGATCGGCAACGTCATGGAAGGGCTGACCACCGTGCTGCGCTGGCCGGCAGACAAGGCACGCGCCCGTGCCGTCGAGCTTTTGACCAAGGTTGGCATGGCCCACAAGATCGACGCCTGGCCCTCGACGCTTTCGGGCGGCCAGCAGCAGCGTGTCGCCATCGCCCGCGCGCTCGCCCCCTCGCCGCGTGTGCTGCTCTGCGACGAACCCACCTCGGCGCTCGATCCGGAACTGGCGGCCGAAGTCGTCGATGTGCTGGGCAAGCTCGCCAACGAAGGCACGACGATGGTCATGGCAACGCATGACCTGCGCCTGGCATCGAAGATTGCCAACAATGTCGTGTTCCTCGAAGCGGGCAACATCGTCGAGACCGGTTCTTCCCGCAGCATCTTCGGTGCCCCGGCGCAGGAGCGGACCAAGCAGTTCATCTCGACGCTGAATGCCGGCCACAGCTACGACATTTAAGCCGCCGACCTGGGTCGAAAGCCCCGATGTTGGGGTAAGCCGCGCATTGACGCTGCGCAGCTTTGCGGTTAGCTCTAATGCCATGAACACGGCACTCGTTATCGTAGTGGTAGGAAGGCGCATGGGCAGGATGGCGTAGCCATCCGGCGAAAGCACCCATGCGCGGTAAACAGGCTCCTGACGGGGCCTTTTTTATTGCCCGGATTCCGGGCGGCGCCTCGTCAGATCCCCTCGACTTCCCATCCACACAACGGACAAGGCCATGACGCGCACCGAAAGCCGCATCGACCATTCAGCCAGGCAAGCAACCGATGACCGGCCCCTCGCATCAACCGTCGCACAGCCGCGGCTGATAACCCTCATCCTGCTCTCGGCGCTTGCCGTGCTGCCTGTGAATATGATCCTGCCGTCTCTGTCGAAGATATCGGCGGCATTCCATGCCGATTTCGCTCTCGTGAACCTCTCCGTCGCTGGCTTTTCCATCGTGACTGCGTTCCTGGAAGCAATTGGGGGAGCGATATCGGACCGGTTTGGACGCCGGCCGGTTGTCCTGACGGCGCTCGCGATCTTCATCATCGCCTCGATCGGCTGTGTTCTCGCTCCGACTATCGGCATTTTTCTGCTGTGCCGCATGATGCAGGCCTGCATCGGACCGTGCTATTCCGTCGCCCTCGTCATCATCAAGGAAACATCGGACGAGCGTCAGGCTGCCAGCAAGTTCGGCTATCTCGCTATGGGTTGGGCATTGGCGCCCATGGTCGGACCGCTGTTCGGCGGATCTTTGGATGAGCTTTTCGGCTGGCGGGCAAGCTTCATCGTCCTTGCGATCTTCGGTAGCGCCGCCTTCCTCCTGTCCCTGCACGAACTGAAGGGATCGAAAGCGCCCGTCTCAGCTGCCCGCAGAAACTATCTCGCCTCCTACGCCTTGCTTTTGCGTTCGGCGCGTTTCTGGGCCTATACGCTCTGCATGGCCTGCTCGATGGGCGTGCTCTATATCTTCCTCGGCGGAGCGCCGCTGACGATAGGCGATGCACTCGGCCGCTCGAGCGCCAAACTCGGCTTCTACATGGGCATGGTTCCCGCCGGCTTCATTCTCGGCAGCTATCTCGCGGGTCGCTATGGCGCAAAAATCCCCGTCGGCACAATCCTCATCATCGCGCGGCTGCTGACCTGCATCGGATTGACTGTAGGCCTCGCCTTGTCGCTGTCGGGCATGGCGGGGGTTCTGGCGCTCTTCGGCCCCTGCATCTTCATCGGCATCGGCAATGGCCTGACCATGCCAGCCGCCAACAGCGGCGCCATGTCGGTCAGATCGGATATTGTGGGAACGGCAGCAGGGCTCGCCGCCGCCATGCGGATATCGGGCGGCGCGCTCATCGGCTCGATCGGCGGCTTGTTCATCGCGCGATCGCCAACGATCCATACGCTCTTCGCCTTGATGCTGGCATCGGCGTTGCTCGCGCTGCTGGCAGCAATCTGGGCCGCCATCGTCGAGCGGCATACCCGCAAGCCGCGCTAAAGGCACTGCTGCCGCAAAACCGACTGCAACAGTCAGGCTTTGCAGCAGAAGATAGTCAGCATCTCAGTCCCGCTCAGGCGCCATAGACGACGAGCAGATCCTTGGCGTCGATCTGGTCGCCGGCGCGCACCAGCACCTCGGAGATCGTACCATCCTTTTCCGCGTGTAACGCGGTCTCCATCTTCATGGCCTCGATGGAAACAAGCACGTCGCCGGCCTTGATCGCCTGGCCGGGCGAAACGAAGACCGTGGAGATGACACCCGGCATCGGCGCGCCGACATGGGCGGCATTGCCGGTCTCGGCCTTGCGGCGCACCGCGCTGCCGGAGGCCCCGTGGGCGCGATCCGGCACCTTGATGCGGCGCGGCTGGCCGTTGAGTTCGAAGAACACCGTCACCATGCCCTTCTCGTCGGTTGCCGTCATCGCTTGGTTGACGATGACGAGCGTCTTGCCCTTCTCGATCTCGGCAAAGAGCTCATCGCCTTCCTTGAGACCGTAGAAATAGGCCGGCGTCGGCAATACCGAGACAGGTCCGTATGTGTCGGCAGCCAGTGCATAGTCGGTGAAGACCTTCGGATACATCAGGTAGGAGGCGAATTCGAAATCGTCGACCGTGCGCTCCAGCTTCGTCTCGATGACCTTGCGCTCCGCATCGAGATCGGCCTCGGCAAGCAGCGAACCGGGACGAACGACATAGGGCTTATCGCCCTTCAGAGCCTTTTTCTGCAGCGCTTGCGGCCATCCGGATGGCGGCTGGCCGAGATCGCCCTTGAGCATGGAAACAACCGAATCCGGGAAAGCGATATCCTTCGCCGGGTTCTCGACATCCGCGACCGTCAGGTCCTGGCTCACCATCATCAGCGCCATGTCGCCGACGACCTTGGAGGACGGCGTCACCTTGACGATATCGCCGAACATCTGGTTGGCATCGGCATAGGCCTGCGCCACCTGGTGCCAGCGGGTCTCAAGACCGAGCGAACGCGCCTGTTCCTTGAGGTTGGTGAACTGCCCGCCGGGCATTTCGTGCAGATAGACTTCCGAAGCCGGTCCCTTGAGATCGCTTTCGAAGGCGGCATACTGATGACGCACGGCCTCCCAGTAGAAGGAGATGCGGCGAATCCATTCGGGATCGAGGCCCGGATCACGCTCGGAGCCTTTCAGCGCCTCCACGATCGAGCCGAGGCAGGGCTGCGAGGTATTGCCGGACAGCGCATCCATCGCCGCATCGACGGCATCGACGCCGGCATCGACCGCAGCGAGCACCGTCGCAGCCGCAATACCCGACGTATCATGCGTGTGGAAGTGGATCGGCAGACCGGTCGCCTCGCGCAGCGCCTTGAACAGCACCTTGGCGGCCGCCGGCTTCAGCAAGCCCGCCATATCCTTCAGCGCGATGATATGGGCGCCTGCCTTTTCCAGCTCGACGGCAAGATCGGTGTAATATTTCAGATCGTATTTCGGCCGCGCGGAATTGAGGATATCGCCCGTATAGCAGATCGCCGCCTCGCAGAGCTTGTTCTCCTCGGCAACCGCATCCATCGACACGCGCATGTTCTCGACCCAGTTCAGGCAGTCGAAGACGCGGAAGAGATCGACGCCGCCTTTGGCCGCCTGGCGGACGAAGTACTTCACGACATTGTCGGGATAGTTCGTATAGCCGACGCCATTGGCGCCGCGCAAAAGCATCTGCAGCAGCAGGTTCGGCGCACCCTCACGGATCAGCGCCAGGCGCTCCCACGGGTCTTCCGTGAGGAAGCGCATGGAAACGTCGAAGGTGGCGCCGCCCCAGCATTCGAGCGACAGGAGCTGCGGCAAAGCGCGCGCATAGGTGCCGGCGACGCTGGCGATGTCATAGGTGCGCATACGGGTCGCAAGCAGCGACTGGTGGCCGTCGCGCATCGTCGTGTCGGTCATCAACACACGCTTTTCATTGCGCATCCATTCGGCGAATTTCTGCGGACCGAGCTTGTCCAGCAACTGCTTGGTGCCGTCGGGGATATTGCCGTCGATATAGGGCAGCACAGGCTGCGCCACCTTGGGCGAAGGTACCGGACGACCGCGTGTTTCCGGATGGCCGTTGACAGTGACGTCAGCGAGATAGGTCAGAAGCTTGGTGGCACGATCCTGGCGCTTGACCTGCTGGAACAGTTCTGGCGTCGTGTCGATGAAGCGCGTCGTATAGCTGTTGTCGCGGAATTTCTCGTGCGTGATGATCGCTTCGAGGAAGGTGAGGTTCGTCGCCACACCACGGATGCGGAATTCGCGGAGCGCGCGATACATACGGGCGATCGCCTCTTGCGGGTTCGGAGCCCAGGCGGTCACCTTTACCAGCAACGGATCGTAATAACGGGTGATGATCGCACCGGTATAGGAGGTACCGCCGTCAAGACGGATACCAAAGCCGGATGCCGAGCGATAGGCAGTGATGCGGCCGTAATCCGGAATGAAGTTATGTTCCGGATCTTCCGTCGTGACGCGGCACTGCAAGGCATGGCCGTTGAGGCGAATATCTTCCTGCTTCGGAACACCGGATTCCGGCGTACCGATGGCGAAACCGTCGAGAATATGGATCTGCGCCTTGACGATATCGATGCCGGTGACGACTTCGGTGACGGTGTGCTCGACCTGGATGCGCGGATTGACTTCGATGAAGTAGAATTTGCCCGTGTCGGCATCCATCAGATATTCGACGGTGCCGGCGCCGACATAATTCGTCGCGTTGGCGATCTTCAGCGAATAGGCGGCCAGTTCCTGGCGCTGCGCTTCCGTGAGATAGGGGGCCGGCGCGCGCTCAACGACCTTCTGGTTGCGGCGCTGGACTGAACAGTCGCGCTCGAACAAGTGTACGACGTTGCCGTGCGTGTCGCCGAGAATCTGGCTTTCGACGTGGCGCGCGCGCTCGACGAGCTTTTCGAGATAGACCTCGTCCTTGCCGAAGGCCGCCTTCGCCTCGCGCTTGGCTTCCGTCACTTCTTTGGCAAGGTCCGCCTCGGAACGGATGACACGCATACCGCGGCCGCCGCCACCCCAGGAGGCCTTGAGCATCACCGGATAGCCGATCTCGGCCGCCATCTTGGCGACTTCGGCCATGTCGTCAGGCAAGGGATCGGTGGCCGGCACGACGGGCACGCCGACCGAGATTGCGAGATTGCGCGCCGCGACCTTGTTGCCGAGCTGGCGCATCGTATCGGCGCGAGGCCCGATGAAGATGATGCCGGCGGCATCGCAGGCATCGACGAATTCGGGGCTTTCCGACAGCAGGCCATAGCCGGGATGGATAGCATCGGCGCCAGAGAGCTTGGCGACGCGGATGACTTCCTCGATCGACAGATAGCTCTCGATCGGCCCGAGGTCACGGGCAAGATGTGGGCCGCGGCCCACCTGATAGCTCTCGTCCGCCTTGAAGCGATGCAGCGCGAGTTTGTCTTCCTCGGCCCAGATGGCCACCGTTTTTATGCCAAGTTCGTTGGCGGCGCGGAATACGCGGATGGCGATTTCGGAACGGTTGGCAACCAGGATCTTGGAAATGGGCAATGCTGTCTCCTCACGGCATCGAAACGGGCAATGCTGCACCCGCGAAGAGAATTCTTAACTTCTTGTCACAGGAAGTTCAATTTCTCCTGCGACATCCGGCATCAAAATAGTTGCCTTTACGGAATAAGTCCGTTTCTGAAGGCGATTGCCACGATATGCTGCCGATTTCTGGCCTTCAGCTTGTCCTGGATACTGTTCATGTACCAGTCGACGGTGTGATTGGAAATCTTCAGCAGCCGGCTGATCTCGATCGAGGTCATACCGTCGGCCAGATGGCTGAGCACTTCCATCTCACGCTTGGTCAGCTTCAGCTCGGCCGCTCCCGCTCTCTCAAGGTATTGGGCCTCGTCTCGAAACTCCAGAAGTCGCCAGAAGACCTTTTTGGCGACCGCATCGAAAATGGAAATCTCGGTTGGAGAGAGATCGACCGCTTCGCCGCCGATCGTCATGCTTCCCAGCAGGCCGTTGCGACCATGGATCGGGAAGAGATAGCCGTCGGCAAGCCCGTTGGCGCGGGCATCCGCCATCATCTGCTCCATGCGCCGCCGCAGCGGGTCCTTCTTCAGCGCCGCTACGGCATCGCTCCAGCGGAAAGGGCGTTGCGCCTGGGCCGCATAGCGCGCGACCGGATCGACGAGCATGTACCTCTTGCGGACATAAGTCAGCGGCCACTGATCGGGCCAGCGTCCCGCCAGCATGAAATGCGCAACATCGACATTCGGCCGCGCCCGTTTCAAGACGCCATAGAAATCGAACTTATAGGAGCGAAGCGCGAGTTCAAGTTCGGCCACGACGTCCTCCGCGAGCTTGCATTCCTCGATCACGACAAGCAATTGTATTAGCGAATGGATATTCACAGTTACCCCTTGGCCTCGCAGCCTGAATGATTGGCGGATGAGCTTTGTCATCCTGCTCGCCCGGTCCCCTAGCCGAGCTTAATCGGCGGCAACATACTCAGGCCGACGCAAAATTGAACGCCTTTGGCGATTTTTTTACCGCGCAACCCTGAATAGCCGTCCTTTGCGTGACTTAAAGGTAACGGTTAACGCGGCGGTGGATTCATTTCCAAACTGTCATATTTCTGCGGCGAACGATAGCACCACTTTCCGCGGCAACGCGTCTGACGCGAGAAATTCCCCTTAAAAAACAGCTTCTGATTCCGTTAATCGCCGGTTCAGGTACCGATCTGTAGTGTCGCAACATTCCGAGTTTTGCTGATGCACAGAGGGTGCCTGACGTGTCACTGTTCAAAGTCTATGCAAGAGCCCTGAAGTATCTTGGCGCGTATCGATACCGCGTATGGATGGTCGTGATCGCAAACATCGCGCTTGCGATGACCACCATCTACGAACCGGTTCTGTTCGGCCGTATCTTCGACGCCATTGCCAAGAAGGAAGCCGTCACGCCGACCATGATGCTGTGGGCGGGCTTCGCCGTCTTCAGTGCTGTCGCCTTCATCGTGGTGTCCCGCGAGGCCGATCGCCTTGCACATGGCCGCCGCGCCTCCCTGCTCACCGAAGCATTCGGCCGCATCATCTCGATGCCGCTTTCCTGGCATAGCCAGCGCGGCACGGCGAGCGCCCTGAACACGCTGCTTCGCGCCTGCGAAGCGCTGTTCGGCCTGTGGCTCGAATTCATGCGCAACCATCTCACGACCGCCGTCGCACTCGTCATCATGATCCCGACGGCCATGGCCATGGACCTGCGCCTGTCCGCAGTCCTCGTCCTGCTCGGCGTCTTCTACTGGATCATCGGCCGTCTGGTCATGAACCGCACGAAGGATGGCCAGACTTCGGTCGAAAGCCACTACAACACTGTTTTCTCGCATGTGAGCGACTCGATCAGCAACGTGTCGGTGCTGCACAGCTACAACCGCATCGAAGCTGAAACCAAGGCACTGAAGTCCTTCACCGAACGCCTGCTGGAGGCTCAGTATCCGGTCCTCGACTGGTGGGCGCTTGCCGGCGCATTGAACCGCACGGCCTCGACCGTTGCCATGATGGCGATCCTGATGATCGGTACCGTTCTCGTCCAGGATGGCAGCCTGAGCCTCGGCGCGCTCATCACCTTTATTGCCTTTGCCAACGTGCTGATCGGCCGCCTGGAGCAGCTGCGCAACTTCGCCAACCAGATTTTCGAGGCCCGCGCCAAGCTCGAAGACTTCTACACGCTGGAAGATTCGGTTCGCGACCGCGAAGAGCCGGCCGGCCTTGCCGAAATCAAGGACGTCAAGGGCGAAGTGGAATTCCGCGATGTCTCCTTCGGCTTCGCCAACTCGTCGCAGGGCCTGCACGACATCTCCTTCAAGGTGAAGGCCGGCCAGACCGTCGCCATCGTCGGCCCGACCGGCGCCGGCAAGACGACGCTCGTCAACCTGCTGCAGCGTGTCTTCGATCCGCAGAGCGGCCAGATCCTGGTCGATGGTCACGACATCACCAAGGTGACCCGCAAGTCGCTGCGCCGCTTCATCGCCACCGTCTTCCAGGATGCAGGCCTGCTGAACCGTTCGATCAGCGACAACATCCGTCTCGGCCGCGAAGGTGCGACGCAGGAGGAAATGATCCGAGCCGCCCAGGCCGCCGCTGCCAACGACTTCATCGAAACCCGCGAAAGCGGCTACGATACCCGCGTCGGCGAGCGTGGCAACAAGCTCTCGGGTGGTGAACGCCAGCGTATCGCCATCGCCCGCGCAATCCTGAAGGATGCACCGATCCTCGTGCTCGATGAAGCGACAAGCGCGCTCGACGTCGAAACCGAAAACCGGGTCAAGACGGCGATCGACAACCTGCGCCAGAACCGCACGACCTTCATCATTGCGCACCGTCTGTCGACGGTCCGCGAGGCCGACATGGTCCTCTTCCTGGACAACGGCCGTATCATCGAGAACGGCAGCTTCAACGAGCTCAGCCAGAGCAACGGTCGCTTCGCCGCTCTGCTACGCGCCAGCGGCATCCTGACGGACGAGGAAGTCCGCAAGGCACACACGACGGAAACCGAAGCAGCCTGATCTTCGCAAGGGGCCCAAGATCGAAGCCGGGAGAGCGATGCTCTTCCGGCTTTTTGCTGTCGAGGCTGTGGGCGTGGTAACGATTGTCGCTCAGGCGCGATGGCATGTTCAATGTACGCCCCTCACCCCCGCCCTCTCCCCGCAAGCGGGGCGAGGGAGTTTACCGCGCAAGATCAGCACCTTTATCCGCACGTGCCACGAACACGGAACAGGTCCCCTCTCCCCGTTTCAACGCGGAGAGGGCTAGAGTGAGGGGCTTTGCCTGTAAGAAGCCCAACTCCGGAAAACATAGCCCCTCAAATACGAAGAAAGACCCGGCGGGAAAACCGGGCCTTTCCGTTTTCTGATCGGAGGTCAATACGGGGGAATGCCCACTGGAGTTAGGGCCGGCCCCGTTCGGTATCGGATAAGAACTTGCACTCGAAGCTTAAGTAGGCCCGTCTAGTTGTCAGTGCCGATCCATTTAGTCGAGCCGCCGCTCCCTCGGCGACTGCGGAAAAATCGATAGGCCAACCCGCGCGGGCACGCGGTGCGGCTGAGCCCTCAGTGACGCTTTCCGAAATGAGCAGGCATTGCGACCGGCCTCGCAGGTGCTTTCACCGTGCGCTGGCCAGCAAGCTGAAGCCTCTTGTGCTCAAGATGGTAGGCATAGAGGAATTGTGCTGCAATGCCGAAGACGACATAGATGGCACCGACGACGGAGCTCTTATTGGTCACGTAGAGAAGGACCTGGCCGGCCATGGCGAGGATGGTGCCGGCAACGAAGATGTTCAGTGAATGCCGCCCGAGGATCGTCAATGGGTGGCTTGCCGACCGGCGCAGGAACGCCGAAATGGCGGGGATGCTAACGATCAGATAGGCGAGCGCCAGAACATGCAGCAGCCGCGGCAGCGACAGGAAGGTCTTGTCGAAGCCGGTGACGACGGTCGGCAGGCCAAGCATGGCGAGGTAGTCGCCGAGTATCCATAGCTTGTCGGTCACCCAGATGAAGGACACGAGCACATAGGCGCTAGCCAGCGCGATCAGAACCGGATGGGCAGGGATTTTCCCGCCGCGCTTAACATGCATGCTGGCGATGAAGCCGATGACGAAAAGTAGTTGCCAGGATAGCGGATTGAGGAACCAGAAGCCGTCAAGCAGCGTCGTGTGTGGCGCGATGTAATAGATGCCGGATACCAGCCAGACGCCGACCGAAATTCCGAGCAGAAGCAACGGGCTCCTCGCCTCCAGCAACATGATCAGCGGCAGCATGAGAAACAGGGCGCCGTACATCGGAAGAATATTGTTGTAGCCGATCTGATGTCCGAGCGTCAGCAGCGCGGGAATGCCGCGCGCCGGATCCATCAGCAGAGCCAGGATATTCACTTCGCAAAGCAAACCCTTCTGGTGGAAAATCCATGCGCCGGAGATGAAGAGCACCAGGGTCACGAAGGTCGTGATCATATGCGCCGTATAGAGCGTGAAGGCCCGTTTGATCGCCTTCCATGCCATCTTCAGCCGATTACCCGGAAGAAATCTCGTTCCATAGGCAAGGCCGACCGACATGCCGGAAATCAGCACAAAGGCTTCGGCACCATCAGAGAAGCCGAAATTCTTCGACGTGAAATCCTCGAAAATCTGCCCCGGCACATGGTTTATGAAGATCATGATCAGAGCCAGAGCTCTGAGAACATCCAGTCGGGTGTCCCTCTGGGAGGCCGGCTTCGGCAAACTCACGCGTTGTGCCGCCACCGGGCTCATATCCGCCCTCGAATTCATAAAACTCTCCTGTTCCGACACTCAAATGCAATCGGGGCCAAAGAGTTCCCCCTTTTGGCCCCGATCGTCGAAGCGAAACAGTGCAGAAACGCTACTGTCCGATCGGATAGCCCTCTTCGGGATGGGCGACCGCCCTGTCATTAATGGTGACCGAGTATCCCGCCGCATCGGGCGCTTTTGAGACGGAAATACGGTAATTTCCGCTCGGCAGTTCGATATCTGCCGCAAAGCCATCCCAGTTCGAAGGCAATGCCGGCTTGACGAATAGTCGTCCGTTTTTCACCCGGATACCGAGAATGCCTTCGACAGCGACGCGATAGAGCCAGCCGGCGGATCCCGTATACCAGGTCCAGCCGCCACGGCCCGTCAACTGTCCTTCGCCGTAGATATCAGCAGCAACTACATAGGGCTCTACACGATAGGTATCGGCCTGATCACGATCGCGTGCATGGTTGATCGGGTTCAGCATGTCGAAGCAATGCCAGGCATCGTCGCCGCGATCCATCTCCGCTAGCGCCATCACGACCCAGGTGGCCGCATGGGTATACTGGCCGCCATTTTCGCGCACGCCCGGCGGATAGGACTTGATGTAGCCCGGATCGCGCGCCGACTTGGCAAAGGGCGGCGTGAACAGCCGGATGATGCGGTTTTCGTCATCCACCAGCTTCTCGAGCACGGCATTCATCGCCTTCTCGCCGCGCGCCCTGTCGCCTTCGCCGGAGAGAATGTTCCACGACTGCGCGATCGAATCGATCTGGCACTCGAAATTCTCGCTGGAGCCGAGCGGGCTGCCATCGTCGAAATAGCCGCGGCGATAATGGCCGCCATCCCAGCCGGCAGATTCCAGCGCCTTGCGCAGTTCCGGCAGGTGATCGGACCAGCGCTTGACGCGCTCCTTGTCGCCGCGTGCTTCGGCGTAGGGCAGGAAAGCGGTGAGCATGCCGGCCAGGAACCAGCCGAGCCAGACGCTCTCGCCGCGCCCCTGGATGCCGACGCGGTTCATGCCGTCATTCCAGTCGCCGCCGAGGATCAGCGGCAGGCCATTGCCGCCCTTGCGCTTGATCGCGAGATCGAGAGCCAGAGCCGCATGCTCGTAGACGCTGACTTTGTCCTTCGACACGGTCGGCTGGTAGAAGACGTCATGCGTGCCGGGCATCAGCGCCGCACCTTCGACGAAGGCAAGTTCCTCATCGAGGAGCGACTTGTCGCCCGTCACCGTGCAGTACTGGTCGATGGCATAGGCAAGCCAGACGACGTCGTCCGAGATATGCGTACGCACGCCGGCGCCGCTGCCCGGCAGCCACCAATGCTGCACGTCGCCTTCGCGGAATTGACGCTGGGCCGCATTGAGGATCTGGTTGCGGGCAAGTTCCGGCTTGTGCAACAGGAATGCCAGCGTATCCTGCAGCTGGTCGCGGAAGCCGAAGGCACCCGACGACTGGTAGAAGGCGGTACGCGACATGATGCGGCAGCCAAGGCTCTGATAGGGCAGCCAGGCGTTGATCATGTTGTTCATCGCCTTGTCCGGCGTCGAGATCTTCACATGGCCGGTGAAGCCGTCCCAGAACTCACGGCCCGCCGTAAGCACGGCCTCGAAATCCGCCTTGCGGATTTCCGACACCAGCGCGCGGGCTTCTTCGACGGTCGCCGTATCGCCCATATAGAAGCAGATCTCTTTCTGCTCGCCGGCGGCAATCGTCACGTCGAAGGCCAGAGCGCCGCAGGGATCGCCGTCGAGATCGGTCGAATTGGAGAGCTGCGCAGCCGTCACGACGGCTTCCGGCATCTGGATCGTGCCATGGCGGCCCATGAACTCGCGACGGCTTGCCGAGAAGCTCGAATGCGTCTCGCTCGCCGCCATGAAGGCGGTCCGCTTGAAGTAGTCGATGCTGTAGGGATTGTTGGCAAACAGCGCACCGGTCTCCTCATCCAGCGTCGACAGGATGAAGGGTCTGGTCTTGTTCTGATTGGTGCCGAGCACCCATTCCGCATAGTTGTAAATTCGCAGGCGTCGGCTGCCGGCACCCTTGTTGCTGAGCCGGAGGCGGAAGAGCTTGACCGGGCGCTCGCGATCGACCGTCTGAGTGAGCTCCAGCGCCACGCCATCGTCTTCGCTCGAGAAGACGGAATAGCCTAGACCGTGACGCGCCTCGAAACGGACCTTCGCATTGCGCGACAGGCCGGCATAAGGCGTCATGACCTTGCTGCTGTCGAGGTCGGCGACATAGAGCGCCTCGCCCGGACGGTTGGTGACCATGTCGTTGGTCCACGGCGTCAGCTGATAGTCGCGCGAATTGTGGCTCCAGGTGAAGCCGCCGCCTTCGGCGGGAACGTGGAAGCCGAAGCGCTCGTTCGAGATGACATTGATCCACGGATGCGGCGTCGACTGACCGCCCGGCAGACGCACGACATATTCGCGGCCGTCCTTGGAGAAGCCACCGTAACCGTTCCAGAAATCGAGATCGTCCTGCGCCTCGATAGGCTCGGCCGCAAAAACGGAATCCTGCAGCGCGAGTGGTACGGAGAGACGATTGACCGGCGTCGTTTCATCGGACTGCGTCGAGGCAAAAAGCGTCGCCGCGCGCGCGATCTGATCGACGAGCTTGCCGTTGCGGGCATGGAAGATCACCCGCGATGCGGCAAGGATCTCCTGGTAGGTCTCGTTTTCGATCTGGTCCTTGCGAACCGAGAAGATGTTCTGCCTGAGACCGTCGCCCTGGTTGTGACGCACATGCTCGACGAGCTTGTCCAGCTCGCGCTGCATGTCCTGGGCTTGCTCGACAGCGCGTTCGTTGACGATCACCAGATCGGCGCTGATGCCGCGCGACCGCAGATATTCCGCCGCCATCAGCGCTTCCCGGGCGATTTCGAGGTCGATATCGTCGTTGATGCGCAGGGTGAAGATCGGGAAATCGCCCGAGATCGTCACCGGCCAGAGCGCGGACTGCGAATGCAGGCCGGCCTGCACGGTGGCGCCGTCGGCGCGCAGGTGCATATCCGGGTAGACGAGATAGCGCGCGAGCTTCTGGAAGGCGGCCGCCTGCTGCGAGGTAACGCCGACATGGCGCATCTGCATCTGCGTGCGGGTCCACGCCTGCGTCAGCTCGATGCCGAAGGTGTCGGGATTGCGGTAGCGCTCGACGGCCTTGTCGACCTCTTCGCGGTTCGGCGCGGCAATGGTCCAGAAGATGACACTGACCTTCTTGCCGGCGGGAACGCGCACGACGCGACGCAGCGACAGGCAGGCATCCATGGTGAAGCCGTCCGTGCCGGAGAGCGTCGCGCCCGGATCGAAGGCCGCAGCTTCCGCAAGCGTGCGGCCGCGGCCGAGGAACTTGCGGCGGTCGGTTTCGAATTCGGTCGGACGTTCCGATCCAGCATTGTCGACGACCAGGTGGGCGACCGACATGTCAGGCTCGTTATAGTCGCGCTTGTTGCGCTCGGCGCGGATCACGTCACCGCTGTTGCCGATCTCTGTGCGCACGAACATGCGTGTGAAGACCGGGTGACCGGAATCGACGTCGTCACTCGCCAGCGCCGGCTCGAGATAGGAGGTCACTTCGATGAAGCGGTCCTCCGCACCCATGTTGAGTAGCGTCACACGGCGGCCTTCGGCATCATGCTCGGTGGCGACGATGCACTCCACATCACTGGTGAGATCGCCGACCGTCTTGCTGTACTCGACCTTTTCATCGCTGAAGGCGACCTTGGCCTTTTCCCCTTCGATGCTGCGCGGTTCCGCGGTCGCCGACCACCATTGGCCGGAGGCGGTATCGCGCAGGAAGATGAAGGTGCCCCAGCGGTCTTCCGTCGGGTCGGCCCGCCAGCGCGAGACCGTCAGGCCGTTCCAGCGCGAATAGCCGGCACCGGTTGCGGTCAGCATGACCGAATAGTGACCGTTGGAAAGGAAGGCGAGCTCGCGATCCTGCGTCGCCGGATCGGCGATCTTGCGGATTTCCGGACGCAGCATGTCTTCCTGGATATTGGCTGGCTGGTCGCTCTCATGCTTGGCGGCCATGACCGGAATATCGCGCGGCGCCTTTTCCTGCAGCAGCAGTTCGGCGGCTTCGATCACCGGATCGGCATGGAAGAGTTCGCGCAGGCGGCCGTTGAAGGCAACGTTGGCGATCGCGGCGATCGACATGCCGTGATGGTGCGCATAGTAGTTGTAGACCACCGCGCACTTCTTGCCTTCGGGAACGCGGGTCGGCGTGAAATCGACGGCGTCGTGGAAGCCGTAGATGCCGAGCGCACCCACCTTGCGCAGCTTCTGCAGGTTTTCGAGCGCCGCGGCCGGGCGATACTGGCTCGCGAGGATCGAGGCATAAGGTGCGATGACGGCGTTCTGGCCGAGGCCGCGCTTGAGGCCAAGGGAAGGCACGCCGAAATTGGTGTACTGGTAGTGCATATAGTGGTCGCGGGCGTTGAAGGCCGCTTCCGAAATGCCCCAGGGGATATCGGAGCCAAGGCGCTTGGCGTAGTTCATCTGCTCCTGCACGACCAGATTATTCGTCTGGTTGAGGATACCGCCCTGGCGCTCCTGCATGACGAGCGGCGGCATCAGATATTCGAACATCGAGCCCGACCACGAAACCAGCGCGCCGCGCGAGCCGACAGGCACGACCTGGCGACCGAGGCGATACCAGTGCTCCGTCGGCAGATCGCCCTTGGCGATGGCGAAAAGGCTGGTGAGGCGTGCTTCGGAGGCCAGAAGGTCGTAGCAGGCGGCATCGAGCTCATTGGTTTCGACGCGGAAGCCGATGGAAAGCAGGCGCCGCTCCGGACGATAGAGGAAGGCGTATTCCATGCCGAAGGCGAGTTCGCGCATCTGGTCGCGCAATTTCGCCAGACGCTGGCGCAGCGAATCTACATTGGCAAGATCGAAGATGCTGTCGGCGATATGGCCTTCGCAAACCTTCACCAGCGATTGCGACCAGGTGAGCACCTCGCCGCTCTGCGTCGACTTCACCTCATGGTCGAGGTTTGCCGCAAGCTTCTGGATGTCCTGCGCCAGAACCGACAGGTTGATGACGCGGATGGAAGCGAACTCGTGCTCGCGCTTGACGGCAGCAAGCGCGTTCTGGAAGCCGACGATGCGCTCTTCCAGGCGGCGACGCAGCGGGCGAACCGTCTTGCGGTCATCCGGAAGCTCGGCAAGAGTTTCGGCGAGAATGCCGGCGACATCGCCGATACCATCGAGATTGCCCTGCATATGTGCAGACGGTGCTTCCGCCCAGATGCGGCAAGCGGACGAGACAGCGATCAGATGGCCGGCGAAGTTGCCGCTATCGACAGCCGAGATGTAGCGAGCGCCCATCGGCTTGAGCGTATCGGTGTGATACCAGTTGCACAGGTGCCCGCGGAACTTTTCGAGCTTTGCCACGGTCGCCATGGTCTTTTCCATGCGATCGATGGTTTCCTCGAAGGAGGTCCAGCCGAAATGGCGCGCCGAGATGACCGAAAGCAGGTAGACGCCGATATTGGTCGGGGACGTGCGTGATGCCACGACCGCATTCGGGGTCTGCTGCACATTGTCCGGCGGCAGATGGTTCTGCTGTTCGACGACGAAGGTTTCGAAATAACGCCAGGTGCGCCGCGCGATCTTACGCAGTTCGAACGAAACGCTTTCCGGCACTTCGAGCCGGTCTTCAGTCTCGGCCGACTGGCTGACATACCAGGCGATCGCCGGCGACAGGACCCAGAGCAGCGCAAAGGGAATGCCGACGAAGAAGGCGTTGTCGCCGGAAAGCGACGCGAAGGCAAGTGCCAGCAGCGCAAGCACTGGCGCATGCCACATGACGCGGTAGTGGCCGAGAATGGTCGTTTGCGCGGCAGCCTGGGCGCTGGCGGCGGTCCGCCATTGCAGCATCAGCTTGCGGCTGACGAAGGCGCGGTAGAGCGAACGGCCGATGGCATCGGCCATGACGCAGGCGGCGTCGGCGATGAAGACGATGCGCAGCGCGACCTGGGCATTGGCGGCACGGATATCCGACCAGACCGTGTAGAGATGCGCACGCGCTACGATATCGCTGCTGCGCGGAATGATGCCGTTGATGAGCGACAGCGTTGGCGCGACGAACAGGCAGAAGATCAGCAGGATCTGCCAGATGAGCGCCGCCAGCGGCTCCATGAAATACCAGCCGAGCACGGAGGCGAAGAACCAGGCGATCGGCGTCAGCGAGCGACGCAGATTGTCCATCATCTTCCAGCGGCCGAGGCCGGTGACGCCGCGCTTGGGGTTGAAGAGATAGGGAAGCAGCTGCCAGTCACCACGCGCCCAGCGATGCTGGCGCGAGACCTCGACTTCGTAACGGATCGGGAAATCTTCGACCAGTTCGCAGTCCGTGACGAGGGCGCAACGCGCCATCGAGCCTTCGAGCAAATCGTGGCTGAGGACGGCGTTTTCGTCGATCTTGCCTTTTAGCGACGCTTCGAAGGCATCGACATGATAGAGACCCTTGCCGGTGAAGGTGCCTTCTTCGACCAGATCCTGATAGACGTCGGACACGGCGAAGACGTACGGGTCGAGACCGCGATTAACCGAGAAGACGCGCTGGAACACCGACGCATCCTTGCCCGTGGTCAAGGACGGGGTGACGCGCGGCTGCAGCACGCCATAGCCGCGCACGACGCGCTTGCTTTCAGGATCGAAGACCGGGCGGTTGATGGGGTGATGCAGCTTTCCGACGAGCTTCGTCACGGTATCGCGCACCAGGCGCGTATCCGAATCGAGCGTCATGACATACTGCACGTCCTTCGGCACGATATTGGCGCCGGGCAGGAAGGTGGTGTCGCGGTCGCCGCGCAGCAGCATGTTCAGCTCATGCAACTTGCCGCGCTTGCGCTCCCAGCCCATCCAGGCGCCTTCGGACGGATTGTAGAGGCGGCGGCGATGCAGCAGATAGAAGCGCTGAATGCCATCCTCATCATAGCGGGCGGCCAGATTGGCGACTTCGCGGCGGGCGTAATCGAGGATTTCCAGATCGCGCTCGCTCTCTTCCTCCTGGCTGTCGGGCCAGTCGCTGAGCAGCGCGTAGTAGATCTCGCCGCCCGGATTGGCGAGGTAATGGACTTCGAGATTGCGCACGAGTTCGTCGACGCTGTCGCGGTTGCCGATCAGCGTCGGCACGACGACCAGCGTGCGGGCCTCTTCCGGAATACCTTCCTTGAATTCGTAGCCGACCAGACGCGCCGGCGTGAGATACATGGTGACGAAGAAATTGAAGAGACCGGTGGCGCCTTCCGATGCCGGCAGCGAGAACATCAGCAGCAAGAGGATGGTCTCGGCCCAGCCCATGCCGGCATGTAGCATGAAGTAGCCGACGATACCGAGCGCCACGACGGTCAGGAACAGCACCGGGGCTGCAATCGACAGCCAGTTGAGCTTACGCCATTGACGCACGAAGCTCACCGAAAGGGGCGCACGGTAGCCGATTGCCTTTTCCAGCTTCTGGGTCTGCTGACCCATGATGAAATCGCCGATATTCGGCTCACGCGCCTGCCCTTCGCCCGATGCCTTGGCGGCTTCGGTCATCGCCATGGCGACCTGGGCGATTTCCATTTCGGTCTTGTCGGAACGGCGGGCGAGCTTTTCGATACGGCGGCGGTAGCTGTTGCGCGAACCCGGATCGAGCTTGGCGTAGTCGGTTTCGTCCCAGAGCAGCTTGTCGACAGCGCTGACCTCTTCGACCCAGACGGACCAATCGGTATCGTCGATCAGACGCAGGCTCTTGATGATGTTGCCCATCGTCACGTTGCCGGATGACAGGCGATTGTGCTCCGCCATCATGACGCTTTCGGCGTCGGTGCCCGCCTCGGCAAGCCGCTTCTCAAGCCAGGTGACGGCGAGGCCCGACGTATGCGAACCGTCGCGCAGACGGTAGAGGAACTGCGTGGCGAAGGTATTGTCCGAGGTCAAGGGCTCGAGCGTCTTCAGGAATTCTTCGACCTTGGCGTCGTCGTTCAGACGGATCAGCTCATCGACGGCGGCATTCGCCTTCTTGCGGGTGATGCGGCTCTGCTCGACGCGGCTCGAAATGCGGCGCAGGTTTTCGACCAGGATATACCGCACCAGCGAGGGAACGGCCCAAAGCTCGCCAATCTTCAGCATCTCCACCGACTGGAAACCTTCGACGAGCGCCAGCAGGCCTTGATTGGATACGGTGCTATGCGTGTGGGCGACGTAGAGCCAGGCAAGCGCCATGGTGCGCGGCATGACCATGCCGTCGATGGTCAGCGTCTGCAGCTGGTCATAGAATTTCTTCGGAAAGTCGCGGCGGACTTCCTGAATGGCTTCTTCGATGATGTAGTGGTTGTCGAGCAACCATTCGGCGGCCGGCGTGATCGACTCGCCAGCATCGACATCGGCATTGGCCGAGCGGTAGACGCGCAGGATCTCTTTCTCGTTTTCCTTGTGCCGGGCGAAGAAATCGAAGGGCGCAAAGCCTGGTAGCTTTGTTTTCGCGCCGTTGCGGGCGAAGGCCGCGCCGCATTCCTTTATCTGCTCATTGGAGAAATAAGTGGCGCGGATCGCATCGTTATGATCGATCTGCTTGGCTTCAGAATCGCGCGGCGTAACGGTGGAGAGATTTTGAGATGTCATGGATTCGGGTTCTGGGTCCAAACAGAGTGAGTGGCATTGTCGCCTTTATCGTTTTTGCCCTGCCCGACGCAAGAATTCACGCATTTGGACCCTTTTGCTTCGCTTCCCGGCGGGCGAAGGGGGTGAATTCGAAGTGACGGCTTAGAACAAACATATACAGGCGAAGATTTTCACGGGGCGTTCTTAAAGATTGCGGCGACTATTCGTCATCATCCAAAAGGGTGTCCGTGAAACTGGATACGCGACCGAATGGTTCCGGCAGCGATCCGCAGAGGTCAACGACAATCGATCAAGGTCATGAGGCATTCTCCCTGGGCTGATTCATCCCGTTTCGGAAATTCAGCATGGTTCGGCATATTGAATCCTCCATATCCCGCAGAAGATGAACTTAAACTGAACCCCATAAAAAGATTCGCAAATTCGTGCCGGAGCGCGTCGCTTTTCGAAGCTTCGCAGAAGAGAGCGGCATACCTGCCTGTGAATGGCAACTCCGCAGGGCCAAGACACATCCTCCCTGTCATGCCATCGCAGCGATTCGCCTTCACTCCGGAAAGAGAGGCAATACGCAATAGCATAGCGTCCCGCCGAGCTGCCGAATGGCAACGCGCCAACCGCTTATGCGAGCGTATTTTGGGGGAAGTTTACTGTTTTCACACGGCACATTCTATCGGCAGGGCAAATTTCTTTGCGCAGCAAAAATGACGCCAGGAAAACAAACGTGGAATTTACCGGGGCGCCGAGAAGTCGGCCGAACAAGCGGCAGTATTGCCTGCCGCTTCCAAAGGCATCACCTTAAACGACGATGCCGCAAACAATAGCCGCAACAAAGAGGAATGCAGCCGAAAACAGGACGACGTGAACCGCCGTTTGAATCTTTTGCCGCGTATTCGCAGCGCGCTTGGAACCATCGAACTGATTCACATGCGTATTCGAAATACCCAAATTCGCCATGTGTCGCCTCCGTTCGTTTCTTATATGTTTCTCAGGCCAAGCCCGGGACGAATATTCATACATTTCCTATCAATTAGGTAGAGATGAATTTCCGTCCAGAATGCGAGCCGAGAAAAATTAAACCATTTGAAGTCGAGGACCCGAAAGATCGGCAACGCCTAATCAGCAGAGAATGCGGCGGGCCCAAATCAAGCTGCGCTCGATGGCGCTGGTATCGGCCGTCTGCTCTTCGGCAGGTCCGGCTTGGAGGCGGCTGTTTTCGTCAGAAAGAGTAGCGGACCGTGCACCTTCCCGTTTCGCCGGAACCGGCGGATGAAGATAGCCCATGGTCATGCCACCCATGAAAAACATGCCTGCCTCCACTTAACGTCTAACCCCTCATCGGGATCACGAAAGTTAACTGCCATTAACGAGATCATGACAGAATTGCGGCAGGTGTCAATAGTCTATACGATTGGTCGTGTTTAAACGGCCGATTCGTTAACGCGCCGCTGAGATAAAAGTCGCCCATTCAGGCGCGCACGAACCCCTTGCTGGCGATCATCAGATTGCGCGTATAATCTTCCTTCACGTCGCCTGCCGAAAGCTCCTTTGCCGTCAGCCTCTCGACAACGGCACCATTGCGCATGACGGCCAGACGCTCGCACATATGGGTGATGACGCCGAGATCGTGGCTCACCATCACGAAGGTCAGATGGCGGTCCTTGCGCACCTGTTCGAGCAGGTTCAGAACTTCGGCTTGCACCGAGGCATCCAACGCCGAGGTCGGCTCGTCGAGCAGCAGGATCGACGGTTCGACGATCAGCGCGCGGGCAATGGCGACACGCTGGCGCTGGCCGCCGGAGAGCTGGTGCGGGTAGCGAAAGCGGAAGCCCTTTCCGAGGCCGACTTCGTCCAGTGCCCTGGCGATCCGGGTTTCCGTGTCACCGATCCCATGAATCGATAGAGGTTCCAGCAGCAGCCGATCGATCGTCTGGCGCGGATGCAGGGAGCCATAGGGGTCCTGGAACACCATCTGCACCTGGCGATAGAAGGCCTTGCTGCGCCTGGCGCCCTTCAGCTGCTCGCCGCCAACCTGGATCTTGCCGTCCGTGACGGGCGCAAGACCGGCAACGGCACGCAGTAGCGTCGATTTGCCGGAACCGGACTCGCCGACCAAACCGAAGGATTCACCCCTGTTTACCTCGACGCCGACGGCATCGAGCGCGTAGTAGCCGTCATAGACGACGCTTAGGCCATCAACTACGAGTGCTGTCGTCATGCCGCCCACTCCGGCTTGCGGTCGAGCACCGGCAGCGGATGCCGGTTTTCTCCGACGACGGGCATGCAGTTCAGCAGGCCGCGCGTATAGGGATGCTGGGCATTGTTCAATTCGGAAGCCTTGAGCTCTTCCACGACCTTACCTGCATACATGACGATCACGCGGTCGCAGAAGGAGGACACCAGCCGCAGATCGTGCGAGACGAAAATCAGCCCCATGCCGCGCTCGGAGACGAGCTTATCCATGATCTTGAGCACATCGAGCTGCACCGTGACATCGAGCGCCGAGGTCGGCTCGTCGGCAATCAGCAACTCCGGTCCGGCGATCAGCATCATGGCGATCATGACGCGCTGTCCCATGCCGCCCGAGACTTCATGCGGATGCAGGTCGTAGACACGACCGGGATCGCGAATCTGCACCGCTTCCAGCATGGCAAGCGCGCGGTCACGCGCTTCGGCCTTGCTCACCTTCTCATGTGTGCGCAGCGTCTCGGTGATCTGCTTGCCAATAGTCATGACCGGGTCGAGCGAATATTTCGGGTCCTGAAGCACCATGGCGATGCGCTTGCCGCGCAGCGACCGGCGTTCCCTGGCCGAAATCGACAGGAGGTCGATGCCGCTGAAATTGAGCGTGTCGGCGGTGACGATGCCATGCGGCGGCGTTAGCCCCATGATGGCGCGGCCGGTCTGCGATTTGCCGGAACCGCTCTCGCCGACGATACCAAGCCGCTCGCGGCCGAGCGTGAAGGAGACGCCGCGCACGGCATCGATGACGCCGGTACGAGTCGGATAGCGAACCCTGAGGTTCTCGACGGTCAAAAGTGTCGTCATTGCCCGCTCTCCTTCGGATCGAGCGCATCGCGCAGGCCATCGCCGAGCAGGTTAAAGCCGAGGCTGACGATGAGGATCGCGATACCGGGCATGGCCGCCACCCACCATTGATCGAGATAGTATTTAAAGCCACTTGCGATCATCACGCCCCACTCCGGCAGCGGCGGCTGTGCGCCGAGACCGAGGAAACCGAGGCCGGCCGCCGTCAGGATGACGCCGGCCATGTCGAGCGTGACGCGGACGATCACCGAGGAGATGCAAAGCGGCATGACATGGCGAAAGATGATACGCAACGGCGAGGCACCCATGAGCTGCACGGCGGCGATATAGTCCGAACGCCGCACCGTCATCGTCTCGGCCCGCGCCAGGCGCGCATAGGGGGGCCACGAGGTGATGGCGATCGCGATGACGGCGTTCTCGATGCCCGCGCCGAGCGCGCCGGCGAAGGCAAGCGCCAGCACCAGTTTCGGGAAGGCGAGGAAGATATCGGTAATGCGCATCAGAATCACATCGACCCAGCCGCCAAGATAGCCCGACACCATGCCGATGATCAGTCCGATCGGCGCCGAGATGATCGCGACCAGAACGACGATATAAAGCGTCCAGCGCGACCCGTAGATGAGCCGCGAAAGGATATCGCGCCCGAGATCGTCGGTGCCGAGAAGATAGCCCGGCGTGCCGGGAGGCTTCAGATAGGCATTGGTCAGGTCGCCGATAACAGGCGAATGCGGTGCGATGACATCGGCAAGTGCTGCCACCAGCACGAGGGCGATAATGATGAGCAGCCCGATCACGGCCAAACGATTGGCGGAAAACTGCCGCCACGTGACATAGGCACGCCCAAGTCTCGCCTGCCGGCGCGACTGCGGCCGGTCGGAGAGCAGCCAGTCCCTCAAGCTGGGTTGGGTGGTCTCGACAGTCATTTACGTCGCGTCCTTGGGTCGAGCGTCCGATACAGAAGATCGGAAATTAGATTGATGCCGATGAACACTGTGCCGACGACGATCGTGCCGCCGAGAACGGCATTCATGTCGGCATTGCGCAGCGAGCTGGTGATATAGAAGCCGATGCCCGGCCAGGAGAACACGATCTCCGTCAGCACGGATCCCTCGAGCAGACCGGCATAGGAGAGCGCGATTACGGTAATTAGCGGCACCGCGGCGCTGCGCAGGGCATGCCCCCAGATTACCCTCGTTTCGGAAAGCCCCTTGGCGCGAGCGGCCACGATATATTCCTGGCCCAGTTCGTTCAGCATGAAGCTGCGGGTCATGCGGCTGATATAGGCAAGCGAGAAATAGCCGAGCAGCGACGCCGGCAGGATGATGTGGCGGAACACGTCCCAAAAGACATCCCACTGCCCCTGAAGAGCGCTGTCGAGCAGGAAAAAGCCCGTAATCGGCGTGAAACTATATTCATAGGCGATGTCGATGCGGCCGGGATAGGCCACCCAGTTCAGCTTCGCATAGAAAATGACGAGCGAGACCATAGCCAGCCAGAAGACTGGCACAGAATAGCCGACGAGGCCGATGACGCGCACGATCTGGTCGATGATGCTGTTGCGACGCACCGCGGCAAGTACGCCGAACGGAACCCCGAACAAGGCCCCAATGATCGTGCCGACGGTGGCAAGCTCCATCGTCGCCGGAAAGACGCGCCTGATGTCATCCATGACCGGATTGGTTGTTAGAACCGACGTACCGAAATCGCCTCTGAGCGCGCTCACGAGGTAATAATAAAATTGCAGATAAAGCGGCTGGTCGAGATGCATCTCGCGCCGCAGGCGCTCCAATATCTGCTGCGGTGCGTGATCGCCGGCGATCGCCAGCGCCGGATCGATCGGAATGACGCGTCCGATGAAGAAGGTGACGGCCAGAAGACCGAGATAGGTGGTGACGGCCACGACCAAAAATCGCAGCAGACCCATGAAGAATGGAGCGGCACGGCCCTTCTTGGGCCGCACCTGCATTTTTCGTTCGACAGTGCTCAAAGACCTAGTCCTGCCGGATCATCACTTGGAGATCGGCCAGACGAAGTTGTTGTCGAAGCTCGGACCGAGCTTGAAGTCCTTCACGTCCTTGCGATAGCCGGCGACTTCCGTCTGCTGATAGAGGATGATGAAGGGGCTCGCTTCCAGGAATTTCTTCTGGATGTCCTGATACATGGCGCCGCGCTTGGCCGCATCGCCTTCGAAGAGCGCTGCCTTGGCGAGCTTCTCCAGTTCGGGAGAGGTCCAGGTGTTGCGCCAGACCAGCGTCTTATTGCTGCTGGTATCGGAATTGTCGTCATTGGTGGTGAAAGTATCGGCGTTGGAATGGGGGTCCCAATAATCCGGGCCCCAGTTGCCGAAGTAGATATCGTGGTTGCGGGCACGATACTTCGTCAGCTTCTGCTTGCCATCGCCGGGGATGATCTCGACCTTGATGCCAGCCTGGCCGAGCGTCTGCTGGATCGCGGTCGCGATGCCGGTATCTGGCTCGATGCTGCGCACGTCCATGGTGATCGAGAAGCCATTGGGCAGGCCTGCCTTGGCCAGCAATTCCTTGGCCTTCGCGACGTCGAGCTTGAACGGATTTTCATCCAGCGAGCCGAGCATGCCCTTCGGTTCGAAGGTCTGGTGGATTTCGCCGATGCCCTTGATCAGCGTTTTGCCGATCGCATCGTAATCGACCAGATACTTGAACGCCTGCTGCACTTCCGGCTTGGCCAGATTGGCGTTCTTCTGGTTGAGGCTCATATAATAGATGGTGCCCTTCGGCGCGCTGGTCGAAGCGAGCTGCGCGTTCTTCTCGACAGCCTGAAGGTCGGTCGGAGACAGGTTGCGGGCGATATCGATATCGCCGTTTTCAAGCGCCAGGCGCTGTGCCGAGCTTTCCTTCATGAAGCGATAGATGACGCGGTTCAGCTTGGCTTTTTCGCCATAGTAATTGTCGTTGCGCTCCAGCACGACGGCCTCGTTGGCGCGCCATTCGCGCAGCTTGAACGGACCGGAACCGGCAAAGCCGGTCTTCAGCCAGCTGTTGCCGAAATCGTTGTCATATTTGTAATCGGCAGTCGGCGTTGCCGGCTTTACATGCTGCAGAACCAGCTTCTTGTCGACCACTTCGGCAACGGTTGCCGTCAGGCAGTTCAGCACGAAGCTCGGTGCATAAGGCTTGTCGACGGTAAAGGTGAAGGTGTTCGCGTCGGTTGCCTTGGCCTTCTCCGTCACGTTGTCGCCGGTGAGGCCGAACTGGGTGAGAATGAAGGCCGGGCTCTTGTTGAGCTTGACGACGCGCTCGAAGGACCATGCAACGTCTTCAGCCGTGATGGGGTTGCCGGATGCAAACTTCAGGCCGGGCTTCAGCTTGAACGTATAGGTCAGGTGATCGTCGGAGACCGACCAGCTCTCGGCAAGATCGCTCTTGATCTTGGAGGTATCGTTGATGTCGAGACGGACCAGCAGGCTGTAGGTGTTGCCGGTGATTTCGGCAGCCGACAGCTCATAGGCTTCGGCCGGATCCATGCTCAGAATATCATCGAAGGCAAAGCCCTCGACCAGCGTGTCCTTGGGCGTCGCAGCATATGCGTTCGGCGCCGCCATCAGCAGAAGCGAGAGAGCCACGCCGGCAGACAGTGCGCGCAAACCGCGGTTCATCTTGGTCATCATCATTGTTTTCATTCCCCTTTTTTAAACTCTACGCAATATTCAGGACGCACTCTAACGGCTGCCTTCCTTCCAAGCGGACGCGAGGACGCGAAGCCAGTTCTCCCTGCACAGCTTTGCAAGATCGGCTTCACCATAACCAGCGTTCCGAAGGGCTTCAATCAGCTTCTGATTGCCTGCCGCATCGCCGATCTCAGCCGGGATTGTGGCGCCGTCGAAATCCGATCCGAGGCCCACGCAATCGATGCCAAGGCGGCCGACGAGATGATCGACATGCCGCACCATCGCCTCGAGCGGCGTATCGGCATCCGAGCGCGCATCGTCGCGCAGCATGGCCGTCGCATAGTTGAGGCCGACGATGCCGCGGCTCTCCTTGATGGCATCGAGCTGCTTGTCAGTGAGGTTGCGCGCGACAGGCGTCAGCGCATGCGCATTGGAGTGGCTCGCGACCAGCGGCTGATCCGAGGTCTTCGCCACATCCCAGAAGCCTTTCTCGGTGATGTGGGCGAGATCGACGAGGATGCCGAGCTGATTGCAGGCGCGGACCAGCGCAAAGCCGGCGTCGGTCAGGCCAGGTCCTGTGTCCGGGGAGCTCGGATAGACGAAGGGCACACCATGGGCAAAGACGTTGTTGCGGCTCCAGACGGGACCGAGCGAACGCAGGCCGGCAGCATAGAAGGTTTCAAGTGCGACGAGATCGGCGTCGAGCGCTTCGCAGCCTTCCATATGCATCACGGCCGCGAAAATTCTTTTCTCCATGCAATCGCGAATCTCGGCGGTGGAACGGCAGAGCTTCCAGGCGCCGGCCCGGTCGAGCCGCAGCGCGATGGCCGCCATTTCGAGAGCGATATCAAGGGAAGGCGCACGCTCCAACGGAGCCGCCAAAGGCGTGGCATAGTGGCCATTGCTATCGGGATCGGCAAAGACGAGATCGCCCGACGGGATGTAAATGGCGCAAAGACCACCCGCGAGGGCGCCCGCACGCGCCCGCGGAGCATCGATATGGCCGCTCGGCGTCCCGTCCTTGAATTCGGCAACCGGATCGGCGCCATCGCGCGCGTGATGCCAGAGCCTCAAGAGAACGTCGTTGTGACCATCGAATACGGCTTGCATTGTCTATCCCGGATGAAGCGCTCGAGTGAGCGAATGGAAAGCGGCCAGAATAGAAAAGCTGACAGGATTCGCCATACCCAAATGAAAAAAATTTGCATTTGCATGGAACGGCATATTCGAATGGAAAAAGGCGGGGTAAAAACCCCGCCTTGAGAGCATGTTTCAGGACGCTGATGATGTGTCGGGCATTTCAGCGCTTGGCCCGCTTCTTCTGGCGGTAGACGTCGATGGCAACGGCCGCGACGATGATGAAGCCCTTGGCGATTTCCTGGTAATAGGCATCGACGTTGAGGAAGGTGAAGCCGGAGATCATCACACCGAGAATGACGGTGCCGATGACGGTGCCGGCGATGCGGCCGACGCCGCCGGTCAGCGACGTGCCGCCGATGACAGCAGCTGCGATCGCATCCAGCTCATAGTTCACACCCATGCCGGCCTGCGCCGTCTGCACACGGGCGGCGGTGATGATACCGGCAAGGCCCGCCAGAAGCCCGGCGATCGCATAGACCTTGACCAGATGCGCCTCGACATTGATGCCCGAGACGCGCGCCGCCTGCACGTTGGCGCCGATGGCGTAGGTGAACTTGCCGTAGCGCGTATAGCGCAGCACGATGTGGAAGAGGACGGCAATGATGAGGAAAACGACGACCGGCCAGATTCCCGACCCGATGAAATTGAACTGGTCGGTGAGGCCCGAAATCGGCTGGCCCTTGGTATAGAGCTTCGACAGGCCACGGGCCGAGACCATCATGCCGAGCGTCGCGATAAAGGGCGGGATCTTCGTCTTGGTGATCAGCTGCCCGTTGATGAAGCCGGCAAGGAGGCCGATCAGCAGGCCGATGCCGATCGGGACGAAGAAGGGCATGTCGGTCAGCGCAGGATAGACGGCCCTCGCCCATGTCGACGACTGGGCGAAGCTTGCGGCGACCATGGCCGTGAGGCCGACAACGGAGCCGGACGAGAGGTCGATACCGCCTGTGATGATGACCTGCGTCACGCCGACCGAGATGATGCCGATGACCGAGACCTGCAGGATCATGATCTTCAGGCGCTGCAGGTTCATCAGGAAGCTCTGGCCGACGAAGATCCAGCCGAGGATCTCGCAGAGCAGCGCAATGCCGATCAGCACCAGGAAGATGCCGAGTTCGGGCGGCACGCGGCGACGTCTTGGCCGTGTGACTGCCGGGGCGGTCGCCTCTGCAACTTTGCTAACCATGGTTCAATCCTCCCTTGCGATGATTGGCGGCGTCACTGCGCGGCCAGCTCCATCACCTTCACTTGAGTTGCTTCCGCGCGATCCAGGAATCCGGTGACCCGTCCTTCATGCATGACCATGATGCGGTCGCTCATGCCGAGCACCTCGGGCATTTCCGAAGAGATCATGATGACGGCGACGCCGTTGCGCGCCATTTCGGTGACGAGACGGTGGATTTCCGCCTTGGCGCCGACATCGATGCCGCGCGTGGGCTCATCCAGGATCAGAATGCGGGGATTGGTGAGCATCCACCGGCCGATCAGCGCCTTCTGCTGATTGCCGCCAGACAGGTTTTCGATGCGTTCGTCGAGGTTCGGCGTCTTGACGCGCAGCTTCCTCGCCATCTCCTCGCAAGCCTCTTCGATCGCGCCTTCCTGCACGAAGCCACCGCGCACGAACTGGTCATGCAGCACCGCGACCTGCATGTTCTCCAGCACGCTGAGGATGAGAAGACAGCCCGTATCCTTGCGGTCCTCCGTCAGAAAGGCCATGCCGTGGCGGATCGCCGCCGCCGGCGAGGAAATCTCTGTCTTCTTGCCGAAAAGCTCGATCGTGCCGGACGATGCCGGCGTCACGCCGAAGATGGTCTCCGCGACATTGGACCGGCCCGATCCGACAAGCCCGGCCACGCCGAGAATTTCGCCGGCCCTGACGTCGAAGGACACGTTGGAGAAGACGCCGTCGAGGCTCAAATCCTTGACCGACAGCACGGTCTCGCCGATCGGCACCTCTTCCTTCGGGAACATCTGCGTGATCTCGCGGCCGACCATCATGCGGATGATATCGTCCCGGGTCACATCGGTCGAAGCATGCGTGCCGATATATTTGCCGTCGCGGAAAACCGAGAACTCGTCGGCGATCTCGAACAGCTCATTCATCTTGTGGGTGATATAGACGATGCCGATGCCCTGGGCGCGCAGGTCGCGGATGATCTGGAAGAGATGCGCAACCTCGCGCTCCGTCAGCGCCGAGGTCGGCTCATCCATGATCAGCACGTCGGAATTATAGGAGACCGCCTTGGCGATTTCGACCATCTGCCGGCTCGCGACGGAAAGCTCACGCACCTGGATCTCGGGATCGATAGAAATGTTGAGGCGCTGGAAGAGCTCCTCGGTCTTGCGGCTCATCTCCGCATGGTCGACGAGGCCGAAGCGGTTCTTCGGCTCACGCCGGATCCAGATATTCTCGGCAACGGTCATTAAAGGCATCAGGTTCAGCTCCTGATGGATCATGGCAATACCGTTTTCCAGCGCGTCAAGCGGCGATTTCAGCCGGATCTCGACGCCCTTGAGGCGCACTTCCCCCTGATCGGGAATATAGATGCCGGCAAGGATCTTCATCAGGGTCGATTTGCCCGCACCGTTTTCACCCATCAGCGCATGCACCGTCCCGCGCTTCAGGCGGAAGGAAACGTCGTCGAGGGCGACCACGCCGGGAAATTCCTTGCGAATGCCTTCAGCGCTCAACAGATAGGTGGCGTTGGGAACAACGCCGCTGGCGCGCACCGCCGCCATGGTGGATGGGCTCACAACCATTTTTCCCTCCCGGGCAGATCGGATTTCAAAGGATGCGGGCTTTTCAAGCCCGCATCCGTCGATCATTTTCGTCCTCAGTTCTTCTTGACGAAGTCCTTGACGTTGGTGGGCGTAACGAGCTGGAAGGGGATATAGACCTTTTTCTCGATCTTATCGCCCTTGGCGAGCTTGAGTGCGGCGTCCACTGCGCCCTTACCCTGGCCGGCAGCATCCTGGAACACGGTGACCTTCAGGTCGCCGGCCTGCATGGCGGCAAGCGCGTCCTGCGTCGCATCAACGCCGGCAACGATGATCTTGTCGAGCGACTTGCCGGAAGCCTTCAGCGCCTGAATGGCGCCGATCGCCATTTCGTCGTTGTTGGAGATGACGGCATCGAATTCGATGCCGCTGGAGAGCCAGTTGGTCATCAGGTCGGCACCCTGGGTGCGCTGCCAGTTGGCGGTCTGCTCCTGAACGATCTTGATGCCCTTGCACTCATCGGTCGCCACGACATCATGGACGTCCTTGGTGCGCATGCGGGCAGCCTGGTTGGAAAGTTCGCCCATCATGATGACGGCCTTGCCCTTGCCACCCAGCAACCGGCAGACTTCCTTGGCTTCCAGCGTACCGGATTCCTGTTCGTTGGAGGCGACGAAAGCTTGCTTGTCCGGAAGGCTGTCGACGTTTGCCGGCTCGCGGTTGACGTAGACGAGCGGGATCTTGGCATCGGCGGCAAGCTTGGAAATCGCTGCCGTCGCGTCGGTGTCGACCGGATTCACGATAATGGCATCGACCTTACTGGCGATGAAGTTCTGGATCTGGCTCTGCTGCTTGGCGATATCGTTCTGCGCGTCTTCAACCTGCAGGGTGACGCCCTTGTCCTTTGCGTAATCCTGCATGCCGTTGCGCAGAACCGTCAGGAAGTTGTCGTCGAAGAGCGCCATGGAAACGCCGATGGTTTCGGCATGGGCAGCGGTCGACAACATAAGCGCCATCGCAGAGCCAAGGATAAATTTCTTCATGTTTTCCTCCCAGATACGGTGCCCGGCCACACCCCTCCTGAATGCCGGAGCCCCCGGTTTCGACCGCGGGGCCTTTATTCAATCGGCTGCCACTCCCATGGCAGCCATATCGAAAACGGAACAAACAAACCGTAAAATTCTTTATCCGGAATATTCATTCCATTTTTCAAGACAAAGGTCAACAGCAAATTCTCGCCCCCCGAAAGGGCGCGGGCGACGACGAGTTTCTCGTCTCTGCTGCTGCAAGAAACGGCGGCCAAACCCTACATACGGGCGCCGGCACCATGGAACGGTTATTCCATCGACATGGGATTGGAACAGAATGTCGGCGAACCAACCGGCCGCGCCGCGGCCCGCAATGGAGAATAAGCATGCCCTCGATGTACAGTTTCTCGGTCCCGATCTTTCAGCGCGGCCTGCAAAACCTTTCGGTCTATCTCGACAAGATCGAAGCCTATGCGGCGGAAAAAGGCATTGCGGCGGAGGAACTCGTTTCCGCGCGGCTGATCGACGACATGCTGCCGCTCTCCGGCCAGTACCAGCGCGCCTCCGATACGGCGAAACTCGCCATCGCCCGTCTTGCCGGCATCGATGCGCCGCGTTTCGAAGATAACGAGACGACCGTCGCAGACCTGCGCGAACGTCTGAAGAAAACGCAGGATTTCCTGGCGACGGTTACCCCAGCGACGATGGAAGGAAGCGAGGTACGGGAAGTGACGATCACGCCCGGAGGCAACAAAATCGTTTTCAAAGGTGAAGATTACCTGGCGAAATTCGCGCTGCCGAATTTCTTCTTCCATGTCACCACGGCGCACGACATTCTGCGCAGCCGCGGCTTAGCGGTGGGCAAGATGAATTATCTCGGTGCACTCAGCTAGAATTATTCAGGGCCGGCGTGACACCGGCCCTTTTTCCGTCAGCTCCGTATAGGTAAGCGTCTGGTCCAGATGCTCTGCCCGAAGAGAAAGCAGCTTTTCGGCATAGGCAAGCCTGGTTGCCGCGTAGGTGCTGTCATTGGCGACATTGGAAAGCTCGGCCGGATCCTTCGCCAGATCGAAGAGCAGCGGCGGAAGACCGGCGCAATGGACGTATTTGAAATGCTCGTCGCGCACGACGGCCAGATTGCAGGCATTGGACCGCAAGCCGAAATGCCGCTCCGGAATGCCTTCGGCGATATCGCGGAAATCGAACTCCCAGAAGGCGGCATCGCGCCAGTGAGTTGGTTCGGATCCTGCGAGGAACGGCAGTAGGCTTTCGCCATCGACATGGTTTGCCGGCGCGATGCCAAGCCGGTCGCACAGGCTCGGGAAAATATCCGCGGCGCTGGTGAAACGCTCCACTTGCCGGCCATACGTGCCGGGCTGGCCGGGATCGCGAATAACGAGCGGCACATGATAGCTGCCATCGAAGAAGCCGCCCTTGCCAAGCATCCAGTGATCGCCCATCATCTCGGCATGGTCCGAGGTGAAGACGATGACAGTGTCGTCCCAGGCGCCTGCATCCTTCAATGCCTGCCAGATCCGGCCAAGCTGCGCGTCGACTTCGGCGATCATGCCGTAATAGATGGCGCGGATCGCCGCAAAATCCTCCGGCGTCCACTCATTGATGGAGCCCTTGCCACCATACACGAAGTTGCCCTTGGCGATCAGCGGCAGGCCGAAGGCGAGCAGCGGATGCGAGGCCATCTCCGTTTCGCGGTCGGCCGCGCGTGCGAAAGCCGGACCGTCAGCCGCCGAAAACATGCGGTTATAGGGTTCTGGCACCGAGAAAGGCGGATGCGGCCGCAGGAAGGAAACATGCGCGAACCAGGGCTGATCCTGTTCTCCAAGCCAGCGGATGAACTCGCCGGCCAGAAAGGCCGTCTGCGTCTCGTCCTTGGAATAGGCAGGCGCATTGCTCGAAATCTCGCCGGGCGCGGCCCCGACTGGAATATGAATATTGCGGCTGATGGCATTGGCATGGCCGCACGACCGTAGCCAGGAGAGCCATTGTTTCTCATGTTCGGGCAGAAGCTGTCGCGCCGTGAAACCCGGCAATACGCCCTCATAGGTCGTCAGATGCGGATCGTGGGGGTCACGGCCACGCGGATCCGGCGCCGTATCCGTATAGCCGAACAGCGTCGGCTCGTAGCCGGCCCGGCGTGCAGCAAGCGCGACATTGTCGAAACGGGCATCCAGCGGCGAACCATTGCGGCAAACACGATGGTTCATCTGGTAAAGGCCGGTATAGAGCGTCGCCCGCGCCGGCGAACAGGGCGCTGTACCGGCATAGTGCCGCCGAAACAGCACACCTTCCCGCGCCAACGCATCGACATTCGGCGTCTGGACGCATTGATGACCGACGGCGGAGAGGCAATCTCCCCGCCATTGATCGGCTGAGATCAGCAGAACGTTCGGGCGTTTACTCCCAACACCCGCGACAGAACGCCGTTCAGAGCGTGATGCCGAAAAGTGTAGGCGGTTTTCGGACGACATCACGCTCTACTTCCTTGATTCTAGAGCGGATTCAGATTTTAGGTCGAACAGACCTAAAATCATCCGGCTCTAGTGCTGGTTGGACTTGGCATGCCAGTTCCAGGCCGATTGGATGATCTCGGTCAGATCGTATTGCGGCGACCAGCCGAGAATATCGCGGGCTTTGTCATTATTGGCCACCAGCGTCGTCGAATCGCCCTCACGACGGCCGACATATTCGACCGGAAACGGCCGGTTCGAGACGGTCTCGATCGTCCCAAGCAGTTCCTTCACCGTCGTGCCCGTACCCGTGCCGAGATTAAGCGCGACGGAATCGCCGCCATCGAGCAGATATTCCACGGCACGGACATGGGCATCGGCAAGATCGAGCACATGGATATAGTCGCGGACGCAGGTGCCGTCGCGCGTATCATAATCGCTGCCGAACACCTTGAAGCCCTGACGGCGGCCGAGGGCGGCGTCGATGGCAAGCGGGATTGCATGGGTTTCCGGCGTATGCCATTCGCCGATGCGCCCCTCGAAATCGGCGCCGGCAGCATTGAAATAGCGCAATATGACGGAGCGCAGCCCCTTGTATTGGTCGTAATCGGCCAGCGCCTGCTCGACGATATATTTCGTGCGGCCATAGGGGTTGATCGGCACCTGCTGGTGGCTTTCGTCGAGCGGCACACTTTGCGGCAGGCCGTAGGTGGCGCAGGTCGAGGAGAAGACAAAAGCCTTCACGCCGGCGGCCTGGGCTGCCGAAAGCAGGGTCAACGTGCCAATGACGTTGTTCTCATAGAAGGAAACAGGATCCTTGACCGACTCGCCGACCTCGATCAGCGCGGCAAAATGCAGAATAGCGGCAGGCTTGTGTTTGGCCAGCACCTCATCGAGACGGGCGCGATCGCGGATATCGCCTTCCTCGGCCGGACCCCATTTGACGAATTCGCGATGACCGTTGGAGAAATTGTCGTAGACGACGGGCTTGAACCCCTTGTTCGCCAGATCCAGACAAGTGTGCGAACCGATATATCCGGCTCCGCCGACCACAAGCACCGTTTCTCCTGCCATGACCATCCCTTCTCGACTGACGACGACTTACCGCCCCAAAGCGGCGGACCGGGTTCGATCCGACGCGTACACTTAGAGAGCTGTAGCCGACTTGCAAGGCGGGAGAAAGGAGCAAGATTGGTCGTATCGAGAACAGGCCCAGGCGAAAAGCTAAGCCGGCTTCACCTCCGCCTTGCCGATATGCGTGAGAATTCCGGCAAGTGCCAGAACGGGAGGCAGCAGGAAACAGGCCATGCCGACAAACAGGAAAAGGGCCGCCGCCAGCGCACAACCGAAGGCAAAGCCGCCGACAGAGACCCCCATGCGGCGAAGCCGCGCCTTCATTGCCGCCTTTTCCTCGGGTTTGGCACCATGGAGCAGATCGGTGATATCGATCATGATCTGCGTCGTCGTGCCCGTCATCATCGTCGTCGGTGGCGTCGAGCCGAGATGAATGCGATGTGCGGTCGTCTGGATGGCCATCGCCGCGACAAGCGTCATGCCGATCAGAAGCGGCTGCCAGCCATCCCCATCACCAAATGGGCCGAAGCGCATGGCGAGGATCGCCGCAAAGGCTAATAGCAGCAATTTCAGCGTCAGAATGATCTGCAGCGTCGGCAGATTGCGCCGCGAGAGATCGCCGCCAATGAGACGGGCGAGGATGACGACGATGCAGAAGACCGGCAGCGCCAGAAGCTTGGCCAGCGCGCCTGAGGTTCCGAGTGCCAGGGAAGCGCCGAGCGTGACGAAATTGCCCGTCACATGCGCCGTGAACAGGCCGTGCAGGGCCAGAAATCCGGCGGTATCGACATAGCCGCCATTGATGCTCAGAAGGGTAGGCAGGCTCGGCTTCATCGCTTTCTCGCTCGCTTTGATCGTCTCCGACCTTATCGCGCCGAAAGGCCACCAATGTCGAGATACTTGCGTGGCCGCGAAACGAAACACCGCCGTGTAACGCCAACCGGACGGCGACGGCATGCTGCAGATCAAGGTTGCATCGACTTGCTTAACGGAGTTGTGTTTTACTGGCCGCCCGTCATAAAGATGCTGGGAGGCATCGCTTCATGATTCCAGTAGTTTTCTCGCATCTTGCGCGCCTCCTTGTCCAAAACTGTCGGCTAGGGGCTGCAGCAGGACTGGCGCTCTTTACCTTGGCGCCGGTGGCAGCAGCTCAGGTACCGGGCGCACCCATGCAGTTCATGCTGGTCCATGCCGATCCCGGCTCCGGCAGCTGTCGACCCGAGGGCTGCGTCGACTGGATTGCCGCAGAAGGCATGATCGATGCGAAATCTCCTGGCGATCTGCGCAAACTTCTGGCCAGTATCGGCAGCAGGAAGCTGCCCATAATCGTGAACTCGCCCGGCGGAAATGTAGAGGCTGCGATGGAAATGGGGGAGATCATCCGAAAGCGCGGCCTGTCGGTGGCTGTGGGCGGCACGAGACTTCGATCCTGCCCGAACGACCAGCCACTCTGTGGCGATGGCTGGCACGCCGGCGCAAAAGGCGTCGTCTATTCCGCTGGCGCCAGATGTTTCTCGGCCTGCCCTTTCGTACTGGCAGCCGGCGTCAGGCGTGTCATCAGCCCTTTCGGTATCGTAGGCGTGCATCAAGTCAAGACGACCTATGATCGGGAGCGGATACTCTACCGGATGAAATATCAGATCGTTAACGGCAAGAAGCGCCTCATCAGTCGCCAGGAAATCAGCCGCAAGTTTATCGGGCTGCGCGACAGCACGACGCTGTCGAAATCACAGCGATCAAAATTTCTCGCTTACTTCAAGGAAATGGGCATCGATCGGTCGATCCTCGACATGGCAATGAGTGCCGCTCCGAGTTCGATACGGCTGCTTACGCCGGACGAAGCGATGAAAATCAGGCTGATGACCGATCAAGCCTCCGCTGACGACCTGATAAAGGCCGGAGCCTGCGCGGCTGGCCAGCCGTTTTCGGCCTGCCAAGCACCGGTATCCACGGATTCGGCGGCTCTTTTCGCCAATCCACCCTTTGCGGATTGGCAACTGAATCCCATACAGGACTTCCTTGCACCTTCTATCGCACCGAGTACCGACCGAAGCTCGCAAGGCAGCGACTGCGTTCAGCAATCGTCCGACTATTCACCCCATTGGGTTTCAAGTTCGGTGATTTCATCAGACAGTTCCGCGATGCGTTGCCGCAGCTCCGCCTCCGTGCCGTCGTCCACCTCTTCGTCGCCGAAACAATAGCGGGCTATATGCAGCTCGAGCTTGGCTTCAAGCTGCTCGCGCTGGGTGCGTAGATGCTTGATATAGCTGTTTCGCATTGCGAACCACGCTTTCCAAAAAAATTAGGTCTCACCCAAATAAATGGGGTCGAAACCAGAAAGTTTCGATAGGCATCCTATGCATCTGCGTCAAAGGTGAGGCGCAGTATGCGACAAGGCTGCACGCCCGGGCCATTGCAAAGCCGCTGACCGGTCATCACATTCATGCGACCCACAGCTGAAATGATCCTGAAAGCAAATATTAGGCGCTGACATCCGCTTCGTATTTGCGCTAATTCAGGCGGAGTGTTCGAGGTATGTTGTGTTGAACGAAAAAATTGCCGTTATCGGCCTCGGCTATGTGGGCCTGCCCGTCGCGATCGCGCTTGCCGAAAAATTCCCTGATGTGGTCGGTTTCGACATCAAGGCCTCCCGTGTCGCCGCCTTGAAGCTTGGCGAGGACGATACCCGGGAGATTTCTGCCGAGCGGCTGAAGTCGAGCGGGCTGCGCATCAGCAGCGAGATCGAGGATCTCAGGGATCGCGATATCTTCATCGTTGCCGTCCCGACGCCGATCGACCGAAACCGCCAACCCGATTTGCGGCCGATGATTTCCGCCTCACGCACGGTCGGCAGGGTTTTGCGCAAAGGTTCGATCGTCGTCTATGAGTCCACTGTCTATCCCGGCGTTACCGAAGAGGTCTGCGGCCCGGTGCTAGCTGAAGTTTCCGGACTGCGGCAGGGCGAGGATTTCCATGTCGGCTATTCGCCGGAGCGCATCAATCCCGGCGATAAGGAGCACACCTTCGAGCGCATCGTGAAGGTCGTCGCCGGCGATGATGCGCAAACGCTGGAAAGGATCGCTGCGATCTATGGCGCTGTGGTCGAGGCCGGCGTCCACCGCGCCCCCAGCATCAAGGTGGCCGAGGCCGCCAAGGTGATCGAGAACACCCAGCGCGACGTCAATATTGCATTGATGAACGAGCTTTCGATCATTTTTGAGAAAATGGACATCCGCACCGCCGATGTGCTCAAGGCGGCGCGCACGAAATGGAATTTCCTGCCCTTCACCCCGGGCCTTGTCGGCGGCCACTGCATTGGCGTCGATCCCTATTATCTAACGGCCAAGGCTGAAGAGCTCGGCTATCACCCGGAAGTCATCCTGTCCGGCCGCCGCATCAATGACGGCATGGGCGCTTTCATTGCCCAGAAGCTCATCAAGATGCTGGTCGCGGCGAAAAAGCCGATCAATGGCGCCCGGATCGGCATATTCGGCCTGACCTTCAAGGAAAACGTGCCCGACCTGCGCAACAGCCGCGTTCCTGACATTATAAGCGAACTGCATCAGTTCGGCCTGGAACCGCTAGTGCACGACCCGATGGCGAGCCACCGGGAGGCCGAGGAGGAATATGGCATCCGCCTGATGGAGCTAAAGGATTTCAGCAAGCTTGATGCCGTCGTGCTTGCCGTTCCCCACAAATCCTATCTGGCCGAAGGTGCTGCAGAGATCCTCGCTCTTTTGAGCGAAAACGGCGTCGTCGTTGACGTCAAGGCGGCACTCGATCGAGCCAATCCTCTGCTGGAAGGTCATTCGGTCTGGAGCCTATAAGGCCGAAAGACCAGTTCAGCGCGCCTTCGCCCCCGCACCGGCAACCGTCGCCGCCAATCCCTCTTCGACCGAGTAGGGCGGCGACCAGCCGGTGACCGCCCGCGTCTCGCCGACATCGACCTGAAGCGAGCCAAGCAACCGCTGCGCGGCGGCTCGACGGCCCAGCAGCGCGGCAAGTCCCTCGAGCAGCGCAGGCGGCACCGGCAGCATCCAAGCCTTGCGTCCCGCGGCCAGAGATAGTTTGGCGATCAGCTGGCCGATCGAAAGATCTTCGCCGTCGCTGATCAAAAATATGCGGCTTCCAACCGAGGAATGGTTGGCGCAGAGCAGCATGAAATCGACGAGATTGCCGACATAAACGAGCGACCTGCGGTTTCGAACCGCCCCGAAGGGCCAGGGAAATGGCCGCGTAGCCCACTTCATCAGGCTTGCGAAATTCGCCTTGACGCCAGGACCATACACGAGCGGCGGCCGAATGATGACGACCTCCATGCCCGCTTCCGCTGATATGGCGAGCAAGGCCTCCTCCGCCTCCAGTTTCGAGCGACCATAGGCATCTTCCGGATGCGGCACGTCCGAGGCTCTGAAGGCCTTACCCGCCGATGTCCCTTCGCCGTTGACCTTGATCGAGCTCAGGAAGATGAAGCGTTTCACGCCCGCGGCCGCTGCCTGCCGCGCCAGGTTTACCGTTGCATCCACATTGACGGCGCGAAACGCGGCCAACGGATCGGCGGCGCTCTCATTCATAACGTGGACACGGGCCGCAAGATGCATGACGACCTCGACGCCGGCAAGCGCATCGGACCAATCCGTATGGCTATCCATAGCCCCGATGGCAACGAAGCCCGGGCGGAAGCTACGGCTGACCGGGCGATAATCCATCCGCCGGCGGGAAAGCTCCGTGCACAGCGCCTGTCCGACAAAACCCGTCGCACCCGTTACCAGGATCATCCGCGCACTGCCTCCGCTTTCCGCACCATGATTTGTTGAGATATGCTTTGCACGGGATATCCGCTCGGAACAAGGGCGAGGAATCTTGCCGCGGATGGTTGTGCTTGAAATCGCGATATGAGATGGACGGAGCATTGACGACCTTCATCACCCTCAGAACACAGGGCGATGCAACGACAAGAGACGATGCTTTATACAATCGCCAAGCGCCTTTTCGATTTTCTCGCCGCTTTAGCCGCGACCATCGTTTTTTTCATTCCGATCCTGATCGTTGCTCTCGCAGTGCGCCTGACCTCGCCAGGTCCGATCCTCTATTGGTCCGATCGGATCGGCCGGAAAAATAAGATCTTCCGCATGCCGAAATTCCGCAGCATGCGCACCGACACGCCGGCGGTCGCGACCCATCTGCTGAAGGACCCGAATATCTATCTGACGCCGATCGGCTCGTTCCTGCGCAAATCGAGCCTCGACGAGCTACCGCAGCTTTGGTGCATCCTCAAGGGTGAGATGAGCATCGTCGGCCCGCGCCCTGCCCTTTTTAATCAGCACGACCTTATAACCCTGCGCACGGAGCGCGGCGTCGATGCTTTGCTGCCTGGCCTGACCGGCTGGGCGCAGGTCAACGGCCGCGACGAATTGCCGATCCCCGAGAAGGTGGCGCTGGACGAAGAGTATATGCGTCGACGCTCTTTTTTCTTCGACCTCAAGATCATTTTCCTGACGGCATTGAAAGTGGTCAAACGCGACGGAGTTGCGCATTAACAAACATTCGGTGAAATCGACATTATCGACACAACGGCGTGGGAAAATTGCCGTATTCCTGCCCCTTTGCGACCATAGGGGCCGTCATGGGGGCGAGAAATGCCGGATGATGAACCGAACCTGGATGAAGGCGGACGACATTGGACGACTCGCGCATGAACAAACCGCATGCTGACCTTGCAGCCGAACCGATCGGCGTCGCGAAGGCCGGAAGCAACATGACGAAACCGCTCGCCATCATCGGCGGCATTCTCTGGCTGCTGGTCGCCTCCCCGACCGTGGTCGAGAGCGACGCCTATCGCTACGCCACCGCGCTCCTCTCTTTGATCGCCCTCTATTACTATATGAAGGCACCGATACGGCCGCGCACGGACTGGATCGGCTGGCTCTGCATGGGCTGGGCCTTCTATGTCATGGCGCGCTTCTTCATCACTTTCTGGCTGACGCCGCAGCACGATATCGGCGCCTCGGATTGGCTCTATGCCTTCCCCTTCTTCTTCCCCATCATGGGCGTCGCCTTCCTGCTCTATGAAGAGCTGATGGAGAAGATCGTCGCGGCTTATTTCGCGGTGGTCCTCATCATGCTTGTGGCAACACAGCATCTGCGCGAGGTCTTTGCCGGCGAGACCATCCGCCCGCTGATCATGAACAACCAGATCCACGGCGCCGTCGCCTGCGGCATGATCGTGATCTTCACCCTGTTCTGGCTGCTGCATTACCTGACGGACAAATCGAGCGACCGCCGCATCGCCCGCTTCGCCTACATCGTTTCGCCCTTCATCTTCGCCCTCTGTTTCATCGCCATCTATGGTGCCAAATCGAAAGGCGTCTGGCTGGCACTCGGCATAACACTGCCTGTCCTGGCGCTCATTACGCTCACCTACCTGCGCCTGAAGAGCGGCGTGATCATCATCATCGCCGTCGCAGCCCTGTTGATCGCCGGGATCTATGGCGTCAGGCACAATCTCGACAAAACGGCCGGCCCGACTTTGTCGGCGGCCCTTTCCATGGTCGAAAATGTGGCCAACGGCCATGAGATGGGCGGCGTGGTTTCGAACGCCATCAGTTCCAGCAATACGCCGGTGTCGATGGACGAACGCCTGCAACTCTGGTCGAACAGCTGGGAAGTCTTTTCCTCCGCACCGATCTTCGGCTGGGGCAACCGGTGGCTCGAACGCTGGGCCGAGACGCGCTACTCGCATGTCCAATACACGCTGCTGCACAACGGCTACCTGGAAATCCTGGTGCGCTACGGCCTCTTCGGCGCTGCGATCATGGGCTTCATGCTCGCCACCTTCATCCGCGCCGTCTGGCGCGCCCGCAAGGCCGGCATTATCCCGCGCGCAGCATGGCACGCATACATCGCCTGCCTTTTCTTCTTCTCATTGACGCTCCTCAGCAACTCCAACAACCGCCTGGCGATCGGCGAAAGCCTGGCCTTCGCAAGCTCCGCCTTCGCCTGCTGGTGCCATATGCGGCTGAAGGGGGAGTATTTGGCGATGTCGAGGGTGGAAGGGAAAGAAGCGGCGGTGAGAGCGTGATCATAACAGTTGCACGACAGCCTCTTTGCGGGCTCCGGCGGCTTCAAGACGACCAGCAATGTCATCCTGGCGGCGCTGCGCTACAGGGGCCGCTGACCTGTCTCGATCCATCGACCGAAGTCGCGCCGATGATTCTCGAGCATCCATGTGCTCGGCCGCGAAGTCATGGTACTCGATCCGACCAATCCAGTCATAGGCTTCAACGTTCTTGATGGGATCGAGAGATCGATGCGTAGGGAAGAGGACATCGTTGGGATCGCCCATATGCTTTTGTCGGAAAGCCTCCGCTTCGACACCTCGGCTGGCTCCTATTTCCAGAACCAGGCGCACAATCTGTTAACCGGGCTTTTGGCGCATGTGATGCTATCGCCCGATTACGCCGGCCGCCGCAACCTGCGTAGCCCTGCGTCTGATCGTTTCCGAGCCGGAACCGTCGGTGCTGGCCATGTTGCGCGACATTCAGGAAAATTCCGCGTCCGCTTTTATCCGCGAGACGCTCGGCGTCTTCACCAACATGACGGAGCAGACCTTCTCCGGGGTATATTCGACCGCATCCAAGGATACGCAATGGCTGTCGCTCGACAATTATGCCGCACTGGTCTGCAGTAATGTGTTCAAATCGAGCGACATCGCCTCCGGGCGGACGGACGTCTTCCTCAACATCCCTGCGTCAATCCTGCGTTCCTATCCGAGCATTGGCCGGGTCATCAGCGGCTCACTGATCAATGCCATGATCCGGGCCGACGGCGACTTCCGCCACCGCGCGCTCTTCATGCTCGACGAGGTCGATCTGCTAGGTTACATGCGTATTCTTGAAGAAGCGCGCGACCGCGGGCGTAAGTATGGCATCACACTGATGTTGATGTACCAATCCGTCGGCCAGCTCGAGCGTCACTTCGGAAAAGATGGAGCGACCTCCTGGATCGAAGGCTGCGCCTTCACATCCTACGCCGCAATCAAGGCGCTCGATACAGCACGCAATGTCTCGGCCCAATGCGGAGACATGACGGTCGAAGTGCAGGGGCGTACGCGCGATACCGGCTGGAGCAAATCGAATAGCGGCGGCCGCAAATCCGAAAGCATCAGTTTCCAGCGCCGGCCGCTGATCATGCCGCACGAAATCACCCAGTCGATGCGCAAGGACGAGCAGATCATCATTGTCCAGGGCCGTAGGCCCATTCGTTGCGGACGAGCAATCTATTTCTGCCGCAAGGAGCTGGATGAGAGGCAAAGGTCAATCGCTTTTTTAAGCTCTAGGGTGAGGTGTTGACCGCGAAGCCAACAGCAAATTTCGGCAGCTAGCGATCATAGAGTGTGACCTTGCATTGATTTCAAAACATCCTTGAAATTATGTCTCGAAGGCGCCCAAGATATCGGTGCCTACCCGCGGCTTTTGCATCCACTGCTGGAAAGGCTTGCTGCAGCGCAGTTACAAAAAGTGCTGACTCGTGGCCATATTTTCGCAATATCTGCTCAATCCGACTGGTTTCTCCCCAGCCCCTCACGCCATACAGAAGATACTTCGCTTCCTCTTTCAACAAAAAGGGAAAGTTACGTTGTATGACGCTACAGGCCTCCGCTATGATTTCTTCCGGATTCGTCGACGACGTGCCCTCTGTTCCAAACTCGACGAAGACCTGTTCAATCTTGCGGCATGATATATCCGATTTGATCGCGCGATGAACCCACTCCGCATCGGCACAAATTCGATAGGCTAGATCATACAACCCAACCTTCCGATAAGCCTCTTGGGAAGCGAACATTGCGTTGTGACCAAATGGAATGCCGCTGATCAACGCCGCCGGCCTATATTGTTCGTCCGCCCGTAGTTGCCCGTCGATCAGGGTCAAGCCTGCGACGATCTCTGCCCCTCGCGAAGCATTTTTCTTCACGACCGAAAGTACGTTCGGCTTGTAGACATCGTCCGCGCCAAGAACACCGATCATTCCGCCTTGCCCGCGCGAAACACCCTTGTTGATCGCATCGTAGATGCCTCGGTCGGGTTCGGAAATAATAGTAAGGTTTGCTGATGAAAATCCCTGCACGATGGAGACTGTCGCGTCCGGCGATCCTCCATCGACGACAATGATCTCCGTGGACACGCCCTGCTGGGAAAGAACTGACTCTAGACATTGTCCGACAGTCTTTTCAGCCTTGAATGTTGGGATAACGACCGTGATATCGAACTCAGGCATACTCCGCCCCTTGCCAGTATTCTCAACTAAAAAATCGGTTAAGCCGCTCGCTCATTCGAGCGGTCTGGCATCCAACATTACGTGCCGAAACAAATAGAGTACGTGTAGCGGAAAGAGGAAATACCGTGCCGAACGACTAGTATAGCGATTCCGAACGTGCCGCATTTCCCGCTTGCCGGCTGTGAGTGCTGCCTGTGTCTTTTGGGAAGCATGAACCCTGAAGGCACCCGTAAAAACAGGAACATGAGCGATATTCGCGCCAACAGATTGGAATTTCAGCACGAGATCCCAGTCCATCGCGAATTGCAAGGTATCGTCGAGTTTTCCGCCCGCTCGTTCCCACAGGCTGCGGCGCCAGAATAAGGTTTCCTGCGGCACGTAGTCGACGACGCGCGTTACTGCCGAACTATGGGCGGGCAGCCGCCAGTGGCCGATAACGTTACTCTGCTCATCGATTATGAGGCGATCCGCGTAGAGCGCATCGACATCCGGATTGGCTTCGAAATACGCGGCCACCTGTGTCAAGGCATCCGGAAGAAGAAGATCGTCGGAATTTAGATAGGCCATGATGTCTCCGCTCGTGCGGAGGAAACCACGATTTATCGCATTGGCCTGACCAGTGTCCTTTTCATAGAAGGCCCTTAAGCGTGGATCATGGAAAGATGCAATCACCTCAGGCGTTTCATCCGCCGAGAGCGAGTCCTGGATGACATATTCGAGAAGCGGATAACTTTGTGAAAGAACACTGTTGATTGTTTCGCCGATGTAACGCCCTTGATTATAGGATGGCGTCACGAGGGAAAATGTCAGCCTCGCCCGCTCGGCAACGGGCAAAACACATGTGCGCACCCCGTTCAACGGTCGCGCGTCATAAAGGTAAAATAGCCCAAGTGAGACACCCAGTTTCTGCTTTAGACGGGCGACAAACCGTGAATCCCTACGCTGCTGGCTATGCATCCGAGCCCTTCCTAGCTACAGCCAAATGCGATTGTGAGGGAAGGCCCGCCAGACCGTAAAATGGTTGCGCAGTGTAGCCACCGCCGGTTTTTCCCACCACCGAGAAGCTGGTCGCCCCTGTGACCACACTATGCCGTGCGGCCGTTCCCTCCAGCTCGATGGCAGGAATGGCATTCTGCCTCGCATAAACATCTGGCGGAAAACTGGAAAAACCCAAATCAACGACATACTCACCTACCGATACGTCCAGCTTAAGCTCATGAACCACCCGAACCGCAGCACCATTGGGGATCGACCTCGGCACAGCGACATTGGTCTGCGCCGTGTGACGCCCATGAACGACGACGCCCTTGTCCGTTCGCACGACAAAACCGCCACAGGGTGATCCGATATCACTCTGTGTCCGATATTCGGCAAGCAAATGCATCGTATCACCCTGACGAAATACGTTCTTTGCCTGGCCCGCGTCGTCCTGCATTCGAATGGCTGTACAAACGACTTTTCCATCCCCTGTCTGACGATCAGGCGCTACGCTGGAAAAGCCGTCATTTGGCCATGCGGCGGGTAGCATAATCCTATCGGCCTGCATTTCCTGGTCGTCTTCACCGATCCATGCAGTCACTTCTTTTGCCTCAGCTGGAGCGCTCATATGCCCAAGCTCATAGTAACGGTTGACAGCGTCGGTGGGGTCACCACAGAAGAGTGCGTTGCCGTGATCGAGTAGCAACGCACGATCACAGTAATACATTATATCTTCAGAGCTATGCGTTACCAGGATTACCGTCGTGCCGTTCGCTTTGAGTGCGTTGAGGCGATCATAGCACTTTATGCGGAAAAAAATGTCGCCAACGGCAAGAGCTTCGTCGATAATGAGGATATCCGGGTTGATCGCGGTCTGGACTGCGAAAGCTAGCCGGACGAACATACCACTCGAATACGTCATGACGGGTCGGTCGATAAAGTCGCCAATATCCGCGAACTTTTCGATCTCAGGCATCGCTGCGGTTATGTCCGCATTCGATAGACCGAGTATCTGCGCATTGAGGCGCGCATTTTCACGCCCTGTAAACTCTGGATTGAATCCGGCACCGAGTTCCAGCATAGCCCCTACACGACCGTTGACATGAATATGCCCACTCGTTGGAGGTATAATACCCGATATCATCTGAAGGAGGGTCGATTTACCGCTTCCGTTACGTCCGATAATTCCAAAGAATTCCCCTTTTTTGATTTCAATATCGAGCGAATTCAAAGCGGTGAAGCGCTTGATATGGCTAGCACCGAAAATCAGACTTCGAAGCCGCTGAGCGCTGCTGTTATAGAGACCATAACTCTTCGAAACCCCGCGACAGATAATCGCCGTCTCATAGGACATCTGCAAAACCTACTCTCAATTTCTGGAAGAAGAGATATCCCGTGACCATAATTACCGCAGCTATCAAGCAATAGATGCCGAGAACGTCGAAACTAAAATCGCCGCCGAAAATCATAGCGCGAATGGTTTCGACCGGAATGGTCAGCGGATTGAATCGCAACAGCCGGCCGAATTGTTCAGGCACCATAGTCTTCGGATAACAGATAGGGGCGGTGAAGAGCAGGATTGTGCTTAGGAACGGTGTTATCTGATTGATATCTCTGAAATAAACACCCAGCGCCGCCATGTACCAACCAATTCCGAGCGCCATACAGGCCAAGGCAAGTAAGGGGACGATGATCAGCGGAGTCCACATCGATACGTGACCGATAAAGCCGATCGAAATCAATACGACGAGTGCCAGAGCGATAGCGGCGAGAACAAGCGCGCTGAAAACGACGATCATGGGCAGAAGAGCGAGGGGAAAAACAACCTTTTTCACATACGAGGTACTGCTCGAAATGATGGCTGGGCACCGGATTAGTGCATCCGCAAGCAAGGTGTATACACTTAGCCCCGTAAACAGAATAAGCCCTACCGGAACATTGCCGTTCGAAAACGCGGCATCTTGCCATCGCACGCGCATGACGACTTGGAAGACAAACGAATATACGAGCAGAAGAAACAAGGGTTGCAGCACGAGCCAGAGAAAGCTGAACGCGGACTGCCTGAAGCGCATCGTAATGTCACGATGCACCAAGCTGTAAATCAGGCTTCGATATCGCTTAGCCTGTATCAATAACGCGAGCGGATTTCCTTTTCCTCCAAGTCCTATCGACATTCAAACGCCTCCGCTTACATTCGTGACGATATTCATAAAGCTCTCAGCGAACTCGCGTCTGCGTGCAGCGTAGTCGATGGGGATATTCTCACTAGGATCAGCGAGGCGTTGTTTGATGGCCTTCGCGAGATCCATCGGGTTGTGCGGATCGAAGAAAAGGGCATTCTCGAGAAGCTGCTCGCGATGAACCGCAATATCCGACGCAATAATGAATTGAGACTTCGATTTCGCTTCTTCCACGACGGTGGACCAGCCTTCAAAGAGCGACGGCTGCAACAAGGCGTTGGCCCGCTCGATAAGAACATATTGGTCTTCCTTGCTAATAAACCCGAGAAATTTAATGCGATCTGCAAGTCCAAGCTCGGCGACCCTAGTCTTCAAATTCGTTACATGCATTGGATCTCGACGATCAAGCTCCTTCCCGGAGAAAGCGACTGTGATCTCTATCCCCTCCTGCGCAAGCAAATGCACAGCCTCGATCACCAACTTATGGTTCTTGTGCATCCAGAACTGATTTGGGCAATAGAAGAAAGTATCAGGAAGCTGAAGACGCTTAAGTACCGATACATGATCTCGACTATCAGGGACATTTGCTACGGCGAATTGCATCACATGTTTTGTATTTTTTGCATCTGGATAATATTTTTCGAAATCGTCTTTCGCCGCATAGCTGCTGAATAATATATTATTGAAATTATTAATATAATACAGGTGCTGTTCCGTTCGATATGCGAGCTCCTCTTTCGAAAAGAGATGCGGAAGTGCCCTCTCCTGAAAATCAGGGATCCAGCAAATAGTCTTGTGCCGCTCTTTCGTATCGATGGGAAACGGGAAGATCGCATCATAGGCGATCTTCCTTTTGACGAAACGCGGCAGCAATTTCGACAGAATCCGCAGCCTCTTAAACAAACCGCCGTCGATATCGCTTATCATTAGCGACGAGATCCAGCGCAACCTGGGATAGTTAGATGATTGAGCGACAAAATCGAACGATGCACGGTTGTGACTTAGAATGTAAACTTCCGGCTGCCGGATTGCCGGAATGCTGTTCAGCGATGAGACCAGGTTGGAAATATAATAATTCCCTCCGGTCCAACCCTCATCGTAATTAAATGGAATTATTATTCTTGTTCTTTTAGCCATTGGGCCGTCGCCTTGATCCCATCGATGAGTGATGTTCTGTTTTCGAAGCCTAGGGCTTTCAGGGTTGTAATATTGGCGCACCAAGAATCCGGATCGCCCTCGCGTTTCTGACCTACAAAATCGGCCTGGTGCGCACCACCCAGTTCCTTCAATAGCAATGTGACAATTTCACGGATGGAAATGGCCGTTCCGCTCGCTATATTGATGCTTTCACCGCTAAATCCGGCTCTCTCCACCACCGCCCGTATGGCTTCGCAGACATCATCGATGAAGATGAAGTCCCGCGTCTCGTCGCCTGTGCCAAACAGTTTGACGTCGGTGGAATCACGCCATTTGCAGTAGGTGTCCCAAAGAAGCTGCTTCCGCAGGCCCGGTCCGTAGGCGGAAAAAATCCGCAACGATACGGTCTTGATGCCATAGATGCTTGAAAACTCTTGGCAAAACTGTTCAGCCGCTAATTTATGGTAGCCGTACGGCGATACGGGGTTCAGCGGCGCACTTTCCGCTATGGGAAGTGTGACAGGGCTTCCATAAACCGCCGCACTCGACAGATGAACGAACCGAGTCCCAGGACTCTCCTGCCGTATCGCAGCCAGCATTTCATAAACGCTCGCAGTATTCATCTCGAAATCGTTAAGAGGATTGCTGAATGAGCTTGGAACATGGGCTGCCCCCGAACAATTTACGCAAATGTCAGGCTGGATACTCGCAAATAATTGTGTGAGACGTTGCTTCCGATCATCTCCTTGAAGCGAAGACAAGCTTACAGCTACAACCTCACCGAAGTTGGCCATGTACTCTTTTAGGTGCGAGCCTATAAAGCCCCGCGCTCCGACGATCAACGTTTTCATTTCGACCGCCCAGGTTTGACTGCTACAAAAGTGTAGGGACGTCCGGCGATATCGCGCTCATCCAACTTCTGTGCCATTTCACGAGAATGCGGTTCGTAGTTGATAGGGCTATCACCAAACTTGAGCACTTTCTCAACGACTAGACCGCTCTTCTTGATGAAATCAATATACTCTTCCACAGTGTAGGCATTTTCACCGCCATAGAATTTTTGAAACGGATGGCCTTTCAAAAATGCCTGTTTGTCGTCGGCGTCGAAAACAACGTGCTCACGGACGAAGAGCGCGGTTCCACCCGGCTTGAGCAGATTGAAAATATTCTGAACAGCAAGATGTGGATCGGAAAAATGATGTAGGGCCTGACGGCACAAAACCGCGTCGAAGCGCTTTTCTGTCTGGTATGTGAGAATGTCAGCTCTTTCCCAGCTCAATCTGTCAAATATCGTTGAATCAATCCAAGCGCCGTGCTTAGCCATTGTCTCAACGGCATCAATACCGCCTATGGGACCCTCCCCTGGCTCGATAGCAACGACCTCTTGATTTTCAAGCGCAAAGGCTACGGAACAAACGCCATTCCCGGCGCCTACGTCTAGAATGCTAGCAGGTTGCTCGTGCCGATCGGCGACTATCCGGGCCAACTCCCGAAACTCCTCACTATGACGGTATCTGTGGAGCGTGCCGCCATGATCTTTATGGATGTAGCTGTGCCGCAGTGTATCTCGCATCGCTGGGTCACCATGCGCTGCCGCCAGCGTATCTTCCCAATTCCACTCACCGCGCGGCACGTAAGAAATGAAAGACGCTGGATTTCCTCCGACGATAGTGAACGGGGCAACATCCTTGGTTACAACAGATCTCGATGCGACAATCGCGCCCCTGCCAATAGTAACACCCTTCATGATCGTTGAACCAAATCCGATCCATGCACGATCTTCAATGATGATCGGCGCAGCCGCTACATCCTGCCAGTCCTTGAACGCGCCGTAGTGGCCCGCCTCTATGCCCAATAACCAATCGAAAGCGTCGCCAGCCCTCAACTCTGGATCGAGCGGATGGGAGTTGCTATCGATGACGGTCACATCCCAGGAAATCAAAACTTGATTACCGATTTTGATGCCTTCCGGCTGGGTACAGATCATCATCGTCCCGTGCCCAACAGAACTGAAGTCACCGATCGAGATAGTGCCAACACCCCGTTCGAAAACGTAACTGCCGCCAACGAGACTGTGATTTCCAACCACAAGGTAATCACGTTGCTCAGATTGAAGACGGACATCGACCCGCGCATGCTCAAGTCTGGAACCGGTCCCCAGACGGTAGTTCAGGGCGGGAACATGGCCGGCTTCGATAAGCTGACGTGCCTGTACTCCAAAAGACCGTGTTTTACGCAAAAAACGCCGTAACAATCCAATCAGGCGATTCCTGAGGGCAAGACGCAAACGAGTGCGCCCCCCGGCCGACATCAAAAGCTTGATCCGACGTATGGTTGCCTTTTCCGGCTTCGGCAATCGGCCAGCAATAGCGCCGCGAACGAAATCTATGCGAACCGGATCGCCCAGCTTTTCAAGCAAGGCTTGGTCTTCAGGCGTAATCAGTTTTCCCAGACGCTCGACAAATTCCTGGCGGAACGACTCCGCGACATGTGCGTCGTAGAAGTTGCGGGGCGAGACATAAGAAGAGGCCAGTTCGCTGAACTCTTCGAATTTGCCAAAACGCTTGAAAAGATCAATGGATAGCTGCCGAACCGTCAGAAAATCGAACGCTTTGCGGTCATTGGCGTGCGTGGTCGAGCCGGGACGCTGGAAATATGCATAAGAGGCTGGAGGATAGATGAAAACCCGTTCCGCTACCAACATCAAGTGAATCGCGAACGGGTGATCCTCGTAGAAGACACCCTCTGCGAATACGATACCGTGATCGAGAAGCAGTTGCCTCTTGCAAACTAGGCGCCAGGGAGGCGTATTCCAGCAGGACACGGAGGCGAACACATTTTCTTTTTCGGCTGGCTTTATGACCTTTCCAAGCAGTTCAGGCGCGATATTGGACCTCGGGATATAACGACCGTCATCATATGCGTTGACGTAGTTCAGAACAACGACGTCCGGCGAATACGCGCCCGTCACCTTCGCCACGCGCGAAACGGCACCATCGAGCAACCAATCGTCGCTGTCGACAAACCAGATATATTCGCCCCGCGCGGCCCTTACCCCTGCGTTTCTCGCGGCACCTTGCCCGTTATTAGCTTGGTTGAGCGGACGAATAGCCGAAAAACGCCGCGCCAATCCTTCGATTATCTCCGCAGAACCATCCGTAGAACCATCATTGATGATAATGATCTCGTAGTCGGAAAAGCTGTTGGCCGTGATGGATGCAACACATTTCTCCAGAAGGCTACCAGTGTTGTATACCGGGATGACGAATGAAAATTTCATTTCTCAATTCCATTTCGGCTAGTGGAGCTACATCCATATCCACAAAGTCTTGAAAGCGGCCGTTCTTGTGCTTGCTGCGATTTCCTGGTCAAATCCTGCCCATATTCATCGCTGGATGACATTGAAGAGGCCCTTGTACCAGACGGCATATGGCTGCGCGAGCCACCACTTTAGCGGTACGCGGCCATAGTGCTTTCTCACGGTCGTGATGGCTTCCCGGTAATGGCGCCGCCTCTGTGAGCTGGTCTTTGTGAGTTCGTGTTCCCGGTTAACTGCGACGAATTTGTCGACATAGCACAACGGTCCACCGAAACGATAAAGCCGCCACCACAGGTCATAATCCATAACCATGTGGAGACTTTCGTCGAGGCCGTTCACGCCTTCCCAACAGGAGCGTCTCACCAACGTCGCGGGTTGCGAAATGATGCAACGTACCGCCATTCGCTCAACAGAAAACGGCTCGGTCCAAATGGGCCGCTTCGAACTGGTCTTTTCTTTAACATTCCAAGCCCGGCCGTAAACGGCCGGTGCCGTTGGATTCTTGTTGCAAGATTCCAAAAGCGTACGCAGTCCGTCGGGAAGAAACCAATCGTCGCTGTTAAGCCAACAGACGAAGGGCGCGCTCCCCCTAGCAATCCCTTCGTTGATGGCAGCAGCTTGCCCGCGATCATTATGACTTCGCCATCCAGCGAGCCGGTGCTCCCATCGACGAATGACGTCCAGGGAGTTGTCAGTCGAACCGCCGTCGATCACAAAAACTTCTACTGGTACGTCCTGCTCGAAGATCGAGCGCAGGGCGTGCTCCAGAAACTGCCCTTGATTGAAGGATGGAACGGCGACGGTGACAATTGCTGCAGTCATATCAGGAGCTGATACCCTGAGACCGGAAATCAGCATAGGCCTTTGAAATGCCGTCTCGCAGCGACGTTTTCGCCTTCCAGCCAAGCTCGTTTATGCGGTCGACATTCAGAAGCTTGCGCGGCGTGCCGTCGGGCTTGGAGCGATCAAATACGATTTCTCCTGTAAAGCCGACGACATCCATGACGATTTCGGCAAGCTCCCGGATAGTCACATCGGTACCCGTGCCTATATTGAACAATCCGGCGGGAATCCCTTTCTCCATCAAGTACACGCAGGCTTCCGCCATATCGTCGACGTAGAGAAATTCTCGCATGGGTGTACCGGAGCCCCAGACCACAAATTGCGTGTCTCCACGCATCTTCGCCTCATGAGCTTTCCGGATGAGTGCTGGAAGCACATGACTCTTGTTCAAGTCATAATTGTCATTCGGCCCATACAAATTCGTGGGCATAGCCGAAACATATTGCGTCCCGTATTGCGCATTAAAGCTATCACAGAGTTTCACCCCTGCGATTTTGGCGATCGCGTAAGGCTCGTTCGTCTGCTCAAGTAGCCCAGTGAGAAGATAGTCCTCCCGGATGGGCTGCGGGCAGTCACGGGGATAAATACAACTGGACCCCAAAAAGAGCATCCGGTCGACGCCGGCTTTGTAAGCCGCCCCGATAACATTGGCCTCTATCAGGAGGTTCTCATAGATAAAGTCGGCTCGGTAAGTGTTGTTCGCGTGAATGCCCCCCACCTTAGCTGCCGCCATGAACACATAATCCGGCTTCTCGATGGCAAAAAATTCCGTCACCGACCATTGATTCACCAGATCAAGCTCATCGTGCGTCCTCGTCACGATGTTTGTATAGCCGTTTCCCTGAAGCCGCCTAACGATCGCGGACCCAACCATTCCGCGGTGGCCTGCGACATAAATCTTGGCATTTTTTTGCATGTTTCACTCGTGATAATCGTATGCCGAAAAGCCGTGACGCTTCACCAGCTCGTCGCGCTCCGCCGCCTTCATGTCTTCCAGCATCATCTCAGAGACCAGCTCGTTAAAAGTGATCTTCGGCGTCCACCCGAGTTTCTGCTGCGCTTTGGTGGGATCGCCCAGCAATGTTTCTACTTCCGTCGGACGGAAATAACGCGGATCAACCGACACGATGCATTTGCCGCTTTCGTCATATCCCTTTTCGTCGACGCCTTCGCCCTTCCATGTTACGACAATCCCGATTTCGCGGGCGGCGGTGTCCACAAACTCGCGGACGCTGTATTGCACACCTGTCGCGATCACGAAATCCTCCGGCTGCTCTTGTTGAAGCATCAGCCACTGCATTTCAACATAGTCTTTCGCGTGCCCCCAGTCGCGACGCGCATCGAGGTTACCGAGGTACAGGCAATCCTGGAGACCTAGTTTGATGCGGGCCAACGCGCGCGTGATCTTGCGCGTTACGAACGTCTCGCCGCGAACCGGGCTCTCATGATTAAACAGAATGCCATTACATGCGTACATGCCATACGCTTCGCGATAATTGACCGTTATCCAGTAAGCGTAAAGCTTCGCAACTGCATAAGGCGAGCGCGGATAAAATGGAGTCGTCTCTCGCTGCGGTATCTCTTGAACCAAACCGTATAATTCCGAGGTCGAAGCTTGGTAGAAGCGCGTCTTTTTCTCAAGCTTCAAAATTCGAATGGCTTCGAGTATGCGCAATGCACCCAGAGCATCCGAATTGGCCGTGTATTCCGGCTCCTCAAACGAAACCGCCACATGGGATTGCGCGGCAAGGTTGTATATTTCGTCAGGCTGCACCTGTTGGATGATCCGCACCAAACTGGAAGAGTCGGTCATGTCACCATAGTGGAGGACAAATCGACGATCCTCATCGTGTGGATCCTGATAGAGATGATCGATGCGATCCGTGTTGAAGATCGAAGACCGCCTTTTGATACCATGAACTTCATAGCCCTTTTCAAGCAAAAGCGATGCGAGATAAGAGCCGTCTTGACCCGTTACACCAGTGATAAGCGCTTTTTTCATCCGTAGTCTACTTTCTTGATATCAACTCTTGAACTCGGTCTTTCTGATCGGTTCGCTTCGCTGGGGAAATACTGCGTCTAACGCGGCGGTGTCAACGAACGAGGCATCACGTGACATAAATCGGCTTGGCGGACATTGCGTAAAACGTCCGATAGTGCGCCAGATCGCCGGATTTCATGAACAATCTAGCGTCACCTGTGAAATCACATTCTCTGTAATCTGGAAAAAATCGTTTACTCCATATCCATCGCTCGATCGCGCCAAGAATATAACGCCTTCATTTTGCGGAACATTCTGCACATACAGAATCACACAAAATCGAAACCACCCAATATCGCAAAAAGACAATGCCGCTCGGGCGCGATTGTGGTGGGTCTAGCGAGAATGAACAAGACCGAATATCTCGTAGATAGATCCTCGGCAAACACTGATTTCTTGCGATTGTGTTCCTGAGAGTAGCGCCACCATTCGTTTTGAAGCCCGCCTGTCTCCGCTACCTAAGCATGCCCGTAGCATTTTCGCCGCCGAAAGAGCAACTCGGTTCGCGAATTTAACAACACAGGAGAAGCAAAAACTCAGCGTCCACCCAGAATGCAGTGATTGAGTCAACGAGATCTCCCAGGCAAAACTGCCGCGTTCATCGGGAAGTGCACTTGCCTTGGTATAAGCCAAACACCCATTTTGTCCCTCGCGCGTGTATTGGCCTCCCCATTTCGTCTCCTCGATGCGTGCGTGCCGTCATTTCACGCTTGAGAGCTGCCGCGGAAACTGAGCACAAATTGTCGATCATCCGCGAGGCGAAGCTTCTCGTCTTCGGTCGTAGCAGCGTCAATCATTTGTCGCGCTCTATGTCGGTTGGCGACCTGGCCATGATGCGGCGGATCGATGAACTACACCTCGATCACCCCCGTTTGTTGGAGTCGGATGTTGCAAGGGCTTTTGAAAGCAGATGGGCCTCAGATCGGACGGCTTCACGTCGCGACGCTGACGAGGAAGATCGGCATCGAGGCGATTTTCCTTCGCACCAACCATATTCCGACAGCGCGGGGCTTTGTTTATCTCTGCGCTGTCGTCGATTGATTCAGTCATCGGCTTCTGTCGATCACGATGGAGATCGTCTTCTGTATCGAAGCGGTCGAGGAAGCGCTTTCCCGATGTGATAAACCTGAATATTAAATGCCGATCAGGGGCCGCAGTTCACCTCAGCGGACTTCACGGCGGTGCTGAAGAAGGCGGAAATCGCTATTTCAATGGACGCAGAGGCGTGGCGGGGGCATTTCGTCGAGCGGCTCTGGCGGTCGATCAAATACGAGGAAGTCTATCTCCACGGCTACAAAACCGTTTCCGAGGCGCGCGTTGGCATTGATCGCTATCTGACCATTTACGATACCCGACACCCACCTTTATCGCTTGATCAGCAGACACCAGATCAGCCTTACTTCACCGCGCTGACACCGATGATGGCGGCGGCATAATCGAGGCGGAAATCCACTTAGCAAAGCACTCGAAACTATTTAGACAAACCGAGTTAGCTCTTTGTGTTTGACCCGCAATGCCGTTACCAGCGCATTCTTCGCGTTTCATCTCCATTCTTGCCGCATCCGCTCGACCCGGTGGCACTAAGTTCATGGAACGCTACCGAGCGTGCCAGACTTGGCTATTGATTTCCTAGCGCCATTTCGCCCCATAAGACCTGAAAACGACCAAGAGCAATTTCGCTCTGAATGCGATCCTCGATCGGCGCAAAAGTCCTTGTGGGAAATCGGTGTCCTTACCTCTTGCTGTATGCATCAATGCTTTACAAGACATCGGGCAAATTGAAGCCTCGTAGGCTGATCAATCCGAGCTTGCGGTCCACAAGGACCGTACCCACACAGGCAAAGATCCGCTAATACAGATCAGAGGCATCTCCGTCGATAGTGTTGAGCCGACTACGGAACCACACAAACATCAGATCACGCACGAGCTCTCGCTAAAACATGAATGTGCGTCGTCGATGTTCAGCTCACAATGGAGCCAGTCAACTCGCAATAGAGACGATAATATTCGGAACACATCTTCTCTGCCGTGAAACATTCGAGATAGCGATTTCGTGCTGCGGCACCTAGCGCGGCAACCTCTTTCTCATTTCCCCAGATGGACTTCATTGCCTTCGACAAAGCATCTACATCGTTCGGCGGCACCACAAAGCCGGTCTCCCTGTCCAGATTGACATAAGTTGTCCCCGTACCGATCTCACACGAAATCATTGGCTTGCCGAACATTGCCGCCTCAACGAGAGAAAGCCCGAAGGCCTCGGAACGAAGATGCGACGGAAATACAAACCCTGTACAAAGTCCGAGCAGGGCAATCTTGTCCTCGTCTGACAACGATCCAAGAAAATGGATATTCTTGGAATTTTGCCCCGCGATCCGCTTCAGTTCCGCCTCCATCGGCCCATTGCCGACAATCACAACGTGCAGACCATTGCACTTCGCAGCCTCCAGCAAAATGTGGACCCCTTTATAGTATCGCAGGACGCCAACGAATAAAAGGAAGCGGTCGGGAAACTTACCGCGCCAGCGTGCTAGCGTCGCTTCATCTGCCTTTGGATAGTCCGCTTCATCCAGACCCAACGAGATCACCCTCGTTTTGGATTTGAACCTTTCCAGGACATCGCTCGACATTGCGTAATTCGGAGACGTCGCAACTATGCAGTCGACGCTTTTGAGAAAGCGAGACATCAACGGCTTGTAGAATTGCAGCAACACCTTCTGCTTCACGATGTCGGAATGATAAGTCACGACAGTCGGCTTACCGGGGGGAACGGTCAGATGGACGATATCCATCACCGGCCACGGAAAGTGATAGTGGACGATATCAGCTTTCCGACTCAACTCCCGAAAACGGCCAAACACCTCGCGCGAGAAGCCAGTGGACGCGAATTCAAAATCGAGCTTGACCTTGTGAGCTATGTGACCGTCGAATTCGACGCTGTTTTCGATCGGCGTTTCGCTCAGCGATAGAACATCAGATTCCACACCATATTTGGCGGTGCCCTTGGCAATCGCATGGATCGTCCGTTCAACCCCACCGAATGTGTCGGGCCAATATGTTTTGAAGAAATGTAAGACGCGCATTCCACTCCTGTATCGAAAAGCAATTGCTACGTCACCTGGGACATTGTGGAGCCGAAACAGATTCGACTGGAGCGCGCAAAGTGGGCTCTTTGTCGGCATCGGCGAAAAAATCTTGCTTTGCCGGCGCCGCTAGACTAATGCCGCGAATAATTTTCGGCCGGCGGCCGATCGACTTTTCGCGGAGTAGATTTCGTTGAAATCCGGAAGCTTTTACAAGATTGGCGACAATGATCAGCGCCCTTGGGGCACATGGCATGTGCTCGATATCGGTGATCGGCATGTCGTTAAACGCATCGTCGTAAACCCCGGCGAGCGGTTGTCGTTGCAGTATCACAACCATCGTTCGGAGCGTTGGACCGCCGTCTCGGGACAGGGCATTGCCGAGATCGACGGAATCGAACACTCTCTGCAACTTGGGCATACGGTTGATATTCCGCTCAAGGCAACGCACCGCGCTTCATGCACCGGTGATACACCGCTGGTTTTCATCGAGATCCAATATGGTCAACTGCTTGATGAGAGCGACATCATCCGGCTCAGCGACGATTACAATCGGGTCTGATATCGAAGCCGTATCAATCGAACAGCTCGGCATCAGCCAACAACGGTTGCTGCTGATCCTTGGAGGAGAGCGTGAGGGCTTCCGTCACCTTCCAATCGATGGCGATCTGCGAATCGTCCCAGCGGATGCCGCGATCGCTCTCCGGCGCGTAATAGTTGGTGGTCTTGTAGAGAAACTCCACATGGTCGCTCAATGTCAGGAAGCCATGGGCGAAGCCTTCTGGGATCCAGAGCTGGCGCTTGTTTTCCGCAGACAGAAGAACGCCGACCCATTTGCCGAATGTGGGCGAGGATTTCCTGATGTCGACGGCAACATCATAGACTTCGCCGGCCACCACTCGCACCAGCTTGGCCTGCGCATGCGGCGGCAGCTGATAGTGGAGACCGCGTAGGACACCCCTGCCCGACCGGCTGTGATTGTCCTGCACGAAATCGGCACTTCGGCCGATCGCTGCTTCGAACTTCGCCTGATTGAAGCTTTCGAAGAAGAAGCCGCGATCGTCTGCAAACACCGTCGGTTCGATAATCTTGACATCGGGAATAGCGGTATCGATGGCTTTCATTCGTCGTCCTGTTCGGATTGTTTGCGAGGGAGAAGCGGCGGCATAAAGCGCGTAGGTTAGAATATCTGCTCGCGCAAGATCCCAAGGAGATATTGCCCATAGGCATTCTTCTTCAGCGGGTTCGCCAGCGCCTCGACATCAGATGCACTGATCCAGCCGCTGCGATAGGCGATCTCCTCGGGGCAGGCGACCTTCAGGCCCTGCCGGTTTTCGATCGTCGCAATGTAATGGCTCGCCTCCAGCATCGATTCATGCGTTCCGGTGTCGAGCCAGGCATAGCCGCGGCCCATGGTCTGCACGTCCAGCTGGCCGGCCTGCAGATAGTGAACATTGACATCGGTAATCTCCAACTCGCCACGCGGCGACGGACGGATCGATTTAGCAACGTCGACGACGCTTTCGTCATAGAAGTAGAGGCCGGTCACCGCATAGTTGCTCTTCGGCATCCTCGGCTTTTCCTCTAGGCTGATCGCCCGGCCGCTCTGATCGAACTCGACCACGCCATAGCGATGCGGGTCCTGCACGTGATAGGCAAAGACGGTCGCACCCGTTTCCTTGGCGCCCGCCTCGTGCAGCAATCGGGTAAAATCATGCCCGTAAAAGATGTTGTCTCCCAGAACCAGGGCAGACGGCGCGCCATTCAGAAACGTTTCGCCGATCAGGAAGGCCTGGGCAAGACCGTCGGGGCTGGGCTGAACGGCATAGTCAAGCTTTATGCCCCATTGGCTGCCATCACCGAGCAATTGCTCGAAGCGAGGTGTATCCTGCGGCGTCGAGATGATGAGGATCTCGCGGATACCCGCCAACATCAAAGTCGTCAGCGGATAGTAGATCATCGGCTTGTCGTAGATCGGCAGAAGCTGCTTGCTGACCGCAAGTGTCAGCGGATAGAGCCGTGTTCCCGATCCGCCGGCGAGTATGATTCCTTTGCGTGCCTTCGTCATGATCCTGCGTCTCGTCCTTAGTTTATCTGCCACTGTCTCACCGGCGGGAGGACATGGCCGGAAATCATCGGCAACATTACGGTTTTCAATTCCCCGCAGCCCGCAATCTCGCCAGGACTTCATCGACGCCCTCCTGCCAGGGAGGAAGAGCAATATCAAAGCGGTCCATCAGCTTTCGACAATCCAGCCGCGAATTGGCCGGCCGCTTGGCAGGGGTCGGATATTCAGCTGTCGATATCGGTTTCAGCGCATCGAGAGACAACGCAAGCCTAACGTTTGCCGCCAATGCCTCACGAACGATATGCGCGGCATAACCATACCAGGAGGTGCTGCCCTGTGCCGTGAGATGATAGGTCCCCGAGAGGTCGCCTGGAGCTCGCGAAGCCACGATGCGCTCGATCACCGTGCGTGTAACATCGGCAATCAAGGCCGCCGATGTCGGCGCACCAACCTGGTCGGCAACGATGTTCAGTGCGCTTCTTTCACCGGCCAGCCGAAGAATAGTCTTCGGGA
>NZ_JBXSOV010000007.1:0-265179 GCF_057784355.1 Martinezella sp. CNPSo 3959
ACGGCGATTGCATGCAATAGATTGCCAAAACCCGCAAATCAGTTCACCTTTCGGCCATGCCAGATATCGCACGACCATTCGTGACCGATGATGACCCTGATCGGGACATTCGCTGCCAGGACGCGCTTCAAGCCGCTTATCGAGAATTGGTGAGCGCTGCGATCATGGCGGGATGGTCTGAACGCGAGGTCGTTCTCGCGATTGATGAGCTTGCGGACAAGCACCTGCTTTCGCTTGAAACCAATGACAACACAGATGCTTTGATTGCATTGCTCCGGCGGATGACCTGATGGCCCCATCCGGGTCACGTCACAAGCGACCTTAAATTTCGGCTCTTTCGCTATTGAGACGTGGGTAGGTTGTCCTCACCAGGGTAGGCGCTACAGTTCATATATTGATGGCTGCCGGTTGTTTCTTTTGCTGGAAAGATGCCACGGTCGCAGTCCGTACGAATTCAGACAAACAATTCCTATTATAGTCTATAAAAATAGTTTGCTATTTCTATCGATCCACTCCCCGATTTCGCTAGGTTCTGCGCATTGCATTCACGGAACCGCCGGCAGATCTGATCCGGCCAAGGGGACTAGTTATGAAGTTCAACACACTGATCACTGCGGCCGTGATGGGTCTCGCCAGCATTTCGATGGCGGTCGGCGCGGCCGCTGCCGACAAGAAGGTCGTCGTCGCCTATCAGACCGATGCCCTGCCCTCCTCTGTCGCGATCGCCAACGGCGAGTTCGCCAAAGAGACCGGCTATGAGATCGATTTCCGCAAATTCAATTCCGGAGCTGAGATCTTCGCCGCCATTGCATCCGGCGACGTCCAGATCGGCTATGTCGGCTCAAGCCCATTTGCCGCTGCCGCCTCGCGCGGGCTGGAGGTGAAGGCATTCTACCTCTCGTCCATCTCCGGCGTCGATGAAGCGCTCGTGGTGCGCAATGGCTCCGGCATCAACACGCTTGCCGATCTGAAGGGGAAGAAGCTCGCGGCAGCGCCCGTTTCCACCGACCACTATCAGCTGCTCGCTCTCATCAAGTCCCTTGGTCTGAGCGAAAGGGACGTACAGGTCTTCGCCGTTCCGCAGCCGGAAATCGTCGCAAGCTACAATCGCGGCGATATCGACGGCGGTTTCGTCTGGGACCCGGCACTCACCGAGCTGAAGAAGAACGGCAAGGTGCTGGTGACATCCAAGGACGTGGCCGACAAGGGTGCCCCGACGTTTTCCGCCTGGGTCGCAACCTCGAAATTTGCCGCAGACAATCCAAAATTCCTGAAGGACTATGCCTCGGTGATCAACAAATACTACGCCTCGTTCGCCGCGGACAAGGCCGCCTGGGGGCCGGACAGCGACAATGCCAAGGCGCTCGCAAAGCTGCTCGGCGGCACGGCGGACCAGCAGGCCGCCGCGCTCAAGAACCTCACGCTGCTGACGCCCGATGTGCAGGCATCGGCAGCATGGCTCGGCGGTGGCGACCAATCCGGCGCTGCCAAGATCCTGAAGGACACTGCGGCCTTCCTGAAGAGCCAGGGAAAAGTCTCCGAAGTCCTGCCGAACTATGGTGCGTTCGTCACCGCCGACGCGCTTGTCAGCGCAAGTAACTGATCCTCCCTGGCGTCGGCGCGCTTGTCGCGCCGGCGTCGCAATATCGAGAGAGCCCATGCTTCAAGTCGACCATGCCAGCGTCTTCTTTGCAGCGCGTGACGGCAGAACCGTTCACGCGCTCGATCGCGTTTCATTCAACATTCCGGAGCGCGGTATCGTCGTTGCGCTCGGCGCGTCCGGCTGCGGCAAATCCACCCTGCTCAATGCGATCGCCGGCTTCCTGCCATTGTCCGAGGGGAAGATCACGCTCGACGGAAGGCCCGTTTCCAGGCCAGGTGCCGATCGAGGCGTCGTCTTCCAGAAGGATTCGCTGCTGCCATGGAAGTCCGTCATCGACAATGTGGCTCTCGGCCTGCAATTTGCCGGACTCGGCAAGCGGGAACGCCGCGATCGCGCTTCCGAGCTTTTGCAGCTGGTGGGCCTCACCGACTTTGCCAATGCTCTGCCCTATGAATTATCGGGCGGCATGCGCCAGCGCGTCGGCATTGCCCGGGCACTTGCCACCGATCCCGATATATTGCTGATGGACGAACCCTTCGGCGCGCTCGATAGCCTGACGCGCGAGCAGATGCAGGAACTGCTGGTCTCCGTCTGGGCCAGAACCGACAAACGCATTTTCTTCATTACCCACTCGATAGAGGAGGCGCTTTTCCTCGGAACGGAGGTTCTGGTCATGTCTCCGAGGCCGGGGCGTGTCGTTGCGCGTTTCGAACTCGATTTCGTACATCGCTTTGCCGCCAGCGGCGATACGAGAGCGATCCTGTCATCTCCCGAATTCGGCAATCTTCGGGACGAGATTCGCGCGATCCTTCACAGCGCCGATCACGTCAGGAGTGCGGCATGAGCGATATTATCGAAACGCGACCAATCGCCGGACCTGAAAAGGAAACACACCCGAAGCTGGTTCGCATTCCCGGCTTCGGCGTTGGTGAAAAACCCACCATCGCCATCAGCATCGCCACGGCGGTCGCCTGCCTGGCGCTGTGGTGGCTCGTCGCCAAGCTCGGGCTGGTGTCGCACCTCTTCCTGCCTCGACCTGACGAGGTGCTGACGCAGATCGGCGTCGTCTACCGCGATGGCTATGCCGGCGCCTCGCTTTCCGAACATATATTGGCGAGCTTGTTTCGTATCGTCGTTGCTGCGGCCATCGCGATCGGGATAGGCATTCCCGTCGGTCTGCTGATGGGCCTCAACCGCTGGGCAAAGGGAATTCTGGATACGCCCATCGAATTCTATTGGCCGCTGCCTCCCCTTTCATATCTGCCGCTGATGATCATATGGCTTGGAATCGGCGAAACCTCGAAGATCACCCTTCTCGTGCTCGCCATGTTCGCGCCTATATGCTTGTCCGCTCAGGCCGGCGTGCGTTCGCTGCCGCTGGAGCGGGTCAATGCCGCGCGTTCACTGGGGGCAAACCGGCTGCAGCTTTTCCTGAATGTCGTCCTGCCTTCGGCCTTGCCGGAAATCCTGACCGGCATCCGGATCGCCTTCGGCATCGGCTGGGGAACCCTGGTGGCGGCAGAGCTCATCGCCTCGACACGCGGCATCGGCTTCATGATCATGTCGGCATCGCAGTTTCTTGCCACCGACGTCGTCTTCGTCGGGATCGGCATCATCGCGGTCTGCGCCTTCGCATTTTCCGCCGCCATTCGCATCCTCGAGGCGGTCCTCGTTCCCTGGAAGGGCAAGCTTTAGTCGCAACGGCCGGAAGCCGAGATCGCTTACGGCTTTCCTCACCATCAAGTCCCTCGTTGGGTTCAGAAGACTGACAGGCACAGCATGAGCAGCAATTGCGAATTTCTTTGGTACATCCCCAATGATGTCAAACCGGGCCATCGCGGCGATTCCGCCGTCGAGAATCATAACAGCCTGGAGACCCTGACCTGCCATGCCAAAGCCCTGGAAGATCACGGCTGGAAGGGCGCATTAATCGGCACCGGCTGGGGCCGACCCGACACCTTCACCGTCGCGGCCGCACTTACCGCACGCACCACCAGCTTCGAGCCGCTCATCGCAATCCGCCCCGGCTACTGGCGGCCGGCGCATTTTGCTTCCGCCGCCGCCACGCTGGATCAGCTGAGCGGCGGACGGGTGCGCGTCAATATCGTTTCCGGCAAGGACAACCTTGCCGCCTATGGCGACAGCGAGGGCGATCAAGCCCACCGCTATGGCCGCACCAAGGAATTCATGCGGCTCACCCGCAGGCTCTGGACCGAAGAGAATGTCACCTATGAGGGAGAACACTTTCGCGTCCGCGAATCCACGGCTGCGCCCCGCATCGAGCCTCGCGGCAAACGCCTGCATCCGAAACTCTATTTCGGCGGTGCTTCCGATGCGGCAGAGCGTGTCTCAGCAACGGAGGCCGATGTGCAGCTTTTCTGGGGCGAGCCGCTCGCCGACATCGCTGAGCGGATCAGCCGGCTCAAGACACTCAGTCGAGATCTTGATCGCGATCTGCCGCCACTGGAATTCGGGCTGCGCATAACGACGCTGGTGCGTGACACGACGGAGCAGGCCTGGACCGATGCCGAGGCGAAAGTCGCCGAGATGGCTGAAAATAAGGGTGTCGGCTGGAACGATCACCGGCAATCGATCGCTGTGGGCCAGAAACGGCTATTCGATCTCGCTGCGCGTGGCGACGTGCTTGATGACAATCTCTATACCGCGCCCGGCAAGTTCGGCGGTGGCGGCGCCGGCACCACATGGCTGGTCGGCTCGGCAGAGGATGTCGCCCGTTCCTTGCGCAAATATCGCGATCTCGGCATCACGCACTTCGTTCTCTCGGACACGCCGTATCTGCCGGAGATCAAACGGCAGGGCGAGCAGCTGCTGACGCTTTTACGCGGCTGAAGTCTCTCAGACACCATATCAACTTAGGCGGGACTATTTCGATTTCACAGGCGGCCGAAATCGGCGGTCGGGGTTTCATAACGTCGCTGAATTATTTATAGTCGAGGCTAAACATCATTACACGGTTCTTAATCATGGGGAGATGAGCCGCCTTGACGAAATTGCCTGCCGCCGCGGAAAGCCGTCTGTCGTCGACCGAGATCGAGACGCACGCCGAGGCCTTCCAGAAAAGCCGCGAAGATCGACGCACGGAATTGATGGAAGACTACGTCGAGCTCATCGCCGATCTGATAGAACATGCCGGCGAGGCACGCCAGACCGATATTGCACAGAGGCTGGGAGTAACGCAGCCGACGGTCGCCAAGATGCTCAAGCGCCTGGCCGAGGAAAATCTCGTTACTCAACGCCCCTATCGTGGCGTCTTTCTGACTGAAGAAGGCCAGCGCCTGGCCGCGGCAACCCGCCGACGTCACGAGATCGTGGAAGCGGTCCTCTGCCGTCTCGGCGTCGATCCCGATACGGCAAGAAACGACGCCGAAGGAATTGAACATCACGTCAGCCAAAGGACACTCGAAGCCTTCGAGCGCTTCTTGAGGACGTGACTGCTTGCAGCTGACAAAACCGATTGCAATCAAGCCAGAGCCTCTTCCGGGCATATTTTCAACAAGATGAGTTGAAAAGAAATTGATACGCAGCGTTCGGCTTGACCCGTTACTTGATGTCAACGCAAGCTTTTACGAATGCTTGCTAACCAGAATTTAGCGAACTGCTGGCCTTTGTATTACGAATACTGACTTTTATTGCCGGCGCAGGGAATCATGATGAACGCCCAGGACTTCAGCAGCACCATTTTCGATCTTGCCCCCGTCGCCATGTGGCTGGAGGACTTCAGCGGCGTCAAGGAGCAGTTCGAATTCTGGCGCGCTGAGGGCGTGACGGACCTGCGTTCCTATCTGCTTGCCGATTTGCAGCGCGTTGCGACCTGCTCGCAGAAGATCAGACTTCTTGCCGTCAACGCCAGGACGCTTGAGCTTTTCGAGGCGCCTTCCTTCGAAACGCTTGTCGGAAATCTCTCGCAGGTATTCCGGGACGAGATGCTGCAAAGCCATGTGAACGAACTTGTGGCGCTCTGGGAGGGCAAGACCGAATTTTCCGGCACCGCGGTCAACTACTCGCTCGGCGGCAAAAGGCTCGACATCCAGCTGCGCGGCATCATCCTACCGGGTCACGAGAGCTCCTGGAGCCGATTGTTGCTGACCACGGAAGACGTGACCGCTCGTGAGGAGGCAAGACGGCAGGAAGAGCGGCAGCGCCGCTATGCGGAAGGCATGTTCGAACATTCGCCCGTTTCCCTCTGGGTCGAGGATTTCAGCCGCGTAAAAATCCTGCTCGATAAAATCCGCGACCGCGGCATCGTCGACTTTCAGGTCTTTCTCGATGTGCATCCGGAATTCGTCCAGCAATGCATGAGCGAAATCAGCGTCCTTGACGTCAATCAGGCAACGCTCGATCTCTTCTGTGCGCCGGATCGCCAGACCTTGCTCCACCGGATCGGTGAAGTGTTCCGCGGCGATATGGAAAAGCATTTTCGCGGGCAATTGCTGGAGTTGTGGAACGGACGCCTCTTCCATCAGCGCGAAGTGCTGAACTACGCTCTCGATGGATCGGAGCGCCATGTCCTCCTGCAATTTTCCGTATTTCCCGGTTACGAGAACGACTGGTCGCTCGTGCAGGTGGCGCTGACGGATATTACCGCCCGCAAGAAAGCGGAAGCCTATCTCGAATATCTCGGCAAGCACGATGTGCTCACCCGGCTTTTCAACCGCGCCTTCTATATGGAGGAGCTCAACCGGCTGGAGCGCAAATCGCTTCGGCCTGTCTCTGCGATCATCATCGATCTCGACGGGCTGAAGGAAGCCAATGACGAGAGCGGCCACGATGCCGGCGACGCGCTGTTGCGCCGCATGGGTGAGGTGCTCAACAGCGTCGTCTCGCTGCCAAATCACGCGGCGCGCATCGGCGGCGACGAATTTGCCGTTCTCTTACCGGGCGCCGATGAAATCACGGCCGCCGCAATGGTTGAAACGATCAACGAGTTGCTGAAGATCAACAATCAGTTCTATTCAAGCGCGCCGCTCAATGTCTCCGTAGGCGTTGCAACGAGCCAGCCTGGCGAGACCATGGAAGCTATGATCAAGCGCGCGGATCTCGGCATGTACGAGCAGAAGAAGGCTCACTACGCCGCGGCGGCTACCACGCGCCCACATCGGGCAAAGAACGGCGCCTGACGCCCAGCACTCAGCTAAAGCCCTATAATCCCTTGCGACAACTTGTTTTCGCAGACCCGATCACCGGGAACAAAGATTGCAACGTCTCATTTGGCTCTCGGGGAAAGATGGAGTTTTGACATGGACGATCAAGCGGCCAATTTCGTCGTTGCAACACGCACCGCGCTCGACCAGGCCTCGGCACTCGCGGTTCAATATGGTTTCTCGCTTCTTGGCGCAGTCATTCTCCTGATCGGCGGCTGGCTTCTTGCAGGCGTTATCAGCCGCTCGGCCTATCGCGTCATCTCGCGCATTCGCGGCATCGACGAAACGCTGGCGATCTTCTTCCAGAATGTGCTGCACTATAGCTTGCTTATCCTTGTCTTCATCACCGTGCTTGGCCAGTTCGGCGTGCAGACCGCCTCCATCATCGCCGCTCTCGGCGCTGCCGGTCTCGCGATCGGCCTCGCGCTGCAGGGCACGCTTCAAAACATCGCCGCCGGCATCATGCTGCTGATCCTGCGGCCGTTCCGGGTTGGCGAATATATCGAGACGACGAACGTCAAAGGCTATATCAAGGAGATCGGGCTCTTCGCGACGGAGATGAGGACGGCCGACGGTCTCTACCTCATGGCGCCGAACTCGACGCTCTGGAATACGCCCATTCTCAACCACAGCCGCGAGCCGGACCGCCGCCAGCAATTGTCCGTTGCCATGGGTGAGAAAATCGACATCGATCTTGCCCGCAAGACAATCCTCGACATCCTGAAAGCGGATCAGCGCATCAAGGCCGCGCCTGCACCGAAGGTCTACCTCGATGATCTGTCGGCCGATCAAGCCGTGCTCGACATAGAATATTGGACAGTTACATCGTCCTGGTCGGATGTCCGGCATGACGTGGTGTCCAAGCTGAAAGCTCGCCTTGCCGAACCGGACATTACAATCAAAACGGCCACCGACGTGGATGGATCCGACGAATGATCTCCACGAAAGCCAAGCCTGCCGCCGGCAGGGAGCTGAGCAAGCGGCAGGCTTTGCGAGGCACGACGCCTCAAGCAAGATCGATTTCTTGCGAGGTCTAAACTTCCGCTAGCGGCATTTGTTCCGCATCATCCGAACTCTGCGATTACCCTACCATTTGATGCGATAGTCCAGACGGACATTGCCAGCTGGCGTCAAAGTTTGCGGATCAGCAAAAGACGCTGAGAAATTCAGGTTCGGCGCCAAGGGCTGCCGAAATGAGACCGTGCTGGAAAAGGCACTGCCTACGTCCTTCAGATTGCCGATCGCGGAGATCGAAGTTCCTGTCCAGGGAACGGCAACGGTAACGGCCTGAGTCGCAACAATGGAGTTTGCCGCGCTCCGCGTGCCCGCGTAGTTGACGTTCAGTGACCTCGACGTGCTCATGTCCAGGTTTTCCGACACCGTCCAGCTCCGCGAGCGTTCGAGGCAAAGCGTTCCCGTGCTGTTGAGCGCATCGACCCTTAACGACACCTCGCGGCGCCATACGGTGGAAAAGCGCTTGTGATCGTCGATTGCCGTCCCCCAGAGGGTCGCCAAGCTGCTGCTGCGCAAGATCACGCCGGTGGCTGCGCTACCAAGTCCGAGATCCATGCCGGCGCTGACATCCCAGGCCATCGGCAGTCGGAAACCGAGAGTGGTCTTGTATGTTCTGGGTGCGACCTTGACCGGCGACCAGATCATCAGATCGCTGGCTTTGGTGACCTGCGGCAAGCTGACACTCGCAAGAAGACCAAGAACGCCGCGGAGGACGCGTTTTGACTTGAAGCCCATGTTAAAGCCCGCATTCTCTATGCCCTGACCTGACGATGTTCAGGCATACCAAGGCAACAGCCAGACACGGAGCGACGCCGCATTCCGGCTTGGGATTGATTCTGTTCGATTAGGCACCGGCAAAATTGCGGCACATCGGAGCCAAGGATGACGGCATCCGGTTGAAGGGAACAACGCTGCTTCCAATCAAGCAGCACCCTTCGCTTAAAAGAATCCCATCCGGGGCCACGCTTGTAAACCCCTTGACCTCAAGTTTTTTGCTGCGTTGCACACATGTCGCACCCGCGACACCGCCGCATGAAAGCGACATTGCGGCGAGTAGCCTGAAAAACCAGCCTTTGGCGGACAACTATGTCGCCATCAAAGGATAATCACATTCCCGCGAGCGGCGACAATGCAAGCACCGCGGCAGTGCTTCACTCCACCCGGAGTCCAGCCTTCTTCAAAATCGGAAGCACCAGATCGCAGAAATAAGGCAGTTCCTGCGTATAGTTGACGAAGGACAAGGCGATGCCGGCATAGCCTTGCTCGGCGATGGCAATCATCTCTTCAGCAATACGCTGCGGCGTGCCGATCAGCGGGTAGCTGCCTGCTCCACCGGCAAAGCGCTGCCGGTAGCGCTCATAGGCCTCGCGGTCATGGGACTGCGAGAACTCTTTCTTGCCAGCCATATGCTGATCGACAGCAGCGTGATCGGCCATCGTTACGGCATAGCGGGTGTAATAGTCCTCCGCCTCCGTCTGTGTCTCGCGGCAGACGACGTGACAGACGGTGTAAACGCCAACCTGCCCGCCTCTGCCCTCCGCCCGCGCTGCGATGTCGGCCACATGCTTTCCAGCGTCATCGATCTCGGTAAAGGTGGTAAAGAGATAGTCGCAATGGGCGGCGGCAAAGTCTCTGCCGGGGCCGCCGAAAGCCGCATTCATCGTCACCGGCCGCGGCGCCTGCAGGCTTGCCGGGCGGCTGACGGCTTCCTTCAGATTGTAATAGGTGCCGGCATAGTCAAAGGGCTCATCTGAGGCATAGAGCCTCTCGACGATTTCGAGCCATTCGGCTGCCTGTTCGTAGCCCTTTTCGACCAGCGGCACGCCGAACATGCCGAATTCTTTCGGGTTCCAGCCACAGACAATGTTCAACCCCGCCCGCCCTTGACTTATGTGATCGACAGTCGCAAGCGACTTGGCAGCATAAAGGGGATGGACGAGCGGCACGTGCACCGTCATGAAAAGGCCGATCCGCTCGGTCGCGGCCGATAGCGCGGCAGCCCAGGTGAAGGTCTCGAACGACCATTCGCGCACGCGGTTCTTGCCGCCGAAACCGCGCCAGCGGGCAATCGGCAGAAAGAATTCGAGCCCAGCCCGGTCAGCGATCTGTGCGGCGGTCAGATTATCCTGCCAGCCGGCGGCCCAGCGCTCCGGCACGTCTGTAATGGCAAGGCCACCATCCGCGTTGGCAGAAAAAACACCAAGCTTCAGCCGGTTCGGCCCCTTCAGCGGATGCATCTTCAAGGCGGCTTCCTCCCCCAGTTCACCTCGCGTCTATCCTGCAATTTGCAGCGACCCGATAGGAATGTGTTAGCGTTGCCCTGAAGAATTTCAAGCTTAAAATTTTTCGACCAGCACTTAACAATCAACCACCGGGCACAAGGCTCTTTCGTCTCGCTTGTTGCGACGCGATACGCTTGTCACCGGCGAAAAACGGTCCGCCATGCCGGTCCAATTCGCTATATGTGAGGTCGCACAATACCTCCACCTCTCCCGCTGAAGCCCGTCTGAAGGCATCGTCGAAGTGATCGGCCAAGTCCCGATCCACCTCACGAAGTAGGCGGGGAATCCATTTGCCCCTGCCCGACCATCTTCCTCGTCCCAGCAGCATAAGGTCGGCCAAAGGCTGGTAGAGTTGCGCGGCAATCGCTTGTACCTCCGGAGCCGCCGGCTCACCATGAAGGTCATCGAGAAGATCGGTGATCTGATATTTCAGAGCATTCAGCTTCTCACCTTCCAGCTCCGGTGGGCTGGCGTGGAGAATGCTGGCAGCATAGTCCCTCCAGATCTGCCCCTTGTCAGGATTTGGCCCGAGGATCTGGCCGGTCGCAACCATATGAATGATGACAGGGTGGCCGCGCGCAATATCGCTCTTAAAGAACCAGCTGAGCGTCTCCGGGTCGTGAACAAACACTTCGAATGGAAAGTCGCCCTCGATAAAGGTTTCGCGCCAGGCGGTTTCGAGCCGATCGAAGACCACGACCATATCGATGTCGGAGCCCTTTCGTCCCTCGCCTCGTATGATCGACCCTGAGGCAAAGGCAAAGGAATAGCCCGGAAAACGGCTTGCGAGCACCGGGCGTGTCGCCTGCATCGCCGTTTCGAATATGCTCATTTCGCTCTCCAAACATCAATTGTCTTGCGGGTCCGATATGCCCGCCAGAGTCCGAGCAGGCAAGCATCGGCTCGGTAAGCTGAACGGCAGTTCGTCGCCGCCATAATTAGCCGACAGCTGGCTGCAATGCTACGAGGCCAAGGGCAACTCGAAGCTTCGTTTCAATGTTTCCATCGGAACATCGGTCTTGACGTTCAATACGCTCGGGATGCGAGTCAAGTGGTCGGCCTGAAACCGCCAATAGCTGTGTAGATCAGTCGTGACCATGCGCAATATGGCATCACACTCGCCGGTAGTCAGATAACATTCCATCACTTCGGGAAACCGCCTGACAGCCTCTGCAAACTGCAGGGTGACTTGCGCATCCTGCGTCTTGAACCAGACGCGGGCGAACACGGTGAGGCCCGCACCCACCTTTGCCGGGTCCAGCACGGCAACATAGCGATCGATGATGCCGGCATCCTCCAGCAATCGCACGCGGCGAAGACAGGGTGACGGCGACAGCCCCACTTCCTTCGCGAGATCGACATTGGAAATGCGTCCATCCCGTTGCAACACCTTGAGAATACGCCGGTCTATCTCATCCAGAGTCGATGACACAATATAGCTCTCGTTCTCTATCCAGTGGCAGAATATGCCAAATTCTTTCTTATTCTTGAACTCTTTGCAAGCTCATTGCGCGGAGATTGGCCTATCGTTTCAGCCGTCAACATGGAGACGGAAGCCGATGTCGAAAAAGCTCAAGAAAGTCGTGCTGGCCTATTCGGGAGGACTTGACACATCCATCATCCTGAAATGGCTGCAGCAAACCTACGGCTGCGAAGTCGTGACCTTTACCGCCGACCTTGGCCAGGGCGAAGAGCTTGAGCCCGCCCGCCGAAAGGCCGAGCAATTGGGCGTGACAGATATCAGGATCGAAGATGTCCGCGAAGAATTCGTTCGGGATTTCGTCTTCCCGATGTTCCGGGCAAACACGCTCTATGAGGGGCAATATCTCCTAGGCTCCTCCATCGCCCGCCCGCTGATTGCCAAGCATCTCATCAATATCGCACGCGAGGTGGGTGCCGATGCCATTGCCCACGGCTCCACAGGCAAGGGCAATGACCAGGTGCGTTTCGAACTTGCGGCCAATGCGCTCGATCCATCGATCAAGATCATCGCGCCATGGCGCGAGTGGGCCATCCAATCGCGCACCCAGCTGATCGAATACGCCGAAGCGCACCAAATTCCAGTGCCGAAGGACAAGCGTGGTGAGGCTCCCTTTTCGACCGATGCAAATCTCCTGCACACGTCTACCGAGGGCAAGGTCCTCGAAGACCCGGCCGAGATCGCGCCATCACATATCTACCAGCGCACCGTCGCTCCTCTGGAGGCACCCGACGAGCCGGAAATCGTCGTCATCGGTTTTGAAAAGGGCGATGCAGTTTCCCTGAATGGCGAAGCAATGGCACCAGCGGCATTCCTGACGAAGCTCAATGAATTGGGCGGCAGGCATGGGATCGGCAGGATCGATCTCGTCGAGAACCGTTTCGTCGGGATGAAATCGCGCGGCGTTTACGAAACTCCAGGCGGCACGATCCTGCTCGCCGCCCATCGCGGGATCGAATCCATCACGCTCGACCGCGCCGCTGCACATTTGAAGGACGAGATCATGCCTCGCTATGCTGCGCTGATCTACAATGGATTTTGGTATGCGCCCGAGCGGGAAATGCTGCAGGCATTGATAGACCGGAGCCAAATCCATGTCAGCGGCGAAGTGACGCTCAGGCTCTATAAGGGCTCAGCCTGTGTGATCGCTCGCACCTCGCCCGCATCGCTCTACTCGACCGACCTCGTCACCTTCGAGGAGAGTTCCGGAGCATACGACCACCACGACGCCGAGGGCTTCATCAAACTCAATGGCTTGCGCCTGAAAAGCTGGGCAATGCGAAACGCCAGGATGGCCGCCTCTGCTATTGACCTCAACTGCACTTGAGGTTGCAGAGTGGCTGGCATAACGAGGCCGATCCGCAATGAAGATATTGAAAGACGAGGATTTATGCCCCGGCGCAGCCATGCGTGGGGCGATCGATGCCTTGGAAGCAGCTTTCCGAGCCAAGGCGGCGGGCAAGATGGTGTCCCCACCCCGGCATCACGTCCGCTTTCCCGATCGTGGAGATATCGTGTTTACGGTCGGCGGCATCGATGGCGAGCGGCCGCTTGCCGGCTTTCGTGCCTATGAGACTTTTGATGGCGGACAGCATTCACAGGTCGTCGCCGTTTGGCGTGCCGACACGGCTGAACTGCAGGGCGTCATATTGGGCGAACGACTCGGACAGATCAGGACCGGGGCAATCGGAGGCCTGGCCATCCGCCACCTCAGCGCTCCGACCGCCCGCACGGTCGGCATCATTGGCAGTGGTGCGCAGGCACGAACACAGTTCATGGCCGCTGCCGCCGTTCGCGACATAGGCTCTGCCCGCGTCTTCAGCCGAAACCCGAGAAACTGCGCCGCCTTCGCTGAAGAGATGCAATTGGAACTCGGCATTGCCATTGAACCGGTTACAAGTGCCGCAAAAGCCGTGGCCGATGCTGATATCGTGTTATGCGCAACAAGCAGCGATATGCCGGTGATCGATGCTTCGGATTTAAAAGCCGGCGTCCATATCAATACAATCGGCCCGAAAACGCTCAAGGGACATGAACTCGGCCTGGACGTCGCAGATATGGCCAACGTCATCGCCACGGATTCCCCTGAGCAAACGCGCGCCTATGAGTCTCCATTTTTCCTTTCCGGGACCATGCATGAAGAGCGAATGCTCGATCTTGCGGCAATAGTCGCCGGCCATACGGCCGGTCGAACGTCGCTCCTCGACACGACGCTCTTCTGTTCGGTTGGCCTCGCAGGTACGGAAGTCATCGTAGCATCGGCCATACTCGACGCGATCTGACCACCTTGGAAAAGGCGTGGCTACATCTAGTGACCTTACCTTTTTACTCAATACAACCCTTTGGCGTCGTCACCTACGGCTGCGGCGTGACCTCACCCAACAGCCAATCCCGAAATAATGTCGCCGTCTCATTCGTCTGCTTTTTTTCCGGCATGACGACGTAATAGCTGTTTTCGGTCGGCATCGGCAGATTAAACAGCGGCAGAAGCGTGCCGGCCTTGAGCTCATCCTCGATGAGATAGGTGGGCAGAAGCGCCACACCGAGCCCGGCGATGGCTGCTGCGATGATCATGGAAAACTGGTCGAAGCGGGCGCCGGGATAGGCATTCTCCGTCGGCAGCTCCTGCAGATCGAACCATTGCGCCCAGAGCTTCGGACGCGTCGTCAGATGCAGCAGCGGGGCTCCCGATAGTTCCCCCGGTGAGACGAGGCGCAATCGCCCGGCAAGTTCCCGGCTGGCAACAGGCAGCACGGTTTCGTTACAAAGAAAAGTCGCGACGGCTCCCGCCCATGCCGGCAGACCGTAGTGAATGGCGAGATCGAAATTATCCTCCTCAAAATTGAAGGGCTTGGACCGGGATTCCACCGTGATGGCGACATCGCGATGTTCGTCGAGAAACCGGCCGAGGCGCGGCACCAGCCAACGCGTACCGAAAGTCGGCAAGGTCGCGACCTTCAGCGATAGTTTCATCTGACCGGCGGCAACGGCGCCGATCATCAGCCGCTCCGAACGCAAGAGCAGATCCTTCACCTCGGGCAATAACCGAAGCCCGGCCTCGGAGAGTACGACGCGCTGACGAACACGTTCGAATAACTTCAGGCCCGTCTGCTGCTCCAGATCGCTGATTTGACGGCTGACGGCGCTTTGCGTCAGATTGAGTTCTTCGGCCGCACGCGAGAAATTCTGGTGGCGTGCGGCGCATTCGAATGCCTGCAGATTGACGATGTCAGGGATGAGGCGGCGGCGCATGGTCATTCCATTTTCGCATCAAGTTAGAATTTTCTCTCACAAGACCAGCCGTCGAACAAGAGATATTCTGCCAGATAGGAATGACATAGTCTTTCAGGAAGAGATCACACATGAAGCCTGACCACATCTCGACCAGCGATATTCGCAGCGCTTTTTCCGCCGCCATGTCGGCGATGTATCGCGAAGAAGTTCCCGCCTACGGCACGCTCATGGAGCTGGTCGCCCGCGTCAACGATGAAACGCTGGCCGCACAGCCAAAGCTGAAGGAACGCCTTGAGGCGACGGACTATCTCGATCGCATCTCCGAGGAACGGCACGGCGCCATCCGGCTCGGCACCGCGGCGGAACTTGCGATGATGGCCCGCGTCTTCGCCGTCATGGGCATGTACCCGGTCGGCTATTACGATCTCTCGACCGCCGGCGTGCCAGTTCATTCGACTGCGTTTCGCCCGATCGGCGATGCGGAGCTGAAGCGCAATCCCTTCCGCGTCTTCACCTCGTTGCTGCGGCTCGATCTCATCGCCGATGAAGATCTTCGCAAGGCGGCCGCAGAGATTCTGGCCAAACGCCAGATTTTCACCGATGGCGCCGTCGCACTCACCGAAAAGGCTGAACGCGAAGGCGGCTTGAATAAGGAAGACGCCCAGCGCTTCGTCCGCGAGGTTTTGGAAACCTTCCGCTGGCATGACGAGGCCAATGTCGATGCCGGCATGTACCATCGCCTCCATGATGCCCATCGCCTGATTGCCGATGTCGTGTCCTTCAAGGGGCCGCATATCAACCATCTGACGCCGCGCACGCTGGATATTGATCGCGTCCAGGCGCTGATGCCGGAGTACGACATCGCCCCCAAAGCTGTCGTCGAGGGGCCGCCGACGCGCGACTGCCCGATCCTGCTGCGCCAGACCTCGTTCAAGGCGCTCGAAGAGCCGGTCTCCTTCCGCAACGCCGATGGCGTCTGGGAAGCGGGCTCGCATACCGCCCGCTTCGGCGAGATCGAGCAACGTGGCGTCGCGCTGACGCCGAAGGGCCGCGCGCTTTATGACCGGCTGCTCGATCAGTCGCGCAAGATCGTACGCCCGGCCGCAGATGGATCGAACGCGCGCGACTATGAAGCCGCGCTCGCTCAGAGCTTTGCAGAATTCCCGGATGACTGGGCGGCAATCCGCGCCGAAGGGCTCGGCTATTTCACCTATTCGCTGACGGCCAAGGGCAAGACTGCCGCAACGAGCCATGGGGATATCCACGCGCTGATCGATCAGGGCCTCGTCCAGTTCGACCCGATCGTCTACGAGGATTTCCTCCCCGTCAGTGCTGCCGGCATTTTCCAGTCCAATCTCGGCGATGGTGCGCAGCAGGACTTCGTCGCCAGCCCGAACCAGCAGCGCTTCGAAGCCGATCTCGGCATGAAGGTGCTGAACGAATTCGACCATTACGCCGGCATCGAACAGGCATCTATCGACGCCTGCGTGCGGGCATTATCCAAACAAGACGCCGCCGAGTGAGGTGATGCGGCAATAAAAGCCGCGCGCCATCCGGATCAAGACAAGTGGAGTTTCAAACGATGAACATTGCAGCCAAGACCCCTTCCGTTGCAGCCGAAGCTGCCGCCATTCTCGAAAAGCTCGGCGTCGACAAAGCGCTCTACACGCAAGGCGACATGCCCTCCTATTCCCCGGTCACCGGCGAGAAGATCGGCAGCCTCAAGACCGTTTCGGCCGATGAAGCGGCAAAGAAAATCGAGAAGGCGCATGCAGCGTTCCGCGCCTGGCGCCTCGTGCCGGCCCCGAAGCGCGGTGAACTGGTGCGCCTGCTCGGCGAAGAGCTGCGCGCCGCCAAGGACGATCTCGGCCGCCTGGTTTCGATCGAAGCCGGCAAGATCCGCTCCGAGGGCCTCGGCGAAGTCCAGGAAATGATCGATATCTGCGATTTCGCCGTCGGCCTTTCCCGCCAGCTGTACGGCCTTACCATCGCGACCGAACGTCCGGGCCATCGCATGATGGAAACCTGGCATCCGCTTGGCGTCGTCGGCATCATCTCCGCCTTCAACTTTCCGGTTGCGGTCTGGTCATGGAACGCGGCGCTGGCGCTGATCTGCGGAGATGCCGTCGTCTGGAAGCCGTCGGAAAAGACGCCGCTGACCGCGCTTGCCTCGCAGGCGATCCTTGACCGCGCACTTGCCCGCTTCGGCGATGCCCCGGAAGGCTTGTCGCAGGTGTTGATCGGCGATCGCGCGATCGGCGAAATCCTGGTCGACCATCCGAAGGTGCCGCTCGTCTCCGCAACCGGCTCGACCCGCATGGGCCGTGAAGTCGGGCCGCGGCTCGCCAAGCGCTTTGCCCGCGCCATTCTCGAACTCGGCGGCAACAATGCCGGCATCGTCTGCCCGTCGGCCGATCTCGACATGGCATTGCGTGCCATCGCCTTCGGCGCCATGGGTACGGCTGGCCAGCGCTGCACGACGCTGCGCCGCCTCTTCGTTCACAAAAGCGTCTACGATCAGCTCGTGCCGCGGCTGAAGAAGGCTTATCAGAGCGTCTCAGTCGGCGATCCCCTGCAGTCTTCCGCTCTCGTCGGCCCGCTAATCGACAAGGCCGCATTCGACAACATGCAGAAGGCCATTGCCGAAGCGAAGGCCCATGGCGGCTCCGTCACCGGCGGCGAGCGTGTCGATGTCGGCCATGCCGACGGCTATTACGCAAAGCCGGCGCTGGTGGAAATGTCGAAGCAGGCTGGCCCGGTCATGGAAGAAACCTTCGCGCCCATCCTCTATGTCATGCCCTATGACGATTTCGACGCCGTTATCGACGAGCACAATGCCGTGGCCGCCGGCCTCTCATCTTCGATCTTCACGCGTGACATGCAGGAATCCGAACGTTTCCTGGCAGCCGACGGCTCAGATTGCGGGATTGCCAACGTCAACATTGGCACCTCAGGCGCTGAAATCGGTGGCGCATTCGGCGGCGAGAAGGAAACCGGCGGCGGCCGCGAATCCGGCTCCGACGCCTGGAAGGCCTATATGCGCCGCGCCACCAACACCGTGAACTACTCCAAGGCCTTGCCGCTGGCGCAGGGTGTCTCCTTCGACATCGAGTAAGCTCCATGACGATCGCCACGAAAATCGAGGAGGCGGGCTTCAAGCCCGCTTCGCGGATCGCCTCCATTAGCGTTTCCACCATTCTTCAGATAGGAGCGCGCGCCAGCGCGATGAAGCGTGACGGCCTGCCCGTTATCATTCTTGGTGCGGGCGAACCGGATTTCGATACACCCAACAACGTGAAGGAAGCGGCCAAGGCCGCCATCGATCGCGGCGAAACGAAATACACCGCGCTCGACGGCACGCCGGAGCTAAAGAAGGCGATCGCCGGAAAGTTCCAGCGCGAGAACGGCATCGACTACGCGCTCGACGAAATCACCGTGGCGACGGGCGCGAAACAGATCCTGTTCAACGCCTTCATGGCATCGATCAATCCGGGCGACGAGGTCATCATCCCGACGCCCTATTGGACCTCCTATTCCGATATCGTCGAGATCTGCGGCGGCGTGCCTGTTCTGATCCCCTGCGACGCTGCCGCCGGCTTCCGCCTGAAGGCTGATCAGCTCGAACAGGCGATCACGTCCAAGACGCGCTGGCTGCTCCTCAACTCGCCATCGAATCCATCAGGTGCTGCCTATTCCAAGGCCGATTATCTGCCGCTGATCGAGGTGCTGCTGCGCCATACGCATGTCTGGCTGATGGTCGACGACATGTATGAGCATATCGTCTATGTGGGCTTTGAGTTCACCACGCCTGTCGCCCTCGAGCCGAGCCTCAAGAGCCGGACGCTGACGGTCAACGGCGTTTCCAAGGCCTATGCCATGACCGGCTGGCGTATCGGCTATGCTGGCGGTCCCAAGGCTCTCATCAAGGCGATGGCGGTCATCCAAAGCCAGGCGACCTCCTGCCCCTCTTCCGTCAGCCAGGCAGCGGCCGTTGCCGCACTGAATGGCCCGCAGGATTTTCTTGAGGGTCGCAAGGCAAGTTTCCAGCGTCGGCGCGATCTGGTGGTCGGAAGGCTCAACGCCATTGAGGGCCTGGATTGCCTTATGCCGGAAGGCGCCTTCTACACATTCTCCGGCTGCGCCGGCGTGCTTGGAACGACAACGCCATCGGGAAAGATGATCGAGACGGATGCGGATTTCTGCGCCTATCTGCTCGATGAGGCCCATGTCGCTGTCGTACCCGGCTCGGCCTTCGGATTGTCGCCCTATTTCCGCATTTCCTACGCGACGTCGGAAGCCGATCTCATCGAAGCCCTCGACCGTATCGAAAAGGCCTGCGCGGCGCTCCGACGCTAGAACAGCGGCGGCAGACGCGCAAGATGGCTGCCCATCCGGAATTGCGTGAAAACAAAGAGATAGAGCATTTCCATAATTCCGTTTAAAAGCGGGAATGCTTCAATCATCGCGTAAAACGCCGGAAGTCTTCGCATCATGATACCACGCCTCGTTTCGGCGAAAGACAGTTTGCAACATCAGACCGGCGCCTTCGCCCGTCGACTATCAGCACTCGGCTTTCAAGGAGATGTTGAGACGGATGATGGCGCGCGGACGGTCGCCGCGACCGACAATTCCATCTATCAGGTCAAGCCGACAGCAATTCTCTATCCGCGCGGCGTCGAAGATCTGAAACTCATCGCCAAAGCCATATCCGAGCCCGCATTTTCCGATCTTGTCATCGCTCCGCGCGGCGGCGGCACCGGGACGAACGGGCAGTCCCTGACCTCGGGCATTATCGTCGACTGCTCCAGGCATATGAACCGCATTCTGGAGATCGATCCGGTTCGAAGGATCGCCCGTGTCGAGGCCGGTGTCGTCAAGGATCAGCTCAATAAGGCGCTGAAACCACACGGGCTATTCTTCGCGCCCGAGCTTTCCACCTCCAACCGCGCCACGATCGGCGGCATGATTTCCACCGATGCCTGCGGCCAGGGCTCGTGTCTCTACGGGAAGACCAGCAACCATATTCTCGGGTTGCATGTGGTGCTCTCAGACGCTAGCGACTGGTGGTCGCGCCCGCTAGCCGAGACCGAGCTGAACGAGATCAAGGCGCGTGATGATCGGATCGGTGAAGTTCACCGGGTGGTCGACGCGATCGCCAGGGACAAAAGCAAGCTGATCGCGGCGACCTTTCCGAAGCTTAACCGCTACATGACCGGCTACGATCTCGCCCATATCCGGCGAGAGGACGGCCGCTTCGATCTGAATGCGGTACTGTGCGGCTCGGAAGGCACACTTGCTTTGATTGCCGAGGCCGAACTCAACGTGCTGCCGATCCCGGCACAATCGGCCCTCATCAACATCCGCTATGGCGATTTCAACACTGCGCTCGAAGATGCCAGACGGCTGGTCGCATTGAAGGTCGCCTCGGTCGAAACGGTCGACGAAAAAGTGCTGGGTCTCGCCAAGGGTGACATCGTCTGGAGCGGCATCGCCCACTTCTTTCCGGAGGACGCCTCCGGCTCGGCCAACGGCATCAATATCGTCGAGGTGCTGGCCGACGATCGCGATGAGCTGGAGCGCAAGCTCGCAGATGTCACCACCGCACTTGATGACCGCTCTTCAGCACGCCATAAGGGTTACACAATCGCACGCGAGAAGGCCGAGATCGAAGCAATCTGGTCAATGCGCAAGCGCGCGGTCGGCCTGCTCGGCAATGTCGAAGGACCAGTGCGGCCAGTGCCGTTCGTAGAGGACACCGCCGTTCCGCCCGAGCATCTGGCTGCCTATATAAGGGAATTCCGAGCCCTTCTTGATGCCGAGGGGCTGGATTACGGCATGTTCGGCCATGTCGATGCCGGCGTGCTGCATGTCCGCCCGGCGCTCGATCTTACCCGCGCCGACCACCAGCCACTCGTACGCAAGATCAGCGACGGCGTCGTTGCCCTCACCCGCAAATATGGCGGCGTGCTCTGGGGCGAACATGGCAAGGGCGTGCGCTCCGAATATGTTCCTGAATATTTTGGCGAACTCTATCCCAGTCTGCAGGAAATCAAGCGCGCATTCGACCCCAGCGATCGCCTCAATCCCGGCAAGATCGCATCCGGCTCATCCCGCCCGTTGCTGAAGATCGACGAAGTGTCACTGCGTGGCGACTTCGATCGTATCATCGGCAACGACATCCGTGCCGCCTTCGACAATGCAGCCTATTGCAACGGGAACGGCGCCTGTTTCGATTTCGACGCGACAAGCCCGATGTGCCCCTCCTTCAAGGCAACGGGTGATCGGCGCTATTCGCCGAAGGGCCGCGCGGCATTGATGCGCAAATGGCTGCGCCTGCTGGCTGAACGGCAGTTCGATCCGCGACGCGAGGCCGAAGCTCAACGCCGCACCAACCATTTCGGCAATCTCCTGCGGCGAGCGGTCAACTCGCTTAACCCAGCCAATCGAGACGATTTTTCCCATGAGGTGCGGGCGGCAATGGATACCTGCCTCGCCTGCAAGGCTTGTGCCGGCCAATGTCCCGTCAAGGTTAGCGTCCCGGCCTTCCGATCGAAATTTCTGGAACTCTATTACGGCCGATACCTTAGGCCCTTCAAGGACCCGATCGTGGCTGCCATCGAGACGACTCTGCCGCTAATGGCGCGCTTCAAGCCCGGCTACAACCTGCTCACCGGATCTACCGCCGGCCAGGGCTTGATGCGGCTTGCCGGTCTCACCGCGCTTCCCGCCATGCCTGCAGTATCGCTGGAAAGGGAAGCCGCTCGTCTCAACGTGCAGGTTGCTACTCCTGAACGGTTGAGAAAGCTCTCCATAGAGGAGCGAGCCCAAGCGGTCGTCATTGTAGCCGATGTCTTCTCCACCTATTTCGATCCAGCCGTCGCCATCGCCGCGCTCAAGCTCGCCCTAAAGATGGGTTTCAAACCGTTGCTCGCCGCTTCGCAGCGGAATGGCAAAGCCCTGCATGTACACGGCTATCTCGGCCGCTTCGAGAAGGCGGCGGCGAAATCGCGTGACTATCTCGATCGCATCTCGCAAATGGGCATCCCGCTTGTCGGCATCGATCCGTCGATGACGCTGACCTATCGCAGCGAATATGTCGCCCTGCCCTCCGCCAAGCTGCGCGCGCCGGTGCTGCTGCTTCAGGAATGGCTCGCCGCGAATCTCGACCGAATACCAGCATCAGAGGCTGTGCCGCACGAACGCTTCACGCTGCTTGCCCACTGCACGGAGAGAACGAATGCGCCGGCTGCTCTCAAGCAATGGTCCGTGCTTTTCGGGAAATTGGGTATCAAGCTCGACATGGCCGATGTAGGCTGCTGCGGCATGGCCGGCACCTTCGGCCATGAGGTCCGCAATCGCGCCCTCTCGGAAAAACTCTATGCAATGAGCTGGCAGGACAAGATCGCCGAAAGCGGCAATCAAGCCGTTGTCATGGCGACCGGCTTTTCCTGTCGTTCGCAGGTTGCAAAGATCGATCATCAGATCATCCCGCACCCGATCGAAATCCTCGAACGGCTGATTGATTAGCCTTCAGAAAGTTTCCTCAACAGCCGAAATACATGTGGCGCCCGAAGGCGCCACATACAAAACATCAAATAAAGTAGCCGCTTAGACGGCTTCTCTCATCCTGATTTTTTCCAGGCTGTAGACCTGCCCGAAGCGATTGGCGAGGAAATCGCCGAGATCGATCTCTTCCTGGCAGACGAAGCCTTTCGCAGGCAGTTTGCCTTGAGCCAGCAGATCGAGCACGGTGGTAATGCCGGCTGCGGTGGTGATCTGGATGGCGCTCATCTTCTTGCCCGCGACGATGCCTGCATAAACCTTGTTGGCATAGGTTTCCTGCATGTAGCGGCCTTCGCGCCAACCGCAGACTGTGACGAAAACAACGACGACGTCCTGCATGGTTGCCGGCAGCGCATTCTCGAACAGATCCTTCAGCACATCGCGCCGGTTCTTGAGGTTGAGGTCGTTTAGCAGCGCCTTGATGATGACCTGATGGCCGGGATAGCGGATGGTGCGGTAGTTCATCGTCCGCACGCGGCCGGCCAAAGTCTTGGCGAGCGTGCCGAGGCCGCCGGACGTGTTGAAGGCTTCATAGGTGACGCCGTCGAGCGAGAATTCCTCGCGTTCTTCCATGGCCGGCACGGTGACGAGCTTGCCTTCGACGATCGCTTCACAGGGCTCGATATATTCGTTGATGAGGCCGTCCGTGCTCCAGGTCAAATTGTAGTTTAGAGCGTTGGATGGATATTGCGGCAGCGCGCCAACGCGCATGCGCACGCTGTCGAGGCTGTCGAAATGCTTGGTAAGATCATTGGCGACGATCGAGATGAAGCCCGGCGCCAGGCCGCATTGCGGGATGAAGGCGGTGTTTGCACCCTGGGCCAGTTCCTCGACCTTCTTGGTCGTGGCCACATCCTCGGTGAGGTCGAGATAATGAACGCCGGCCTCAAGTGCCGCTTCCGCGACGAAACCAGTTAGATGGAACGGTGCTGCCGACAAGACGGCGAACTTGCCCTTCAGAACGCCGACGAGCCCGGCGCGGTCGGCGATATCGACGGCGGCGGTGGAAATCGCAGGATGGTGGTCGATCTTGTCCAGCTGTTCCTGGCTGCGGTCGGCGACGACGACCGTGTAATCGCCCGTTTCGGCCAACATCAGAGCGATCGCCCCACCGATCTTGCCTGCGCCGATGACCACTATGTCTTTCATATGACTCCCCTGCATTTCATTGATAAGATTTTTATAAGTGTAGGTAGGAGTTGAACGATTCATAGCGACAAAAAATGCATTTCGTTGTACAAAACTATACAAACTGACGAATAGAATTTGCAAAATGCAGGAGCCGCCATGCAGGTGACCGATAAGGACCGCGAACTGATCGCCTTGCTCGGCCAGAATGCCCGGATGCCGGTCGCGACTCTCGCCAAAAAGCTGTCGCTGTCGCGCACCACCGTTCAGGCGAGGCTCGAACGGCTGGAGCGGGAGGGTGTGATTGCGGGCTATGGTGTGCGGCTGTCGGAGACCTATCTCTCCGGCCTTATTCGGGCGCATGTGCTGATCACGATCGCGCCGAAAGCATTGTCAGCCGTGACGGCATCGCTGAATGCTATCCCCGAGGTAACAACGCTTCATTCGGTCAGCGGCACATTCGATCTGATCGCGATCATCGCAGCACCCTCGATCTCCGAGCTGGATCAGCTGATCGACGACATCGGTACGATCGACGGAGTCGAACGCACCCTGTCTTCCATCATTCTTTCGACCCGGATCTCGCGTTGAAGCCGGCAGATCAGCTAAGCGTCGCCGGCTCCATCTCGGGCGTAGTGGAAAGCACTGCTTCTTTCAAAGCCTGCGAATAGGGATGCTGCGGATTGTCGAGAACAGCGCGCGCGCCACCCTGCTCGACGATCTCACCTTTCTTCATGATGATGATGCGATCGCTGATGTAGTAGGCGGTCGCCAGATCGTGGGTGATGTAGATGATCGACAGCCCGAGGTCTTTCTTCAGCTGACCGAAGAGATTGACGATCGCCATTCTAAGCGAAGCATCGACCATAGAGACCGGCTCGTCGGCTACCAGCAAACGGGGCTGCGGTATGAGCGCGCGGGCAATGGCGGTTCGCTGCAGCTGCCCGCCCGAAAGCTCATGCGGAAATCGCCCCTTCACCTCGGCAAGGGTCAAGCCGATATGGGCAAGCGCCTCGTCGGCAATACGCTCGACATCGGCTCGGCTTGGCCTTGGGCCTATCGGCGCGAAATTCCTTGCCGTTTCAAAAAGATATCGATCAACCCTCTTGAGGGGGTTAAACGCTTCGAACGGATTCTGAAGGACCGGCTGCACCTCCCGCATGAAGGCGCGCCGCTCGGAGCGGCCATGAATGGCCACTGGTCTGCCGCGGAAATTCAGGCTGCCCGATGTCGGCGCCGTCTGGCCGAGGATCATCGACGCAATGGTGGATTTTCCCGAGCCCGACTCACCGACGATGGAGAGGATTTCCGGCTCCTCTCCCAGACTCAGACTGACATCGCGAACCGCCGTGATATGACGGCGGCTAAGCATACCGCCTTGACGATAGATCTTGCTGACATGCGCAAGTGAAAGAAGATCGCTCATCGCGCTCCTCCCGTCACCGCGAAACAGGCGACACGCCGATCCGGCTCGACGGTGACCATAGGCGGCACTTCGCGGCTGCAGATGTCCATGCGCTTCGGGCAGCGCGGATGAAAACGGCATCCCTCCGGCGGCATGGCGAGATTGGGCGGCCGTCCTTCCAGCGAGGGCCGCGTCGAGGCATCCCCGATCCGCGGCAGGCTTGCGACCAGATGCTGCGTATAGGGATGGAGCGGCAGATGAAAAAGCTTGCGCGTCGGCGCCTCCTCCACCAGCCGACCGGCATAGACGATGCCGATACGATCGGAAACGGCGGCGTGAACACCCATGTCATGGGTGACGAACAGGAAGGAGGACCCCATCTCGCGCTGCATCTCGCGGATCATTTGCAGCACGTCACGCTGAACGATGACATCCAGCGCCGTCGTCGGCTCATCGGCGATGATGAATTCCGGCGTCAGGATGGTCGCAAGCGCGATCGTCATGCGCTGGCGCATGCCGCCCGATAATTCATGCGGATAGGCATCGAGGAGGTGGGCATCCAGCTTCAATCGCTGAAGGTGAGCGCCAACCCGATCGAAGAACGTGCCGCGATCGGCTTTCATGTGGCGGAAGGCAAAATCCGTGAAGGAGTGCCGGATGCGGCGCACGGGATTGAGCACATTCATCGACCCCTGCATGACATAGGAGAGATGCCGCCAGCGAAGCGATGCCCGCTGCTCGGCCGTCATGGCGTAGATGTCCTGCGTTCCATTGTTGAAATGGAATTTGACGGCACCCGAGACGACACGAAGCGGCGGCCGGATCGCGCCCGCGATCGTCTTGATCAGCGTCGTCTTGCCGCTGCTCGATTCACCGGCAACGCCATAGATCTCGCCGCGGCCGATCGACAGGCTGATATCGTCAACCGCCCGCACCTCGCGATCGACGCCATAAAGGAAGGCCCGGTAATAAGCCTTGAGGTTGTTGACCTCGACGACAGCCTCCATGCCTCAGCCTCCCATCCGGTTCAAACGACTGCGGGGGTCGTTATATTCATTCATTGACATCGACAGCAGGAAGAGCGCCATGAACAGCACCACGATGGCGGCGACCGGCGCTGCAACCCACCACCATGTTCCGGCGATCAGCGCCGAATGCGCATTGGCCCAATAGATCATCATGCCCATGGTCGGCGTTTCGATATCGGTGAAACCGAGCACCGCGAGCGTGATCTCCATGCCGATCGACCAGATCATGTTGTTCATCGTCGTGGCAAAGACGATCGGCAGCACATAGGGCAGATGTTCCTCGACGAGGATCTTGCGCATACTCATGCCGGAATAGACGCTCTGTGTGGTGAAAGGCCGCGTCTTCAGGCTGATCGCCACCGAGCGGATCAGGCGTGCGTCATAGGACCAGCCAAGCGAGGCCATGACGATGATGAGCACCGTCCAGGTCATTTCATCCTTGAGCACGAAGTAGAACAGGATCAGCAGCGGAAACTGCGGAATGACCATGATGCTGTCATTGATCGCCATCAGCACTCGATCGACGGCGCCTCCGGCATAGCCAGCCACCAGCCCCACGACAAGCGAGATGATGCGCGAGAGAATGGCGACGCCGATGCCAAAATAGAGCGTGTTGCGGAGCGCCGTCGTGAGCTGCCAGAAGACATCCTGGCCGCGCGATGTCGTACCCAGCCAGTATTGCCCATCCGGCGGCATGTCGGGCGGCAGCAGATAAAGATCGGCTGGGCCATAGGGCGAGAAATAAGACAGGATCACCAGCCCGACGATGATGGCGAGCAACAGAAGACCGAAAAGGAATTCCATATTCTGGCGAGCAAGGTCGCGAACGATCGTCAGCATGGCCTACTCCACCTTTATGCGCGGGTCGATCAGCGGACCCAATATGTCGATGATGAATACGGCCGCAGCGACACCAACGATCGATAGCGCGCTGAGCCCCAGGACGAGGCTGTAGTCGCCGGCATGCACGGCCGAAATCAGGAGATTGCCGATACCGGGATAGCCGAAGACGATTTCTGTGATGACCGTACCATTGAAGACCGCGCCGAGTGACATGGCAAGGCCGGTAAACTGCGGCACCATGGCATTGCGGGCGATGTAGGAGCGCAGGATCTTGCGCTTCGGCACGCCGCCGAGCTCGGCGAAAACGACATAATCCTCGGTGATGATATTGGAGACCAGCGCCCGCATGCCGATGAGCCAGCCGCCCGTCCCGACGAGGATCAGCGACAGCGCCGGCAGGATGGAATGGCGAAGAATATCGAGCACCAGCGTGAAGGACAGTTGCAGGTTGGTGTTCATCTCATAGCCGCCATTGATCGGCAGGATCGGCCAGACATAGCCGAAGAGAATGATGAGCACGAAGGCGAGGATGTAATAGGGGATCGGCTGCATGGCGATGAAGACCAGGCTAACGGCCTTCAGCACCGAGCTCTTGCGATAATAGCCGGCGAGTGCACCGATCATGTTACCGAGAATGAACGTAAGGATGACGGAAACGGTCATCAGACCGATCGTCCAGGGCAGCGCCCTCGCGATGATGGCGGAAACGGGCGTGGGAAAGGCCGAAAGCGACGGCCCGAGATCGCCGGTCGCAAGACGCCCCCAGAAATGCAGATATTGCTGCCAGATGGAGCCCTCAAGACCATAAAGCTCACGCAACGATTGACGCATCAGCTCGACAGCGCGGGGATCGGATTGGCCCATCTGCTGGATGGTCCCGATGCTTTCCTCGACGGGATCGATCGGCGTCATGTGGGTGATGAAGAACGTCGCGGAAATGCCGAGGAAGACAACGAGCAGGAATTGGCCAAATCGTCTCAATACGAAAACTGGATAGGACGTCATGCCGCCGTCTTCCTCGCTGCTTGCGCTTCATCATCAATTCAAAAGATTCGCCGGACCTGCCTAGTGTCCGGCGAAAGGTGCCTGATGCGGCGGTTGCCGCATCAGGGTCGGGAGAAATCAGGGCTGTGCCGGCTTCAGTTTGACCATCATCAACCGGGAGTTCGCCCAATTGGGAACGGGGTCCGTATAGGGGTCGGCAATGGTCGGATAGCCTTTCCAGTAGGTCGTATCCATCGAGGTGAAGACGTTATAGGACATCAGCGGAATGGTCGGCATCTGCTGCGCGACCAGCTTCAGATAGTCCTTGCCAAGTTCGATGCCCTTCGGATCATCGGCGCTGACGCGGCGAATATTTTCGATGATCTTGTCGAGATCCGGATTGGACCAACGCTGCCAGTTGCGCGGTGCCTGGTTCTCACCCTTCTTGGCGACGAACTCCGAATGCCAGCTGTCGAGGAAGAAGGACAGATCGGGATCGCCACCCCAGGTCTCGACGCTCCATGCAATCGCAACCTGATAGTTGCCGGGCTGCAATCCCGCCTGCCAGACGCTGGTGGATGGAGCAGCTTTGGAATCGATCCCGAAGGCTGCCCATTGCTGGGCGATCAGAGTGCCCGCACGGGTAAAGACGGAGCGAGTATCGCCTTCGACCGTCAGTCGGATCTTGAACGGCTGCCCGTCAGGCGTCATCCATTTGCCGCCCACCTTCTTGAAGCCGGCTTTTTCCAAGAGCTCAGCGGCGGCCTGCGGATCGGGCTTCCACCAGCCGTAACCGAAGGCAGCACTGATGGCGGCCGGATCGGTCGGGATCTGATCCTTGTATTTCGGCTGCTTGCGCAGGATATCGGCGATTTGCTGACCGATCGTGGGATCATAGGGCTTTATCTTGCGCTTGCCTGTGTCAACTTCGAAATTCTTCAGCCAATCCTGCATCGGCGCCTGATAATCCGTCATGGCGATCGCCGTCGGCGGAACGCCGAGCGCGGAAAGCGTGGCCGCGCCACGATAGCTCGCCATATCGACAGCCTTGATATCGATGAGCAGTGCCAGCGCCCAGCGCACATCGGCATTCTGGAACAGCGGATCCTGATTGTTGAAAATCACAGCCGGCAGCGTCGGATCCGGATGCGCGAAGGGGAACCCTGGGAACCAGCTATCGACGGTCTTCGACTTTTCCTTCAGCGTGAACATGCCTTCCGGCGTGTTGTCGTGAATGATATCGAGATTGTGCTCGAGCTGCGCGATGGTGCGCTTATCCGGCGGGCCGGGATCGACATAGGTGACATATTTCGGGGCCGGCTCGCCGAAACGGCCAAGCGAGGTGCGCTGCCAGTCGTCGCGCTTCTCCCAGGTGTACCATTTGCCCTGCGGATCGAACGCCTTCAGCTTGTAGGCGCCAAGCGAAACGGGATTGGCATTGTCGTAGCGAACCGGATCGGCGACCTTTTCGAAGACATGCTTGGGCATGATCCACGCGCCGTTCCAGCGAACGGTGAAGATGGCGTGGAAACGGGAATTCGGCTTCTTAAGCTTGAAGACGACCGTATAAGGATCCGGCGCCTCCACACTTGCCACCTGGACCGAGAAGGCCGCGCTCCAGTTCATACCCGGATGGTCCATCTGGGTCTTGACGGTGTAGACCACATCGTCGGCGGTGAATTCGACGCCGTCACTCCAATAGAGGCCTTTGCGCAGTTTCACCGTCATCTGGGTGAAATCGTCATTATATTGCGGCTTGTCGGAAGCAAGTGAGTTGTCCCAGGCCGAGCCGCCCAGGCCTTTCTCCGGATCGATGTACCAGAGCGTGTCCATTGTCAGCTGCTGGAGGCCGGTCGAAACGCCGCCGCCGCCATTGACCCAAATGTTGAACCAGCCCGGATTCTTGATCGTTCCCTCAGGGTTTTCGACAATCAAGGTCTCCTTGCGGGGCAAGGCGGTATAGTCCTGAGCCTTGGCTGCCGCGATGAGGCCGAACGTGGCCAGCGCGACGCCGAAGGCAAGCTTCTTCCACTGCTTCATGATCTCCTCCCATTTTTATCGACTGCGCGGCACACTCAAGCGAAAGTGAGCAGACCGCAATTTTCACCCCTTTTCCCGGCCGGCCGCTCAAAGCAGCGTGCGGCGGTCCGGGCCTGCAACGGGTCGTCAGTCGCCTCCTCGCGACCATTTGTCCGTTTTCGGTGCCGGTGCACATTACCCCGGCGGCAAGACATCACACCGCCAGCCGGATTACCGTGTAGGACAGCGGCTTCAGCGTGGCACGAAGCCGGCCGTCCTCGATCTTGGCGTCGCCCGTATTGGTTGGGACGACCGCGTTCGGATGCGCTGCGGTGTTGGTTGCCTGCAAATCGTTGTTGACGATTTCATGCTGTTCGACGACCCGGGCTCCGGCAAAGCCTTCGAGACGTGTATCTAGATCGAGCGCGCTGTCGGGATGGCGGTTGACGACAAAGAGCGTGACCATCTTTCCCATCTCGTCGTGTACGGCCGACACATCGAGATAAGGCACATCATCGGCCTCGTCGCTGTCATAGGTCGGACCATCCGTGACGAGGCGCAGCGCATAGCCGCGACCGTATTTCGAGGCGAAATAGAGCGGATAGTAGATCGTCTGCCGCCATGCCGGGCCGCCATCCTCCGTCATGATCGGTGCGATCACATTGACAAGCTGGGCGATGCAGGCAATGCGAACGCGATCGGAGCGGCGAATGAAGGTATTGAGAATGCCGCCGACCTGCAGCACGTCCTCGAAATTATAGACATCCTCGAGCAGATGCGGCGCATCCGGCCATTCATCGCGGGCAAGGATCTCCTTGTCCTGCTGGTTGGAGTGATACCAGACGTTCCACTCATCGAAGGAAATGCCGATGGTCTTCTTCGACCGCTTCTTCGCCTTGATATAGTCGATGACGCCGCCGATAGTGACGATGTAGCGATCCAGCTTCTCGGCCTTGGCCAGATAGTTCAGCGTGTTTCTCTCGCGGTTGGCGAAATACATGTGCAGCGAGATGTGGTCGGCGCTGTCGTAGCACTGATCCAGAACCTCAGCCTCCCAATCGGGATAGGTCTTCATGTCGGAATTGGACGAGCCGCAGACGACGAGTTCGAGCGATTTATCAAAGCCGCGCATGGCCTTGGCAGTCTCGTCGGCGAGGCGTCCATATTCGTAAGCCGACTTGTGACCCACCTGCCAGGGACCGTCCATTTCATTGCCGAGGCACCACAGTTTCACCCCATGCGGATCGGCCCAGCCGTGCTTGCGCCGCAGATCCGACCAGTATGTGTCGCCCGGATGATTGCAATATTCAACGAAGTTTCTCGCCGCATCCAGCCCGCGCGAGCCGAGATTGACGGCAAGCATCGGCTTGGTATTGGCCTTCTTGCACCAATCGACGAATTCATTGACGCCGATCTGGTTGCTCTCGCGTGTCCGCCAGGCAAGATCGAGACGCACAGGGCGCTCGGATCGCGGCCCGACGCCATCTTCCCAATTATAGGCCGAAACGAAATTACCACCGGGATAGCGGCAGTAGGGCGAGTTGAGCTCGCGCACAAGCTCAATCACATCCTTGCGAAATCCATTCTCATCCGCTGTCGGATGGCCCGGCTCGTAGATGCCGCCATAAATCGCCCGGCCTAGATGCTCCAGAAAAGAGCTGTAAAGCCGATCATCGATGTCGGCGATTCGGAAATCACGGTGGACGATCACATGCGCCTTCACGGCCTTCCTCCCATATATATCAGATATTTCGTTCTTATACCTTGATCTTGATACACTTTTGGAAGGTCGTCAACGCACTTGAGGCGGTAAACATCGCAAAAGCCATGAAGGCAACACTCGCGAATTGGCGAAATACTCCACAAAATCAGGCGTTTACGAAAAATACGACTTATGGGAATTTAACTCTGCCGATATGCTATATATCAAAAGTTATGATACTATTGCGCCAAATCGATGCGCATAAGGATATCGCGGCCATAGTTGCCGAAACCGCGGCCGAAAATATTGATGCCACCGGTGTTGCGCGCATCGTCGGCAATCCCGATCCGCAGGCGGATCGACGAATGCTGACTGATAGCAAGATCATCGATCGTCACATCGGAAGAGGCAACTCCGTCGATGAAGGTGCCCTTCTTGGAGATTCGCCAGGTCTTGAGCTTGCCGTATTGAGAGCCTTCGAGCTTCCACCAGCTTGGCGTAAAAGCCCCGCGCTTATCGCCATAATCGCCCGGAGACGTCCATGTACCAACGGCGACGCCGTTGATCCACACAGTGATGTCGGACGGCCAGTCCGGATTGGTGCCAGGCACTTCGGAGGACAATTCCATCGAGAATTCGATGGCATTGACATTCCTGTTCAAGATCTTGGCATTGTTCGGGAATTTATATTCGACATGGCCACGCCCGAACCAGAGAAGACCTGCCTGCATGCGCTGCGGATCAAGGAAATAGTCAGGGACATCCAGCAGGCCAATGACGCCCTCGGTCGAGCACAGGCCACAAGGCGCATGCGTCTCGCAGCTCGTATAGAGACCGATCGGCATGGCGACTTCGATCACGTCCTCATCATGTTTGAAGGCCTGATCCTCGAAGCTCAGCAGGATCTCGTCGTAAAGCGCGGTACAGATCTTCTGGTAACCCTTGCGCGCCTTTGCAGCCTTGGTCTCGACAAGACCGGCCTCCTCCAGGATCATGATACCAGTGGCGACAGTCGATTGCGGCAGATCAAGCTCCCGGGCGATCTCGTTGACATTCAGCGAGCCCCTTGCGCAGAGCAGCTTCAACATGTCGACACGTGCCGGCGCCGATAGCGCCCGGAAAACCGCAGCGTTCTCACCCGCATAAATTGTCAGAAAGCCGCGCTGCATAAAATCCTGAATTCCCCATCAATAGATTTCATTTATATCAGGATTTTTGATTTCACAAGAGATATTACTCGAAATGGCCCGGCCTGGCGCCTTCTGCGCGCGATGAGAAGACGCCGGCCAGCTCGCGAGCTATGCAACTTGGCAGGACGGAATCCCAGATCGCCGCTCAGCCTCCAGTTTTACCGGCATGTCTCTATCCGCTTCAGAGCAGCGGTAATGCCTGACAGCGAGTAGGAATAACTGGTTTCAGTACCTCGCTTGGAGGTTGCCTGCAGTTGCAGCTGCGCACCTCCCTTCATGGCAGTGATCATGGTCGGCTCCTGCGCCTCATTCCTTACCCAGCCGTGCCGGTCTTTCGTAAACATCGGGAATGTCTGGTCGCCGACCGTCGCCGTCATCTGAGCACCGTCTTTCAGGTCATAACCCATTGCGGCCTCCGGAACCAATTTATCGCCGGGAGACAGACGCGAGACGATGAAGAAATTGTCGCCATGGTCGACACTGGCGGGCTGCTGCGCGACCGGCCTCGATAGAACATAGCAATTCACATTGTCGCCGGACTTATAAGAATATGCGCCCCAATGATCGAATTGATCGATACGGACGGGCACTTCCGCATGCGCGATACCGGCGCTGAATGCGACGAAGACCAGAGCGGGGGCGAAATTTCTTGCAAACATGGTTTCCTGCCATTTCTTGTTTCAAGGACATTGAAAGCGAGAGATGCACTCACACGCGCGGCAGTTTCGGTGCGGTGCGTTATCTGATTGTTAATGTCTTCGTTAAAATTTGTTCATGTTAGGAAACACGCAGGAAACCCTATATGGGAAGAACACAACCTCGTCGGCATTGACGATCAGTTCACAGATTGCGCTGTTCCATCCGCTGCATCCATGCACATATAGCCGCCTGAACCTACGGCCTTTGCAAGCCACGCCATGAAGACGCAAACAGGCGGCGCCTTGGACGCGCTATGTGTCTGCATGGATATAAGTGATGCGGAATCAGGCCGTGCTAACCGGATATAGTAGGATTGCACCATGAAGAAGATCGGTTTCCTTTCATTCGGCCACTGGACGCCCTCGTCCCAGTCGCAAACCCGTTCGGCTGCCGATACGCTGCTGCAATCGATCGACTTAGCCGTCGCGGCCGAACAGCTGGGTGCGGACGGCGCCTATTTCCGAGTGCATCATTTCGCACGTCAGCTTGCCTCACCCTTCCCACTGCTGGCAGCTGTCGGCGCCAAGACCAGCCGCATCGAAACCGGCACCGCCGTCATCGACATGCGCTATGAAAATCCTTTCTACATGGCCGAGGATGCCGGCGCTGCGGATCTTATCGCCGGCGGCCGGCTGCAGCTCGGCATTAGCCGCGGCTCGCCCGAACAGGTGATCGACGGGTGGCGCCACTTCGGCTATGCCCCAATGGAGGGCGAAAGCGATGCCGATATGGGCCGCAGGCATACGGAAGTGCTGCTCGATCTGCTGCGCGGCGAAGGCTTCGCACAGCCCAACCCTCGGCCAATGTTCCCCAACCCGCCAGGCTTGTTGCGCTTGGAACCCTATTCCGAGGGCCTGCGTGAGCGGATCTGGTGGGGTGCCGGCTCCAATGCTACGGCCGTATGGGCCGCGAAGCTCGGCATGAACCTGCAGAGCTCGACGCTGAAGGATGATGAAAGCGGCCTGCCCTTCCACGTCCAGCAGGCAGACCAGATCAGGCTCTATCGCGAGGCCTGGAAAGAAGCCGGGCACAAACGCGAGCCGCGGGTTTCGGTTAGCCGGAGCATCTTCGCGCTGGTGAACGATCTCGACCGCGCCTATTTCGGCCAGAGCGGCAAGGATGCTGACAAGATCGGCTTCATCGATGAGAAGACACGCGCCATTTTCGGCCGTAGCTATGCCGCTGAACCGGATGTGCTGATCGAGGAGTTGGCAAAGGACGAAGCGATCGCCGCGGCCGACACCCTGCTGCTGACGGTGCCAAACCAGCTTGGGGTCGACTACAACGCCCATGTGATCGAGAGCATCCTGACGCACGTCGCACCGGCATTGGGGTGGCGCTAGGAGGGTTCTGGAGCAGGACGAGACAAAACTGATTGCCCGCGAAGCTCACCTTCGCGGGCGGTCGTTTCAGATTTTACCCCGTGAAGGGCACTTGCTTGGCGGATCAAGCCAAGGCGGTGTGACGCTGCAGCCTATGAAGTGCTGCCAATACCAACAGCGCCATGACAGCGGAGAAACCCACAAGCGGCCATGCGCTATCGCCATCCAGCACGGCGACCGCCAGCGTTCCGACAACACTTACAATCAGACTCTGAATACAGAAATAGAACGCCACGGCCGAGCCAGCGATATCGCCGAATTCCGCCAACGCTCCATTTGCCGTCACCGATCCCGCAAAGACGATGCCGACCGCCATGATCCACATCGGAAGCACGAAGCTTGCGAAGGACGGCACCCCATCGAGTTGGCCGAGCGCAAGAGCTGCCGCACCGATAAGAAGCAACCCCATACCCCGTCCAACGCAGCCTGCGACGCCCCATCTTTCGACAAACCATCCGGCGAAGCGTGCCGCCGCAATCATCACGACGGCAACCGTTGCAAAGGCAATGCTGAAACCGAGCTCGGAATAGCCGGCCCTGCCGATGAGCACGCGCGGAGCGATCGAGAAGAACACGAAGAACGTCCCCATTCCCGCGCTGAAGGCAAGCGTATAGGTCCAGAACGACCGGCTTTTGAAGATCGGCCAGATGAGTCGGCGCGGCCCGGTCAAGCCTTGAGGTCTCGTTTCATGCCATTTCGCCGTGGCATGAAAGGTCGCGGCCAATGCCAGAAGCGAAAGCAATATGAAGACGGCGCGCCACCCGAACCGCTCCGCAATAATCGCTCCAGCTATCGGACCGAGCGCCGGCACGAAGGAGAGTATCGATCCGAATGTGGCATAGATAATGGCCTGCTCGGGGCGATTGCCGTAAACATCCCGCACGGTCGCGAAGGTCGCGACCAAGGCTGCCGACGCGCCGATGGCCTGCAGCAGGCGGCACAGAACGAAGATGGGAGCACTCCCTGCAAGAGCTGCTCCAAAGGAAGATGCGGCAAACACAAGCGCGCCAGAAAGCAGGACCGGGCGGCGGCCGATACGATCCGAAAGAGGGCCGAACACCACCTGCCCGAGACCCAGCATGATCATATAGAGGCTCAGCGTCAGCTGGATGACCGCAGGCGTGGTATCGAGAATGTCGGGCATCGAAGGCACGACGGGAAGATAGATATCCATGGCCAGTGAAGCGAGGATGTCGAAAGGCGCCATCAGCAGCAGTGCAGCCGGCAGCGAGTAAGCCCAGGACGGGCGTATGTCAGACATGAGAAAATTCCGCTCGAAAGAGAAATCGGGCGGCGTCTGCCACTAGGGATCCGGTCGGAATGAGTTCGACAGCACGCCGCAACAACAAAAAGCTGTTGCGGCTTATCTATCTGCTGACTTGGAATTCCCCATGCCAAATGCTCCTTGGCGATATACGTGATGACCATAGCGCATAGCAGATGACATCGAACGTGACAACGATGTGTAATGAGCACCGCTGCAACCAGCAGTTCATTCCAAACGGCTCCAGTCTCAGGTTCGGGGCCGTTTTGCCGCTCGTCTAGCCCGGCATCTCCTCGATTTCAGCCAACAGCCATTGGCGAAACACCTTCATCGATGCCGTTTCCGCCCGCGATTTTAGCCGCGTCAGCCAATAGCTGCCGGTCATCGCCGTAATCTGGAACGGCTGCATGATGCGTCCGGCCTCGATGTCATGGGAAAACATGGCGACCGGCACCAACGCGACACCGACGCCGCGTGCTGCAGCCTCTACTAGCGTCAGCGACGAATCGAACATCCAGCCACGAAGATGCGGTGGCGGCAGGCCCGCCGCCCTGAACCAGAGCGACCATTCATCGACCCGATAGGATCGCAACAGTTCGACATCGACGAGATCGGCAGGCGTGCGCAATCGCGCGCCGATATCCGGCGTGCAAACTGGGGAGAGTGGCGCATCCATAAGATGGATCGCCTCCGTTCCATGCCAGGCGCCGTCGCCGAAGCGCAGGAAGAAATCCAGTCCGTCGAGCACCATGTCGGCTCGGTTGTTGTTGGTCTTCAGGCGCAGATCGACATGGGGATGCTGTGCCTTGAAACTGCCAAGGCGCGGCAGGAGCCAGCCGATCGCGAAAGTCCCGACAACGCCGATCGTTAGGATCTCGGCGAAATTCCCCTCCTCCAACTGGCTGAGCGTGGCGCTCATGCGGCGGAAGGCGTCCGTCAGGACCGGCAGCAACGCATGCCCCTCGTCGGTCAGCGCGAGGCCGCGTGGCAGGCGCTTGAAGAGGGTCACGCCCAGCACGTCTTCCAACGCCTTGACCTGATGGCTGATCGCCGTCTGCGTGACCCGAAGCTCCAGGCCAGCCCGCGTGAAGCTGCCATGCCGCGCCGAGGCCTCGAAAACCCGCAGCGCGTTCAGTGGCAGCTGGGAAATGTCCATTTGTGTCCTAAGGCCAAGTTTTTCTCATGTCTAAGCCCAGAATTGATCGTTTGTCTAGGGTAGAAACCAGAGCCATAGTCCGCATCGCACGGTGATTTGCCAGACCCCAATGACGTCCACGGGCTGATAGGCGCACCGTTGCCCAACGCAAAATCGAAGTGGAAACAAGATGACGATCTTATTGTCGCGGCGGCAAAGCCTTGCCGGCAGCTTGCTTGCGCTGCCTGTTCTGGCAGGGCTAAGCTCGGTTGGACGTACTACAGACGATAATACAAGCGAGGCGCAGCTTGCCGCGCTCGAAAGCAAGCATCCATGCCGCATCTGTGTCAGCATTCTCGACGTGGCAAGCGGCAGGCGCATCGAGCACCGCGCCGGCGAGCGCATCCTGATGTGCAGCACCTTCAAGGCGCTGGCGGCAGCTCTCGTGCTTGCCCGCGTCGACAAGGGAGAAGAGAAGCTCGACCGACGCATTCATTACAAGAAGAGCGATCTCATCGACTATTCTCCGGCAACCGAACCCAATGCCGGAGAAAATGGCATGACCGTTGGCGAACTTTGCGCAGCGGCAGTGACACTCAGCGACAATACCGCGGCTAATCTGCTGCTCGCGAGCTTTGGCGGCCCAGGGGCAATTACGACCTTCTGCCGCAGCATAGGCGACGAGATCACCCGCCTCGACCGCACCGAGCCCACGCTGAACTATCACGACACTCCGAACGATGAGCGCGACACGACGACAGCTTCGGCGATGCTGGAAAACCTGCGGCGGCTTCTGTTCACCGATGTGCTGACGCCCGCCTCGCGATTGCAGCTTGCGGCTTGGCTGATCACCAACAAGACGGGTGACGCCCGCCTGCGCGCCGGGCTTCCGAAGGATTGGCTAGTGGGTGACAAGACCGGAACAAACGGCGACAAGCACGGCAATGCCAACGACATCGCGGTGCTATGGCCAACGAAGCGCGCGCCCATCATCGTGACGGCCTATTGCGAGATCCCCGCCATCGCAGCTGACGAACGCAATGCCATCATTGCCGAAATCGGCCGGATCGCTACGGCGATCTGAGATCGGGGCGCCGGATTACCACCGCCGCCAATCATCACCTCTTTTTCGACCGTACGATTCTGCACGGTCGATCATCACAATGAGGATATCATCTTGAATATACGTACCAGTTCTTTGCAGAAGCTCGGCTTCGTCGCCAGCTGCCTTTTCTATGGGGTCGGCGCACATGCCGCCGATGGCAATGACCAGGATCGGCTGGAGCGAGCCGTCAACGAGATCATCCGCCCGTTGATGAAGGAAAACAACGTGCCGGGCATGGCCATCGCACTGACCGTCAAAGGCAAGCGTTACATCTTCAACTATGGCGTCGCCTCGAGGGAGAGCGGCCAGAAGGTGACGAACGACACGATCTTCGAGCTCGGCTCCATCAGCAAGACCTTTACGGCAGCGTTCGGCTCCTACGCTCAAGTCCACGGAAAGCTGTCCTTTTCCGACAAGGCGACGAAATATATGCCGGAACTTGCGGGCAGCGGCTTCGACAGGATCAGCCTGCTCGATCTCGCCACATATTCGGCCGGCGGTCTGCCACTGCAGTTTCCCAGCGACGTGACGGATCAGGATAAGATGGTTGCCTATTATCGCAAATGGCATCCTACCTTTGCGCCCGGTACGTATCGGCAATATTCCAATCCCAGCATCGGCCTGTTCGGTTACCTGGCAGCGCAGGCCGTCGGAGAGCCGTTCGATAAGCTGATGGAGGAAAAAATTCTTCCTGGTCTTGGCCTCCGTCACACCTATGTCCGCGTTCCACCGGCTGAGATGGCCAATTATGCCTATGGCTATTCCAAGCAGGGCAAGCCGATCCGCGTCAACGGCGGCGTTTTCGATACGCAGGCCTATGGCATCAAGACTACCAGCTCCGATATGCTTGCCTTTCTTGAAGCGAATATGGGCGAAGCAAAGCTCGACGATAAGCTTCAGCAGGCAATCGACGCGACGCATGTCGGCTATTACCGTGTCGACAACACGACGCAGGCCCTCGGTTGGGAGATCTATGCCTATCCAACGACGCTTGCCCGGCTGCTTGCCGGCAATTCGTCAGACATGGCATTTGAGCCCCATAAAGTCATCCGGCTCGACCCGCCTCAGCAGCCGCGCAAGGATGTCCTGCTCAACAAGACGGGTTCAACGAACGGTTTTGGCGCATACGCGGCCTTCATACCGAGCAGACAGGTCGGTATCGTTTTGCTTGCAAACAGGAATTTTCCGATCCCCGCGCGCGTCGCGGCAGCCTACAAAATCCTGACCGCCGTCGAGGACATGCAGGGATCCAATGCGGTCCAGTAAAGTGCTGTTATGAGGATTTAATTGCCTCAACAAACGGCCGGCCCTGCGAAGCATCGAGGCCGGCCACCGTCATTTATCGATTGCCGGAGGACCGTTGCGCGGCAACATCAGCTTGGGAGGCTTCCGTTCCGTTGAAGAATTCCTGCAGAAGGCGGGTAATGCGCTCTGGTGTTGTACCCTTTGCATATTCTTCCTGCATCCGGCGTCTGACCAATATTTCTAAGACTGACATGTCTTTCACCTCATATATCCGGCGCAAGGAAAATGTCGCTCTCAATGGCGCGGGAGGCAAGTTACAGTTTTTTCATGATCTTAGCGGCGCGACCGAAGAAGCTCTGATCTTGCCAACATCGCATTCCACCCGAAGCGGAGTTGACCGAAGCGTGACCAATCTGCCACTTGCCAAATCCCGGCTCATCGTAGAATTGAAAGCGGCCAATCGGTCGGTTGTTTGCGCTTCCTTAACCTCCGTGCTTTAGCGGGCCACACCCCGACCATTGGATGATGTCGCCTGCAAGGAATGAATAATGCCCATAAAAAAAAGCTCTGCCTCTGACGTTTTCCAGCGCAAGATTTCGGATTTTTGCGATCTGCGGCTCAAGCCGCTGCTTCAGCCGCGTAGCTTCGAGAATATCAAAGGCTTCATGATCGGCCTTATCGTTTTCCAGTCGCGCCCTCCCCTTCGGGCAGGACGTGTGGATTTCCAGGAAATAGCCTCTCTTTGCGGCATGGACGAGGAAATGAGCCCCGAGTTCAAGCGGGCTGCCCAGCCCGGCTTCGACGCGATTCTTCGCTGGCTTGGAGCTGCGAAGACCAATACGCAACGCATGTCTCCCGTCGCCGCCAAACGACCTTTGCGCGTTCACGGCAAAGCAATGCCGGCAAAAACCGAGCGACGCGCTCTGGCCTCCTGATACGAACGGCATATCGCTCCCTGCAAGCGGAGCGATATGCCTCTTGCCTCACCTGCAAAAGGCTTGTGCAGGTGCACGCCGGCAAAGTCCCCATCCGATACCAGTTGTCGGAATTGCCGCGATAGCCCGATAAATGGGAAAGCCTACCGCCATCAATGCCGCATCCTTTACAAATCGGACAGGTGCGCGCTTGGGGCGGCAGGCACCGGCGATAGAGCTGCGAGCCGACCATCGATCACCGTCAGGGCAATAAAAGCCAGGAGTATCGATCGTTTTCAACGCCGGCATGGTTTCGGGCAGCAATTGACCATCAATTCTATAGAGAAAGGAATGAAGAAGCGACCACATCTCCAAAAATGAAATGCCTTTTCTCGAAGCCCGGCTTTGAATGCGGCATCGTGGCGCCAAATGAAATCGGAGCCCGCCTATGAACGCGCAACTGCACCATATCAACGCTACGCATCCTGAGGCCACCTTGCTTGAGACCGAACAGCAGGCGCTGGCCGTCGCGCGGGAGCTGGCCCAGCGTTTTGCCGCCACCGCCTCGGAGCGCGATAGCGAAAGGCTGCTTCCCTTTGCCGAGATGGATGCGCTGGCACAATCCGGGCTCCTGGCAATTACGGTTCCCGAGGAGTATGGCGGCCTGGATGTCTCCAATGCCACCTTGGCGGAGATCACGGCGACGCTCGCCCAGGCCGACGGTTCGATCGGACAGATTCCACAGAACCACTTCTACATTCTTGAAGCCTTGCGCGTCGATGGTTCGGAAGATCAGAAGCGCTATTTCTTCGGGCGCGCATTGGCCGGCGATCGCTTCGGCAACGCTCTTTCCGAGCGCGGCACGAAGACGGTCGGGCATTATGATACGCGTATCACCCGCGATGGTCCGGGCTATCGCATCAATGGTCGCAAGTTCTATTCGACCGGCGTTCTTTTTGCCGATTGGGTCACCGTCTTCGCGCTTGACGAAGCCGACAAGCTGGTCATGGCCTTCGTCCCAAAAGGAACGGAAGGCATCGAAATCATTGACGATTGGGATGGATTCGGGCAGCGCACGACCGGCAGCGGCACCACGGTCCTCAACAATGTCTATGTGAATGCCGACCATGTCGTTCTTCACCACAAAGGCTTCGAACGGCCGACGACAATCGGCTCCGTCGGTCAGATCATTCATGCTGGTGTCGATCTCGGCATTGCCCGGGCAGCCTTTGCCGAGACGCTTGATTTCGTGAAGACCCGATCGCGTCCCTGGATGGATAGCGGCGTAGAGCGGGCGAGCGACGATCCGCTGACAATCGCCAAGGTTGGGCAGATCGCCGTCCGGCTGGAAGCCGCGACCGCGACCGTCGAGCGCGCCGGCCGCAAGGTCGATGCCGCCCAGGTCGAGACAACAGAAAAGAGGGTGGTCGAGGCAACACTCGCGGTGGCGGCCGCGAAGGTGCTGACAACGGAAATCGCTATCGAAGCGACCAACATCTTGTTTGAGCTTGCCGGCACGGCCTCGGTCAAGCTCGATCTCAATCTCGATCGCCACTGGCGCAATGCGCGCACGCATACGCTTCATGACCCCGTCCGCTGGAAATATCACGTCGTCGGCAATTATCACCTCAACGACGTCATCCCGCCGAAGAATGGCGCGCTTTAACGGATAGACGAAAGCCCCGTCGCCGGTGACGGGGCTTTCACATAATCAAAGGCACAGATCCATAGCGCCACGCTGAAGCCAATTAGTGCCGATTCATATTGGTTTCCATGGGCTGACCGGCTGACATCGCGAGACTTTCCAGACCGGTTGCAACGACCGATACCCTAAATACCCCGTCGAGGGTCTTGTCGAAGATCGCACCGACGACGATATCGGCATCAGCAAAGACTTCGTCGCGGATGCGGCTGGCGGCCTCGTCGACCTCGAACAGCGTCATGTCCGTTCCGCCGGAAATGGAGATCAGCACGCCGCGCGCGCCCTTCATGCTCATGTCGTCCAGAAGCGGATTGGAGACGGCGGCATCTGCCGCCTTCAACGCGCGGCCCGGTCCCGAAGCTTCGCCCGTTCCCATCATCGCACGTCCCATTCCCCGCATCACGGATTTGACATCGGCGAAGTCGAGATTGATGAGACCTTCCTTGATGATCAGGTCCGTGATGCAGCTGACGCCCGCATAAAGGACGCGGTCCGCAGTCACAAAGGCATTTGCAAAGGTGGTCGTGGCGTCCGCAATGCGAAACAGATTCTGATTGGGAATGACGATAACGGTGTCCGCACTTTCACGCAGTCGCTCGATGCCCTCGTCGGCCGTGCGCATGCGCCGGTTGCCTTCGAATGTGAAGGGCTTGGTGACGACGCCGACCGTGAGGATGCCCGCCTGCCGCGCGACCTGAGCGATGATCGGCGCGGCGCCCGTACCGGTGCCGCCGCCCATTCCGGCCGTCACGAAGCACATGTGCGTGCCCTGGAGATGATCCATGATCTCATCGATGGATTCCTCGGCGGCGGCTCGTCCGATTTCCGGTAGGGAGCCTGCACCGAGGCCCTCCGTCACCTGTGCGCCAAGTTGAATGCGCCTGGTGGCTTTGGACGTCGCAAGCGCCTGCGCATCCGTGTTTGCCGCAATGAATTCAACGCCCTGAAGTTGTTGCGCGATCATATTGTTGATCGCGTTGCCGCCGCCACCGCCGACACCGACGACAGAAATCTTCGGTATCACCCCGGAAAGTGGTGCGCGCGTGTCAGCCATGAAGGACTCCATTGGATCGATTTCATTCTCAATCGAGATCGCCTGCCCTTCTGGAGGTTGAAAACGATTCGTGAGCGAAGAGATCCTAATGAGGAACGTGTGCGGATTGCGGCATGCGCCGGCAACCCTCCACAGAATAATGAGTTGAGCACAGGATTTGTAAGCCGGATATTGAAACATCAATCATCCAGCATTGCGCGAAGGCCACAATCGGCGAGCCTGCTTGAAGCTGTGGTGTGTTCCAACACTGGCCCACACCACACCAGACATAAATGACGCTGACCGATCTTGAGCACAGGTGGTGTCAGCACCAGCGCAGCGCAGATTATGAGCCTATGCCCTTTTTAGACTGCGCCACGTCCTCGCCCTTGTGTCAGCTGTAGAGACTGACTTCAGGAATCCGGTCGTTTAGAACGAATTCGCCAACTTCTTTGGCCTTGTAGAAGACCGGATCGTGCAGCGTGTGCGTCCGTACATTGCGCCAGAAGCGGTCGAAACGATATTTCTCCGCAGTCGAGCGTGCGCCGGTGAGCTCGAAGACGCGCGAGGTGACATCGAGCGAAACATGGGTCGCATGCACCTTCGCCGCATAGGCTTCGGCTGCCGCCTCGCCGCGCTCGCGCGCCGTTGCCCTGCTTCCTCTCGCAAGCGCCTCCTGCACCCTTGCCGCAGCGCTGTCGGCCAGCGCAGCGGAAGCCTTCAAGGCCGCAGTGAACTCGCCGACACGCTCGAGAATATAGGGATCGTCCGATGCACGTTCGACGCCGGAGGTGATCCACGGTCGCGTCGTCGTTCGGACATAGTCGACCGCCTCTCGCAATGCGCCTTCAGCCGTGCCGAGATAGAAGTTTACGAAAACGAGCTGAATGAGGGGCGTATTGAAGGTCGCAAGCACCGGCGCTTCGCCGCCGATGGTAGCTACCTTGTCGAGATCTTCTTCATAGACGGGAAAATCGTGGAATTCGACGCTGCCGCTGTCCGACAGTCGCTGGCCGAAATTGTCCCAATCGTCATTGGCCTTGTAACCCGCCCGATTGGTCGGAACGGCAAAACCGACAATCCTGTCATCGAGAGCGGCATTGGCATTGATGTAATCGGACACGTGGGCGGCGGTGGAGAAGGATTTGCGACCATTCAGGACATAGCCATTGCCACGGCGCGTCAATACGAGGCCCGGATCGCGCGGATTGACGGCAGCTCCCCAGTAGAGGCTGTTTGCCACCGTCTTGCTGCCGAGTTCCTGCGCACGCGCCTCTTCGAAGGCCCAATAGACATATTGGCTGTTGACGTAGTGATAGCCGAGAAGCTGGCCGATGGAGCTTTCGCCGCGCGCAAGGATGCGCACCAACCGCAAGCCATCCACCCAATCGAGGCCGCCGCCGCCAACCGGGGCCGCATGCAAGGCGTTCAGCAGACCCGCATTCTTCAATTTGACGATTTCGCCGAGCGGTGGACGGCCTTCGCGATCAAGTTCTGGAGCGCGCCGGGAAAGATCGGCGGCAATCTCTTCCGCTCGGGCGAAAAGGTCTTCCCGCGTGGCGTTTCGGCTGCCCGCAAAGACGACGTTGGTCTGACTCATCATATGAACTCCGGTTCATGGACGTAGTCCGGCGAGATTAAGAAATTCTCGCCGGCGGATCGTGGACAGCTGCTTAGAAAAGCTTCTCCGGTATCCAGCTGGCGGTGACCGCATCGCTTGCATTGAAGGCCGGAACTTTCTTGGCCAGCTCCTCGATCGTCCGGACATTGGCGGCACGAAGTCCTTCCTGTGTCAGCAGCGTCGGCTTGACGGTGATCTGATGCGGAACTTCTTGGCCCGCCACCTGCAAAGCGGCGGCTCGGATGGAAACCGCACCAACGACGGCTGGATTGGTCGCGACCGTCGCAACCCACGGGCTACCCGGTTCAGTGATTTCCTGAATGTCGGCCGTCGATACATCGGCCGAATAGATCTTCAGCTTGCCCGTGATGCCGAGATCCGTCGCGGCAAGCTTCACGCCGCGCGCGAACTCGTCATAGGGTGCGAAAACGACTGATATGTCGGGATTGGCCGTCAGCGCCGCCTTTGCCTGGTCCGCAGTCGAGGTCGCCGTCGTATCGCTGACATTGCCGAAGCGAGCCTTTTCAACAACCCCTGCATTCTGCTTCTTGAAAGCGTCCCAAACTTCATTGCGGCGATCGAGCGGCGCAAAACCCGCTACATAGACATAACCTGCCTTGAAGCTGCTGCCGTTGTCCTTGACGACCTGCTTCAGGGCGAGATCGGCAAGCTCATGATCGCTCTGCTCGACCTGGGGGATTTTGGGATTGTTGAGATTGACGTCGAAGGCAACGACCTTGATGCCCTTGTCGAGCGCCTGCTGAACGACATCGCCGAGAGATTCCGGCAGACCGTGATCGATAACGATGGCGGAGACACCAAGATTGATCGCCTGGAGGATCTGTTCGCGCTGCGCAGCCGCATCCTGGCGGCCGGGGAAGACGCGCAGATCGATGTCGAGTGCCTTTGCCTGAGCTTCTGCGCCGGCCTGATAGGCCTGGAAGAAGTCGCCGGCCGATATGTAGCTGATCAAGGCGACCTTCACGCCGCCCTTATCAAAGGGGGCGGGAGCGCCACTCACACCGCCAGCCAGCGCAGCCTGCGTAAGAAGAAGAGGAGCAACGGCCGTTAGGGCAAGCCGTGTGAGAAATTTCATTGTCGCGATCCTCACGATCAATCGGAAGCGTCGTCTGACGGAATGATGACCCTGCGACGCATGCAATTATTTAGATAGAAACTCTATGTTTTTAGTAGATTAAATCATCTGATTTTGCCCGCCTTCGGAGATTCTTTGTTCGCGACGGGAAGACTTGGCGGCAAGGGCTTGCCTAAAAGATCGCGCAATCTCGCGGGCAGTCTACGCGGTCAATGGCTGAGGGGCGATAGACCGGCATCCGGAAAAGTGACCATAAAGCTAACGATCATCACGGGGGCTGTGGAACCCCGATCTGTACATTAGAAAGGCAGATGACGGAAATTTCCCCGGCCGCTCCAGTTTTGGAAAAACGTTCCTCCCGCAACTCGCTTAAATCTACCTATTTTATATTCTATTGGCATTGATGAATTGCCGGAGAGGATGCTTTCATGACCAAGGGACAGACGACCGGCCTCGGACGCCGGGATATTCTTAAACTGACGGCGGTTGCCGGAACGGCGCTCGCGGCCTCGAGCATTCTGTCGAAGACCGCCGCTGCTGCCGACGACGCATTGTCGTTGAAAGGCAAGCGGATCGCTATCAGCGCGACGGGAACCGACCACTATTTCGACCTGCAGGCCTACAATGCGCAGATTGATGAGGTGAAGCGGCTGGGCGGCACGCCGATTGCCGTCGATGCCGGCCGCAACGACGGCAAGCTTGTCTCGCAGCTTCAGACGCTGATTGCGCAGAAGCCGGACGCCATCGTCCAGATCCTCGGCACGCTGAGTGTCATCGACCCCTGGCTGAAGAAGGCCCGCGACGCCGGCATTCCCGTTTTGACCGTCGATGTCGGCTCCACCAATTCGATCAATAACACCACGTCGGACAATTGGGGTATCGGCAAAGACTTGGCGCTGCAGCTCGTCTCCGATATCGGCGGCGAAGGCAATGTCATCGTCTTCAACGGCTTTTATGGCGTAACGCCCTGCGCGATCCGCTATGACCAGCTCGTCAATGTCGTCAAATACTTCCCGAAGGTGAAGATCATTCAACCTGAGCTTCGGGATGTCATTCCCAACACGGTTCAGGACGCCTTCGCGCAGATCACCGCGATCCTCAACAAATATCCGGAGAAGGGCTCAATCAAGGCGATCTGGTCGGCTTGGGACATTCCCCAGCTCGGCGCCACACAGGCTCTCACGGCCGCTGGTCGTACCGAGATCCGCACCTACGGCGTCGACGGCAGCCCGGAAGTCCTACAGCTCGTCGCCGATCCCAATTCACCGGCGGGCGCAGATGCTGCCCAACAGCCGGCGGAAATCGGCCGCACGGCCATCCGCAACGTCGCCAAGCTGCTTTCGGGGCAGACCTTGCCGCGCGAAACCTATGTCCCTGCCCTTCTGGCAAACAAAAGCAATGTCGCCGACGTGATCAAGAAGCTCGGCATCGGCTGACCCGCAAACCGGCGATGCGGATTCCCCGCATCGCTCTCAAAAGGCGAAGGGCCTATTTCATGACCGCAGCCGATCATGCGACCAAAGCAGACAACGCGTCGCACATCCTGCGCTTCGATGGCATCGTCAAACGCTTCGGCGGCGCGCAGGCGCTGGCCGGAGCGTCGCTTGCCGTCAGGCGCGGCACCGTCCATGGGCTTGTCGGCCAGAACGGAGCGGGCAAATCCACCTTGATCAAGCTACTGGCAGGTCTGCACACCCCGGATGAGGGACGGATCGAGATCGAGGACCGGGCCTATGACCGTCTGACGCCGCATCTGTGCGAAGAGCTCGGCATTCATTTCATCCACCAGGATCGGCTGCTGGTTCCAACCTTCACTGTCGGAGAATCGCTTTTTCTCGGGCGAGAGACCCGCCTCGGCAAGACGCCTTTCCTCAATCGCGGCGCCATGCAGCGGCGGGCAGCGGAACTCCTTGCCAATTATTTCGGCGTCGATTTGCCGAAGAACGCGTTGATCAGTGAGCTTTCGACGGCGGAACGGCAGATCGTCCAGATCACCCGCGCGCTGCTACATAAGCCGAAGATTCTTGTCTTCGACGAGCCGACCGCAGCGCTGGTGCGCCAGGAAGCTGAGATCCTGTTCCGCCTCATCCGCCGCCTGCGCAGCGACGGCGTGACCATTATCTACGTCTCGCATTATCTCAATGAAATCGAGGCCTTGTGCGACGATGTTACGGTTCTGCGCAATGGTGTCGATGTTGCTTCTCTGAGGGCAAGCGAAATCTCGGCAGGCAAGATTGCCAAGCTGATGGTCGAACGCGATATCGCCGACATGTTTCCCAAGCGGCAGGTTGAACTGGGGAATGAGATACTCAGAGTCAGGAATCTCTCGGCAACTGGCCGCTTTCACGATGTCAGCCTCTCATTGCGTCGCGGCGAGATCCTCGGCATTACGGGCTTGCTCGGCTCGGGGGCAAAGGATCTGGTTCGCACTCTCTTCGGGTTGCAGGCGGCAACAGGAGGGACGATCGATATCGATGCGCGTGGCCTGAAGCCGCGCAACCCGGTCGAAGCTGTCGATCATCAGATCGCCTTGGTGCCGGAGGATAGACGCGGCCACGGCGTAGGCCTGGAGCTCAGCGTCCGTGAAAACATCACACTGTCGAGCCTGGGCCGCTATACCCGTTTCGGCTTTCTCAGCAGAAGGCGAGAAAGCGCCGACGCCGACGAGCTGATCAAGCGGCTGCAGATCAAGACGGCTGGGCGCGAGGCACTGGTGCAGACCCTCTCAGGCGGCAACCAGCAGAAGGTGGCGATTGCCAAATGGCTGAGCCGCCACTCGGAGATCTACCTGCTCGACGAGCCGACCGTCGGCGTCGATATCGGCTCGAAGGTCGAAATCTACACATTGATCGGCGAACTTGCCGCCCGCGGTGCCGGCGTAATCGTGCTGTCTTCGGATCTTCAGGAGCTTGTCGGCATCACCGACAGGATCCTTGTGCTGTTTCGCGGTCGCGTGACGCGCGAACTGATCTCCTCCGAGACGACAACGGACGAAGTTCTGTCGGCATCGACCGGTGCCTTGGAAGGATTGCGCCATGTCGGCTGACGTTCAATTTGCCTCCCTGCCCGAAACTTCGATGACAAAGGCGTCGCCGGCCAGTGGCAAGCTTGCCGCTGCCGCCTTGCGGTTCGGTTCGCTGCTTGCCTTTGCAGCCATTCTGGTGATTTTCGCGGCCACGGCGCCCTATTTTCTGACGGTCGGCAATATCGGCAACGTGCTCGGGCAATCGGCCATTTCGGGTGTTCTTGCCATCGGCCTCACGATCGTCCTGATTGCCGGCGGCTCCAATGTCGTCACCGGCGGTATTGACCTCTCGCTAGCCGCCAATATGGGGCTTAGTGCGGCAGTTTACGCCACCCTCATTCAGCTTGGCTTCAGCGATGTGGTCGCCGCGGCGGCGGCGCTGGCCACCGGGCTGGCGATCGGCATCGTCAATGCGCTGGCGATCGTTTTTGCGGGCATTGTGCCGTTGCTCGCGACGCTTGCCGTGATGAATGTGGTCGCCGGGCTGGAGCTGGTGCTGACGCAGAATACCGTGCTTCCGGCCTCGACTGACCTTCTCACCGCACTTTCATCGTCGGACGGGTTCGGCATTCCGATCCTCGCCTATGTGCTGATCGGCTTTACCATTATTGCCACGGCGATCGTGCAATTCACCCCGTTTGGTCTCAGGCTTTATGCCGTCGGCGAGTTTCCCGAGGCCGCACGCGCCGCCGGCCTGCCGTTGAAGAGCCTGGTTGCGGGGGCGTTCGTGGCGAGCGGGTTCTGCGGTGGAATCGCTGGCATCCTCTCCGTCGCCTATCTCAGCGGCAGCACCACCGGCTCCGGCGAGATGCTGCTTCCCGTCGTCGTCACCGCATTACTCGGCTCGGTATTTTCCCGCCGGCTCGTGCCGACCATCGGCGGCACGCTGATCTCGACGCTATTCGTCGGTTTTCTCATCAATGGCTTCCAGTTGCTCAACCTGCCGAGCACGCTGGTCAGCGGCGTTCAAGGTCTTCTGATCCTCATCGTGGTTTCGGCCACCACACTGCTTCGCAAACGGGAGATCTGAACCGTGACCGCTGCCATTGCCCCGACACGGTCATTCGCTGGCCTTGCCCGCTACGGGCTCATCGTCGCCCTTGTCCTCGTCTTCGCGCTGTTTTCGACCGTGGCGCCGACCTTCCTCAGCGTCGGCAATCTGCAGAGCATTCTTGTCAATAACTTCACTCTGCTTGCCATTGTCTCGATCGCCATGACCTTCGCTGTTGCCGCCGGCGGCATCGATCTCTCCGTCGGAACGGCAGTCGATTTCGCAAGCTTTGCGTTCGTCTCCGGCATATTGGCTGGTCTACCGGTACCACTGGCCGCCCTGGCGGGTCTTGGCGCGGGCGCACTAGTCGGTGCCTTCAATGCCATCCTCATCTCGGCAATCGGCGTATCGCCGTTCCTGGCAACGCTCGGAACACTGTTCATAGGCCGCAGCATTCAGCAACTCCTGACGGGTGGCGGCAATCCGGTCTATCTGCCGCCCTCCGGTGTTCCCGCAGCATTCCGCTTTATCGGGCATGGAACGCTTGTTGGCTTTCCGGTGCCGCTTCTGATCGCAGCAGTCATCATCGCGGCAGCGGCACTGCTATTTGCCCGCATGCGCTTCGGCCGCGTCGTGCTTGCGATCGGCATTCAGCCGCGCACCGTTCGTTATTCGGGCATCGGTCTCGCAAAGCATGTCGCCGTGACCTTTATCCTTGCCAGCACGATTGCCGCTTTTGCCGGCCTGATCCTGACGGCGACCGTGACGGTCTATATCCCCTCTTCCGGCAACGGCTTCATGCTGAACGCCATTGGCGCCACTTTCATCGGCACGACCTTTTCGCCGCTGGGACGGCCGAACGTCGCCGGCACGGTGCTTGGCGTTCTGCTCTTGAGCATCGTCGCCAACGGCCTGCTGCTGACGGGCCTGAACTTCTATTGGCAGCAGGTCGGCACCGGCCTTTTGATCTTCGCCGTGCTCGCCTTCAGCTTCGTCAACAAGAAAGCGGTTGGCGCCTGAGCGCCCACCGAACGATACAATCGCAGGAATAGCAAAATGACACGCGAAATCAGGCTCAATGCCTTTGACATGAACTGCGTCGGACATCAGTCACCGGGCCTTTGGCGCCATCCGCGCGACAAATCCTGGACCTACAAGGATCTCGATTACTGGGTCCATCTGGCAAAGACGCTGGAGCGTGGCAAATTCGATGGCCTGTTCATCGCCGACGTGCTCGGGGTTTATGACGTGCTGAACGGCAACGTCGATGCGGCCTTGCGGCATTCGGCGCAGGTGCCGGTCAACGATCCGCTGCAGCTCATCCCCACCATGGCCTATGAGACGGAGCATCTCGGCTTCGGCCTGACGGCTTCGCTCTCTTTCGAGCATCCCTACACCTTTGCGCGGCGCATCTCGACGCTCGATCATCTGACGAAAGGGCGCGTCGGCTGGAATATCGTCACCTCTTATTTGAACAGCGGCGCGCTCAACATCGGGCAGTCTGCCCAAACGCAGCATGACGACCGCTATTCCCTGGCCGAGGAATATCTCGAAGTCTGCTACAAGCTGTGGGAGGGTAGCTGGGAAGACGACGCCGTCATTCGCGACCGCGAGAGCGGCATCTTTACGAGACCGGAAAAGGTGCACCCGATCCGCCATTCCGGCAAGCATTTCAACGTGCCCGGTATTCATCTCAGCGAGCCGTCGCCGCAGCGTACCCCGGTGCTTTACCAGGCGGGCGCCTCCAGCCGCGGCAAGGATTTCGCCGGTGCACATGCCGAATGCATTTTCGTTGCGGCACCTTCGAAGGCAGTCCTGAAGCGCTATGTCGCCAATGTTCGCGAAGCAGCCGAGCGCATCGGGCGCAATCCCCGCGAAATCCTTTCCTTCAATCTACAGACGGTGATCCTGGGCGAGACCGATGCCGAGGCGCAACGCAAGTTCAACGAATACCGTCAATATGTTTCGCTCGAAGGGGCGCAGGCGCTTATCTCCGGCTGGACCGGCATCGATTTCGGCCAATTCTCGCCCGACGAGGTGCTGCGCCACCGCTATACTAATGCAGTGCAATCGGCCGTCGAGACCTTCACCACCATCGATCCCGACAAGGAATGGACGGTGCGCGAAATGGCCGATTGGGTCGGCATTGGCGGCTTCGGTCCGGTCTTTGTCGGCTCGCCACAGACGGTTGCCGACCTGATGCAGGAATGGATCGAGGATACCGACGTCGACGGCTTCAATCTCGCCTATGCCGTCACCCCCGAAAGCTTCGAGGATGCCGTCGATCTTCTGGTGCCGGAACTGCAGAAGCGCGGCGTCTACAAGACCGAGTATCGCACAGGCACATTGCGCGAGAAGCTTGGCGGCAGCGGACCCCGGCTTGCAGCCCCGCATCCAGCGACCGGCTATCGCAATCTTGGCGAAGCCAACGCTCTTCCCAGACGCGTCGGATAGGCTTTAGACAAAGGTGCGTGTCTTTGGCTGAGACGAGACAATTCCCGTCTTAGCCACCCCATGTCTGTTCGAGGACTCGAAGCCAGTTTTGATGCGCGATCTTGGCAAGCGAGGGAGCGTCAAACCCATGCGCGCGCAAGGCGTCGATCAGCTTCGGCAGGCCACTCGCATCACCGAGCGCTGCCGGAATGGTCGTACCATCGAAATCGGAACCCAGCGCGACATGCTCGATGCCGATGCGCTCGGCAATGTAAGCAACATGGCGAACGAGGACTTCGAGAGGCGTATCGGTGTTCCTGACGCCATCGTCACGCAGGAACAGCACGCCGAAATTTATACCGACCAAACCGCCGGTATCGCGGATGGCGTCAAGCTGCTTGTCGGTCAGGTTGCGGCTGTGCGGGCTGATGGCATGCGCGTTGGAATGCGAGGCAACCAGCGGCGCATTCGACAATTTGGCGATATCCCAGAATCCCTGCTCGTTCATGTGCGAGAGGTCGATCATGATCCTGAGCTCGTTACAGGCGCGGATCAGATCCTTGCCGGCATCAGCGAGGCCGGGGCCGATATCGGGCGACGAGGGAAACCGGAAAGGCACCCCATAGGCAAAGACATTGGGCCGGCTCCAGACAGGTCCAAGCGTGCGCAAACCGCCCTGATGCAGGATGTATAGGGCATCGAGATCGGCCGCGACCGCCTCCGCGCCCTCAATATGGAAAACGGCGGCGAACTGGCCTTCGGCAATCGACCGCCTGATATCGGCGGCGGAACGGCAAACCTTTACGGCTCCTTGCGACCGGGCCTCGATCGCAAGCAAAAGCCGCGCCATGGCCAGGGTTTCGTTCAGCGCGTCCGGCTGGGCGGGCGTCGCAAAATCGGCATTTCCAGACTTCGGCTGATCCGGCGAAGGGATAAAGATGGCGCAGAGTCCGCCGGCAAGGCCGCCACGACGCGCGCGAGGCAGGTCGATATGTCCGGCAGCTTCGCCGTTCAGGAAAGCATCGCTGGAATTCAAGCCGCCGCGACGCAGCCGGAGCAACACGTCGTTATGGCCATCGAATACGGGAATTATCGAGGATTCGGTCATGTCTCATTCCAAACACCGCAGTTGCTATCTGCCTAGGCAAGCTTGGCGAAATGGGCAACTGCAAATTATTCATAGCTCTGCAAAAAACGAATTGGCCGCTCACAAGACGCCTGGCTAAAAACTCCTGCAAAAGTAAGACGGGGGGAAGGCATGTCAGGTCGAGTGCAATAAAAACGGATAGAGTTGCGTTGAGCGTTGCAGAGGGCACGCGTTGAGCGATTTGCGCTTTCGTTTCAAGCTCCTGAAATGGAGACGCCGACCCTCTGTCGCGCCGGCCAGCAAACGCATCTGCACAGATTGATGCGAACTGGTGCCGTATATTGGGACAAGTGAAACGGGAATATTGATTTGCTAACCCGCGAGACTTGCCTTTTCGAAAAGGCGCAGCAAATGAAAACCGTATTGAGGTGAAAAAACCCGGGATAAGGCCAGGATCGCCGCGTATCGGCTCGCTGAAAAGAGCAATTCATAGCAAGTTTCGGGCTTATTCGATGGAAGCAGGCAGCAGGAACCTATCGGCATGGCGGATGGAGAGTTGACAGCGATGCTTATCTTCCGCCCGACGGCATTCGGAGAGACTTGATTGTCTGATTTGCGACGCGAAGACCGATCCCAATCCGCATCAGACGAGGCGCAGGACGAGTCATGGCGTAGCGACAGGAAATCCATGCAGTCTGAACGGCGGCGCTTTCCGCGGCCGGAGAAGGCAGCGACGGAGGGCGCCCTGCCGCCGCCAGCCTTGCAGCCGTTGAAATTTTCGACACGTGGTATGGAGCCAGGCGATCAATTTGCCGCTTGGCAGACCTATGTCGCTCCCTTGGCCGACGTCCGGCTGCCGGATAATGCCTCTCCGGAAGCCGGCTTTCCGGCAGACCATACAGCATGGAATCTGGGCGGCATGCTTGTCGTTCAGCAGGATGCGCCGCCTCACAGTTACATGCGCTCGCAGGCGAAAGTGAAAGCCAATCACGTCGATCACTGGCACATTTCCGTATTGTCCAGCGGTCGGACGTGGACGGAAGTCGATGGCCATGTTCTGGATGGCGAGCCGGGCAAGGTGGAATTGCGTTCGCTAGGACACCCTTTTCGAGGGCGTTCGACTGAGGCGAAGGTCCTCTCGCTCTTTCTGCCGAGGGCGTTGTTGCTCGACGTTCCTGCACCGGTAGAAATCGAGAACAATATTGCCCTCTCCGGCGTCTTCACCAACATGCTAATCGAATTTCTCGATAGCGTCGAACACAATCTCGCGCGTCTTGCAGCCACTGATCTACCCCATGTCGTACAGACGGTGCGCAACATGATCGTGGCTGCCATTTCGACCTCAGCGGCTCAATCGACCGGCACAGAACAGCATAGCGCCCTCGCCTTGACGGAACGGGTGCGGCGGTTCGTCGAAGCCAACCTGATCTCGGGCGATTTGACCGCCGAACGCATATGCCGCGAGCTTGGCGTATCCCGCACCAGGCTCTATCAGATATTTGAACAATATGGCGGCGTGCACCACTATATTCAGCGCCGCCGTCTCCTGTCAGCGCATGCGGCTCTCAGCGATCCCGCCAATCGCGAGCAGATCGTCGACATCGCCTTTGCCGTAGGTTTCTCCTCGGCAGCGCATTTCAGCCGGGCATTCGGCAAGGAATTCGGCTATAGCCCTCGTGAGGCCAGAAATCTGACCATTCCACGTTATGTCGGGCAGATCGTGTCGCCGACGCCTGCCGGCAACAGCCACTCTTTCGACGAATGGCTGAAAACCCTCGGTTATTATCACTAGATAAGTCCGCATAGCGGACCTCGAGATCTCCTGAAAAACGCAGCCGAAAGGCTCTATTGCGCGGCGTCCTGTCGCGCACTCATCCATGCACAAGCAGAAACACCGCACTTCAGCAATTGCGAAAATGGACGCTGCTGCAAGTTTCCGGATGCATGGCTAACGACACGCGACAGGTAACTCATTAAAAACGAAAGGGAATAGTCGCTCAGACACCAAAGCCCCAATGTTTGGTGAATGTACCCTGCGTCCATCGGGGCAAGCCATAGGGAAAACAGCAATGGTATCTACTCGCCAAACAATAGAAATCAGCAAGCCCCAGCATCCCGTCAATGACTCATACCGCGCAGTCGAGCGCGAAGAGGTCCTCGAACTGGCCTTTCGCGATTTCGTCCAAACGGTGGTCGCCGCCGGCTGGAATGAGCCTGAGGTCGCTTTGACCTTGGCCGATATTGCCGACGACTACGTGATGGCTCTCGCCGGTAGAGTTGCGGAGAAATAGTGTTGCGGCCTCCGTCCGCGCTCCGCAGGGGTGAGCACGAACGGTAGAAGCAACTCTTCAGCATGCCGCCGGCGGCACCGTTCCATAAGAAGCGGGTCATCGGCGGCATGATTTTTTATTCGGCGAAAGGCAGGCGTAGCTCCTTTATGCCAATCGCCATCCATCCAGGATTTGATGAAAGCGCTACGATGAAGATCAGGCAGCATCTTTGGTTTCGCCGGGATATGGAAAGAGCGATAGAATTCTATACGGCCCTTATCCCTGGTTCGGCCGCCGGCTGGATCTCGAACATATTGACCGATCAACCGAATGGACCGGCCGGCAGCGTAAAGTTTGCGGGCTTCAAACTCGGAAACCGTTCCTACATGGGATTCGAGGCTGGGCCATTCGACCACCTGGAGCATAATTCTTCGGTCACCGTCGAGTGCACGACGGAAGACGAGGCGAGCCGTTTGCGTTATGCGCTGGGGAAGGGTCGCCCGGATGATCGCGGCGGAGTGACAGACCCCTGGGGCATATATTGGCAATTCCAAGTCAAGTCACCAGCTGCCGATATTGGAACATCAGCCAAAGCTCAACCGGAACATGATGGCGATATCATTGCCGCAAAACCACGAGCCGCCGCAGCCTGACGCCCGAGTGAAGCAAGATCATTGGAAATGATGATCGCCTCAGCGGCACATGCGTCAACTTCAGCCCGTTGAAAGCATGCCCTGCCGCGAAGCAAGCGGAGGCCGATCCAAGCTCGGCTCCGCTCACATGCTGACTTTGAGCGTCAGTCGATAACCGGGCAGCCGCGCCGATTGGCGAAGACCATGCGGTCGGGGCCGCCGTCATTCCAGCCGCGGACGACAATTCGGCGCCCGTTGCTATCAACCGAATCGATGCGGCGAAAGCCTTCCGCGCGCGCAGCGCGCATCAGGTCACGTCTGTCACAGCCCCGATCGCGGTCCCAACCTCTGTCACGATCCCAGCCTCTGTCGCGATCCCAACCACGATCGCGCGGCGGCCCTCTCCAGTCGCGACCTTGATCGCGCTGCCAGGGCGGCGGCGCATAACCGTCGTCGCCGCCGTAATACTGAGCCGATGCCGCAGAGGTCATCAGCTGCAACGCGGCCAATCCGACCACGGCGACACGCGAGATCCGTACCAAACCTTCAAGCATTTTCCTTACCCCCAATTTCCTGTCTTGCGGATGAAAATAGAGATACGCCGATTCGCATGAACTCTGCCTGAACACAGCCAGAACCAGATCGCGCGCCCTGTCACATGGTCGCGCGAGCTTCGGATCGGCGCCGATCCGGCGTTCGGCTGGACAACATCTATTGTGACTTGGAACCTTTGGATGCGAAAGAGGATGATGTGCCATCGCGGCGTGGACGCGAAGCCACTTGCGAAAGCCGCGCATCCCTATGCCAGTCGGTGATTGCCGAATGAACGGATTGGGAAAGAAGCATCGCCCCTGCCAGGCAATAGAGCAACACAATGATGGCCGTTTCGACGATCAGCGGCAGAAAGGCAAAACGAGCGCTGGGGTTGTCATCCTCTTCGGGGAGCAGATCCGGCAACCCAAGCATCATTGCCGTCAGCGGCGAAGCCAGGATCGCGAGGAAAGCGGCGCTATGAATCCACAGGCGGAACCGAGGCAATTTTCCCGCCATCCAAAAGGCTAGAAGCGGAGCGCCGATATTGCATAATAAGCCAAGCGAAACGGCGAACTCTATCGGCAGGATCGAATCGTCATGCATGAATTGCCAACCCTTCAACGCGGCACAGATTAGTGCCGCGCATCCGAAATGACAACTTTCTCTTGCGCTGCTCCTGCCCCTGCATTCTCCAAAAGACGATGCCCTCTTGACCTAAACCTTAAGCGTCAATTCCCACGATCGTCGGCTTGAACACTATTGTTTTCCGCATCGGTTCCCGGCCTATCCCGACTGCTTGGCGCACCAATTGGGCCGCAGCCTCACCGATAGCGCGCCGGGGCGAGCGCGAGGTTGCGATCGGCGCCGGCAAGGAATTGACCAGATCCAGCCCGTTGAAGCCGGCAATCAGCATTTTATCAGGAACCGCAACCCCCAGTTCCATACAGGCAAACAAGCCGCCGCTCGCCATATCGTCATTGGAATAATAGATGCAATCGAGGTCTGGCACCGCCGCAAGCAACGATGTCGTGAGCTGCTTTCCGAGCGCGATCGAAGAAAAGACCTCATCGGTCCGCTGCCCGGCAAACCCAAGGCCATGCGCATGCAGGACGCGCTCGAAGCCGGCCTTTCGCTTGGCCGCGCGCAGATCCCTTGCCAGGGCACTGCCGACATAACCGAACCGTCTTCGCCCGGCCGCAATCAACGCTTCGGCCATATCCTCTCCCGCCGCACCATGAGACAATCCGACATTGAAATCGATCGGCGTGCCGTCGAGATCCATGAGCTGGATGACCGGAATATTGGCGTGGCGGAGCAACTCCACCGTCTCCTCCGGTTGATCGAGCCCGGTGACGATGATGGCGCAGGGCTGCCAGGAGAGCATGTCGCGGATGATCTCGCGCTCTTTTGCCATGTCGTAGTCGGATATGCCGAACACGGCTTGCATGCCGGAACCATCGAGCCCGGCGGAAATACCGGCAAGTACTTCTGGAAAGACGATGTTCGACATGCTGGGAACGACGACAGCGACCAGGTTTGTGCGTTGCGAGGACAAGGAGAGCGCCAGCCTGTTGCCGACGTAATTCATCCGCGTTGCCGCTTCGATCACCCTGTCACGCGTTTCGCTGGAGACGTCGGCTACGCCACGCAAGGCGCGCGATGCCGTCATCTTGCTGACGCCCGCCTCGATCGCGACTTCCTCCAGAGTGGGTTTGCGCATCCCCAAGCAACCCTCGATGACCCATGGCGGCTGGCACGATGCCGCTCTTCTTCATAGAATGTTTCCGCGAAAAGGCAAACATCAGCCTATTGACAATTCCTGGAAAAATAAAGCTATGTTACCGATACCGGTATCGGTAACATAGCTGAAAATAGTAGAGGTAGCACTGTGCAGAACATGAAGAAGGCAGCCATTATCGGCCTGGGGTCCATGGGCTGGGGCGCGGCTCTCTCCCTTCTGAAAGCAGGCTTTGCCGTGCGCGGCTGCGATGTTCGCAGCGAGGTTCTCGCCCGCTTTGCAGAGAACGGCGGTACGCGCTGCACGACGCCGGCGTCAGCGGCGGAAGATGCCGACGTGATCCTCGTCTATGTCGTCAACAGCAAGCAGGTCGAAGACGTGCTTTTCGGCCAGGATGGCGCCCTGCAAACCGCACGGCCCTCGACCGTATTCCTGCTCTGCACCACCATGGCCCCGAGCGCCACGATCGCCATTGCCGAAAGACTGGAGGCAGCTGGCATGCTCGTCGTCGACGCTCCCGTCTCCGGCGGCCATGTCCGTGCGCTTTCGGGTGAGATTACCGTCATGGCATCCGGCACGCCCGAGGTTTTCGATAAGGCATCCGCAGTGCTCGACGCCATCTCCGCCAAGGTATTCCGCCTCGGGGATCGCCCCGGCGCCGGCTCCCAAGTCAAGATGATCAACCAGTTGCTTGCCGGCGTGCATATTGCCGCAACGGCCGAGGCGATGACGCTCGCCGCCAAGGCGGGCATCGATCTGAAGACGCTCTATGACGTGATCTGCGTGTCCGCCGGCTCCTCCTGGATGTTCGAAAACCGCGGCGAACACATCGTATCGGGCGATTATACGCCGCGCTCGGCAGTCAACATCTTCGTCAAGGATCTCGGCATCGTCACATCGGAGGCCGGCAAAGCCGGTGCCGTCACTCCGCTCGCCGCCGCCGCGCTCAACCTCTTCGTCGAAGCATCGGAGGCGGGCCTGGGCCTGGAGGATGACGCAGCCGTTGCAAAAATCCTGGCGGCTAAAAGCGGTGCGAACCTGCCGGGCGTAAAGGGCTAGGCCATGACACTCCTGCTTGGCTGCATTGCCGATGACTTTACCGGGGCGACCGATCTTGCTGCGCTGCTGGCGCGCAGCGGACTGCCCGTTTCGCTGCGGATCGGCATTCCGCAAGACAGACGTTACCCGAACGAGACCGCGGCTTTCGAAGTCATCGCCCTCAAATGCCGGACATCGCCGGTCGAGGTCGCCGTGAAGCAGACCCGGCAAGCACTAAATTGGCTGAAGGAAGCCGGTGCTAGCCGCTTCTTCTGGAAATATTGCTCGACATTCGACAGCACGGCCGAAGGCAATATCGGTCCGGTCGCGGATATGCTGATGGCGGAGACCGGCGCGACCCAGACGATCTATTGCCCAGCCTTTCCGGAAAATGGGCGCAGCATCTTCATGGGTCATCTTTTCGTCGGCGAGCAGCTTCTGTCGGAGAGTCCGATGAAGGACCATCCGCTGACGCCGATGCGCGATTCAAGCCTTGTACGGCTTCTGACGCCACAGGTGAATGGCGCTGTCGGCCTTGCCAACCATAATATCGTCTCGAAGGGTGCGGAATCGCTGAGAGCAAAGTTGGCGCAACTCGGCAACGACGGCATTCGGCATGTAATCGTCGATGCTGTATCCGACGACGATCTTCGAACGATCGCAGCAGCATCTTTCGACATGCCGCTGGTGACAGGCGGCAGCGCGATTGCCGGCCAGCTTCCGCAATTCTACATGGAGCAAGGTCTCGTCAGCCTTTCCGAACATCGACAGGCACTGCCAAAGATCACCGGCGGTTCGATCGTCCTATCCGGCAGTTGCTCCGCCATGACGCGGAAGCAGGTTGCCAATTACGCCGGCAAGGTCGCCAGCCTGCGGCTCGATCCGACCGCGCTTGCAGAGGAAGGCCCGGGTACCGCGCTGGAATGGCTGCGCCAACAATCCTCCGACGCGCCGAAGCTCATCTACGCCACCGCCGAGCCTAATGAAGTGCGGCAGGCGCAAGAGCGTTTGGGGCGGGACAAGGCAGGCCAGGTGGTCGAGGACGCTCTTTCCGAGATCGCCCGCACGGCCTTCGATTGCGGCACGCGCCGCTTCGTCGTTGCAGGCGGCGAGACATCCGGCGCAATCACGCAGGTGCTCGGCGCGGCGCATTTGATTATCGGGCCGGAAATCGCACCCGGCGTGCCTTGGACTTTCACGACCCTTGGGGGTGAAACAGTCGCTCTAGCTCTAAAATCTGGCAATTTCGGCGAAGAAACCTTCTTTACGGACGCTTTCGACCGATTGGAGACGGCATGAGCGAAGAAGCGAACTTGCGCGAACAGATATGCATGATGGCCAAGTCGCTCTACGACCGCGGGCTGACCGCCGGCTCTTCGGGCAATATTTCGGCACGCCTCAGCGACGGCAGGCTTTTGGTGACGCCGACGGGCAGTTCCTTCGGACGCCTCGATCCGGCACGCCTTTCGCTGTTCGACGACAAAGGGCGTCTGATCGGCGGCGACAAGCCGACCAAGGAAATGCCGCTGCATGCCGCCTTCTATGAGACACGGCCGAAGAAGACGGGCGCCGTCGTTCATCTCCATTCGAGCCATTCGGTGGCCCTCTCGATCCTGCCCGGCGTCGATGCCGACAACATGCTGCCGCCGTTGACGGCCTATTCGATCATGAAGCTCGGCAAAGTAAAACTCCTGCCCTATTTCATGCCGGGCGACCCAGCGATGGGCGATGCCATTCGCGGCCTTGCCGGCAAGCGCAGCGCCGTCATGCTGGCGGCACATGGACCTGTTGTTTCTGCGAAAGATCTGGAAGCGGCTGTCTATGCGATAGAGGAACTGGAGGAGACGGCAAAGCTTGCCATGTTGACACGCGGAGCCAATCCTTCGCTGTTGACGGAAGCGCAGATCGCCGATCTCATCCGCACCTATGATGTGGAATGGGACTGAACATGACGCGCTTTTCGGCCAATCTGGGTTTCCTGTGGCAGGAGCTTTCCCTTCCCGACGCCATCCGCGCCGCCAAGCGCGCCGGCTTCGATGCGGTGGAATGCCATTACCCCTACGACACGCCCGCTGAAGCCGTGCGTCAGGCATTGGAGGAGACTGGTCTTTCCATGCTCGGCCTCAACACCGCCCGCGGCAATATCGCGGCTGGCGACAATGGACTTGCCGCCATTCCGGGCCGCGAGGATGAAGCCCGTCGTCTCATCGATCAGGCCATCGATTATGCAGCCGCCATCGGCGCGCGAAACGTGCATGTGATGGCGGGCAAGTCCGCCGGCGACGTGGCACGGGGCACTTTCATCGCCAATCTGCGTTATGCCTGCGAACGCGCCGGCAAGACTGGGACGACGATCCTGATCGAGCCGCTCAACTATCGCGATGCGCCAGGCTACTTCCTCCAGACTGCCGATCAGGCACTCGACATCATTGCCGCGGTCGATGCCGCCAACCTCAAGCTGATGTTCGACTGCTATCACCTCCAGATCATGCAGGGCGACCTGACGCACAGGCTGCAGGATCATATGGCGGCAATCGGCCACATCCAGATCGCCGCCGTTCCGGATCGGCGGGAACCGGATCACGGGGAGATCGACTACCGTCATATTCTGCAGTTCCTGGAGAAGCTTGGCTATGACAGCCCGATTGGCGCGGAATATCGGCCGGCAACCACAACAGAGGCCGGGCTCGCCTGGCTGCAAGCATACAAATGAAAGGGTGATTGGCATCCTCGATGCCGGATAGCCATCAAAGACATTCGCTCGGGATCGGTCCCGAAGACTGATATCAGCTTGGAGTGGTTCAGCTTTTCATTGAATCCTTGAGCCGCTCCGTCTGTTTGTTTTCTCGCAATTCCGGACGGAAAAGCTCTACGCACTTTTCCTGGAATTGCTCTATTGGGAGGAAAATCCAATATGCATGTTTTGATCCTGGGTGCTGCGGGCATGGTCGGCCGCAAGCTCGTCAACCGCATCGCCGACGAGCCGAAGATTCTCGGCAAGGCTATTGATCGTTTGACGCTGGTCGATGCCTTCCAGCCGCCGGTGCCGGAAGCGCTTCAATCCATATCAAAAGCCCTGACGATCGATCTTGCGAGCCCTGGTGTTGCGGAAAAGCTCATCGAAGATCGGCCGGACATGATCTTCCATCTCGCCGCCATCGTCTCCGGCGAAGCCGAGGCCGATTTCGACAAAGGATACGCCGTCAATCTCGATGGCTCGCGGGCACTCTTCGAAGCCATTCGCCAGCAAGGCCTGAAATCGGCCTATACCCCGCGCGTCATCTTCGCCTCTTCCATCGCCGTGTTCGGCACCCCCTTCCCCGATGTCATCGGTGACGAATTCCTGACTGCGCCGCTGACGAGCTACGGCACGCAGAAGGCAATCACGGAACTCCTGCTTGCTGATTATTCGCGCCGAGGCATTTTCGATGGCATAGGCATCCGACTGCCAACCATCTGCGTGCGTCCCGGCACTCCCAACAAGGCAGCCTCCGGCTTCTTTTCCAACATCTTGCGTGAACCGCTGGTCGGCAAGGAGGCTGTCCTGCCCGTCAGCGATACGGTGCGGCACTGGTTTGCAAGTCCCCGCTCTGCCGTCGGCTTCTTCATGCACGCCGCAACGCTCGATACGGCGAAGGTCGGGCCGCGTCGCAATCTCACCATGCCGGGACTTTCGGCGCTTGTTTCTGATGAGATCGATGCGCTCCGGCGTGTCGGCGGCGACAAGGCGGTTGCGCTCATCCGCCGCGAGCCGGATCCCGTGATCGAGCGCATCGTTTCCGGTTGGGCGACACAGTTCGACGCCAAGCGTGCGACCGATCTCGGCTTCAAGGCGGAACAGAGCTTCGACGAGATCCTGCAGGCGCATATCGAAGACGAACTGGGCGGGAGGGTCGCATGACGCAGGCATCATCGGATGTAAAAAATGCGATCGCATTGGTGACCGGCGGCGGTACAGGCATCGGCCGCGCCATCGCCAAGGCGCTCGGCTCGGCAGGCTTCAAGGTCGTCATCTCTGGACGCAGGGCTGACGTTCTCGAAAAAGCTGCCCGTGAGCTTTCGGAGGAGACCGGAGCGGAATTTCTTGCGGTTGCCGCCGATGTCAGTGACCCCGTATCGGTTCGCAGCCTTTTCGATGCGATCTCCAGTCACTATGGCCGCCTCGATCTTCTGGTCAACAATGCGGGCATGGGCCTGCCGGCCGTGCCGATGGAGGAGCTGAGCTTCGAGCAATGGAATGCGATTGTCGGTGCGAACCTGACGGGAGCGTTCCTGTGCACGCAGCAGGCCTTCCGCCTGATGAAAGGCCAGGTGCCGCAAGGCGGCCGCATCGTCAACAACGGCTCGATCTCCGCAACGACACCGCGGCCCCATTCCGCACCCTATACGGCCACGAAACACGCGATCACTGGCCTGACGAAATCGACAGCCCTTGATGGGCGTCCCTTCGATATCGCCTGTGGCCAGATCGATATCGGCAATGCCGCCACCGACATGACGGCGAGGATGAGCGCGGGCGTGCTGCAGGCGAATGGCGAGACCGCAACGGAGCCGACGATCTCGGCAGAGCATGTCGCCCGCGCCGTCGTCTATATGGCAACCCTGCCGCTCGACGCCAACGTTCTTTCCATGACCGTCATGGCAACGAAGATGCCGCTCGTCGGCAGAGGATAAGAGAGAACGGCGGCACCGCGAGTGCAATGCTGCCGTCTCAAGGATTAGCGCCATTCGTTAGATGGCAGGTCGTGCCGAAGGCTTGATCTGCCTTCGCTCGATCAGGCCGGCAACGCTGAAGATCAAGACCTCGATCTCCATGCCGATCTTGTCGCCATCAAGCAGCCGGACGACATCGTCTATCCCTGATACCGCATGACCGTCGATGGCAAGCAGGTAGTCACCCTCCTGTAGCCCGCCCTTTTCGGCCGGACTATCCTTCTCGACACGACGTAAACGCACCGCCGTCGAATGTGTGACGCCGGCCTCAAGCGCGATGCGCCGATGCAACTCGACCGTATCAGCGGCGATGCCGATATAGGCGCGCCGGACATGGCCGAAACGCAGAATTTCGGACACGACGTGCTTCGCCGTGTTGGAGGCGACCGAAAACGCGATGCTCTGAGCGCCCTGGATAACAGCGGTATTGACGCCGATGACCTCACCCGCCGACGAGACCAGCGGGCCGCCGGAATTGCCGGGATTGAGCGCGGCATCCGTCTGGATGATGTCTTCCATCAAACGTCCGCTGGCCGCGCGCATGGAGCGGCCCAGCGCCGAGACGATGCCGGCGGTGACGGTCCATTCGAAGCCGAGGGGATTGCCGATGGCGATCGCGATATGACCACGCTTCAGCGATTTGGAATCGCCAAGTCGTGCCCAATTGCCCGGCCAGTCGTTGGCGCGAATGAGCGCAAGGTCGGTATCCGGATCGCGCCCGAGCACCCTGCCCTCAACGGTCGCCCCTTCCGGGGTCTTGATGCGTACCGCCTTGGCATCGTCGACGACATGATTGTTGGTGACGACGAGGCCATCAGGCGAAATGGCAAAGCCCGAGCCATGTCCGGCACGGCCGCCCAAACGCTCGATCCGGCTAACGGCCGGCCCGACGAGATCGACGGCACTCGATACCGACTGTGAATAGGCATCCAGCAGCCCGGCATCGGATGACGGCTGGATGTCGCGATCAATAAAGCCCATGAAAACTCCTCCGACGCGGACGCGTCGCATAGAGGAACGGCAGCAACTGTTGAAAAGCAGGAGGCTGTCGGTTCGACAGATTGAAACAGTGACTACTGAAATGAGGAGAGATCAAGCCAAGTTCAAGAGCCACATATGCCCGTGCGTTTTTGAACCGCCTCTTATCTCACGCGTGCTGAAACAGTCTGTTGGCGTTGGTCACTGCTCGCCATCCGCCATGTGTTCCGGCCGTTGGCTTTGGCTCGGTAGAGGGCACGGTCTGCTTCCTGAATCAGAACTTCTCCGTTCTCGCCATTCTCCGGCGCCGCCGAAACGCCGATGCTGATACCGATATCGACGGTGGTGCCCTCAATGCGAAAGGAGGATTTGAAGGCAGCAATGCAACCCTTCGCCACATCAGCGACATCGCCCACCTCCCCGGTCATTAGGATGGCAAACTCATCGCCGCCCAAGCGCGCAACCATGTGGCCTCTGGCCGCACCACGCAGCCGCTCGGCCACCATCTTGAGAACCTCGTCGCCGGCAGCATGCCCGAAAGTGTCGTTGACCGGCTTGAACCCATCGAGATCAAGACAGAAAACGGCGACGTTCCTTCCATTATTTACCTTCAAGGCGTCATCGAGGGCCTTATAGAAGCACATCCGGTTCGGCAATCCGGTAAGCATGTCGTGCCGTGCCAAGCGATTGGCTTCGGCCTCCGCGAGAATGCGATCGCTGACATCGGCAATGGTCAGCAGGAGACGGCGTTCCAGGCCTTCGTGGAGCAATCGAACGTAAACAAGCACGTGGCGCTCCGTCCCGTCGGCGACTCTTTGTCGCCAGACGGTTCTGGCCTCGCAATCGCCTTCGAGTTCGAGAAGCCCATCTGCAAAGCGATCCGCCTCGCTCTCGGCATGCATGTCGCACGCCCTTCGCGAGAGCAGCGTCGCTTTTGAAAAGCCATAGAAGTCGATAGCTGCCCGATTGACCTGAAGGATCTGCAGATTGCTGCCATCGCATAGGAGCATCGGCATCGGATTGGCATCGAAAAGCTGCCGCAACCGCTCTTCGCGCTGTTTCAGCTCACTAATGTCTATCCGCATTCCGATGGCCCCGCCGTCGGGCGTGCGCCGATCATCATGCCGAAGCCATCGCCCATCCTGGAGCTGCTGTTCCTCCTGTGAAACCGGCTGGCGAAACTTTCGCATGCGCTGCTTCAGCCACATATCCTTGTCTTCGACGACCTCCGGCATGCGGCCGCTGGCAAGGCTGATCTTCAGAATATCTTCGAAAGCGATGCCCGGTTTGAGGTGATCGGCGATATCCGGATAGAGCTCCGCATATTTCTCGTTCCACAAAACGTAACGATCACTCGCATCGAAGACGCAGACCGCTTCCGGCAGCATCTCGATCACATATCGAAGGCGCAGATTGGCCTCTCTCGCCGCCACCGCGGCATGGCGGTCTTCGCTCCCTGGTTCGATAAGAACCGCCGTCAACCTTCCTGACGCCGAGGGCCAAGTCATGACGTTGACCCGGCAATCCCGTCGATGGCCGGCGCCTGTCACGAGCAATGGCTGCGAGGCATCGCCCATCAGCGGCCAGTCCGGTATCAAATCCGAGACGGATAGGTCGTGAGGTGCATCCGAAAGAATAAAGAGCTCCAGGGCTCCCGCATTGGCGAAGACGATCGTGCCGACGGCGTCGAGCACAAGTGCCGCCATCGGACACGCTTCCAGGAATGCGACGATTTCCGCGTCCAGCATCTTCTCCCAGCGGGCCTTCAAATTTATCCCCAAGCCCTATTATAACATCGGATAGTAAAGAAATGTCGTAGATCATGACAAGACGTACCGTGCTCCTAAAATCGGAGCATCGTCCTCCGGCGATGGAATTCAGCTCTTGTCCTGCTGTAACAACCGCTCGAGCTCTCGCTCCTGCATCTCGATGGCTTGCGTGACGAAGCGCAAGATCACCTGCTTTTCCGCCTCGGAAAACTGTTTAAGCATCTGCGCGCCAGCCTGCTCGATTGGGCCATAGGCTTCGCGTCCCAGCCTAATCGCCTTCTCGGACGGCGCCACCAGCACACGACGTCGGTCGTTCGGATCGGGAACGCGGTGGAGAAGGTCGCGGGCCGAAAGGCGATCGATCAAGGCAGTAACCGATGGCGGCGCAAGGCCGATAGCCTTGGCGACGGCGTTTGCAGGCTGTGGCGCGCGCATGATCACGCTGAGGCATCGCCGCTCGGCGCTGTTGAGCGCATGCAGCTTGCCAAAGGTTTCGTCGAAGCTCTCGGTCGCCTCCTGCCAGCGCATGCAGGCGAGGCTGATCGCTTCCACGAGGTGAAGCCGTTCTTCATTTGACTTTTGTTCGATCATCGAATAATTCATTTATCAAACTATTAGAAGGAAGAACCAATGTGCCCCATTGACGATCCTGCCGCAACCATGAATCGAGCGACAAACCCCGAGGCGACGATCGGCATATGCGGCGCCGGCATAGGCGGGCTCGTGCTTGCGCTCCAGCTGGCAAGACTTGGCTTTCATCCGGTCCTGTTCGAAGCGCGCTCCAAGGAAGCCGCCTTGTCCGAAGGGGAGTTTCTGACGCTCGCGTCCAACGGCATGAACGGGCTGCGCGCGGTGGACTGCTACGAAGAAGTATTGCGCCAGGGATTGGAAACTCGCGCCATCGAGCTCTGCAATGCTCGCGGCAAAAGGCTTGCGCTCGTCGACCAGAGCGACCATTTGGCGGCATTCGGCACACCCGCCGTCACCATCAGGCGCGGCGTTCTCGCAGGCATCCTGATCGAAAAGTGCCAAGCCGAAGGCATCACCATACAATTTGGCCGGCGCGTGACCAAGGTCGACAATCATGCGCATGCCGTAACGCTTAATTTCTCCGAAGGGGCAGGCCTTGCCGTCGACCTGCTCGCCGCCGCCGACGGACTACGATCCTTCGTCCGCACGCAAATATTTCCGAATGATCCCCTGCCGCAATTTACCGGCCTGATCGGCACAGGCGGCATCGTCGATGCCGAGATACCGGATACAAATGGCGTCATGCGAATGACGTTCGGAGAGAAAGCCTTCTTCGGCTACATCAAAACGGCATCCCATCCAGTATACTGGTTCGATTCCTTCCCCGCCGATACGCCGGACGCCGTGCGCGCATTGGAACCGGCAGCACTCGCCGCTCATGTTCGCGAGATGCATGCCGACGATCCCGAACCCAATAGATCGATCCTTCAAGCGGTCGGTCAGGTCGAGCGCAGCTATCCCATTTTCGATATGCCGCAGCTTCCCGTCTGGTCGAGTGGGCGTGTCGTCTTGCTCGGCGACGCCGCGCATGCCATCGGCCCGCATGCCGGCCAAGGCGCCTCCATGGCCATAGAGGATGCCGTGGTCCTGTCATCCTGCCTGGCGGCGACGCTCGACTACGGCGCAGCCTTTGCCCGCTATGAGGCCCTGCGGCGCCCGCGCATTGCACGCGTGGTGAAGCTCACCCGGCAAAATGCTTCCAGGAAACGAAAAAACAGTCGGCTTAGCCTGTTTCTGCGAGATTTGCTTCTGCCTCTGCTTATTCCGATGACCGTCAGAGCCAGCCGCAGATTGTTCGCATATCGGGTCGATCTCGATCCGCTGGAGGCAAATCCCTCGTTCGAAAGCGGTCGCAAGGATGCCGCCTGACATTCGATCGATCTGTTGAAACCGATCTAGGACGGCGGGAATAGCCGGCGAAGTTTCCACACCCCCGCCGACACAAGAAAGCTATCTCCGCGGCCAAGCCAGCCTGCTCCAATTTGCAATATAGATTACGAATGCAATGAACATTCCCGATCCAATAAGATCCAGTCGGTGCCGGCCGAACAGGAAGAGGCCGAGAAGTGCCAAGCCGATCGAGGAAGCGATCAGGAAGAGAGAGGGGATTACGCTTGTGACGGGCACCCCCGCCTCGCCTTGGGCTTCGACACCATCGCCGGTCACGTGACTATGGGAGCCTGGGGACCTATTGCCGAGCCTGACCGTCACCTTGCCGCGTCTGGTGGCGAGCCTGCCTCGAACCTTCTTTCTCGAAGTCAGAAGCACGAGCGCCATCGAAATGAGCATGCTGCCGAAGCCCCAGGAGAAAACCGTGCATGCTGCCATGGCGGTCGCGTTTGCGTAGGTCCGATAAAGGTGAAGCGCCAAGGCTCCCATCGCTATGGCAATGGCAAGAAACAAGGAACCGACAATCAGGAACGTGATCCTGCCGGACAATTGCGTTTCGCCTTCCACGCGACCTCCCCCTCGACATCAAACCACTCCGATTGTCCAACTAGGAAAATATCGACGATCGTCAAACACCGGTGCGACATTTGTCGAGTTTGGCCATCTGCCCGGATGACCTTTACGAAACCGCCAGCAGCCATAGTTAGCTTCGGTGTCGGAGGATGGAGGTACCCATGAAGATTGCAAGATCCGCCTCGGCGGTAGTCATCATCGGCTTATTTGCCATGAATGCCGAAGCCGCAGGGATCGATTGCACAAAACCTGGTTCGACAGTCGACCACGTGATTTGTCGGGACAAATCGCTGCTGGCCCGGGATGCGATTGTGAGCGATCTCTATGCTGCTGCGCTGAAGCACGACGATGCGGGCAAAATCCGGGAACAGCAGCGAAATTGGATTACGACGGTACAGTCCTGCAGCGAGGCCGCATGCATCCGGCAGGCCTATGACGACCGGATTGCGTCTCTCCAGAGGACCAAGGGCGGACGAAGTGCCTCGACGGATTTTCAGTCGAACGGCACTGACGGTAATGAGGGCCATCTTGCAATCTTCGGGCCGGTCGATGGTTTTCTCGCGGTCTCGCTCGCTTCGACCTATGTTGGCCCGGGCGGCGCCGACGCGGGCGATGTCAATGCCGATGGCATCGACGGTGTCGTCCCGCTGACGAAGGAGCACGCTGAACTCACCAGAGAAGCGTGCAAGATCGGCCTGGACCGGCTCAACGCAAGGACCTGGCGCGTATCACAGGGGGTGTGTGTGATTTTGCCGATGGCGTGACCCTGCAAGGTACCTACCGCAAGGAATAATATGGTCCGAACTCCGTTGCCTGCTGGGTGAAGCATAGCTCGCAAGACCGGAATTACTGATCGCCGGATCGACGTCGGTAGCGAGCCGCTTTTTGACCCGGCCGCCAACGGCGGCCGAAGCCTCTTGAGACAAGACAAAAAATTGAGCGATCAGCTGCCGGCGGCGTCGGACGCGCACTTCTTGACGAAGCTGGTCTTTGCGGCGCCGGCAAGCTTCTTCGATGCTGCCTGAGTATCGCAGGCGGCTGCGGCATCCTTCTCGCATTTCTTGGTGAAACTGGTCAAAGCGGCGCCTGCCAGCTTCTTGTCGGCGGCCTGGGCCTTGCATGTCGCATCCGCCGCCATCGCACCACCGGCAATGCAGGTCGAGATAATGGCGATTCCGAGCAGTCTGATCATCGAATTCCTCCGGGGCTTACCGCGGCAAAAGGCCGAGGTAACCAGACACTAACGCAATGTCAGCCGCAGTAAAGAGACGCGCAGATGATCTATGGAAGAGAAAAAACGCCATGCACTCCCGTTCAAACGGCGCGACCTCAGCTGATCGCCGCTTGAACGCATCGGCAAAAGCATAGAAACTCCATATAGACGCAGAAGCGGCATGCGGCCCCTCCTCCACGCCATGGCAAGCGTGGCAAGCAACAACATAAAATAAAGTCATCTCCGGTCCTCACATGAAGACAATTTCAGGCACGAATCTCGAACAGGCCAAATCGCATAATCGGCGTGTCGTGATCGAAGCCATTCGCACCAACGGGCCGATGTCGCGCGCAGCGATTGCGCGCATGACAGCACTGACCACACAGACGGTTTCGAATATCGTGGAGGAACTCGCGCGTTCGCACCTCCTCATCCCAATGGAGGCGCAGAAGATCGCCCGCGGCCAGCCCATCATCCCATACACCATCAATCCCATGGGAGCCTACTCAATCGGCCTCGAACTCGGCCGCCAGCGTGCGGCCGGGGTACTCACGGATCTTTCCGGCACGGTTTGCGCCCGCATTGACCGCCATGTCGACAGGCCAGGACCAACCGAGGCAATGCCGGTCTTTGCCGAGATCGTCAGGGATCTGCAGGAAGCCTTTTCCTTCGATCGCGCCCGGTTGCTGGGCATCGGCATTGCCCTACCCGGGCGCTACGCCGATGGTGGCGTCACCTCGCTGAGTCCGCTGAACCTGCCGGGCTGGCAGGATTTCCCCGTTGCACGCGAACTCGAACGCCTGATCGGCCTGCCTGTGCTTGTCGAAAACGATGCCACAGCGGCGGCGATCGGCGAGCGGCTCCATGGTGTTGCCCGCGGCCTCGGAAGCTTCGTCTATCTCTTTCTGGCGGGTGACGGCGGCATCGGCGCCGGCATGTTCCTCGACGGCCACCTCTACAAGGGCAGCCGTGCCAATGCCGGCGAAATCGGCCACATCATCGTCGAGCCGCATGGCAGGCTTTGCACCTGCGGTAAACGCGGCTGTCTCGACCGCTATGTCTCGCCATCCGTCGCCTACGAATGTCTGGGGATCGAGGACGCGCAGGAGCTGGACCCGGATGAACTGGATGCGATGATTGCGGCCAACAACCACGGTCTGGAAGCCTGGCTGGAACAGGCGGTGCAGCCGCTTCGGCAAACGATCGATTTCCTCGAACTGGCCTTCGATCCGCAGACGATCGTGCTTGGCGGCAGCGCTCCCACATCCCTCATGATCGGACTGGCCGAGCGCGTGGAACCGCTGTACACTCCAGTGAATCCGATGGAAAGGCGCACCATTCCCCGTTTGATGATCGGCGCCACCGGCAAGGATACCGCCATCCTCGGCGCGGCGGCCTTGCCCATTTTCTCGGAAACCAACCCTCAATTCGATGTGCTTCAGAAGCCGCTGACGCACCGCGCCGTCATGGGCTAGGCAAACGGCTCGACCTGCGTTCTGGCAACCTTGCTCAAGCGCGACCTTGCTGGGTCGCGCCTGAGGGCCATGCATCAAGCTGTCAAAATTGATGCAGGCCGTAAAGCAGCGGCATCGTGCCCGCGAGCGCCTTGAATCGCTCCCAGGATTTGGCCGAAGGCTTGGTCCAGCCGGTTTCCGCCAGCGCCGAAAGACGTGGGAAGACGAGCCGGTCGAAAACGGCGCGGTCGGTCATCGGTTCCGACCAGATGCAGGCCTGGATGCCGCGAAGCTTCTCCTTCTGCGCATCCGTCCAGCCGCCGACGGGATCGAAGGTGTAGATCTTCTCCGCATCGGAATAGCCGGCCCAGCTGCCGCCCGGTTCGTCCCAGTCCGGGCGCATCGCCATGTCGAGATAATAGACCTGGCCAGGACAGACGACGATCTCGTAGCCACGTCCAGCGAGCTCAGCCGCCACTTCGACATTGCGCCAGCTGCAGAGATAGCTCTTGTCCTTGTCGATCCTGTCACCATGCGCCGCTTCTTCCCAGCCGCCGGTTATGCAGCCCTTCGAGGCAAGAAACGTCTGGATACGCTCCAGGAATTCGGCCTGCAGGACAGCAGCACCCGAGCCGTGAATATCGTCGGCCCCGTGCGTGTTGGTGATGACGTTCAGGCGCTTGGCATGGGCCTCCGCTACCTCGTCGCCGGCCAGTTCGCGCAGACGGGCAAGCGCCTCCGGGGAGCCGGACCAAGCGCCAAGCGGCACTTCATCGGCGCCGATATGGATCGTCTTGAACGGGAAGAGTTCGATCAGTTCAGAAAGGATGGTCTCGATGACCTTATAGGTCTTTTCGCGCGCCGGATTGATGCAATTGTCCGGGAAGCCTTGCACCGAATAATAGCTGCCGACTTCGTTCGGATCGCGAAGCTCCGGGATTGCCTGCTGCATCGCATAGCAGTGGCCGGGCATATCGATCTCGGGCAGGATCTCGATGCCGAAGCCCTTGGCGTAAGCGACGATCTCGCGCACGGCCGCCTTGGTATAATAGCCGCCGGTGCGAGCCGGGCTCGAGCCGAGAAGCGGCGGCAACGGCAGTCCGTGGCCCCGCCATGCGCCGATCTCCGTCAATGCCGGATAGGCATCGATCTCGACACGCCAGGATTCGTCGTCCGACAGATGCCAATGGAAGCGGTTGAGCTTGTTCCAGGCAAGAACCGCCATCAGCTTCTTGATTTCAGCCGTGCCGTAGAATTGGCGCGAGACGTCGAGATGCAGGCCGCGCCAGCTCATGGACGGCTCGTCGACGATCTCGCCGGCGGCCGGGAAATGGAAAGCCTGTGGATGCAGGCGTGCTCCGCGCCAGATCTGGCCGATAGTGACAAGGCCATAGACGAAGCCGGCCCGGGTGCTCGCCTCGACAGTGACGCTCTCCGAGGCAAACTCCAGCCTATAGGCTTCGGGGCCCAGACCTTCCGTTTGACGCAGCACCACCGTGGCTGCACCTTCCGCCTCGGAGCGGACGAGACCTTCGGCCGCGAAGAGATGCTCGACCAGAGCCGTGAAGCTTGCAGCCGCCGCCTGTGCTTCCAGTGTCGTCGCCTTCAGCGCAAAGCCTGCCGGCAGCGGACGGCGCGACGAAACGGCAACGCGGTTCGGCCAGGGAATGATCGCCAGTGGAACAGGAGGATTGGCCGGAACGGGATAGATTTCGGCGCCGCGCTTCAAAGGCGCATTGCTTGACGATGTGCGCGTCGGCTCAGTGGCAAGGGACACGGCAGTTCCATCGGAAAGCGCCAGATAAGCACTGGTGGCACCGTCAGTCCAATGGCGAAACGGCCAGCTGAGCGCGTGCACCGTGATGGTCCATGTCTCACCGCCAGCCAGTATGAAGCCTTCCGGCGGCTGGAATTCGGTGAAATTGGACAGCCGTTTCGTGACCGTGGCGCCTTCGACGACGCCGGAGGGATCGACGCGGCCGGGGCCGCTGACACAGAGCGCGAAGCCGGAAAGCGGCTCTGATGACAAGTTCTTCAGCCGTAGGACATAGGAAAACTCCTTGTCGTCGGCGGGCGGGTTCCAGGTTGTTTCAAGCCGCAAAGCCAGGAATCGCGGTGTGGACATGAGCATTCTCTCTTCCTGAAAGTATCGTTCAAAGCTTGAGCATGCCGGCATAGATGCCGGGTGCGGAATTGGGGATCTGGATCGCGCCGACCGTCTTCTCGTAGAATTCCGATGGGCCGACATCGCCAATGACGGTGTAGGCATAGCCCATGGCCTTCTGATCGTTGAGGCAGGCAAACAGCAGCGCACGCCCGATGCCGAGGCCGCGGACACTTTCGTCGACGCCGGTCGGGCCGAAGAAACCGCGTGCCGTCGCCTCGTGGCAGGCAAAGCCGACAAGCTCCCGATTGCGCGTGGCAATAAAGCATGTCGGCGGCTGGCGGCTCATCGCGACAGTCGTCTCGCTCGCCCAGCCCCGGCTGAAATGTTCCGCCACCCAGCCGGTGATAACACGCAGCTCCGGCGGCAGCGCACGCCGGATGGTGACATCAGCCTTCGCCATGCGCTCGGCCGATTGCATGTCGATCGGCAGGGTCGATAGATTGACCAGGTAGTCCAAGGGGAATTCCTCCTAATTCGATGTGACGAGCGCACGCATGAAATGATTGGGGCCGACCTCCTCGACCACTGTCGAGACCGGCCGGCTGAGCGCGCGGATCTTCTCCGCCTGCTCCAGGAAGCGGGCGCTGCCGCCGGTCACGAACCTGCGGCCACCATCCGGCACCGCCGAAAGCAGAAGCTGCGTATAGGGGTGCCTCGGACTGGCGAGGACGGCATCGGTCTCGCCCCACTCGACCATCTGGCCGGCAAACATCACCACGATCTCCTCTGCAACATGAGCGGCCGTTGCGATATCATGGGTGATGTAGAGCATGGCGAGATCGTTTTCCCGTTTTACCCGTGCCAGCAGATCGAGAATATCCTTGCGGATCGAGACGTCGAGCATCGATGTCGGCTCGTCGGCCACCAGTACGCTCGGAGAAACTGCAAGCGCTCGGGCAATATTGACGCGCTGGCGCTGACCGCCGGAGAGTTCGTGCGGAAACTTCTGGCGTGTCACCGCAGGATCGAGCCCGACACTCTCCAGCAGCTTCGCTATATCCTCGTCGCGTTCGGCCTTCGGCTTGTCGCTACCGTGCAACTGCAGTGGCCTTGCAATGTGATGATTGATCGTGAAGGCCGGGTTGAGCGAGGAGAACGGATCCTGAAACACCATCTGCACATCCTTGCGGTACATCCGCTCGTCCTTGCTCGCCCCTCGCGCCGTGCGATCCTGTCCGCGAAAGAGGAGCCGGCCGGCAGTCGGCTTGTCGAGGCGGGCAATGATGCGGGCGCAGGTGGTCTTGCCGCAGCCGGATTCGCCGACCAATGCAAGTGCCTTTCCCGCGAATAGCGAGAAGGAGACGCTTTTCAACGCGTGCACGGGGCCGAAATGGCGCTGGATATCATCCAGCCGGATGACGGGTTCTGCAGTCACAGCCTGTATCTGCGGTTTCATGCGAAAACTCCGGGAAGATGGGCGCTGGCCGGAAGCTGCGGGATGGCATTCCAAAGCTTGCGCGTGTACTCATGAACGGGCGACTGGCTGACCTGAGTGACATCACCGACCTCGACCAGTTCGCCCCTCAGCATGACGCCGATGCGGTGGCAAAGCTGCGCCATCAGATGCAGGTCATGGGTGATGAACAGCACCGAGAAGCCATAGGTCTGCTGCAGGTCGAGAACCTGTTCGAGAATCTCACGCTGCACGACGACATCGAGCGCCGTTGTCGGTTCGTCCATGATGATGAGTTCAGGACGCAGCGCCAGGCAGATGGCGATAACGATGCGCTGGCGCATGCCACCGGAAAACTGGTGCGGATAATCGCCGACGCGATGCGGGGGGATGCCGACCAGCTTGAACATTTCTTCGGCCCGCGCACGCGATTCCTGACGCGTGCATCCCGTATGGCGACGCAAGACGTCGTGGAATTGTGCCTCCACCCGCATGAGCGGATTGAGAGAATTCATGGCGCTCTGGAACACCATGCCGATACGTTTCCAGCGGATCTTCTGCAGATCGCCTTCCGGCATCTTCAGCAGATCCTGGCCGTCAAGGCGGATGCTGCCACCGCTGATCCAGGCCGGCGCCTTGGAGAGCCGGGTGATCGCATAAGCGATCGTGCTCTTGCCGCAGCCGGATTCGCCGGCAAGACCGAAGATTTCGCCGCGGCCGATATTGAAGGATACATCCTTCACCGCGCGGAAATCGCCCTTGTCGAGCAAATAGTCGATATTGAGATGTTCGATCTCAAGCAGATTGCCGCTCATTGCTCGGTCCTCATCATGCGGTTGCGAGCTCGTGTCAGGCGGAACCAGCGGGTCAAGGCTGGGCCGGAACGCAATTGCGGATTGGCGATTTCATCGAAGGTGAAGTTGATCAGCGCGAGACCAAGCCCCGTCAGCGCGATGCCGATGGCCGGTATGCCGATATCCCACCAGGCGCCGACCATGATGGCCGAGGCATTCTGAGCGTTGTAGAGCATGGTGCCCCAAGTAACCTTCAGCGGATCGCCGAAGCCGAGATACTCGAGCGTGGTCTGGGCGACGATCGCGTAGATGATGCTGCCGACCAGGTTGATGCCGATGAGCGGCGTCAGGTTCGGCAGGATCTCGACGAAGATGATACGCCATGCCGGCTCGCCGATCATCTTGGCGGCGGTGACGAAATCGCGGTTGCGCAAGGCCATCGTCTGCGACCGCGTCATGCGCGCCCCCCAGGGCCAGGACGTCAGGGCGATGATGGTCATGATTGTCATCGGCCCGACCGTGCCGGCAAAGGAAGCGAGCAGGATGAGGAGCGGCATGTTCGGGATGACCAGGACGGCGTTGGTGGCAAGGTCGAGCGCAGCGTCCGTCTTGCCGCCGGTATAGCCAGCGATCAGGCCGATGGCCGTGCCCAGCACGGTAATCGCAATGCCCGTGGCGAAGCCGACGGACAGCGAGCTTCTCGCGCCCCAGACGAATTGCTTGTAGACGTCGCGGCCCATCTTCGTCGTGCCGAAGACATGTTCGACTGATGGCGGCTGATGCGAGCGGCCGACACGGGCGCCCGGTTCGCCCGGCGCGATGATCGGGGCGAAGATCGCCATCAGACATAGCGCCGCAACGATGACGAAGCCGACAAGTGCCTTTTTCTGGCTGAAAATGGATCGGAAGGAGAAGCTCATCGGCCTGCCTCCCTCAATCGCGGATCGACGAGGCCATAGAGGATGTCGACGAGGAAATTTGCGCCAAGCGTCGCAAGCGTCATCAGCAGCAATTGCCCCTGAATGACGGGATAGTCGCGCGCCACGCTGGCGGTAAACAGCGTCAGCCCAAGACCCGGATAATTGAAGACAATCTCGGTAACGATCGAGCCGCCGAAGACGGCTCCGAGCATAAGCGCCAGGTTGGTGAGCACAGGCAGAAGCGCGTTGCGGGCGCCGTAACCGAACATGACGGCAAGGTTGCTAAGTCCCTTGGCCCGCCCCATCGTCACGTAATCTTCGCCGAGCACGACGATCATGGACGAACGCATCGTCGTCTGGAACTCGCCGATAAGGAATGGCGACAGCGTCAGGACCGGCAGGATCGCATGCACGAAGACGCTGCCGAAGAAGGTAAAATTGAAGCCCGGATCGAGATTGGGATCATAGGCATATCCCACGGGAAACCAGCGCAGCGACACGGCGAAGACGAACAGGGTCGTGAGCGCGACGATGACGGGCGGTATCGAAAACAGGATGACTGCGAAAGGCGATACGATCGTATCGAACCGCCCGCCGCGGCTCCAGGCCGCGACCGCGCCGAGGATGACGCCGACGCACAGCGAAAAGATGATCGCCGTGACCACCAGGAAGATGGTCCAGAGCGTCGCCCGGCTCAATACCTGGACCACCGTGTGCGGATAGTATTTGACCGAAACGCCGAGATCGAAGGTGGCGAGGCCTTTAAGGTAGTCGAGGAACTGCATCATGATCGGCTGATCGATCTCGCCGAAACGGGCCTTGATCGCCTCCACGGCCGCGGGTGTCGCCCGCGGCCCGAGCTGAGCGACCATGGCATCGACGGGGCTCCCCGGCATAAGCCGGGGAAGAATGAAGTTCACGACGATCGCGAAGGCCAAAGCCACCGCATAGACGCCGAGGCGCCGGCTCGAAACACGCATGTCTGCTTCCTTCGCTTTGGCCTTATTGGACCGGCTTCAGACGCAGAAGATGCATGAGACGCATGCGGTTGTTGTCGTGGTTTTCCGGATTCATCACCGGATCCTTGTCCGTGACCCAACCGGCGAAACGCTTGCTGGAATACTGATACCAGGTCGGGCCGTTGAAGACGGGAACGACCGGGAAATCGTCGGCGATCAGAACCTGGATATCGTTGAAGATCTTCTTGTGATCATCATCGGAAGACGACTTCAGATATTGATCGAAGAGCGCATCGAGCTTCGGGTTGGAGTAGCGTGGCGCGGCGACGGTGAGCTTGCCGGCATAGGCCGTCGACAAGCTCTGATAGTAGCCCTGGAACGGCGTCGCGCTATCGGCGCGCGAATTCATGACCACATCGAAGCTGCCGTCGAGAAGCTGCTTGCGCCACTGCTCGTATTCGGGCGTGGCAACCGAGGCGTTGATGCCCGCGGCGCGAAGCCCTTCGACGGCGATCTGCACGGCATCGATCCAGTCCGTCCAACCGTTCGGCACGATGACTGCGAAGGTGATCGGCTTGCCGCTCGGTGTGGTGCGGAAGCCATCCGCACCCTTCTTGTAGCCGGCGTCATCCAGGATCTTGTTCGCCTTGTCGGTGTCGAAGCCCATGAAAGCGTCCTTGTCGCCTTCGGCAGCCTTGTTGCGCCAGCTTTCGAAGCGCGGCGGCAGGCCGCTGGCATGGAGGTTGACGACCGGATAACCGAAGCCGGCAATATCGACCATCGATTTGCGATCCATCGCCAGGCTGAACGCATGGCGGAAATTGAGATCTTTGAAAGCCTCGAGGTTGCCGGCATTCGTGGATTTGAAGTTCATCTCGAAGGCAACGGTTTCCGCCGGCGGCTGCCAGTAACCGTTATGCTGCGGGTCGAGCGCGACGAAGGTCTTGTCGATCTGCGGCAGGAACGAGCCGATCCAATCGACGGTGCCTTCCGGCAGCAGCGCCAGCATCTGGTCGTTGCCCGAGATCTGCGGCAGGCGCAGGCAATCGACGTGCAGCGATGCCGCATCCCAGTAGTTCGGATTGCGGCACTGCTCATAGACCTGCGGCGTAAAGCGGCGAACCTCGGTCATCGGACCGGACCCGACCGGCTTCTCGTTCTTGAAAGCGACCGGATCGGCCACGTCCTTCCAGATATGCTCCGGTACGACGGCGAGATCGGCCAGGGATTCGGGGAATTCGGAATTCACGGCCTTGAGCTTGATCGTCACTGCTGTCGGCGACGGTGCCTCGACCGATGCGACTGTTTGACCGACACCGACCGTATCGACGGCCGGGTTCTTCAGCATCAGGTCGATCGTATATTTCACGTCGGCCGAGGTCAGCGGCTGTCCGTCAGACCATTTCACACCGGGGCGCAGCTCATAGGTGATCGACATCAGATCATCGGAGAACTTGTAACTGGTCGCAAGCCGCCAGACCGGCTTGCCGCCGTCATTGGCGTTGAAGATGACCAACGGCTCGTAGATGAAATCCATCGTGCTCTGGCGACGACCGGCCAGATCGAAGGGATTGAAGTTGCTGACCCAGCTGGTCTGCTCCTCGATGTGCATCGTCAGCACGGATTCCGCGGATGCCGTGCCTGCACCGAACGCCAGCGAAGCGCCAAGCGCCGCCGCTGCCAATGATGTCCGCTGAAATAGATTGCGCAATGACCTTTTCCTCATTCCCATTTCCAACCCCTCTTGTTGTTTTGGAGTAGTCAATCAAATTGATTTAATAGCGAGTTTTGAGGCTCGTCAATCGCTGATTGGAAATCAACAGGCATTGATTTTGAGGTTTGAAGGATTGTCGCCGATGTCGGCACGCACTCCGCCGCTACTGGAAATTGCGCGGATATAGCGAGGACTACGGCCTGGTGGCAGCGCGCTTGGAGATGCGGTCGCACGGAGCCGCAATCGAGAAAAAGCGGCGCCTATCCGCAATACCGAAGCAGGCGGCGGCCGGCACGCTTTGGGATTTTAAGGCAGATAGTCGGGAGATTGATCATCTGGGCGCGCCATCGCAAATGGGCGCGAGATGGATTGCGATGCAGCCCTTGCCGCACCGCAATCGAGGCAAAAAACAGCGCTCGGTCAGTCGAGCGGTTTGTAGGCAATGACGTCCATTTCCACCTTCACATCGACCATCATTGGCGACTGAACGGTCGAACGGGCTGGCGGATGATCGATGAAATGCTTTTCGAATACCGCATTGAAGCTCGAGAAATCGCGAGCGTCATCCAGCCACACATTGACCTTCACCACATGCTCGAGTGTGCAATCGGCAAGGGCAAGGACATCCTTGATATTAGCAATGACCTGCTCGGTCTGCGTGATGATATTGCCCGTGACGATTTCGCCGTTGATGGTCGGAACCTGGCCCGAAACGTACACGAAATCGCCTGCCCTGACGGCCTTGGCGAAGGGGCGACGCTGGCCGCCGGCCTGATTGTCGGCGACGTCGAAACGGATCAGCTTGTTCTTGGTCATGATATCCTCGGTCCTACCCCGTTGCTGAAAGTCAGTCGCCATCATTCATCGTGAACAGGCCCAAGCGTTCGACTCTCCTGGTAGCTTCCTTATCTGCCGCAACGGCGCTACGCCAGATCGTTTTGTTCGCTTGCGGGATGGACATGGAGCGATGCTTCTGCAACTTCGATCGAAACCTTAACTTCAAAAACAAGAAAAACCCTTTTATTTTCCGGCGACTAAGGACGCTTCCTCGACAAAGGACATATCGTCCTTTGTCGAACTTGGCATGATTGCCTTTTCGCCCCCGAGCCTGATAAGACAAAGGCATATTTCGTCGTATGATTGGTTGACGTTCAGGAGGAGTCGTCATGGCAGAACTCACGCAATCGCTTGCGTCCATTCGCATTCCCGATCTTGCCGGCAAAAGAGTATTGATAACGGGCGCTTCGACCGGCATCGGCGCCGCCGTGGCACGCGCTTTTGCCGCACAGGGCATGAAAATCGGCCTGCACTTCAATGCAAGCCGCGAACCGGCGGAAAAGCTGGCCGATGAAATCAAGGCTGGCGGCGGAACCGTCCATCTCATTCAGGGCGATGTCTCGCAAGACGGCGGGACCGAGCGCGTCGTCAAGGATGCGGTAGACGCGTTGGGTGGCCTCGACGGCCTGATCAATAATGCCGGCGGCATGCTCGGGCGGCTTCCGACCGCCGAAATGACGGATGAGCACTATGAGCGGGTGATGAACCTCAATGCACGCTCCGTCCTTGCGGCGACCCGTGCCGCTCATCCTCACCTGAAAAAACAAGGCGGCTTCATCATCAACACGACCTCGATTGCCGCGCGCAATGGCGGCGGCAATGGCGCAATTCTCTATGCCGCCTCCAAGGGTTTCGTCTCGACCATTACCCATGGCCACGCCAAGGAATTCGTCAACGACAAGATCCGCGTCAATGCCGTCGCACCCGGCGTCATCGCAACGCCGTTCCATGAGCGCTATACCAACGACGAGCAGATGGAACTGCAGCGCAAGACGATTCCCATGGGATTCGTCGGCACGCCGGAAGACTGCGTCGGCGCCTACCTCTTCCTCGCCTCTCCCACTCTGTCCGGTTACATCACCGGCCAGATCATCGAGGTCAATGGCGGCCAGCTGATGCCGTGAGATGCGGCCAGCGGTCGCTTTGTGCGTCGGGCAATGTTAGTCTTGCCCGACGCGGGGCCTTCGCGTCGAGGAAGATGGAGCGCATGCAGATGGCAAAGACGCCCACTCACGACGGCATCAAGACGTCGGTGGAATTGACCCATCCGGAGTGGGTCTATTGGCCCGACGATAATATTACCAAACACGATCTTCTCGAATATTATGCCCTGGCGTGGGAGCGCATGTCGCCATTCGTCATCAATCGCCCCCTCGCCCTCTTGCGCTGCCCCGATGGCATCGATGGGCCACGCTTCTTCCAGAAACACGCCTGGAAAGGCATCAATCATAACATCACTGAAATCGCCGATCCTGAAGACAAAGACGCTGCAAAACTTTTGAAGATCGAGAGTTTCGACGGGCTCGCTGCGCTCGTCCAATCAGCCGCCCTGGAGATACACCCCTGGGGCACCACGATCGATCATTGGGAAAAGCCCGACATGATCATCATGGACCTCGATCCCGGCGAGGATATCGCATGGAGCAAGGTCGTGACCGCGGCAAAAGAGATCAGGGAGCGGTTCGCAGCCCTGGGCCTAACCTCCTTCGTCAAAACCTCTGGCGGCAAGGGCCTGCATGTGGTCGCATCCGTCAAACCGCAGGCGACCTGGCCTGATATCAAGGATGCCGCCGAAGCGATCGCCCATGCCATGAGTGCCGATAGTCCGCAGACATATTTGTCGGTCGCCAGCAAGGCGAAGCGGGCTGGTCACATCTTTATCGATTATCTGCGCAACGGTCGCGGCAATACTGCCGTGGCACCCTATTCGACACGCGCCAGAAAGGGCGCGGCCGTTTCGATGCCGGTCAATTGGGAAGAATTGGACGACACGATCGGGCCCGCTTCCTTTACGGTCAAGAATGCAGCATCGCGCCTCGGCCGATCGAGCACCGATCCCTGGGCGGATTTCTTCAAGGCGGCATCGCCGCTCAAAGTCTGACGCTACACGAGAAACGGGACCAGCGCCGGCGTGCTGGCCTTATAGTCGGCGTAGGCCGAGCCGAAGGTCTCGCTCATCCAGCTTTCCTCGATCCGCACACGGCGCAGCACGGCATAAAGAACGGCGACGATGGCCAGGGCCGCCGCGATATCGCCTCGCGCAATTGCCGAGCCGATGATGGCCAGCATCAGGCCGGAATAGATCGGATGCCGGACAAGCGCATACGGACCGGAGCGTACAAGCGCGTGATCCTCCTTGAGCGTAATCACGCCACTCCAGTTTCTGCCGATGTGATAGCGCGCCCAGACGGCGAAGAGCAGACCGATGAAGGTCAAAGCAGCACCGATTGCATAAGATGCAGGGTCTTGCGGAATGATACGATATCGCAAGGGGCCGAACCAGGATGGATCGATTGAAAGCAGGAAAGCGCCGATCCAGATCGGCGCGGTATTGCCGAGCCGCGACAACGGATCCTCCTGCCGCACGCTTTTCTTGACGCCGAACGAGGCGAAAAGCCAGATCAACAGCCAGATGATCCAGCATGCAGGAATGAATTGATAAAACAGCATCGCTCAGGCCACGTCTTTGTCCAGTTCCGGATAGTGCCGGAAAATGCCGTTCTCATTGAAGGGAATGCGGCGATCGGACTGAAGATAGCGAGCAATGTTAGGCCGTTTCATGACAGCTGCGTGCAGCGCAGTCAGATGCGGATAATCGCGCTCAAAATGCTTTGTCGCGCGCGGAAAGGCATAGTGCAATCCCTCATAGACCTGGAATAGCGATAAATCGACATAGGTCAATTCGCCACCGAAAATATGGCTCGATTCTTCGGGGTTCTGCTGAAGCACTTTCTCGAAATAGCCGAGAAACTTGGGAATGCGGTTTTCGATGAATTCTGCAGCGCGCGCTTTGGCCTCTTGCTTCTGGTCCTCGTAATATTTCGACGTTGCGATCGGGTGATGCGTGTCGTGTACCTCGGCGACGAGATCGGTGATGGTCAATTGCAGGCCATTCAGGACGTGGCGCCGCCCATCATCCTTTGGAGCAAGCCCGAGTTTCGGCCCGAGATACATCAGGATATTCGCGACATGCGGAATGACGAGATCGCCATCCTTCAGAAATGGCGGCGCAAACGGAAGATCGAAGTCGGATTTTCCGCCCATGATGGCGAACATGGCGGGCATTCCCTGCCCCTTGCTTGCCGATCCGCGACAAACATCGACATACTCCGCACCCGCCTCCTCCAGCGCCAGCCGAACGAATTCGCCGCGCCCTTGAATGCCATCCCAATAATAGAGTTCGTAAGCCATTCGGTTTTTCCCTCCCGAGAATTGAAAACGCCAGCCGCGGCAGTCGTAGCGACGGGCATATTCTCGTCACCGTCACCATCGGCGCATCGCAAGCCTACAATTTAGCGTCGATGGTACAGAAGATAAGTGGCGACCGACGGTATGGGCTACACATATGCGTCAGAGGCCCTGTGAATGTCATCGTCGGCCTGTGAGAAAGGTCCGGCGAGACCTCCAACGGGGAGGCTAGCTGCGCGCATTATGCTCGTGGCGTTTACGCGTCGCCGCCGCCTTCCTCGCAGAGGCGGAACGCTCCGCAGCCGGTCGCTTGGCAGCAGCGCGTCCGCCGATCCTGCCTCCTTTTTCGGACGATTCGTGATTTTCGGGATGGCCGCGGCCGGAGCCGGATTTCTTGCCGCCGCCGCTTTCCTTATTGACGGTCGCCCAGGCACGCCGCTCCGCCTCCTCATTGGAGACGCCGCGGTCTTCATATCCTTCCTCGATATGCTCAGCCTTGCGCTTCTGTTTGTCCGTATAGGCCGATTTGTCTCCTCGGGGCATGATCTTTCTCCTTGTTGGGACGAAAAACCAACCCGTCGTCAGAGAAAAGGTTCCGAGATCCGCCCGGGCGAATTGCGATTACTGGACAGCAGATTGGCTGGAAGCATTCGGAAGCGCCGATCATGCCGCGCGGCGGCAGATTGCTTGGCCGAAGCCGGGAAAAAGATGCCGACTGAACGATCGATGATCAAAATCAGGACCAAGGCGGCCAGCAGATAGAGCGCGGTCAATATAAGGAGAGATGTCATCGCATCGCTCCAAACCCATTGGCAAAACAGGCAACGCAGCACGCCGCAACGATTGCGGCAATGGTCATTTCCCTATCATCGATGTCGCTACGACCCATTGCTAAGCTCCCTTCGCAATTCGTAGCATCGATGTGTGACAACTATGTCGCGCAGGAGAGCCAAATCACCGGAATTATTGCAAATATTCCGCCGGCCGTTGTCTTTTGAAAGAGAGAGGGCCTGCCGTTGCCAACAGGCCGCTCCTGTCTCCGCCACACTCTTAAGACCGACACGCCTTACACCTTCGGCGCTACAGCCTTCTTCGGCGTTTTCTTCGCGGGTTTGGCCGACTTCTCCTCGGCAACAGCCGCCGCAGCGACCGCCGTCTTGCGCTTCGCTTTTGGCTTGATATCGATCGTGCTGCCGTTTGCTACAGTCTTTTCAAGCGCAATACGCTCGCTGCTCGCCTGCGCCCAGTGCTCGGCGTCGCGTCCCGAAGGATGACCTTCCTCTTCCCATATGGCGTATGCGCGTTTCTTGATCCATTCGTCCCGAGGTTCCAACATCTGCTGTTCTCCGTTCGCATCATTGAACATGGTTTTGATGAACAATGCCCGTTCTTGAAATGCGGGCTTTACGCCTCCCCCGAGCAGTCAAGACACTAGGTCAAGCGTTCTTCGGTCTCGACTCTCGAACCGCAGTGGTGCTTCAAACGAAAGACAGATTTACCGTGGGGGACGGTAGCGAAGCAGCCGAAGCACCCTAACTATGAAGGCGGTGACAACGGGGTTCAATTAAAATTATCTAATAGGATGAATTTTCGCACCGATAGCCTTCTGATGACCGCAAGCCGGCTCATTGCAGCTTTTGCGCGCAAGGATATACTTGCATCATGATCGACCTCGTGGCCGCCCATTGGGGCCAAATTCTCGCCGTCCTTTCCATCGCGATGGGGGCCGCCGCTGCAATCCATGCAGCCATGACCAAAGAGGATGTCCGCGCCGCGATCGGCTGGGTCGGCGTCATCATCCTCTCCCCCATCATCGGTGCCGTCCTCTATGCTGTCGCCGGCATCAATCGCATCCGCCGGGCCTCCCTCAGCTCGCAGCGAGACGCGCTCTTTCGCAAGGATGCGAATGGCGAGCTCTCCAGCTTCGACGCGGATGACGGCGAGGTGCGGCGGCTCTTCGGCGAACGTTTCGGCTCAATGAAGACGCTCGGCGACCGTGTCGTCCGTTACACGATGAGCACCGGCAATACGATCGAGATGCTGACGAACGGCGATGTCGCCTATGCCGCGATGAAAGCCGCAATCGATGGCGCCGAACGCAGCATCCTGATGGAAACCTATATTTTCGATCGCGATCCGATCGGCCTTCGCATCGCCGATGCCCTGATTGCCGCGACCAAACGCGGCGTCAGCGTCCGCGTGCTGATCGATGCCGTCGGCGCCCGCTACTCCGTGCCGAGCATCATGGGCTATCTTCGTCAGGGCGGCGTCCAGGTCGACGTCTTCAACGGCAATGTCATCATCGGCCTCCGGTTGCCCTACGCCAATCTGCGCACCCACCGTAAGATCCTCAGCATCGACGGGCGAATTGCCTTTACCGGCGGCATGAACATACGCCAGGGTTTTACGCGCGAATTCGCTCGCGATCACTGCGCCCGCGACATGCATTTCTGCGTCACAGGCCCGGCAATCGCCGATCTTTTCAATACCGCAGCCGAAGACTGGCGTTTTACCACGGGCGAGGTCCTGAACGCCCCGGAATGGCGAATTGCCGCCCCTTCCAACGAGCCGGGTGCCCCAGTCTTTATGCGGGTCGTCGCCTCCGGCCCGGATCGCAGCGTCGAGACCAATCATAAGATGCTGATTGGTGCGCTGTCGGTGGCGCGCAAATCCATCCGCATCATGTCGCCTTATTTCCTGCCCGATCGAGAACTGATCAGCGCTCTGGTGACAGCAGCCCGGCGCGGCGTCGAGGTCGATATCGTCGTGCCGACAGCCAATAATCTCGTGCTCGTCGACCGAGCCATGACAGCGCAATTCGACCAGATGCTGAAAAATTACTGCCGCATCTGGCGCGCAGAAGGCGCCTTCAACCATTCCAAGCTTTTGGCCATCGACGGCATCTGGGCCTACGTCGGCTCTTCCAATCTGGATCCGCGCTCGCTGAGGCTCAATTTCGAGGTGGATCTCGAGGTGCTCGATCGCGGCTTTGCCGGCACGATCGATGCGCATATCGGCGCAATCCTCGAAACGGCGCATCCGGTCGATCTCGAAAAGCTTCGGGCGCGGCCCTTCATCGTCAGACTTGTCGAAAAGGTGCTTTGGCTCGGTTCGCCCTATCTCTGACGCTCGCTCGGCCGAACAATCTGGCCTGGTCGCAGCCTTTTTACATGACAAGGCCAACGATCGCTTCTTATACTCTTTCCCATGTGCCCGACATGGTCTGATTAAGGAACGGTCGACGGATAGATGCGAAAGAAGAAAGAGAGCCTCCGTGCGAGCATTCTGGAAAGCCTGAAGAACCGCAAGAAATCGCGCCCCAAGCCGGCTGGCGGCAAGGTGGACCGACCGGAAGGCACATTGATCGCCTCCTACAATGTCCACAAATGCGTCGGCGCCGACCGCCGCTTCGATCCGGAACGCACCAGCCGCGTCATTCATGAAATCGATGCCGATATCATCGGCTTGCAGGAAGCCGACACCCGTTTCGGGGAACGCACGGGTATCCTTGATCTGCGCCGCCTCGAGCGGGAAACAGGGCTTATTCCGGTGCCGATCTCCGGCGTCACCAAGGCCCATGGCTGGCATGGCAATGTCGTCCTTTTCAAGCAGGGCACGGTTCGCGATGTCCATCAGATCAATCTGCCCGGGCTGGAGCCGCGCGGCGCACTCATTGCCGAACTGGAATTGGCGCGCGGCGGAAGCCTCAGGATCATCGCCGCACATCTCGGCCTGCTACATCGTTCTCGTGCGCAGCAGACGCGTCTGATCGTCGATCTCATGAATGACGGCAGCGAGATGCCGACCATCCTGCTTGGCGATCTCAATGAATGGCGGCTGGGCGATCGCTCATCGCTCAATACCTTCCAGGCCGCCTTCGGCCCGCTTCCCCCTGCTGTTCCGAGCTTTCCCTCGACGTTGCCACTCCTGGCGCTCGATCGCATCATGGCAAATCGCCGCGGCATGATCTCCGCGGTCGAGGTGCATGATTCACCGCTGGCGCGCCTGGCGTCGGATCATCTGCCCATCAAGGCAGTCGTCAGTCTCGAAACGTTCGACAACGACGCGCAGCGACATCCACAGACAGCCTAGACTTTATCGACATGCTTCATGTTGATCCCACCGATATATGTGATGACGGGCGAAGGACCATCTTATAGGCTGCCCGCCGAATTGACCGATCCGGGAGACAATCCATGCTGAAGACTTTGTTGCTGACTGGCGCCGCCGGTGGCGTCGGGCAGGCGATCAGGCCGCTTCTGTCGCAAATTGCCGAGAATGTCGTTTTATCCGATCTCACGCCGATAAGCGACTTGCGTCCGAACGAGCGTTTCGTCGCTTGCGATCTCGCCGACCGTGGCGGCGTCGAGGCGATGGTCAAGGGTGTGGACGGGATCATCCATCTCGGCGGCATTTCGGTCGAGAAGCCATTCGATCTGATCCTTCAAGGCAACATCGTCGGCCTCTACAATCTTTATGAAGCAGCGCGTGCCGCCGGCAAGCCGCGCATCGTTTTTGCAAGCTCCAATCACACGATCGGCTTCTACCGTCGCGACGAGCGGATCGACAACAAGGTGCCGACACGGCCGGATTCGCTCTATGGCGTCTCAAAAGTATTCGGCGAGGCGGTCGCCAGCCTCTACTTCGACAAGTTCGGCCAGGAAACGCTTTCGGTACGTATTGGTTCGTGCTTCCCCGAGCCGCGCAATACGCGCATGCTCGCCACCTGGTTCAGCATCAGGGATTTCGTCTCGCTGTGCGATTGCGCCTTCAACGCCCCGCGTCTCGGCCACACGATCGTCTACGGTGTCTCGGACAATGACGAGCAATGGTGGGACAACGGCAACGCAGCCTTCCTCGGCTGGAAGCCGCGCGATAGCGCAGCGCCGTGGCGGGCCGAAATTCTGTCGAGAACACCCGCTGAGGATCCAAACGATCCCGCAATCGTCTATCAGGGCGGCGGCTTCGTTTCTGCCGCTCACCCCGAGGACTGATCGTCAGACACCGTTGCGAAACAGCTTCCAGCGCGTTGGCCTGAAGGCGATGCGGTTGCGATCCAATGCATCGGCCTTGTTCGGCGGCAGTTCGATCTCGATAGGATCGTGCTCGGCGCCGATATTGATCTCAAGATGGCGGGTGCCTGCCACGCGCCTGCTGGCAACGAGCAGCCCCGCGATCGCGCTGCCATCGCCGTCGCGGATCTCGATATCGTGGGGTCGGAAATAGAGATAGGCTTCGCCATCGGGCTCATGCGGCGTGCTGAGCCCCAGCGGCTTGTCATCGAACCAGATCTCACCGCTGGTGATGCGCACCTTGAGACGATTGGACTGACCGATGAAGCCATAAACGAAAGGCGAGTTCGGCGTGTCGTAGATCTCGTCCGGCGTGCCGACCTGTTCGATCGCGCCCTTATTGAGCACGACGACGCGATCGGCGAGCTCCAGTGCTTCTTCCTGGTCATGGGTCACGAAAACGGTGGTGTGGCCGGTGCGGTCGTGAATCTCGCGCAGCCATTTGCGCAGATCCTTGCGCACCTGCGCATCGAGAGCCCCGAAGGGCTCGTCGAGAAGCAAGACATTCGGCTCCACGGCCATGGCCCGCGCCAGCGCAACACGCTGCCGCTGGCCGCCTGAAAGCTGCGTTGGATAGCGCTTCTCCAGGCCATTTAGCTGCACCAGTTCTAGCAGCTCCGTTGCACGGCGGCGGATTTCATCGCGCGGCGGGCGCCGCGATGCCGAGCGAACCTTCAGGCCGAAGGAGATATTGTCGAGCACCGTCATGTGCCTGAACAGCGCATAATGCTGAAACACGAAGCCGATATTACGCTGTTGGACGGTCTTCAGCGAAGCATCCTCTTCGCCAAAGAAGATCTTGCCCTCCGTGGGCGTTTCCAACCCGGCAATCAGGCGTAGCAGCGTCGTCTTGCCAGAGCCAGACGGCCCGAGAAGCGCGATCAGTTCGCTCGAGCGGATATCCAGGGACACGTCATGCAATGCGGGAAAGCGACCGAATTCCTTACGCAGGTTTTGAACGCGAACTTCCATTAAGAATTCCTTCAGTGACGCCGGCTGGCTGCGATCTCTTCGCTATAGCGCATTTCCAGCAGCGTCTTCAGTATCAATGTGACAAGGGCAAGCAGAGCCAGGAGCGTAGCAACGGCAAAGGCCCCAGAGAAATTATATTCGTTATAGAGAATCTCGACCTGCAGCGGCATGGTATTTGTTTCGCCGCGAATGTGGCCGGAGACGACCGAAACGGCGCCGAACTCACCCATGGCGCGGGCGTTGCAGAGCAATACGCCGTAAAGCAGGCCCCATTTGATGTTCGGCAGAGTGACATACCAGAAGGTCTGCCAGCCATTCGCCCCAAGCGAAAGTGCGGCCTCCTCGTCTGCGCTACCCTGCTCCTGCATCAGCGGGATCAGTTCGCGCGCGACGAAGGGAAAGGTGACGAACATCGTCGCCAGCACCAGCCCTGGAACCGCAAACAGGACCTGAATACCGTGGCTCTGCAGCCAAGGGCCGAGTGTGCTGTTCGAATTGAACAACAGCACGAAGACCAAGCCCGATATAACCGGCGACACCGAAAAGGGCAGATCGATCAGCGTCGTCAGTAAGGCCTTGCCCTTGAATTCGAACTTGGCGATCGCCCAGGCGGCGGCAACGCCGCAGACAAGATTCAACGGCACACTGATACCGGCAACGATCAACGTCAGCCGGATGGCCGCAAAGGTCTCCTCGTCGACGAGAGCTTCGAAGAAGGTCTCGATCCCCTTGCGGAATGCCTCGACGAAAACGGCGGCGAGAGGCAGAAGCACCATCAGCGTCAGGAACGCGAGCGAGATCAATATGAAGACGATGCGCGCAAGCCGGCTTTCGGTTATGACGGAATGACCCGTTTCGACTGGTGCAGAAAGATCATGCGCCATAGCCATACCTCCTTCTGCTCCAGGACTGGATGAGGTTGATGATCAAAAGCATGGTGAAGGAAATAAATAGCATCAACGTCGCAATCGCCGTCGCTGCCGAATAATTATATTCCTCCAGGCGAATGACGATGAGCAGCGGCGCGATTTCGGAAACATAGGGCTTGTTGCCGGCGATGAAGATGACCGATCCGTATTCGCCGGCCGCGCGCGCGAATGCCAATGCAAAACCCGTCAGAGCGGCAGGTGCGAGGCCCGGCAGCAGCACGCGGGTTATCGTCTGGAAACGCGAGGCACCAAGGGTCGCCGCCGCCTCCTCGACTTCGCGGTCGATCTCCTCCATGACCGGCTGTGCCGTGCGCACGACGAAAGGCAGGCCGACGAAGATCAACGCGATGACGATGCCCACGGGCGTGAAGGCGATCTTGATGCCGAGCGGCGTCAGGAACTGACCAATCCAGCCATTCGGCGCGTAGAGCGTCGTCAAGGCAATACCGGCGACTGCCGTCGGCAGAGCGAACGGCAGATCAACCATGGCATCCAGGATGCGCTTACCCGGAAAGCGGTAACGCACCAGTACCCAAGCCAGGATAAGTCCGAGCACGGCATTGACGAGCGCGGCGATGAAGGCGCCGCCGAAGCTCATGCGCAGCGCATAGAGCGTGCGCACATCAAGAGCCAAAGCCCAGAAATTCTGCCAGCCGAGGGCGCTGCTCTTCCACAGCAAGCCTGACAGCGGAATGAGAACGATGAAGATGAGCCAAGCCAAGGTAACGCCGAGCGCCAATCCGAAGCCCGGAATGACGCTCGGCTGCCGTAACCGCCACCGTTTGCGGGTTATAGAATGCATTCAGTCTTATTGTCCCGGCTTATAGATCTGATCGAAGACGCCCCCGTCAGCGAAGAATTTCGGCTGAGCTTGAGACCATCCGCCAAAGTCGTCAATAGTTGCGAGCTTCAGGGACGGGAAACGAGCGACATCCTTCGGATCGGCTGCTTCCGGCTTGATCGGCCGGTAATAGTGCTTCGCAGCGATCTTCTGACCTTCATCCGAGTACAGGTAGTTGAGATATGCTTCCGCGACCTTGCGCGTACCCTTCGTGTCGACATTGCCATCGACGACGGCAACCGGGGGATCGGCGCGGATCGAAACGGACGGTGTTACGATTTCGAATTTATCGGGGCCGAGCTCGTCGAGCGAGAGATAGGCCTCGTTTTCCCAGGCGAGCAGGACATCACCAAGACCACGCTGCACGAAGGTCGTCGTCGCGCCACGCGCTCCGGTGTCGAGGACCGGAACATGCTTCAGGAGCTGCCCGACATAGTCCTGCGCCTTGGTATCATCGCCGCCATTGGCCTGCTTGGCCCAGGCCCATGCCGCCAGAATGTTCCAGCGGGCGCCGCCCGATGTCTTCGGGTTCGGCGTGATGACTTCGACGCCGTCCTTGACCAGATCCCCCCAGTCCTTGATGCCCTTGGGATTGCCCTTGCGCACCAGGAAAACGATGGTCGAGGTATAGGGAACGGAATTGTTCGGGAACTTGGTCTTCCAGTCGGCGGGAATCTTGTGCGTCGCCTTGGCGATCGCATCGATATCGCCTTCAAGGGCGAGCGTCACGACATCGGCATCGAGACCGTCGATAACCGAGCGGGCCTGCGCGCCGGAACCACCATGCGAAGCCTTGATATTGATGGTTTCACCCGTGTCCTTCTTCCACTTGGCAGCAAAGGCCGTGTTGAAGTCCTTATAGAGTTCACGGGTCGGATCGTAGGAAACATTAAGAAGCGTCTTGTCCGCCGCCCAGGTCGGCGCGATGGCCGCGATCGAGAAACTGCCGATCAGAACTGCCGTGGCGAGAAGCCGTGAAAGCTTTATCGTCTGCATGATACACCCCCTTCGTTTGTCCTTAAACCCTACCAACTTGGTCGTATAAAGTAACGAAGACAGTTCCCGTTTTCGGCAACCGTGGAGAACAGCATCCCATAGAATCCAGAAAAGTGAAATCACATTCCTGAATGACATCAGACGCGCAACGAGTGCGTCGTCAGCAAATTGTGTCGGACATAAAGACGGAATAGAGTTCGTCAGCGCTCTTTGTCTGCCGCATCGCCGTCAGAACGCCTTCCGTGCGCAAACGCCTCGCGATCGCGGCAAGCACGTTCAGATAGTCGCTCCGGCCACCCTCTCCGAACAACAGCACGAAAGCCCATTCCGTCGGCACGTCGTCGATGGCTTCGAAATCGACGGGATGTGCAAAATGCACCATCAGTCCCCGAGGCCTCGTCATGGCAGCGATGGCGGCATGCGGAACCGCAACGCCATTGCCGATCCCCGTCGTGCCCAATTTTTCGCGCGTCTCCAACGCCCGCAGGACCACTGCCTCGTCCAGGCCAAAGCAATGGGCTGCCTTCGACGACAGCATCTGCAATGCCCGCCATTTCGTCGGAGTGGAGACGCCGACGAAGACGTGTTCGGGAAGAATGATCGTGGAAAGGTCCATGGTCGCACTCAAAGTCCGGCAATAAATTCTGAAATGGCATTCATCGCCACAAGTCTGAGGCCAAATCGCCTCGATAATGGGCTCGAAATCTCCGCCGCCTCAATCAGGCTCACGCAGCCGGTAGCCGACGCCTGTCTCGGTGGTGATATAGCGTGGCTGATCGGGAATCTCTTCGATCTTCTGCCGGAGCTGACGCACATAGACGCGCAGATACTGCACATCGGCCGCCGGCCCCCAGATCTGCTTCAGCAGGAACTGATGCGTCAGGACCTTGCCGGCATGCTGGGCAAGCACGCGCAGGATGTCGTATTCCTTCGGCGACAGCTTGATCTCCCTGCCATCGACCTTGACGATGCGCTTGACGAGATCGATGGAAAGGCCGCCGGTCTGGAAAATCGCCTTTTCGCCCTGCTGCTGCAGGCGATGGCGCAGCGCCACACGGATGCGGGCAGCAAGTTCGTTGACGCCGAAAGGCTTGGTCACATAATCATCGGCGCCGCTCTCCAGCGCCTTGACGATACCAGCTTCATCGGTGCGGCTCGACAGAATGACCACCGGGATCTGCACCCCATCCTCACGCCATTCCAAAAGCAGGTCCTGGCCGGATTTGTCGGGCAAGCCGAGATCGAGCACGATCAGATCGGGTTGATCCTCGGTGACCGATACCCGAGCCGATGCGGCGCTCTGTGCCTCGTTGACGACGTAGCCTTGGGCACCAAGACCGACGCGCAGCAATTTGCGGATCGGCGGCTCGTCATCGACGACGAGAATCTTGACGGCGGTGGTGTTCATTTCAATTCATCCAGCTTCAGGACATCTGTTGGTTTCGGCAGGCGGATGGTGAAGACCGCTCCCTGCCGATCCGTTCTGTTACCGGCGGCAATCGTGCCACCCATCGCCTCGATGAAACCGCGGCAGATGGACAGGCCAAGACCGGTTCCGGCGCGCACCTGATCGCCCTTGCGTACGCGGTAGAATGTATCGAAGACGCGCTCGAGGTCGGTGGGCGGAATACCCGGTCCCTCGTCCATTACCCGGAAGACAATGTTGTCGATATCGGACCAGGCCTCCAGCCGAATGGCCGATCCTTCCGGCGCATATTTGGCGGCATTGTCAAGCAGGTTGAAGAGCACTTGCTCGAACAGCACCGGATCGACCTTCACCATCGACAGATCGACGGGCATCTGCACGTCGATACGGTGATGCGCCAGGATCTTTTCCGCCCGCCGCAGCGCGCTGCCGACAATGTCGCCGGCATAATGCAGGGCATAATTCGGCTCCATCGCACCGGATTCGATCTTGGTCATATCGAGAAGATTGGCGATGAAGCGGTTGAGGCGCTCGGATTCGTCGATGACGGTCGAGAGGAGATCGACGCGATCTTCGTGCGGCAGGGTTTCCAGATAATCGCGCAAGGTGCCTGCCGCCCCAAGGATGGCAGCGAGTGGCGTTTTCAGATCATGCGAAATCGAGGTCAGCAACGCCGAGCGCAGCCGGTCCGCCTCGACGGCGAGTTTCGCCCGGTCGACATCGGCAACCAGTTGTACGCGCTCGATGGCAAGAGCCGCCTGATCGGCGAGCGCGTCGAGCAGCCGCTGTTGCTCCGGCGTCAAGAGCGGGCCGTCGCGCCGGTCGCTATCGAGACCGATGACGCCCACGGCAGTGCGGCCGGTGCGCAGGGGAACGTAAAGACGTTTGGCGCCAGGCAAGGTATCGGCGCCGCGGCCAGCGGCATGATTATGCTCCCAGGCCCAGCGCGCCGCCGCAATATCGGCATCGTCGAGCGTATCGTCAGGCGGATAGCCCGCCCTGACGGCAATCGTGCCACGTTCGGGAAGAAGCAGCACGACCCGCAGTTTCAGCATCGACGCCAATTGAAAGGCGGTTGCCCAGAGAACATCGTCCAGTGTACCCGTGCCGGCAAGCTTCTTGGAGAAAAGATAGAGGTCTTCCGTCGTTCGCGCCCGTTGCCGCGCCGCCACCGCCTGGCGCTGCACCGTCGCCGTGAGGTTACTCGCGATCACCGCGACACCGAGGAAGAAAAAGAAGGCAAGCACGCTTTCGGGATCGCTGATCGTCAGTGTGTAGCGCGGCGGCAGGAAGAAGAAGTTGAAGGCAAGAGCGCCGAGAAAACAGGAATAGAGCGCCGGGCGCAGGCCCTGCGTCACCGCGCTCGCCAGAACCGCCATCAAGAAGACGAGCGCCAGATTTCGCACATCCAGCACCTGGTCGAGGATGACGCAGAAACCGAGCGCGATGGCGACATAGAGCGTTGCCAGGACATAACCACGAAGCTGGAAAGGCGGCGGCGAAGGCGCCACTTTGACACCCCGCCTTGCAGCCTCGCCATCCGCTTCGCTGCCGGAAATGACATGGACGCTGATGTCGCCGGCCCTGCGGATGAGATCGTAGGATACCGAACGCCGCGACCAGTCGCGCCAGGAGCCGATTTTCGGCGAGCCGATGACGATGTGGGTGACATTGTTGCTCGCCGAATGGCGAAGCAGTTCCTCCGCCACCTCGCGGCCTGGAAGCGTGATAGCTTCACCGCCGAGCTGTTCGGCGAGCCTGAGTGTTGCGGCAATCGTATCGCGCTGCGCCTCGCTCAAGCTGATCGAGCGGTTGGTTTCGACATAGACGGCTGCCCAGGGGGCCCGCAGGCGCGCGGCCATGCGGGCGGCATAGCGGACCAACGATGCCGAGCGCGGATGATGATCGATGGAAACAAGCACACGCTCGCCGGCAGCCCAAGGTCCTTGGATCGCGTGCGCCTGCATATGGGTCAGGAGCTGGTCGTCGACGCGCTGGGCGGTGCGTCGCAGCGCCAGTTCGCGCAACGCCGTCAGGTTGCCCGGCGTGAAATAGTTGGTCAGCGCCCGCTCAGCCGTCTTCGAGACATAGACCTTGCCGTCATGCAGCCGCTTGATGAGATCATCCGGCGTCAGATCGATGATCTCGACATCATCTGCCATGTCGATGATCGAATCCGGCACCGTCTCGCGCACGCGGATGCGAGTAATCTGCGAGACGACGTCATTCAGGCTTTCGACGTGCTGGATATTCAGCGTCGTATAGACGTCGATCCCACGGTCGAGAAGCTCCTTCACATCGAGATAGCGTTTGGGATGCCGGCTGCCATAAGCATTGGTATGGGCAAGTTCGTCGACAAGCACCAGTTCGGGGCGGCGCTTCAGGATGGCATCGAGATCCATCTCCTCGAGCGCCCTGCCCTTATAGTCGACATTGATGCGCGGAACGATCTCGAATCCTTCAAGCAGGGCCTGCGTCTCGCGGCGGCCATGGGTCTCGACGACGCCGATCACAACATCGACGCCGTCGGCGATCTTCGCCCTGCCTGACATCAGCATCTCATAGGTCTTGCCGACGCCGGGTGCCGCTCCTAGGAATATCTTCAACCGTCCGCGTGTTTCCGCCCGCGCCTTTTCGAGAAGCGCATCGGGAGAAGGCCTGCTCAACATGTCGCGGCTTTCATCTGCCATTCGCGGATCGTCTTTCCTGATAAGGTTGAGACGGCGCTAATCGCCTCAACCTCTTCAACTCATTGAGTCATAGAAGCATCGAGCGCCTGGTTCAATGCCAGCACGTTGACCACAGGTTCCCCGAGAACACCGAGCTCTCGCGGCTCGATGGCCGCATCGACAAGCGATTTGACCTTGGCCTCATCCATGTTGCGGGCCTTGGCGACGCGCGGCACCTGGAAATAGGCATCCTCAGGCGAGATGTGCGGGTCGAGACCGCTACCCGATGTCGTCACCATGTCGATCGGAACCGGCACGTTCGGATTCTGAGCCTGCAGCGTTGCGGCATCGCCCTTGATGCGTGTCATCAGAGCCGAATTGGTCGGACCGAGATTGGAACCACCGGAATTGGCGGCATTATAGGGCGCGGAAACCGATTTAGTCGGGTCATTCGGATCGGCGCCGGTCGTGGCCGAGGGACGACCGTGGAAATATTTATCCGACGTAAAATTCTGGCCGATAAGGCTGGAGCCGATCACCTTGCCGTCCTTCTCCACCAGGCTGCCATTGGCCTGATGGGGAAAGAGCGCCTGTGCGACACCGGTCATGGCAAGCGGATAGGCAAGGCCGGTCAGGACGGTCGTGGCGACGATCATGACGATCGCGGGTCTGATTTGTTTCAACATGAGAGAAACTCCTTAGGCAAGGCCGATGGCGGTAATCGCCATGTCGATGGCCTTGATGCCGATGAAGGGAACGATGATGCCGCCGAGGCCGTAGATCAGCAGGTTGCGGCTGAGCAACGCGCCGGCGCCGATCGGACGGTAGCGAACACCCTTCAGCGATAGCGGGATCAGCGCGACGATGATGAGCGCGTTGAAGATGATCGCCGAGAGGATGGCGCTCTGCGGCGTTGCCAGTCCCATGACGTTCAGCATCTTCAGCTGCGGATAGAAGGCGATGAACATCGCCGGGATAATGGCGAAATACTTCGCAATATCGTTGGCGATGGAGAAGGTCGTCAGCGCACCGCGCGTCATCAGCAATTGCTTGCCGATCTCGACGATCTCGATGAGCTTCGTCGGGTCGCTGTCGAGATCGACCATGTTGCCGGCTTCGCGGGCGGCAACGGTGCCGGTATTCATGGCGACGCCGACATCGGCCTGAGCGAGCGCCGGCGCGTCATTCGTGCCGTCGCCGCACATGGCAACCAGCTTGCCCTGCGCCTGCTCCTGGCGCATCAGCGCCAGCTTCATTTCAGGCGTTGCCTGGGCAAGGAAGTCGTCCACGCCGGCTTCTGCGGCAATGGCCGCAGCCGTCAGCGGGTTATCGCCGGTGATCATGACCGTGCGGATACCCATGCGGCGCAGTTCCGCAAAACGCTCGCGGATGCCGCCCTTGACGATATCCTTGAGATGAATGACGCCAAGCAGGCGGCCGTCACGGGCAACGGCAAGCGGCGTGCCGCCGGCCTTGGCAATCTCATCGGCGATCGCCTGCAGCTCACGCAGCATTTCGCTCGATGTGCGGGATATGACCGCAGTACCTTCGTGGCTGCCATTGGCAGCACCTTCGACATAGGCGACGACAGCATCGACCGCACCCTTGCGGATCGAGGAACCATCCAGATCGACGCCGCTCATGCGGGTCTGAGCGGTGAAGGGAACGAAGGTCGCCTTCAGGCTCGTCATATCGCGGCCGCGGATCGCATATTTCTCCTTGGCAAGCACGACAATCGAGCGGCCCTCCGGCGTCTCATCGGCAAGGGAGGCAAGCTGGGCGGCATCGGCGAGATCCTGCTCGCTGACGCCCCGAACCGGGCGGAAGGCGGTTGCCTGACGGTTGCCAAGCGTAATCGTGCCGGTCTTGTCGAGGAGCAGCGTATCGACGTCGCCGGCGGCCTCGACTGCGCGGCCCGACATGGCGAGCACGTTGAAGCGCACCAGGCGGTCCATGCCGGCGATACCGATCGCCGAAAGCAATGCGCCGATAGTGGTCGGGATCAGCGTGACGAAGAGCGCAACGAGCACGACGGTCTGGATCGAACCGCCGGCATAGGCGGCAAAGCTCGGGATGGTAACGGTGGCGAGCACGAAGATCAGCGTCATGCCGGCCAGCAGGATGTTGAGCGCGATTTCGTTCGGCGTCTTCTGCCGTTCCGCGCCTTCGACCAGCGCGATCATACGGTCGATGAAGGTCGAGCCGGCTGCCGCCGTGATCCGCACGCGGATCTCATCCGAGAGAACCTGCGTACCGCCCGTCACAGCCGAGCGGTCGCCGCCCGATTCACGGATGACAGGTGCGGATTCACCGGTGATTGCGGCTTCGTTGACGGATGCTACGCCTTCGATGACTTCGCCATCGGACGGAATGATATCGCCGGCTTCCACCAGAACGACATCCCCAACCTTGAGGCTGGTGCCAGGCACCATCTTGTAATCGGTACGGCTGTTGCCGACGAGCAGCTTCGCCTGGGTTTCGGTACGCGACTTGCGCAGCGAATCCGCTTGCGCCTTGCCACGGCCTTCAGCAACGGCTTCGGCGAAATTGGCGAACAATACCGTGAACCAAAGCCAGATATTGATCTGCAGCGAGAAGCCGAGATTGCCGCCGCCGGTAATGAGGTCGCGGAGGAAGAGAACGGTCGTCAGCATCGAAACGACGGCGACCACGAACATGACGGGGTTCTTGGCGAGGGTGCGCGGGTTCAGCTTCGTGAACGAAGCGCCGATCGCCGGAACGAGGATGCGAGAATCCAGAATACTCGCTGATTTTAACTGGCTCATAAGAGGCTCCAGCGTGAAGAGGAAAACGTCAGATCGGAACGCTGCCGATCAGCCGATCAAAAATCCGAAGACGACAAGGCCGAGGAACAGTGCAGCCATCGCCAGCAAGATGGCGTCGGATGCGCAGGCCATCCCGGCCGGACCACGCCCCCTGTCGAAGGGGCGTGGGTCGATAGCTTTTCTAAGCCTGGCCAAAAGCAGGTGGCTCATGACAGTGATCCCTAGAAGGTCTGGCCGGCGATCATCGACAGATGTTCGACGATCGGTCCGAGCGCCAGCGCCGGGAAGAAGGTCAGGCCACCCACGATCAGGATCGTGCCGACGAGTAGACCGACGAAGAGCGGTCCATCCGTCGGGAAGGTGCCGGCCGAGGCAGGAACCGTCTTCTTGGTGATCAACGAGCCGGCAATCGCAAGCGCAGGAACGATGACCAGGAAGCGGCCGATCAGCATGACGATGCCAAGCGTGGTGTTGTACCAGGGGGTGTTGGCCGACAGACCGGCAAAGGCCGAGCCGTTATTCGCTGCCGCGGAGCTGTAGGCATAGAGGATTTCAGAGAACCCATGCGGGCCGGAATTGCCGATAGCGGCGACTGCCGATGGCAACACTGCGGAGATCGCGGTAAAGATCAGCATCCCGAAGGGGAGGCAAAGTACGGCGAGCATCGCCATCTTCACTTCCTTGGCCTCGATCTTCTTGCCGAGATATTCCGGCGTGCGCCCAACCATGAGGCCGGCGACGAAGATCGCAATGATAACGAACATCAGGATGCCGTAGAAACCGGCACCGACGCCGCCGACGATGACTTCGCCAAGCTGCAGGTTGATGAGGGGGATCAGGCCGCCGATCGCCGTGAAGCTGTCGAGCATGCCGTTGACCGCGCCGCAGGATGCTGCCGTGGTAATGACGGCGAACAGCGAGGATGCGGCAAGCCCGAAGCGCACTTCCTTGCCTTCCATATTGCCGCCCTGGACACCGAGCGCATGAACAAGCGGATTGCCTGCTGCTTCGGCCCAGTAGGTGACGATAACGCCAGCGATGAAGAGCGTTCCCATTGCTGCCAGGATCGCCCAGCCCTGACGCTGGCTGCCGACCATGCGGCCGAAGACGTTCGTCAGCGCAGCACCGATGGCGAAGATCGCCAGCATCTGGATGAGGTTGGAGACCGCATCGGGGTTTTCGAAGGGGTGCGCCGAGTTGGCATTGAAGAAGCCGCCGCCATTCGTGCCGAGCATCTTGATGGCAAGCTGCGAAGCGACGGGACCGACGGCAATCGTCTGCTTGGCGCCTTCGAGTGTCGTCGCGTCAACATAGGGGCCGAGCGTCTGCGGCACGCCGAGATAGACGAAAGCAATCGTCAGCACGATGCAGATCGGCAACAGGACGTAGAGCGTCGCGCGGATCATATCGACCCAGAAATTGCCGATCGCCTTGCCGGAGGCGCGCGCGAAAGCACGGATCAGCGCGATGGCGATCGCGATGCCAGTTGCCGCGGAAACGAAGTTCTGCACCGTCAGACCGGCCATCTGCACGAGGTAGGACATCGTGCTTTCGCCGCCGTAATTCTGCCAATTGGTATTGGTGACGAAGCTCGTTGCCGTGTTGAAGGACAGCTCAGGTCCGACGGCGGTCATGCCGGCCGGATTATACGGCAGGCTGCCTTGCAGGCGCTGCAACGCGTAAAGAACGAGAAAGCCGGCGAGGCTGAACAGCAGCATGGAAACCGAATAGGTCGTCCAGTGCTGCTCTTCGCGCTCATCCGTGCCGGCCAAACGATAAAGCCCCCGTTCCATAGGACGGAGGACGAAGGAGAGGAAGGTACGCTCGCCGGTAAAGACATGTGTCATGTAACCGCCGAGCGGTTTGACGAGCAGGAGAAGGATCCCGATGTAAATGAGGATCTGAAGCCATCCGTTGAAGGTCATGGAGGTAACTTTCCCTATGAAGCGCTGTTAGAAGCGCTCGGGGCGAATGAGAGCGTAGACCAGGTAGACGGTGAGAAAGATCGTCACGCCGCCACCGAGAATGTAATCGAGAAGCATTGCCGTCTCTCCGACTAGAGGCTGTCGCAGGCCTTGGTGTAAGCGACGCAAAGGAGGAAGAATAAAACGCCGATCCCGACAAGAAGAATGTCCATCATCGATCGCGATTCCTTGATTGTTATTGTTGAATGCAGAAACGATGGAGAGCGCCCTTGCTCAGGGCGCCTCTTTTTTCCTGCCGACCAGAAAGATCACTTGGGGTGCATCTTCCGAACACAATATGCGACCGAACCGCATTAAGGTTCGAGACGGCGGGAAAGCGGAAGATATAAAAATCTTATAAATGCCGGTGCGGATGATGACGGCCTGAAAGTCTGTTCATATGCGAAGCAGATGCCGGCCTGTGCTGCTCAACTCGTTCGAAGAGTCAGCCCGTCCGACGATTGGAGTCCCTGATCGATGAAGACCGGACCGATAGCACGCCGCGAATGGACACCCTCATCAAAGTGCCTGTCCAGCTTGATCCGGCGCGGCTCCACCGGTCCCGTTCGCACATGAATGTGAGCGGCGCTCAGGGCCGGACTATGACCTTGATTTCGCCGGCCAGCGGCGCGCTGCCAACCACGCTTGCGACGTCTTCAAGGCCGATCGTCTTCGTAACAAGCGAATCCAGCTCCAGAATCCCGCTTGCCACCATGGCGGCGGCGCGAGCGTGGGTGAAGGGATTGAGATAGGCCGGCCTGACCTCAACCTCATTGACGAGCAGATCAAACGGCAGAATGGGCACTTCGAGGCCTGCCGGCGTTACACCGAAGAGGACGAAAGCACCGCCGCGCCGCGCCATCCGAACGCCGCTCTGAAGCGTTTCGGGAACGCCGGCGCATTCTATGATGACGTCAACGCCGCCATGGGTCACGTCCTTGATGGCGGCAACCGCATCGATCGCCGTCGGGTCGAGGGCCAGCGTCGCTCCCAGGCGCAACGCCGCCTCGCGCCGCGACAGCTGTCTCGTGACAAGGATGATCTGGTCTGCGCCGGCCAAACGGGCCAGTTGGACCATGAGCAGGCCGATGACGCCGCCGCCCAATATGGCAACGCTATCGCCCGGACGGATTTGTGCCTTGTCGATGGCATGGATGCAGCAGGCCAGCGGCTCGCAGAAAGCGCCATGGACGGGATCGAGATCTGGGGGCAGCGTGAACGCCTGACCGCAGGGAACCGCAACATAGTCGGCAAAGCCGCCATCCCGCGTCACCCCGATAGCCGCGAGGTTGGCGCATAGATTCGGCCGCCCACGCCGGCAGGCAGGACAGGTACCGCAGGCAATATTCGGATCGACCGTGACGAGTTCTCCGCCTACAAATGACGAAACACCCTCACCCACCTCTTCCACGCGGCCGCAGAACTCGTGACCCAGGGTCACCGGGATCGCTGTCGGATATTCGCCCTTGTACATGTGCCGGTCGGACCCACAGATGCCGGCGGTGAGAACCCGGACGATGATCTCTCCCGGCCCGGCGCTCGGCTTCTCGACCATGCGCATGGTCATATCACCGATCGCTTCCAAACGGACTGCCCTCATTCGCCTCCTCCAAGCATAAGGTTTGATTCTTGCGCTACTGCGCTGCTCCCATCCACACTATAGCACTCAATGGCGCGCGTAGCCGCTCCATAGCCGATGCGCTAGACGCTCGAGGAAGCACCAAAGCACTCACCTGAGAGTTGTCTCATATTGGCATTGGAGAACTTTGAAAAAGACGAATGGCCTTCGGACAGCGCCGCGACCGAAAAGGCGCAAATAAAACCCAAGCCCCGCCTTGCGAGGACTCGTGTCTGCGCCGGACCAGCCGATTGCCCCGGCTTCCGCGCGGGGCAATCTCCAACTGGCTTCCGTTCAAGTTTAATGCTGGCCGGTTCCCTGGATCGCCGAAAGCTTCCAGTCCGAACCCGGCTTGCGCACGAAGGTCCAGAGTTCCGTCGTCTCGGAAGGATTGCGGTCGTCGCCATCCACAAGCTTTCCGGTCGTGCGATCGACCATCGCGTCGATGCTCGAGTAACGCATTGCAAGCGTTGCGTACTCGGCATCTTCCTCACGCCAGGCCTCGGCGATATCACCCTGCAGCAGGCGCACATCGGAAACGCTGTTACGCACGCCATTGGTAGCGTTCTCACCGAGCTCCTCGGCCAGATAAGACATCGCCTCCGGCGTGGTCAGCCGACGTATTGCCGCATAATCCTCGGCGCCATAGGCTGTTTGGATTTCGGTGAGAAGGTGCTCGAAACGATCGAGATCGGCCTGCTGCAGCCCGATCTCGTCATTGGCTTGGCGCATCTTTTGGGCGGCCGCTGCTCCGCCGCCGATGGACGGGATGGAGAAGGAAGGACGCGGCGATGCGCCGGCATTGTTCATCGGGTTCATATTGTAGGACGACCCAGATCCGGGTGCTGCATATTGCGTGCGCTGCCGGTTTGCGAAGAAGCGCATCGCAAAGCTGATGAGCAGCACGATCAAACCGATCTGCAGCAGCATTCCGAGAAAGCCGATGCCACCGCCGAAACCATGGCCGAGTAGCATGCCGAGAAGGCCACCGGCGATCAGGCCACCGATCATCGACCCGCCGAAGCCGCCGAAAAGGCCCGGACGCTGGGGCGCGCCAAGCGGCGGCTGGGTCGTCGTCTGCTGCGGCGGCCGCTGCGTCATCGACCGATCGATCGGAGCGGCCTGCGTGGGCGCTGTCCTCGTAATGGCCGGGGTATCGAAGGTGCGCGTTCCACGGCTTCCGAAGCCGCTGGATCCAGCCCGGCGCGCATCGGCGGCATCAAAGGTCGCCACGGACGACGCGGCGGCGAGGACGACGATGGTTGCGATCTTGGCAAAGCGCGGCACTGCACTGAACATTGGCTCTCCTGTCATAGGGCAGAAAGACGAATTTGCCTTCATATGGGGATGCCTGTTCGTGATTGTAAGGCTGCGATTTTAAGTTGGCGAAACTTTTGGATTTCAACCAAACCAATCTATCCGTATGCGGATGCTCGGCAGCAACGATCTAAGACGATCCTAATCTTCATCAGCTCTATCGATCAGGCCATCATAGACTTCCATCATTGCGTTGGTGATCGCCTGGCCAAGTGCGTTGCCGGCCGCGCGGACATCGTCGTCCGTGCCGTCCCGTGCTGCTCTTGCCAGTTCAAAGCCCTCACTGCTGATGATCTGCTTTGCGACCTCGATTGCCCACAGTCCGAAATCGCCGCGGTTGTCTATCTTGATCTCGTGTTCCATTGCTTGTTCCATTTATCCATCGTGAGCAAGCCTCTATAGAGCCAACTAGCGAAAGGCCACCCCGATCGCGCCGCCATAGCGGGTGTCCATATGGTGAAAAGATGCGCCGTTGCCCCAAGGTTCCTCCATTTCCGGAGATTCGCCGGCTTCTGCGGATACTCGTTTATCGCTCTCTATCGGCTGCAGGATCAGGTCTTCGCCTGGAAAATCACCCGCGGAAAACCTCCAAAATGGCGCCAATGCGTCGGAACCTGTGGAAATGCAGGCTTTCTCGGCCTTTCATGGCAGAACTCCTCGTGACATTGGGCATCTCCAATGGAAATGATTCCGCCGTTATCAATGCGGGGGAAGCCTCATGACCACTACCAATGAAATTGCAGACAAGATTGCCGCAGATCACAAGCTAACCAAGGCACAGGGCAAGGCAATCGTCGAAGCCGTCTTTGCCGCCATCACCGGAGCCGCGACCTCCGGCGCCGAAACCTCCATTCCGGGTTTTGGCAAGTTCAAGGTCAAGGATACGCCGGAGCGCGAAGCACGCAACCCCGGAACGGGCGCGACCATCAAGGTTGCAGCATCGAAGAAGCTGACCTTCACGCCTGCAAAGGCGCTGAAGGATGCGCTCAACAAATAATCCCTGCTCTGGCCGGCAAGGCCCGTAGGCTCCATGACCGACCCTATCCGCTAGGGCCGGTCATTTGGCGTTCCGTATATAAGCAAATGTTGTTCCACGACCGCAGGCCGTCGAATATTGGAAGGCCCTACTCTTCATCTCCGATCACAACCATCTTGCGGAGCGCGTCGAACGCGCGGAATCGAAAGAGAAGTCGGGGCGTTGATCAGAATTTGATCAACGCCAATACCGAAAATTCAGGCTGCAGCCTTTCAATTGACATTGCTTTCGCGGATGCGGTCGGCGAGATCGAGAAAATTCTGGCGCATGCGTCGCAATGTGAAATCGAGACCGAACAACCGGCCCGTTTCGCTAAATCCCATCGACTGGGCGGCCTCGGAAGTCTGAAGAGTGCTGAACGCGGCGTCAAAAGCCGCGTCGCCTGCCGAAAGCACATCCGGATCGATTTCACCACCGGCACGCAACGCCCGGCCGCATGCCTCCGCAAAGCGGGCCTGTGCCTCCAGCATTCCGCCCGCCTGCGGCCCGATCGCTTCGACAATCGCCGGCGGGAAAGGTGTTTCCACAATGTGGCTGAGATAGGTCATGTCGTTGCGGATGCGCCAGAGCGAACGGGGAATGGCCTCCGAAATTCCCTGTCGTGTCAGCCAGAAGGCGCGCTCGCGCTGCGCGTCGGTCAAAAGCGCTTCCGTCGCCATCAAGGACTGACGCAGGGCGATATTTGCCTCGGTGGCCGATACAGGCTCCCCCTTTTCGACCCCGGCTGCAAGCCTTCGCAAAATCTGCGCCATGACATCGAGCGCCGACCCGAAGCGATCCAACACCATGGTCCGCGAACGCGTCGGCAGGATGAACAGGCTGGCGAGCACGCCGACGACACCGCCCAGGGTAATTTCGGCAATGCGATCGATCACGAAAATCTCGACGGGAACGGCGGCGGAATGCGTCAGCATGACGATCGCGGCCGTCAGTCCGGCATTGCGCAGACGAGGCACGCGCACTGCCACGAAACTTGAAACGCCGACGACGCAGATCAGGGCAATGCCAATCGCAAGCGGCTCCTGCGGCGTGACGAAGACCGCAATACCTCCGAGCACGGCGCCTGCGACTGTCGCAACCAGCCGGTCGAAAGCCGCTCCGGCGGTCGCGCCCACCGACGCCTGCATGACGATCAGGACCGTGAAGACGGCCCAATAGCCCTGCTGGAGATGGAGATGCTGTGAAATGGCATAGGTGATCGTGCACGCGATCATGACCCTTAACGCCTGCAGCGCCGCGCGTTTGGTCTGAATCAGCGATGTTTTGGGTTTTGACGGCGGCTGGCTTTGACGAATTACAGGATCGGTCATCGCGCAAGTTTTCGCCTGGAAACGTGTGCTGACAATGGCCGTTCGGGGCTTGCCCTCTCCCTGCTGCCGCTAGTGAATGACCGCATGACCTACAATGGCAGTATTTGCGCGATTAGGGAAGGCGCGCAGGTAGTGGCGAGCGCGCCGTTCAATCCTTGCGCCACTGTGCTTCCTGAAAGCACAGCCTCCGTCGACGACAGGAGTAGAGACCGGATTTACGTTCAGACGGTGGCGGAAGCCTCAGGCGTCGGTGAGGTCTCGTCGACAAGCACCTGGCGCAGCCGCGCCTCCTGCTCGGGCGACAGCGAGGTGCGCAGCAGCCGCGCATGCTCGCCCTTGAATTCGGCAAGCACCTTTTCCGGCTGAACCTTGCGGATCAGGAGGAAAAGCGCGGAACTCTTCGCCGGAATGGTTTCGGCCAGACGCTTCATGAGATCGTCGTCGATACCGTAATCGGCCATCGATCCGGCAAGAGCGCCGGAGCCGGCACCGATTGCACCGCCGACGACGAGCCCAGCAAGAGGATTGAGGAAAAGCAGACCAACGAGCGAACCCCAGAGAGCGCCCGAAAGACCACCGCTTGCGGCGCCTGCCGCCGTCAGATTGACACTCTGCTTCAGACGAACCTTTCCGGATTCATCACGAACGGCGATGACGGCATCCTCCAGATCGATCAGATATTCTTTTTCGAGCTGAACGAGGCGGTTTCGAGCTGAACGAGGCGGTTCAGGACGGCGTCCGCTTTGTCGGCATCATCGAAACCAAGCACAACAAGTTCTGACATCGAAATCCTCCGGGTCGTGTTGTCGAAACGAGAAGTGAGGCGTGGGGCCTCTTAGTGAACAGCCGTGCTGACCAATCGGTAAGGATGAGTAGCATTGAACTGCGAGATCATTGCGACAGCCTGTTGCAAAAGCCGTTCCGCATTTTCCGGATCGTCGCGGGCAAGCTCGTCTGCATTGACGCGGATCGCTTCCGCCATATTGGTGGACAGGATGGCGAATTGTTTGTTGCCTTCGACGAGGGCCTCACGCGCATTGCCTTCCAATGTCTTCGCAACATCGATGAGAATTTCCTCGCGCTCTTCCACGCTGAGTTCTTCGATGGTTTTTGTTCTTTCTTCCATTTTGGTCACTCCTGAGAGACGTGATTGTGACCGAGCTCATAAAGCCTCGGCTGTCACTCACTTAGGAAGACGCAAATTCGGGTTCAAGGTTCCATTCCGCCCAGCCTTCTGGCCTCCATCGACAAAGGAAATCGGTGTTTGCCTCGCGAGTACGGAACAATGAGCGCGCCGCGCGGTTTGACCGACGTGGCCAGTCGCCCCCGCACCACGGATGGCTCTCTGCCGCGCATCTTCAAAATGACGCGAGACTTCACGGATCAGACGAACAGGATGAGCGAAATGACAGACACGCGACGCGACAATGGCAACTCGAAGACCGAGCATGATGCCACCCGCAATCGCGCTGGATCGGTTCCCGCCGACCAGACCAAAGGTGAGATCGACGCGGCGTCGGAACACGTCAAAGAGCGCGCTCCTGACGACGTGCCCAATATCGAAGCGGAAAAAGAAGCCGTCCGCCAGCATGGCGACGCCTTCGTCGTGAAGAGCGACCTTGACGATGCGGACCAGCGTGAAGCCGCACCGGGCACTCGCGAACAGCCATAGGCCCCTTCATCGGATGATCTCAGCTCAACTCCCTCTCTTTGCAATCAAAACCAGGAGACAGCCATGACGGACACCGACGAGAACGCCCGCGTTTGGGAGCTGGTCGACAAGATCGGCTTTTGCATGCTGACCACGCAAATATCCGGAAGCCTGCGCGCACGGCCGATGGCCGCTCATCCCGAACCGATCGAAAATGCGATTTATTTCCTGACGGATGTCGCGGGCCACAAGGATGAGGAGATCGCGCGCTGGCCGAATGTCTGCCTCGCCTTCGCCGACACCCGGGGTCAAAAATATGTTTCGATATCCGGGACGGCTGAAGTCGGCAACGACCGCGAACGCGTCAGGGATCTCTGGTCCACAGGCGCCAGAGCGTGGTGGGATAGTGCCGACGATCCCTCGATCCGCGTTTTGAAGGTAACGCCTGTCTTCGCCGAATACTGGGATAGTCCCGGCAGCATCATCAGCTACATTAAGATGGCAGCGGCTGCAGTCTCGAATTCGAGACCTGACATGGGTGACAACGCGAAAGTCGAGCTTTAGGAATATTAGAGCCTGCAGCCATGCCGCATAGAGGTGGCGGCATGGCTAGCATCAGGCCTTGAAAACACCAATTGCTACTCTTCCCATTCCTCGTCGTCGGCGGAAAGCAGATCCACCAGCGCAGCCACCTTACCGGCCGGCAGATGGCGGCCCTCGCCGATCAAAGCCTCATCGCTGTTGACCCAAGCCCATGCCTCCGACAGTTCCGTCGGCGTTGCGCCTGTCGCAACGATATCGGCGATAAGGGTCTCGTCGACAGGGCCGAGTACGGTGGTGACGTCTTGCGAGGTCAATGTCATGTCCTGCTCCTCTTCCTGTTTGTCAGACCATGAACATCCCTGAAATATAGAAACGCAGGGATCAACTTCCACCCGCGACCAAGCTGCGGGGACACAAAGTATTTCCGTTAAATAATTGAAGTATCTAGATAAACGCCTTCATTTTCAGCAAAAGAAAATCTTGCCGAGATGAACTGTGTCCAGGCTCGACGGCTTTCTACGAAAAGCAAGGGGAGCGGTCTTGAACGGCTCAGAATGTTGGGCCGGCTGCGCCGCTCTTCAGCGTGAAATAAGCAAAGGCTGCTACGAAAAACGCAATGACGGCCAGGATCGCCAACAAACGCTTGAGCCAGGGAGGCGTTTGTTTCGGCGGTTTCGGCTTCGGACGGCGTTCAAACTTGATGACATTATCGGACATGACAATCGATTAGCGAAGATCAAACGGTTTGCCAATCCGGTACGAACGCCAGCGATGTGACGTTTCCGCCATCGGCCAGCCAAAATGCCTATTCATCCAAACTCTCAATCTCATCCGCAACGCTTTCAAGCTCATCCGCAACGCTTTCAAGGTGGCGGGTATCGATTGAAGCTTACAAACCCCGAAGGTGCCTTCTTGAATATCCTCAATAAAATTCGCCCCTGGAGTCCGCAGCAGCGTGCATTGATTGTCCCCTTCCCAGCCAAACGGGATCTGGCCGAACGCACAGCCAAGGCAACCGACGCCGACGGCCCGATTGTGGCATTTTTTACAGAGGGCAGTTTTTACGAACAGGAAAAGGAGCGTATGGCCCATTCGGCGGAGCGGATCGGGCTGAAGGTCTATGCAACGGCAGTGCCCAACGCCGGCAGCTGGGTATTGAATGCCGGGCTGAAACCCGGCTTCCTGCTTCAGGAAAGGGCAAGGCTGCGCGGGCCTATGCTCTATGTCGACGTCGATGCCGTCTTCCACCGCAATCCCTGGCCGGAGCTTCGTAAACTCGAATGCGACATTGCCGTCTATTATGAAGGCGATGAACGCCTTATCAGCGCGACCATTCTCATCAACGATACGCCTGGCGCGGCGCAGCTCATTGAGCGATGGCGGGAAGGATGCCTTGCCAAGCCTGACGTGTGGGATCAGGTCGTTCTGGAGGAAATCATCACCGAGGATGCGGCAAGCGCGAAGCCGCAATTCAAGGTGGCTAAATTGCCTGCGTCCTTCTGCTGGATATTCGACCGGCTCGAAAATGGGTCCGTCGGCGACGTCTTCATCGAGCAGCTACAGGCAAGCCGCGAGGCGACCAAGCGCAAACGCTGGTTTGGCCGCATCGGCAAACGGCTGAAGCGCCGTCGCGACCGTGTCGAGGAAATCGAACGCGTGCTAAAGGGTGACAATTGGGGCACGCCTCGAACGAGCCTGCAACAGGATCAAACCTGAATCACAGCATGTCGCCGAGCGTCCAGTGGTTGTTCCATCGTGCATCGATCTCATCCTCGACGTTCTGATAGCGAATATCTGTGGAAAGCCGCAGTCTATGCTGCCTGTCCTGATTGGTGGTCGAGGCGTGGATCATGAATGGTGAATGGAGCATGACGTCGCCCGCCTCATAGTCGGCGACCAGCCAGCGCGTATCGAAGCGTTCCGCCATGTCGGGCAGATCCTTCGAAACCCAGCCACCCTCCGTCATATTTCGATTATAGGCGCTCACGCGTTCCTCAGGACTGAGATCCTTGTTCTTTTCGCTGAACTCGTGCTCCATCCGGGCACCGATCGCGTGCGATCCCTCCAAATAGATTAGACCGCCCATTTCGATCGGGATATCGCCGATCGGTATCCATGCCGTCACGATCCGGCTGGTGCCGCCGCGAAGATAAACCAGATCGTAATGGGCTGGTGTCGCCGTCGTCGCTCCCGGCCGCACATGGCGCATGATCTTGCGCTTGTGCAGATAGGAGATGCCCGCGAGGAATTCGTCCATGAAGCGCGAAAGACGGGGCTGTGCGCAAAAGCCCTCATAGGCGACCGAGCGCACGAGCGACATCAGGCAACAATCGACATCCCGGCCTTCCGGCGCTGAAGCCGAGGATATGCCATCCCTCGGGTCCGTTCCCTCGTCGATCAGCCCTGTCTTCGCCATATGACCGAAGACCCAGCCGCGAAAATCGATCACGTCCCTGCGCGGCAGGAAACCCTTGAGCCATACATAGCCGTTCTCCTCATAAAGCCGGCGGATTGCCTCCATACCGATGCCCGGCTCGGTCGGGGTGAGATAGCCGAGCCGATGCGGCGCGTTGGAGAGAACCTTTCCATTGGCAACAAGGTTGAGTGCACTCTCGCGGGAGGGCACGGCCTGCATGGGAATCGACATTTCACTCGCCCACGGTTTGAATTGATTGCCCATTGAATCTAGCTGTTAGCGATGGTTCACTACATGGACGAAAGTGATACTGGACTTTTCGCTCACCATGAAACCGGCAACACATGCCATTTACCGCTCGCCACTTGCGGCCGCCGGAGGACTGTCGGTCACCGGCAGCGGCAGGCAGCATGCCATGCATGCCGTTAGAGCACGGAAGCTTCCGAGCTATGCGGTGGTTCTCGTCGAAAGCGGCCAGGGCTTTCTCGAAACCGATGCCGGCGGTCGCAGAGGCGTGAAGGGCCCGGCGCTCTTCTGGCTCTTCCCTAACCGCCAGCACTCTTACGGCCCCGATGCTGAAGGTTGGAGCGAACGATGGGCGCTTTTCGAAGGCTCTCTCGTACGCGACTTTCTGCGCCTCCGCCTCATCAGCGAGCAGAATCCGCTCATTACCCTGCGCAACCTCGACAGCGTGCAGCGTCTCTTAAGCACGATCCACGACGACCTTATCGAAGATACCAATCTGTCGAGAGCCGCTGCCGCCTCCGCTCTCCATCAGATCGTCATTCTGGCTGCGCGGCAGGCGAACCAGGCCGTTCCCTCCCCTCAGCAAGGCTCGGATATCGGCGAAATCATCGAGACGCTTCGCCAAAGAGCAACACAATCCCTTGATATGACAGCTTTTGCCGCCGAATACGGCATGTCACCCGCAACGCTGCGACGGAAAATCACCGCGGAAGTCGGGCTGCCGCCGAAAGCCTTTCAGCTGCGCCTGCGCATGGACCGCGCCAAGGAGTTGCTGACGATGACGGACGACAAGATCGAGATCATCGCCTCGAAAGTCGGATTCGATGATCCATTCTACTTCTCCCGGCTATTCCATGAGCGCGAAAGCTGCACGCCGCGCGAATTCCGCGCCCGCTACCGGAGAATCTGATCGATCAAGATATGTCGAACACGTCGAAGCGACCCGTCCGCGTTACGCCGCATCATTACCCGATGGCTCCCGCTCCAAATTCCGGCGCCGCCAGGCCGCCGGCGCCTCCCCCATCCGCTTGCGAAAAAAGCGCGAAAAATAGGCTGGATCCTCAAAACCCACTTCGCGGCCGATGTCCTCGACGGAGCGGATGGTGAACATCAGCAGGCGCTTGGCTTCCAGCAGCCGTCGGTCCAAAAGCATCTCCTTGACGCTGTGCCCGAATACCTCGCGCGCCGCCTTATCGAGCAGATGCGGCGTCGTGGCGAGCAGGTCGACATAGTCGCCGACCGGCCAATCGCTCTTGTAATGCCGGTCGATGGCGCTCCGCAGCGCGAGCGCGAGCGCCACGGTCGGCGAAGCCGAAGGCAGCGCCGCGCTGCCGCCAAGCCGACTCATCAGCGACAGTACAACGCCGATCAGCCCCAGCATGACCTTTTCGCTCTGGCCGCCGCGCTCGCGATATTCCGCACTCACCATCTGCAACAGCGTGTCGATCTTCTGCCAGGCAGGATCGTCCGGCTGCGCCGTCAGAAAGGTCGGCACATCAAGGCTTAAATCCACCTGGGGTGCCAAAGCCTTTAGGGTATCGTCCGATATCGAGACGACGATGGCATCGGACTGATCGTCGACATCGAATCCGTGAATGATGTTGCTCGGTACGAAACTGATCGTCGGAGCGGAAAAATTCCAAGTCCGATCCTCGATCCGGTAGCGACCGCCGCCCTTGTACCAATAGGTGATCTGCCCCATCAGCGGGTGTTTATGGGATGCGACATGCCCAAAATGCAGTGTTTTTCGGTCCATGACCGTTTCCACATGCAGGAATCCGACGTCAAGCGCGCGGCTCGGCACGCCATAGACAAAGAAATTCGGGATCTCGTTCTTCTGCGACATGCCGGAAAAAGTACCAGCGAATTGCCCCCTTTGTCCATGGTCGCGGCGATGTCCCGGACGTAGCATTGATCATGATCTCAAGGGAGGAATACGAGATGCGAGCTGAAGATCACCGCAGCGACAAGACCCGTCCGTTTACCGGCGCCGAATATCTGGAAAGCCTGCGCGACGGCCGCGAAGTCTATATCAATGGCGAGCGCATTGCCGATGTGACTGCGCATCCAGCCATGCGCAACTCTGTCCGCTCGCTCGCCCGCATGTACGACGCGCTGCACGACGAAAAGACCAAGGAACGCCTGACATCGCCGACCGATACCGGTTCAGGCGGCTATACCCACAAATACTTCCGGGTGGCGAAATCTTCCGCCGAGCTTGTCGCCCAGCAGGGCGCAATCGCCGATTGGGCGCGCATGTCCTATGGCTGGATGGGCCGTACCGCCGATTACAAGGCGGCTCTGATGAACACACTCGGCGCCAATGCCGACTGGTACGGGCCGTTCAAGGACAATGCGCTTTCATGGCATAAGCGGGCGCAGGAATCCGTGCTCTTCATGAACCACGCGATCGTCAATCCGCCGATCGACCGTCACAAGCCTGCCGACGCCGTTAAGGACGTTTTCGTCCACATCACCAAGGAAACCGATGCCGGCATCTACGTTTCCGGTGCCAAGGTGGTAGCCACGTCTTCGGCGTTGACCCACTATAATTTCCTTGCCCAGAGCTCGGCGACCGTCACGGAAGACCCCTCTCTGTCGGTCATGTTCATCGTTCCGATGAATGCGCCCGGGATCAAGATGTTCTGCCGCGTCTCCTACGAGCAGACCGCCAATACCGTGGGACATCCCTTCGACTATCCGCTGTCTTCTCGCTTCGACGAGAACGACGCGATCCTGGTGCTTGATAATGTCTTCGTGCCCTGGGAGGACGTGCTCGTGCTGCGTGATGCGGCCAAGATCCTCTCCTTTCATCCGGCCTCCGGCTTCATGCATGGCTATTGCTTCCAGGGGTGCACCCGTTTCGCCGTGAAGCTCGACTTCATCGCCGGGCTGCTCGCCAAGGCATTGCGCGCGACTGGCGGCGATGCCTTCCGTGGCAACCAGGCGGCACTCGGTGAAATCATTGCGCTTCGCCACATGTTCTGGTCGTTTTCCAACGCCATGGCCTATAATCCGCAGCCTTGGGCTAATGGCGCGGTGCTGCCGAACATGGAAGCAGCCCTCTCCTATCGCACCTTCATGTCGGAGACCTATCCGCGCGTCATCGAAACCGTACGCAGGGTCATCGCTTCTGGGCTGATCTACCTGCCCTCTTCGGCCAAGGACTTCGGCAATCCGGAGATCGACCGCTACCTCGCGCAATATGTGCGCGGTTCCAACGACATGGGTCATATCGAGCGCATCAAGATCATGAAGCTGCTCTGGGACGCCACAGGCACCGAATTCGGCGGACGCCACGCCCTTTACGAACTCAACTATGCCGGCGCGCCGGAGGAAGTTCGCCTGCAGGTGCTGAAGGGCGCCGAGCGTGGTGGCCGGTTGAAGGAGATGGAAGCGCTCGTCGATCAGTGCATGAGCGACTACGACGAAAACGGCTGGACCGGAGATACGTGGCTGCCGCCGCTGGGTGACACCTCCCCAGTCCGCAGCGCCGCCGAGTGAGGACGTTGCCATGGAGGAGCAGCTCTCGAAAACCGAATTTCGCAACGCCATGGCCAGGGTCTGTGCGCCGGTGAACGTCATCACCACCAACGGCCCTGCCGGCCGCGGCGGCTTTACGGCGACGGCCATGTGCAGCGTCACCGACGAGCCGCCGACGCTGCTGGTCTGCATGAACAGTCGCTCGGCGCAAACAAGCCTCTTCCTCGACAACCGCCGCTTCTGCGTCAATGTCCTGACGCAGGAGCACAAGGAACTGGCCGGCTATTTCGCCGGCCAACGCGCCGACATGGAGGAACGCTATGCCGCGGCGGAATGGATCAACTTCCGCTCCGGCAGCCAGGCGCTTTCCGATGCCATCGTCTCCTTCGATTGCCGCCTGACGGAAGCGCGCCTGGTCGGCACGCACCATATCTTCATCGGTGAAGTGATGGATATTCGCAGCCGCAAGGATGGGCATGCGCTGCTCTATTTCGACCGCAACTATGTGCATGTACCGACGCAGACGGGCAGCTTCGGCGGTTAGGGGCCGCATGGATGGCCGGCGATCACGAGAAACGAAAACAGGGTGCCGATGATAAGCGGCACCCTGTTTGCATGAGTAAGCAATCCGTCAGAGCTGAATCCAAGCCGTCTTCAGATCGACATACTTGTCGAGCGCATGCAGCGATTTATCATGACCATTGCCGGATTGCCTGACGCCACCGAGCGGCACGCTGTTATCGCTGCCGCCATAGGTATTGACATGCACCACACCGGCGCGGATGCCCCGCACCATTCGATGGGCGCGCGACAAGTTCGAGGTCCAGACGGCCGAGGCAAGGCCGTATTCCGTGCCATTGGCGATCTCAAGTGCTTCGGCCTCCGTTTCGAAGGGGATGATCGACAGGATCGGGCCGAAGACCTCTTCCCGCGCCAGGGTCATCGACGGCGTCACGTCGAATACGGTCGGCCGCATGTAATAACCGCCCGTCTCCTCAAGAATACGCGAACCACCGGCGCGCAGCGATGCACCCTCCGACATCGCCTGCGAGACGTAGCCAAGATCCTTCTTCAGCTGGATCTCGCTGGAAATAGCCCCCGCTTCCGTCGTAAGCTGCAATGGATCGCCGACTTTCATGCTTTCGGCGATGCGGGCCACCTTCTCGAAGAAGGCCTTATGAATCGACTTCTCGACCAGCAGCCGGGAACCGGCGACACAGACCTGGCCGGAATTGCGAAAAATGCCATAGGCGGAAACCTTGGCCGCCTGATCGAGATTGGGCGCATCGGCAAAGACGATGTTCGGCGACTTGCCGCCAAGCTCCAGATAGACGCGCTTCAGGTTCGAGCGCGCCGAATATTCCAGAAGTCGCCGTCCGACAGGACCGGAACCAGTGAAGGCTAGGACATCGATATCCATGTGCAGCCCCAGTGCCTCGCCGCAGACCGCGCCGCGGCCTGTGACGACGTTGAACACGCCTTCGGGCAATCCGGCTTCGGCGCAAATTTCGGCAAGCCTCAGCAGCGTCAGCGACGCGCCCTCGGCGGGCTTCAGCACGACGGAATTGCCCACAGCAAGCGCCGGAGCAATCTTCCAGGCGCCGATCATCATCGGGAAATTCCACGGCACGATGGCGGCAACGACGCCGATGGCCTCGCGATGGACGAGACCGAGAATATTCTGAGCGGTCGGCGCGATCTCGCCATAGACCTTGTCGATCGCCTCGGCATAGTAACGGAACGTGCCGGCAGCGCTGCCGGGTTCGGCCTTCAGCGCCATCGAGATTTCCGTGCCATTGTCGCGGACACCCAGCACGGCCAGTTCGAGCGCGTTCTTCTCGATCAGCTCGGCAATTTTCAGCAGTACCTTCTTGCGTTCGCCCGGTGCCGCCTTCGACCAACTGCCCTTTTCGAAAGCGTGCCGCGCGGCCTTGACCGCCAGATCGACATCCTCCGTGCCGGCATCGGCAATCGTGGTCAGCTTTGTTCCGTCGATCGGCGAAATGACGTCCATCGCAGCGCCGCTGACCGGCTGGCGCCAGGCGCCTGCGATGAACAATGCCTGCGGCGAAACGGATAATGTCCGGAGCTGGTCGATCTTTTCCTGCATCTCATTGTCTCACAGAGAGGGTGGCGGGGTTTTCCCGCCACCGTGATTGGAACTGGTTCAGGCTTCCTGGCCGGCGCCGAGGCGGGCATAGCCTGCCGCATCCGAAGACTTCAGGCGAGCAGCCGCGATGAACCCGATGATCCCTGCGATCAGCACCAGGCCCGGCAAGACCACCGCAAGCACGCCATTGGCGCCGGCAATCGCGCCGAAATTCGCCGAGATATAATAGACGAGCGTCAGAAGGATCAGACCCGTCACGATCGGCAGCACCTTGATAGCAAGCACATTGCGCTCAAGCCCCGGATTGCGGCTGAAGAACGCCACGATCGAGAAGGCGGTGAAGGCCATCAGCAGGATAATTGCGAGCGTCGCGACATTGGTCAGCCAGGAGAAGAGCGCCAGCACCGGATCCTGCCTCGTCACCGCAAAGAGCGCGACGACGAGCACGGCGATAACGGTCTGAATAATCGAGCCGACATGCGGGCTCTGGAAGACCGGATGCGTGACGCCGACTGACTTCGGCAGCAGGCCTTCGCGGCCGGCGACATACATGTAGCGCGCCACACCATTGTGGAAGGCAAGGATGCCGGCAAACAGGCTGGTGATGAAGAGCACGCTCATCACGACGGTAATCCAGTGGCCGACATAGCGCTCGGCAAGGCCGAAGAGGAAGGTGGTGGGATCGGCGAGGCCCTGCAGCGCGGGAACAAGCTTATCGACGCCGGCGCCTATGACCATCAGCCACGAGGTCAGCATATAGAAGAGGCCGATGATGAGAACAGAAATGTAGGTCGCGCGCGGCACGGTCTTTTCCGGCTCGCGAGCTTCTTCGCTGTAGATGGTCGTCGCTTCGAAGCCGATGAAGGCGGCAAAGCAGAACAGAAGGCCGATTGCCGGCGTTCCGCTCCAAAAGGCGGTCGGCGTGAAAGGCGCTGCTGAGAGGCCGGCATCACCACCTTTGGCGAAGATCGCGGCATCGATGACGAGCACGACGAGATATTCGAGAATGACAAGCACGGTCAGCACCTTGGCCGACAGATCCACACGCCGATAGCCGAAGACAGCAACGAAGGCGATGCCGATAAAGCTCCAGACCCACCACGGAAGATCGAGGCCCAGCTGCTCGGCGAAGAAGCCCTTGGTTGCAGCACCGAAAAGCCCGAGAACGCCGACCTGCATGGCATTATAGGCAAGAATGGCAATGAGCGCGGCGGCACCGCCCATGAGGCCGCCAAGGCCCTGGGCGGTATAGGCATAGAAGGCGCCGGCATTTCTTATATGGCGGGCCATCGCGACGTAGCCGACTGCAAACAGCAACAGAATACCCGTCACCAGCAGGAAGGTGAGCGGAATACCCGGCCCGTTGCCGAGCATCATCGAAAGCGGCACGCCGCCGGCAACAGCCGTCAGCGGTGCGGCGGCCGAAACGACGAGGAAGGTCACGGCACCAACGCCGAGACTGTTCTTGCGCAGCTGGTTTTCAGCGGCACCTTGCGAATTTTGCGTGTTCATCTGCGTTCGTTCCCCTTGTTTAAGAACATCCGATCATCGCCGCGATTGCACGCGTGCGACCTCCACCAAAAACCGGACTGACGAACGGGGCTTATGCTTTTGTTGATTTAGCCGCCGTCAGCGCTTAAGGTTCATTATTTGAACCCTAGCTTCAAATATAGACTTGCAAACATTGTCGGCCTCTGTCAAGTTATTTCGCATGTTAAGTATCTTGGGTCGCTGCTATCGTGTCGCGGCGCAGGGTCAGCAAGCTGATTTGACGGGAAGCCGAGGCTGGACGCACAGAATCAGAACCTGACCAACCCAAGAGGAGGAATGATGAGCACGATCGGAAAGGCGCTGGCATTGCTGGATACCCTGTCACGGCTGGACAAGGAGGCGGGTCTGACCGACATCGCCCGCCTGTGCGCGCTGGACAAGGCAACGGCACGACGCTTTCTCGTGGAGCTGGAAAAACACGGCTTCGTCGAGCAGGATCAGGACACGCGCCGCTATCGCATCGGTTCGGCGCCGGTCCGCCTCGCTCGCATCCGGGAGGCACGCTTCCCCTTCCTGCGGATCGCAATTCCTTTCATCAAAGCGCTTGCCGAAGCCTCGACCGAGACCGTTCATCTCTCGGAGTTTTCAGGCGGACAGCTCTCGACCATTCACGTCGAGGATTCGCCGCGCGCGCACCGCATCATCGTCGATGTCGGCAGCCTCCTTCCCTTCCATGCGACGGCATCCGGCCTTGCCTTTCTGGCCTTCTGTCCACCGGCAGAAATCGACGCAGCGCTTAAAAAGCCGATCGAGAAATTTACCGATCATACCGTCACCGATCCCCAATTGCTGCGTAAGATGCTCGTTGAAACCGCAGCACGGGGCTTTTCCATCATTGACCAGGGCCTGGAGGCCGGCGTCATCAGCACAGCCGCACCGGTGCGCACGCCAGGCGGCCGCCCGATTGGCTGTGTCGCGATCGCCGCTCCGCTCTCGCGCACCAACACGGCCGCCATTCACGAATTCGGCGCACAGGCCGCCACCGCAGCCAACGCGATCTCAGAAAAATACTACGGGTCGGAAAGACCCACGGGAACCATTGCGAAACTCAGGAGGACGGATTGATGAGCCCGGAGGCTCCCTCACCGCGGATACTCGTCATCGGAACCGGTGACACCAAATGCGACGAACTGCAATTCATGGCATCCGTCATCTCCGAAGCCGGTGGCCGACCGGTCATGATGGATGTCAGCATTCTCAGCGATCCGCCCTATCATCCGGATTATTCCAAGCATGACATTGCCGAGGCTGCCGGAACCACGATTGCGGCGATTGCCGAAAGCGGCGATGAAAACAGCGCGATGGCGGCTATGGCGAAAGGTGCGTCGGCCCTGACCCTCCGCCTCTATGAAGATGGACTCGTCGACGGCATCATCGTGCTCGGCGGCTCCATGGGTACGGATCTGGCGCTCGATGTTGCCGCCGTCCTGCCGCTCGGCGTCCCGAAATTCGTGGTTTCGACCATTGCCTACTCCCATCTCATTCCACCCGAACGCATTGCGCCCGACCTGATGATGATTCTTTGGGCTGGCGGTCTCTACGGCCTTAACAGCATCTGCCGCTCCGTGCTCTCACAGGCCTGCGGCGCGGTGGTCGGCGCTGCAAGGCACGGCACCAAGCCCGATCGCGAACGTCCCCTCGTCGGCATGACGTCGCTTGGCTCCTCCTGCCTCAAATATATGAAATATCTGCGGCCCGAGCTGGAAAAGCGCGGCTATGACGTTGCCGTATTCCATTCGACCGGCATGGGCGGCCGCGCCTATGAAGCGATTGCCTCCAAGGGGGACTTTGCCGCCGTCTTCGACTTTTGCATCCAGGAAGTCAGCAATCATCATTATAGCAGCGTCGTCACTTCTGGACCCGATCGTTTGGAAAACGCAGGACGCGCCGGCATTCCGCAGATCGTCGCACCCGGTGCGATCGACATGGTCGATCTTCAGGCATGGCAAGCCCTGCCAGAGATCTTTGTAGATCGCCCGTACCACGCCCACAACCGGCTGATCGGGTCGGTAACGACCTCGCCGGAGGGCCGACGCGAAGTCGCTCGGCTGATCGGACAGAAATTGCAACGCGCCGAAGCGAAAGTCGCCTTCCTGCTGCCGACCGAAGGGCTACAGGAATGGGACAAGCCGGATGAGCCCCTGCATGATCCGGAAGGCCTCGACGCATTCATCGATGAGATGCGCCGCGCCGTTCCGCCCTCTGTCGCTCTTCATGAGGTTGACGCCCATATCAATGCGCCCGACTTCTCTGCCGCCGCCCTTGCCATCTTCGATCGATGGGTCGCCGAAGGCGTCATCCCGGAGGGACGGCCATGACCCAAGACCGCGCACTTATTCTCGACTTTGGCGGTGTCGTTACCCGCACGCTGTTCGAAACCCATGACGTCACCGAGCGCACGCTTGGCCTTCCCCCGGGATCGCTGACCTGGCTCGGCCCGTTCGATACGGCGACGGATCCGCTTTGGGTCGCAATGCAGAACCGCGAGATCACAGAACGGGACTACTGGCTGACCCGAGCAGGCGAAGTCGGCAAGCTGGCCGGTGAAAACTGGACCGACATGCAGACCTTCGTGCGCAGGGCGCGCGGCGCCGAGCCGGAACTGGTTCTACGGCCGGAAGCGCGCGATGCTATCTTGCGCGCCAAAGAGGCCGGCCTCAAGCTGGCGATCCTGTCGAACGAACTCGACCTTTTCTATGGCGTCGAGTTCCGCCAGCGTTTTCGCCTGATCGAGCTTTTCGACGTCATCGTCGACGCCACCTACACGAAAATCCTGAAACCCGATCCCCGCGCCTACGAGCTCGTTCTTGCCGAGCTCAACCTGCCGCGCGCGGCCTGCGTCTTCGTCGACGACCAGAGGAAGAACATCGAGGGTGCCAAAGCCGTGAACCTGCCTCACGTGCATTTCGACGTGACCCGCCCTGCCGAAAGCTATGCCCGCGCACTTGCGATGCTGGGGCTCTGAACAAGAGGAATTTGACATGCGTGAGACCAATTTCATCATCGAAAACAACGCCCGACATCTCTGGCATCCGATGGCCCATCCAGCCGAGATGCAAGCCAACCCGCCGCGCATCATCAATTCAGGCGAAGGCGTCGAGATCGTCGATATTCACGGCCAGAAGGTACTGGATGCCGTCGGCGGCCTCTGGAACGTCAATCTCGGCTATTCCTGCGAGCCGGTGAAGAAGGCCATCCGCGACCAGCTTGACGAGCTGCCCTATTATTCGACCTTCCGCGGCACAACGAACTCCCCGCTGATCGAGCTTTCCTACGAGCTTGCCGAATGGTTCAAGCCGGATGGGTTGAGCCGCTCCTTCTTCACCTCGGGTGGTTCGGATTCGGTCGAGACCTGCCTGCGGCTGGCGCGCCAGTACCACAAGGTCAACGGCCAACCGGAGCGCACCAAGTTTGTCGCGCTGAAAAAGGGCTATCATGGCACGCATTTCGGCGGCGCCTCGGTCAACGGCAACCAGAATTTCCGCCGCAACTATGAGCCATTGCTTCCGGGCGTCTTCCACCTGCCCGCACCCTTCCCCTATCGCAACCCGTTCAACACCACAGACGGTGCGGAAATCGCGGCTGCTATCGGCAGGCTTTTCGAGGATGAAATCGCTTTCCAGGGCGCCGATACAATCGCCGCCCTGATCGTCGAGCCGGTGCTCGGCGCCGGCGGCGTCATCGTTCCGCACGAAACCTTCCTGCCGCTGATGCGCGAGATCTGCGATCGGCACGGGATCCTGCTGATCGCCGATGAGGTGATCACCGCTTTCGGCCGCACGGGCGCCTGGACCGGATCGCGCCTCTGGGGCGTGCAGCCGGACATGATGTCGACGGCCAAGGCGATCACCAACGGCTATTTCCCCTTCGGCGCGGTGATGATCTCCGACAAGGTGGCGCAGGTCTTCGAAAGCAACAAAGGCCCGCTCGGCAGCATCGGCCACGGCTACACCTATTCCGGCCATCCCGTCGGTGCCGCAGCAGCCCTCGCCACCTTAAAGGAAACCAAGCGGCTCAACGTCGCCGACAATGCCGCAGCCCGTGGCGAAGAGCTGCTCGCCGGCCTGAAGAAGCTGCAGGACAAGCATGAGCTGGTCGGCGACGTCAGAGGCAAGGGATTGATGTGCGCCCTCGAACTCGTCAGCGACCGCGCGAAGAAGAGCGGTGCTGCCAAGGATATCGTCCAGAAGGTACAGGACGCGACCTATGATGCCGGCGTCTTGGTCCGCACCTCTGGCACCAATGTCATCATGTCGCCGCCGCTGATCGTGACGGCCGAGAATGTCCAGACAATGCTGACCGCGCTTGACGCTGGCCTCACTGCCGCGAGGGGCTGATCATGTCCGACAATGCAGCCCTTATCGCGCGCCGTGAACGGCTTTTAGGCCGCAACATGTCGCTCTTCTATGACGACCCAGTGCATCTCGTGCGCGGAGAAGGCGTCTGGCTTTGGGACGCCGACGGCCGCAAATATCTGGATTGCTACAACAATGTGCCGCATGTCGGCCATTGCCATCCCCGCGTGGTGGAAGCGATCACGCGGCAGGCCTCGACGCTGAACACGCATACCCGCTATCTGCATGAAGGCATTCTCGACTATGTCGAGCGGCTGACGGCAACCTTCGACAAAAGCCTCAATGCCGCGATCCTGACCTGCACTGGCAGCGAGGCAAATGACGTAGCGCTGCGCATGGCACAAGCCATGACCGGAAAGACCGGCATCATCGCCACGAACCACACCTATCACGGCAACACGACCGCGGTATCGCAGCTGTCGACCCGCATGCCGCCGGTCGGCGGCTTCGGCGGCCATGTCCGGCACGTGCCCGCGCCTGATAGCTATCGTCCACTCGGTGGGGAAGGCGGAGATGCCTTTGCCACGGCGTTCGCGGCAGAAGTCGAAAAAGCGATCGCCTCGCTCGAGAACAGCCCGCATGGCTTCTCGGCCATCATCATCGATCCGTTCTTCGCCAATGAAGGCTTTCCGGATCTGCCGCGGGGCTTTCTCGACAAAACGGTTGCTGCTGTCCGCAAGGCCGGCGGCCTCGTCATTACCGACGAAGTACAGCCCGGTTTCGGCCGCACCGGCATGCATATGTGGGGTCACCAGCACGCCGGTATCGTTCCCGATATCGTCACGCTCGGCAAACCGATGGCGAACGGGCACCCGGTCGGCGGCGTGATTGCCAATCTCGATACGATAAACACCTTCCGCAAGGCGTTCCGCTATTTCAACACCTTCGGCGGAAATCCAGTCTCCTGCGCGGCCGCCATGGCTGTGCTCGATGTCATCGAGGATGAAAATCTTGTCGAGAATGCCCGCAACGTCGGCGAATATACCCGCCATGCCTTCCAGCGGCTGGCCGAGAAGCACTCGATCATCGGCGACGTGCGCGGCAGCGGCCTCTTCATGGGTACGGAATTCGTGCTCGACAGGCAAACGAAGGAGCCGGCTGCCACTGAGGCGACCCGGATCATCAATGCCACGCGCGAGCGCGGCGTGCTGATGGGCAAGATCGGCATTCATCAATGCGCCACGAAGATCCGCCCGCCCATGCCATTCACCCGGGACAATGCCGACTTCATGTTGTCTATCTTCGACGACGTATTGACTGGCCTGTGAGGCAATATGGCCGATCCGTTGCTACAGACCATCCGCGACGCCTTACAGAAACGTGCGCTGGAAGCACTCGACCATTGGCCTGTGCAGGCCCACGAACCTGTCCTAATGAAATATCGGGAGAATGCCGTTTTCCGCATTACGCTGGAAGAAGGGCAGTTCGCCGCGCTCCGGCTGCATCGGCCAGGCTATCACGACGAAACGAGCCTGCGCTCGGAGCTGCACTTCATGGCCGCCCTCAAGCTCGGCGGCCTGGATGTACCAAGCCCTGTGCCAACAAGCAGAAAGCAGAGCCTCGTCCGATTGCCAGCCAACAGGCATTTTGCCGAACAGCATGCGGACGTGGTGAGCTGGATCGATGGTGTGCCGCTTGGCCAAAGTGGCGTGCCGCTATCGCAACCTTTTGAGATGCAGGAAGCAATCTTCTTCCGCATCGGGCAAAACATGGCCACCATGCACGAGCTTGCCGACGCCTGGGACCCGCCAGCGCGTTTTCACCGCCCGGTTTGGGACATCGATGGGCTGGTCGGCGAAACGCCGCTCTGGGGCCGCTTCTGGGATTGTCGCGGCCTTTCATCCGAGAGCACTATCGCCCTCTCGGCGTTACGCCACCAGCTGCGCCGACTGCTCGCAAACGCGGGTAGCCAAAGCCTCGACTACGGACTGATCCATGCCGATCTGGTGCGGGAAAACATCTTTCTGACGGGAGCCGACAGCAATGTCGCCTTCATCGATTTCGATGATGCGGGGCACGGCTTTCGCCTGTTCGATCTTGCGACCACCCTGCTCAAGAACCGCAACGAACCCGCTTATCCGGTGATCGAGAAAGCGCTGATATCGGGCTATCGCAGCCGGCGCGCACTCTCCGAGGCGGCTCTGGCGGCCCTGCCCCTATTCATGGTGCTGCGGAACCTTACATATATCGGATGGCTCGCCGAGCGTCCGGAAATTCCCGACGCCGCCGAGCGTTTGTCGCGTTACGTCCATGAAAGTCTGGAGATGGCAAGACAGCTCGACTTTGCCGCTTGACATCCGCGAGATATTTATTAACGTGTTAAGTAATTAAAGTCTTGGGAGGACTTGATGCCACATCTCGCTATCGAATATTCGGCCAATCTGGAGGGCCGCGCCGATATCGACGCGCTCTGCGAACGGCTGCTGAAGACGGTTCTGGACACCGGCCTTTTCGAGATCGGTGCCGTGCGGGTGCGTGCCTTTCGCGCCGAGCATTACGCCATCGCCGACAAGCTACCCGAAAACGCCTTCGTCGATCTGAACTTCCGCATCGGCAGGGGCCGCACCGACGACGAAAAGAAGCGCACTGGCGAAGCGATCTTTGCTACGGCCATCGACGTTCTCGGCCCGCTCTTCGAGACGCCGCATTTCGCCCTTTCGCTTGAAATCCGCGAGATCGATGCGGAGCTCAGCTGGAAGAAAAACGCCATTCATCCGCGGCTGCGCGGCAAGTGACATTCCCTTCGTGGGACGACATAACACCAAAGGAATAGACGATGTCCAAACTGCAGGAAAACATCGCAAAGGCCGAAGGCTTCCTCGCCCGTTTCAAGGATAGCGGCGTACTGAACCGCATCAATGGTGAGGATGTGCGGGCCGATGATGGCTCCACATTCGAGACCATCTCCCCCGTTGATCTGAAGCCGCTCGCAACCGTTGCCCGTGGCAAGGCAGCCGATATCGATCGCGCAGCAAAGGCCGCAAAGGCTGCCTTCGCCGAATGGGCTGCGATGCCCGGCGACGCGCGCAAGAAACTCCTTCACAAGATTGCCGATGCGATCGTCGCCCGCGCCGAAGAGATTGCCTTCGTCGAGTGCATGGACACCGGGCAGTCGCTGAAGTTCATGGCCAAGGCCGCCCTGCGCGGGGCGGAAAACTTCCGCTTTTTCGCCGACCGCGCGCCGGAAGCGCGCGATGGCAAGGCGCTGCGCGCCGAAGGCCAGGTGAACCTGACCACGCGCGTGCCGATCGGCCCAGTCGGCATCATCACACCGTGGAACACGCCCTTCATGCTGTCGACCTGGAAGATCGCGCCGGCTCTCGCTGCGGGCTGCACCATCGTTCACAAGCCGGCAGAATTCTCGCCGCTGACCGCGCGCCTGCTTGTCGAGATCGCCGAGGAAGCCGGCCTGCCAAAGGGCGTGTGGAACCTCGTCAACGGCTTCGGCGAAGATGCCGGCAAGGCTCTCACGGAACATCCCCTGATCAAGGCGATCGGTTTCGTCGGCGAAAGCCGCACCGGCTCGATGATCATGAAGCAGGGCGCAGATACGCTGAAGCGCGTGCATTTCGAACTCGGCGGCAAGAACCCGGTCATCGTCTTTGCCGATGCCGATCTCGAGCGCGCCGCCGATGCCGCCGTCTTCATGATCTACTCGCTGAACGGCGAGCGCTGCACCTCGTCCTCGCGCCTGTTGGTCGAGGAAAGCGTCTACGACAAGTTCACCGCGATCATCGCAGAGAAGGCGAAACGCATCAAGGTCGGCCATCCCCTCGATCCGGAAACGGTCGTCGGCCCGCTCGTCCATCCCGTGCATGAAAAGAAGGTGCTGGAGTATATTCAGATCGGTCGTTCGGAAGGTGCGACGCTGGCCGCTGGCGGCGAGAAGATCAACGGCCCGGGCGGTGGCTGCTACGTCTCGCCCACACTCTTCACAGGTGCCAACAACCAGATGCGCATCGCCCAGGAAGAGATCTTCGGGCCGGTGCTGACCGCCATTCCCTTCAAGGACGAAGCCGATGCGCTGGCGCTGGCCAATGACGTCCAGTATGGCCTGACCGGCTACCTCTGGACGTCCGACGTCACCCGCGCCTTCCGTTTCACCGATCACCTCGAAGCCGGCATGATCTGGGTTAATTCGGAAAACGTGCGTCACCTGCCGACACCCTTCGGCGGGGTCAAGAGCTCCGGCATCGGCCGCGACGGCGGCGACTGGTCCTTCGATTTCTACATGGAAACCAAGAACGTCGCCTTCGCCACCAAGCCGCACACGATCCAGAAACTCGGCGGCTGAGCCGCCAATATCTATACGCATAAGAGGAGGAACAAATGCCCCTGCCGAAACCCAATCTCTATCCGCCCTTCAACATCGTGCGCCTCAGTCATATCGAATTCGGCGTCACCGATCTTGCCAAATCCCGCGCCTTCTATGTCGACACGCTCGGCCTGCAGGTGACGGACGAGACCGCGGATACAATTTATCTGCGAGCGATGGAAGAACGCGGTCATCACTGCATCGTGCTCAAAAAGTCCGACAAGGCCGAAGCCCGCGATCTCGGCTTCAAGGTCTTCAGCGACGAGGATCTCGATAAGGCGGCGCATTTCTTCAAGGGCAAGGACCTTCCGGTCGAATGGATCGAGCGCCCCTACCAAGCGCGGACGTTCCGCACCCGCGACCCGCAGGGCATCCCGCTTGAATTCTATTCGAAGATGGACCGTCTGCCGCCGATCCATCAGAAATATGCGCTTTACAAAGGTGTAAAACCGCTGCGCATCGACCACTTCAACTGCTTCTCGACCAATGTCGATGAAAGCGTCGCCTTCTATAACGAACTCGGCTTCCGCGTGACCGAATATACGGCGGATGAAGAGACCGGCCGTCTCTGGGCCGCGTGGACGCACCGCAAGGGCGGCGTCCACGACATCGCCTTCACCAACGGCCGCGGCCCGCGCCTGCACCACACCGCCTTCTGGGTGCCGACGCCCCTCAACATCATCGACCTCCTCGACCTGATGGCGACCACCGGCTGGGTCGCCAATATCGAGCGGGGTCCGGGACGCCACGGCATCTCCAACGCCTTCTTCCTCTACATTCTCGATCCGGACGGCCACCGCATCGAAATCTATTGCTCGGACTACCAGACCGTCGATCCCGATCTGGAGCCGATCAAGTGGGATCTCAAGGATCCACAGCGTCAGACATTGTGGGGTGCACCGGCTCCCAAATCCTGGTTCGAACATGGTAGCCTGTTTGCCGGTGCGGAAGTGGCCGAGCCCGACTTGAAGGCACAGCCGATTATCGCGCCTTAAGCGTTACCCTTGAGAGCGGGAAAAACGCCCGCTCCTCATCAACGTTCGAAAGCGCGAGGAGGCAGTCATGAAATTGAAAGACGCAACATTGTTCCGGCAGGCCGCATTGGTCGGCGGCGAGTGGATCGAAGCCGATCCATCCAATGCGATCAAGGTCGACAATCCCGCGACGGGCGAAATCATCGGCCTCGTTCCCAATCTGGGCGCTACCGAGACCAAAAAGGCGATTGCCGCAGCCGAAGCCGCGCAGAAGGAATGGGCGGCCCGCACGGCCAAGGAACGCTCCGGCATCCTCAGGCGCTGGTTCGAGCTGATGATGGAAAACCAGGACGATCTTGGACGCATCCTGACGGCCGAACAGGGCAAACCCCTGCCCGAAGCCAAAGGCGAGATCGCCTATGGCGCAAGCTTCATCGAATGGTTTGCCGAAGAGGCCCGCCGCGTCTATGGCGACATCATTCCCGGCCACCAGAAGGACAAGCGCATTCTGGTCATGAAGCAGCCGATTGGCGTGGTCGCGGCGATCACGCCCTGGAACTTCCCGAATGCGATGATCACCCGCAAGGCCGGTCCGGCCTTTGCCGCCGGCTGCGCCATGGTGCTGAAGCCCGCCTCGCAGACGCCGTTTTCGGCGATTGCCATTGCGATCCTTGCCGAACGCGCCGGCCTACCGAAGGGCCTCTTCAGTGTTCTCACAGGCTCGGCCCGTGCCATCGGCGGCGAGATGACCGCAAGCTCGGTCGTGCGCAAGCTCACCTTCACCGGCTCGACCGAAGTGGGCTCCGAGCTCTATAAGCAGAGTGCACCGACCATCAAGAAACTCGGTCTTGAGCTTGGGGGCAACGCACCCTTCATCGTCTTTGACGATGCCGATCTCGATGCCGCTGTCGAGGGCGCACTGATCGCCAAATTCCGCAACAATGGCCAGACCTGCGTCTGTGCGAACAGGCTCTACGTGCAGGAGGGCGTCTATGATGCCTTTGCCGAGAAACTCTCCAAGGCTGTCGGTTCGCTGAAAACAGGCAACGGCTTCGACGAAGGCATCAATCTCGGCCCGCTGATCGATGAGGCGGCCCTGGCCAAGGTCGAGGAGCATGTTGCCGATGCGCTTTCCAAAGGCGGCCGTATCGTCGCCGGCGGGCATCGCCATCAGCTCGGCGGACGCTTTTATGAGGCGACGGTGCTTGCCGATGTCACGCCCGCCATGGCCGTCGCGAAGGAAGAGACCTTCGGGCCGGTTGCTCCCCTCTTCCGCTTCAAGGACGAGGCCGACGTCATCACCCAGGCCAATGACACCGAGTTCGGCCTTGCCTCCTATTTCTATGCCAAGGACCTCGCCCGCGTCTTCCGTGTCGCGGAAGCCCTGGAATACGGCATGGTCGGGGTCAATACCGGCCTGATCTCGACAGCCGAAGCGCCCTTCGGCGGCGTCAAGCTCTCCGGCCTGGGCCGCGAGGGTTCGCGCTACGGCATCGAGGAATTCACCGAAATCAAATATGTCTGCCTCGGCGGAGTCGTCTGAGGTCAAGAGAAGGCCATGAAAGCATGACCCATCCCAAATTCCTGTCCTTTTCGAGAAACGGCCGTCATGGCTATGGACTTGCGGTCGGCAACGGTGTCGTCGACCTCTCCGCGCGCCACGGCGCGACTTGGCCAACGCTGCGTGAGGTGATCGAGGCCGGTCGCCTCGCTCAGCTCGCAGAAGAAGCCAAATCATTGAAGCCGGATTTCGCACTTGACGACATCCGCTTCGAGATTCCCATTCCGTCGCCGGAAAAGATCATTTGCGTCGGGGTCAATTTCCCCGACCGCAATGAGGAATATAAGGATGGGCAGGCCGCCCCCTCCAACCCCTCGCTCTTCATCCGCTTCCCGCGGTCGTTCACCGGGCACGAACAGCCCTTGATCCGGCCGCCGGAAAGCCCGCAGCTCGACTATGAAGGCGAGGTCGTCATCGTCATCGGCAAGGGTGGCCGCCGGATCGCGGAGGCCGACGCCTTCTCCCATATCGCGGCCCTGTCGCTCTGCAACGAGGGCACGATCCGCGATTGGGTGCGCCATGCGAAATTCAACGTCACCCAGGGCAAGAACTTCGACAATACCGGCTCGATCGGCCCGTGGCTGATCCCGTTCACCGATGCAGCGCAGCTCGACGACATTGCGCTCACGACTCGTGTCAACGGCGAAGTGCGCCAGAGCGACCGCACAAGCCGGATGATCTTCTCCTTCCGCAAGATCATCAACTACATCTCCACTTTCACAACGCTCGTCCCCGGTGATGTCATCGTCACGGGAACGCCGACCGGCGCCGGCGCCCGCTTCGATCCGCCGATCTGGCTGAAGCCCGGCGATGTCGTCGAAGTCGAGGCCGATGGTCTTGGCACCTTGAAAAACACCATTGTCGACGAGGTGCGCTGATGCTGTCGCAAGATGAAATCCAGGCCGCCGCCGAGAGCCTCGATCAGGCCGAGCGGACGCGCGTCCAGACCGGGCTCCTGTCGCTGAAGCACCCGCAAATGACGATGGACGATTCCTATGCCGTCCAGAGCGCCTGGGTGCAGAAGAAGATCGCCAGCGGCCGCAAGCCGATCGGTTGGAAGATCGGGCTGACATCGAAGGCGATGCAATATGCGCTGAACATCAACATCCCCGATTCCGGGGTACTCTTTGACGATATGGTCTTCGAAGACGGCGCGACGGTGCCGGCCGACCGTTTCATCCAGCCGCGTATCGAAGCCGAGATCGCCTTTGTGATGAAGGCTCCGCTCAAGGGGCCTGATATCTCGATCTTCGACGTGCTGAATGCCACCGACTATGTGACGCCAGCCCTCGAGATCCTTGACACGCGCATCCTTCGCGTCGATCCGGAGACGAAGAAGGCGCGCACCATCGTCGACACCATTTCCGACAATGCCGCCAATGCCGGCATCGTCACCGGCGGCCGCGCCGTGCGGCCCGGTGAGATCGACATGCGCTGGATGGGCGCGATCGTCAGCCGCAATGCCGAAGTGGAGGAAACCGGGCTTGGCGCCGGTGTGCTCAACCAGCCCGCGCGCGGGATCGCCTGGCTTGCCAATCGCCTTTCGCAATATGGCGACGGCATCGAAGCCGGCCAGATCGTGCTTGCCGGTTCGTTCATCCGCCCGATCGAGGCGCGGCATGGCGATACGATCAACGCCGATTTTGGCCCCTACGGATCGGTCAGCCTGTTCTTTGCATGAAGGAGTGAAGTATGCCGGCGCCCAAGAACCTTTTTAAACAGGCCCTCAAGGAAGGCCGGGCGCAGATCGGCCTCTGGCAGGCGCTCGCCAATGCCTACACGGTCGAAATCTGCGCGGGCGCCGGCTACGACTGGCTGCTGCTCGATGCCGAGCATGCGCCGAACGACGTGCCGCTTCTCGTCTCGCAGCTGCAGGCGATGAAGGGGACAGTGAGCCATGCGGTGATCCGCCCGCCGATCGGCGAAACCTGGATCATCAAGCAGATGCTCGACATCGGCGCGCAGACCCTGCTCATCCCGATGGTCGACAGTAAGGAGATGGCCGAGACCATGGTCAAGGCGGTGCGATACCCGCCGCATGGCGTACGCGGCGTCGGCGCAGCCCTCGCCCGCGCCTCCGCCTTCAACCGCATTCCAGACTACCTTGCCACGGCCAACGACGAGATCTGCCTGCTGCTGCAGGTTGAAAGCCGCGCGGGGCTTGCAGCGCTTGACGACATCGCCTCGACCGAAGGCGTTGACGGCGTCTTTATCGGACCATCCGATCTTGCCGCGGACATGGGCTATCTCGGCAAGCCGGGTGCCCCTGAAGTGCAGGCAGAAGTCGAAAAGGCGCTCGCAAAAATCCAGTCGCATGGCAAGGCGGCGGGCATCTTGATCGGCGATCTCTCGCTGGCAAAACGCTATCTGGAGCTTGGCGCCACCTTCGTCGCGATAGGCAACGACGTCACGCTGCTTGCCAATGCTACCATCAAGCTTCTTGACGATTTCAAGAAGGCGGATGCAGCCAAGCCGCCTGAGGACGTCAAGGTCTACTAATAGCAGGGGCCACGGCGGTCGTCGTTCGCCTATTGCGTGTTTTGCGGATCTATAAAACCGAAGCGGCCCCTCATTCCTCGCCGACCGAGCCGTTCTCCAATTTCAATGCCGCCAATTCATCCAGCATATCGAGAAGCTTCTCGACGCGCTCCACGCCGAACCGAGCATCGATATCTGCATAGACCTTCAGGCTTTCCGGCATAACATCCTCGACAACCGCCTCCCCGGCCGCTGTGATCTGCAACAATACCCTGCGGCCATCGGCATCATCTTTATGCTTGGTGATAAAGCCGCGCTCTTCGAGCGAACGGATCATGCGCGTCAGGCTCGGGGCAAGAATGGATGCCTTGTCTGCGAGTTCCGTCGCATCGAGCTTTCCGCCTTCGTAGAGAACGCGAATGACACGCCATTGCTGCTCGGTCACATCATGCGCCACCAGGATCGGCCTGAAATGGCTCATGACCGCTTCGCGGGCGCGCAGAAGTCCGATCGCTAGGGAACGGCGACGGTCCCGCAGTGGCCGTTTGGGGTGCGTGGCCCCGGTTTCCGGCTCAACGCGCGGCCTCACATCACTGTCTGTTCGATTTTGCATCTTTTGCATATTCGCTTCGATTATGGCCCTCACTGATTAACATGAGAATCATTCAAAGCAAGGCGATCGCATGATATCGATCAAAGCCGATGGCAAAGATCGCCGCCGCGCGGCGCGCTTTCTCGCCATGGATTATGGCACCTCTACCAGGCGGCCGCTGCCTCTGATCTCAGAACGCCGCAGCACCGGATGCCCGTAGAGTTCGATATTGCCGCTTCCGCTGATCGAAACATCGGCATCCGCGGCAGCGGCGACTTCCGCGTCGCCACTGCCTTGAATTCTGATCTTCGCGGATTGAGCGGTCAGGTCCTTTAGACGCGCAGTGCCCGAACCGGATACATCGAGATCGACCGAGCGTGCGCTTCCCGTGGCCGTGACGCTACCGCTTCCGGATATCCTCAGGCGCAGGTCTGATTGATCGAGCTGCGACAGAGCGAGATCGCCGCTGCCCCGTACTCTCCAATCAGTGACGAGCGGTCCTGATAGGCTGACGTCGAATTTGGAGTTGGACCAACCCGGATTACAATCCATGCTCAGCCTTCCGCCCTCCAGCCGCACATGATTGAGCAGCGCTGGATCACCGCTCACGACGGCCTCCGCCTTTCCGCCCGGCTGATAGTGAACAGAGGCCGGGATATCGATCGTCAGGCTGCCATTGGAGCTGAAAGGCAGGATAACCTGCTGCCCGCCGAATGCCGCAGATCCGCAACTGGATTGCGTACCACCCCACCAATGCCCTGCGTTTGCCCAATCCGGCCCGGAAAGCCCGATGCCGAGAGCCAGAAAGACGAATGCACAAATCAGTCCGGTCGTCGCGATAGTCGCCAATTTCCCGTTCATTGTTCATTTCCTCCAACGATTCGCGGCCCAGCGTTCAAGCGCGGCTTTCGTCTACCTGCGCCAAGCGGAAATGCAGGCGGGCATATTGCCCAAGCATGCGGATACCCAAACTCAACCCCATCAGCAGCAAGGCCCCGCCGCCCACGAAGCAACTCACCAGCCCGGCGCCAACAAGCAGACGAGCCAGCATGCCGACGGAGGGCAAGCCGACGTGAAACAGCACGGTCGTCACGACAATCTTCAGACCGACGGCGCCAACGGCTACCAAAGCGATCGCAAGGCCGAACGTCACGAACATCGCCGCAAACAGCAAAGGTAGCAGGAAGAAGATATCGACGACGGCAAGACCCGCCAGCGCCATCATGGCGGCCAGGAGGTTTGGTACGCTCCACTGCGCCTCGAAACGACGAAGCCCGACATCTGCACGCAATTCCCTTGTGATCCTGGCGGGGTCACCGAGAGCGGCGCAAACCTCCTCCTCGCTTCGGCCTGACGCCTCGGATTCGGAGAAATGGGCAGAATAGTCGGCCACGATATCATCGATCTCGTGCGGAGGCAGGCCTGCAAGCCCCAATCTCAGCGTGCGCAAAAAGGCTTCCCTGCTCATGGCAAATCCTCAAGTAGCTTGTCGACGGAGCCTGCTAACGTGCGCCAATCGCGGCGATGTGCTTCGAAAATCGAACGCCCCAACGGCGTGAGCCGATAATATTTACGCGGCGGCCCGTTGCTCGACTCGACGATGCGGGTCGCGACCAAGCCGTCATTCTGCATTCTGCGCATCAGCGGGTAGATCGTTCCTTCACCCATGCCGACCGCCGCCACAAGTGTGCTCGCAATTTCATAGCCGTAGCTTTCGCCCCGGGAGAGTACGGCCAGGACGCAAAGATCGAGCACGCCCTTCCGCAATTGAACTTGGATCGAGTCAGTCATAAACGCCTCAGCTTCAAGGGGAGGATATAACAAGCTATCTGTTTATACAAGATAGCTCGTGCGTCGGCTTCCCTCGCACTGCATTCCACAAGGATCTCAATGCCGCACTCACCACATTTTTTCGGCAGCATCTGATGGCGCCGTAACGATGAACATTCCCGGGAGCGAGGCATGTCGCATGGCACCATGCGCGGACAGGAGTGTTGAAACCGAGCCACGAATCCGCCCAGATCACGGCATGGCAAAAACGATACGCATAGCAGCGGCCCTGATGCTCCGCCTTGATGGAAAAACGCTGCTTGTGCGCAAGCGCGGCACGATTGCCTTCATGCAACCGGGAGGCAAGATCGAGCTCCAGGAAACGGCAGAGGCAGCCGTTGTCAGAGAGCTTTTCGAAGAGCTCGGCCTTACGATAGAGACAAGCGATTTGACTTTCCTCGGCCGCTTCCAGGCGCCGGCCGCCAACGAGCCGGAGCATATCGTCATCGCAGATATATTCGAGCTGCACGTGGACGATGCCGGGATCAGGGCAACGGCCGAGATCGAAGAGATTCGCTGGATTTCACCACAAAATCCGCCTGATATCGTCATGGCGCCGCTTACCGAATATCATGTCCTGCCATTTCACCGACAATATAGTCTATCCCCCGGCAACTAACATTCGACTCCGGCAGAGCTAAAGCACGATATGGCTTACCTCGTGGAAATCTATCGATTTTCGGCCAAGCGGCAGAGATCGTGAGTTCGAAAACGCGCATGCAGAGCAAATAACAATTTGTAGATCCTAAACCCCTCATATTTACTATAGCAATAACCTATAAAAATAATCTCCAAAATCGCTCAATCTTCTATTGAAAGCCGAAACCATATTGCATAAATAATTAAATAATCGTGGGAGGCGGGAAATGAAAACAGGAAATACTGTCGCTGGCGAAAGGTTTCTTGAGCTGACGGGCAAGATTGTCTCCGCCTACGTCCTTAACAATACGCTCGCGATGAAAGATTTGTCGAGGCTCATTGCGGAAACCTATTCCGCACTTGTAGGCTCTCAGCAACTTGTGCCGTCGGCAGCGCCGACGGAAAGATCTCAGAAGCCAGCAGTCCCGATCAAGAAATCCATCACGGATCATTATCTTGTGTGCCTGGAAGACGGTGGGAAATACAAATCCCTAAAACGGCACTTGAACAGCAAGTATGGTCTCACGCCCGAAGAATACCGAAGGAAATGGGGCTTGCCTGCAGACTATCCAATGGTGTGTGCCTCCTATGCCGCCGCAAGATCGACGCTGGCCAAGAAGGCTCTCCTTGGCCACGCCAAGGGCACGACCGAGATTCCTCCGGTGGTTGAGCCGCCCCGCCGGCAACGCAAGATCGGATAACCCCCGGCGCTTCGCCAGGCGCCGTGAGCGTGCACCGCGTTTTTAATGAGCGATCGCTGTTGCGTGAGCAAATTCATCCCGGCTGCCGACACGTCGATCGAGTCGCCCTCTGCTGGCGAGCCTACATGAGATCCGTCCCGGTGCTTTCGCGCCCTCACCCATCGCTCTGCAAGCGGCCAGCGCTATTCCATCATGGGGTTTCGATTGTCCTCGCATTGACGGTGATCGCGCGGCCGGCAAACCAGCCGTTGATCGCAGCCCCGAGACCGAGCAGCACGAACAACACTGCGCACCAGGCAAAGCTTCCCGTCCAGCCATGAATCATGCCGACGACGAGCGGGCCAATTGCAGCGAGCAAATAACCGACGAATTGCGCCATGCCGGAGAGATGCGCCGCCACATGTGCATCAGGCGAACGCAACACAATGACCGTCAGCGCCACCGCGATCAATCCACCCTGACCGATGCCCTGAAGCACGGCCCAGAACCAGACCGTCCAAAGCGGAGCGAAAAGCAGGCCCAGCAAGGCGATGACGGCGATCGCGCACAGGCTGACGTTGATGGCGCGCTGATCCTTACCCTTAACGGCGATATGTGGGGCCACCAGGCAGGCGGCCGCCTGCACCATGACCGAGACTGACACGATGACGCCAGCCGTCACGCCGTCGAGACCACGCTCGCGCAGAATGGGCACGAGCCAGCCGAAGACGCAGTAGGCGAGCGCCGATTGCAGCCCCATGAAAAGCGTCACCTGCCAGGCGATGCGGTCACGCCATAAGCCCGAGACACGAAAGCCGGTACGCCGCGCCTGACTATGCGCTCTGATCACCTGCGGCAACCAGAGAAGTCCGACTGTGAAGGCAGGCAGGGCCCAGATGGCGAGCGCGCCGCCCAGCGAACCGCCGAGAGCATGTTCGACGGGAAGCGTGAACCCGGCCGCACTCGCAGCTCCCGCGCATAGCGCCATCGTATAGCAACCCGTCATGAGCGCCGCCCTGTCGGGGAAATCCCGCTTGACCACGCCCGGCAGCAGCACATTGCCGATCGCAATGCAGGCACCGGCCAAGCCCGTTCCCAAGAACAGCAGCGTTATCGAGGAAAAGCCCCGCAACGCCGTACCGAGCGCAAGAAGGAAAACGACGCCGAGCAGAACACGCTCGGTGCCCATGCGTTGTGCGAGCCTTGGCGCAAGTGGTGAAAACAGTCCCATGCAGATGACGGGCAAGGTCGTGAGAATGCTGGTGCCGAAGGCGGAGAGACCAAGCCCGGTCCGTATCTCCGGCAAGAGCGTCGATGCGCTGGAAAAGACCGGCCTCAGATTGAAAGCGATGAGAACAAGGCTCGCCCCCAGCAAGAACCTGCCGATCGGCGATTTACCTTCATGCGGCAGCGGTGCCGGAATTTCATCGGCCTCGGCATCGATCAATTCGACCGAGGCGGGATTTTGCGAGGGCATGGTCATGACATAAGCAACCGATCGAGAGTAGCGACGATGGGGGCCATGAAGTGGCGCACGGCTCTGTCGGCCGCTTCGGGACTGCCGCTTTCGATGGCATCGACGATGGCGATATGCGCCTGCATATCCGGCTCGGGAATATCCTCACCGAGCGTCGCCTCGATGGTTTCGGCGATCGAGAAAGAGAAGAACTCATAGATTTCGATCATGGCCCTGTTCTGCGAGGCAGCAACGACCGCCCTGTGAAAGGCAAGATCGCGCTCGACGAATGCGGCCTTATCGCCCCCCGTATAATTGCCGCGGGCGACCAGCAAGGCACGCAACTGTGAAACGACGTCCGGTGAGTGGCGTAGAGCGGCAAGCCGTGCGGCCTCGACCTCCAGCGCAAGCCGGGCCTCGAACTGATCCCTCAATCCAGCGCGGCGCGCCATATCCAGGGGGAGACTGACATCCTTGTTCGACCGAACATAGGTCCCGGATCCCTGCCTGGTTTCGAGATAGCCCTGGGAGACGAGCACCCTCACGGCCTCGCGGATCGTACCGCGGCTGACCGACAGTATGGATGAGAGAGAGGCTTCGTTCGGCAGCTTTTCCCCCACCAGCCAACGTCGGGCGGTGATTTCGCTGCGGATTGCTTCAACGGCTGTATCCGCAAGCGTCGTTTTTGTCAGAGCGCGCACGGCTGAACTTTCATCAAGTCATCGGATGACTTTATCACTTAGGCAATACTCGATGCCTCGTCAATGATTTTCACCAGACGAACGACCGACTAGCTATGCCGTCTCACCCTTTCGAAGAAGAGCAGCAAGCCGAGCCCCAGCAAACCGGCAGCGGCCCCGATAAGCGCCGTTCCGGAATAATTGCTGACGGCCGTGCCGATCGCGAAAAGAAGGGCGCTAAGACCTGCGCTCAGAAAGATATTGACCGAGATCAGGGCGCTGCCCAAACCCGGGCGCTCGGCAATCAGATCCTGCAGGTAGGTGATCGGAATACTAATCAGGGCAGCCGCCCCGATCCCGCTGATGAGGGTCAGCGCGTAGACGTGCCAGGGCGCAGACGCCAATCCGAGCAGGACCAGATAGACGATATAGATCACCGTACCGATCGCCAGCGCCACGACGTGGCTCATAATCCGCTGCGCCCGCCCCCAAACGACGATGAAGATGATTTCGAGAAGGGCAACGATCCCAACCAAAATGCCGATGTCCGCCACGGTTCCGTGTGCCGCACCGGTGACGATGAGCGGCAGGATGGCGCCGTTGACATGCAGCGTGCTGCTGATCAGCGCGACGGCGATCAGGCGCAGGAAGACCGGTGGCGAAATGACCTCACCCAGCGCCGCAAGATAGGAAAGGTGATGGGCAGCCGCCTTGTCTATGCCATCCTGGCGCGGCAGGAAAATCGCGATCAATCCGAAACAGGCGACGCAGGCGAGACCGGCGAACAGATAGGCCGGCAGCATGCTCGCCGAATTTGCAAGCAATGCTCCGGTTATGCCGGGAACCAGCACCCAGGAAAGAGAGATCATCGCCCGCACGCCGGAATTGACCGTGGCGATATCGTTGCGCTCCATTCCCCTCGTCGCAACGCGGACATTGGCAAAGAGCAGCGAGTTGAGCGAGCCATAGACCGGCAGGAAGAACAAGGCGCTGAGCACGAAAGTCGCCTGCGCCGGCACGATATAGACGGCGCCATAGCCCAGCACGCCGAAAGTGGCGACCGTCAGCATCATCACTCTATATTGGCCGAGCCTGTCCGCCAGATTTCCAAGTAGAATACTGACGACGACATTCACCGCCGCCGCGCAGAAGATCAGCGTCGAATAGAGCCCGTTGCTGAGGCCGAGCTCGCGGATGCCGACGACCGATTGATAGGGCGACGTCGCAGCTCCGGCAAAACCAAAGGCAAAGATCGCAAGCATGCTCACCCGTATGGTCGGGTCGCGGAAAACGTCGGGAAGAAGGCGGGTCATTGGCGGGATCGAGGATGTTGCAAATCACGCCTTCATCCGAGGCGCGGGATATCCTTCCGTCAAAGCTGATCGAGACGCAAATGGTTGCATTGCGCTTGCCCCCTTCGGACGTGGATTGTCCACATCATTCATCATATCAATCGGGACAATTAGGCATTCAGCCAGGCATCGCCCGGGAATAGGCAGCCAGAATGAAGCGCTCGGCCTGGAACAGATATTTTTCAAGTGCGTCGGCGGCGCTCGCCGGCGCCCCCGCCTCCAGATGCGCAAGAATGGTCGCGTTCTGGCCGACATAGGGAGCGTGCAGATATTCGGGATCGCGGATTAGCCCAAAGACGAGGCGCAGCTCCAGCGAGATCTGCGCATAGAAGGCCGAAAGCCTCGGACTATCGGCAAGCTCGACGATCGCCGCATGAAAGGCGATATCGGCGCTGCCGACCTCCAGCCATTCGCCACGCTCACGATGCTGGACGGCGGCATCGATGGCGGCACGCATCTTGTCGACGCTCGGGTGGCGGTGATGTGCGTTGGCGAGTGCCGAACACTCGATCAGGCGACGAATCTGGAAGATGTCCATGATCGTCGAAATGCTCGGCGTGGAAACGAAAACGCCGCGATTGGCTTCGTGACGCAGCACGCCCTCTTTCGTCAGCAGCCGGAAGACTTCGCGCAGAGTGTTGCGCGAGACCTGCAGCTCCTCGCAAAGAGCCGCCTCCGATAAATGGCTGCCGGGCGAGAGCGTGCCGCTGATCACGCGCTCTCGGATGCGGGCGGCGGTCAGTTCTGCAAGCGTCTGCCCCGTCTCCGCGACGGTCGCCGGCTCGATGCTGGCAAGATTTGTCTGCTTCATTCGCTCTCCCGGCATCTGCATTCAATCGTCTCGAACGCCCGCAATATCAGGCGCCGGCTGGAAAGCGAGCGGGTATTCCGCTTGCCTGGGGCTGGCGGCCTGTCGACGGCCAGATCCGGTGGACGATTTTGCGCAGATTTGTCCCCATTTTTGATTGGCAATATGAAAATTGTTGAACAATATAGACCGGATTGTCGTTTGATGCTATCTCACGCCCTAACAAATATAATGGGAACGCAGATACAGATGTTCATGAGACGCCCGTCTTGTAGAAAAACATCGCCTGATTTTGTCAGGATGCAACAGGTGCCGGCATGAGCATGCTGCGGTCCGAACCGGGTGGCGATCCCAGCGAGTGCGCCTGCATCATCGATGCAAGGAACAACACGGCTATCATCCCGGATGCCATGAACGACCTGCCCAATACCGAGGTAAGCGCATGACCAAGGCCGCTGGCGACAACAAACCGCTTCTGTCCGTAACGGATCTGACTGTGCGGTTCGGCGAAAACCGCGTGGTCGAAGGACTTTCCTTTTCGGTCGAGCCAGGCAGGACGCTCGCGGTCGTCGGCGAATCCGGCTCCGGCAAATCGGTGACCTCGCTTTCGGTCATGCGCCTTGCCGACATGATGGGCGCGCGCTTCGAAACGGGTAGCATCCTGTTCAACGGCAAGGACCTGCTGAAGCTCTCGCAGAAGGACATGCGTTCCGTTCGCGGCAAGGAGATCGCCATGATCTTCCAGGAGCCGATGACCTCGCTCAATCCCGTCTTCACCATCGGCGACCAGATCTGCGAAGTCCTTCTTCTTCATGAGAAACTCGGCAAATCCGCCGCCATGGCGGAAGCTCGTCGCCTGCTGGAGATGGTACGCCTGCCCGATGCGGCCGCCCTTTTGAACCGCTATCCGCATCAGCTTTCTGGCGGGATGCGCCAGCGCGTCATGATCGCCATGGCGCTTGCCTGCCGCCCGAAGCTGTTGATTGCCGATGAGCCGACGACGGCGCTTGATGTGACGATCCAGGCGCAGATTCTCAACATCATGCGGGATCTGCAGAAGGATCTTGGCATGGGCATGATCTTCATCACCCACGACATGGGCGTGGTTGCCGAAATGGCAGATGATGTCGTGGTCATGTGGAAGGGCAAGAAGGTCGAGGAGGGCCCGGTTCGCGAGATATTCGCCAATCCGCAGCACCCTTATACGAAGGCGCTCCTCGCCGCAGTTCCCAAACTTGGCAGCATGGCCGGCCAGGATTTTCCGAAGCGCATGCCTTTGACCGTGCTGGACGGCGGCACGCCGAAAGTCGTCGGCGAGGAGCGGGTGCAGAATACCGCCCGCTACGACCAGCAACCGCTCCTGTCGGTGCGCGATCTCTTCGTGCGCTTCGATATCAAGAAGAACATATTCGGCCAGGTCACGCATCGCTGCAGTGCCGTCCAGAAGGTCGCTTTCGACATACATCCCGGCGAGACGCTGGCCCTCGTCGGCGAATCCGGCTCCGGCAAGTCGACGATCGGACGCACGATCCAGCAGTTGCAGAAGGCACGCTCGGGCGAAATCACCTTCAATGGCAAGAGCTTTGCCGGCATGTCGGCGCTGGAGAGGTTCCGCCTGCGCCGCGACGTGCAGTATATCTTCCAGGATCCCTTCGCATCGCTCGACCCGCGCAAGACTGTGGGATTCTCGATCGCAGAACCGATCAACACGCATGGCATCATCTCCGGATCGAAGCCGGTCCGCCGCCGGGTGGACGAACTTTTGGAGCGCGTCGGGCTGACGTCTGCCCATGCCGATCGCTATCCGCACGAATTTTCCGGCGGCCAGCGCCAGCGCGTCTGCATCGCCCGCGCCCTCGCCTCCGATCCCAAGCTCATCATCGCCGACGAAGCGCTTTCTGCGCTCGACGTGTCGATCCAGGCCCAGATCATCAATCTCTTGATGGATCTCCAGGCCGAACGGGGGCTCGCCTATCTGTTCATCAGCCATGATATGGCTGTCGTGGAGAAGATCAGCCACCGCGTCGCCGTCCTTTATCTCGGCCAGATCATGGAGATCGGCAGCCGGCGCCAGGTCTTCGAAACACCGATGCACGCCTATACGCAGCGCCTGATCTCGGCCGTGCCAATCGCCGATCCGACGCAGCAGCGCCGAACCGCGCTCATCGAGGGCGAGATCCCCAATCCCGTTCGCCGCGTCGGCGACGAGCCGCCGATCCTGGCTCACGAGGAAATCACCTCAGGCCACTTCATCGCCAAGAGCGCCTAAACGACCACCAACCATCGCATCGATCTGAAGAGGAAACAGGTTCAATGAAAAGAATGAAATGGGGATTGAAGACCGCTCTGACCGCACTCGTCATGTCGAGCGTCGCCATCACCGCCGCTCCCGCTTTCGCGGCCGGCAAGCTGACGGTATCATCGTCGCAGGATCCCGGCAGCTGGGACCCGATCGACACCTTCCTGGTGGCATGGGCCGCCGTTTCGACCAACATCTTCGACGGCCTCACCTATCGCGGTCCCGATCTCAAGCTGGTGCCGGGCCTTGCCGAATCCTGGGAGGAACTGGACCAGGGCAAGCGCATCCGCTTCAAGCTGCGTCATAACGTGAAGTTCCATGACGGCGAGCCCTTCAATGCCGAAGCGGTGAAGTTCACCTTCGATCGCCTGCTCGGCGAGCAGGGCGCCAAGGGACCGCAGCGCTCGAACTACACTGCGATCGAAAGCGTCGATGTCATCGACGACTACACGGTCGACATGAAGCTGAAGACGCCTGACCCCGTGCTCCTGACGAAGCTTGCCGGCTATGGCGCGATGATCGTTCCGCCGAAATACATCAAGGAAAAGGGCGAGGATTATTTCAATCTCAACCCGGTCGGCACCGGCGCCTTCAAGTTCGTTTCTTATACGCCGAAGGTGAACATCAAGCTCGAAGCCAATCCGGATTACTGGGGCGGCGCGCCGAAGCTTTCGGAGCTCGAATACCGCTTCATCAGCGAGCCGGCGACGGCTGTTGCCGAGCTTCAGGCAGGCCGCGTCGATCTCGTCATCCCGCCGACCATACCGATCGGTATGCTGCCGGTCATCCAGGGCGATTCCAAGCTGGAAATTGCCAGCGTTCCCGGTCCGACGGTCGATGCGCTGCGCTTCAACACCCGCGACGGCATCACGGCCGATCCGCGCGTGCGCAAGGCGATCATCATGGCCGTCGACCGCGACACGATCGTCAAGTCGATCCTCGCTGGACAGGGAACAGAAATCGTCAGCTTCCAGAATTCTCTGTCCTTCGGCTACGATGCCGATCTGAAGCCACTTCCCTATGATCCGGCAGGCGCCAAGAAGCTGCTCGCCGAAGCTGGCGTGAAGCCGGGCACGGCATTGCAGATCGACATTCGTGGCAATGATGCGACGATGAACGAGGTGGCGCAGGTCGTCGCAAGCTATCTGCAGATGATCGGCCTCACCGCCACCATCAAGCCGTATGAAACCAACGTTCTGTTGAACGACATCATCCCGCAGGGCAAGACCGGCGCGATGTTCCAGCAGAAATGGGGCGGCTGGACCTTCGACTACGACAACACCGCCTATTCGATGTACCACTCCGGCGAAAAGTGGAATCCCTACGAAAAGGATGCGACGCTGGACAAGCTGTTGGAATCGCAGCGCCCGCTCACCGATCGCGCCGAGCGCGAAAAGGTGCTGAAGGACATCGGCAAGTATGTCGCCGACAAGGCGCTCGAACTGCCGCTCTACAACAGCAACGCGATCTACGGCGTCAGCAAGCGCGTCAAGGGCTTTGTGCCCGCTCCGGATACCCGCATCAAGTTGAACGAAGTCACCGTCGACTAATCATCAAGCAGGCGCCGCCGGCTCGGTCGGCGGCGTCATCCGAAAGCTCTCGGGGTAAGAACGTGGCCGGTTTTCTCATCAAGCGATTGCTGCAGGCGATTTTCGTCGTGATCGCCATCACTCTTCTCGTCTCATTTGCCATCCGCCTCACCGGCGACCCTGCCGTGATGATGTTTCAGGGCGGCGGCAGCATGACGGAAGACGATCTTGCGCGCATTCGCGCAGCGCTTGGCACCGATCAGCCATTCCTCGTGCAGTATTTCAGCTTCCTGAAGGGACTGCTGACGCTCAATTTCGGCCGCAGCTTCACCGGCGGTACGCCGGTCTCGCAACTGATCGCCAATGCCTTGCCCGCCACGCTGCTGCTTGCTTTCATTTCCATGGTGGTCTCGATTGCGCTCTCCATCCCGCTCGGTATCAAGGCGGCAACGGCACGTGGAAAGACGGCAGACCAGATCATCCGCGTTCACTCACTGCTCGGCCTTTCCTTCCCAAACTTCTGGCTGGCGCTGATGATGGTGCTGTTGTTTTCCATCACGCTCGGCTGGCTGCCGCCGAGCGGCATGGTCGGGATTTCGAGCTACGTCATGCCGGCAGTGACGATGGGCGTCATCCTGACGGCGACGAATGTTCGCCTGGTGCGCACCGCCATGCTGGAGACGCTGCAATCTCAATACATTATGGTCGCGCGTGCCAAGGGCCTCAGCGAGAGCAAGGTGCTCTACAAGCACGCGCTGCGCAATTGCGCGATACCGCTCATTACCTATTTCGGCATCCAGTTCGGCGGCCTGCTCGGCGGCATTGTCGTCATCGAGCGTGTCTTCAACTGGCCCGGCCTCGGCACACTGGCATTCGACGCCGTCGGCGCCCGCGACTACCCGGTCTTGCAGGGCGTGATCACCGTGCTGGCGCTATTCATCGTCGGCGTCAACCTCCTCGTCGACATCGCCTATGGCCTCGTCGATCCCCGCATTCGCACGGAGTAATGCTGATGGCCGCCACGATTTCACGCCGTTCGCGTTTCTACAGCTTCGAATTCATCGCTGGAGCCCTGATCACCGTCATCATCTGCCTTGCCGTGCTTCTCTCCGATGTGCTCTTTCCCGGCGGCGCCGAAAAAATCGATCTGATGGCAAGGCTTGCGAAGCCCTTCGCCAGCCTCGCCCATCCCTTCGGCACCGATCCGCTCGGCCGCGACGTGCTGGCTCGCGTCGTCGCAGGTGGCAAGATATCGCTGACGGTTGGCCTCACCTCCGTGATCGGCGGCGTGGTGCTCGGCGTGCTGGTCGGCCTTGCCGCGGGTTACTATCGCGGCATCTGGGACATGCTGCTGATGCGCTTTGCCGATATTCAGCTCGCCATGCCCTTCATTCTGCTGGCAATTACCTTCATCGCCATCGTCGGCGGCAGTCTCACCAATACGATCATCCTCTTGATCGTCTCGCAATGGGTGCAATATGCACGCCTCGTGCGCGGTTCCGTGCTGAGCCTGCGCGAGCGGGAATTCATTCTCTCGGCACGCGCGATCGGCGTCAAAGACTGGCGCATTATCTTCCAGCATCTGCTGCCGAACCTCATCGGCCCGGTGATCGTGCTGATGACGCTGAACATTGCCAACAACATCCTTCTGGAAAGCAGCCTCACCTTCCTTGGCATGGGTGTCGACCCGACAATTCCGAGCTGGGGCGGCATGCTGGCCGATGGCCGCACCTATCTGCAGACGGCGTGGTGGGTGAGCCTCTTCCCTGGCCTTGCAATCCTTTTGACGGTGCTCGGTCTCAATCTCCTCGGTGATTGGCTGCGCGACAGCCTCGATCCGACCGGCAGAACGACAAGGTAAGACATCATGACTCTGATTTTCGAAAGAAGCTTCGAACGGACGCTTTCACAGCTCGTCGTGAATTCCAAGGCCGGCCAGAATTTCGAGGCATGGACCTTCGATGACCGTGAAAGCCGCCAGCAGACGGAACGCAAGCTCGCAGAAAAGGGCATAAAGGCCCGCATTCGCAGCGCGTACAAGCCGCTGGTCAATGCCTTCATCGAGGAAATCGACCTGCAGGATGTGGATGCGATCGAGATCCGCTATCCGGTTCATCCCAACGCACCGGATAACCGCTTCCGCCTTGAAGCATATCCGCTCGCTGCAATGGTGGGAAATCGCGAGATCACCTTTGTCGCAAGAGCCGATAGCGACTTTCATTATGACGTTCTGCTGAAAGGCAATGCCGGCCAGGGACGCCGATTGCAGGTGTTGGCGCCCAATCGCGTCCATATTGATGCCGCCGGCGAAACGAGCGTCTCCCCGACCGGCTGGCTCATGAGGAACGGCAATGCGGCGGGCGACCGGCTCGCCACGGACTATGAGCAGCTCTTCGAGGAGACCATCAAAGCGGTCACGCACTTCGACTGGGGCGGAAGCGAACCCTATTTCGACGAACTGAACATTCGCGTTGCCCTCCCGGCGTTGGATGAGGCCTTGCCTATCGGCGACGAAGTCATGAGCCTTCGCGAGGCGCTGCATGAGGATTTCTATTTTTCCCTGCTCGAATTCTTCCAGAAAAAGTCAGGCCGCCCGCTCGGCGACCGCGGCTTGAAGCCGGGGCAGATCGTTCCGCAGATTCTGCCCTCCTCCGGCGATATTTTCGTCCGAGTGGAAACGCAGCCGCTGACGTCTCGCTATTGGGATGGAGCCGAACAGCAGATCGAGACAGCAACAGAACCTCTGGCCGTGCAGCAGATCGAGGCCGAGCTTGACAAGATTGGCGGCCAAGCATTTGAGGCTCTTACTCGCTCCGGCCGCACGGTCAGAGCCCGCTATATCAAGGGCCGCGATGCAGCCGTGATGATCAGCGGCGGACAGCACGCCAACGAGACAACCGGCGGCGCGGGAGCTCTGCGTGCCGCGCGTCGGCTTGCCAAGCTCGAAGGCGCGCATTTCACTATTTCGCCCCTCGAAAATCCCGACGGTTACGCACTGCATCAGCGCCTGCGCAACGACAGCCCGCGGCACATGTATCATGCCGCCCGCTACACCGCGCTCGGCGACGATCTCGAATATCGGACCGAAGAGACTGCCGGCCCGTATCTTCTCGAGAAGAAAATCCGCTTCCAGGCGGAAAGGCTGAGCGGCGCACGCCTGCACGTCAATCTCCATGGCTACCCGGCCCATGAATGGACGCGCCCGCTTTCCGGTTATGTCCCGCGCAATTTCGCCATGTGGACACTGCCCAAGGGCTTTTTCCTGATTGCTCGCTATCATTCCGGCTGGGCCGCTCAGGCGGAGCGGCTTCTCGACAAGGTCACCCGGCACCTCGGCGCCATACCGGGTCTGCTGGATTATAACGATCGCCAGATCGCACTCTATGAAATACATGCCGGCGAAACAGGCTTCAGCATCATCAACGGCTTCCCCTGCCTCGCCAATATCGACGATCGCCATACGGTGCCTATGACCTTGATCACCGAATATCCGGACGAGACCATTTATGGCGACGCATTCATCGCCGGCCATACCGCGCAGATGGAAACAGTGCTTTCCGCCTATAGCGCCTGGCAGGAGATCATGGCTTCGAGCTAGGCCGTACGCGTCGAACCGAGCATATCGAGAAGCGCGGTCATGGCGCTCGTCGTATAGGCGTCCGATCGGCGTACGAAGAGAGTATCCACCAGCGACCGTTCCGGCGGGAGCTCGTGGATTGCAACCCTCCCCTCCCGGACAGCGGCAGCGACGACGCCTCTCGGCAGAAGAGTGATGCCGACGCCGGCCGATACGCAGCTTATGATCGTGTCGAGAGAACCGAATTCCAGCGGCTTCGACGTGACGATACCCATATCGGCAAGAAGCGACTCCAGCCGCTGCCGATAAGAACATCCGATCTGGAAGACGATAGTCTTCAGATCGACAATGCCGGCCAGATCTTCCACTCCACGAATGGCAGGCGTTGTAACGAGGACAAGCTCCTCTTTAAAGATCACCTCGTGATCGAGATCGGGGTGGTTGACGGGACCCGCCACGAAGGCACCCTCAACCCGGCATGAAACGACATCGTCAATCAGCCGGCGGGTCGTGCCTGTTGTCACGACAAGACGCACCTGCGGATAGGTCTTGGCAAATTGGCCCAAAAGCGGTGACAATCGCAACGCCGTGGTTGTTTCCAGGCTGCCGAGTGAAAGCGTCCCGCCCGGCTCGCCATCATCCTTGGCGGCGGTGCGGGCATCGGCCAGAAGCCTGGTGATGCGACCGACAAATGGCAGAATTCGTTGTCCTGCCGGCGTGGTCGACACGCCTCTTGCATGCCGCTGGAACAGGCTGACGCCCAGCTCTTCTTCCAGTGCCCGGATCCGCGCCGTCACATTCGATTGAACAGTGTGCAGCTCCTGCGCCGCCCGGTTCATGCTGCCATGCCGCGATACCGCTTCGAATACCCTAAGATCGGATACGTCCATCTTCGTCTTATCTCCAATAGAGATAACTGCTCTCATAATAATTCAGTTTTTATGATATAACGCGCGGCGTATTCTCTCAAGCACAGATCGCTGAGAGAGTTCCCATGACCGACACCGCCGCGCATGAAACCGACCGGAACCATCAGAATGCCCGGATGGCATGGCGTGCCATCCTGTCGGCATTCTGCGCTTGCCTGATCGGCATTGGCCTTGCCCGCTTCGCCTATACGCCGCTTCTGCCTGCTATCGTCGATGCCCACTGGTTCGAAGCCCCGGCAGCCGCCTATCTCGGTGCCGCAAATCTTTCCGGTTATCTGGTCGGCGCATTGCTCGGACGGACGATCGCCGCACGTGCTTCCACCGTCCTGACGGTCAGGGTCATGATGCTTGCCGCAACGGCAGCCTTCTTTGCCTGCGCCTTTCCCATCAGCTTTCTATGGTTCTTCGCATGGCGTTTCGCAGCCGGCCTTGCCGGTGGCGCCCTGATGGTACTCGCGGCGCCGACCGTCCTGCCACTGATCGCACCGTCTCGCCGAGGGCTTGCTAGCGGTATAATCTTTATGGGCATCGGCGCTGGCGTCGCACTATCGGGCACATTGGTTCCCCTGCTGCTGCAACAGGGGCTGGGCGAGACATGGCTTGGCCTCGGCGCCCTATCGCTGCTGCTCACGATCATTGCCTGGGCCGGATGGCCGCGTGATGTCGTCGGCCACACCGCCACAAGCCATAATCCCATGCATGTCCCGAAACGCTGGACGCTGCGTGCGCTCTACATCGAATATGCGCTGAATGCCGCCGGCTGGGTTCCGCACATGATCTTCCTCGTGGATTTCGTTGCCCGAGGATTGGGAGAGGGCTTGCAGGTGGGCGCGGAATACTGGGTGCTGTTTGGCCTCGGCGCCACCATCGGCCCGATCCTTGCCGGTCATCTGGCTGATCGCACCGGTTTTGCCGCAGCGCTGCGGTTCGCCTTTCTTCTCGAGGCAGTCGCAGTCGCCATTCCCGCCTCTGGCCTTGGGCAGGCGTGGCTCATCGCCTCGAGCCTGATCGTCGGCGCCTTCGTAACCGGCACGGTTCCCTTGATGCTCGGTAGGATCTCAGAACTACTGCCACACCATCAGGCGCAACAGAAAGTCGCCTGGAGCCTGGCAACCGTATTCTTCGCCCTGTTTCAGGCGGCAGCCGCCTACGGACTTTCCTTCGTCTTTGCCCGAACCGGCGGAAACTACGGCATGCTCTTCTTGATCGGGGCCGGCGCCATGGTTCTCGCCCTGGCGATCGACCTCTCCGTCGCAGTGTTTATCCGCTCGGAAGCACGCCCAGGATCATGATTCATAACAGCAGGAGAATTGGACATGGCAGAACTTTTGACTGAGATTACCGGCAGCGAAAACATGTTTGGCGAAGGCGGCGCACTCGATGCCCTTATCGGCTTCTATCGCGCCTTCAATGCCGGCGATCTGGAAGCTCTCGCTGCCAACTGGGCCGATGGCGACAAGCCAAGCATGGACAATCCGATCGGAGGCATTCGGCGCGGATGGCCGTCGATCCGTGAGGGCTATGCGAAGCTGTTTGGTGGAAAGGCGAAAGTCCAGGTCGCATTCCACGATTTTACCAGCCAGGGCGGCGATGACTGGCACCTGTTCGTCGGGCGTGAGAGGGGAAGTTGCGTCACGGCCGACAGGAGTATCGAGCTTCGCATTCGAACGACACGCTGGTTCACCCGGATCGACGGCGTCTGGCGTCAGCTTCACCATCACGGCTCCATCGAGGAACCTGCCCTGCTTGCTGCCTATCAGGAAATCATCTTCGGCGCGCCATTGGAGCAACCGGCGTAGATGTTGTCACGAGACTTTGGCCCTCTGCGCGCTACCTTGCCCACATGGCGCCAAAGTTTCACGCGAGTTGGGATTCATGAGGCATTTTCTGCTGTTGCTCGCCGGCCTGTTCACTATCTGCCTGGGGTCATTTACACCGCCGGCATATGCCGAGGGATTCGTTCGCGCCGATCATCAGCGGATCGTCGACGACAAGGGCAATCCGCTGATCCTGCGCGGTCTCGGCCTCGGCGGCTGGATGGTGCAGGAAGGCTACATGATGGGCCTTGCCAATCTTAAGGCGCAGCACATCATTCGCCGCCGCATTTCCGAAGTCATCGGCGAGAAAAGGACCGAGCAATTCTATCGATCCTGGCTCGATAATGCCGTGACGAAAGCTGATATCGACGCGATGGCCAAATGGGGCTTCAACAGTGTGCGCCTGCCAATGCACTGGAACCTGTTCATCGAGGACAAGCACGGCAGGAACACGTCCAAGAACATTGTCTGGAACGAAGAGGGCTTTCGGCGGGTCGATCTTGTGATCCACTGGCTGAAAGCCAATGACATGTACTTGATCCTCGATCTGCATGCAGCACCCGGCGGCCAGGGTCACGACATCGCCATTTCCGATCGCAATCCGAACAAATCGTCGCTCTGGCACAGCGATGAGAACCAGGCAATGATGATCGCGCTGTGGAGCGAGATCGCCCGTCGCTATAAGGACGAACCGACGATCGCGGGTTACGATCTCCTCAATGAGCCGAATTGGGATTTTCAGGATCAGGGCGACAAGGGCGGTTGCCGCGAAACCGAGAACCAACCGCTTCGCGATATCTATCAGCGCACCATCCGCGCGATCCGCGCGATCGACACCAACCACATGCTTATTATCGAGGGCAATTGCTGGGGCAACAATTATGCCGGCGTGCTGCCGATCGATGACCGCAACACGACGCTCAGCTTTCACAAATACTGGACACCGACGACGCAGGAATCGATCGAGCCTTTCCTGAAGCTGCGCGAACAATATGACATGCCGCTATGGAATGGCGAATCCGGCGAAAACAATACTGAATGGTATGCCCGCGCCGCCGCATTGCAGGAAAAAAACGGCATCGGCTGGTCATGGTGGCCACTGAAGAAAATGGGCGCCGGCAATCCGCTGGAGATCAAGACGAATGCAAATTATCGCCGCCTGATTGCCTATCTCAACGGCGAGGGCAAGAAACCTTCCGCCAGGAGCGCCTTTGCCGGATTGATGCAGCTTGCGACCGACAGCCGCTATGACAGGAATATCCATCATCAAGCCGTGGTCGACGCCTTGATGGGACCATCACGCAAGTCAGGCAAGGCCGAATAGGATCAATGCCATTCTTTCGCGCGACGCGCTCTAGGTCTTCCGGACCCGCTATCCCATCGCATGTCTTATGGTCTTCGAGAGACGCAAAAGGAACCGAGGCCTCGATGAGGCAACGAGCTTCCATGACAGAATAGTCCTTGCCATATCCCTGGGCAGGACACCGACGGAAAGAAACCATCCGGCCAGCATCAGCCGGCGCTTTCGCGACGCATTCATCTTGAGACTGGCAGCCGCGCCGGCCGCGGCTAGGGAGAGTCTGGAATCATTCGCGACAGGATGCTGGTCCCTGTCGATGCAAAGTGATGCCAGACGCTCTTCCAGATGCACGGGATCGTGGAGGCCGGCATCGTCACGCATGTTCAGTCCGATCTCGCTTGCCCGATCCGACAGGGCCTCCAGCCGGCGGAAATCATGTTTTATCCGCCAGCGCGCGCGCTGTCCGAGCTTTTCGGCGAAGACAGAATGATTTGCACCATGAATACGATAGGCACCGAGGCAATCTTCGATGGAGGTTACCTCACCATGAAGCGGCGCAACCGTGGCAAGATATCCATCCGCTCCCTGCCGAAACTCCGGCTCGGGCACCGGCATGACCTTGTCCAGCACCGAACGCTTGAATGCCAAACCGCTGGTGACCGTCGTCTGATAGCGGCCTTTCCGCAGCAGTTCCGGAGTGACGTCGCCGGAATCGAAGTGCAATTCGACAGGCGGGAATACATCCTTCACCTGCATTTGCTCGTCAACGATATGCAGTCTGAACTGCACCTGTGCTGTCCTGTCTTCCCAGGCTTCGACAACTTCCGATACTGCATTCGGATAAAGATAATCATCTGCATCGAGAAACAGCACGATCTCGCCGTGGCTGGATGCGAAGCCTGTGTTGAACGCGGCAGCATGTCCACCGTTCACCTCACGCAGACATGTCTTTATTCGAGAGCCATAGGAGGCGATGACATCAGCGGTCGCATCGGTCGATGCATCATCGACGACGATGACCTCAGCATCGTCGTAATCCTGCTCCAAGGCGCTGTCGATACTACGCCTCAGAAAGTGCCCGTAGTTATAGTTCGCAATGACGATGGAAACGGGAACGCGGTCTTGGATGGAATGCATCGCATTGAACCTCGCAGATTTGCTTTGGTTGCGGCGAACCTTCTCACTCAGGTCCTTTGGATGAGCACGCTGCAAACAGGGATATGCGGTGATGCAGGCTGATGCCTCACGAACATATCAAGCAACGGCTATTGGATCATACCGATCCATCTTGCCGTTCCAAGCCTCACCAGTTTTATGGCTTTTGAATGACCGCCACACATGATGGAAATTTCATCGATCCACTCATGCGATAAAGACCGAAGTGCCAGCTATGCCTATCGCGATCCGAGTATTCTTTCTTGTCCGTGAAACGGCACCTGCAACATAGATGCTGCGTCTCACCTCAACTGACGCATAATCCTCCATGCAGAAGGAAGACAAAATGAAGCCCGCACGAGGCGGGCTTCTTCAACTTTATTCTGCTGCGCCGGCAGCCTTCGTCCTGCGAGTGCGCTTCGGCTTTGCCGCTTCTGCGGCAGCCGGTGCGGGAGCTGCCACAGCAGCCTTTGCCCGGGTAGCTCTCGTCGACGTCTTGGCGGCAGCGGGCTTGGCGGCAGCCGGTTTTGCCGCTGCGGGCTTTGCCTTGGCTTTCGCTTTAGGCGTTGTTGCCTTGCCTCCCGTCTTTGCCGCGTTCAGGAGTGCGACACGACGCTGGCGGTTCTGCTCGAGAGCCTGCTGGAAACCAACATCGTGTTCCGCATGATAGGCGAGATCATCGAGAAACTCAGCCACGTCCTTGATGGTATCGACGACGACATAGCTCAAGCCGCGGCCGGCATTGATCGAGTCACGACCGACCGTTACACCATATCCGCCTGGAACGCGCTGGAACCAGGTGGAGCGCCACTTCCTGAAACCAGCCGCGTCGCGCTCGTACTCCTCCAGATATGCCTTCTGCTCCGCTACTCTGGCACGAAATGTATCAACCACGTTCCGCGCACCAGCCTTCGGCTTGTCAGCCTTTTTGGAAGTCCATTTCTCAAGAAAGTTTGCCATTGATCCGATCTCTTCAGGTTAGCGTTCCTTGTCACGCCGCCATCGCTTCAAAAAGCTGACGGAGCTCCTCCACAGGGATGCCCGCATATATGTAAAGGATAGATGTATAATGGCAACATAATCCGTTATTATTGCGGGGAAAATCGCCATTTCGGCCGTTCTATTGCCGCCTTTTCGACCCCGAAGCGCAAATTTCTTATCTTTTCCTTCGCTGAGACAGGCCACTCTCGTTCCGATCTGGAACTTCGACACCCTCGTGCTGCTGCGCATACTCGCTTCGAAGTAACCCGCGACAGTATAAAACTTGTGCCGTATCGACAATTTATTGATAGCAGCTAGCGCTGACCGCTATTTTGTTGTCCGGCAAATTCATAGGTGTTCATCGATGCGACCACCTTCGTCAGGTCGCCATGCCGATCGAACAAGAACTTTGTTGCAGCATCTTGATCGAAGCTATCATGTCCGTATGCCGCATCTTCAATGCGAATATGATTGAGCAGACGTTCTGGAAACAATCGACGAAGATGTCATGGACGCGAGTACCGGCAGCGCCGTCGCGCTGCCTCAATGAAGGCTACGCGCACGGCCTCAGCGGTCGGCGGGAAGACGCGGCGATAAAGGACCGGACCGCGAAAGGGGGTTCGCCCCTCGTAAACGGAACGCTCTCACGGCCGGTCCCACATCCCCGCAGGCCAGGCCCGCAAGAGGCGGCGCTTTTGCGCGCCCATTGCGGCAATATATTGGCTAAAACTAAAAAACGGCAGCCTAACAAAATTGCTTCCCATCGTCATCTCGCGCAGAGATGGTAAACTCAGGAGCCCTCACCGCACATCGCCATCTTTCTACCGGCAAGACACTTCCATGATGACAGCAAAATCAATCCAGCGCTCTTCCATCGAGACGGCGCGCCTCCGCTTGCGCCCTACGTCGGCCATCGACGCTACACGCGCATTCGAAATCCAGAGCGACTGGGCCGTGACACGTATGCTGAGCAACGCCTCATACCCTCCGGACGAAAGCGATATCAGAAATTGGTTTTCCAGCCATGAGCGCGAATGGGCCGAAGGCTCCGCTTATCGTTTCGCCATCGAACAAAAGGAAAGAATGATCGGCATCGTCGACGTCGATGGCATTACCGGGAGTGAGGGCAGCCTTGGCTATTGGCTGGAAAGGCAAGCCTGGGGAAAGGGCTATGCCTTCGAGGCAGCGCGAGCACTGATCGGCTTTGCCTTCCAAACGATCGGCTTGTCCAGGCTCGAATCCGGTCACGCATCCGACAACCCCGCCTCGGGACGGGTGCTGACCAAACTAGGCTTCCGCCAAGCCAGCTACAGGGAGCTCTTTTCGCGGGCACGTCGCGAAATCATCGTCCAGTGCTGCTATATGCTTGAGCGTTAGGTACCGCGATCCATAGAAGACGCAGCGCCGCATCTTCATGCGGCAGTAGTCGTTGGTCGTTTATGACTGACGCCCCTCGGCTGGCTTCTGCTCAGGCGAGTGTTTTGGCGGAACATTGCCGTTCTGCTCGGCACGATCGCGATGCAGAGCCGCGCGGGCGAGCAGCATGAAGGTGATCGGCGTCGTCACCGTTATGAAAACACCGATCAGCAGTTCATGAATGACGAGGGACCGCGTCGCGGCCGAAAAGAAGATCATCGACGCGATCATGATCGCGCCGATACCGCCGCTCGTTCCCAATGTCGGCGCGTGAATGCGCTCGTAGAATGTTCCAAGCCTTAAGAACCCGATGGCGCCGACGAGCGCCAGGAAAGCGCCGATCACGAGAAGTCCACCGACGGGGATCGCGGCCCACAGAGGTATGTTTTCAAATGGCGCGCTCATTCGATCACCTCCCCGCGCATCAGGAATTTCGCCAAGGCAACCGTTGCGACGAAGCCCAGCATGCCGATGACGAGTGCCGCCTCGAAATAGACGACACGGCCGGTACCTATGCCGAAGGTCAACAATAACAGCATCGCATTCACATAGAGCGTGTCGAGTGCAATGATGCGATCCTGTGCGCGCGGTCCCCGGAACATACGAATGGAGGCGATCGCCATCGCCGCCACGATCATCAGCTGCGCGGCCGCCACGGATATCTGGATGATCATGGCGCTCATGCAAATATCTCCATCAGCAGACTCTCGTAGCGATTGGCGACCGTATCGCGCCATTGCGCCTCGTTTTCGAGATCGAGGACATGCAGCAGCACAGTGTTGTCGTTAGAATCATATTCCAGCCACGCAGAGCCCGGAGTGCTGGTCAGGATAACCGCAAGCAGCGCCAGCGGGATCTGGTCCCGCACCCTGAGCTCAAGAACCACAAAACCCGGCGTCGTCTTGCGCGAGCGCCCTCTCAGAATGATCCAGGCCACTTGTACATTCGATTTCACCACATCGAAAACGACCCGGAAGAAGAGTTTGGGCAGCAGATACCATTTCCGGAGCCGCGGCTTTTCAGGCCGTAGCGATGCCATCCCCCAGGAGGCAAAGACCGCGACGATGATGCCGAGGATAAGCTGACCGAGCGTGAAGCCGTTCAGCAGCAGCCACATCAGGATCAGGCTCAGCGCGAGGAACGGATAAGGCAGCATCACAGGCCTCCCGTCTTTGCCGGCGCGACCACGGCATTGCGGACCGCATCGACATAGAGATTGGGATCGCTGAGCGTGCGGATGGTCGCATCCATGTACTGCATGACGGGGCCGGCCCAGATGGTCAATGCGAGAGTCAAGGCGAGCAGGCCCATGACCGGGAATATCTCGATGACAAGCACGCGGGGAACCGTGCCCTCCAGCGAACTCCAGAACGTGCGTATGCCGGCTCGCGTCATCGCGATCAGGGCGGCAATGCCGGAGAGAATGACCAGCAGGATCAACATCCAGACGGCAGTGCTCGGCGGAATGCCGATCGCGCCGGTCCCCATCATGGCCGAGAGCATGGCGAACTTGGAGACGAAGCCGGAAAGCGGTGGCAGGCCGGCCAACAGGATGCCGCAGGCGGCAAAGCAGATGCCGAGCATAGCCATCGTGCCCGGCATCGTCACGCCATCGCCTTCTGCCGGCTCCTTCTCCTCGGCATCGCCATAGGCCTCCATCGTGACCGCGAGAACGCTGGCGCCCGCGTCCTGTCCGCGCTCCACGAGTTCGATCAGCATGAAGAATGCGCTGATCGTCAGCGTCGAACTGACGAGATACATCAGCGCGCCGGACGAGATCGAGCCGTCATTGATACCGATCACCATCAGCAACGTGCCGGAGGAGACCAGCACCGAGAAGCCAGCCAGCCGGCCAAGCGCCTGCGACGCCAGCACACCGACCGTTCCGAAGATCAGGGTTGCCATCCCGCCATAGAGAAGCACGGTCGCGCCGAAGCCGGCGGACGGGCCGGCGCTGAACAGGAGCATGGTCAGCCGCAGGATGACATAGATGCCAAGCTTGCTGAGGATCGCGAATATGCCGGCAACCGGCGCCGACGCCGCGCTATAGGCCGTCGGCAGCCAGAAGCAGAGCGGCCACATGCCGGCCTTGATGAGGAATGCGATGCCGAGCACGCCGGCGCCAGCCTGCATCAACATGCGGCGATCTGCCGACATTTCCGGGATGCGCATGGCAAGATCCGCCATGTTCAGCGTTCCCGCCGTGCCATAGATCAGGCTGACGCCGATAAGGAAGAGCAGCGCGGCTGCGAGATTGACGGCAATGTAATGCATGCCCGCCTTGACCCGCAGCGGCCCAGAGCCATGCAGCAGAAGGCCGTAGGACGCAGCCAGCATGACCTCAAAGAAGACGAAGAGATTGAAGAGATCACCCGTCAGGAAAGCACCGTTGACCCCCATCAGCAGCAACTGGAACATGGTGTGGAAATGCGCACCGACCGCATGCCAACGCGCCAACGAAAATATCAACGCGGCGACGGCGACAATGGATGTCAGCAGAAGCATGAGTGCCGACAAACCATCGAGCACAAGCACGATACCAAAGGGCGCGCTCCAGTTTCCCAGCAGATAGGCACGTTCCTGACCAGGCGATCCACCTTCTGCACCGAAGAGCGCAAGTGCAATGCCCACCAGCAACAGCGTTGCAACAAGGCTGATGAGCGCCTTGAGCGTGCGCGAACGTTCATCGATGAAGACAAGCAACGCACCCGCGACAAGGGGAACCAGGATCGGGGCGATGATGAGATGATGCAACCAGCCCGTCATTTGCGGTCACTCCTGCCATCGACATGGTCCGTACCGGTCAGGCCGCGCGAGGCAAGCAGCACGACCAGGAACAGAGCCGTTGTGGCAAAGCCGATAACGATCGCAGTCAGCACCAGAGCCTGCGGTACCGGATCTGCCAAGGCGTGCGTTGCCGTGCCATCGCCGAGCAGCGGCGGCACATTCGTCTTCACACCGCCGACGCCGAAGATGAAGAGATTGACCGCATAGGAGAGCAAGGACAGACCGATGATGACCTGGTAGGTGCGCGGGCGCAGGATCAGCCAGACCCCGCAAGCCGTCATTACACCGATTGCAATGGACAAGATGAGCTCCATCAGTCCCCCTTTGCCTTGTCGGCGTCGAGCGCACGCAGGCGGTTTATACGGATCGACTGGTGCGCAAGCGCGACGAGGATCAGAACAGTGGAGCCGACAACCAATAGGAAAACGCCGAGATCGAAGAGCAGCGCGCTTGCCGCCGGAACCTTGCCGATCAACGGCAGGTCCAGATACTGGAAATGCGAGGTGAGGAATGGATAGCCGAAGAACCAGGCGCCGATGCCCGTTGCTGTCGCGATCAGAAGCCCGGCACCCATCCACCGCAGCGGCAGGATGCGGATGCGATCCTCCGCCCAACGCGTACCGCCGGCAAGATATTGCAGCAGGAAGGCGATCGAGAGTGTGAGGCCGGCCGAGAAGCCGCCGCCCGGCGCGTCATGCCCCCGCATGAAGATATAGACCGAAAGGGCGATCACGAAGGGGAACATCCACTGCATGATGACGGATGGCACGAGCAGATAGTCGCGCACGGTATCGCCGGCCGAGCGCTCCGGCCGTTCCTCGTCGAAACGGTTCTGTATCCGCTGCTGTTCCGGCATTTCCATGCTGTCGGGCGCCGGGCGGAAACGACGCAGCAACGCATAGACGGTCAAGGCGACGACACCGAGGACGGCGATTTCGCCAAGCGTATCGAAGCCACGGAAATCGACCAGAATGACGTTGACGACATTGCGGCCGCCGCCCTTCGAATAGGCGTTTTCCAAGAAGTAATTCGCGATGGCGTCAGGCACCGGCATGGTCATGACGGCATAGGAAATGAACATCATGCCGACGCCGCAGATGACAGCGAGCGCCAGATCGCGGAAGCGTCGGAAACGGGCGCGCAAATTCACCGTATCGTCAATCCCTTCCGTTCGCTTCGGCAGCCAGCGCAAGCCCAGCAGGATGAGCACCGTCGTGACGATCTCGACGAGAAGTTGGGTAATCGCAAGATCCGGTGCCGACAGCCAGATGAACGTCATGCAGACGATCAATCCGACCCCGCCCAGCATCACGAGCGCGACAAGCCGGTGATATTTGGCGAAGAAGGCGGTGCCGATCGCCAGGCAGATGCCGATCACCCAAATGGAGGCAAAGACCGGATCGGCGCCTGAAAAGGCAAAATGCTTCGCCTCGAAGCCCGACAGATAGAGCGGCAGCAGGCCAGCTGCAAACCCTGTCACGACGACCCAGCGAAGCTGCGGCTGCAACTTGCGCGTGCCGATCCGCTTTTCAGCTATTCGCGCCCAGTGCCAGGAAACCTCGACCAGCACCCGCTCGAAGATGCGCTGCCCCTTCAGGCGGCGAAAGAGGGGCGGACCGTCGTCACATCGCGAAAAATAATCCTTGAAGGCGAAATAGAACACCGTCCCGCCGACCAATGCGACAATGCTCATGATAACAGGCAGATTGAAGCCGTGCCAGAGCGAGAGGCTGTATTGCGGCGTATCGGCGTTGAGAACGCTGACGACAGCCGCATGCAGGAAAGGCGCCACCGAAAGCGCCGGAACGATGCCGACGACCAAGCATACCACGACCAGAAACTCGATCGGGAAGCGCATCCAGCGCGGCGGCTCATGCGGCTTGGCGATCGGCAGATCGGTCGGCGCCGGCCCGAAAAACACCGTCTGAATGAAGCGCAGTGAATAGGCGACGCTAAAGGCGCTTGCGAGCGTCGCCACATATGGAAGCATACGATCGAGGATGGAATCCGCATGGGTTTCGATCGCTTCGGCGAAGAACATTTCCTTGGATAGAAAGCCATTGAGCAGCGGCACGCCGGCCATGGCGGCACTCGCGACGATCGCAAGCGCCCCAGTGAACGGCATATAGCGGAACAGGCCACTCAAGCGGCGCATGTCACGCGTGCCGGTCTCGTGATCGATGATGCCGGCCGCCATGAACAGCGACGCCTTGAAGGTCGCGTGGTTCAGCATGTGGAAGATGGCGGCAACTGTCGCAAGTGGGCTACCGAGGCTAAGCAACGTGGTGATGAGACCAAGATGGCTGATCGTCGAATAGGCCAGCAACCCTTTGAGATCCTGCTGGAACATCGCGAAATAGGCGCCGAGCAGCAGCGTGATGATGCCGGCGGCCCCGACGATGTAGAACCACTCATTCGTGCCGGCGAGAACGGGCCAGAAGCGCGCAAGCAGGAAAACGCCTGCCTTCACCAGGGTAGCTGAATGCAGATAGGCGGAGACCGGCGTCGGCGCTGCCATCGCATTCGGAAGCCAGAAATGGAAGGGAAACTGCGCACTCTTCGTCAGCGCGCCGAGCAGGATGAGGATCAGCGCGGGCAGATAGAGCGGATGATTGCGGATGATATCGCCCGATGCCAGGATCTTATCCAGATCATAGCTGCCGACGATATGGCCGAGCAGGATCAGCCCGACCAGCAGGCAGAACCCGCCAATCCCGGTGATCGTCAGCGCCATGCGGGCACCATCGCGCGCCGCGGCGGTATTGTGCCAATAGCTGATCAGCAGGAAGGAGAAGATGCTGGTCAGCTCCCAGAATATCGAGAGCAGGATGACATTGCCCGACAGCACAATGCCGAGCATCGCGCCCATGAAGGCAAGCAGGAAAGAGAAGAAGCGCGGAACCGGGTCCTCCTCCGACATGTAGTAACGAGCATAGACGATGACGAGAAAACCGATGGCGGTGATGACAAGCGAAAACAGCCACGCAAAGCCATCCAATCTGAGGCTGAAATCGAGCCCAAGCTGCGGCAGCCATTCTATGCTATAATGGACGACGCCGCCGTTTTTGACGGCAGGATAGAAACTTGCGGAAATCAACAGCGCCAGAAATGTGACAGCTCCGGCAATCCAGGCCGGGCCACGCCGTGACTGCGTGCGCAAGAGGCATACGGAAAGAAGACTTCCGATAAACGGCAGAGCCAAAAGTGCTAAAATAAAAATAGGCCCGCTCGTTATCCCAAAACGTTGCTCCTTCGCTTGGTCGGATCACGCCAGTCGGCAAAACCCCTGGAAATCCGCTATATTATGCCCTATATGATAGATATCGCCCAATATGGGCAGCTTGAAACCCTGCGTCAAGGTAAGATGGCGATGATTTTGACACCAGCGCTCTGCCGGGCGGCCCGCGGCTTCCTCGATTGGACGCAGATGGACCTTGCCGACCGCTCGGGCGTGTCGCGCAGCACGATCCGCGATTACGAGGGCAATCGCCATAGCCTGCATCGGGCGACGGAAGCGCAACTGCGACTGGCGCTCGAGACCGGAGGCATCGCCTTCTTCCGGATCCAGGGGCACGAGATCGGCATCTGTACCAAGGCTCTCGCCACGGAGGGCCAAGCGCCGTCCCATACCGAGAGCTGCGAGATCCTGTCTACCGCCGGCGACAGGGGCCAGATCCTCCCTCCGAAGGCAGACCGATAGGATCGGCGACCGGCACTAGCACGAGCAAAGCGCCGGGCGGCAGGCCTGTTCAATATGAAGCAACGGACAACCCGTTTTGCCGCCCTGGAAAGCCTTGCCGGCTGTCGATCCGACTCTGCTCGCAAGAAGGTGAATGAATAGGCCCTCAAATCAGCCACATTCGCGTCGATCACCGCATCCGCGCCGTACCCCAGGACGACCGGAGAAACATATGTCCATCACCAACGAAGCATCAACCGCGGTTCCAACAGCCCGCTACCGGCCATCGCAACGGCTCCTGCATTGGCTAATGGCTGTCATCATCATTTCCGCGCTCCTCATCGGTCTCTATTGCTCTTATCTCACACCCGGCACGCCTCTGCGCCGCGCCCTCCTCGATGTACATAAATCGCTCGGCATGACGGCGCTTATCCTCATCGCCATCCGACTGCCGCTGAGACTTTCGTTTGGCGAACCCGCCCATCGGCGTCCGCTGGACGTCTTCAACCATTACGCAGCGCGCGGCGCACATATCCTGCTGTACGCCCTGATGATCTTGATGCCGCTTGCCGGCTACACCACCTCTGCTGCTGGGGGGCATGATCTGCCATGGTTCGGTCTCTTCCAATGGCCCAACCTGCTGTCGCTCGATAGGGGCCTAGAGAGAACAGCCGCCGAGATTCACGAATATGGCGCCTATTGCCTGTATGCCGTCGTCAGCCTGCATATCCTGGCCGCCCTTTGGCACCATTTCGTCCGCAAGGATGAGGTCATGAAGAGAATGTTGTTCTAATTCGAAACCGCCCTATCGTACTCTGCGGCAGCCACGCCGCAGAGTACGATAGGGCGGAAGAAAAAGCTTAAAGGGATGTCGGCACGTCGCCATGATCGACCCGGCGCGAGAATTCCGTCTCGCCCCCCTGCGCAAGCTTGCCGGCCTGGCCGATCCAGTCCTCGCGTTCGATGCGACCGGGAAAAGCCATATAGCTGCCGACCCATTCGGCGTTTTCGGGCGTCCAGGCCGCAATCTGGCGGAAAGTCCAGATCCCGAGCTCGTTGAGCTTTTCCTCATTGACATGGCCGATGCCGGAAATGCGCTTCAAATTGTCAGGCACGATGTCAGTTCTTTCCTCAGCCGAGGGGCGCTTGCCGGCATGCTCGTGCTCGCCGGAAACAGGATCTGGCACCACTGACGCCGATACGGGCGCCACAATTGGCGAAACCGCGGCGGCCGGTACGACCGGAACCGGTTTTGGCGACACGGGCGTTGATGCAGGCGCGGCGGTCGCAACAGCCGCCAGGGACGGCGCAGGCGTTGGAACCGGCGATGGCGCCGGAGTTGATACCGGCGTGGACGATGGTTGCTGCGAAGGCGTACCTGTCGAGGCCGTCGCCACGTTATTGCCCGCAACGAGCGGCCGCGTCGCGCGTAAGCTTGCGAGCCAGCTGCCAAGGAAGCAGCCGACGATGTAGCTGCCGACGAAGAGTAGTGCGGTCTCCAGATAATGACCGGCCAGGCCCGGAAGCCATTTCAGCAGTGCCACGACAAGACCAACCGCGAACAGAACGCACAACAGCTTGAACCAACCGGGCCAAGACTGCGGCCACCAACCGCTAGCCGACCGCAGGAATGAGGTAAAGCCGACGATGCCGCCGAGCATCAATGCGAGCAGCATCCACAACCAGTATGTTGACAACAGATAGGTCATTGCCCCTTCCCCTATTTGACAGAGAATTCGATGCGTCGATTGAGTGCCTTGCCTTCCTCGGTGCCATTTGACGCAAGCGGATGGGAGGAGCCGAGCCCAACAGCAGTCAGCCGGCTCGCCTGCACACCTGCAGTCGTTAGATAGGTGACGACCGCCTTGGCACGCTGTTCGGAGAGGGCGATGTTCGCTTTCTCATCTCCGCTCGAATCCGTGTGGCCCGACACCTCGATGTTTGAGCTCGGGCAACGATTGATCGTAGCGACGATCGTGTCCAACAGGCCGGAGGAGACCGGAGAAATCTGTGCCTTGCCCGTTTCGAAGTTGATTTTCGATTTGGTTACGATCCCGTTGAGCATTGATTGACAATTGGCCGCGTCGACTGCCGGAGCCGGTGCACTGACGGCGATTGTTGCAGGAGCCGCCTTAAAGCCGTCGGGAAGTGCCGCCGCAAATCCGCTTTGAACACTGCTTACAGCGCCATCGTAAAGCGCCTCGCCCGAGAGGGTTGCATTCGTCCCGGAAAGCGAGAAGGTCCCCTTTGCGAGACGCGACAAGGCGTTCAACCCTGCAAGCGCAGCGTTTGCAAAGCCGTTCGGTGCGCCGGGAGCGGCGGTCAGCTGGTCATTGACGACGTCACCCGGAAAGAGGCTCTTGGTCGCATCCAGAATCTTGGAATGCATATCGTCGTCGGGATAGTTGCCGGAAAGAGTGAGTTTATCCGCGTCTCTTGCGGCGCCGAAGCCGTATGGAGCGAGAGCCGCAACCGAAGAGGATACTGTCGCAACGGCTGTCGCGACCGGAGTTTGCGCCGCCGGCGTGACGACCGCCACCGGTGGCGGCTTCGGTGCTGAAATGTCGGATTTGGCGAGCGTGAGCCCTTCCGGCAATGCCTTGAGTCCAGCCGAGATGGCATTGTAAGCATCATTGGTATCGGCACTGCCGGAAATCGTCAGTTCATTGTCGGACAAGGATGCGCTACCTTTTGCCAACTTGCCCAGCTGATCGATGCCGAATTGGGCACCGCTCGCGTAGCTGGCGGGGACGCCGCTGGCATATTGCATTTCATCCTTGACATCAGCTCCGGCGAAGGTCGCTTTCGCGGCGGCGACAATCTTGTCGCGCATCTCGGGATTTGGAACGCTGCCGGAGAGAACAATGCTAGCGTCTTCATGGGTTATTGCCCATTTGAAAGGCTTAGCAACTTCGGGCTCTTTGGCGTTGACCAGAACCTTGCGAACACCCCATACCTGATCCACCGAAGACGCGACCTGGTTCGCCGCTCCCGGAGAGAACACCGTTCCGTTAAGAGCAAGGTCCCGGCCAGCCACGTTGAATACCGGATTGAGAATGGCCGATCCTACTGACGAGGTCGCCCTGTTGCCCAGATCGGTGGCGATGGATCTGCCGGTAATGAGGGTGCCGATAATCCAAAGGACCGCAAGCGGGATCAGGCCCCACCACCACTTCGAAGGCTGACTCATGACTCCCTCCTGAAACCTGTATCGCAACGGCCCATTCGCTAATTAGAAGATACTTTAAAACCCTATGGTTGCAATAGGAATTCTGATGCGAGCCTTCTGCGCCCAAGCTCAGCCTGTGCGCCACCGGGAAAAGGGTGGGCACCTCCAGTGATCGGTGGCTTTGCGGCTCGCCTGGCAGACGGACAGCAGCACGGCTTGGTACACCAGGGCGATGCGCTGGAGATTGCCATGCTCTCATGGGGCATGCTGCAATGGCGGGTCGGAATGCATCGCTCCGGTCGTTTCAATCTTTCTCGCGAGGATTTTACCGGCATGTGCCTGAGGGCCGTCGCCCAAATTATCTATGGGGCTAACCAATGAAAATGTGGGGGATATTGGCAGCCCTCGTCATCGCCCTGCTCGCGGGATGACCGTTTTCACTACGGAGACCAAACAGCAGCGGCATTCTCAAATCTGTCATATCATGTCACTAGAAGCACGTGCTGGAAATCAGCCGCTACAGGGCTGCGATTCCCGCCCTCGTCACGTTGCGAAACAGGCCGCCCATGCACCACAATTCTCCCATTCTCATCGAGGGTGCCACCGTTGTCTTCGGCGACCGTCTGCAACCAGCATCGATACGGATCGAAGAGGGACGTATCACTGATATCGACGGTGCGCGCGACGGAGCCGCCGTTATCGACGGGCGCGGTCATCTTCTCGGGCCGGCTTTCGTGGATGTCCACGGCGACGCTTTCGAGCGACAGCTCATGCCGCGTCCGGGCACGATGTTGCCTGTTGCGCCGGCGCTGCTCGAAACGGATCGACAGCTTGCTGCCAATGGCATCGCCACAGCCTTCCACGCACTGACCTTGAGTTGGGAGCCGGGGTTGCGTTCGGTCGACAACGGCCGCGCGGTGGTTTCCTCCCTCGATACGCTGGCTTCCAGGTTGATGATCGACAACCGGGTCCAATTGCGCTGGGAAACATTTTGTTTTGAGGCGATCGATCTTATTCGCGATGCATTGTCAGGTCCTCGCCGGCCCTCCATTGCCTTCAACGATCACACATCGATGCTGCTGCTTGATCCCTCGATATCGCTGCAGGAACGGCCGTTCGATCTCGACCCCCATTTCCCAGCTCTGGATCCGGGGTCACCGGTTTTCGCGGACAAGATGGCCGAACGGGCGAAGAGGGCAAAGCTGCCTGTCTCAGACATGATCGCCATGGCACGCGCCATGTGGGAGCGCCGGCCGCAAGTGCTGGCGGCCATCAACGAGGTCTCAGCACTTGGCGAGACTGCCGGCGCTCCGATGCTTTCGCATGACGACAGCCAGATTGAGACGCGTGATTTCTATCGCGCACGCGGTGCACGTATCTGCGAATTCCCCATGAACCGCCGCGTGGCGCGCGCCGCCCGAGACGCGGGTGATTTTATTGTCTTCGGCGCGCCGAATGCGACGCGCGGTGGCAGTCATCTCGCCTCCATCGGGGCCGCCGACATGATCCGCGAGGGCCTCTGCGATATCCTTGCCTCGGATTATTATTATCCCGCCATGCTGCTTGGGCTCGCGCGCCTGAAGGCGGATGGCGTGGGATCACTGCAAGATCTGTGGCCGCTGGTCTCCGGCAATCCCGCACGCGCATCGGGCCTTCACGATCGCGGTACGATCAAGGTGGGCAGCCGAGCCGACCTCATCCTGGTAGAATGGCCGGAGGGCGATGTACCCGTCGTCCGGCGCACCTGGGTCGCCGGCCGCGAGGCCTATCGAGCCATTGCCGCTGGGCACTAGCGGCGCATCAAAGCACCGCGTCACAGGCCGTATTTTGTGATCCGGGATGGTCCCATTCATTGCAGAAGGGAGGCCAAACCGACACCGATCATGCAAGTCAGCAATCCCGCGCAGATGAAAAAAAGCACCAGAGGCGTGTATCTGGACATGCGGCCTCCTTTCGACATGACTCCAGGGATCGTCGTGCAATGAAATTCGCCCTTTCTGGGTGCGCCACGAAGCACCGCGCTGCGCGCTCGCTAGAACCCAGCAAAGCTTGTCACATAAGTCTACGCAGCCGTGGGTCACTGGTTCCGAAAAATATCGAGGCATTCGCGCAAATGGATCCCGGCCGAAAGCCTGCCCGTGGCCGAAGACCTCGAATTATCTGAGCCGCTATTGCTTATGGAGACGCTGTGCTGAACACCGGTAAGGCAGCGCCAAACGCGGCTCTCTCCCTTAAAAAGAGACGCTATATCCATCAAAGCATCGGCAGCGGTTGCTCCCACCGATTGCGGAAAATCGCGATCTATTTGGATCCAAGATCAATCAGCAGTGGCTGGATTGTGCAAAGTTTGAGTTGACCGTTTCCAATGGTGAGGCGACACTTCCAATCTGGAGCGAGGCAGGAGGAATAATGATGGACGAGCCAGATCGCTGGCGCCAAATGGCAAGCGCGCCGAAAGACGGCAGCAGAATTCTCGTTACGATTCGCCCCTCCGAGCAGGGGCCTGCAGAAGTCGACCTTGCCTATTGGTCGAGTGGGGACCGCTTCGGGTCGGAAGGCTGGCGCGCTTCCGATTCTGCGCCGGGATGCATCATCGAATATGCCGAGCCGGAATTGAAGTGCTGGATGCCGCTTCCATCGGCCAACCTCAATCGGACCTCGATGCCCTCCCCCTGGGAAGGCGACGACGCTGAACAGCTCGACGGAGCAGGAATTTAACAGCTCCAGCCGGCAATCGCAGCGTTCGACAATAAAAACGGTATCTCTATAGATGCAGGGCGCCATCGGATGCCCAATTCAGCTCGCGCCATAGTCCTCCTGGCGATTTCTGCCGATCGGCTTGTCGGGATTTGCAGGCGCTTCCAAATCTGCCGCAATATCTTCATTATCGACTGTATCTAGCACCTGACTGTGAGACTTTCAGCCGTTTTGCCACAATTACGCCCGCCGTTTCCGGAATTGTCGGCGCAAGCTGCCCACCCTCGCGGCGCACAATTTCGGGAAATATGGTTGTGACATGAAGACTATGAGACTGATTCTTTTGCCCGCTGTGGCAGTGCTGATGACAAGCGTCGCCGCACATGCACAGGAATGGAGATACTTGCCGGATTATGGCGACGACTACGCTGCTCCACGGTATTTCCGTAAAGCGCCACCGCGCTATCGCGACGATCGGCGTCTCGACGATGGCTATTACTATCGCGGCGACGCCTATGACTATTATGATGACGAGGACGGCGACTTCCCACCTCCTCCCCGGCGGCTACCGCGGCAGGCTTCGATCGATCCGCGCGAGACTTCCCCGCAGTTCAACCCAGGCGTCAAGGATGACCAGCGTGCGACCATGGCGCGATCGCCGATCCCGCGCACGGTGGTCCCCTTCTCCGGCTACGAACCGGGCACGATCGTGATCTCCACGAAGGAAAAACGCCTCTATCTGGTTCAGAATGACGGAACCGCACTCAAATACGGCATCGGCGTCGGCAAGCAGGGGTTTTCCTGGAAAGGCACGGAAACAGTCAGCCGCAAGGCGGAATGGCCGGATTGGACACCGCCTAAGGAAATGATCGCCCGTCGGCCGGAACTACCCGATCACATGGAGGGCGGTCTCAATAATCCCCTTGGGGCACGCGCGCTCTATCTCGGTTCCACCCTCTATCGCATCCATGGCACCAATGAGCCCAATTCGATCGGCAAGGCCGTATCTTCCGGCTGCATCCGCATGGCAAATCCGGATGTAATGGATCTTTATAGCCGGGTCAGCGTAGGAGCGAAGGTCGTGGTGCTCTGATTGCGACCTCAACGATCGCCGATCTCTTCATCTCAACCCAAGGGAAACTGCGTAAACGACGGTATGGGAGAGTGCGGCGCCGAAGCGAGTTTCTCCGGCGCCGATCAGATTTGGTTCACGAAATCGCCGTCATTGGCACCGATGCGTCAGCTGGAGGCAAGTTCATCCGCCTCCCGCCATCTGCGCAGCAAAGCGAACAATTCTTCGCGATCCTTCTCGTCAAGGCGTGGCACGCCCGGAACGCGGACAGGACCGACATTGAGGCCAGAATAGGTCACGGCCTCCTTGACGACGGTAACGTTTGTTCCGTTGCGGAACTTCGTGCGCATACGTTCGAAGGGCTCAAGCTTGTTGACGATGGCGCGGGCAGCGGCGAAATCGCCTTTCTCCAAGGCAGCATGAACGGCAAGCGACAGCTTCGGCGCAACATTGACGAGGCCTGAGGTGAAGCCTCTTGCGCCGGCCGCCGCAAATGTCGGAGCCCAGCTTTCGGCCAGGCCGCAGACGAAGAGCGCGCCTTTTGGGTCGGAACTCGCGATCGCCCTTGAAAGTAGCATCAAATCCGTCGTCGCAAACTTGATGCCGACAATGTTGCCGTGACCGGCCAGGCGGACCATGTCGTCGACGCTGAAGCCCTCGGCACGGACATAGGCGACGAGCGGCAGGGGCGAAGCTTCCGCAAGATCGCGAAAATAGTCGATCTGCGAGCCGGGCGCGGCGAAAGGATCCACCGGTTGATGGGACATGACGGCGGAGGCGCCGATCGAGGCAGCATCCTTCGCCATCCGGATCGCCTCGCGCAATGAACGGCCAATCGCCGCCGTCACCGGCGCCTTGCCGTCGACGCCCTTGATCGCAGCTTCGTGGACGCGGCGGATTTCCCCCGGCGTCAGCGCATAGAATTCGCCCGTATTGCCCGCTGCGACGATGTTATGAATCCCGGCAGCCGCTACCCGCTGATAGATCTGGGCGGTGACGCGCGGTTCCACCTCGCCACTTCCATCATAGGCGGTGACCGGAACACCGGAGACGCCGTTCAGCACCTGCCGCATGGTTTCAATGCTCATCTTCCTACCCTGACCCTTTATCATCCATCGAGACGCAAACGAGGAGACGTAAAGAAGCCATCACCTCGCCTTCACCTCATCCAATTCTCTATACGCCCTGGAACATGCGGGCGCGTGCATTCAAGATATGTCGCTTCATGGCATCGTGAGCCTCGGTCTCCTGCCGCGCGAAAATCGCCTGCACGATGACGGCATGCTCATCCTGCACACTGCGGATCTGCTCTGGCGTCCGCTTGAGGCTGAGGCTGCGGGTCACGGAATGACCTATGGCGAAGTGCGGCCGGAACAATTCGCGAGCTGTGATATGGAACTGATTGCCGGTCGCGATCGCAATGGCGTCGTGCAGTTCCTGGTCCTCTTCAGCACCAAGACGCCCTTCGCCAAGACACTGTTCGATCTTCTGCAGCGCCGCCGTGATCCGCTCCTTGTCATCAGCCTGCCAGTTGCGCGCAGCAAGCTCGGCGGCCTCTGCCTCAAGCCCGGCGCGAAATTCGAAAAAGCGCTGGACATCGGCAAGCGATCCTACAGGCACCATTTTCAGGACCGAGGAATCCGGCCTTTGCCTGACATAGGAACCCGACCCCTTGCTCGAAACGACCAAACCATCTGCACGCAGCCGCTCCAGAGCGTCGCGCACGACAGGTCGTGACGCGCCGAACATTTCCGCGAGCTTGGCTTCCGCCGGCAACCGCTCGTTCACCGGAAAGGTTCCATCCGCAATCATCGCGACGATCCTCTCATAGATGATGTCGCCGAAGCGCGTCGCGCCCACACCGGAATTGTTGGTGACAGAGAGTTTCATCATTGTCCTTCGTGAATGGCGGCCACCAATAGGCAGAGCGCATTTTCGACGTGCCAGAGCTACTAAATCTGTAAAAATCTGTCAACTCTTGTAATTATCTGGGAATGCAATAAAGTCTCAACGCTGCGCCAGACGAGTGCATCAGACGGGTTGGAAACCGGTCGCATCGACCTTAAACAAAGCCCCACGGCGTGAGCAGACGCGTCGTCCTCGGCGGCATAGCGGGAATGGCGGCCCTGTCTCTGGCAGGCCGCGTCGCTCGAAGCTCGAATTTATCGAGGTACTGTAGAACCTCGCCGAGCGTTGGGACGTCGATGCCGACGCCTCCCAGGAGCGGCCATAAGACCGCCCCCTCTCATCCGAAGAATATTTTGCTCAGATGAGCGCAATCATTTGACTCGGGCTGCGCCTGAGTTGCCGAAATCTTCCGGCCGTGGCGTGCGCGGCACCATGCGCCCCACCACTAGAACCAAAAGTGCCGCTGCCAGAAGGCAGGCCGCTAGGAAGAACATCGGCGCGATCGTGCTTCCCGTGGAATCCTTGATCCAGGGGACGACGTTCTGCGCGATAAAGCCGCCGAGATTGCCAACGGAGTTGATCGCGGCAAGACCCGCTGCCGCACCAGCTCCCTGCAGGAAGCGCGACGGCAGGCTCCAGAACACCGGCTGCCCCGCAAAAATGCCGGCTGCCGCAATGGAGAGGAAAACAAACTGTAGTGTATGGTCCGGAATAACGGCTGATAAAACCAAGCTTGCGGCACCGATAAGCGCCGGAATGACGATATAGGGCGTCTTGGACTCCGCCTTGTCCGCTGCCGCGGGCACGGCATAAAGAGCGATGGCGACAAGAATCCAAGGAATGATGTTCAGGAAGCCGTTCGTCGTGTTGCTGACGCCGAAATTCTTGACGATGGTCGGCAGCCAGTAGCTGAGACCGTAAGCGGCAAGCGGGAAACCGATATAGCAAAGCGCCATCAGCAGTACGCGCGGATTGATCAGCGCCTTGAAGCCGTCGGCGGCGTTCTGCTCCATGCCCGAATTTTCCACCGCGAGCCGGTCCTTCAGCCATTTCTTTTCCGTATCGTCAAGGAACGGCGCCTTGGACGGCAGATCCGGCAGATAAAACAGGGTGATGAAGCCGGCAAGGATGGCGGGAACACCCGTCACCAGGAAGACCCATTGCCAGCCGGCAATACCATAGAGCCCGTTCAAATCCAGCAGCACGCCGCCGAGCGGCGCACCGATCGCGTTGGCAAAGGCGCTGAAGATCATGAAAAGCCCGACCATCCTGCCGCGATAGGCAGACGGATACCAGAGGGTCAGCAGATAGAGAACGCCTGGAAAGAAGCCGGCTTCACAGGCGCCGAGCAGGAAACGGAGAATGTAGAACATGGTCGCATTCTGCGTATAAGCCAGAGCGACCGTGACTGCGCCCCAGGATATCAGAATGCGCGCGAACCATCTGCTAGCGCCGAATCTGTCGAGAAGCAGGTTGCTCGGCACCTCGAAGATGAAATAACCGATGAAGAACAGCGACGCGCCGAGACCATAGGCATATTCGCTCATGCCGAGATCGCCGACCATCTGCAGCTTTGCGTAACTGACGTTCTGGCGATCGATATAGGCGATCAGATAAAGGATCCCCAGGAAGGGCATAATCCTCCAGGTGATCTTGGATATAAGCTGCTTTTCATCAATCACGCCGCGTCCTCCCTGGGAGATGGTTCTGATCGATGTAGATAGCGCAACTCAGCGTTTATCAATGCGCTGAGACGTAAAGCTCGTTCGACTTCGTGACGGAAGACGAACGAGCCGGCACTTTCAAAGCGAAAATGCCAGTCCGCGTGTAGGCTGCGTTTCAGGCGACGCGTTCGAATTTCGTGCGAATATGCTCGATATAGTGCTGGCCGGGCGACGGCGCCTTTACCATGGCAATCGCTGCCTTTTGCGGAACGCCGGTGAATTGACGTTCCTCACCATTTTTAAAGCGAATATAAAGCCGTCCGTCATCCGGACGGAAATAGACTGATTTGATGATTTTTGACGAAACCGGAAGCTCTTGCATGGGTCACCTTACCTCTGCCGGCTTTGTCGCATGAAAAGCGAAATATTGGGTGAAGCGACCTAGTTAATCAAAGATAGAGTTGTATTGCTCGATTTTATCGATTGGGCTCAACACCTTACTGGTCCGGCGGCAAGGCGCTCTCGGCATAAAGAGCTAAGAACTCGGCGCTTGGCGGTATCGGCTTGATGATGTCGATCAGGACGCCATTCGGATCGGCCGTTATGAAATGTCGCTGACCGAAATCTTCGTCGCGGATCGCTAGCAAAATAGGCAATCCAGCTTCCCGCAGGTGGTCGTAGACCATATCGACGTCTTCCACTTCGAAGTTGAGCAACAGCCCAGCTACCCGGCCACGCCCTTGCGACGGGATCGTCTCATGCCGGCCATCCAGAATGGCGAGATTGATACTGCTGTCTTCAGCCGATCGCAGATGGACATACCAATCGCTCGCGAAGTTTTCCCGAAATCCAAAATGCGCGATGTAGAAAGCGGCCGTCTCCTCCACCCGCTCGGTCATGATGACAGGATAATAGCTTGTCACCTTCATGCTTCACATCTCCCCAAAAAAGACATACAATCTGCCTGTATTTTTCAAATAACATACAGGCTGCATGCATGCAAGATCCGCGCTCCAATCGTGAGAGAACCGAGAAGACCAAGGCTGCTCTCATCGCCGCGGCACGAGCCTTGTTCGTGGAGAAAGGCTATGCTGAAACATCGACGCCGGAGATCGTAGCAGCCGCCGGCATCACCCGCGGCGCGCTTTATCATCACTATGAAGATAAGCGCGCGCTCTTTCGCGCCGTCGTCAGAGAGGAGGCACTGGCAGTCACCCGCGCCATCGAGCAAGCGACGCCGGAGCAGCTTCCCGCTCACGACGCGTTGATTGCCGGCAGCAACGCCTATCTCGATGCCATGCGGGTTAATGGTCGCACTCGACTTCTGCTGATCGAAGGACCGACGGTGCTGGGCTTTACGGAGATGAAAAAACTGGACGAGGAGACGACTAGCCTCACTCTCAAACAGGGATTGGAAGCAGCCCTCCGTCACGGCCGCAAATCTGGCATTCCGGTCGACGCGCTCGCCGATATTCTATCGGCCGCCTTCGATCGGGCCGCCCTTGCGATCGATGTCGGCGGCGATGCTGACCGCTACCGTCAGGCGATCGGCCATATGATCGAACGGATCGCCGAGTGACGCGCTTATTCGTCAACCTCTGCCAGATCGTCGCGCGTAAAGCGATGAAATAGCGATCGTGCCGGCTGCTTGGAGCCACCGGCAACAAGCGGACACTTGCCACTCCCGCATATTATTTGAGCACCCGGATCGCTTGACACATTTTTAGCCTCCTCATATGATTTTTACCAATTGATCAAAAAGCTGGGGAACTAAAAATGACCAATGAAATCATACTGTCACGCCGTGCCGTCATTGCATCGGGCATCGCTCTCGGCGTCAGCGCGCTTGCGCCGGCTGCGCGCGCAGCTGCGCCGCTCAAAGTGGCAGGCATTCACGCCTCGCCAGTCGAAAACGCCTGGAATTCCTGTCTTCACAAGGCACTTCAAGATGCGGCCAAGGAAGGCGTTATCGAATACGTCTTTTCCGAAGGCGTTTCCGGCACGGACTATCCCCGCGCGATGCGCGAATATGCCGAGCAGGGCAACAAGCTGATCATTGGTGAAGCCTATGCGGTGGAAAAGGAAGCACGTCAAGTCGCTGCGGACTACCCGGACACAGCCTTCGTTCTCGGCTCCAGCGGCGAGGCAGCCGGCAGCAATTTCGGCGTCTTCGGCACCTGGAACTATGACGGCGCCTATCTCGCCGGCATGCTGGCGGGCAAGATGACTAAGTCGAATGTCGTCGGCTCGGTCGGCGCCATCCCGATCCCGGAAGTCAACATGCTGATCAATGCCTTTGCTGCCGGCGTCAAAGCGGTCAATCCTGACTGCAAGCATCTCGTCTCCTTCATCGGCACCTTCTTCGACCCGCCGAAGGCACGCGAAGCCGGTCTCGCGCAGATAGACGCCGGCGCCGACATTCTCTTCGGTGAGCGCATCGGCACCGCGGATGCCGCCAAGGAGCGGCATATCAAATCGGTGGGATCGCTGATCGACTACACGCCACGCTATCCCGATACCGTCTTTGCCAACGCCATGTGGTACTTCCGCCCCATACTCAATGCCGCAATCGCCGATGTCGCCGGCGGCAAGCCGGTCGGCCGCAACTACACGGCCTATGGCCTTATGAAGGAAGGCGGCAGCGACATCGTCTATGTGAAGGGCACAGCACCAGCAGAGGCCGAAGCTGCAATGGAGAAGGTCCGCGCCGACATCAAGGCCGGCACCTTCGAAGTGCCGAAGGTAGCGGATCAGCCGAAGTAACTGCCCGGCGCGATCATGGGCAGCCCGTCATTCGCCGATGCCACGGAGCTGGCCGGCGCCATCAAATCCGGCACGCTTACCTGCGTGGATGCCATGCAGGCTGCGCTTGATGCTTGCGCCAAGCAAGATGAGCTTGGCGCCATTACCTATATCAATCCTGAAGCCGGGCTTGCGGCAGCGCTCGCCCTGGATCAGGAGGCATCGGTACATCCAGACCGCTTTGCGGAGCGCGCCTTTGCCGGTGTGCCGACGGTCGCCAAGGATCTCGGCGGCCCCTTCCCGGAGCTGCCGGTGATTGCTGGCTCTCGCTTGTTCGCCCGCGCCGGCAAAGGCGCGGACAGCGATTTGGCAGAGCGTTTTCGCGATGCCGGCCTCTGCGCCTTCGGCTTAAGCACCAGCCCGGAATTCGGCTTCTCACTCGCATCCGAACCTGCGATCGGCCCGATCAGCCGAAATCCGTTGGATCCGGGCAGAACTGCCGGCGGCTCGTCGGGTGGCGCCGCAGCCGCAGTCGCTGCCGGTATCGTGGCGATCGCGCATGCAACGGATGCGGGCGGGTCGATCCGCGTACCGGCCGCCTGCTGCGGCCTTGTCGGATTGAAGCCGACGCGCGGGGCGGTGCCCGCCGGGCCCTCCTTCGGCAATCATCTCGGCGGCATCGCCAGCGAACTTGCGGTCACCCGCTCCGTGCGCGATACCGCAACGATCTTCGATGTTGTCCGCGGAAAGACAAGGGGGCCGTACGCGGACATCGCTCAACACCCGGCCAAGACGGGCAAGCTTCGCGTCGGCCTCCTTACCGATACCGGACGGCACTACGCTATCGAGTCGGATCGGGCCCAAGCGGTGGAAGCAGCGGCCAGGTTCCTGGAAAGCCAAGGAAACGAGCTGATATCCATCCGTTGGGATGAGATGGAGAGTGCCATCCAGGCCAGCGCCCGTGCCTTTGGCGATATCATCTCCGTAAATATCGCCGGCCTGATTGACGATCTCAAACTGGACGTGCGCCTCGTGGAGACGATGACGCAAGCCTTCATCATGCGTGGACGCGCCATGCCGGCAACAGTCCTTTGGCGCTCGCTTAATGGCGCCGTCAGGGCAAGCCGCACTCTGTGGGAAATCTTCGACAGGGTCGATGTCATCGTCATGCCCATGCTTGCCGCGGCGCCACCGCCGATTGGCTCTTTCCCCACGGATCATTCGGACACGGAATTGCACCTCGAGCGCATGGCCTCCTTTGCGCCTCTTGCCTCGCTCGCCAACATATCCGGCTTTCCGGCAATCACGCTTCCCTTCGGTGAAGATACGCACGGATTGCCGCTGCCGATCCAGATGATGGCGCCCATGAGCGAGGATAAGCTGTTGCTGCGGCTTGCATCTGCGCTCGAGGCCGAGCAACGGTGGCAACACCGCTTCCCGATTGCAGGCTTCGCGACATGACCACAGCCGTTCTCACCATCGAAGGTGTCAGCAAGCGTTTCGGCAGCACCCTCGCCAATGACAATATTTCGCTGTCCTTGGCAAAGGGCGAGATCGTTGCCCTGCTCGGAGAAAACGGCGCCGGCAAGACGACGCTGATGAGCATCCTCTTCGGCCACTATGTGCCCGATACCGGCCGCATCCTGATCGACAATGTGGAACTGCCACCGGGCAAGCCGCGCGCCGCAATTCGGGCTGGCGTCGGTATGGTGCATCAGCATTTCTCGCTGGCGCCGAACCTGACAGTGCTCGAAAACATCATGACGGGGACTGAGAGGTTGTGGTCGCTCACATCTCAAATGACGTCGGCCCGCAATAAGCTTCTGGCGATCTCCGAGCGTTTCGGCCTGAAGGTCGACCCCGATGCCCGCCTCGGCGATCTCTCGGTCGGCGAGCAGCAGCGGGTGGAAATCCTGAAAGCGCTCTACAACGACGCGCGCATCCTGATCCTCGACGAGCCGACCGCCGTTCTCACCCAGATCGAGGCGGAAAAGCTCTTCTCGACGCTGAAACAGATGGCCGCACAAGGTCTATCCTTGATCTTCATCTCCCATAAGCTCGATGAAGTCATGGCCACGGCTGACCGTATCGTCGTCCTGCGCGGCGGCAAGGTTGCAGCCGAAAGACGGGCATCTCAGACCAGCAAGGCCGAGCTTGCGGAACTTATGGTCGGACATCGCGTCACGCGCCCAATCCGCGAAGCGTCAACGCCGGGCGACATCGTGCTCGAAGCTCGCGATATCACCGTCAGGACCGGTGGCGTCGAGCGCTTGAAGAAGATCAGCTTTCATGTCCGCGCCGGTGAAGTTCTGGGCATTATCGGCGTGTCGGGCAACGGCCAGGCGAGCCTGGGGCAAATCCTGTCCGGCACCGCAAGCCGTTCCTCCGGTGAGCTTCTTCTGTTCGGCAAGCCCGTCGGCGATCTTGATGTGGCTGCGGTCATCGATGCAGGCATCGGTCGCATTCCGGAAGACCGAAATCGTGATGGTGCGATCGGCGAAATGGCGATCTGGGAGAATGCCGTGCTCGAGCGCCTGTCTTCCTATTCGAAGCATGGTCTGGTCGACCGCAGTGCCGGCATGGCCTTCGCGCAGGAGATCATCGAAGCATTCGATGTGCGCGGCGGCAGTGTGGCAAGCCGCACCCGGCTGCTGTCTGGCGGCAACATGCAGAAGCTGATCCTTGGCCGCAATCTCCATGAACGCCCGCGTATCCTCATCGCCGCCCAGCCGGCGCGCGGACTGGATGAAGGGGCCGTGGCCGCCGTTCACGGACGCATTCTAGAAGCGCGCCGACAGGGCACCGCCGTTCTATTGATCTCGGAGGATTTGGACGAAGTGATCGCCTTGGCTGATCGCATCCAGGCCATCGTCGGCGGTCACCTTTCGGCACCGATCGATGCCGGTGAGGCCGATGCTCGCATGCTTGGGCTGATGATGGCTGGTGAATGGAAGGAAAGAAGCGGGGCCGAACATGCGATTTGAACGGCGTGAACACCGCCCCCTGTCTATGATCATCTTTGCTCCGGTGCTTGCGGTCGTCGCGGCCCTGGCGCTCGCCGGCATCCTGATCGCGATTGCCGGCGCGCCGGTCTTCGAAGCCTATCGGCGGATCCTGCTTGGTGCTTTCGGCTCCAGGCTTTCGGCGACGGAGACGCTGACCCGCGCAACACCGCTGATCCTGACGGGATTGGCCGCCGCGGTCGCCTTTCGTGCCCGCCTCTGGAACATCGGCGCCGAGGGACAATTCTATTTCGGCGCCATTGCCGTTGCGGCCTTCGGGTCGAAAATGCTTGCCGGGCTGCCCGGCCCGATCCTCATTCCGCTGTTGATGATCATCGGCGCCCTCGCCGGGATGATATTGATCCTCGTGCCGCTATGGCTGCGGCTGCGCTTCTCCGTCGACGAGGTTGTGACGAGCCTCATCCTGAATTTCATCGCGGTTCTCTTCGTCTCCATGCTGATCGACGGCGTGCTGAAGGACCCGACGGCATTCGGCTGGCCACAATCCCAGGCGCTTGGCGATCACGCCATGCTGCCGAAGCTGATCGCCCGATCGCGCCTTCATATCGGCTTTGCAATTGCGATCATCATTGCGGCGATCGTCTATTTCATCCAGTCGCGCACGGTTTTCGGCATGCAGTCGCGGGCAGCCGGCCTCAATCCGTCAGGCGCCGTGTTCGCCGGCGTTCGCCTCGGGTCGACGCTCGTCAAGGTCGCCTGTCTTTCGGGCGGGCTTGCCGGCCTTGCCGGCGCGATCGAAGTCATGGGCGTCAAGGGTTACGTCACGACTGATCTATCGCCCGGCTTCGGCTATGCCGGCATCGTCGTTGCCATGCTTGCAAACCTTAACCCGCTCGGCGTCGTCCTTGCGGCGATCTTCACCGCAACCATGTTCGTCGGCGCCGACGGTATGAGCCGCAGCCTCGGCATCCCCACGTACATCGCCGACGTCACGGTCGCCCTGTCGCTGTTGACCATGCTGATCGCCTTGTTCTTCACGCAGTACAGGATCCGCCGATGAGCACGCTGGTCGATATCATTGCTTCAGCCGGACTTTGGGCTGCCGTGCTGCGGATTGCAACACCCTTGATCTTCGGCACACTTGGCGCGTTGCTTTGCGAACGGGCCGGCGTCCTCAATCTCGGCATCGAGGGCATCATGACGTTCGGTGCAATGATCGGCTGGCTCTCCGTCTATCACGGCGCCGACCTGTGGGCCGGACTTCTGATCGCGGCGATCGCCGGCGGCATTTTCGGGCTTCTGCATTCGGTCCTGACGGTGACGCTCGGCCTGTCGCAGCATGTTTCAGGTCTCGGTGTGACGTTGTTTGCATCCAGTTTCAGTTACTATATCTTCCGGCTGATCGTTCCGGTCGCTGGGACGCCGCCGACCATCACGCCGTTCCAGCCGATCGCAATTCCCGGGCTTTCCACCTTGCCCTTCATCGGCCCGGCGCTTTTCACACAGACGACGCCGACCTATCTCGCAATCCTGGTCGCGCTGGTCATGGCATACCTCATCTTCCGCACACCGGTTGGGCTTGCGATCCGCATGACGGGTGAGAACCCGCATGCGGCCGAGGCTCAAGGCCTCAACCCGATGAAGATCCGCTATGGCGCCATCATTGCCGGCAGCGCGCTAATGGGCGTGGGCGGCGCCTTCCTGACGCTTTCCGCCTTCAACAGCTTCTTTCCGACGATGGTGCAGGGCCGCGGCTGGATCTGCATCGCGCTTGTCGTCTTTTCGTCCTGGCGGCCGGGCCGGGCGCTGTTCGGCGCCCTGCTCTTCGCCTTTTTCGACGCATTCCAGCTGCGTCTGCAGACGGCGGTGCAGGGTGCGCCCTATCAGATCTTCCTGATGACGCCCTATATCCTGTCCATCGTCGCCCTTGCCGTCATGAGCAGGCGTGCCCGCGTGCCACAGGCGCTGATGCAACCCTATCGCCGTGGCGAAAGATAATCCGAGGAGCCTTCCATGTTCGATCTGATCATTCGTAATGCCAATCTGCCTGATGGCCGCAAGGGCATCGACATTGCGGTCGAGGACGGCAAGATCGCAGCAATCGAGGCCTCGATCGCGGCCGAGGCAAAGGAAGAAGTCGATGCGACCAATCGGCTGGTGAGCCCGCCCTTCGTCGATCCGCATTTCCATATGGATGCGACGCTTTCGCTTGGCCTGCCGCGCATGAATATTTCCGGCACGCTTCTGGAAGGCATCGCGCTTTGGGGGGAGCTGCGCCCGATCGTGACGAAGGAGGAGCTTGTCGATCGCGCATTGCGCTACTGCGATCTCGCAGTCACCCAAGGCTTGCTCTTCATCCGCAGCCATATCGACACTTCCGATCCGAAGCTGGTGACGGCCGAGGCGCTTCTGGAGGTGAAGGACAGGGTCAAGCCCTATATCGACCTGCAGCTCGTCGCCTTCCCGCAGGATGGATACTACCGCGCCAAGGACGGCGTTGCCTCCCTCTCACGCGCACTCGACATGGGCGTCGATATCGTCGGCGGCATTCCGCATTTCGAGCGCACGATGGATGAGGGCAGAGCCTCGGTCGAAGCGCTTTGCAGGATCGCCGCAGATCGCGGCCTTCCCATCGACATGCATTGCGACGAAACCGACGACCCGATGTCGCGTCACATCGAGACGCTGGCGGCAGAAACCATCCGCTTCGGGCTGCAGGGACGTGTTGCCGGCTCGCACCTGACCTCGATGCATTCGATGGACAATTACTATGTTTCCAAGCTCATCCCATTGATGGCGGAGGCGAAGATCAATGTGATCCCCAACCCACTCATCAACATCATGCTGCAAGGCCGGCACGACACCTATCCCAAGCGCCGCGGCATGACGCGCGTGCGCGAACTGATGGATGCCGGCCTCAATGTTTCCTTCGGCCATGATTGCGTGATGGACCCCTGGTATTCGATGGGCTCGGGCGACATGCTCGAGGTCGGCCATATGGCCATCCACGTCGCACAGATGGCCGGCATCGAAGACAAGAAGAAGATCTTCGACGCGCTCACCGTCAACTCCGCCAAGACGCTCGGCCTTAAAGGCTACGGCCTGGAAAAGGGCTGCAATGCCGATTTCGTCGTGCTGCAGGCCGTCGATACGCTGGAAGCGCTGCGGCTGAAACCCAACCGCCTCGCCGTCATCAAGCGCGGCAAGGTCATCGCCCGCTCCGCGCCGCGCATCGGCGAGCTTTTCCTCGATGGCAGGCCTTCAAAGATCGATGGCGGGCTCGATTACGTGCCTATGCGGAAATAGCTCTGGCTGTTTACAGTCGGAACCATTGCGAACGAACAGGCGGTCGTCATAACGCCCATCGCATCGGCAAATGACGCCTCTCCACACTCATAACATCAGTTATCCATGACTGAATAAAACTGTACTTTACAACTAACATGTCAGTATGATACGCACTCATCCCATAAGATCGGGAGGATCGGATGAGTGAGAATTTTGGCCTGTCGGCCGCCCTGGCAACACCCTTCGACGCGGATGGCGAGATTGCGATCCCAGGAGTGATCGAGCAGGCGAAGCATTGCCTTGCCAATGGCTGCAAGAGCGTCACCCTTTTCGGCACCACGGGCGAAGGCGCGTCGATCGGCATGCAGGAGCGCAAACAGGTTCTGGCCGCTATGCTCGCGGCCGGTATCGAGCCCAAGCAGATCGTCATGGGCGTACTGGTCGATGCCGCTGAGGATGCTGCTGCACAGGCTGGACAGGCGCTGGCGCAAGGTGTCCGCAACATTCTCCTCGCCCCACCCTCCTACTTCAAGAATGTCAGCGACGACGGCCTCTTCAAATGGTTTTCGGCCGTTTTCACCATGCTGGGCACCCATGCGCGCGACGTGATCGTCTATAATATTCCGTCGGTGACGATGGTGCCGCTCTCCATTTCCCTTGTTGGTCGCCTGCGCGACGCATTTCCGGATGTCGTTGTCGGCGTCAAGGACTCCTCCGGCGATTGGCCCTATACCGAGGAATTGCTGAAGACGCATGGCGATCTCATCATTCTGATCGGCGACGAGCGGCATCTGGCCCGCGGCGTTCGGCTCGGCGGACAGGGAGCAATCTCCGGCATGGCAAATCTCCTTCCTCGCGAAGTTCAGGCCATGGCGGAAAAGGGCATCGACGACGCCAATGTGGAGCGCTTCGTCGGGCAACTGCTGAACTATCCGGTCATCCCCTCGATCAAGGCCATTCTCGCCCGTTTGACTGACAACGATAGCTGGCTCGCTGTACGTCCGCCGCTCGTGGCGTTGAACAGCCAAGATTCCGACACGCTCTTTGCTGCTTTCGGCGCACTGTTTCGCGCCAAGGCAGCCTAACCGACCAGCCCGGAGCTGCCGATGGACGGACCAGGCGAACAGACGACGTTGAGAGAGAAAGCCTATGAGAGCTTCACGCGCCATCTCCTGGCGCGCGACGTTCGTCCCGGGCAATTCATCTCGCAGCGGCGGCTCGTCGAACTGACGGGACTGACGCTCGGCGCGATCCGCGAATTGATCCCGCGCCTGGAAGCCGAAGGGCTGATCAAGACGGTGCCGCAGCGCGGATTGCAGATTGCCCATATCGATCTGGACCTGATCCGCGAAGCCTTCCAACTGCGCCTATTTCTGGAAAAGGAAGCCGTCGCGCTGTTCACCTATTCAGCGTCGGACGAGACGATTGCCAAGCTTTTGAAGGACCATCGCGATATTGCCGATGCGATCCGATCCGGCGACAGCTCGCAGGAACTCGAGCTTCACGCGCAATCGGTGGACTGGGGCATGCATGATGCCTTCATCGATGCGCTCGGCAACACGATCATCTCGAATGCCTATCGCGTCAATTCGATCAAGATGCGGTTGATCAGCCAGGACAGGTTCCGCATCAACGGCCATGTCGGGCCGGTCATGGAAGAGCATTTGAAAGTGCTTGAAGCAATCGAGCGGCGATCGGCCGATGAGGCCGTTGCCGCTCTCGTATCGCACATTGGCGGAGCACGGGATCGCGCGCTGAAGATGTGAAGAGGTTCGAATAACAAGGCCGCGAATGAGGAGATTTTCGGCCACAGGAGGAGGAACGCAATGTCATCGTCATTTTTCAATCCGACACGTCGCGGCTTCATGGCCGGCACGGCCGCACTAGGCGCAACGAGCCTTCTGGGTGTGCGCACCGCCTCGGCCGCGGTAGACTGGAAGCGCTTTGCCGGCACGACGCTCGAGGTCAATCTGGTCAAGAGCCCGCGCAGCGAGACGATCCTCAAATACTTAAGCGAGTTCGAAGCCCTGACCGGCATCAAGGTCAATGCCGAGGCGACGCCGGAACAACAGCAGCGCCAAAAGACCACGATCGAGCTCAGCTCCGGCAAGCCAAGTTTCGACGTCGTCCATCTGAGCTATCACGTCCAGAAGCGTCAATTCGAAAAAGGTGGCTGGCTCGCTGATATCAGCGGCTTCATGAAGGATCCGTCGCTCACCGATCCCTCGTTGACGGAGAGCGATTTCGCCGAGGCAGGCCTGAAGTTCGCCAAGGATTCCGCAGGCGTCATGCGCTCGCTGCCCTTCTCGGTGGACTACTGGATCGTCTACTGGAACAAGGCCCTGTTCGAGAAGAAGGGCCTCGCCTATCCGCAAACCTTCGAAGATATGGCAAAAGCCGCCGAGGCGCTGACGGATAAATCGACCAATACCTATGGGTTCGTCGCGCGCGGCCTGAAGAATGCCAACGCGCCGGTGTGGACGACCTTCATGCTCGGCTACGGCACGACGCCGCTTTCGGCTGACGGCAAGCTGCAGACGGAATCGCAAGGGGCCGTGGATGCCGCCAAGCTCTATCAGCGCCTGATGACGAAATCGGCACCTCCCGGCGTTTCCGGCTTCAACTGGGCCGAAGCGCAATCGGCCTTCCTGCAGGGCAAGATCGGCATGTGGGTGGATGGCGTCGGCTTCGCGCCGCCAATCGAAAACCCGGAAAAATCCCGTGTCGTCGGCCAGGTTGGCTACGGCGTCATGCCAAAAGGACCGAATGCGCAGGCAGCGGCGACGACCGGCGACGGCCTCGGCGTGACGGCGGCCAGCCAGAAAAAGGAAGCCGCCTATCTCTTCTGCCAATGGGCGATCTCGCACGACATGGGCGCGCGCCTCCTGCAGGCCGGCGCCGGTGTTCCCTTCCGCCAATCCATCCTGGAGGATCAGAAGGTGCGCGAGGGCGTGAAAATGCCGGGTGCCTGGCTCGATGCCGTCGCCGGCTCCGCCAAGGTCTCCCAGCTCGCCTTGCCCGTCATCATCCCGGTCACCGAGTTCCGCGACATCTATGGTGTCGCGCTGACGAACATGATCGGCGGCGCAGATCCTGCAGCCGAACTGAAGACAGCAACCGCCCAATTCGAGCCGGTTCTGGCACGAAGCGAGGGATAATGGCCTCCGTGAGCATCGAAGATACCGCCGCGAAGGCAACCAAAGGAAGGAGCAAGCCGCAACGGCTTGCTCCCAACTACTGGCCCTTCGTCATCCCCGCGCTGATCGTGATTGCCGCTGTCATCGTATTCCCCTGGGTCTTCACCCTGTGGATGAGCGTGAACAAGTGGACGCTCGGTCAATCGCAGAGTTTCGTCGGCTGGGACAACTATGTCCGTCTTGCGACCGACATGCGCTTTTGGGAATCCCTTTGGCACACGGTTCTCTATACCCTGCTCTCCGTTGTCGGCCCCTTGATCTTCGGAACGCTGGCGGCACTGATCTTCGATGCGAACTTTCCGCTGCGCGGGTTCCTGCGCGGCATCTTCGTCATGCCGATGATGGCGACGCCTGTTGCCGTCGCGCTCGTCTGGACGATGATGTTCCACCCGCAACTCGGCGTGCTCAACTACCTGCTATCGTTTGTGGACATCGGACCGCAGGAGTGGATCTACAATCAGGCGAGCGTCATCCCCTCCCTCGTGCTGGTCGAGGTGTGGCAATGGACGCCGCTGGTCATGCTGATCGTGCTCGGCGGCCTCGCCTCCGTGCCGCGCGAACCTTATGAGAGCGCCGAAATCGACGGCGCCAACGCCTGGCAGAAGTTCCGCTATCTGACGCTGCCGATGATCTCGCCTTTCCTGATGATCGCCGTCATCATCCGTGGCATCGATGCGATCAAGAGCTTCGACATCATCTATGCGATGACCCAAGGCGGCCCGGGAACGGCGTCCGAGACCATCAACATCTATCTCTACAACACCGCCTTTTCCTATTACGACATCGGCTATGGCTCGGCCATGGCCGTGGTGTTCTTCATCATCATCGTCGCGCTTTCCTTCATCCTCCTGATGATGCGGCAACGGACGAAATGGACCGACGCGGAGGGACATTGAGATGAAGCGCTCGACACTCAATCGCATCGGCCTGTTCTTCGTGGCCCTGGTCATCGTCTCGCCCGTAATTCTGTTCTTCCTCTGGATGATCTCGCTGTCGCTGAAATACGAGATCGATAACGGCGCCTACCCGCCGATCCTCATTCCGGATCGCATAGCCTGGGCGAACTACCTCAATGTCTTCCAGGAAAACAATTTCTTCCTCTATTTCTGGAACTCCATTCTCGTGACCGGGGCAGCGACCCTGCTCGCCCTCGTTATCGGTGTGCCGGCAGGCTATGGCATCGCGCGGCTGAAGGCAGAGAAGTCGGCCATCGTCATCATGATCGCCCGCATGACGCCGGGCCTTTCCTTCCTCATCCCGCTATTTCTGCTGTTCCAATGGCTCAATCTGCTCGGAACGCTCTGGCCGCAGATCATCATCCATCTCGTCGTCACCGTCCCCATCGTCGTCTGGATCATGATCGGCTATTTCGAGACGACGCCGATGGAACTCGAGGAGGCGGCAAGCATCGATGGCGCGACACCCTGGCAGGTTTTCCGCCTTGTCGCCCTGCCGATCGCCCGGCCCGGCATCGTCGTCGCCTTCATTCTCTCGGTGATCTTCTCGTGGAACAATTTCGTCTTCGGCATCGTGCTTGCGAGCCGCGAAACCCGCACGCTGCCAGTGGCCGTCTATAACATGCTCTCCTTCGAGCAGGTGAGCTGGGGACCGCTTGCAGCGGCTGCCTTGATCGTAACGCTGCCGGTGCTCGTGCTGACGATGTTCGCGCAACGGCAGATCATCGCCGGTCTGACGGCCGGCGCCGTCAAGTGACGCAGCCATTCTTTTGGATAGGATCACATTCATGGCACCCGTCAATATACAGAGCATCCAGAAGCGCTACGGCCAGGTGAAGGTCATTCATGACATCAGCGTCGATATCGCCGATGGCGAATTCGTCGTCCTTGTCGGCCCTTCGGGCTGCGGCAAGTCCACCCTGCTGCGCATGATCGCCGGGCTCGAAGAGGTGAGCGAGGGCGAAATCCACATCGGCCGGCGCGAGGTCAGCCATCTGCCGGCGCGCGACCGCGATATCGCGATGGTCTTCCAGAACTACGCGCTCTATCCGCATATGACGGTCGCTGAAAACATGGGCTTTGCGCTGAAACTGAAAAAGGCAAACGCTTCGGAAATCGCAGCCAAGGTACAGAAGGCGGCATCCATCCTCGGCCTGGAAAATCTGCTGGATCGCCTGCCTCGTCAGCTTTCCGGCGGCCAGCGCCAGCGCGTCGCCATGGGCCGCGCACTGGTGCGCGATCCTCAGGTCTTCTTGTTCGACGAGCCGCTCTCCAATCTCGATGCAAAGCTGCGCGTCCAGATGCGCGGCGAGATCAAATCCATGCATCAGCGCATCGGCACGACGACGATCTACGTGACGCATGACCAGGTGGAAGCGATGACCATGGCCGACAAGATCGTCGTGCTGCATGGTGGCTTTATCGAACAGGTCGGCGCGCCGCTCGATCTTTACGACCGACCGGCCAATCTCTTTGTCGCCGGGTTCATCGGCTCGCCCTCGATGAACTTCATCGACGGCAGGATCGAGGAAGGCGTCTTCCGCAGCGACAAGGGCCTCATCCTACCCTTGCCGAAAAACTTTGCCATCGCAGAGCACGGTGGACGTCCGCTTGTCTATGGCATCCGGCCCGAACATATCCGCGCAACGGCAAGTGGCCTGCCAGCCCGGGTCGGCATTGTCGAAGGCACGGGATCTGAGATCTACGCCAAGCTCGATTGCGGCGGCGAGGAAATCTCCTGCCTGTTCCGCGAACGTCTGAACATTCGCTTCGGCGACAAGATCGAAATCGGCATCGATCCGGCCAGCATCCATCTTTTCGACAAGGCGAGCGGAAAGCGCCTTTGACCGCTCCATCCGTCTTCGATCCACCCTTCGGCACGCCCAGGCATATTCTTTGCGTCGGCGCTGCCGTTCTCGATACGCTTTTTCGCGTCCGCACCCTTCCCCAAGGTCAGGGAAAGGTTCTGCCCTATGACATGCTGCAGATCGCGGAAGGCATGGCCTCCAGCGCGGCCTATGCCGTTACGCGCCTCGGTGGCGAGGCGAGCCTATGGGGTGCCGTTGGCGACGACGATACCGGCGAGCGCATTATCCGCGATCTCGGTGCTTCCGGCATCGATGTGGACGGCATGCTGCGCGTGGATGGCGCACGCTCTGCCGTCTCGACGATCCTGGTGGACGATGACGGCGAAAGGCTGATCGTTCCCTTCTACGATCCGAAACTGCATCATACGGTGAAAGATTTCACGGCTGGCGATATCGCTGCATTCGATGCCGTACTTGTCGACGTTCGCTGGCCGGCGATGGCACTGCAGGTTCTCAAAGCTGCCAGAGCGATGGGCAAGCCTGCCATTCTCGACGGCGATGTGGCGCCTGATGGCGTCATCGAGCAACTGGCACCGGAAGCGACCCATATCGTTTTCTCCGAACCGGCCGCCCATCGCCTGACGGGAACAAGCGATGCGTCTGCCATGACGCATCGCCTGAAACAGCGGTTCGACCACGCTTTCATCTGCGTGACGGCAGGTGCTGCCGGCAGCTACTGGTTCGACGAACAAAACAAAGCCGTCGCGCATTGCCCGACCATTTCCGTCAAGGCTGTAGATACGCTCGCCGCCGGCGACATCTTCCACGGCGCCTTCGCTCTCGCAATGGCAGAAGGTATGCCGCCGGCAGACGCAATCCGCTTTTCCTCTATCGCCGCCGCCATCAAATGCGAGTCCTTTGGGGGACGATCCGGGGCACCGACGCGGGCCAACGTGATCCGCCGATCCCAGTTGGGTTGAAAGCTCGGTCGCAAGCGCAGCATTCTCGATGAGGCCACGTCTTCCACTCGTCACGGCGAGGCTCCGGCCTTCTTTCGAGCGGTGACAATCAATGCAGTCACTGAAAATCGAACACACTGAGACCGGCCGCCACTTCATCGAGGCCAAGGGGACGCGTGACCGGCGGTTCTGCTCTCGCCAGGCAACCCTGACGCTCGCATAGGCGGCAGGCGGGGCCGATTGGGATCTGATTGGTGCCGAGCGTCTTGCCATAGACCACCTCGTCGCGATGGGCGATATCGCAGCCGATCAGAAGTGCGGTGCGGCGTACCCTTTCGCCGAAATCGGCCCGCGGCCCCTCGATCGTTCGTGATACGGTCAGAAAACCAGCCCCATCAGGCATTTGGGTAGCGTCCACCAATATCTGCCCGGGCTGAGCGAAGGCGGCGTGGATATTGAGCTTCGGACAGGCGCCGCCGAAACGGGCCTGCGGAAAGCCTTGGGCGCCCGCCTTGCGCAGGCGATGGCCGGCATTGTCGATCTCCATCAGGAAAAACGGAATGCCGGATGCGCCTGGTCGCTGCAGGCTGCTCAGCCGCGTGGCGGCTTGCTCATAGGAGACGCCGAAGCGAGCGCCGAGGGCTTCGATATCATAATGCAGTCGCTGCGCTGCCGCGAGATAGGCACCATAGGGCATCAGAAGCGCATGGGACGCGTAGCGTGCCAGCTCGAAACGGGCGATGCGGTTGGCTTCTGGTGTCGAAAGCGCGAGGGAGGTCAGCTCGGCGGCGATCTCCTCGCGCAGGGCCAAAAGAGAGACTTCTGTCGCAATCTCCCGGATCTGATCGAAGGGCGACAGACGCTCCGACAGGAAAAGCCGCATCGAATGCCGGTCATAGCGCCGACGCAAGCCAGGCATGGCGTGCACCGGCAACAGGCGTACCGCGATGCCATGCTCAGCCTTCAGCCATGCCTTCAATGCGCCCGCCAGGTCGTCGCCGGGCGACAGGCGTTCATGGAAGGTCTCCGCAGCATCTTCGATGCGGGCGAAGAAATTCGGGCGCGACTGCAGGCGATCGTGAACCTCGTCAAGCGGCAGGCGCGGTCCGGCGACCTCGGCAACCCTGCCCTCGCGAGCTAGAAGCTCGGCGAGATCGGACAGTCTTGCGGCCTGCTCGCGATAGGCGCGATAAAGCCGGATCATGCCGTTTGCCGCATTCGGCGCTGCTTCGGCGAGCTCGATCAGCTCCTGATCGCCAGGGATCTCGCCTGCCAGTAACGGGTCGGCAAAGACTTCACGCAATTGCCCTGCGCTGCCGCCCTGCTCGCCCTGCAATTCGTCGAGATCAACCTTGTAGACCGCCGACAGCTTCAACAACAGCTGCACGGTTAGTGGCCGCTGATTGCGCTCGATGAGGTTGAGATAGGACGGCGAGATATCAAGCGCCTGCGCCATCGTCGTCTGCGTCAGACCGAGGCCCATGCGGATGCGTCGAACCTTCGGCCCGGCAAATATCTTGCGCTCAACCATGTGTCATACCTTTTACAATTCTCGAGTCGGCAATCTTTTACAAGATTTACAACTTTACCGAAGCCCGATGTCAACAATAACACATCATAACCCTTTTATCTAACGGCGATTTCTAGTTTTCCTCGCTCTTGCAGCATCGATGTTGTAAAAATAGTCGTGCAATCGAGATCGATCGGAGGATCGAGAGGAAGTATCGGGAGAATCGCATGACAGATTTTTACAAACTGGTTCCCAGCGCGCCTGCCGGGCGTTTCGATGGTATCGAGCGCCCCTATCAGGCCGCGGATGTGGAGCGGTTGCGCGGCTCGATTACCATCCGGCATTCATTGGCCGAGATGGGCGCGAGCCGCCTCTGGCAGCTCATTCACGAAGAGGATTTCGTCAATGCGCTCGGCGCTCTCTCGGGCAACCAGGCCATGCAGATGGTTCGCGCCGGTCTGAAGGCGATCTATCTCTCGGGATGGCAGGTTGCCGCCGACGCCAATACGGCCTCGGCCATGTACCCCGACCAATCGCTCTATCCTGCCAATGCAGGACCGGAGCTGGCCAAGCGCATCAACCGCACGCTGCAACGCGCCGACCAGATCGAGACTGCCGAAGGCAAAGGGCTTTCCGTCGACACCTGGTTCGCACCGATTGTCGCCGATGCTGAGGCAGGCTTCGGAGGTCCGCTGAACGCCTTCGAGATCATGAAGGCCTATATCGAGGCGGGTGCCGCGGGCGTCCATTTCGAGGATCAGCTGGCATCGGAGAAGAAATGCGGTCATCTCGGCGGCAAGGTCCTCATTCCGACGGCGGCCCATATCCGCAATCTCAATGCGGCACGGCTTGCCGCCGACGTCATGGGCGTGCCGACCCTCGTGGTTGCGCGTACCGACGCCGAGGCCGCCAAACTTCTGACCTCGGATATCGATGAGCGCGACCAGCCCTTCGTCGATTACGACGCCGGCCGGACGGTCGAAGGCTTCTATCAGGTCAGGAACGGTATCGAGCCCTGCATCGCCCGTGCCGTCGCCTATGCGCCACATTGCGACCTCATCTGGTGTGAGACGTCGAAGCCGGATCTCGAGCAGGCGCGTAAATTTGCCGAGGGCGTGCATCGGGTCCATCCCGGCAAGCTGTTGGCTTACAATTGCTCGCCGTCCTTCAACTGGAAGAAGAACCTAGATGACGCGACGATCGCCAAGTTCCAGCGCGAGCTGGGTGCGATGGGCTACAAGTTCCAGTTCATAACGCTTGCCGGCTTCCACCAGCTGAATTTCGGCATGTTCGAGCTCGCCCGCGGTTACAAGGCTCGCCAGATGGCGGCTTACTCCGAGCTGCAGCAAGCCGAATTCGCAGCCGAGGCCAATGGCTACACCGCCACCAAGCATCAGCGCGAAGTGGGCACGGGCTATTTCGATGCGGTCTCGCTGGCGATCACCGGCGGGCAGTCATCGACAACGGCCATGCACGGATCGACCGAGCATGCCCAATTCAAACCGGCAGCAGAGTGATATCAGGATCTTAGGAGGAGAATGACATGGCATCGATAGCACGCGTTCGCGAGAGAGCCGAGGAGCAATCTCTCACCATGAATGCCGATCAGCAGGCGGTCATCCGTATGCTGGCCAATGAGCTGCATCGCCTCAACCAGACCGTCATGAATGCGGTCGAGGCCGGCGTTTCGGTCGAACTGGTCCGCTCGGCCCGCCACCACGGCGGCAACGGCAACTGGGGCGATCTCCTGATCCCCGTCGTCGTCGCCAAGGCAACGCAAACGGCGTAGCGAAGACAGTATTCAGCGAATATTCGGGCCGCGCCGTCAATCGACGGGCGGCCCGTTTTCGTGGCTGCAATCAGGGCGTCGCGTCGCGGACGAAGTCTGAAAACGCGCGTTCGATCGCCTCCTCACTCGCGCCGGACGCGACGAGGGCTGCCAGCAAAATTCTCGCCTGCCCCGGGCGTAGCGTCGAGGAATGGATTGCACCGGCCGCAGCAAGATCATGTCCGCCACCGCCGCCGCCATAGCTGGAAACGAGCAATCCATCCGGTACGCGGCTGGAAACCACGACGGGTACACCGACATCGGCACACCGCCTGACGGCTTCGACCAAACGCGAATTGGCATTGCCGGAACCGAGGGCAGCCAGAACGATGCCATGGGCGTCGGCCCTGAGGCTCGCATCCACATGCACGGAGTCACAGCCAGGGTAGATTGCCACAACATCAATCCGCACGTTATCAAGTGCCGCCGCAAGGCACGGGCTTGGCGGATTTTCGAGCGGCCGCGATTGCCGGAAAGCGTCGGCAACATCAGAAGAGTGTTTATAAAGCCCCCAGGCCGGCAGCAGACGGCCGCCGAAACAGATGAGCACGCCGCGGCCCGCATTGGCCGGATCGATGGCGGCGGCAACGGCAGCGGCAAGATTGCCAGGCCCGTCTGCCTTGGGATGATCAGCGGTAAATTGCGCACCGGTAAACACAACGGGCTTATTCAGGCCATGCTGCAGATGGACGAGCAGCGCCGTCTCTTCCATAGCGTCTGTGCCGTGCAGGATGACGATGCCGTTGATGGCGTCGTCGGCAAACAACTCGCCAACCTTGTCGCTGATCTCCTGCATGTTGGCGAGCGTCAGGCTCGCCGAATCCTTTGCCATCAGCTCGATGGGTTTGAGATCGACAGGCATGTCCGGGAGCAGTGCCAGCAGGCTCTCCCCCGTCAGTGAAGGGATGCTGGCGCCGCTCTCGGTGCGTTCGCTTGCAATGGTGCCGCCGGTGGCAATGACTGCCACCAGCGGGTTGGCTTGCCCTGCCGTCACGACTGACCCCGCTCGGCCGCCAGCGAATAGATGCGGTCACGCAGCAGATACCAGCCGATGACCAGAGCCGGTGCGATCAGGATGAGGGAGGCGATCGTCCACGTGCCGACGGGATAGTCGAGCGCCATCAGCACCAGTACTGCAAAGAGGAAGACGAGCGTCAGGATACCGGTGTAGGGCGCGCCGAACATGCGGAAATCCGGGCGGGCCATCTCGCCGCGCTGCGACAACCTCCAGAGCTTCAGCTGGCACAATATGATCACGCCCCAGGCGGAGATGATGCCGAGCGCCGAGATATTGAGGGCAATCTCAAAAGCGGCCGACGGCACGACGGCGTTCAACGCCACACCGATGACGGTCACGACAGCCGTCACGGCGATACCAACATAGGGCACGCCGGCCTTATTCATCTTGGCGAGCGCTGCCGGCGCTGAGCCCGAAACCGCCATCGAATGCAAGATACGACCCGTCGAATAAAGGCCGGCATTGAGCGAGGACAGAACGGCCGTCAGCACGACGAGATTCATGATGATATCGGCACCTTGGATACCGATCGTCCCGAAGAAGGTGACGAATGGGCTCTCACCCGCCTTGTAAGCCGTGTAGGGCAGAAGCAGCGACAGTAGCAGCACCGAGCCGACATAGAAGATCAGCAGGCGCGCAACCACCGTGCGGATCGCCCCCGGCATGATCTTGCGTGGATCTTCCGTTTCACCTGCCGTCGTGCCGATCAGCTCGATTGACGCATAGGCAAAGACCACACCTTGTATGATGACGAAGGCCGGCAAGATGCCATTGGGGAAGAAACCGCCGCTATCGCTGATGATGCTGAAACCAGCGGAATGACCGGCAATCGGCGTACCCGAGACGACGAAATAGATGCCAATGACGAGGAAGCTGACCAGCGCCAGAACCTTGATCAGGCTGAACCAGAATTCGAGCTCGCCGAAGACCTTCACCGACAGAAGGTTCATGGCCAGCACCACCATCAGCGCGATCAGCGCAAAAACCCACTGGTCGATGCCCGCAAGCCAGGGAACGTAGTGCTTGAAGAAGTTCATATAGAGGGCAACAGCCGTCACATCTGCAACCGATGTCATGGCCCAGTTCAGCCAGTACATCCAGCCGACAGCAAAGGCCATCTTCTCGCCGTAGAACTCGCGGGCGTAAGAAACGAAGGAGCCGGAACTCGGGCGGTGCATGATGAGCTCGCCAAGCGCGCGCAGCACCAAAAAGGCAAAGAAACCGCAGAGCGCATAGACGAAGATGAGAGCCGGGCCTGCCGCGGCAAGGCGTCCGCCTGCGCCAAGGAAGAGACCTGTGCCGATCGCGCCGCCAATGGCGATCATCTGGATCTGCCGCGGCTTCAAGGCCTTGTGATAGCCAAGGTCCTCATTGACCGGCGGCCGGCGATCTGCCGGAATATTCTGAATAGGTTCGACTGACATTGCTCCTCCCTCGAGCCGTTTGTCCATGAGCGGATCCGGGGTGCTGATGTTGCACCCGACCGGATGCCGTTGCCTTAATCTGGCCGTCGATCGAGCTTAACGATCGCCGGTCATGCTGTAATGCTGTATGACAGATTTCCTCTTAGACACAGAAATAACGACGGGTCAAGCCAAACGACACTTATTGACGGGGCGTAAGCTAAGGGATAACAGATTTCTAAATCTGTCATACAGCTTGACAGATTTAGCTTGATTTCCATGTAGGAGGATAATGTGGTCAAGACGCGAAGCGAGTATGACCTGCTGGGCGAGAAGGATATTCCCGCCGAGGTTTATTGGGGAGTGCACACGGCAAGAGCCGTGGAGAATTTCCAGGTGACGGGAACACCGATCGGCCGCTATGCGCATCTCATCCGAGGCTTGGCCTTCGTCAAGGAAGCAGCGGCTCTTGCCAATCACGAGCTGGGTTTGCTGAGCGAAGACAAGCTCGATGCAATCGTGCGCGCCTGCCACGAAATCCGCGCCGGCGAGCTTCACGACCAATTCGTCGTCGACGTTATTCAAGGCGGCGCCGGCACCTCCACCAATATGAACGCCAATGAGGTCATCGCCAACCGCGCGCTCGAACTGCTCGGCCATGCCAAAGGCGACTATGCTCACCTTCATCCGAACGATCACGTCAATCTCAGCCAATCCACCAACGACGCCTATCCGACGGCCGTCAATGTCGCGCTCATCGAAGCGATCGACAATCTCGCGGCGGCAATGGAAACGCTGCAGGAAGCCTTCGAGCGCAAGGCCAAGGAATTCGACAGCATTCTAAAGATCGGCCGCACGCAGCTGCAGGACGCCGTGCCGATGACGCTTGGTCAGGAATTCAGAACCTTTGCCGTCATGCTCGGGGAAGATCGATCCCGCCTGATCGAATCGGCCGCCCTTCTGCATGAGGTCAATCTCGGCGCTACTGCCATCGGCACCGGCCTCAATGCGCCTGTCGGCTATGCCGCCCTTGCCTGCACCCATCTTGCCCGGCTGACGGGCCGCCCGCTGGTCACCGCAAGCGACCTCATCGAAGCAACGCAGGATCCTGGCGCCTTCGTCCATCTTTCCGGCGTACTGAAGCGCGTCGCGGTCAAGCTGTCGAAGACCTGCAATGACTTGCGCCTGCTCTCTTCCGGTCCTCGCGCCGGCATCGGCGAGATCACGCTGCCGGCGATGCAGGCGGGCTCGAGCATCATGCCCGGCAAGGTCAATCCGGTGATCCCGGAAATGGTCAATCAGGTGGCCTTCTCAGTCATCGGCAACGACATCACCGTGACGATGGCGGCGGAAGCAGGCCAGTTGCAGCTCAATGCCTTCGAACCGATCATCGTGCGCTCACTCTCGGAAAGCATCATGCATCTGACCGCCGCCTGCCATATCCTTGCAGAACGCTGCGTCGATGGCATCACGGCCAATCCGGCTCTCATGGCGCAGCGCCTGCAGGAGTCAATCGGCCTTGCCACGGCACTCAATCCGTTGATCGGCTATCAGGCTGCAACCAAGGTTGCTCGGGAGGCGCTGGCAACCGGACGCACAGTGCCGGAAATCGTGCTGGACCATGGATACCTGACCGCGGAGGAGCTCTTCGAGGCACTACGGCCGGAGCGCCTCGCCAACTTGCCCGCTGTTCTCAACGATGCGGCTGATCCTCGCCGATGATCGTGGTCACCACGCGCTTAACCTGACCGAGATGGGCCTCCATCGCCGCGATGGCCCCCTCCTCCGATGCCGCCGCAATCGCCTCGACGATGCGGCGGTGCTCGACATTCGAGGCCACGCGGCGCTGCGCCATCATGTTGACGAGCTCCGATTGGCGCATCAGTGCATCACGGGCGTCGGAAACGATCTTGGCAAAGACGGCGTTTCCGGAAGATTCGGCAATCATCGAATGGAATTCCGAGTCCAGAGTTACCCACTTCAAAGGGTCTTCTTCCCGGTCCATCTCATCGCAAAGTTCAAGCAATCGCGCCAATTGCTGCTCTGTGCGCCGCAGCGCCGCCCAGCCGGCGGCAGGAACTTCGATGAAGGGACGCGCTTCGATCAAGTCGCGCGCGGAATAGCCGCCATAGCGGAGCTCCGGACCTGGCGTCGCCGTGACGACATAGGTGCCGCTGCCGGTACGTGTCTGGGTTAGGCCGAGCGTCTGAAGCGACCGGAGTGCTTCGCGGATGATCGGGCGGCTGACACCATAACGCGTGGCAAGCTGCGACTCGGCGGGCAGCCGCATCCCGACCGCCAACCGTCCCGATGTTATCGCCGAACGAATATCATCAAACACTGCTTCGGCAGCGTTTTTCCGACTGATCGGACTTGTATAAGATAACCAATCAGCCACCTCACTCATGACAGTCAAACTTCACAAACATTCCGCGCTTGTCAAGGATCGGCTCACGAAATGGCGTTTGCTCGCCGGGCCGCAACACAATTCGAAAAACCGACTTTATGTTGATAACGCCATCGGCAACAACTTGCACTTGATACCGCCTTCGCCGGCGATATAAAGAAATCCCTATTCCTTTATGTGGAACGTCATCGTGCCCTTACCGCTCTTCGCTTTGTTTCTGGCCGCCTTTGCTTTCGGCACGACCGAGTTCGTCATCGCGGGCATTCTTCCGGACGTGGCGCAGGGTCTCGATGTCTCGATCCCCTTTGCTGGCTATCTAGTATCGGGTTACGCGCTGGGAATTGCACTCGGCGGGCCGCTCCTGACCATGGCGACACGACAGGTTTCGCGCCGGACCATTCTGGTCGCTCTGATGATCGCCTTTTGCCTGGGTCAGATCGCCTGCGCGCTTGCGCCCGATTTCGCCGCCATGCTCCTCTTCCGCGTCGCGACCGCAATTGCCCACGGCGCTTATTTCGGCATTGCGATGGTGGTCGCGGTCGGCCTCGTCCCACCGGAATTTCGAGGACGTGCGGTTTCCGTGATCCTTGCAGGACTGACGGTCTCCAATATTGTCGGCGTTCCTCTGGGCGCGGCGATCGGTGGACTTTGGGGATGGCGAACGACGTTTTGGGCGATGACCTTGGTTGGCGTCCTCGCATTGGCCGCGATATGGGTCTTGATCCCACAGACGAAGGCAGAAACTCAGCAATCCGGCCATTTGAGCGGAGAGGTGCGTGTTCTCGGCCGCCAGCAGGTCTGGACATCTCTCATCATGATGCTCGCATTGATGATCGGCCAGATGGTGCCGTTCACCTACATAACGCCGCTGCTGCGTGAAGTGACCGGCCTTGATGCCATGCTTATTCCCTGGGTCCTCCTGCTCAATGGCGTCGGAGCGACATTGGGGGTTGTGATCGGCGGCAGGCTTTCGGACTGGAAGCTGATGCCCTCGCTTATCGCGATGCTCGCCATTCAATCCGCGATACTCGTCGTCCTTTATCTGGTCAGCCCCTACCCCTTGCCGATGAGTGTGGCGATCTTCGTTTGGGGCGCGCTTAATTTTGCCATCGGCACCCCTATCCAGGCTCGCATCCTGATGTGGACCGCCGATGCACCAGGCCTTGCTTCCTCGCTCATTCCGTCCGGGTTCAATATCGGGATCGCGATCGCAGCAAGCGTCGGTGCTGCACTGCTCGAGAGCGGATATGGCTATCGCAGTTTGCCGGTGCTCGGCGCGATCACCCTTGCCTTGGCCTGCGTGGTTGCCATCCTCTCGGCTACGAGCGAAAGGCGAAGCGGCGCCGTTCCTCCAAACACCGCTCTCACGTAATTTCTATTGGAAGGCCGCGGTCCTTAACACCGGCCGCCGGCATACAAGTCAGGCGATCAGCCCTTTCATGGGCAGGACGTGATCGGAGCCCGGGAAGACAGCGCGCGTCAATAGCGCCGGTGACGCGCCAAGCAGATCGACCGCGATACCCTTGACGACAGCGCGCAGATCCGTCGTGGCGGCAAGATCGCGGCCATCGCGCAATTGCGCCTGCTTGAGACCGGGCCAATCGGCGATGACCCGGCCACCCCTGATCGCGCCGCCGGCGAGGAAGGCGGCCGTTCCAGTGCCGTGGTCGGTGCCCTGTGTACCGTTGACCTGCGCCGTTCGCCCGAATTCGGTTGCGACAAGAATGGCCGTATCTTTCCAGGCCGGACCAAGCTCCTGCTGGAAAGCGGCAAAGGAATTGTCGAGCCCGACGAGCAATTTGTTCAGCCGATCGACCTCTCCGGCATGGGTATCCCATCCTTCGAAGGCCAGTGCTGCGACGCGAGGGCCATCGTCTTGGGCCAACAGGCGCGCGGCCCCTCTCGCCATCTGTTCCATGCCAGTGGGATCGCCGGGCCCTCCCTTCGCCTTGACATCGAGGCCGGCGGCGATCTTGCCGGTCGAAATGCCCTCAGTGAGGATTTTCGCAAAGAGCGGGTCGGTGTGGTTGTAGAGATCCATCAGCCGCGGCGGTAGATCATCGCTCACCGGCTGGAGGGTCGACGGCGACCAGCCGAGTACCGGCGCCCTGCCGCGAATAACGAGTGGTGCATTGGCACCAACCGAGAGGCCTCGGATCTCCGAAGCTCCCGGTGAAACCTTATCGCCCTTCGGAAGGCCCTCCAGCATCCGGTTCAGCCATCCGGATTCGACGCGGCCGGGCATTTCGTAACCGGACTCCAGCACGTCCTGACCGTCGAAATGGGACCGATCGCGATAGGGCGTCGCACTGGCATGCACGACGGCCGCCTGCCCCGCGCGATAGAGCCTGTTGAAATTCGGCATCGACGGGTGCAAGGCAAAGAAGCTATCCAGCGGCAACGCCGCGTCTGGGCCGCTCGTCGTCAGGGCGATCGCTTGCCGCAATGCCGCGTAGTCCGGATCGCCGACGGGCGGGACAGCTGTCAGACCATCGAGCGCGCCGCGCAGGATGATAGTGATGAAGCGTGGGTCGCGTCCGCCGGCAGCATGGACGAAGCGCGGGATGAAGGCCCAGGCAAACAACGCGCCGGATGCGCCAAGCACGGCACGACGGGTGGGGGTCATGAGTTCGCAGGTCATGGTCAGCGCCTTTGAAATTCGGGGGAAAGATAAGCGATCGTCAGGCCCTGCTTGCGGGTTTCCGCACGCGATACCGCCTGTAGCGTTTCATTCGAAAGAAGCGGCCCCAGGCTGTCGGACACGAAACTGCGGGGATCGACCTGGGGCGGCACCGCATTCGCAATCATATTGGCGACATCCATACGCATGCTCAGGCTCTCGCTGGAAGCCCAGACATCGGCGGTGTCGGCAAAGCCGTTAGGGCCGGCTGGCGCCCAGAAAGGCTGGCCCATGGCGGTCAACGCGCCGAGGATGACATTCGGCTTCGGTGTCTCGCCGCTTGCCCGCAAAAGTGCGGTCAAGAATTCGAGCGGAGAGCGAACCTTCGACAGTGTCGGGTTCCATGCATCCTCGGAGCCGACGAGCGCCCGATAGACGGCCGAAAGATCACCATCCGTCTTGCTGAAGGTCGCCGTAACAGTCTGGACAAGTCCTGGCGGCGGGGTATCGGCGACGAAATGGCGAACGAGCTTGGTGGCGATATGCTGTGCCGTTGCCGGGTGGCGGGAAAGATCGCGCAGCGCCTCCCGCCCCTGCCCCACGCCGTTGTCCGCATAGGTGAGACCGAGCAGCGTCTGATCGCCAGGCTCGTGCGCGCCGGCATTGAAGACGAAGGTGCCCGGCGTCCCGAGTTTGCCGTCGGCGCGTGCCACCGTCCAGCCGGTGATGATCCTGGCAAGCGTCGTCACATCGGCCTGCGTATAGCCGCCATTGACGCCGAGTGTATGGAGTTCCAGCGTCTCGCGGGCGAGATTCTCGTTCAAGCCACGCTTTTTGTTGGCATTGGCTTTCGAGTTCGGCCCGATCGATTGCTGGTTGTCGAGATAGGCAAGCATGGCCGGATGGGTCTCGACGGCGAATAGCATATCAGCGAAACGGCCGAAGACGTGCGGCCGGATCGCTTCCCGCTCGAAGGCGCCGGCAACGATATGAACTTCCTCGCTCTTCGAGACGGCGACCGCGAAATGGTTTGCCCAGAACATGGCAAGCCGCTCGCCAAAGCCGATCAATGGCTGCCGGATAGTGCCGTTGAAGCGGGCTTCCACTTCCGCCAGCAGGACCTGCTGTGGCAGGTAGGGCATTGCAGGCTTTTCCAGCTTCTCGACTGCCTTGCCGATGGCAGCCGCCATGGCTTGGTTATTCGGCTGGGCCTGATTGTTCGGTGGAGTGGCCATTGCCTGATTGTTCTGCTGCCCTGGCATGGCACCCGGAGGCTGCACCGGTGGCTTCTGCGGCGGCCGCGGCCCTTGCATCTGCTTGTCCTGCGGCACGGCGGCGACAGCGGCTGCGGCCTGCTGTCTGGCCTCCTTGCGCTCTTCCTGGAACGCATAGAGAGAAACGAGAAGATCGGCTGTGGATTGCAGCTGCGGCCCGACCGGAACCGGGACGTAACGCTCGGTGATTTCTTCCAGCAATGCACCGCGCGGATCGGCTGCTATCGAAGCGGTGCCGTTGTGGTCTGCCCCTAACCCGAAACGGGAAAGAGCGAGCGCGGCGTAAACATCATTGGACTGCTGTGCCATGGCCTTGCCAACTCCTGCTTCAGACATGCTCCTTTAACGCAGGCTTGGTTTCGATCCGTCGCTCGGCAAGTGTGATCATTTTGTGGCAGCGGCAGCCTTGGGCATGCTACGGCGGACTAGGCTTTCCGATAGCGCCCGACGCTCGTCGTAGGAAAGCGTTGCCGCAAAATCGACGGCACGTTGTTCGACCTTCGCCCTCAGGGCCATATCGGCATCGCGCGCCCTTGCCAGCGCCGCCGAAAGCGCCGCCGTATCGAGCGTGGGTTGACCGAGGATGGAGGCTGCATCGATCTTTGCCTGCTGCGCCTCGAGAATGGTCTGGCGCTCGCCCTTGCGTGCTTCGCTGAGCGCGGCACGCAAGGCCTTCTTCTGGGCCGATGGCAATTGCTCGCCGGCGAGCGGCATCATTTCGGAACGCGCCTGTGTCTTGCGGATCCATGTCAGGCCGCCACCGGCCAACGCTCCGATCAGGAACGTATTCAGCACCAGCAGAGAGATAACCACTATTCGAAAGCTTCGGTCCGTCATTGGCTGTCCTGCTGCGCTATGCCTGCATCCGGTCCGATATCGCCGAACATGGTCGCGGTTCCATCTGAGACGATCGAGGTATCGGATGTCAGACTCGGAACCAAGACGGCAATTGCAATGCTGCCGGCAAGCGCGCCGGCGATGCCGATCCCCACAAGGCCGATCCCGGCCGACCCGAAGCGGAACCAGTTTCGTATCGTCAGGCGCCGCACGAGCTTTGCGAGGATTCGCTCTTCCAGGCCGGTGTGACGAGGCTTCACGACGTAGGTGTCGAGCAGCGCATCCAGATCGGCGGCGCGCGCAAGTGTTTGCGCGGCGGCGGTGCCCTTGGCAAAATCCCGTGCGGCCGCGCGCTCGGCCTGCGGCCATCGGCCGATATCGCCGCCATAGGCCGCAGTCAGCGCTTCGAACCGTTCGGCATTCATCGGACCCGCGATATTTTCAACCATCGCCCTCATCCTTCAACAAAAGCACCTGCAAGGAGCGCCTTCCACGCGCAAGCAGGCTTTCCAGTGCATCGACACTGACATCCATGACCTCAGCCGCCTCGGCGTTCGACAGCGCCTGGTAATAAACCAGAATGATCGCCTCGCGCTGCCGGGACGCAATCATCTGCAAGGCCCGTTCGACACGTCTCGACGGATCGTCCTCGCTCATCAAGTCCGCATCCGGCGCCGGCCCTTCATATTCGATGTCAGGCGGATGTTCGCCAAGAACGTCCTTGCGGCGGCGCAGGCGATCATAGCAAAGGTTGATCGCCACACGATGCACCCAGGTGCTGAAGCGCGCATTGCGCTGGCGCCAGCCGCCGGCATTTCGCCAGATGCGCAAAAACGTCTCCTGCGCCACATCTTCGGCCTCGGCCGCATCGCCAAGCATGCGGGTCGCGACGGCGACGATGCGCGGTAATTGCCGCGCGACCATCATGCGCATTGCCGAAACATCGCCCGCAGCGATTCGGCCAAGCAGATCCTCATCCTGGTCGCCACTCTTGGGCGCGCGATCCCACTTCATCGACAATCGCCACCGCTCCAATTCACTGCGATAGTTGCATGGCACCTCGGCCTCAGCCTTACAGCCGGCAAACAGTGCCACTTGGATCGCAGCATCTCGGTCAGCGTATCATCCTTCGACATCAAACGCGGGTTCACGAGAATTGAACGCGGCGCTTATGCAAATCCGTCGCTCTTATGCCAGGAATTTTCGAATTCTCTTTCCACGCTGAAAGACGATTTGCGCTCGAGCTATCGTCAGCTTGCAAGAAGACAGACGAAAGCTCAAGCTAGGTCGGAACAGCAGCAGATCGCTTGACGATCGGTCCCACCAGTGTTCGACCAAAGCCATGGCGATCAGACCCGCCGCATGACGGTGGGATCAAGACCTCGATGATCGATATGAGCTGACGGATCTGCGAACGCCGCGGGCTAAAATGCATCATAGGTTTCAACTTGAACGCTACATCGCTTCCGGAACAAGCGGATCGGGGATCGCCGGCCAATATATTTCGCATCAGGGCTATATCAGCACCTACACTTTCCGATTTTCGCTTCACAAGATGGGGAAATTGCTCACGCAAACTTGCGCATGGCTTATAGCGCTTGACAGGATATATTCTGTTACGATTTGCTTGCTCAATTTTTGAGGATAGATAAATACCTCCACTCCGTTGAGCATCGCTGGTATATGGGCTCCAGCACTGAACGGTATGATGGAAGAAGAATATCAATAAGAGGGGCGCAGCTTGAACATCGGTTTCTGTGGAGAGGTGAATGAGGCGAACTAAGGAGGAGGCGGCAGAAACGAGGAACGAGATTTTGCAATCCGCAAAAGCTCTGTTTCTCGACAAGGGCTACGAGAATGTCAGCCTGGAAGAGATAGCCGTAGCCGCCGGTGTCACGCGGGGGGCAGTGCATTGGCATTTCAAGAACAAGCAAGGGCTGATGTTTGCGATTCGCGACGAGGCCCAGCAGCCGTTCAAGGATCTCGCGGAGCGGATGTCGAAGGAACTGCCGCCCAACCCGCTTGATCTCATCGCCGATACCATTGCCGCGATATTTGACGATATTCACAGCGACCCGCGCAAGCGCAGCATGCTGAAAGTTATGATGCATCTCGACATGGCGTTTTGCGACGGCACCACGAGCCGGGCGAGTTCGTTTCGGCACGACATGCATGAAAATTTCGAACGCATATTCACCCTTATGGATGAAAAGACGAAACTTCCGGCTCCCTGGACGCCGGATACCGCCTCTTCCGCATTGACAGCGGTCATCGGCGGCCTGATCACCGAATGGACCCTCGACCGAGGCAGCTTCGAATTGGTCCCGTGTGGACAGATGTTCATAAAGATGGTGCTGAAGACCTGGTTCCCGCTGGCACAGGCGCAGGAGCTGGCGATTGCCGCGATGATACCGGAAAAAGCCTAGAACGGTTTTCCCTTCGGAATTGAAGAGAACCAACGATGGCGGTTTTAAGCCTCTGCCGGGAGCTGAACCGATTCCCCAAAGCTGGAAATAAAAAAGGATCCGGAGGGAAAGCCAGATCCTTTGCTTTGATCGGAGGTCAACCGATCGATGAAAGAAGCCTGACGGATTGGAACGTCAGGCTTCTCTTACCCGGCATTGAGCCGGGTAATTCAATATTAGAAGCTACGCTCGAAGCGCAGGATACCAGCCCACTGATCCTGGTTCACAGAATCGAAGTTGGTGTAGGAGACTTCCGGCTCGATGAGCAGGTTCTTGACCGGGTTCCACTTGACGTTGGTGGTTGCGGCAAAGATCTTCGAGTCGGTGTAGGCGAGCTGCAGGTTCCACTTCAGCTTTTCGTTGATCGGAACGCCAACGCCGCCCCAAACAGCCCAGTCACCCCAGCCGCACTTCGATGCATCGTTAACCGGGCAAGCCGAACGATCGAGGTTGGTGCCGGCATACTTGTTCAGCTTGTCGCCGTCAGTGTTCCAGCCGCCCATCAAGAAGGCCGAGAAGGTACCGAAGTCAGCATCGACACGAGCCTTGATGGCGCCTTCTTCGACGATCGAGTCATAACCGCCAACGACCTTGAAGCCCCATGCGCCGGACTTGAAGCCAGCACCGGCAACGACGTCGGGAGCGTAGTGGTTGCCCTTGTCGTCAGACCACCAGCTGGAGCCATAGGAAGCGCCAGAACCGCTGGAGTTCGAGTCTTCGACCGAGATCACAGCCGTGAAGCCGTTGCCGGCGTCGTAGTTGTAGGTCAACTGGTTGAGTTCGTACGGACCGTCATAGATCACGTCGTCGTTGATGACGTCGCCGGCATAACCGATGTAGGAGTTGTACTGCGAGTCAGCCTTACCGACGAGGAAACCGCCAAGGCTGATGTTTGCGAACAGCAGCTTCGTGGAGGTGGAGTTGCCGTCATTCCAATCCCAACGGATGACCGTGTTGGTCTTCAGCGGGCCGTATTCGGTGTCGGTTGCCGTGTCGACGCTCAGCTCCGCACGGGTGTGCCACAGCGTACCGTTATGGCTGTTCGGGTTGTAGGCATCGTACCACTCGCCTTCGGTACGGACGCGGCCGCCGATCTTGAGGCAGGTTTCGGTGCCTGGAATGAAGAAGTAGCCAGCGCCGTAGGCGTCGCAGATGCGAACGTATTCCAGCGGCTCGGGCTCAGCAGCGACGATCGCGTCAGCCGCATGGGCGCCAGAAACTGCTGCCAGCGCAGCAGCGGAGCCGAGAAGAAGGCTCTTGATGTTCATTTTAAACTCCTGGTTGCAATATGCATTCCAATTTACCGCGAGTACAAAGCTGGAACACCACCCTGAGGATTACGTCGGTTTGAACGCAACCGGGCAGTCCGGCAGATACGCACCTGATGTCGGCTTGAGTCCCCTCTAACCTCCATAATTCACCCCGCGGCAAAGGTTTTGAAATGCCTCTACCGATCCGGCCGATTGCTCGTCCGTAAGACAGTTTATGTCCTATATTTGGTTTACAAACAGCCCGTATGTTTGTCAATTCTGTGAAACCTGCCCCGGCATTAGACTTGATTGCTGTTGCTTAAATGCAACGGGCGGCTGGCTGCGCCTTTTACTGCCGGAATAGTCGGCGTCGCCAAGGTTTAAGAATTCGCACCAAATCGAGACAGGCTTCCCCAATGAGGCTCGCGATCCAGAGTTTTCATCCGCACCATCTATGCGGGAACGGGCATGAATCAAGAGCAGCGTCATCGAAGATGATGATGCGCCTATCGGAGGCTCGCCCCAATAGAATCCACGCCGCCCCCGCGCCACATTGGTCAATCGATTGAGAAAACGCGACCGTCGTTGCGGGGTTGACAGAGAACAAGGGTAAGGCATAGCCTTTTCGTATTCACCAGGGGGGTCCCGGCAAGGGGCTGAGATACTGCTGGACAATGAGGCTTTGCCTCCTGTGGCGCAGTGACCCGTTGAACCTGATCCAGTTCATACTGGCGTAGGGACGGTGCGAGCGCTTGAAGGCTTCGGATTCCCGCGTGGATTCCATGCCGGCGTCTTTCCATCATTCCGGCTGATTGACTGGGTCTCCAACTGCAACTTGGAGCCTCAAACCATGAATATTGCCGCAAAGAACCTCACTCCGACCGTAACCACTGGACCGCTGCCGGCATCCACGAAAATCTATGTTCCCGGAGAGATCCACCCGGACATCCGCGTGCCGATGCGCGAAATCAGCGTCCATCCGACCTCGGGCGAGCCGCCTGTCATTGTTTATGATTCTTCCGGCCCCTATACGATCGAGGGCGCCGATATCCGCATCGAGGAAGGCCTGTCTCAGCTGCGCCGCGACTGGGTTCTCGGCCGCGGCGATGTCGAGGCTTATGAAGGCCGGCATGTGCGCCCTGAAGACAATGGTTTCGTCACCGGCGAACGGCTGACGCCCGAGTTTCCGGCCAAGCGGCAGCCCCTGCGGGCAAAAGACGGCAAGGCGGTCACCCAACTCGCCTATGCACGCGCCGGCATCATCACCCCGGAAATGGAATTCATCGCCATCCGCGAAAATCTCGGCCGCAAGGCGAAGGCAGAAGCCCTGATTCGCGATGGCGAAAGCTTCGGCGCCCATATTCCGGATCATGTGACCCCCGAATTCGTCCGCCAGGAAGTTGCGAGCGGCCGGGCGATCATTCCGGCCAACATCAATCACCCCGAAAGCGAGCCGATGATCATCGGCCGGAATTTCCTGGTGAAGATCAACGCCAATATCGGCAATTCCGCCGTCACCTCCTCCATGGCGGAGGAAGTCGAGAAGATGGTCTGGGCCGCGCGCTGGGGCGCCGATACCGTCATGGACCTTTCGACCGGCCGTAACATCCACAACATCCGCGAATGGATCATCCGCAATTCGCCGCTGCCGATCGGCACTGTGCCGCTCTATCAGGCGCTGGAAAAGGTCGGCGGCATTGCCGAGGAACTGACCTGGGAAATCTATCGCGATACCCTGATCGAGCAGGCCGAACAGGGCGTCGATTACTTCACCATCCATGCCGGTGTGCGGCTGCATTACATCCCGCTTACCGTCAATCGCGTCACCGGCATCGTCTCGCGCGGCGGCTCGATCATGGCCAAGTGGTGTCTGCATCACCATCGCGAGAGCTTCCTTTACGAGCATTTCGAGGAAATCTGCGATATCTGCCGTGCCTATGACGTGTCTTTCTCGCTCGGCGACGGCCTGCGCCCCGGCTCGATAGCTGACGCCAACGACGCCGCGCAATTTGCAGAACTGGAGACGCTGGGCGAGTTGACGAAGATCGCCTGGGCAAAAGACTGCCAGGTGATGATCGAAGGCCCCGGCCATGTGCCGATGCACAAGATCAAGGAAAACATGAACAAGCAGCTTTCCGTCTGCGGCGAGGCGCCCTTTTACACGCTCGGGCCGCTGACGACGGATATCGCGCCCGGCTATGACCACATCACATCGGGCATCGGCGCTGCCATGATCGGCTGGTTCGGGACGGCGATGCTCTGCTACGTCACGCCGAAGGAGCACCTTGGTCTGCCTGATCGCAACGACGTCAAGACAGGCGTCATCACCTACAAGATCGCAGCGCATGCGGCGGATCTCGCCAAAGGTCATCCGGCCGCGCAGGTTCGTGACGATGCTCTGTCGCGCGCCCGGTTCGAATTCCGCTGGGAAGATCAGTTCAACCTTTCGCTCGACCCGGACACGGCTCGCAGCTTCCACGACGAAACCCTGCCGAAGGAAGCTCATAAGGTGGCCCATTTCTGCTCGATGTGCGGCCCGAAATTCTGCTCGATGCGGATTTCGCACGACATCCGCGCCGAAGCGCAGAAGGAAGGGCTGGAAGCCATGGCAGCCAAGTATCGAGAGGGCGGAGACCTTTATATGCCGGTCGAAACCCCTGCACAGCCGGCCGAGTGACATGCGCATCCTCGTTAAAGGGGCCGGCGTTGCCGGCCTCACGGTCGCTCACGAGCTGATCCGGCGCGGAGCGGAGGTCACGATCTCAGATCCAGGCCGGAATTTTCATTGCGCCGCCTCCTGGCTTGCCGGCGGCATGCTGGCGCCATGGTGCGAGCGGGAAAGCGCCGATGAGGCTGTGCTGACGCTCGGCCGTGATTCCGCCGATCGATGGGAAGCGATTCTGCCTGGCAAGATCATCCGCAATGGAACGCTCGTCGTTGCGCCGAACCGCGATCAAAACGAACTGAGGCGATTCGCCAGCCGCACGACGGACTATCGCTGGGTAGACGAAGACGACATCGCCACCCTTGAACCTTCGCTTGCCGGCCGATTTCGCCAGGGCTTGTTCTTTCCGCAGGAAGCACATCTCAATCCCCGCGAGGTCCTGCAATCGTTGAAGGACGATCTATCTGCAAAAGGCGTCACCTTTATCGACGTGCTCGTGGATGACCATAGCTTCTCTGAGATCGTCGACTGCACAGGGGCCGCCCGCATCGGTCGCATCCACGATTTGCGTGGGGTTCGCGGCGAAATGCTCTATCTGCAGAGCGATGAAATCGTGCTTTCGCGGCCCGTCCGCCTGCTGCATCCACGTTTTCCGGTCTATATCGTGCCGCGCGGCAAAGGCCTGTTCATGGTCGGCGCGACGATGATCGAGACCGACTTCAAAGGGCCGATCACCGCCCGTTCGCTGATGGAACTCTTGAACGCAGCCTATGCGCTGCATCCGGCCTTTGCCGAAGCTGCGGCGGTCGAAACCGGCTCCGGCATCCGCCCTGCCTTTCCCGACAACCTTCCGCGCGTGACGCGGCAGGGCAAAGCCATCCTTGTCAACGGTCTCTATCGCCATGGCTTCCTGCTCGCACCCGCCATGGCCGAGAAAGCCGCCGATCTCGTCTTTTCCGGACACGACGAAAGGAGCCGCCAATGCGCCTGATCATCAATGGCGAAGCGCAGATTGTCGAAGCAACGACGCTTTCGCAACTTCTCACGGCTCTCGAATATGAGGGCGAGTGGCTGGCAACCGCCGTCAACGGCGAACTCGTCCATAGCGAGGAACGCGGCGACCATATCCTAACCGACGATGACAGGATCGAGATCCTGACGCCAATGCAGGGAGGCTGACCATGCTTGAACTCTACGGAACACAAATCGCGTCGCGCCTTCTTCTCGGCACGGCGCGCTACCCCTCCCCGGCCGTACTGGCGGAGGCCGTCAAACGGTCGCAAACCGGGATCGTGACCGTATCACTGCGCCGGGAAACGGCAGGCGGGCGTAATGGCGGCGCATTCTTCGAGATGATTCGCGAACTCGGCGTTCGCGTCCTTCCCAATACAGCAGGCTGCCACGGCGTATCCGAAGCGGTTCTGACCGCGAAAATGGCGCGCGAGGTCTTTCGGACCAACTGGATCAAGCTCGAGGTGATCGGCAATCACGATACGCTGCAGCCCGACGTCTTCGCGCTGGTGGAGGCGGCGAGAATCCTCACCGATGACGGCTTCGAGGTCTTTCCCTACACGACGGACGATCTCATCGTCGCCGAGCGGCTGCTGGAAGCCGGATGCAAGGTGCTGATGCCCTGGTGCGCGCCGATCGGAACGGCGGCCGGACCGCTCAATCTCTCTGCGCTGCGATCGATGCGGGCACATTTTCCCGAGGTTCCGCTGATCGTGGATGCCGGCATCGGCAGACCTTCGCATGCAGCAACCGTCATGGAGCTCGGCTTCGATGCCGTGCTACTCAATACAGCGGTTGCCGGGGCCGGCGATCCGGTCGCGATGGCGAAAGCCTTCGCCAAGGCCATCGATGCCGGCAGGCAGGCATACGGCGCCGGCATGCTGGAGCCGCGCGATATGGCGGTGCCATCGACACCAGTGATCGGAAAGGCGGTGTTCGCATGACGCTAGATCCCTTCTACCTGATCGTCGATAGCGCCGCCTGGATCAGGCGGTTGGTGCCGCTCGGCGTCAAGCTGGTACAGTTGCGCATCAAGGATCGCTCAACGCCTGAGATCCGCGCCGAAATTCGCGAAGCGAAGGCAATTTGCGCCGCGCATGAGTGCCAAATGATCGTCAACGACTATTGGCAGCTGGCAATCGAGGAGGATTGCGATTTCATCCATCTCGGCCAGGAGGATCTTGCTTCTGCCGATCTCTCCGCCATACGGGATGCCGGATTGAAGCTGGGGCTTTCGACACATGACGAGGCGGAGCTGGAGACGGCGCTTGCTGCCGAACCCGATTATATAGCGCTGGGGCCGATCTATCCGACCGTCCTCAAGATTATGCCCTGGGCACCCCAAGGCCTCGATCGGATCGGCGCGTGGAAGGCGCGCATCGGCAATCGGCCTCTCGTTGCGATCGGCGGCCTGACGGTCGAACGTCTTGCGGCTGTATTCGAGCATGGCGCCGATATCGGTGCGGTCGTAACGGATATCACCCGCAATCCTGACCCCGAATCGCGAACGCTCGAATGGGTGGCGGCGACCCGACAGACGCCTCCAAATTGACAAGATCGCCCCTCAGGAGCCCATGCAAGGGGCTATTTCCAGCCGCTATTGCCCGATGAACGGGCCATTCATTGAATATTCAGCTGAACATAATCATGCTGAAGGCGTTAATTAGATGACTCGCGTATTCGCTGAGCACAAAGACTGCTTTGGAGGTAGTCATGATAAAGAAGACGGTTCTTACGGTTTTGCTGGCCGCTACGGTCGTAGGCGGCGCATTGGCGCCCGTCAGCAGCGCACAGGCACAATATTACGACGGCCATCGCGGTGATTGGCGCGGCCATGACGATTGGCGTCGTCATCACCACCATGGCAATGGAGGCGCGATCGCCGGCGGCGTTGCTGCCGGTCTTCTCGGCGGCCTGCTTGTTGGCGGCGCTCTTGGCAACAGGGGTCCGGTTTACGAAGTCGCCCCGCCGCCGCCCAGATGCTGGTACGAGGATCGCCGCGTCCAGAACGAGTATGACTATGGCTGGCATTACGAGCGCATTCGCGTTTGTAACTAGGCAATTGTAACTAGGCAATAAACGATGCGTCCGCCCGAATGGAGGCATCGTTTGATGGATGATTCGGATTCGCCGGCGGCCGCAACCGCCGGCAAATTTATTTTATGCGGCAAATTATAGTCCGTGCGTCCTCGGATAGGCAGTAAGCTCCGGGAATGTTCGCCCGACGAGGCTTTCTGGCTCAGGCCGCCAGATTTCGACCAGCAACGGATAACAGGGCTCCGTATCGCTCGAATGTTCGCTGCCACAGTCGCCACCGGGGCAGGCGGAGAGCGCACCGAGCAGATCGATCTCCGCGAAGAACTCGAGGAAGTCGCCCGGCCGAACGGGGCTCGCCTTCATGAAATACTGGTGGGTATCGCGCGTAAATCCGGTACACATGAACACGTTCAGCACGTCGTGAACGTGAAACTCGGCCTCCTGGACAGGGATGTTCATTTCCTTGGCGAGCGCGCGTGACAGGTTCGAATGGCAGCAATGGTGATAGTCGTCGCCTTTCAGCAGCCGGTTCGTATAGGGATCGCAGCGCGTGCCGATGACATCGTGGACGCCGGCTCCATCCCTGTCCCAACCATACCAGCCAAGCGTATCATGTGTGATCGTCGCCATTGGCCGCAGATAGGGCAGCGTGCTCCACAGTCGATCGCCGACACCGACATGGGTGGCGTGCAAAGCCCTCGTCTTGCCGCTGAAAAAGCGCTCGGAAAGATCGGCAGCATTCCATAGATTGAGATCGCCCACCTGCGCGCCCTCGACGCTGACAATCCGGAAGAAATGTCCCTTCGGCACGCGAAAACTGCCGCCTTCACGCGGGGGCACGACGGTTTCGCCAATCTTGGTCATTGTTTGCCTTGCCGCGCGCAGCACATCCATATCGACCGGCGGCAGCGTTCCGTTCGGGTAGACGACAACGGGGGGCTTGCCGCGCCGCTCCTCGGCATCGGCGGGTGCGGGCATATCGAAAATACTGTTCATGGCGGCTTTCATTCCTTACCGACTGACAAAAAGACATTCGTTTCGGCAGCACTGTAAGGATACCGGCTCCTTGCGCAACGGTGATCGCGCTTGCGCTTTGGCTAAGTTTTACTTAGCCTGGCGGAATGCAACATGTCCCGCTTGCCTCCCTTCGCGCCTTCGAGGCAGCCATTCGCCATGAGAGCTTTGCCAAGGCGGCAGCTGAGCTCAATCTCACGGCCGCGGGCGTTAGCCAGCATGTGCGTACCTTGGAGGAATGGCTCGGCATCAAGCTCTTTACGCGCCATGCCCGTGGTGTCACGGCGACGATGGCCGGCCGTGAATTCGGGGCTGCCGTGGCAAACGGCCTCGGACATATCGATATCGCCGCCCGGCAGCTGCGGTTTGCCACCAACAGTCGGCCGGTCAGCGTGGCCTGTATTGCTTCTGTCGCCACGCGTTGGCTGATACCCCGGCTGACCGCATTTAAGAAAGAATACCCCGAAATCCAGATCAATATCGTCTACGCGCTCGATGCGAGGACGCCGGAGGAGGCAAGCGTCGATCTTCTGATCCGTCACGGACCAAGACCTTCGACGCATGCCATTTCGCTATTGACGGCCGAAACGCGGCCGACCTGTTCGAGAGAATATGAGCGCCGTCACGGACCGATCAGGACGCCAGCCGATCTCCTTAATCTCGACCTCCTGCACGATGAAACGACGGCCGCATGGACACGCTGGTTCGCCCTCGAAGGTATCCACCAGCCTCCAAGAGCCGGCCCGATCTTTGCCGATTTCGGCTTGATGATCGGCTCGGTCATCGGCGGTCAAGGTGTGGGCCTCTGCCCCTCGGCCTTGATTGGAGAAGAATTGGGCAATGGAACGCTGGTTGCTCTATCCAATACGGCACTGGACACCGATAAATCCTATTGGCTGATCGAAGCCAGCCATCTTTCCAACGATGCTGAAACGTTTCGCAACTGGCTTGTTTCCGTGAACAAGTAGACACCGGAGCAGCATCCCCATCTGCGGTAAGCCAATGTCCTCAGAGGCTTTCAGGGGTAACGGTCAGAAAACGCACCGGTTCGACATCGACGTCGGTATCGATCAGGCCCAGCCGCTTCAGAGTCAGATCGATGGCACGCCGGGCTTGAACCTCCGGAGCCTGATCGAGAACGATCGTCATCAGTCCCTCCTTGAGATAGATGCGCGTCGCATCGGACAATTCATGCCCGACCCAAAAGACCGGCTGCTGACGATATCGGCGCAGGACCGTCGCAATTGCGGCATTGTCGCCGCCGGCGCTATAAAGGCCGATAATATCGGGATATCGGGCGAAGGCGTTGGTCAGCAGCTCGATCGTCTTCATTTCATCGTCCTCATCGAACATGACTTCAACGAAGCGATGCGAGGAGTTCGCATGATCAAGCAGATAGTTGGAAAAGCCGCGGATACGCGCCTTATGGTTCTCATAAGCGCCGCTGTGGCAGAGCGCGACAAAAGTGCCGGAGATATTCGACTGCATACGCGCCATGTAGAAGGCGGCGGTGCGGCCGGCCGCCTCGTTGTCGATGCCGACGTAAGGCAGCTCCAGTGCTGGCCGCGTCATGATCTGCACGACAGGAATGCCGCCGCTGGCAGCCTTGCGGATGCTGCCGACCACATCGGGATGATCGGGCGCAACCACGATCAGGGCGGAGCGCCGTGCCTGTGGATTGGCGATATGACGTGAAAAATCGGCAGGATCGTCTTCTCTGGCGAAAGTCCGCTGGATCTGGATATCCTTGTCGAGCAAGGCGGCGATGCGCTCGAAGGCGCGATTGAGCCTTGAATAGAAATAGGTTTCAGGCCGCAGCAGCACGACCTCGATGCGCACCAGACCGTGCCTGATCCCCGCAGGCGGCGTGCGGTAACCGAGCCGCTTGGCGGCGATGAAGATCTTCTCCGCCGTCTCCGGCAAAACATTGCCGCGGCCATTGAGCGCACGCTCGACGGTGGCTGCTCCCACACCCGCGGCCGCCGCCACATCCTTCAACGTAACCTTGGCCACGCTTTCCTCATTTTCCAAACCGATGATCAGATTTGATCATGGATTCGCAGCAGATGAAAGAGGGAGAATCTCAGCCGAAGCGAGCGACAAGAAAATCGATGACGCTGCGCAGCATGGCCGTTGGACGCCGGTCCGGCGCATAGACAAGGTGCATCGGTGTCGGTTGGTACGACCACAGAGGTAGGACCGGCTCAAGCCGGCCGGCATCGAGATCGGCCGCCAGGAGCAGTTCCGGCTGCAGCACGATGCCGGCTCCGTGCAGAGCGGCAACGCGCAAAGCCCCGCCCTGGTTGGTGGTGAACCTGCCCCTGATGGCGATCTCACGCGTTTCCCCGTCTGGACCGACGAGATGCCAGCGCCCCTGCAGTCGCCAGTAGGAATGACCGAGGCACATATGATTGGCAAGCTCCTCGGGGCTTTGCGGCCTGCCGCACCGATCCAGATAATCCGGCGACGCCGCAAGAATGCGCCGATAGGGTTTTAACGGACGCGCCACGAGATTGGTGTCCGTCAGATCGCCGATATGAATGCCGAGTTCGTAGCCTTCGCCGATCATATCATGCGGATTGTTGTCGAGCGCCAGATCGACACTGACCTCAAGATTCTCATGCAGATAGTCGACAAGCGCCGGCACGAGGCTTTGCGTTCCGAAACTGACGGGGGCGACGAGCCGCAGGCGCCCGCGCGGCGCCGATTGCAGTTCGGAGGCCGATTGCTCGGCGAGCTCTACCTCCGCCAGCGCCGTCTTGCAGCGCTCGTAATAAAGCTTGCCGACCTCGGTCAGCTGATGACGGCGTGTGGTGCGGTGGAGGAGGCGCGCACCGAGCCGCTGTTCGATCGTCCTCACATGTTTGGCAACCATGGCCGGCGACACCTGGCTTATATCGCCAGCGGCGGCAAAACTGCCCTGTTCGACCACCCTGACGAACATCACCATTCCCGCCAACTTGTCCATGATTACATACCCACAGGTTCGGAATGAAGCAAACGGAAGCGTATTTATCGCCAAATGGTTTTGCAAGATAGTCCGTGGGCGCCGAAGATCCGGCGATAATTGCTCAAGGAGTTGCCATGCCCATCCTGCGCTTGGAAATGCATCCCGGCCGCACGCAAGACCAGAAGCGCGCTTTCGTTCGCGAAGCGACCAAAGCCGTTGTGGAAACACTCGTCTGCCCACCGGAATCGGTGGAAATCATCATTACCGAGATTTCGAAAGAGTCCTGGGCGACAGCAGGAAAGCTGAAATCGGATAGCTGAAACGACCCGATTTCGTGATCGCGGCCTGGCGGTTTTTATTCGACCGTCAGGCCTCGTTTGGCGCTAGGCTCTGCCGCCCCCAGGCTTCGGCCCAATCCATCAAACGCGCCATCTCCTGCTTGAGAGCATGCGAACGGATAATATCGGCGGCGTGGCTCAGATTGCTGCGCGGATTGTAGAATGCGCCGATCTCTTCGCCGCTCTCCCGCCTTGCCGCCTCCAGGCGACGCTTCATTTCCTCGACTTCGGCCTTCACCGCAAAGTACCGTTTCATGACCTCGACAAGGTCACGGTCGCCTGCACTGGTCTCCATGCGTACTCCATCCTACTTATTTTAGCGTCTCGCAATGATCCGATTCGAATGGCGAAATCTAGGTCATTGTTTAGCCGGCAAGATAGATCGGGTGGCGAAGCCCTACGCGGCGGATGGAAAGGCGGATGAAATGAGAAACGGAATTACGACCAGTTTTCCTTGACCGACTGCATCACCACATTGGTCGAAGTGCTTGCGACGAAAGGCAGGCTGGAAATTTTCTCGCCAAGAACGATGCGGTAGCGGCGAATATCCGAGGTTCGCACCTTGAGGAGGTAATCGAAGCGGCCGGCGATCATGTGGCACTCTTCGATTTCCTTGATTTTCTTGATGGCATTGTTGAAGCTGAGCAAGGCCTCCTCACGGGTATCCGTGAGTTTCACTTCCGCAAAGGCGACGTGATCGAGACCAAGCTTGATCGGATTGAGGATGGCCTTGAAGCCGTCGATATAACCGGAATCGATCAGTTTCTTGAGGCGTGCCTGGCAGGGAGTCTTGGAGAGGCCGACCCGCTCGGAAAGCTCCGTGATCGACATACGGCCGTCTTCGACGAGGGCGTCGAGGATCTTTTGGTCGAACTGGTCAATTTCACTGGATTTGGTCATTTTTGCAGGCATTCCTATTTGAAATAAGCGCTATTGAAGTTCAATATGACTGGAAAGCCGCAGTTTCAAGGCGGAACGCTTTTTTGGAATGAAGTATGTTCTCGTCGAAGCAACGGGAGGGCTACGGGTGGCGATATCGCTGACCTCAGCTCAAACCATTGGGTCCCTTGCACCTTGAGGTTATCATGACTGTCTCTGCCAAGCTTGCCACTGAAGAACCAGCTCCAGATGCTGCCCCATTTTCGCATTTTGCACCGCCCATTCGTGAGCAGAGCCCGCTTCGCCAGGCGATCACTGCCGCCTACCGGCGTCCCGAAACCGAATGCCTGCCTGCCCTGCTCGAGGCGGCCACCCTGCCGGAAACGACTCGCGAGGCGACAAGGAAAACGGCCAAGAAACTGATCGAAGCGCTGCGCGCCAAGCACAAGGGCGACGGCGTCGAAGGACTAGTGCACGAATATTCGCTGTCGAGCCAGGAAGGTGTGGCGCTGATGTGCCTTGCCGAGGCACTGCTGCGCATCCCGGACACCGCAACGCGCGATGCGCTGATCCGTGACAAGATCGCCGGCGGCGACTGGAAGTCGCATATCGGCGGTGGCCGCTCGATGTTCGTCAATGCCGCGACCTGGGGCCTCGTCGTGACAGGCAAATTGACCTCGACGGTCAACGAAGGCGGCCTTTCCGCCGCATTGACAAAGCTGATCGCCCGCGCCGGCGAGCCGGTCATCCGGCGTGGCGTCGACATGGCCATGCGCATGATGGGCGAGCAATTCGTCACCGGCGAGACCATCGATGAAGCATTGAAGCGAGCACGTGCGCTCGAAGCAAAGGGCTTCCGCTATTCTTACGACATGCTCGGCGAAGCGGCGACGACCCACGCCGATGCCGAGCGCTATTATCGCGACTATGAAAACGCCATCCATGCGATCGGCAAGGCCTCGGCTGGCCGTGGCATCTATGAAGGCCCCGGCATCTCCATCAAGCTCTCCGCACTGCACCCGCGCTATTCGCGTTCGCAGGCCGACAGGGTGATGGGCGAACTTCTACCGAAGGTGAAGGCGTTGGCGCTGCTCTCCAAGCGTTATGATATCGGCCTGAACATCGACGCCGAGGAAGCCGACAGGCTGGAGCTGTCGCTGGACCTTCTGGAAGAACTGTGCCTCGATCCGGATCTGTCCGGCTGGGATGGCATCGGCTTCGTCGTCCAGGCCTATGGCAAACGTTGCCCCTTCGTCCTCGATTTCATCATCGATCTTGCCCGCCGCTCCGGGCATCGCCTCATGGTCCGTCTCGTCAAGGGCGCTTATTGGGACGCCGAGATCAAGCGCGCGCAGTTGGACGGCCTCGAAGGTTTCCCCGTCTATACCCGCAAGATCTACACCGACGTTTCCTATATCGCCTGCGCCAAGAAGCTCCTGGCCGCGACCGACGTAGTGTTTCCGCAATTTGCGACCCACAACGCCCAGAGTCTGGCCACCATCTACCATATGGCTGGCGACGACTTTGCGGTCGGCAAATACGAATTCCAGTGCCTGCACGGCATGGGCGAGCCGCTCTATGAAGAGGTCGTGGGAGCCGAAAATCTCAATCGCCCCTGCCGGATCTACGCGCCAGTCGGCACCCATGAAACGTTGCTCGCCTATCTTGTCCGCCGCCTGCTCGAAAACGGCGCCAACTCCTCGTTCGTCAACAAGATCGCCGACCCTGCCGTCCCGGTATCCGAGCTGATCGCCGATCCCGCCGAGATCGTGCGCAACATGACGGTTGTCGGCGCGCAGCACGAGAAGATCGCTCTCCCGGCCGATTTGTTCGGCGGCGCGCGACGGAATTCCGCTGGTGTCGATCTCTCAAATGAAACGGCGCTCAACGATCTCTCTGCGCAGCTGCAAGCCTCCGCAGCCAAAGACTGGACCGCCAAGCCACTTCTCGCCGACCGCTCCGAACGTGGCGTGACCCGTGCAGTTCTCAATCCTGCCGACCATGCGGACCTCGTTGGCCATGTCACCGAACTGGAGCCGGAAGATGCGCCCGACGTCATGCGGCTTGCCGCCGCGGCAGCCGAGGGTTGGGCCGCGGTGAGCCCCGCAGAGCGGGCCGCCATCCTTGAACGCGCCGCCGAGCTCATGCAGAGCGAGATGCCTGCTCTCGTCGGCCTGACCATCCGCGAAGCCGGCAAATCGGCCGCAAACGCCGTCGGTGAAATCCGGGAAGCTATCGACTTCCTTCGCTATTATGCCGCGCAGGCACGCCAGGTGCTGAAGCCGGAGAGCGTGCCGCTCGGCCCTGTCGTCTGCATCAGCCCATGGAACTTCCCGCTGGCGATCTTCACCGGTCAGGTTGCGGCCGCGCTGGTCGCCGGCAATCCGGTCGTCGCCAAGCCGGCCGGCAATACGCCGCTGATTGCAGCGCAGGGCGTCCGCATCCTGCACGAGGCCGGCATCCCGCGCGATGTCCTGCAGTTTGTCCCCGGCAGCGGCAGAACGGGGGCAGCCCTCGTCGGTGCTCCTGAAACGGCCGGCGTCATGTTCACAGGCTCGACGGAAGTTGCTCGCCTGATCCAGGCTCAGCTTGCCGAACGGCTCTCCAAATTCGGCAAGCCGATCCCGTTGATCGCAGAAACCGGCGGGCAGAACGGCATGATCGTCGACTCCTCCGCCCTTGCCGAACAGGTCGTCGGCGATGTCATCGCCTCGGCCTTCGACAGTGCCGGCCAGCGCTGCTCGGCCCTGCGCGTCCTTTGCCTGCAGGAGGAAGTCGCGGACCGTACCCTGAACATGCTGCGCGGCGCCCTTCGCGAGCTCTCGGTCGGCCGGACCGATCGGCTTGCCGTCGATATCGGCCCCGTCATCGACGACAACGCCAAGCGCGGCATCGATGAACATATCGAACGCATGCGCAAGCTCGGCTGCAATGTCGAACAGCTCGACCTTCCCGAAAACGCTGCCAAGGGTACCTTCGTCGCTCCCACCATCATCGAGCTGAAGAAGCTGAGCGATCTGAAGCGCGAGGTATTCGGCCCGGTCCTTCACATCATGCGCTATCAGCGCAAGGGGCTCGACAAGCTGATTGCCGATATCAACGCCTCGGGCTACGGCTTGACCTTCGGCCTGCACACCCGGCTTGACGATACGATCGCCCATGTGACCGAGCGCGTGCGGGCTGGCAATCTTTATGTCAACCGCAACATCATCGGCGCCGTCGTCGGCGTCCAGCCCTTCGGTGGCCGCGGTCTTTCCGGCACAGGCCCGAAGGCAGGCGGTCCGATGTATCTGCGTCGCCTCGTCGCCTCGCCGACCGAACCGTTACGCGATGCCTCCGTACAAGCCGACCCCACCGCCCAGCGGTTCGTCGCCTGGCTCGAAAGCAAGGGTGCTGTGGATGCGGCCAAACAGGCCCGTGCCGTCGCCAGCCAGTCGTCGCTCGGCTTCAATACCGAACTGCAAGGCCCAGTCGGCGAGCTGAATCTCTATGCTCTGCATCCGCGCGGAAGAATCCTGCTTGCTCCGCAGACAGCACTTGGCTTGCATGTCCAAATCGCCGCAGCGCTAGCGACAGGCAATTCGATGGTCATCGATGCGTCATCGGACCTGCAGGAAGAGCTTCATGGCCTGCCTGCGCAGGTCGCAAATCGCATTTCCTGGACGAAAGACTGGGCGGCGGATGGACCATTTGCCGGCGCCTTGATCGAGGGCGATGCCGAGCGGATACAGCAGGCGATCAAGGTGATTTCGGCAATTCCAGGTCCGCTGGTTCTCGCCCAGGCGGCCTCGAGCGAAGAAATCGCTAAAAACGCCGACGCCTATTGCCTGAATTGGCTGCTTGAAGAGGTAACAACATCGATCAATACGGCGGCTGCAGGCGGCAATGCCAGCCTGATGACGATCGGCTAAAACTAATGGCGATCTAGAACACGGCGGCCAGACCGGCAGGTCTCGGCCGCCGCTTCGTTTCATGGCGTGCATTCTGCAGTGACCCGCCAATTCGCTGCGGCCCTCACCCAGCTTCTCGCCTCCTTCTTTGCCGTGCAGAAATTTTTGAGAAAAGCTTTTCTCTAGTTGACTCCTTCGCTGAGAAAAGCTTTTCTCATGAAAATTGATTGGGAGAAGACATCTGGAAAATCAGCGTGCGAAAAGCGGACGCGCAACGATTCACGACGTTGCAGCGGCTGCAGGCGTGAGCATTTCAACGGCATCCAAGGCCTTGAACAATACCGGCCGCATGGGCGACGACACACGCGAAAGGGTCAAGCGCGCCGCCGCCGAAATCGGCTTCCGTCCGAATGCCTTGGCCAAGGGATTGCTCAGCAATCGCACCTTCACGATCGGTCTTCTGACCAACGATACATATGGTCGCTTCACGCTGCCGGTCATGGCCGGCATCACGGAGGCGCTCGTCGATCACGGCGTCTCGGTCTTTCTTTGCACGATCGAGGACGATCCGGCACTTGGAAAGGTTCATGTGGACGCCATGTTGGACAAGCATGTGGATGGTATCATCGCGTCGGGGAAGCGGATCGACCGCCGTCTGCCGGTGGATCTGTCCAATCTACCGGTTCCGGTCATCTATGCCTTCACTGAAGGCGCACCGGGAAGCGTCACCTTCTGCGCCGACGACTATCAGGGGGCTGCCCTTGCTGTCGAATGGTTGCAGGGGCTCGGCCGAAGCCGGATCGCCCATGTGACCGGCCCGGAAAGCTTCGTTTCGGTGCGTGAACGCGCCAAGGCCTATCGCGACCTCGCCGGAGACGGGCTGCCGGTCATGTACGGTACATGGTCCGAGGCCTGGGGGCACCACGCCGTCGCACAGCTTTGGAGCGTGGCTGGAGCAAAGCCGGACGCGATCTTCTGCGGCAACGACCAGATCGCCCGCGCGGTCGTCGATGCGCTGCGTGAGCGCGGCATACGGGTGCCGGAAGATGTCTCGGTGGTGGGTTTCGATAATTGGGAAATCGTCGCCGCACAGACCCGGCCGCCGCTGACGACGGTCGACATGAATCTCAAGGCGCTTGGCCGCGAGGCCGGGCTGACGGTTCTCGCGCTTGCGGAGGGACGCAGCGTCGAACCGGGTATCAGAACTTTGCCGTGCGAACTTATCGTCCGGCAATCATGCGGGGGAAGCCCCGGTCGTTGATTAAAGGAAAAGGGGCTGACGGGAGTAGCCCCATGGGAGGAGAACATGATGAAGCGATTTCTGGCCGCAACTGGCCTTATATCCTTGTGCCTTGCATCCGCCGCATCCGCCGAAAACATCTCCATGTGGGTTCGAAGCGGCATCGGCGATTCCTTCAAGAAGGTCGTCGAGGCCTATAATGCCGGCCATGAGGACAAGGTCACGCTGACCGAAGTGCCCTTTGCCGAACTCGTGCAGAAATATGCGACGGCCATTGCTGGCGGCCAGGCGCCCGACGCTCTGTCGATGGACCTCATCTATACGCCGGCTTTCGCCGCCGCCGGTCAGCTCGAGGATCTGACGGACTGGGCAAAGAGCCTGCCCTATTTCAATTCGCTGTCGCCCTCGCATGTGAAGCTAGGCACCTATGACGGTCACATCTATGGCCTGCCCCTATCCGTCGAAACCTCGGTTTTCGCCTGGAACAAGGATCTCTACAAGAAGGCCGGCCTCGACCCTGAAAAGGCTCCGACCACATGGGAGGAGATTACGAACAACGCCGAAAAGATCCGCGCGCTCGGTGGCGATACCTATGGGTTCTATTTCTCCGGCGGCGGCTGTGGCGGCTGCATGATCTTCACCTTCACGCCGCTCGTTTGGGGTGCCGGCGCCGACATTCTCTCGGAAGACGGCAAGAAGGCGACGCTCGACACGCCGCAAATGCGCAAGGCGGTCGACATCTACCGCAACATGGTCAAGAAGGATCTGGTGCCGGCGGGTGCCGCAAGCGACACAGGCGCCAATTTCCTCAGCATCAGCAACGGCAAGATCGGACAGCAGAGCATCGGCGCCTTTTCGATCGGCACACTGATCACGCAATATCCCGATATCCATTTCGGCGTGACGCTGATCCCCGGCATCGACGGCAAGCCGTCCTCTTTTGCCGGCGGCGACAATTTCGTCATCTCCAAGGGCACGAAGAAGCTCGATGCCGTCAAGAAGTTCCTCGAATACACCTATTCGCTCGACGGACAGAAGATCATGGCGAAATACGGCAGCCTGCCGACGCGCGGCGATATCGCCGATCAGGTGCTTCAGGGCCTGGATCCGCGCATGCAGGTCGGGCTGAAGGCGATCGCCGTCGCCAAGACGCCCTATACGCTGCAGTTCAACGACTTGATCAACAGCGCCAACGGACCATGGGCCGGTTTTACCAACGCAGCCATCTTCGGAAGCGACGTCGATGGCGCATTCTCCAATGCCCAATCGGAGATGCAGTCGATCATCGATAACGCCCAACAATAGTAAACTCACCCGCGCCGGGGAGCTTTGCTCCCCGGTTCCTCCATCGCAATATCGGGAGCATTCCATGGCTGGCCCTGGAGCTATCGCAACCGCACGTCCCCGAAAACGACGGCGGCGTGCCAGTTGGCACGGGTTTCTCTATATTGCGCCGGCCATGGCGCTCGTGATCGTCTTCTTCGTGCTACCCGTGGTCTTTACCTTCTGGATGAGCTTCCACAACTGGCCATTGCTCGGCAATCCCCGCTGGATCGGCTTCGGTAATTATATCCGCATGGTCTCGGACGTGCGCTTCATAATGGCGTTGCGCTTCACCGCCTATTACACCGTCATCGTCACCATCGCGATCTTCGCAGTCGCCTTCCCGCTCGCCTTCTTCGTCGAAAAGCGCCGGCCGTTCGTCGGCTTCTACCGCACGATCATCTTCCTTCCCGTCGTCGTCGGACTTGCAACGGCGTCGCTGCTCTGGGTCTGGCTCGCCAATGTCGACGCCGGCTTCTTCGCACCGGTCGCTCTGGCGCTCGGTCTCGTCGACAAGAGGCCGAACCTCCTTGCCGATTTCGACATGGCATTCGCGACCATCATCGTCATGGTGGTGTGGAAGATCGCCGGCTTCACCATGATCATCCTGCTGACAGGCCTGCAGGCAATCCCCTCCGAACTGACCGAGGCCGCCCGGATCGATGGTGCGAAGCGCTGGCAGCGCTTCCGGCATCTGACCCTGCCGCTGATGCGCCGCACGATCGCACTCGCGCTGATCATCTCCATCACCGGCTCGGTGCTTGCCTTCGATCAGTTCTACATCATGACATCAGGCGGCCCGCAGAACCGCATGATTTCGGTGGTCTATTACATCTTCAACCAGTCCTTCGTGTCCTTCAACCTCGGCTATGGCGCGGCGCTCTCGATCGCGCTCCTCGTCATCCTGGTGCTGATCAGCATCGTCCAGCTTTGGCTGCTGCGCGTCGGGGAGGACAAGCCATGACCCAAACCATAACTACGGCAAAAGAGCGCCGCGCAAGGCGCAAGCTCTGGAGTGGCATCGGCTATCACGGCATCGGCGTTATCATCGTCATCTTCTTCTTCGCACCGTTCGCGATCGCCTTGCTGTCTTCGTTCCGGCACGGAACCGAGGCGAGCCTGCCGCCGCTGCCGCCATGGCCGACGACTGGCTTCAGCTTCGACGCCTATCGCTCGCTCGACGGCTTTGGCGCCGGGGTCATCCAGCACACGCTGAACTCACTCTTCGTCTCGGTCGCCACCGTGCTCTTGACCGTCATCGTCAGCCTGCTCGCCGGCTATGGCTTCTCGCGCTATCATTTCCCCTTCAAGGGCGCGCTCTTCATTCTCATCATCGCGACGCTGATGATCCCCTTCCAGTCGATCCTGACGCCGCTCTTCATCATCCTGGCAAGGCTCGGCCTCAACAATTCGCTGATCGGGCTGACGCTCGTCTATGTGACGCTGCAGCTTCCCTTTTCGGTCTTCATGATGCGCAACGCCTTCGACGCCGTGCCGAAGGAAATCGAGGAAGCGGCACGCATCGACGGCGCGCGGGATCTGAAGCTTCTTTTCCGTGTTCTCTTCCCATTGGTGCTGCCTGGCGTTGCGACTGTCGCGATCTTCGCCTTCCTCAATGCCTGGAACGAATTCCTGGCAGCATTGGTGCTCCTGTCGAGCAACGAGAAATTCACCCTGCCGGTGCTGATGATCGCCGTCAGGACCGGTCGCCTCGGCGCCGTCAACTGGGGCGCGGTCCAAGCCGGCATCGCCGTCATGACCATCCCCTGCGTCATCGTCTTCCTGCTTCTGCAACGCTACTACATGCGCGGGCTGATGGCCGGCGCGGTGAAATAACCCTTGCAACAACGGATCAAAGCCATGTCTGACAGAGAAAACCGCCAGTTTCGCCCCTTGCCCGTTCCGAATGTCGAACTCGCCGGCCTCTTCGGCGCCCGCCAGGATGCCATCTGCAATTCCACCGCGGCAACGCTGCTCGACCGCTGCGTCGAAGCGGGCATGATCCAGGCGATCGACGTCAGCCAGCCAAGCCCCGGCATCGTCATCCCCTTGCAGACCTGGTCGGGCTCGACGCAGATGTTCTGGGACAGCGATCTCGGCAAGTCGATCGAAACCATCGCCTATTCCCTCTATCGCCGCCCCAATGCCGAACTGGAGGCGCGCGCGGACGCCATCATCGACATGTATGAAAAGCTGCAGCAGGAAGACGGCTACCTGAACGCCTGGTTCCAGCGCGTCCAGCCCGGCCGTCGCTGGACCAACCTGCGCGACCATCACGAACTTTATTGCGCCGGTCATCTGATCGAGGCGGCCGTCGCCTACTATCAGGCAACGGGCAAGCGCAAACTGCTCGACATCATGAGCCGTTTTGCCGATTACATGATCACCGTATTCGGCCATGGCGAAGGCCAGCTGCGCGGCTATTGCGGCCATGAAGAGGTGGAACTCGCGCTCGTCAAGCTCGGTCGCGTCACCGGCGAGAAGAAATATCTCGATCTCGCGAAATACTTCATCGACGAGCGCGGCCAGGAACCGCATTTCTTCACTGAGGAAGCCATTCGCGACGGCCGCGACCCAAAGAATTTCGTACAGAAGACCTATGAATACAGTCAATCGCATCTGCCGGTGCGCGAACAGACCAAGGTCGTCGGCCATGCCGTGCGCGCCATGTACCTCTATTCCGGCATGGCCGATATCGCCACGGAATATAACGACGATACGCTGACCTCGGCCCTCGAGACGCTCTGGGACGACCTGACGACGAAGCAGATGTATGTGACCGGCGGTATCGGACCGGCTGCCTCTAACGAGGGCTTTACCGACTATTACGACCTGCCGAACGAGAGCGCCTATGCCGAGACTTGCGCCTCCGTCGGCCTGGTCTTCTGGGCCAACCGCATGCTCGGTCGAGGACCGAACCGGCGCTATGCCGATATCATGGAAGTAGCGCTCTATAACGGTGCAATGGCGGGCCTGTCGCAAGACGGCAAGACCTTCTTCTACGAAAATCCTCTGGAAAGCGCCGGCAAGCATCACCGCTGGACCTGGCACCATTGCCCCTGCTGCCCGCCCAATATCGCACGCCTGCTCGCCTCCGTCGGCTCCTACATGTATGCCGCAGCCGACAACGAGATCGCCGTTCATCTCTACGGCGAGAGCAAAGCCCGCGTGCCACTCGCCGGTGGTGCAACCGTGCAGCTTTCCCAGGAGACACGCTATCCCTGGGACGGTGCAATCCGCTTCGAGGTCAATCCCGATCGCGCAGCGAAATTTGTGCTGTCACTGCGCATCCCGGAATGGGCTGAGGGCGCGACGCTCGCAGTCAATGGCGCACCCGTCGATTTGGCAACGATCACCGTCGACGGCTATGCCCGCATCGAGCGGGAATGGAAGGCAGGCGATAGCGTCGACCTTACCCTTCCGCTGATCCCCCGCACGCTGTTTGCCAACCCAAAGGTCCGCCAGGATGCCGGGCGTGCGGCCCTGATGCGCGGCCCGCTCGTCTATTGCGTCGAAACTACCGACAATGGTCACGACCTCAACAGCATTTCGCTTTCCAGCGATCCGGCCTCCGCCAAGGCGACGGAAATTGCCGCATTGGAGGGAGCAGTGGCGCTCGATGTTTCAGTCACGCGAGATGAGGCTGACTGGGGCTCAGATCTCTATCGGACGACGACGCCGAAAAGCACTGCCTCCACCGCTCGTTTCGTGCCCTACCATCTCTGGGACAATCGCGATCCGGGCGAGATGCTCGTCTGGATCCGCGCCGATCAGTTGCAGCGCGGAGCCTGACATGACGAAGAACGGCATGCGCCTGACCGGCGTCCGCAAGAGTTTTGGCGGACTGGAGGTCATTCACGGCATCGATCTTGACATACCGGAAGGGGCTTTCGTCGTCTTCGTCGGCCCCTCCGGCTGCGGCAAGTCCACGCTGCTGCGGATGATTGCCGGGCTGGAGGAGGTGACCGACGGCGAGATCGCCATCAAGGGCCGAGACGTCACCGATCTCGATCCGTCCGAGCGTGGCATCGCCATGGTCTTCCAGTCCTATGCGCTCTATCCGCATATGAGCGTTCGCGACAATCTTGGTTTCGGGCTGAAAATGGCGCGGGCCGACGCATCCGAAATTGAAAGGCGCGTACGCTCGGCCGCCGCGATCCTCAAGATCGACCACCTGCTCGACCGCCGACCGGGGCAGCTCTCAGGCGGCCAGCGCCAGCGCGTGGCCATCGGCCGCGCCATCGTTCGTGAGCCGGATGTCTTTCTCTTCGACGAGCCGCTCTCCAATCTCGATGCCGAGCTGCGTGTCTCGATGCGCATCGAAATTGCCCGGTTGCATCGCGAACTCGGCAATACGATGATCTATGTCACCCATGATCAGACCGAGGCCATGACGCTCGCCGACAGGATCGTCGTGCTGAGGGACGGCCGGATCGAGCAGGTGGGCAGCCCGCGCGAGGTCTATGAAGACCCCGCCAACAGTTTTGTCGCCGGCTTCATCGGCTCGCCAAGGATGAATATGATCGAGGCCAGTTGGTCCGATGATGGGATGGCAAAGGTGGGCAATAGCAGCATCAAGGTCGACCTTGCGCAGACCAAGCCATCAGCCGGCGAAAAGATCCTCCTTGGCATGCGTCCTGAACATTTCGTCGTCACGTCCGATGCGTCCGATGCGTTGCGGGTCACGGTCGACGTCACCGAATATCTAGGCGGCACACGCTATCTCTATTGCCAGACAGAGGACGGTCAATCCGTTATTGCCGAGTATCGTAATGGGCCGGAGATCGAGCGCGGCGACACGCTCCATCTGCATTGCCCACCCGAACGGCGACGCTATTTCGACAAACAAGGAGAGCGGCTGCGGTAGACGCTTTACCCAGCCAACGCGGTAGCAAACGGTGGCTGGATGATCGCGTGAAAATCAAGCCGCCTTGCTGACCCGTACCGGAACGGACTTATACGAAGGAGTGCCACTTTCCTTGTCCTGGTAGTCGATCGGGATCAGACAATTTGCCTCGGGATAGTAGGCGGCAACAGAGCCTTCGGAAATATCGTAGGAAATAGCCGTTAGCTTCAAGAGCCGCTTGCCGCCTGAGGGCAGCGCGGTCTCGATCTCGACGAGATCGCCGTGCTCCAGCCCCTTTGCCTTCAAATCCTTATCGTTCATGAACAGCACGTCACGGCGGCCGAAGACGCCGCGATAACGGTCGTCGAGACCGTAGATCGTCGTGTTGTACTGATCGTGGCTGCGGATCGTAGCGAGCTTGAGGATAGTCCCATCTGAAAGCGCGATGTCCTCGTTGAGGCCGGAAAACAGCTTGAACTCCGCCTTGCCGGAAGGCGTCTTCCAGACGCGCTCCGTCGGTCCGATCGGCAGGCGGAAGCCGCCCGGCACGCGGATGCGCTCATTGTAATCGGCAAAATCCGGATAGACGATTTCGATCTTGTCGCGGATCAGATCGTAGTCCGTGACGAGCTCCATCCAGGCGACCTTGCTGTTCGGCAGGGTGGCCTGCGCCATAGCGGCAACGATGGCCGGCTCCGAACGCAGCTGGTCGGAGGCCGGCTTCAGCCGCCCGCTTGAGGCATGCACCATCGACATCGAATCCTCGATCGTCACCGATTGCGCGCCGGTTGCCTGAACGTCCTGTTCGGTACGGCCAAGTACGGGGAACAGGAAGGATTCCTTGCCGATCAGCAGATTGGAGCGATTGAGCTTGGTGTTCATATGGACGGCGAGATCGAGCTTACGCATCGCCTGCGCACAAAGTTCCGGATCGGGAAGCGCAATCGAGAAATTGCCGCCGAGGCACAGCAGCACCTTGGAGCGCCCCTCCGCCATCGCCTGCATGGCGGCAACGGCATCGTGACCGTGATGAGCTGGCGAGGTGAAACCGAAGGCCCGTTCGATGCCTTCGATCAGCGCGGGAGTGGGCTTCTCGGTAATCCCGACGGTGCGATTGCCTTGCACGTTGGAATGGCCGCGCAGCGGGCAAATGCCGGCACCCGGCTTGCCGAAATTGCCGCGCAATAGCAAGAGATTGGCGATCTGCTGGACATTAGCCGTTCCCTTGGCATGCTGGGTGATGCCCATGCCATAGGCGACGATCGTTGCCTTCGACTTGGCATAGATCTCTGCCACCTGCTCCAGATCAGCGCGGGCAAGACCAGAGACACGCTCGATATCGGCCCACTCCGTCTGATTAATATCGGCAACAAGCGCGTCGAAGCCGGTGGTGTGTTCGGCAATGAAGGCGTGATCGAGAACATCTGACGAGATCTCGGCCAGTGCGAGAACCGCCTTCATGATGCCCTTGAGCGCGGCGGCATCGCCGCCGATCTTCACCTGATAATAGGACGAGGCGATCGGGGTCGAGCTGAAGGTTCCCATCTCGATCGGATCCTGCGGATCGGCAAAACGCTCCAGCGCCCGCTCCTTCAGCGGGTTGAAGACGATGATCGGCACGCCTCGGCGCGAGCATTCATGCAGCGTACCCATCATGCGCGGATGATTTGTGCCGGGATTGTGCCCCATGGAGATGATCAGATCGCATTCGTCGAAGTCATCGAGCGAGACGGTGCCCTTGCCGATGCCGATCGATTGCGGCAGGCCGACGCTGGTCGCCTCGTGGCACATGTTCGAGCAATCGGGGAAATTGTTGGTGCCGTATTCGCGGGCAAAGATCTGGAATAGGAAGGCAGCTTCATTGGAAGCACGGCCCGAGGTGTAGAACTCGACCATATCCGGATCGGGCTGGCTGCGCATGACCTCGCCGATGCGGGCAAAGGCGTCTTCCCAGGCAATCGGCCGGTAGGTGTCGGATGCCCGGTCGTAGACCATCGGATGCGTCAATCGTCCGGAATTTTCCAGCTCGTAGTCGCTCCAGGTCAGAAGTTCGCTGACCGTGTGCTCGGCGAAGAATTCCGGCGTTACGCGCTTGTTCGTCGCCTCCCAGGTAACGGCCTTGGCGCCGTTTTCGCAGAATTGGAAGGTGGAGGTATGCTCCTTGTCTGGCCATGCGCAGCCGGGACAATCAAAACCCGTGGGCTTGTTGGTGCGTAGGAGAAGACCAGGCGCCTCAGTGACATCCATCTGGTCGCGGACAGCCTTTGCCGTAGCTTTCAACGCGCCCCAACCGCCGGCCGGGCTGTTATAGGGACGAATACCGGGGACTTCACGCTTTTGCGCCATCATACGCTCCTTTAGCAACCCAAACGGCTTCCTCCCAAAGGTCGGGCTTGCAAGAAATAAGCTTGCGACATCAGGGAGTAAAGCACAATCAAGCGCCAGAGAATCAAACAATCACCAAGCATGCCGGAGCTATGCGCTTGCATTAGTTCTTGAAGACCAGGCAGGAGCCGCCCTGCTGCCGGACCTGCGTGCAAACGGCATCCGCTTCCTCCCGCGTTTGCCGCGGAATGCGCGCCGCATAACGGACACGGCGGCCAAAGTCGGCATTGCGCTGCCGCACGATCAACGGCTTCTCCGTATTCAGCGGAGTCGGCAGTTTTCTTATGTTTGCGGTAAACAGACGGCGAGCGGCATCCACCTGAAAATGTTCGGCGAGTTGCGCGCCCCAGGGCGCCCAGGGCCGCTCCTGCTCCAAGGGAATGGGCTTCAGGCGACGGCTTTGCGCAAGCGCGACACAGGAATCGACGAACGGCTTGCTCTTATCCAGCACGGGCGCTGCGATATCGGGCGGATCGTCGCGCCATTCCTCAACGCTGTGCGCGGTGATCGCGCTCACATAGTTCCGCGTCTCATAGGGAAGACCACCGGAATTCAGGAAATTGGCAAGACCGGCTTCACCCGCATTATAGGCAGCGGCAGCCAATCCCAAATTGCCGAAGCGGTCCCGCAATTCATCAAGATAAGTCGCCGCCTTGCCAAGTGCTTCCAGCGCATCGTAGCTGTCGCGCACGCCACGCAGCTTCGCAGTTCCCGGCATGAACTGCGCGATGCCGCGAGCGCCCTTGGGGCTGACGGCATCGGAGCGAAACAGGCTTTCGCGCCAGACGAGCCGTGCAAGATAGTCCGGCGGCAGACGATTGCTGTGAGCGAAATACTCGATGGCGGTGCAAAGATCGCGATTGTAGCTGTCCTTGCGCAGGCACAGCGTTTGGCCCGTCTGCGTCGTCAGCGGTCCGGAAACGCAAACAAGTGGTGCGACACTCCATTCCGGTTGAGCTCGTGCGGGTCTGACAGCAGAGCCGTTAATGGCAAATGCGATCGCAAAAGCAACGATGATGCCGACGAAGCCTACCCGGTAATGCCTGCCTGCCATATAAGCGATATCCGTCCGAGACCAACCGATCGCAAATTCGCGGCCTCTTCATATCATCGATGGACGGAAGCGAAAACCTCTCACGCGACAGCTGGTTCGCGGACGGCTACTGCGCGAGATGGCCACCGCGCATCGGCGCCGGCACGCCCGTCGTGCCGGGAAAGCTGATCGGCAGGCCCCGCAGCACGCGCACCGCGAGAAACGCAAAGCACTCCGCCTCCACCGCATCGCCGCGCCAGCCGAGATCTTCGGCAAAGATCGGTTCGACGCCAGCCCGGCTCCTGAGCATCGACATGATCGTCGGATTGTGCCGGCCGCCGCCGCTGACGACGACCTTGGTGGGCCGGCGAGGAAGGAGATCCAGCGCCTTGCCGACGGCGCTTGCCGTGAAGGCCGAAAGTGTTGCGGCACCATCCTCCGGGCTGAGGCCATCCGCCATGGAGGCGCCGAAATCGAAACGATCCAGCGACTTCGGATAGGGTGTCGTGAGATAGGGATGCTGCAGCAGCCGCTCGAGCCGTGCCTCATCGACCTTGCCGGCAGCCCCAAGCGCACCGTCGCGGTCCATCTCGCCAAGCCCGCAGGACTTGATGAAGTCGTTGAGCGGCGCATTGGCCGGGCCGGTATCGAAAGCAACGAAATTGCCTTCTCCGTCCCACCAGGTGACATTGGCAACGCCGCCGAGATTGAGAATAGCCGCCTCGCCCGCAGCACCCGCACCGCGCAACAGCGCGGTATGGTAGGCGGCAGCAAGTGGTGCGCCCTGCCCGCCGGCGCGCATGTCGGCCGAGCGGAAATCATAGGCGACCTTCGTGCCGAGAATAGACCGCATCAGCTCGCCATCGCCAAGCTGGCGTGTCTGGCCGAGACGATCCTTCTGTGGCGCGCGATGCAGGACGGTCTGGCCGTGGAAGCCGACAACGCCGATATCGGCCATCGTCATGCCGTTCCCTTCAACCAGTTCCCTCACCGCCTCCGACTGGGCTCGCGTCAAAGCCTCTTCGGCCGCCTTGAAGATCGCCGGTTCGGGTCCCTCGAAATTCCACGCCCGTGCCTGCCGCAGCGTCTCTTCCAGCAGCTCCCGAATCCAGCTGGGATAGGGAGCCAGAACATAGGGGCCGAACTCCTCGATCCGCTCGCCGTCCGTCTTCAGCATGGCAACATCGATATTGCCGTCGAGGACGGTCCCGGTCATCAGACCGACTGCCCAGATTGGTTCCATGGTCAGGCTCCTATGCTGCGTTGACTAGATCGCTGACGGTCTGACGGAGCGCCAGAATGCCGCTGTCGAAGTGGCGCGTCGGATGAATGCGGTTGGTGAGGAGGGTCCAGGCTCGGCCTTGGTCGAAATCGACCCAGAGGGCCACGCCTGTAAACCCCGTGTGGCCGATTGTGCCGGGCGAGCAAAGAGTGCCACCATGCCAACCGTCATGGGGCCGCTCCCAGCCATGCGTGCGAGTGGCGGAAAGCGGTGTCCGCATCAGCGCGATTGACTGCGCCGACGCCCCGCTACCGTCAAGCAATCCTTTGGCGAAATCGAGAATCGCGTCCGCCGTTCCGAAGAGACCGGCATGACCGGCACCCTGCAACGCCGAACAATTGTCGTCATGAACCTCGCCCGATAGAACACGGTGGCGCCAGGTGCAGTCTTCCGTTGCAGCGGCCAATTCCGGCGGCGCAGAAAAGGCAAATCCCGGCCCCGGATCCATGGCGCGGATTGTCTTTCTGTTCAGCCGCTCCAGCGCGAAGCCGAGCAGGATGAAGTTGATATCGGAATAGACGGGCGGGCCGGCGCGCCATTCGCGCTGCAGGATGAAGGTGCGTAGAAGATCGGGATCGCGGCCGTAGGTATAGATAGGCTCGACTGCCGGAAAAGGTGTCTGGTGTCCGAGGCATTGGCGGAACGTCACCTTCCGTTCCCATGCCTCGGCGCTGTATTGGCGCAGATCGGGCAGGAGTTCGATCAAGGGAGCATCGAGGTCGATCGTGCCGGCCTCGGCCAGGGCCAGGATGCGCGGCGTAGTGAAAATGACCTTGGTAAGCGACGCAAGATCGAACCAGGTATCGGCCAGCATCGGCCTGATATCAGGCACCTTCTGTGCCGAGCCGACGGCGCGGACCTGCCTGATGCCGTCGAGATCGACCATGCCAAGCACGCCGCCGGGGACGCGCGCCGCCGAAACCGATTGCTCGATCGGCGCGAAGGCTCGATCAAAACGCTCTTGAAACTGCATGCTTCCCCCTACTCGCCATCTCGCCTCTCCTCGGCCTCGCTCAAGCTTCCGCCAGCGCGATGTGATCCGGCGCAAAGCGGCGCCACTCGGGAACGGCGGGCTCGAAGCCCAAAGGACGCACCAGGGACGGAACCTGGCGAGTATCGAGCGTGAAGTTTTCCTTGCGCCGCGCAACCGTCGGAACCGCCGCGATCAATCGCCTGGTATAGGAATGCTTGGGCTCCGACAAGACCGAGGCGGCATCGCCGATCTCGACGATCTGCCCGGCATAGATCACCGCGATGCGATGGGCGATACGCTCCACGACCGCCATGTCATGCGAGATGAAGAGATAGGCAAGACCGTATTCGCGCTGCAGTTCGATCAGCAATTCCAGGACCTGCGCCTGAACGGAGACGTCGAGCGCGGACACCGCTTCGTCCAGCACCAGCACGGACGGATTGAGCATCAGGGCGCGCGCGATGCAAAGCCGCTGACGCTGGCCGCCGGAAAATTCGTGCGGATAGCGCTCCAGCGCATTTTCCGGCAAACCCACGCGATTCAAAAGCATGACCATCCGGTCTCGTGTCTCAGCTGAGACGCGGCCGCCCGCGGCGATCACCGGTTCGGCAAGGATGTTATCGATGCGCAGTCTCGGATTGAGCGAAGCGTATGGATTCTGAAAGACCATCTGCACAGCGCTCGTACGATCGGCGGCCTTGCCGTCATTGGTCGTAAACGTGCCGCGGATCGCCTTCACCAATCCGAGGATCGCCCGGGCGGTGGTGGATTTGCCCGAGCCGCTTTCGCCGACAATCGCCAGCGTCTCGCCGGGCATCAGGTCGAAACCGACGCCTTCGACGGCATGAACGGCACCGGTCGATCGACGCAGGAAACTCCCCTTGACCGGAAAGCGGACCGTCAAGCCGTCAACCTTTAATGCCGGCTTGGACGACGCCTCATCCCTTTGAAAATCGGTGCGTGCAGCCTGTCCCGAGGCAAAATGCGGAACGGAATGCAATAGATGCTGGGTATAGGGATGGGTGGGATGATCGAGTATCCGATTAAGCTCGCCCTGCTCGACTGCTTGGCCAGCCTGCATCACCATCACCTTGTCGGCAATGCCGGCAACGAGGCCGATATCGTGGGTGATGAAGATCATCGACATGCCGGTCTCGCGCTTCAATTCGGCAAGAAGTGCCATGATCTGCGCCTGCACGGTGACATCGAGCGCTGTCGTCGGCTCATCGGCAATCAATAGACGAGGATTGCAGGCAAGCGCCGTTGCGATCATCACGCGCTGCAGCATGCCGCCGGAAAGCAGGTTCGGACAATAGGTCAACCGCCGCGCCGCATCCGGAATGCGCACGCGATCCAGGGCGTCCTTGGCCGCCGCTTTCGCCTGCTTGCCGGTCAGGCCACGATGCAGCCGGAAGGATTCTTCAATCTGCGTGCCGATGGTCAAAACGGGATTGAGCGAGGTCATCGGCTCTTGGAAGATCATGCCGATCTCCGCGCCGCGGATCTTTGTCAGCTCCGCTTCGCTGGCCTTGGTAAGATCAAGGATGCTGTTGTCGGCACGCTTGAACCGGATCGAGCCGCCGGTAATGCGACCGCCGCCGAAATCGACCAGGCGATTGATCGAAAGTGCGGTGACGGACTTGCCCGAGCCGCTCTCGCCGACGATCGCCAGCGTTTCACCGGCATCCAGGTCGAAGCTGACGCCGCGCACGATGGGATTAGCTTCAGGATTGCGCCCGAAGCCGACGCGAAGATCGGAGACAGAAAGCAGCGGTGTCATACCGTCGCCCTCCGCATCTTCGGATCAAGGATATCGCGCAGGGCATCGCCGAGCAGGTTGAAGCCGAGAATGGAGATCATGATGGTTACGCCAGGGAAGATCAGCAGCCAGGGTGCAGTCTCCATGAGATTGCGGCTGTCGCTCAGCATCAGGCCTAGCGAGGAGGCCGGTGGCTGCGTTCCCAGGCCGAGGAAGCTGAGACCCGCTTCCGTCAGCAGCGACCAGGCAAGCGCCAGCGTTACCTGCACAGTCAGGGGTGCGACGAGATTGAGCAGGAGATGCCGTGTCAGGATGTAGGACCGGCTGCTGCCGAAGGTGCGGGCGGCATCGACGAAATCGCGTGCCTTCAGCGAAAGGGCCGGGCCTCGCACCACGCGGGTAAAAATCGGCGTATAAACGATCGCAATCGCCGCAACGCTGGTCCAGGTGCCAGGCCCGACAATGGCGATGATCAGCAGCGCAAGAAGGATCGCCGGAAAGGCTAAAAGCACATCCATCGCGCGCATGATGACGCCATCCCAGCGCTTGCCAGACCATGCCGCCGTCAAGCCAAGCAACGTACCGAGCAAGGTCGCAAAGGCAACGGAGAAGAAGGCCACGGTGAAGGATTCGCCGATGCCATGCATCAGGCGGCTCGCGACATCGCGGCCGAAAAGATCGGTGCCCATCCAATAGGTGAGGCTCGGGGCGTGCAAGCGGTCGATGCGGTTCTGCGTCAGGGGATCATGCGGGGTCACACCCAACGTGCCGAGAATGGCAAGTAGAACATAAATGAGGACGATGACGCCGCCAATCCGACCGCTCGTATGTCCGAAAATAGCCTTGACGATCCGCATCAGCCTTCTCCCAGACGGACGCGTGGATCAAGCGCGACATAGGCGAGATCGACGAGCAGGTTGACGATCATGAAATTGAAGGCAATGAACAGCACGCTGCCCTGCACCAGCGCATAATCGCGTTGCAGGATGGCATCGAGCACCATGCGGCCGAGCCCCGGTAGGGCATAGATCTGCTCGACCAGCACGGCGCCGCCGAGCAGATAGCCGAATTCGACGCCGCTCAGCGTCACCACCGGGATCAATGCATTCGGCAGGGCATGCCGCCAGATGACGCCACGCGCCGGCACGCCACGGCTACGGGCGGTGCGGACATAATCATCGCTCAGGACATCGAGCATGGCCGAGCGCACCACGCGCGTCACCGACGCGGCAAAGGCAAAACCGAGCGTCAATGCGGGCAGGATCATTTGGCCGAGATTTTCAAGCGGGTTCTCCCAAAGGGGCGTGAAGGCACCCATGGTCGGCAACACGCCGAAGCCGGCCGACAAGGCATAGATGAGCAGAAGTCCGAGAACGAAGTTTGGCGTGGACTGCCCGATCATGGCGACGATGCGCACGGCAAGATCGGACAGTTTTTCATTTCGGGTGGCGGCAAAGACGCCGGCAGGCAGGCCAATGGCAAGCGCGATCACCATGGAAAGCAAGGCAAGCTCGAGCGTCAACGGAAAGCGCTCCAAGATGATATCGAGCACCGGCTTGCCATAGGTGACCGATATGCCGAGATTGCCCTGGAATACGCCAAGCAGCCAATGCCAGTATTGGATCGGCCAGGACTGGTCGATACCGAAATAGGCGGCAAGGGCCTGCCGCTGCTCTGGCGTCAGCAGGCCCGCATTGGTTCCGAGCATCGCAGTGATCGCATCGCCAGGCACCAGCCGGATGGCGACGAAGACGAAGATGGACACACCCAGCATGATCAGCGGGAATGTCATCAGCCGGCGCGTCAGATATGACATTGCAATTCCTCTAGAACAACTTCAGCTAAACCAAGACGTGAACTGACAGCTGAAATTGCTTAAAAACAAAGAGATCGAGCATTTCCATGACATAGATTGAAGGGAAATGCTCTATGTCCCGGTCATCGCTACTTGATCGAAACCTTGCTGAGGCCGAACAGCGAGCCTGTCGGCGTAGGCACGAAACCTTCGACGTTCTTTTGCTCGGCCGTATAGCCATAAGCTGTATAGAGCCAGATCCAGGGCGAGACTTCGGCGAGATGCTTTTCGAATTCGGCGAAGATCTCCTTGCGCTTGGCCGGATCGGTCTCCGCGCGGCCCTTCTGCATCAAGCTGTCGAGCGTGTCGTCGATATAGTTGGCTACCTTCTGCAGGTTGCCGGTCTTTGTCCAGTAACGGTTGTACATCGAATAGGGGTCGGCACTACCGCCGTTCAGCGCAACGGCCATGTCGAAATTGCCCTTCAGCCAGGTGTCGACATAGACGTTGAGTTCCATCACCTTGATATCGAGCTTGATGCCGATTTCGGCGAGCTGCGACTGAATGACCTGCGCCTCGGCGGTGGCGGTCGGCGGCTCACCGGTTGCGGCGATCACCGTCGCCGAGAAACCATTGGCAAAGCCGGCATCGGCCATCAGCTTCTTCGCCTTGGCAACATCGCGCGTGTAACAGAAGAGCTTGCTGGGATCGGTCGCATAGAGCGGCATCGTCAGCGGCCCGGTCACCTTGCCTTCGCCGAGGGCTGCCGTATCCATCACATCCTTGCGATCGATGGCGCAGGAGATTGCCTGGCGCACGGCCAGCTGATCCATCGGCTTGCGGGACGGATTGAGCTGCAGGACGTTGTAGGAGAGCACCGGCGTTCGGGTGAGCTGCAGTTTCGGCTCCTTCGGCACCAGCGTTGCCACGAGCGGATCGTTGAGCAGCGCGAAATCGATCTGACCGGTGCGGAGCGACGCAAGGATCGCGGTTTCATCCGGCAGCACGCTGATATTGATGCCGTCGACGCCCGTGGCGCCACCGGCCCAATCCTTGTTGGCGCTCAAGACTTCCTTGGAATTTGGAACCCAGCTGTCAAGCTTGAACGGACCGGAGCCGATCGCCTTCGTGCCGATGGTGCCGGCGGTGATTTCGCTTGCCGGCACGACGGCAGCATTGAGGCTCGTCATGGCTGTCAGAAGCGGAACGTCGGGCTGCGAGAGGTTGAAAACAACGGTATTGGCATCGGGCGTGTCGATACTCGCGATCGACAGGAAGTTGGCGCGGGCAACCGCGGCGGTTGCCTGATCGAGAATGCGCTGGAAGGAGGCCTTGACGTCAGCCGAAGTCACCGGCGCACCGTTCTGGAATTTGGCCTTGGCATTGAGCTTAAAGGTCAGCTGCTTGCCGTCGGAGGAGAACTGCCAGCTCTCGGCCACACCGGGCGCGATCTGCAGATTGCTGTCGAGGCGAACGAGCGGCTCATAGATCAGCTCCAGCAGGCGAATGGACGAGAAGGCCGTCTGCTTATGCGGATCAAGCCCGGTCGCGTCCTGCGACCATGCCATACGCAGCGTCGCTGCCTGCGCTGGAATCGCGACGGCCGCCAAACCAACCCCCACGGCCAGCGCTATTCCCGAAATTAGCGTCTTTGCAAAATTCCCTTTCACTTTCAGTCCTCCAAATTTTTTTAAATGTCCCCGGCCGATTTTAGCCTATTGATTGTCTCAAGCAGTCCTGGCGTTGATGGCCTTACGCAGGAATCCATCAGCGTTTTGCAATGCCGTGCGGGCTTCTTCAATGCCCATCCCGGTAATTTCGATCAGAATGGCAAGCTTGACGTCATTGCCGGTCAGATCGAGCACGCGGCGCGCTTCCTGCTGGGTACAGCCGGTCGCCTGCATGACGATGCGCGAGGCGCGCGCCACGAGCTTCTTGTTGCTGGCACTGACATCGACCATCAGGTTCTGATAGCTCTTGCCGATGCGGATCATGCTTGCCGTCGTCAGCATGTTGAGAATGAGTTTCTGCGCGGTGCCCGACTTTAGCCTTGTCGAGCCGGTCAGGATTTCCGGACCAACGACCGGCGAGATCGCCAGATCCGCAATACCGGCGATGATGGAGTTCGGGTTACAGGAGAGCGCAACCGTAAAGGCACCGATGCTCTTGGCGTAATTCAGGCCACCGATCACATAGGGCGTTCGGCCGCTGACGGCGATGCCGACGACCACGTCGTCCTTGCTCAGCTTGATCCCCTCCAGCGCCTGGCGCCCCTGTGCCGGATCGTCCTCCGCCCCCTCGATCGAGCGCCGTAGCGCATCCGGACCGCCGGCAATAAGGCCGATGACCATGTCCGGCGGCACGCTGAAAGTCGGTGGGCATTCGGAAGCATCGAGAACGCCGAGACGGCCGCTCGTGCCCGCACCCATATAGATCAGCCGTCCGCCCTTCTGGAAGGCGGCGACGATTTGATTGACGGCGGCGGCGATCGCCGGAATGACCTTCTCGACGGCGAGCGGCACCGTCTGATCCTCATAGTTCATTTCACGCAGGATATCGAAGGTCGGCAGCAGATCGATATGCATCGTATTCGGATTGCGCCCTTCGGAAACCAACTGCTCCAGTTCGGATATCAACGTCTGCTCTGTCATGGGCCTGCTCGCGAAATAACGCTTCGATATCAATAGGTCACAGTGACAAGCTCGATCACTTCAAGATCGAGTTCACCGCCGCAAAATCGGTTTTCAGTCAGCCGGGACGAAGGATGGCCTTTTCGGCTTCGTTCCCCGTCCATTCCCTGTTTACCTTGGTTAACACTATGTCTGTTTATTCCTTCCGTCAATCTAAAAAGGAATAAAATATTCCATTTCGATCGAGCGAAATTCAGCCTCCACAGATCCCTCTTCAGCTTTTGCGAATGGCTCTCTTGGCCAGAATGATCGCACCTGACACCGCATCGCCGTCGATCGGCTTCAGGCGCCGCCGCACATCGGGCGAGAGCCAAGGCTCGAGCGGGCTTGCGAGACCGCCAAGCAGGCAGACGCGCGGCGCACCTTTTTCGAACAGGGTGCGAACCAGCGTATCGATATGGGCGGCTGCACTTTGCACAATCCGCCGCGCTGCGGCATCGCCCTGATCGGCATGGCGGAGGACCATCGGTGCAAGGGCCGCATATTCCGTGGCCGAAGCCCGGTCCATCCAGGCGACCGCCTCCATCGGATCATTCTGGAAGCGTTGCATGATTTCGGCCAGCAGCGCCGTCTTCTGTTCGCGGCCATCATGGGCGCGCAGCGCAAGCTGGACTGCCTTCAGCCCGAGATAGGCACCGCTGCCCTCATCCGAAATCGGAAAACCATAGCCGCCGACCCGCAATTGCCGTCCTTCGACGAGGCCGAGCCCGATCGAGCCCGTCCCGGCAATGACGATGGCACCATCGCGACCGGAATGCGCGCCGAGGCAGGCGCCCTCCCCGTCGCTAATGAACTCGATACTGGCAAATGGATGCTCTATCGCCTTCAACGCATCAAGCGCGCCCTTGCGGCCGATGCCTGCCAGCCCGACGCCGACGTGGATGCGCCCGATATCGTCGGCACTCAACCCGGCTTCTTCTATCGCTGCGTCAAAGGCACGAGAAATCGACGCCCATGCTTCGGTGATCCCGAGCCTGGTCGTTGCCGGGCCGGACAATCCTTGCCCTAAAATCGTGCCTTCAGCACCCTCGATGCGCGCCCGGCAGCCAGTACCGCCGCCATCGATGCCGAGGAAATAAGGAGCGTTTTCCGATACGGCGGTCATGACGTCAGCCGTTCAATATCGGCGCCGCAGAGACGCAATTTGCGATCGAGCTGCTCGTAGCCGCGGTCGAGATGATAGACGCGGTTGACGATGGTTTCGCCCTTGGACACGAGGGCGGCGAGAACCAGCGACACCGAGGCGCGCAGATCCGTCGCCATCACCTGCGCGCCCTTGAGCGGCGCTCCGCCACGCACCAGTGCCGTCGTGCCCTGCAGGGTGATATTGGCGCCAAGCCGCGTCAGCTCCGGCACATGCATGAAGCGATTTTCGAATACCGTCTCACGGATCAGCGACGCGCCTTCCGCACAGCAGGCGAGCGCCATGAACTGCGCCTGCAGGTCCGTCGGGAAGCCCGGATAGGGTTCGGTTGTGATATCGGCTCCCTTGAGCGGGCCGTCCCGGGAGACCACCAGACCGCGATCACTCGGCCAGACGCTGACACCCATGGCCTCAAGCGCCTGGACGACCGAGGCAAGGTTTTCTAGCCGGGCATGAATAAGCTCAAGCTGACCGCCGGTGATCGCCGCTGCCACCGCATAGGTGCCTGCCTCTATGCGGTCAGGGATGCCATGATGCTTGGCCGGACGCCAGTCGGTGTCACCATCGATGAGGATGCGATGGGTCCCCGCCCCTTCGATCCGCGCACCCATAGCGCTAAGGCAGGCCGCGAGATCCGCCACCTCCGGCTCGCGGGCGGCATTCAAGATCTCGGTTTCTCCCTTGGCGGCGCAGGCGGCCATCATGGCCGTTTCGGTCGCACCTACGGATGGCGAACTCAGCACGATCCGCGCGCCTTTCAGCCCATTTGAAGCCGATGCGACGATCAGACCGCTTTCGATCGCAATATCGGCGCCCAGAGTCGCCAGGGCCTTGATGTGCATATCGACGGGCCGCGCCCCGATGGCGCAGCCGCCGGGAAGCGAAACACGTGCGTGACCGAAGCGGGCGAGCAGCGGCGCAAGCACCAGCACGGTCGCCCGCATACGTCTGACCGTATCGTAGGACGTCTCCTTCGAGACGAGCTCGCTCGCATCGATCGTGGTGCCATGCGGCCCGCGCTCAACTCTGGCACCGTGAAGGGCAATGACATCGAGCATGTTCTCGACATCGCTGACTGCGGGCAGGTTCGTCAGTTCCAGCGGATGCGGGCTCAAGAGCGCCGCTGCGATTTGCGGCAAGGCTGCATTCTTGGCGCCGGCGATGGTCACCGCGCCCTGCAACCGTCTGCCGCCGGAGATGCGAAGTCTGTCCATGATGAGTATCCGTCGAGGAAAGGTGAGGACACCGCGAGTCCTTCACGCATTTCTTCCAAAGACTAATCGGCCATTCCAGAGTGTCAACCAGATTTGGAATTTTTTATTCCAATTTGCTGTGATAATGTCCGATCGCACGAAGCGAGATTGCCGAGCTTGAATCGAATGCTATTTTCGGTGCGCTCGTGTCGGCGGGAGAAGCGGCCTCGATGGCTCGAAGGGACAAATGTCGATCTTAAAGAAAATCAGCGCGCAGCTCGAAACCATGGCGCCCGCCGATCGTCAGATCGGACAGTTCATCATCGACAATCCCGACCAGATGCTGCGCCTGTCTTCAGCTGCGCTCGCGGTCGAAACGGGCCGCAGCCAGTCGAGCGTCGTCAAGTTCAGCCAGAAGCTCGGCTATGCCGGCTATCAGGAACTGAAACTTGCCGTCAGCGAGGCGAAAGCGCAGGAATGGCAGGCGCCGGCCGGTATGATCCACGGCACGATCGAGGTAGGCGACAGCTATCTCACGATCCTGCAGAAGCTGCTCGGCAGCAAGATGCAGGCGATGCAGCAAACGATCTCGGTCAACAACGAAGCGGATATCGAAAAGGCTCTCGAGGCGCTTCATGACGCGCGGCGCATCCATCTGGCAGGTGTCGGCGCCTCGTCGCTGGTCGCACGCGACTTTTCCTACAAGCTGATGAAGCTCGGCCGCAATGTGCTGCATGACAGCGACAGCCATGTGCAGATGGCCAATGCATCGACGCTTGGGCCGGACGACCTGCTCTTTGCGCTTTCCTATTCCGGCGCCAGTATTGAAACCCTCAGGATCGCTGAACTGGCTAGCCAGCGCCAGGCGACGGTCATTGCCGTCACCGGGCTGCAGGACAATCCGCTCGCCCGCGTCGCCGATATCTGCCTTCATACCGTCGGCGATGAGGATCGCGTCCGCTCCTCGGCAATCACCGCCCGCGATGCGCAGCTGATGCTGACCGATCTGCTGTTCATTCTGCTGGTGCAACGTCAGCCTGACGCCAATGACTATGTCCACAATAGCGAGACGGCCGTTTCCGTGCTGAAGGCAAAGCGTCTCTCATAAGATCGCGCTCCAGTAACCAAGCTGTGACGACCGCGACCCTGTACGGTGATGATTTCGGGACGTAGCTTGGCGATCCAAGCAAATCATACCGGAGATATTCCATGGACCTTGGCCTCAAGGATAAAGTCGTTCTGATCACCGGCGGCTCGAAGGGCATCGGCTATGCCTGTGCCGAACTCTTCCTGCAGGAAGGCGCACGGGTCGCGATCTGCTCGCGCTCACAGTCCAATATCGATGCCGCCCTCTCCAGGCTTCCCGGCACACGCGGCTACGCCGCCGACCTGATTTCCGACGAGCAGGCACTTGCCGTGGTGAACAAGGTCGAGTCCGACGTCGGCCCGATCGATATCCTCGTCAACAGCGCCGGTGCAGCGGCCCGCACGCCGGCGGATGAGTTGACCCCTGCCATCTGGCGGGCTGCAATGGACGCGAAATACTTTTCCTACATCAACGTGATCGATCCCGTCATCAAGCGCATGGGCACACGCGGCTCAGGTGTCGTCATCAATATCATCGGCAACGGCGGCAAGGTCGCCTCCCCCGTCCATTTGGCGGGCGGATCGGCCAATGCCGCCCTGATGCTCGCAAGTGTTGGGCTCGCCAATGCCTATGCCGGCAAGGGCGTGCGTGTCGTCGGCCTCAATCCCGGCCTCACCGAGACGGATCGCGTTGCTGAAGGCCTGAAGGCGGCGGCGAAGATCTCAGGCTCGACCGAAGAGGAAGCGCTCGCCGACGCCGTGAAGCGCATCCCGATCGGCCGCATGGCCGATCCAGCCGACATCGCCAATGTTGCCGCTTTCCTGAGTTCGGCCAAAGCCGGCTACGTCACCGGCGCGGTGATCAGCATGGATGGCGCGCAGGTGCCGGTGGTCGTTTGACTCGGGATCGGCGGCTCTAAGCCGCCGCCTTCCAGTCCAGCCCGATATCGAGCGTCGGCGCGCTATGCGTCAGCCAGCCGACGGAGATGAGATCGACGCCGGAGGCGGCGATTGCGGCAGCCGTTGCCGGCGTGATGCGGCCGGAGGCTTCTGTGATGGCCCGGCCGCCGACGATATTGACCGCCTCGCGCAGCTGATCCGGCGTCATGTTGTCGAGCAGCACGGCGTCGACGCCTTCCTGCATCGCTTCGCGAAGCTGCGCCAGCGTATCCACCTCGACTTCGATCTTGACCATATGACCCACACCCGCCTTGGCTCGGCGGATGGCTTCCGCGATGCCCCCGGCAATTGCGACGTGATTGTCCTTGATCAACACGGCGTCATAGAGCGCGAAGCGATGGTTCATGCCGCCGCCGGCGCGCACCGCGTATTTTTCCAGCGCCCTGAGGCCCGGCGTCGTCTTGCGCGTGCAGACGATCGATGCCTTCGTGCCGGCGATCGCCTCGACGATGCTGCCGGTCACGGAGGCAATGCCTGAGAGATGGCCGAGGAAATTAAGCGCCGTGCGTTCCGCCGTCAGCAGGCCGCGGGACGGCCCTTCGATCGTCGCGATGACCTCGCCGACATCAACCTTCGCACCATCGGGCACGTGCCGGGTCACGACGATTGTGGGATCGACCAGCTGGAAGGCAAGTTCGGAGGCATCGAGACCTGCGACTACGCCCGGCTGGCGGGTGACCATAGCAACGCGGGACCGATGTTCCGCCGGGACGACAGCCATGGATGTGATGTCGCCGGCAAGGCCGAGATCTTCGATCAGCGCATTGCGCACCAACGGCTCGACGATCAGGCGCGGGAGCGGAGCAAGTGTCATATCAGGCACTCCTTGCCATGGAATATGGGGCGACGGACCGGGCGATATCCAGCGCGTCGGTGAGATGCATCATGCGGCGCTGCGCATGTTGCAGTTTCAGCGGAAAATCCGTGCGGGCATGGGCGCCGCGCGATTCCATCCGGAGACTTGCGAAGACGGCGATCAGCAAAGCCACCAGCGCAGGGTCGGTTGCCGTGCTTTCGTTCTCGCAAAGCGGCAGGAGGGCGGCAATGGCGCCATGGATTGCGCCGGCATTGCGCAGCACGCCGAGATGCCGCGAGACAATCGGCCGGACGAGCGCCGGATCTGGCGCAAAAGTCTCGGGGAAATGTTTCGGCAAACGTGCAGGGCTCGCATCGCTACTTGCAATATCGTGCGCCGCCCGCATCCCCATGACAGCCGCCTCCAGCAACGAATTGCTGGCAAGGCGATTGGCGCCATGCAGGCCGGTAGACGCCGCCTCGCCCACAACCCATAGGCCAGGAACGGAACTGCGGCCATTCTCGTCGGTCGCAACGCCGCCCATGTGGTAGTGAACGGCCGGACGCACCGGGATGAGCTCGCTCGCCGGATCGACGCCCGCCTCGTGGCAAAGGGCCTCGATGACTGGAAAGCGCGCGGCAAAACGGTTGCCGAGCGCAGCTCGCGCATCGAGAAAAACCCGTCCGCCGCGGGCAATTTGCGCGCTAATGGCGCGCGCGACGACATCGCGCGGCGCAAGCTCGGCGCCTTCGACGTCAGCCATGAAGCGCTCACCGCTTTCATTGACGAGAAGCGCGCCTTCGCCGCGGACGGCTTCGCTGACAAGCGCCAGTGGGCGCCTGCGGCTGTCAAGCGCCGTCGGATGAAATTGCACGAACTCCATGTCGGCAAGTTGAGCGCCGGCCCGTGCCGCAAGCACAATCCCCTGCCCGAAATTGCCGACCGGATTGGTCGTGGCATCGAACAGGCCGCCGATACCGCCAGTAGCAAGGACGATGCGCGACGACTGTAGAACGACACTGCCCTTGCCGGTGAGGCACAGAAGGCCGGCGACACGATCGCCATCCAGCAACAGTCGCTGCGCCTGATAACCCTCGAGCACCGTGATCGATGGGGTGCAGGCAACCGCCTCGGCGAGCGCGCGGACGATGGCGGCCCCCGAACCATCACCCTTGGAATGCACGATACGCCGAAACGAATGTGCAGCTTCGAGGCCGAGGGACAATTCGCCGGCATCGTTGCGGTCGAACTCAACACCGAAGCACTCCAGTGCCGCGATGGCGGCAGGTGCTTCGGCGACGATCCTTGCCGCCACCTTCGCGTCGCAGAGCCCGTCACCGGCGGCAAGCGTATCCGCGAAATGCAGGGCGGCACTATCGCCCTTGCCTATGCTGGCGGCGATGCCACCTTGCGCCCAGGCACTTGAGGTCTCCGCGCCGATCAAGGCGCGGGTAATAATCACGGTTGGCTCAGGAGCCAGCGTCAGCGCCGTCATTAATCCGGCGAGGCCGCTGCCGACGATGACGATGCGGCCGCTCAAGTCTTCACGAATCTCGCTCATATCGCCAGCATCCTTTCAACCGCCCGACGGGCATCTGCGGCAATTGCCGGGTCGACCGTCACCTCGTGTTGTCCCTCTTCCAAAGCTTTGCGAATATTGCCAAGCGTGATGCGTTTCATGTGCGGGCAGAGATTGCAGGGGCGGATGAATTCGACATCCGGATGATGCACAGAGACATTGTCGCTCATCGAACATTCGGTGAGCAACACGACGCGCGACGGGCGCTTTTTGCCGACATAATCGGACATCACGGCGGTCGAACCGGCAAAATCCGCCGCAGCGACGACGTCGGGCGGGCATTCCGGATGGGCCAGCACGGTTACACCCGGATAATTCTCGCGAAGCTGGCGAATATCGTCTGCGGTGAAGAGCTCGTGAACCTCGCAATGCCCATGCCAGGCAATGAGCTCGACATTGGTTTCGCGTGCGACGTTGCGCGCCAGATATTCATCCGGAAGCATCAGCACCTTCGGCACGCCGAGCGATTCCACCACCTGCCGGGCATTGCCCGATGTGCAGCAGATATCAGATGCCGCCTTCACGGCCGCCGACGTATTGACATAGGTGACGACGGGAACGCCGGGATGGGCCTGACGCAGCAAGGCGATATCCTCTGGCGTGATCGATTCCGCGAGGGAGCATCCGGCTTCCATGTCGGGGATCAACACCGTCTTTTCCGGGTTCAGCAATTTGGCGGTCTCCGCCATGAAATGCACGCCGGCAAGGACAATGATGTCCGCATCCACTTCCACAGCCTTGCGGGCAAGCGCCAAGCTGTCGCCGACGATATCCGCGACACCATGGAAGATTTCCGGAGTCTGGTAGTTGTGCGCGAGAATGACGGCATTGTGCCGCCGCTTCAATTCGAGGATCGCCTCGACATCATCCTGGAACGACAGCCATTCGGCTTTGGGGATGACGCGGCTGACACGATCGTAAAGGGAGGATGCGGATATGGGAAGATTCATGGCCGGCTCCTTATTATACTCAATTTGAGTATATCATGAGCAAATAGATATTCTCGTTGTGAGCATATGTCAATTGCGGGAGAGTGGTAATTTCGTTCCGGCGAACTCGCGTTCTTCGAGGACTGCGCGGCGGAAGCGGAAGAGCTTGGCCGGACGGCCGCCGGTTTCGCTTTCGGTGCCGCCGGTTTCCTCCACCAGCTCCTGCTGCTCGATCAGCCGGCGAAAATTCTGCTTATGTAGCGTCAGGCCGGCCAATGCCTCGACGGTTTTCTGCAATTGCAGCAGCGTGAAATTTTCGGGCATGAGTTCGAAGACGACGGGGCGATATTTGATCTTGGCCCTAAGCCGCGCCATGCCGGTCGCAAGGATGCGGCGATGATCGGCAAACATCGATCGGCCAAAATTGTGCTTGAGATCGCAGCCCGCCTCGGCGACGAGACGCGCCTCATAGAGCAATTCATAGCGCTGCAGCACGAGATCCTCGTTCCATGCCGCACCATTCAGCCCGAAGTCGAAGTCGGCGCGGCGGCGGCGCTGCCCGCTACGCATCGCATCCTCCTCGATCCATGGCGCAAGCCGGGCGGCGATATCGTGGAGAATAGCTGGAGGACCGTTTCGGTGATCCTCCCAAGGGAGATATTCGTACCAGCCATGCCAGCCCGGCATGCCGCCGCCGGGTGCCGCCTGCTCGCGCACGAGCCCGAGATAGCTGATCGAAATCGTGCGACCGCCGAGAATGTCATTGTTTCGATCGCGATCGGCAAACGTATAAAGCTGCTCCAGATAGCCGACGGGATGGGCGGTCTGATCCTGAACCCATTCGCGCAACCCGCTCTGCAAGGTGCGATGTCCGAGCTCAAACGGACCGGACGGTAAGGCATCGCCCGACCGCACCGTCATTACCCTGGGATCACTACCCGTAACGGCCGTCAGAACCGCGATCAGCTCCGCATGCGCAAGCCCGATGGTCAAGCGAACTCCATGATTTGTTTCCCTTTAACTTTGTCGCATGAAGTAAGGCGCAAGCCAATGCGGGTGCTGGCACGCTCCACATCTACTGGCAAAATGAAGCGTATCGAATCAATCGTGGAAACAGCGATCTTTACTGACGAGATTCCAACAGGTTTCTCCCCGCATCGGTCAGCACGATAAAACCTTGCTCCCGCTCAACGAGACCAAGATCCATTGCATCCTCCCAGATGGGCAATCGGGGACAACTCGTCCGCCACGCATCCATGACCTCGCGATAAGGTCGCGGACCAGCTTTCAAAAAAACCAGGAGATCAATGACAAGGCTATTGAGCGCTTCCAATATCACCTCCCTAAGTGGTGAAGCGAAAACATAAACCCTCAGGCCATCATTGTCATGATGCGCTCGATGAGTTTTGGAGGCAGTTAGATTGCCGGCGACATCGATCCTTTGTCGGTGCCACCGCAACCCTACCGGGCAGTCAAGCAAATTTCGGGTCTAGCGGCTCACATAATCCGGATATTGCTCACAAATGAGATCGACGATCGACAAGGTGCCCGACAAATGCCGGCGCAAAGCGGCGACGGCGGCCTCCGCATCGGCCGAGCGGACGGCATCGACCACGGCTTGATGATCGACAATGATCTGCTCCAGCTTGCCGGGCATCGGCAGGTTGAGCATGCGCAGCCGGTCGAGATGCACGCTCTGGCGCCGGACCGTCGACCACAGGCCGAGAATGCCGGCCCGCTCATAGAGAACGCGATGGAAATCCTTATCGAGCATATCGAAGAGATCATAGGTTTCCTGTGACATCACATGCTTCTGGCGAGCCAGGATGCCTTCGAGGATCGCTGCCGTTTCTGCAGGTGATTCAACAGCCAGCCTGCGGACCGCCTCGAGTTCGATCGACAATCGCAGAAAATGCGCCTCTGTCGCGTTACGGATATCGATCCTCGCAACAACCGTCGCATATTGCGGATAGACCTCCACTAACCCCTCCTCCTCAAGCCGGATCAGGGCATCGCGCACGGGGGTTTGGCTGACATTGAATTCGCTTTGCAGCGAGATGCGCGACAAGACCGTTGTTGGCGGCAGGCTCATCGAAAGAATGCGCGATCGTAGGATCTCAAGGATCTGAGGCCCCACCTGGCGGGAGCGATCGAGGGCGAATTCCTTCGGGTTGAGCTTCACTGGCGGCCTTTCTGATCGAGAGCGTTTGCTCATTAAACACAGTTCAGGGCTTGATGCACTGATACATTAGTGCTTTAGTCAGTCCAAGCCAACTTCGTTTTTCAAAGTTGGATCAATTGGGAGGAGCAAATGAGAGGATTTCTTCGCTGTCTGACAGCGGTCGGCATGGCAATTGCCGGCACCTTTTCAGCCGGTGCTGCCGAAAAGACCGACATCTCTATCACGCGTCAGCCGGGCATTCTTTATCTCGCCAGCCACGTGATGGAGACGCAGAAACTGATCGAGAAGCATGCGGCGGCCGATGGCCTTCAGGGCGTCAAGGTGGAATGGCGAACCTTTAGCGGCGGTGGCGCGCAGACTGACGCGCTGCTCTCCGGCAACGTCGACATCGTCAATACCGGCACCGGCAATCTGCTGCTGCTTTGGGACCGCACCCGAGGCAAGGTGAAGGGTATCGTCACCAATTCGGCCCAACCCGTCATCATGGTTTCGCGCGATGCGCGCATCCAGTCGCTGAAGGATATTCAGCCAGGCGACAAGATCGCAGTGCCGACGGTCGGCGTCTCGACGCAGGCAATCCTGCTGCAGATGGCCGCCGCGCAAATGTATGGCGACGACCAGGTGCACAAGTTCGACACCAACACGGTGCAGCTTGGCCATCCCGATGCAATGGCAGCACTTGCGAACCAGACCCATGAGGTCAAGAACCACTTCTCCGCCCCGCCCTTCCAATATCTCGAGCTGAAGCAGCCGGGCGTTCACAAGGTCATCGATTCCCGCGACATCATCGGCGGCGATTTGACCCAGGGCACCTTTTTCACCACGACGCAGTTCGCAACCGCCAATCCGACCATCGTCAAGGCGTTGCGCGAGGCGACGGCCGAAGCGATCGATCTCATCAAGAAGGACCCGAAATCGGCCGTGGAAGCCTACAAGACCGTCAGCGGCGACAAGACCAGCGTCGAAGATCTCGTAGCGATCCTGAACGAGCCGCATATGATGGAGTTCCGCATGGATCCGCAGGGAACCATGAAGTTCGCGACCCATCTCCATAAAATCGGCACGCTGAAGACCATGCCCAAGGCCTGGACCGACTATTACCTGCCGGAAGCAGCCGATCTTAATGGCAACTGACGCCTGTCGGCGGCGCAAATGCCGCCTTCAAGCCACCCCTCGGAGAAGGCTCATGCTTCAGGCAAAAACGCACGCCGACATGCCGGTGACGGAAACAATGACCGCAAAACCTCTTCTGAATGTCGACAGGGTAACGCTTCGCTACAAGACGCCGAACCTGCTGATCACCGCGACGGAAAACGTCAGCTTCTCGGTTGCCCAGTCTGACCGCTTCGTCCTTCTTGGTCCCTCTGGTTGCGGAAAATCGACGCTGCTGAAGGCCATCGGCGGCTACATGACACCGACGACGGGCCGGATCGAGATCAAGGGGCAAGCGGTCAAGAAACCGGGCGCCGACCGCATGATGGTCTTTCAGGAATTCGACCAGCTGCTGCCCTGGAAGACGGTGCTGGAAAACGTCATGTTCCCGCTGACAACGGCCCGTCACCTGCCGCGCGGCGAAGCCGAGGCCATCGCCCGCGATTATATCGACAAGGTCAAGCTCACCCGCGCGGTCGACACTTACCCACACATGCTGTCAGGTGGCATGAAACAGCGTGTCGCGATTGCCCGCGGCATGGCGATGCAGCCCGATATCCTCTTGATGGACGAGCCTTTCGCAGCGCTCGATGCGCTCACCCGCCGACAGATGCAGGACGAACTCCTGCAGCTCTGGGAAGATACGCGGTTCACCGTCATCTTCGTGACGCACTCGATTGCCGAAGCGATCAAGATCTCCAACCGCATCCTGCTGCTGTCGCCGCATCCCGGCCGCGTCAAGGCCGAGGTGCGCGATGTGGAAGCCGTTCGTGACGATCCCGCTGCTGCCGCCAAGCTGGAACAGGAGATCCATCACATGCTGTTTGCCGAGCAGGGGCACAGGGAGTAAACCATGAGCGCGCCACAGATCATCCTTGCTCCACAGACAACGGAAGCCGCCGGCCATATAGCCGCCGTCGAGCAGAAGCTCGGCACAACGGAACTCCTCTGGCAGTCGGGCCTGTTCCGCAAATCATTGCTGATCGTTATCCTCGCCGTCATATGGGAGGCCTATGCCCGGCATCTCGACAATCCGCTGCTATTCCCGACGCTGAGCGACACGCTGACCGCACTTTATGACCGGTTCGCCGATGGCGTCCTGCCGGCCCGTATCTGGACCACGCTGAAGATACTGGTGATGGGTTACATCTCGGGAACGGTGCTCGCAGCCGTCCTGACGGTCGTTGCGATCAACACCCGCATCGGTACCGATTTTCTCGAGACCATGACGGCGATGTTCAATCCGCTGCCGGCCATCTCGCTCTTGCCGCTCGCCCTCATCTGGTTCGGGCTGGGACCGGCAAGTCTCGTCTTCGTGCTTATTCATTCCGTTCTCTGGGCCGTCGCTCTGAACACGCACGCAGGCTTTCTCGGCGTTTCCCGCACCTTGCGCATGGTCGGCGCCAATTATGGGCTGACGGGTCTTTCCTATGTCTTCCGCATCCTGATCCCCGCCGCCTTCCCATCGATCCTCACGGGCCTGAAAATCGGCTGGGCCTTTTCCTGGCGCACGCTGATCGCCGCCGAACTCGTCTTTGGCGTCTCCTCCGGCCAGGGCGGCCTCGGCTGGTTCATCTTCGAAAACCGCAATCTTCTCGACATTCCCTCAGTCTTTGCCGGCCTGCTGACTGTGATCGTCATCGGGCTTATTGTCGAAAACCTGGTTTTCCAAACGATCGAGCGCCGCACCCTGCTAAAATGGGGCATGAAGGAATGATGCGGCGCATGCTTTTATCCCTTCGACCAACATTCGAATACAAGGCGCAATTACAATGAACAGCAGGAAGAAGCCCCAGGACTTACGCAGTGCCCGATGGTTCGCACCGGATGACCTCAGAAGTTCGGGACACCGCTCCCGCACCATGCAGATGGGCTACGCGCCCGAAGAATGGACGGATAAGCCCGTCATCGCCATCCTCAACACCTGGTCCGACGCCAATCCGTGCCATGCGCATTTCAAGCATCGCGTCGAGGACGTGAAGCGCGGCATCTTGCAGGCCGGCGGCTTTCCGCTGGAGCTGCCGGCACTGTCGCTGTCGGAAAGCTACGTCAAGCCAACGACTATGCTCTATCGCAACATGCTCGCGATGGAGGCCGAAGAGCTTTTGCGTTCGCACCCGGTCGATGGCGCCGTGCTGATGGGCGGCTGCGACAAGACCACGCCCGGCCTCGTCATGGGCGCGCTCTCCATGGGCCTGCCGATGATCTACCTGCCGGCCGGCCCGATGCTGCGCGGCAATTACCGCGGCGAATATCTGGGCTCTGGTTCCGATGCCTGGAAGTTCTGGGACGAGCGCCGCGCCGGCACCATTTCGGAGAAGGAATGGGTCGATGTCGAGGCCGGCATCGCCCGCTCCTATGGTCACTGCATGACCATGGGCACGGCAAGCACGATGACGGCAATCGCCGAGGCGCTGGGGCTAACGCTGCCGGGTGCAAGCTCGATACCCGCCCCAGATGCCAATCATATCCGCATGTCATCAGCTGTCGGCCGGCGTATCGTCGAGATGGTGTGGGAAGATCTCGTTCCCTCGAAAATCGTCACGCAGGCCGCGGTCAACAATGCCGTCGCTGTCGCGATGGCGACGGGCTGTTCCACCAATGCCGTCGTGCATCTGATCGCGATGGCGCGGCGCGCCGGCATCTCTCTCTCGCTCGACGATCTCGACAAGGCCGGACGCACGACACCGGTGCTCGCCAATATCAGGCCCACCGGCAAAACCTATCTGATGGAAGATTTCTACTATGCCGGCGGCCTGCGCGCCCTGATGGCGAAGCTTTCTTCCAAGCTCGATCTCTCGACGCTCACCGTCTCCGGCGTCACCCTCGGCGAAACGCTAGAGGGAGCGAAATGTTACAATGACGACGTCATCCGCTCGCTCGACAATCCGGTCTATCATGAGGGGTCGCTTGCGGTGCTGAAGGGCAACCTTGCGCCCACCGGGGCTGTCATCAAGCCGGCCGCCTGCGATCCGCGCTTTCACAAGCACCAGGGACCGGCGCTGGTCTTCGACAGCTATCCGGAGATGAAGGCAGCGGTGGACGACGAAAATCTCGACATCACGCCTGATCACGTCATGGTGCTACGCGGTGCTGGTCCGCAGGGCGGTCCCGGCATGCCGGAATGGGGCATGCTGCCGATCCCGAAGGCGCTTCTGAAGAAGGGCCACAGGGACATGCTGCGCCTCTCCGACGCCCGCATGAGCGGCACCAGCTACGGCGCCTGCATTCTGCATGTCTCGCCGGAATCGCATGTGGGTGGACCGCTGGCGCTATTGCGCAATGGCGATATCGTCCGCCTCGATCTCGAGGCGCGGCGCATCGACATGCTGGTCGATGAAGACGAGTTGCAACGCCGGCGCGACGCCTGGGTCAAGCCTCCGGAAAAATTCGGCCGCGGCTATGGCTGGATGTTCTCGCGCCATGTGGCGCAGGCCGATACCGGCTGTGATTTCGACTTCCTGGAAAACAGCTTCGGCCCGACGCCGGGCGAACCCGACATCTACTAATTACGAGGAACATATCGCATGAGCAACTATGTGCTGAGCAATGAGACGCGCGACAAGCTGATGGGCGTCGCAACACCGACGATCGCCACCGCGCTTTTCCGGCGCGGCCTGCGCAACCAGTTCATTCAGGATGTGCGGCCGCTCTCGCCGAAGAAGGCGAACATGGTCGGCCAGGCTTTCACGCTGCGCTATATTCCGGCGCGCGAGGACTTGAACACGCTCGAAGTCTTCCGCAACCCGGAACATCCGCAACGTGCCGCTGTCGAGCAATGCCCGCCCGGCTTCGTGCTGGTCATGGACAGCCGTAAGGACGCGCGCGCGGCCTCCGCCGGCTCCATTCTCGTCTCGCGTCTGCAGGTGCGTGGCGTGGCCGGTGTCGTTACCGATGGAGGATTCCGCGACAGCCCTGAAATCGCCGCCCTCGATATTCCTTCCTATCATCACCGCCCCTCCGCCCCGACGAACCTGACGCTACACCAGGCTATCGAAATCAACGGTCCGATCGGCTGCGGCGATGTCGCGGTTTTCCCCGGCGACGTTCTCGTCGGCGACAATGAGGGCGTTATCGTCATTCCGGCGCATCTTGCCGATGAGATTGCCACTGAGACCGTGGAAATGACGGCCTATGAGGACTTCGTCACCGAGGAAGTCATGAACGGCGCCACTATCATCGGCCTCTATCCGGCAACCAGCGACGCGCCGAAGCAGAAATTCGCGGAATGGCGGAAGCAGAAGGGTCGATAAAGCCACATTAGGTGACGCAGCCGGCGGATACGTCCGGCTGCGGTTCTCTTAACTACTCTTCCTTGACCAGCTTCAGAACAAGCTGCTGGAGATTGCCGCCATCGCTGAATTCGACCTTGTCGAAATCGCTGTTGCGCTGCCGCTCCTTATTGGAGATTTCGCCGAGCCGCTTCGTCAGCTCCACGCGGATCTTGCTGCATTTCGGGTCGTCGGGCACGGAAAAGCCGACGCTCACGGCCTCGATTTCCTTCACCATGTCCTTGATGAAGCCGCCATGCACGCGCTCATGCGCCTCGACCCCGGCGATGAATGTCTGCCAGCTTTTGCGGGTCGATGCCGGCAATTGCGCCGAAGGCTTCGGTAGCGTGTAGGTGATGATCAGTTTCGGTATGTTGACCGTGATCATGCAGGCGCCGTTCGGCTGCGGCTCGTATTTGCGCGTCCAAGTCAGCTTGAAGTCCGTATGGGCGATCGCCCTCACCTTGGGTCCGAGCAAGGGGCCACGCTCGCCAATGGAGTCATAGAGTTCGCGCCCCGAGGCTCCGGTAATCGCATAGGTCTTGATCGTCTCGACCGCCTGCCACTCGGCGTGGGCTGTCATCGGCAAGGAAGCGATGCACATCGCCACTGCGAGCAATCGAAAATTCACTGTCACCAACGTCCTCATATCCACGGCCTCAAGCGCCGCGACGCTATCCGTTGGTCCCGGCTATTTCAACGAGCATGGCGCTTCAAAATGCCGAGTTCTCCTCAAGCACTTCCTCGGCATCCTCTCGCTCCATCTCGAAGACCCTCTTGCCGATGGCAAAGCTGAAACCGTTGCGGGCGAAGGCAGACAATTCCTTTGCCTTGCGCTTCTCGTCGAGATCACCGCGCCGGAAAGGCCCGAAACCACGTTTCCTGGCAAAGATGACGGCGGAATGGAGATCATCGACCTCTTCCACTGCCGCGACGACCGTTTCACCACTGATGCCTTTGGACGCGAGCTTGAAGGCAATGGCTTTCTTCGACTTGCCGGAGCGGACCGCCGAGCGTGTGCTGATCTCGGCGAAGGCGACGTCATCAAGCACCTTTAGTTCATAGGCGAATTTCACCGCAAAATCGGCAAGCGCCTTGATCTGTGCGCCGCTGATATCCTCGAATTTCTGCTTCGCCTTCTTGGAAATCGCATCGAACAGCTGCTTCTCGGTCATCATCCGACGTTCTAAACGATAGATGGTCGAGTTGCGTGCCCAGGAAAGCATGCGGCTTGTCGGCGTTTCATCCATGCGGGAAAGCATTCGGCGAGAGAAGAATCATCACGGAGAATTTTACGCAAGCCGGGCGGCTCAGGCAATGAATGCGCTTGGTAATCATGGGATGATTGGTTATGCTCCTTTCGCGGCCAAGGCGGTAAAACGCCGAGCGTCGAACCCCATCGACGGTGGAGGCCGTCTCAAACACCACATTATTGCTATGGATCACGGAGCCTGCAGCTCTCCCGATCGCTTTGCCCATTGGGCAGCAGAGCTCCGTTCAGAGGAGGCAGGAATGGATTATCGCAAGCTCGGCCCAAGCGGGGCCGTCGTCACGGCCTATTGCCTTGGCACCATGACATTCGGCGCGGAAGCAGACGAAGCCGCGTCGCACAGGCTTCTCGACGATTACTTCGCGTGGGGCGGCAACTTCATCGACACCGCCGATGTCTACAGCGCCGGCAAGTCGGAAGAGATCATTGGCCGCTGGCTGAAGGCGCGTCCGACAGAAGCACGCCAGGCCGTTATCGCCACCAAGGGCCGCTTTCCGATGGGCAACGGACCGAACGATATCGGTCTGTCGCGCCGCCATCTCGGCCAGGCGTTGAACGATTCGCTGCGCCGTCTCGGTGTCGAGCATATCGATCTCTATCAGATGCATGCCTGGGACGCTTTAACGCCGATCGAGGAGACATTGCGATTTCTGGATGACGCCGTGCGTGCCGGCAAGATCGGCTATTACGGCTTCTCCAATTACGTCGGCTGGCATATCGCCAAGGCCGTCGAGATCGCCAAGGCCCAGGGCTACACGCGGCCGGTGACGCTGCAGCCGCAATATAATCTGCTCGTGCGCGACATCGAACTCGAGATCGTCGACGCCTGCCTCGATGCCGGGATGGGCCTGCTGCCATGGTCGCCGCTTGGCGGTGGATGGCTGACCGGGAAATACAAGCGCGACGAAATGCCGACCGGCGCCACGAGACTTGGCGAAAACCCCAATCGTGGCAGCGAATCCTTTGCGCCGCGCAATGCGCAGGAGCGGACCTGGGCAATCATTGCCACGGTCGAGGAAATTGCTAGGGCACGAGACGTGACTATGGCGCAGGTGGCGCTTGCCTGGACGGCAGCACGACCGGCGGTAACTTCAGTCATCCTCGGCGCGCGCACGCGTGAGCAGCTTGCCGACAATCTGGGCGCAGCCAAACTGAAACTTACGGAGGCGGAGATGGATCGGCTGAACGAGATCAGCGCGCCGCAACCCGCCGCCTATCCCTACGGCGAAAGCGGCCGGAACCAGCGCCATCGCAAGATCGAGGGTGGCCGTTGAGTTTCATCCGGCGGCGAAGCATTTGCCTGTTTCGCCGCCGTCGTTGGGATCGCCTGCCGTGTCAAACGAGCGGCGGGTTGAGTCTCGCAAAGCCTTCCTGACGCCGATAGGGAAAATAGGGATAGGGAGCCGTCGTCTCACTGACCTTATCCAGCCTCTCGATCTGCTCTTTCGAAAGAGTCCAGCCGACCGCGCCGAGATTCTGCCGCAGCTGCTCTTCGTTGCGCGCGCCGATGATGACGCTTGCGACCGTCGGCCGGCTGAGCAGCCAGTTGAGGGCGATTTGCGGCACGCTCTTCCCGGTCTCGCCGGCAATCTCATCCAGCACATCGACGATATCGAACAGCTTCTCGTCATCGACGGGCGGCCCGAATGACGCCGTCTCATGAAGCCGGCTCTTTTCGGGCAATGGCTGACCGCGGCGGATTTTGCCTGTCAGCCTGCCCCATGCCAGCGGGCTCCAGACGAGGGCACCGACATTCTGATCGTGGCCCAACGGCATTAGCTCCCATTCGTAATCGCGGCCGGCGAGCGAATAATAGACCTGATGGGCGACATGGCGCGCGTAGCCGTGCTTGTCGGAGATCGCGAGCGATTTCATCAGCTCCCAGCCGGCGAAGTTGGAAGCGCCGATGTAGCGGATCTTTCCCGCCTTCACGAGGTTATCGAGAGTGGAGAGCACTTCTTCGATTGGCGTCGAGGCGTCGAAAGCGTGCAGTTGCAAGAGGTCGATGTAATCGGTGCCGAGACGCTGCAAGGCAGCATCGACGGATTTGATCAAGCGTGAGCGCGAACTGCCCCAATCGGCCGGTCCATTGCCCATCGGCAGTGCTGTCTTGGTCGAGATCAACACGGCATCCCGCCTGCCCCGGATCGCCTGACCGAGCACTTCCTCCGATGCGCCTGCCGAATAGACATCGGCCGTGTCGAAGAGATTGACGCCCGCCTCCAGGCAGATGTCGACCAGACGGCGCGCTTCCATCGCATCCGTCGAGCCCCAGGCGCTGAAGAGCGGTCCATTGCCGGCAAAGGTGCCGGCGCCGAAACTGAGCACGGGAACGCGCAAGCCCGAAGCACCAAGATTTCTATATTCCATCATCCGTCTCCTGTTGGTTCTTCAGTTAGATAGACGCGATGGGAGAGATGATATAGATTGCCGAAAAGAAACTCATTTATGACTTCAATTCATCATGAGCCGCCAAGAGATCAACCGTTCCGGTGAAATGGAAGTCTTCGTGCGCGCCGTGGAACTCGGCGGCTTCACCGCTGCGGCCATAGCCTGCCGGATGACGCCTTCAGCCGTCAGCAAACTCGTCACGAGACTTGAAAAGCGCCTCGGCGCGCGGCTCATCCACCGCTCGACGCGGCGATTGCAGCTCACACCCGAGGGCTGCGCTTTCTTTGAGCGCAGTGTCGCCATTCTTGCCGATATTGCCGAAGCCGAACGCCATGCATCGGCGGGAGAGCAGGTAGTCGGCCATATCCGCATCAACACCAGCGGCTCCTTCGGCAATCATGTGCTGGCTCCGCTCGTTCCAAGCTTCATGGCGTTGCACCCGAATGTCTCGCTCGAGATCTTCCATACGGACCAGGTCATCGACCTGATGGAGGAGCGCGCCGATGTTGCAATCCGCGCCGGGCCGCTGAAGAGCTCCAGCCTCATGGCCCGCAAGCTTGGAACCACACAAAGTATCATTGTCGCCTCGCCGGACTATCTGCACAGGCATGGGACACCGCGCTCCGCCGCGGAATTGGCAAGACATTGCCGCATCAGCTTTAGCTATTCCCGGGCGATCGAAGGCTGGCCGCTGCTTATTGACGGTGAGGTTGCGACGGTACCGGCGGCGCGCAGCCTGCAGGTGGGCGACGGCGAAGCCATGCGGCACCTTGCGCTTGCCGGCGCAGGCCTGGCGCGGCTTGCCGCTTTCACCGTCAGAGCGGATATCGCGGCCAGACGGCTGCAGCCGGTGATGGAAGAATTCAATCCCGGAGATATCGAGGAATTCCACGCCGTCTATATTGGCCAGGGCGGCCCTCTGCCGGCGCGCGTGCGCGCCTTGCTGGATTTCTTGCGCGAAAACGTTCACCTGTAAAAGCGACGCGGCCGTCAGGGCCGCATCGTGTCAGCTAAAACTCCCAGTCACCACGCCGATCAGGCGGATGGCTGCCGGGTCTTGCGCAGATAGGGCAATACCGTGTCGAACGAGCCGAAGCGAGTGATGGCATCTTCGTTGGAGACAGCGGCGGTGATGATAACGTCTTCGCCCTGCTGCCAGTTTGCCGGCGTTGCGACCTGATGCTTGGATGTCAGCTGGATCGAGTCGATCGCGCGCAGGATTTCGCCGAAGTTGCGGCCTGTCGTCATCGGATAGGTGAGGATCAGCTTGATCTTCTTGTCGGGGCCAATAACGAAAACGGAACGGACGGTGGCATTGTCGGCAGGCGTGCGGCCTTCCGAGCTTTCGCCGGTGCCTGCCGGCAGCATGTCATAGAGCTTGGCAACCTTCAGGTCCTTGTCGCCGATCAGCGGATAGTCGACATCGAAACCGGTCGCCGTCTTGATATCGTTCTTCCAGCGACCATGGCTCTCGACCGGATCGACCGAGATGCCGATAATCTTGACGCCGCGCTTGCGGAATTCGCCTTCGAGGCCAGCCATCGCGCCGAGTTCCGTCGTGCAGACCGGCGTGAAGTTCTTCGGATGCGAGAACAGCACGGCCCAACCACTGCCGATCCAGTCATGGAACTTAACCTCGCCCTGTGTCGTCTCGGCCGTAAAATCCGGCGCGATATCGTTGATGCGCAAACTCATTGTCTTACCTCCAAAACCTACCCCGGCGCGCATTTGTGACAGCCTGGGAACGAGAAAAAATCGTCGCACAATGGCGTCGAATGGCGGATATGAAAAGCCCTTCTTTTAAATGGACGCCGCGATTGCCGCTGAAAACCCCTGCGGCCTGCGATGCCTGCTACGCGCCTTCAACATGTCCAGAAAGCGATAACCACCCACCCAGCGCCCATAACCGCTTGCTATATTGATATGTCCTGCAAGGCCGATATTGCGAACATCCGAATTCCAGAGTCGTCCGAACATGCCGAGCCGGTCGAGGCTCATATAGATGTCATTCAAGCTCCCGATCGTCATGCTTGGGAAAGGCAGTGCTTCCGTCGGCATGGTGCCGAAGGATAGATGTCCGGCATGCAGGGTTTCCGTCACGGGAATATCGCAGGGCGCTACGAGCAGCGCGCCTTTGACCCTTCGTGCGGCCTGCCGGCCAGCCAATCTCGCCGTCAACACGCAGCCCAAGCTGTGGGCGACGACATAGGCTTCTCCGGCCTCTTCCAGCGCAGCTTCCAATTTCTCCATCCAGCTGCCGAGATTGGGAAAGTCCCAGTTATCCTGCTCGACGAGCCGAACGTCGGATTGATCCTGCAGCCAATAGCGCTGCCAATGCCCCTCGGCGGAGCCGAAAAGGCCAGGCACGATCAGTACTCTGGTCATGAAAGCCTCACGAGGAAAAGCGATCGAATGCAAAGCTTGCGACAGGAAATCAAAAATGCATCCCTTCAATGCCAAGGCGCGGGGGATGTACACCAATAGTAGATCTCGTAGTCGCGCGCGGAGAGTTCTCGCTCGCCGGGCTCCGGCCGATCGACGGATTGGATTCGTTCATTCGCATCCTGCAACGCACGCCCAGCGAAAATCGTCTTCAGGCGGCTAATGACATTCCATTTCATGTAACCCTCCATTTGATTGATAAATCCCAGGGGCTGCTGCAAATCGTTCTCAGCCCATCATTCGGCCGCGGCAAGCACCGTTACCGGATGCGGGAAGAAGGCGGAGAGCTCACCGACGACCTCATTGATACGGCCGGCGAGCGGTTCCGAGGAAACCTTGTAATCGGTAAAGTCACGATCCGACGCGTATACGGCGGTTGGCAGGGTATGTGCCATGAAGAAGCCGAAGAGCGGCCGCAGCTGATGCTCCACCATCAGCGCATGCCGGTCGCCGCCGCCGGTCGCCGTGATGATGATCGGCTTGGCGCGCAGCTCGTGTGGATCGATAAGGTCGATCAGATGCTTGAACAGCCCGGGATAGGAGCCCTTGAACGTCGGCGAGCCGATAACCAATGCATCTGCCGAGACGATTTCATCGATCACACCTTTTGCCTGATCGTCGAGATCCTTGCGCCACTGGGCCGCGCCGAGAGAGGGGCCAACATCATGCAGATCGTAGATCCTGCTTGAGAAGCCATATCGCCCGCTTGCCAGATCCGCGACGGCCTGGACCAGCGCGTAGCTCTTCGACGGCCTGTTGAAGCTGCCGACGATGCCGACAAGTTTGGGCGCACTCATTCTTATCCCTTCCGAAGATCGCATGCATTTTCGATAATCCAAATATTGTCCATAAAATTAGTGGATTAAAAGGAACAGCGATCTCTGAAGGCACGGGAATTGGAAAATCTCTTTCTATGCTGCAGCCGGCTGGGCGAAGTGCACAAATGCCCCGAAAGGAAATGGCAGCGGTCCCGGCTCTCTCCAGGAGGGGATCGATTGATGCCGTAGCTTTCTCAATAAGATCCAACGTGCGCCCCGCCAACGCACCAGCTCAGTCCTGGAGACTACAAGGCAATGCGCGATCAGGAGGCCCATTTCGCTGCCACGCCGGCTGCCGGCGCGCTCCCCGCCAAGCCGGGAAGCGCGACTGGAGATTGCATGCTTTCCTACATATTCATCTTTCGACGACGACCTTCAAAACGTCTCGGTTCTTGTCCCAAAAGGGTAACGCGCTCTCGGCATCGGCAAAGGGTATGACCTTGGAAATAAGGGAAGCGGCACGATCGCCGATCGTCTCCAGATAGGCGATGACCGCATCGAAATCAGACTTGGTCGCGTTGCGCGACCCCATGATATCAAGCTCCTTGAGATTGAACATCTGCGTCTGATAGCTAACGGGCGCCTTGGCGTAACCGACATAGACGACGCGGCCGCAAAAGCCAGCCAGATCGATCGCCTGACGAAAAGTTTCCGGAAGGCCGACTGCCTCGAAGGCCACATCGACGCCCTGATCATCCGTCAGCTCGACAATGCGCGCAACGACATCTTCCGTGCCGGCATCGATGGTGTGACGGGCTCCGAACTGTTTTGCCAGCGCGGTCTTTTCCGGGCTGAGGTCGACTGCAATCACCTCGGCTCCGCGAGCAACGGCTCCGATCACGACGCCCATGCCGATCATCCCGCAGCCCAATACGACGATGCGATCGCTCGCCGACACGCGGCCGCGCGCCACTGCGTGGAAGCCTACCGACAACGGCTCGACCAAGGCGAGAAAGCGCGGCTCAAGGGTATCATTGAGGATCAGCTTCTCTGCCGGAAGAACGATCTCTTCGGCGAGCCCGCCATCCTGCTGGACACCGAGCGTGCGATTGTAGCGGCAGGCATTCACGCGCCCCTTGCGGCAGGAGGAGCACGTGCCGCAACTGGTATAGGGAAGCACGATAACGCGCTGCCCGGGTCGGTAGGTAGGCGGAACACCCGCCCCGGTCTCGACAATCTCTCCGCCGATCTCGTGCCCAGGAATGCGCGGCAATTGCACCAGGGGATTGAGGCCTCGAAACGTGTTGAGATCACTCCCGCAGATGCCGACATGGCGGATGGAAATACGGACATCGCCTTCCCCGAGCTGTGGGCGAGCGACATCGGTGAAACGGCTGATGCCTTCACTTTCGATCAACAGGGCTTTCACGTGACGAAACCTTTCCTGGATTGGGGAGTAAACCGGACGCTTGCGCCCGGTTTACTAAACATAGATCAGTTCAGGGCGGCGATGTCGACCGGTAGATCGAACCGGCTTCAGGGCAGCTTCGCCCTTGCGCACGCCGATGGCGTACAGGAATAACTTGAGCACCACCTTCACCTCGAACTTCGACACTGGATTGCGTTCATTCACCGCCTGCTTGCGCTGAATTTACACGGTTGAGATAAGCGATTTAAAGTGGTATTTTATGTTTAAAAAACCAGCAAGCGCGGGCGGCATGCGTTCTGAAAACCTCTTCAAACGGCAGTTCAACGAATTCCTGCGCCACGTGCAATCGGTCGGCCATGGACACCCGCTTGGCTCGGAACGCGAGATCGGTCGAACCCTTGGCACCAGCCGAACGACTGTCCGCAAGTGCCTTGCTGCGGCTACGGAAAGCGGTCTGATTTCCACGGACAGAATAGTCCTGCGGCAGGTAGAACCATCAGAGCTCTATTGCGAAGCCGAAACCATCCCGCCGACATTGATGGTCGAACGCGCTTTCCTGACGTGGATTCTCCAATCCGATAGCGGGCCAGGTCAGACCATCAACGCGCTTCAGCTTGCACGGCAATTCGGCGTGTCGTCGACAACGATCCGCGAATTTCTGCAGAGTTTCCGGCATTTTGGCCTGATGGAGCGCAAGGCCGGCGGCAAATGGGTCTTTCGCGGCATGACGCTGGAATTCGCCAACGAGCTTTCCGATATCCGCGAAATTTTCGAACTGCGATCCGTCATGCGCTTTGCGGAACTCGATGACGGCGATCCGAGCTGGAACGAACTACGCAGACTGCGCAGCGAGCATCTCAAGTTGCTGGAAACGATCGAGACCGACTATCACCGGTTCTCGCTCCTGGACGAGCAGTTGCATCGTTTGATCAACAGTGCTTCCAGCAACCGCTTCGTCACCGAATTTTATCACGTCATCTCGCTGATTTTCTTCTATCATTATCAATGGAACAAGAAAGACGAGCGCAGCCGTAACGAAGCGGCGGTATATCAGCATCTAGATTATATCGACGCGATCCTCTCAAGGGATCAGAAGAAAATCAACCAGACGTGTACGGCGCATCTTAGCGAGGCACGCCGGACATTGCTTGCAAGCACCCGAGAAGCTCGACTTGAGAATTCGAGCACGCCGCCAGACCCGGCCTACTGAAGGGTCATGCCTGGCCCGGTGTCTGCCCTCGCTGCGTAAGGATCGACGATGGAGAGCGCCCGGTTGAGAGCTTCGGCGAACCCATGAAGCGAGATGACATAACTCACCTCGCGGTCGGTATCGGCTGCAGCCAACGTCACAGTGAGATTGCGCCTGCGCCGCAGACCGGCAAGCATGGCTTTATTTAGGTTCAGCTCGACAAGACAGCCACGTGGGAAAGCGGTAGCGAATGGCGAGGCGAGACCGGGAGCAGCTTTGCCGCCTGCTGGTAGCCCGACGCTCCGCAGATAGAGTCCCTGCGGTAGAGCCAACATGCCCCGGAGACTCCCGCACCCTGGAGTAAGTTCAATCGACAGTACCGGCGTGTTTGTCTGCAGATCATACAGCGTGTATGAAATAGCATAAGATAGCCGGGCAAGATCGGCAGTACCCTGATTGACGATGGTAAGGATCCAGTCGCCGTAACGCTCCTGCAACGCGCCCGAACTTGAGGCGCCGATGATCGCCTTGCCAGTCATCACAATCCACTATCTGGTCGATTTATCGATATTGACCAGCCCTCCTCAACACACATTATCACCTTAAACGGTGTTATCTCGTCCATCTTCGACCCCCTCGCGTGGCGTATCGCAACAATATTGCACGTCGCATCTCAAATTCCGATCTTCAGAGACTGAGTGCTTGCGATCTCATATTGGCAATTTTACGCCAATGCATCCCCCAT